>LNEL01000001.1 GCA_001464935.1 Gammaproteobacteria bacterium Ga0077536
GTGTCGGCGAGCAGTGCCGGGACGGTGGTACCGAGCTGCTCGGCGGCGACGGCGAGCCCGGCGTCGATGCTCGCGAACGCCCGCTGGCGGTCCGTCAGCGCCTTGCCGATGGTGAAGCGGCCTTCCGTGCTGGTGACGACGACGTCGGTGAAAGTCCCCCCCGTGTCGACCGAAATGCGATAGGGCATGTAGCGCTCTCCGGCTTCGGCGGGGGATGCAACTCGTTCCCCCTGCCGTGCGTTGCGCTATCGTCGGCCGGCCTGCGCAGTGCGGTCTTACAGAATCCTGCGAAAAGTTCACTCGCGATCGCGCACTTCGCCGTTGTCGGGGACTAGAATTTTCCCATGGGCCTTAGACACCGGATTTGGGGAGCTGCAACATTGCCGGGAACCTCATGCACCCACTGAATTGCGCCAGTACGTCGGCGCTGACCGTCCCCCGGGGTATCGACGGTCCTGCCCAACTGCATCGGGAACGAGGCCTTGCCGGGCTGACGCTGTTGCGAGCAGCAACGCTGCCGCAGCAGAGTGGCTGCGTGCTGGCGGTACACGAGGGCATCGTGCAGGCGTACAGCAAAGACGCCTATGACGATTACCACACCCTGACCTTCCATCTTGCCGGCCCGCGCCTGACCCGGCGTGAGCGCCAAGGCGCCACGGCGGGTGAATCCCGTCCGGGCTGTGTTTCGCTGCAGCGCTGTGACGCCGAGGGAGTCTGGGACTCGGAGACGCGATGCCGGTGGCTTCAGCTGTATGTCCCGGTGTCCCTGCTGCATCAGTGCGCTGAAGCCCATTTCGCAGTCGCGGCGACAACCGTGCGCCTGGCGACCGTGACCGGGCTGCGGGACCGTTTGATCGTTCGACGGCTTTACCAGATCGCTGCGGGCCTGAATGACCCGATGTCCAACCCCGCCGACATGGCCTGCTGGGCATGGGAAATCGCACAGCGTTGGCTCGCGGCCTACTCGAGTCTTGCCCCGCCGCCGCCGACGTTCCGCGAACGCCTGCCGCGGCACAAACTCAAGCGTGTCTGTGAACTGATAGACGCCAGACTGTCGCAACCGCTGCGGATTGCCCAGCTCGCCGAGGCGGTTGGCATGAGCGAGGCGCATTTTGCGCGTGCCTTCCGGGCGGCCACCGGCGAGCCGCCGCATCGACACCTGATGTATTGCCGCGCCGAACGCGCGCGATCGCTGCTGGACGCGGAGGACAGGGCGCTGGCAGACATCGCGCTGGAAGCCGGCTTTGCCAACCAGGCTCATTTCACGAGCACGTTCGGCCTGGTGTTCGGCATCGCGCCAGGTGAATATCGCCGGCGGGTTGGCGATGCGGCGTGGGCCGCGCGCCATCCGGGGACCCGGGTCTCGCCCGTCAGGCGGTCCAGCGTTTGCTGAGCACCCGTCCGATGGCCATGTCGATCGCGCGCTGCACGCGGTTGTGCAGTGCGGCCATCTCTTCGGGCGAGGTGAAATAGGCCATGTCGACGTCGTGCCGGATGTACTTCGCCGGCAGTTCGTTCAATGCGACGCAGGCGACGTCGACGAACGCATCCTCGTCGAGATTCATGCCGCGCGCACGGATCGCGTCGAGCACCAGCCGTTCGTAGTAATTGTGCAGCTGCTCCAGCGGCGAATTCGGCAGCGTGGCGAATTTGGCGGACGACATCATCGGAGCGGCCTCCTCCTGTGCTTGCGCGCTGCCGCCGGCCGGCGGAAGTGTGGCGCAACCGTGCTAGCGGCGCCCGCGCGACGCGACTTGAGCGCCGCCGTCCGGCTTCCCGTTCAAACCGGGTCCAGGCGCCCGCTGAGAATGCGCGCACCCAGCGGTCCGACCCGCTCGACGTGCGGGATACCCGCCGCCAGTTCGAAGATGTCGCCGGGTGCGAGTACGCGCGCGCCGTCCGCGGTTTCGAGTGTGAAGCCACCGGCCAGGATCAGGCCGCGCGCGGTGAACGCGTGCGCATGCGTCGGGCTGAGCCGGTTCGGCTCCCATTCGACGACCGTGATCGTGTTGCAGCCGCGGGCGAGGAGTGCCGCCCGGAAGGCGGCTTCGTCGATGGTCTCGGGGGTGGTCGGTGCCGCGTTCATTGCAGCGTCTTCCGCACGGCGGCGGCGATGGCTTCCGCCGTGGGCAGGTAGGCGGCTTCGAGCGCCGGACTGAACGGGATTGGCACCGCCGGTGGCGTGACCTTCTGCACCGCGGCCTTCAGTGCCCGCGGACATTCGGTGGCGGCGAGCGCGGCGATTTCCGAGGCCATGCCGCACACGGGACTCGCTTCATCGACGACGACGAGCCGCCCGCAGCCGGCAATCGCCTCGACGATCGTGTCGGTGTCGAGCGGTGCGATGGTGCGCGGATCGACAATGGTCGTCTCGATGCCCTCGCGCGCGAGGATCTCGGCCGCCTGGCGGGCGAGCAGCACCATGCGTCCGAAGGCGACGATGCAACAGTCCTTGCCCTCCCGCACGACTGCCGCCTCGCCGAACGGCAGCACGTAGGATTCGTCGGGCACTTCGCCCTGTTCGTCGTACAGCCCCTTGTGTTCAAAGAAGATGACCGGGTCTTCGTCGCGTATCGCCGCCGTCAGCAGGCCCTTCGCGTCATAGGGATTCGATGGCAGCGCGACCTTGATGCCGGGAATGTGCGCGAACATCGGGTAGAGGGCCTGGCTGTGCTGGGCCGCCGCGCCGAAGCCCGCGCCGTAGCTGGTGCGGACCGTGATCGGCGTCGAGGCCTTGCCGCCGTACATGTAGCGAAACTTCGCCATGTTGTTCAGCACCTGGTCGAAGCAGACGCCGAAGAAGTCGACGAACATGATTTCGACGACCGGCCGCAGGCCGGCATTCGCGGCGCCGATGCCGAGTCCGAGAAAGCCGGTCTCGCTGATGGGGGTGTCGATGACGCGTTCACGGCCGAAGCGGCCCAGCAGTCCTTTCGTCACGCCGAACACGCCGCCCCAGGCGTCCTGTTCGCCCGGCGCGCCCATGCCGCCGGCAATGTCCTCGCCGATGACGAAGACGCGCGGGTCGCGTTCCATCTCGGCAATCAGTGTTTCCCGAATTGCGTCGCGTGTGGTCTTGATGCTCATGGTGCGGGCCTCAGGGACGTGCGTAGACGTCGGTGGTCAGGGTCGACAGGGCTGGAAACGGTGCGTGCTGCGCGCGCTCGATGGCCGCTGCCGCGCGCGCCGCGCACTCCGCATCGAGCGTGTCGAGCGTCGCGGCATCCGCCCGTCCGGCGGCGAGCACCTGCACGCGGAAACGCGTGAGGCAGTCCTGCTCGGCGCGCAGCTGCTTGACCTCGCCGGGCGCGCGGTAGGTTTCCGGGTCACCTTCGTAATGGCCGTGGAACAGCGGCACGCGCACATGGAAGAACGACGGACACCGCCCTCGCGGGCGCGCCGGACACCGACGCCGATCTTCGTGTAGACGTCGAGGAGATCGGTACCGTCGACCTCGACCGAGGGAATGCCGAAGCCGCCGGCGCGCTCGACCGGCCGGCCGGCGACTGCCCAGCCGCTGGCAGTCGTCTCCGCGTAGCCGTTGTCCTCGAGCACGAACAGCACCGGCAGGTTCAGGATCTTCGCCAGGTTCATCGATTCGAAGCCGGCACCCTGGTTCGAGGCGCCATCGCCGCCAAAGCTGACCGCGACGCCGTCTTCGCCGCGGTACTTGAACGCGAATCCGGCGCCGATTGCATGCGGCACGCTGGCACCGATGATCGCGTTCGCGCCCCACATGCCGCGTGACCAGTCGGCGACGTGCATCGAGCCGCCCTTGCCGCCGCAGGCGCCGCCTTCCTTGCCGAAAATTTCGAGCGCCAGCGCGTCGACATCGCCGCCCTTCGCCAGGAAGTGCCCGTGTGCCCGGTGCGTGCTGCACAGGACGTCGCGATCCGCGAGGTGCAGGCACACGCCGACCGCGCTCGCTTCCTCGCCCGCATACAGGTGTGTGAAACCGGGCACGTTGCCGCGTGCGATCGCGACGTGCAGCTGATCTTCGAATTCACGGAGCAGACGCAGCATGCGATACGCATGGATGACGTCGAGTTCTGCTGGAATCGTGCTCATGGGCCTCCCCTGTCAGTCTGTCGTGTCTTGTGCTGGTGCGCGTTGCTCCCGGGCGGTGCGCCATCGGCACCGTGATCCGGCACGCGAACGCCCGCCGGGAGTCGCCGTGCCGCCCCGTTTGCAAGAGTCTTGCGGCAACGGCGAGAATGCAAGTACGGGCTTGTCCGGCGCCGCGACCCGGCCCGGGACAGGCCCTCAGTTCCGACCATCAGAATCAGAGGTTTCAGCAGATGCCCTATCGCATTTCGGTCGACACGGGGGGGACTTTCACCGACGTCGTCGTCACCAGCACGGAAGGCCGCTTCACCATCGGCAAGGCACTGACGGACCGCCAGCGGGCGTTCGCGAGCATCGACGCCGGGCTCGCCGTCGCCGCCGAGCAGCTCGGTACCACCGTCCCGGCACTGCTCGCCGACAC
>LNEL01000002.1 GCA_001464935.1 Gammaproteobacteria bacterium Ga0077536
TCTCGAATGCAGTTCCCAGGTTAAGCCCGGGGATTTCACATCCGACTTACGCAACCACCTACGCGCGCTTTACGCCCAGTAATTCCGATTAACGCTCGCACCCTCCGTATTACCGCGGCTGCTGGCACGGAGTTAGCCGGTGCTTCTTCTGAAGGTAGTGTCAAATTCCTCAGGTGTTAACTGAGAAAATTTCTTCCCAACCGAAAGTGCTTTACAACCCGCAGGCCTTCTTCACACACGCGGCATTGCTGGATCAGGCTTGCGCCCATTGTCCAATATTCCCCACTGCTGCCTCCCGTAGGAGTCTGGGCCGTGTCTCAGTCCCAGTGTGGCTGATCATCCTCTCAGACCAGCTACCGATCGTCGCCTTGGTAGGCCGTTACCCTACCAACTAGCTAATCGGACTTAGGCTCATCCATCAGCGCGAGGCCTTACGGTCCCCCGCTTTCTCCCGTAGGACGTATGCGGTATTAGCCCGGGTTTCCCCGGGTTGTCCCCCACTTATGGGCAGATTCCTAAGCATTACTCACCCGTCCGCCACTCGTCGCCAGGGTTGCCCCCGCGTTACCGTTCGACTTGCATGTGTTAAGCATGCCGCCAGCGTTCAATCTGAGCCAGGATCAAACTCTTCAGTTAAAGAACTTCGCCTATTGCTAGGCAATTCTTTGACGAAGATGCTTAATTTTGGCTTGCGCTACTCATCAAGCTTCGACTAATGACGAAGCATCTACAGACGTTAGCGCCCACACAAATTGTTTGGTCAGACTATTTTTTAAAGAGCTTTTCGATGCGTGTTGCGTCGAACGAGGCGCGCATTATACATAGCGGATCAGGTCGGTCAACACCTGTGCTGAAAATATTTTTCAGCAATCTCATTTCGGCCTGGCCCTCCGGCCACCCGAAACGGGCCCGCCCATCCCAAAATAACTAAAAACGTCTTTATTTACAGATAAATAGAGCCGGCCCGAGCATCTATTCCAGCCCGTTCAGGGCGCGTGGATCAGTTCCACCCAACTTACTTTTCGCTTGCCGATCTGGAGCAAATGTCGACGTCCGGTTTCAAGCTGACATTCCTCATCCTCGATTCTCTGCTCATCTATCCGTACCGCGCGCTGCGCGACGGCACGTCGGGCTTCGGAAGTGCTGCTGACGAGGCCCGCCGCCTTTAGAACTTGGGCCAGTGGCATTCTCGGGGTCGCACTGACGAGGCGGATCTCAGGGATATCCTGCGGAAGTCCTCGCCCAGAGAACTGCTGCATGAAGCTTTCATGAGCGTGGGCAGCCGCTAGCTGGCCGTGAAATCTCCCCACAATCTCGAGCGCAAGTTCAAATTTGATGTCCCGGGGATTGCGTCCATCGGCGGCCTGCTGCCTCAATGTTTCCAGGTCCGTGTTGCTGCGCAGGCTCAGCAACTCGAAATAGCGCCACATCAGGTCATCGGATACCGACATCAATTTACCGAACATCTCCGCCGGTGGTTCAGAGATACCTATGTAGTTGCCGAGCGACTTTGACATTTTCTGAACCCCGTCCAGCCCCTCCAGCAGTGGCAGCGTCATGACGATCTGCGGCACTTGGCCTGCCGTTTCCTGCAGGTGACGACCGACAAGGAGATTGAATTTCTGGTCGGTTCCTCCCAGTTCGACATCGGCCTTGAGTTGAACCGAATCGAATCCCTGGATCAGTGGGTAGAGAAACTCATGGATGGCGATAGGCTTCCCACTTTCGTAGCGCTTATGGAAATCGTCGCGTTCCAGCATCCGGGCGACGGTGTGCTGTGCGGCAAGTCTGATCAAGTCTGCCGCACTGCATTGACTCATCCAGGCCGAGTTGAAGACAACCTGCGTCCTGGCTGGATCGAGAATCTTGAATACCTGGGCCTGGTAGGTTGCCGCATTGGCCGCCACCTCGTCAGGAGTAAGTGGCGGGCGTGTAACACTTTTCCCCGTTGGGTCGCCGATCAGGCCGGTGAAATCCCCGATCAGGAAGACAATCTCATGCCCCAGATCCTGGAACTGACGCAGCTTGGTCAAGACCACTGCGTGCCCGAGGTGCAAGTCGGGAGCCGTCGGATCGAAGCCGGCCTTGATACGAAGCGGGCGCCCGGCAGCGATCCGTTTGCGGAAATCGTCGAGCGGGAGAACGTCGACGGTTCCCCGGCAAAGCAGTTCGAAGGCATCTGTCGACATCAGCTGGCAGTTTCCTAAGGTAATGAAAGCGCGAGATTCTTTGGCGCATACTATATCATTGGCCTTGGCGCCGACGGGGTGCCGCGGCGGGGCCTCGAAGGTCGCGCCGAGCAAGCGGGGGTTGCGTGCGATACGGGCGAGAAATCAAATACCAGACCATCGTTCAGGCCGACTACGCGCCGTGGAGCGCGCGTGGGCGCGCAGCGCGACGACGGCAATGGCAGATGATCGCGGGAGGAGCGGGCCTTGTCGCTTTGGCGGTGAGTCTGCTGATGCGTTCGCCCGTCGAGACGCCAACGGTCATGGAAAGCAGCGGCCCCAGCGAGCGCATCGGTGTGCGTATTCCCGGCAAGTCCCTGGATTATGCGCGCGACCAATTGCTGGCGCGGCTGCCATTCGAACCGCGCGTCCCGGTCAGCTCCGCCGCCGCGCCCAGAATGTTGCCGGAGACGTCGCTGCAGCATGAAGACTGGCAAACCACCCAGATTCGGCCCGGCGATACCCTCTCTCTGATTTTCAATCGCATCGGCGTAACCGATCGGGATGCGCAGCGCGTCCTTCAATCCGCCAAATCTGATGGCGTACTGCGGACCATCATGGCGGGCCAGACCCTGGCCTACAGACTGGTCAACGGCGAACTGCACGAACTGGCGTACGAGGTCGATCGGTTCAAAACAGTACTGTTGAAGAAATCCGGCGACAAATTCGACGGCGAAGTGGTCGAGCTGAAGTCAGACATTCGTCTGGCCGCGGCCAGTGGCGAGATTACGCGTTCGCTTTTTCTCGACGGTCAGGCAGCAGGCCTCTCCGATCGCATCATCATGGAGTTCACCGAAATCTTTGGCTGGGATGTGGATTTCGTGCTTGAAATGCGGCGCGGCGACCAGTTCAAGGTCATCTATGAAGAGATCTATCGCAGCGGCGAGAAGGTAAGCAACGGTCGGATACTCGGTGCCGAGTTCACCAATCAGGGCAAGACGCATCGCGCAATCTTTTTCAAGGACCCCGACGGCGGCGAAGGCTACTACACCGACAAGGGTGAGGCGATGCGCAAGGCATTCCTGCGTGCCCCTTTGAATTTTTCCCGCATCAGTTCGCGTTTCAATCTGGCGCGCCGCCACCCGATACTCAATCGACTGCGCGCGCACCGCGGAGTCGACTACGCGGCCCCGATGGGCACGCCCATTCGCGCAGTGGCGGATGGAAAAATCGAGTTCGCAGGCAGCCAGAACGGCTATGGCAACGTCATCATCCTGCGCCATGGCGATTCATACAGCACTCTGTATGGCCACATGTCGAAATTCGCCAGGCAGATTGGCAAAGGCAAATCAGTCGCCCAAGGCCAACTGATTGGCTACGTCGGAAAATCGGGACTCGCAACCGGCCCCCACCTGCATTACGAATTCCGCATCGATGGTGTGCATCACGATCCCCTGACCGTGAAATTGCCTCGATCGCTGTCAGTCGAACCCGGCTTCCTTGCCGAGTTCCGCAAGCAGACCCAACCGACACTGGCCATGCTGAACTCGATGAAGGACGGCGAAGTGCCGGCTGGCATGGTCGCCAACGCAGGCAGCGACTCGACGTCCGGGTCCAAGCAGGACATGTAACGAGGGCAAAAAAGCCCAATGCCACTTTTCGTAGGCCTGATTTCGGGCACCAGCATGGACGCGATCGATGCCGCACTGGTCGACATCGATGCTGAGCGGGTAAAACTGCTGGCCTTTGTCGAGATTCCGTATGACCGCCCACTGCGCGACCGTCTGGAAAAGCTGGTTCGTGTGCGCGCATCCCCAATCGATGAAATTGGTGAACTGGATACCGTGCTGGGGCACGCATTTGCGGCCGCCGCCCTGACGCTGCTCGAACAGCAGGGGATGTCCCCGTCGCTCATCACGGCGATCGGCAGCCACGGGCAGACCATCGGCCACGGCGTAGAAGGTCAGTATCCTTACACGCTGCAGATTGCGAACCCGAGTGTCATCGCCTATCGCACCGGCATACTCACCGTTGCAGATTTCCGATCAAAGGACATCGCCGCCGGAGGCCAGGGCGCACCGCTGGTGCCAGGCTTTCACGAGCACATGTTTCGTCGCGCCGGGCGCGACGTGGCCGTCGTCAATATTGGCGGTATTTCGAACGTTTCGCTGCTCGCGAGTGAACTCGCGCGTCCTATCCTCGGATTCGATTGCGGACCGGGCAACACCTTGATGGATCTCTGGATCCAGCGGCATCGAGGGGAAGCTTTCGACGTAGATGGCCGCTGGGCGGCCAGTGGAACGTCGAACGAGGCTCTGTTGACACACTTACTGGGCGACGCCTATTTCGCTCGCCAGCCGCCCAAGTCGACCGGGCGGGAGCTTTTCCACCTTGACTGGCTCGATCAACATCTCGCCTGCATGAGCGCCCCACCGAGCGCTGCTGACGTCCAGGCCACACTTGCGGAACTGACGGCGCAATGCATCATCGGTGACATAGATCGTCACCTGCCGGCATGTACCGATATTGCGATATGCGGCGGTGGCGCGAGAAACAGCGAATTGATGCGTCGCTTGCGCACCGTCGCCGGACAGCAGCGTTCGGTCTACGCCACCGATGAAATCGGCCTTCCCGCTGCAGCGATTGAAGCCTGCACCTTCGCCTGGCTTGCCGCGCGTCGTTTGCAACGATTGCCCGGCAATGTGTCGTCGGTCACCGGCGCGACCGCGCCGGTTATTCTGGGCGGAATCTACGCTCCAGACTGATGCGCAGACCGGGGAAAGATCCGGTCAGACGGAGAACGACGACCCGCAGCCACAGGTGGTGGTTGCATTGGGGTTGCGGATGACGAACTGCGCGCCTTCAAGGCCCTCGCTGTAATCGATTTCCGCGCCCATCAGATATTGCACGCTCATCGGGTCGATCAACAACCGCACACCCTGGTTTTCAACGACGGTGTCGCCGTCGCCCTCGGCGTTGTCGAAGGTGAAACCGTACTGGAAACCGGAGCATCCGCCGCCGGAGATGAACACCCGCAGCATCAGCGCCTGATCGCCCTCTTCGTCGATCAGCGTCTTGACCTTGAGCGCCGCGGCGTCGGTGAACACCAATGGGGACACAAATTCTTCAGCAACTGTCATGTTGAACTCCGCTGTGTTTAAGCGTGAAAAAAACGACGCTTCCGGTG
>LNEL01000003.1 GCA_001464935.1 Gammaproteobacteria bacterium Ga0077536
GGCTGATGCCTCGCAGTGCGTTACGAGACGCCATGAAGGCCCTGCCCTTCATCATCCATGCACACGCCGAATGCGCCTGATTCGTGGGGATCCCTCAGAGCATCGCGAAATCCGGGATCAGGCGCTTGCCCGGCGATGAACCGCGGCAGCCGGACGGCGCGGTATGCGTGCCGGAGCCCTGAGCGTCGCGACGAAGCGACGCTCAATCGTAGGTGGGGCTGACACAGGACGCCCAACAGGCCGCGTGTCACGTCGTCGCCGATCGGGCCGTTGGCGCCTGGACGCGCGGCTCGACGCGGATGGAGGCACCGGTCGCGGTTCGCACCACGTCTGTTGGGCTTCCTGCGTCAGCCCAATCGACGGCTGGTGGTAGTCAAGCGCCGGATGACGCATGACGCCCAACGGTCTGGGCGTGTCGCGTCATCGCCGGCCCCGCTCAGGGGGCGGGCGGGACCGAGAGATCGAGGATCAGTGTTGAATAAGGGCGATGGCGTTCGGTCAGGCACTGTACGCCGCCGACGGCGCTGGCCTTCTCGTTGATGTACTGCCACACGGGATTCGGCCCCGTGTACGGCGTCGGCATCGCGGCCGCGAGCTTCGCGTCGAGCACCGACTTCGCCGCCGTGCACTCGGCGATGGTCTTCATCGCGCGTTCGATGTGCACGCGCTGCACGACCTTGGTCGCCGCATCGACCGTCAGTTCGCTGTCGACGAATATCGGCACGACCTTCGGATCGAACACCGGCACCCGGATGGTGTAGGTGGCCTCACCCGCGGGCGGAGCGCCATAGTCATAGGCATGAGGCAACGGGGCGCCGGGTTCAGCGCCGAAGGCGAGCACGAGGCTTGCGTCCTGCGCATGCAGCGAGGGCAACGTGAGCAGCAGCGCCAGTCCCAGCGCGTGTGCCAGAGAGGGTCGGCATTCGATCAAGTCATGTACTCCGCAGGCGCGTCGCGCGCAAAGCGCGCAGCGCCGTTTTGATTCAACGCTTCAGGAGCATCCCCAGCACATCGTCGACGATGCTGCCGTCGCGATCGTGATCGAGCATCGCACCCAGCAGGCCGCCCGCACCACCGCCGGCCCGGGCACCGCCGCCGCCGAGCAGACCACCGAGCAGATCGCCCGGGCCACCCGTCCCGCCCCCTTCACCGGCACCGCTGTTCATCGTGTTGCCGGCCGCCTGCCTGTTCAGCGCACCCATCGCCATCGCGGCGACCACGGGCAGCATCTTCTTCAGCAGCGACGCATCGAGCCCGGCACCCTGCGCCGCCCGCGCGGCGACCTGCCGACTGACGTCCTTGCTGCCGAACAGATGGCCGAGTATCGCGTTGCCGTCGGCGACGGTGTCCGGTTGACCGAGGACATCGGGCTGATCGACATAGCGGGCGTGCTGCCCGCGCTGGAGGGCACCCAGCAGCGCCTCGAGGCCGCCGGCCTGGCCGAGATTGTTGCGCACGCCGCCGGCGACCGCGGGCACCAGCTGCTTCAGCGCGGCACCGGCCTGCGCTTCGTCGAGTCCGAAGTTGCGGGCGAGCTGGCCCACGAGCTGGCCGCCATTCGCGTCGAGCAGAGCCTGCAGCAGATTCATCCCGGGCCTCCGTGTCTCAAATGGTGCGGGCAGTGTAGCGCGAGACCTCGCGGTCGGCAGCCCGACCCCGGATCCTGCGCTCAGGCCGGCATGTGATTGGTCGTGACGTCGACGAGCAGCTTGCCGGCGGCATCGGTGACGGCGGTGCGCACGACCGACACGCGCCGCCCCCGGCGCACGAAACTCGCCGTGGCCGTCAGTTCGCCGTCGCGGACGTTGCCGAGCAGTTGCGCGTTCAGCGACAGCGCCAGCGGAAAACCGCTGCCGTCGGGCTTGACCTCGGTGGCATTCAGTGCGAGCACCGTCGCGGTGACGTCGGCAAACCACAGGATGGCTCCGGCGTGCACGGTGCCGAACGGGTTGCGAATGCCGTCGGTGACCGGCATCCGGGCCACGACGCGTTCGGGCCCCTGCTCGACGATCGTGAAATCGATTGCGCCCGTGTAGTGGCTGGCCCGAGCGGCTGCGCTGACATCCATCTCATCGTCCTCTGTAAAAAAATCGGGCCGCGCGCAGCGGCCCGGGCGGGATCCTGCGCGTGACGGCTACTGGAAGACCGGCATCACTTCGCGCGCAAACAGTTCCACCGACTCCATGACGTCCTTGCCGCGGATGCCCGGCATGTGCATCCAGCACACCATTTCGTCGCAACCGAGGCCGTCGCGGTACTTCCTGATTTCTCCGATCGCGAACTCGGGCGTGCCGACGATGTAGCGCTGCTTGAAGGTCTCGAAGCTGACCTGGTTGTGATCGGTGATCGTGCTGCCGTCGTCATTGCGCAGCACGCGATCGCCGGCGGCAGACGCCTTGCCGTAGACCTCGCGGTAGAGGTGCTCGATGGCGGGCGCGGCGATGGTTTCGGCCTTCTGCATCGTCGAGGCGACGAACACCTGGCGGATGATCGGCTTCGAGGGAATGGTCCAGCCGATCGCCTTCGCCTCGTCCTCGTACGGCGCGTAATGCTCGCGCAGCTCTTCGACGCCGTGACGCGGCGACATGATCTGAATCGCGTGGCGCCGCGCGGCGCGCTTCAGCGCGGACTTCGCCGACACGCCGTACCACAGCTGCGGATACGGCTTCTGGAACGGTTTCGGCGTCATCACCGTGCGCGGCACCTTGAAGTACTTGCCGTTGAACTCGAACTCGTCCTTTGTCCACGCCTCGATCATCAGATCGAGTGCTTCCTCGAAACGGCCCGTACGCTCGTCGCGCGGAATGCCGTGGGCGGCAAATTCTTCGGCCACGTAGCCCGGGGCGACGCCGAGGATCAGCCGCCCTTCGCAGATGTTGTCGAGTACGGCGATGTCTTCGGCGAGTTTCAGCGGCGCGTACATCGGCAGCAACAGCACGGCCGTGCCGATCTTCATCTTCTTCGTGACCGCCGCAGCCGCGCCCATCGTCGGGATCGGCCCCGGGCAGAGGCCGTCAGTCTTCACGTGGTGCGTCGCGAGGTACATCGAGTGGTAGCCGAGTTCCTCGGCGCGCGGCAGGCACTTCAGCATGTCCTGGTAGGGCTCGTGCCATTGAATACCGCAGCCGGGCGGCAACTGGAAGGTGAACAGCAGACCGAATTTCATGAGGGTTCCCGTGTGTCTCGCTCAGGGCATGAACGGCTTGATTTCGCAGCCGATCGACTTGAGCCGTTGTTGAATCGCGGCGCCGACCTGCGTGCAGTTCGGGCCGTCGCCGTGGATGCACAGCGCCACCGCGTCGAGTTCGACCAGCGTGCCGTCCATCGCCTGTACCTTGCCGGTCTTCACGTAACGCTCGACCTGCGAGGCCGCGAACTCGACGTCCGTCTCGTGCTTGTGGCGCTGGATGACCAGCGAGCCGTCGGCGGCGTACTGCAGGTCCGGGTAGATCTCGCCGACGACCGGAATGCCGCGCTTCTTGCACGCGGTCGGCATCGCGGCCGACGTCGGGGCCGGCCAGTACAGCACCGGCGTGCCGCCGAGCTTCGTCATGCCCTCGGCGACCGCCTCGGCCAGTTCCATGTTGGCTTTCAGCACCGAGTAGAACGCGCCGTGCGGCTTGATGTGATGGAGTTTCATGCCTTCGGTCGTGAGGCTCGCCTGCAGCGCGCCGACCTGGTAGACGATGTAGGCATAAGCGTCTTCCGGCGTGATGTTCATCGCGCGCCGGCCGAAACCGAGCAGATCGGGCAGCCCGGGGTGGGCGCCGACGACGACATTGTGCTGCTTGGCCAGTTTGACGGTGTTGATCATCGTCACCGGGTCGCTCGCATGGAAGCCGCAGGCGACGTTGGCGGTGGTGATGTAGGGCATCATGCCCTCGTCATCCCCCATCGACCAGTTGCCGAAGCTCTCGCCCATGTCGCAATTGATATCTATGGATTTCAACACGTTTCGTACCTCGTCGAGGGCAGTGATGGCCCTGAGTGTACTGGCCCGCCGGGGCGCCGCCAATGCCGGAAACCTCCCCCGAATTGACACCCTCGCCGATGCCCCAGATAATCCACGGCTCGACGCGCCCGTAGCTCAGCTGGATAGAGTACCTGGCTACGAACCAGGGGGTCGGAGGTTCGAATCCTTCCGGGCGCGCCAACTTCCTAAGTTTTTTCAAGCACTCACAGCGGTCCCCGACACCGCGTTTTGCTTCAGCAAAACCATTGTGGGGATTTTGTGGGGATTTCCGCCGCACACCTTCTCAGCTGCTGCGATCAGGTTCTCTAATTCTGCTGCTGAGTAGTGAGTGGTGATCCGACCCGAGCGATGACCGAGCAGGTCTTGCCGGTCTTCGAAGCTCACGCCGGCGGCGCGCAAGCGCCGACCGAAGGTGTGCTTCAAATCGTGCACTCGAACCTGCGGCAGTCCGACGCGAACACGTGCGGCGTTCCATGCCGAGTTGCCCATCGCCTGGATCGCACGCCCGCGTAAGGCGAACACATAGTCCGCGTGTTCGCCACGCACGCTGTCGATCACAGATCTGGCCACTCGATTCAGGACCACCAAACGTTCCTCGCCGTTCTTGACCCGCGCGGCCGGAATGATGAACACGCTGGTGTCCAGTTCCGGTACCCGCACTTCCCACTCCCATCGCAATAAACAAACTTCCTTGTCACGCGTGCCGGTGTTGACCTTGAATAACGCCATGCGTGCCAGGTGCTTCGGCAATGCCGCGAACAATCGCGCCTGCTCTTCCCACGAGAGAGGGTAGGGCAGCCGCGCATCCGTGACTTTCAGCAGCTTGATTTTCGGTGGTGATTGCAACCAGGTCAGGTTGCGCTCATCCAGCCATTCCGACGCTGCGAGGTTCAAAATATGCCGCGCCACCCCCAGCGCCAGATTGATACTCTTGCTCTTGCGTCCTTCCCGTTGCCGCGCTTCGATGAACGGCCTCAGGCTACCCATGTGCACGCCTTCTAAAGGTAGCCTTCCGATATACGGATCGAGCTGCTTCAGATGGAGCGCGGTATCGGCAATCCGTCGCCGGTCCTGGTGCTCTTCAAGGTACTTCGTGGCAGCTGCCCGAAACGTGCGCTTCGGACGTACCCCGTACACCACGGCCTGTCTCATTTCCTCCGTGCGTTTCGCGAGGTAGGCCTCCGCCTGCTTGAGATCGCTTTCGCCAGTGCTCTCGCGAAGTCGGCTTCCTCGGATCTGTTTGTCGATATGCCAGACGCCACCACGCCTGATGAGTCCGGCGGTTCTCTTCTGTCCCATGTCAAATCTCCTTTGAGTTGACCGGGACGCCCGTTGCGGGATTTATAGTGATCGACCCAGGCGTCCAGTTCAAGGCGGTCGAATGCGATGCCCTGTCGACCGATCGGGATTTCAGTAAGGTGGGGTCGGACCTCCGCGTTGAAGCGGTTTCTATCCATGCCGAGGTAGCGCGGCGCATCCCGAAAGCGGAGGAGCCGCGGCGTAATGGTTTGCGGACAATTGGTCGGCTTTTCCATGACCAAATTCGTGTCAGCGGCCGAGATACACGGCCGTGATGGCCTCGCGCTCGTGGCCGAGTTCGCGACTGATGGCGAGCCGTACCTCCCTGTCTTGGGCTTTTTGTTCCAGGGTCAACACGCCGGATACCGGTCCGCCGGCGGCAGGACTCGGCCAGCCGGTCAGTGCCTGGTAGCGCTGTTGGGCATAGGCGTGGCGAAGGCCATGCAGTTTGGACAGGCCCGCCCGGGCGGTGTGGCCTTCGTACACCCTCAGCTGCTGCACGTAGTTTCGGTCTGCTGGGATGAGCGAACCACGCCCCGCCAACCGATGCGCCCGGTCGAGCACCTCGCGCTGGGCCTCGGTCCGGATTGGGATCTCGCGGGCCTTGCCGCCCTTGGTCCAGGTGTCCTTGAGCACCAGGTGGTCGCCTTGATCTGCGTAGCTCGGGATGAACTTGATGGCCTCTTCCCGGCGCAGCCCGAACGCGGCCTGCAGTTCAAGACTCATCCGCACATGGTCGTCGCGGACCTTGGCGAGCGCCTCAGTCACCAAGGTCTGGGCCTTGCTCTCGTGGCTGACGTAAGTTCGGTCCGGAATCCCGTAATGGTCATTCGTCCGGGCGATGACATTCTGACGATTTACTTTAAGCGCCCACCACCGCAACGCGGCCATCCGGTTCTTGAGAGTGGGAATGGCCAATTCCTCGGTGAGCCAATGTCGGGTCAGCGCTTCCACGTGTTTCGGTTTCAGCGAGCTGGCTTCCAGTTGCCGATACCCGAGCTCATGCAGCTGGTTCGCGATACGCGACAGAATCCACAGTCGCTGCGCCTGGGTCGCATAGCTCCCATCCCGGTTCTTCAAACAAAGCTGTCGCAGTTGGTAGTTGAGGTCCCGCATGTGTTCCGAATTTCTGGTAAGTGTTGATGATCTCCCAAGGGCCGTAGCCACTTGAGCACGCTCACGCGTGACAGATCGGGGACACGACTCCCCAAGACCTCAAGATGCCGATCTCCGGCAATGTGGTTTCTCCTCGTGGAGGAAAGGCGCCACACCATCCCAACTGCCCCTTGCGGGCCAACAACAGACGTAACAACTCGACGCGGCACTTGCGTACGCGGTGGAACAAGGGAGAGATCCCTTAAGGTGAAGAACGCGAACGAACAGCGAACGACCTGAGCACAGATCTATTCGATTCGCGTAAGAGTTGAAGGACGAACGGCCAGCATTCGTCCGAACGGCGACCGCAGTCTTGCGACTGACGCATCATTCCTAGATCGCGATGATGCCTGGTTGCCGCGATAAGCGTCGTGGCCACGCATGAATTCTGCGATGAAAATTCTAGCGGAAGGCCGATAATGATCAAGCGCGAAATCGACAGCGATTCACATATCTATCCGAACGTCATCAAACGATATTGAACGTGACCAAACGCTATCAAACACCCCAAAATAGTTTTCGTTGACCGAAGTTGTTCTTCGGATTTCCGACGCGTGTTGATGTCGGGTATGGTTGCCGGCGACGCCGTCGAGGTGAGGCCTCGGTGTGAAATGCACCCCGCACATGGGATTGCCGCGCGTGTTCCCGATTCGCGCGACTAGAATCAAATAGACGGGCGCGCTCGCGCGCACCATTGTCGCTTGTCGCACCGAAGGCTCGAAGGACGGACGTCATACTTACGTCTTCCTCAAGCCATGCTGCGAAAAGCCGTTGCTGCGCTTCATGAATCCGTCCTCGTCCCTACCGTGTTTGGTAGGGACGAGGACGGCCTCCGGGACTGTTGAACGCAATACCAATCACATGGCGCTAGCCGGCGACCTCGCTGGCGACGGTGTTCGATGACCCGCTAGACTATCGGCTCGTAAGGTATCGCAAGGACGCGATGCATGACGCCGTTATTGGCCGGTAAGGACGCCACGGCTGGGGGTGCGCGTGGGGGCGAGTATGTTCGGCACCGGCCTGAGCGGACGCTCCTGTATCAACTCGTTGAACAATATTACCCACCGTTCGTGGAACACTTGGCGGCACATGAGCGCTCGTTGCCGGCCCACGTGCAGCGCGAATTCGAAGACTATCTGAAGTGCGGCCGCCTGGAGCACGGGTTCTTGAGAGTCCGCTGTGCTGACTGTCACGCCGAGCGACTGGTGGCGTTCAGCTGCAAGCGACGCGGCTTCTGCCCGAGCTGCGGCGCACGCCGGATGGCGGAAGGCGCGGCATTGCTGGTCGACGAAGTGCTGCCCCGAGCACCTCTGCGGCAGTGGGTGCTGAGTGTTCCGTTCGCATTGCGCCATCTGTTCGCCGTCAATCCCGCCGTGATGGGCCAGGTGCTGGGCATTGTCACTCGGGCGATTGCGAGTCATTTGATCAGCGCCGCCGGCTATCACCACGATACAGCGCAGACTGGCGCGGTGACGTTGATCCAGCGCTTCGGTAGCGCGCTGAACTTAAACATCCATTTCCATATGCTGTTCCTCGACGGCGTGTATGTGACGAGCGGCGAGCGGTTGACCTTTCGCCGGCTACCACCGCCAACCGTGGCTGTACTTGAGAAGTTGGTTCACGTTATCAGTCAGCGCGTTGGCCGGGCACTCGAACGCCAAGGAATCCTGGTGCGGGACTTGGAGAATAGCTTTCTGGCGGTGGATACGCCTGACGGCGCGGACTTCGACGATCTCCTAGGGCATTCGATTACCTACCGCATTGCGCTCGGTCCTCATCAGGGCCGCAAGGCGTTCACCTTGCAGACGGTACCGGCAGTGACAGACGCCATCGACGGCAAGTTAGCGCGGGCTGCCGGTTTTTCGCTACACGCCGGGGTGGCGTGCGAGGTACACGAGCGCGAGAAGCTAGAACGCCTGTGCCGCTATATCACCCGTCCAGCGGTCTCGACTGAGCGGTTGTCGCTCACAACTCAGGGGAATATTCGGTACCGCCTGAAAACCCCCTACTGTGACGGCACCACGGACGTGGTGTTCGAGCCGCTGGACTTTATGGCCCGCCTGGCTGCCCTGGTGCCGTCGCCGCGCGTCAACCTCACGCGCTATCACGGCGTTCTTGCACCCAATCACCGGCTACGTGAACAAGTGACGCCTGCCCGGCGCGGCCGGCGTGGTGCTGAGACCACCGACGAGCCCGCGCCCGCACCCCACGTCTCGATGACGTGGGTCCAACGTTTGAAACGGGTATTCAAGATCGACATCTTGACCTGCGAGCACTGCGGGGGCCCGGTCAAGGTGATCGCGAGCATCGAAGATCCGGTGGCGATCAAGAAAATCCTCGATCATCTCGCGCGGCGGGCCGAGGCCGCGACGCCAGCGTTCAGACCCTTCGCCCGAGCGCCGCCGCAACTAGAATTGCCGGGCCTAAAGGAACCAGGCTGACGGCGCACCCCTCTCTGACGCATGGATGCGAAGCTGGCCTGACACCCGGCGCGGTGTCGCTCACGCCAGCGGGCCCACGAGGCCACCATGTCTCCCGAACGAACCCCTCGAACGACCCCGCAGACCACCTTGGCTCCCGAATTTCCATTGCAAACTCGACATCACCGGCTGTCGTTGACGCCAGTCGTTCCTTGGCGTCAGCGCGAAGCGTCACAATTCCAATCTCGATTTCGAAGTAGACGGCGTTTATGCTCCCTATACGTCCCTCGCTCGCATCGCGCGATACGGTGGATAGGGCGAATGCCTTGACTCTTGCCGACACCGGTCAACCCGACGGCGAGGTCGTTCCCGTGGCTATCATGTCCCTCAGGGTGTCGAACTCGAGGATGCTGCGTGTTGGCGAGCGCGGGTAGTAGCTCCTGTCAATGTCAGTAAGGTCTTTGCGCTTTCCAGACTCCCAGGGTTCTACCCCGCTACCACGGACACTTTTGAGAAGGCCTAGAATGGCCGAAAAGGAGTGTTCATGTCGAAGCGAAGAAAGTTCAGCCCGGAGTTCAA
>LNEL01000004.1 GCA_001464935.1 Gammaproteobacteria bacterium Ga0077536
CTTGAAAACTCGGTGATGGTGGAGGCGGCGGGAATCGAACCCGCGTCCGCAAGCCCTCTGCCGTCGGTTCTACATGTGTATCCTGTCTATTGTTTTAACCGGACGCTACCCGACAGGTAGGGAAGACGACCAGCGATCCCTCCAACGGTTTTAACGGATTGGCCCCGGGCAGGCCGCCTCGCGATCCGATGAGATATGACGCCCGAAACCTGAACGCACCGGCACGGCTTCAGTCGGACGGCACCCTACTGGGTTTTAAGCAGCGAGTGCGTAGTTGTCGTCGTTGGCAACTATGTGGTTTGCAGTTGGATTTACGAGGTGCTCTGCCCCTCGACATGCCCCTTCGGTTTCGCGACCCACGTCGAAACCAGGTCGCCCCCTGGAGAAAGTGCAGCATACGCATCTGCCGTCGCTACGCATAGGCTGAGATGGGGGCGGCGGGCGGAAGTTCAAGCGCCGCCGGAAACGATCGGACGATGCAGGCCCCACCCGTGTTCGACGTCGACCCGAGCGACTTCCACGCCGATCCCTATCCGGTCTATGCGCGGATGCGCCGTGAGGCGCCGATCTGCTTCGTGCCGCAACTCGGCAGCGTCCTGCTGACACGGCGCGACGACGTGTTCGTGTGCGAGAAGAACATCCAGGTGTTCAGTTCGCACCAGCCGCAAGGGCTGATGAACCGGCTGATGGGGCACAACCTGATGCGCCGGGACGGTGACGCGCACCAGGCCGAACGGCGCATGCTGCTGCCGGCGGTGGCGCCGAAAACCGTTGCTGCGCACTGGCGCGGGATCTTCGCCGCGCATGCCGCGCGCCTGCTCGACGAACTCGGGCCGCGCGGTGGCGCCGATCTGCATGCCGCGTTCGCGCTGCCGTTCGCCGCCGAATGTCTGAAGTCGCTGACGGGCCTGACGAACATGCGCCACCAGGACATGGATGCATGGTCGCAGGCGATGATCGCAGGCATCTCGAACTACCAGGGTGACCCGGCAGTCGAGGCGCGCTGTCATGCGGCGACCGCCGGCATCGATGCTGCAATCGACGACATGCTGCCCGTGGTGCGCGCGCAGCCGAATCCCTCGATCCTGAGTGTGCTGACGGCGGCGGGATTGCCGGAGGACAGCGTGCGCGCGAACGTCAAACTCGCGATCAGCGGCGGGCAAAACGAACCGCGACATGTGATTCTGGGCGCTATTTGGGCGCTGCTGACGCATCCGGAGCAACGCGCGCTGCTCGAGGCCGGCAGCCTGGGCTACGGCCAGGTGTTCGACGAATACGTGCGCTGGATCTCGCCGATCGGCATGTCGCCGCGGCGTGTGGCGCAGGCGCATGTGTATCAGGGGATCGCGTTCGAGCCGGAGAGCCGCGTGTTCCTGATGTTCGGCTCGGCCAATCGTGACGAGGCGCATTTCGCGGCGGCCGACCGCTTCGACGCCACGCGCGAACAGTCGCGCGCCGTGCCCTTCGGCGCCGGCCCGCATTTCTGCGCGGGGGCGGCGGCGGCGCGCATGATGATTGCCGAGGTCGCGCTGCCGGCGGTGTTCGCGTCACTACCGGGCCTGCATCTCGACACCCGCGAGCCCGTCCGCCTCACGGGCTGGGCCTTTCGTGGCGTGCAGAATCTGCCCGTGCGTTGGGGCTGAGTGGGCCTCCTCAGCGGTGACCCGGCGCGTCAGTCGAAGACCGCGAAGAGCGCCTGCATGGCCTGCTGCTGCCCGCCGTCGACGGCGCTGGGCATCAGAATCGGCGTTTTCACACCTGCCTCGACCCAGCGCGCCACTTCCTCGCGCACCCGCGACGCGGGCCCGGCGATCGTCACGTCGTCGAGCCAGCGGTCGCTGAGCGCCTCCGCCATCCGGTCCGTGCGCTGCTCGGCGATGCAGCGTTCGACGGCATCCATTTCGACCGCGTAGCCGGCCTCGCGCCAGTAGTGACGGTAGTTCGGCAGCAACGCATAGCTCGCGAGCGTGCGGCGGTTGACGGCGCGCGCTGCAGCGAGGTCGTCATGCACGCAGACCGGGATCATGTTGCCGACGAAGTACGAGTCGTCCGCAGCGCGGCCCGGTGGCAACGCGGCGAGCGAGTGTGGCAGATGACTGCGTGCGGCGTTGGCGAACACGAGGCCGTCGGCGATGCGGCCGGCGAGCGCGATCATTCGCCGGCGCAGCGTCGCGAGGATCACCGGCGGCAATGCACCCACGCGCGGCGTGGCGCGATACTGCGTGACGAACTGTTCGATGTCGGCGAGTGGCTTGCCGGCGGTGAGGCCTCGCGCGGCGAGCAGCGGCTCGTGCGCCACACCGATGCCGAAGCGGAAGCGCCCCGGCGCGAGTTCATGGAGATAGGCGGTCGTCGACGCGAAGTCGCCCGGCGGCCGGTGATAGATCGGTTGCACGCTGGTCGCGAACGGAATGCGCGTGGTGACGTGCGCGATGGACTGGCACAGCGCGAGCGCGTCGCCGAGGCTCGGGCAGTAGATGCCGGCGAATTCCCGGTCCTCGATTTCCTTCGCGAGCGTGAGCACGCGCTGCACGCGGCCGGACGTGGCGACGAGGCCGACCGCTGGTTTGCTTGGGGTCATGATGGGCTCCGGGTCAGATCGGTCAGGCAGCGTACACGGGCACCGCGGCTTTTTCGTCGGGGCCGGGGTCGACGGTACTCGGCGTTGAGTCGCGGCACCGTCGGTACGGTGAGGCGGGGCGCGAGTGCCGGGGGTGAGCGTGAGTGTCGTCGTGGTCCCGGATTGCGCTGGGCTTCATCCAGGCGCCGGGATGTCTTGGCCCGGCGAGGCCCGTCAGCGCCGGCGCATCAGGCGCTGCTTGTCGCGCTGCCAGTCGCGGTCCTTCTCGGTGTCGCGCTTGTCGTGCTGCTTCTTGCCTTTGGCAAGACCGAGCTGGCATTTCGCGCGCCCTTTGCTCCAGTACAGCTTCAGCGCTATCGCGGCATAGCCCTTGCGCTCGATGGCGCCGATCAAATGGGCAATTTCCGCCTTGTGCAGCAACAGCTTGCGGGTGCGCTCGGGATCGGCCTCGACGTGGCTCGAGGCCGACAGCAGCGGGGTGATCAGGCAGCCGAACAGGAATGCTTCGCCGTCTTTCAGCAACACGTAACAGTCGCGCAGCTGGACTTTGCCCGCGCGCAGGCTCTTGACCTCCCAGCCTTCGAGCGCGAGACCCGCTTCCAGCCGCTCCTCGATGAAGTAATCGTGGTAGGCCTTCTTGTTCTCGGTGATCAGGCTGTCGGCGCGGGCGGCGGATTTTTTCGGGTTGTTCATGGCCAGGTGGAATGTCCGGGCCGCGAGTATACCAGCCGGCCGCGCCCGGCGCGGTCGGCTCAGCGCCGCTGCTGGAAGGCGAGCAGTGCCTGCTTGATCAGGGTGTTCAGCAGCTTGATTTCCTGGACGCTGAACAGCAGCTGCTCGCCGACCTTGTCGGCGTAGATCAGCCCGATGCAGGTGCGGTTGCTGGTCAGGTTGAACAGCAGCACCGAGTGCGGGTCGGTCAGGGTGCGGCACCACACCGGGACCTTGTTGCGGTATTGCTCGGCATTGACGTCGAGAATCACGAAATCCTTGCCCTTGCTGACGGCCTCGTTGAAGACGTCGGGTTCCGGGCCGGTCTTGAAGCCGAACTTCGGCATCAGGGCTTCGATGTTGTCGCCGAAGCCGAAGCGGGCCTGCAGCGCATTGCGCTTGGGATCCCGGATCATCAGCATCACGTGCGAAAAGCCCATGCCGCGATAAAAGGCCTCGAGCACCATCGTGAACACCTGGTTGACCGAGGTGTTATCGAGCAGGGCATTGGTCAGATCGGTGATGGCGTTGACGAGAAAGGCCTTGCGATCGGATGGCGGTTCGTCGGCCAGCACGGTCGCGCCAGGCCGGGCGTCGCTGCCGGCCGCCGTGGCGACGGCACCGCCGGCCGCGCTCTCGGCGGCGGTGGGCGGCTGCAGCCGCTTGACGACTTTTTTGAAGAACGACGCCGACTCGACGTCGATCGACAGGACGCTCGCATAGGTGCGCGTGGCTTCGACCGCGCGGCTCACCGCTTCGCGCAGCTCCTTCGGATTGGTGTCGATGCTCGCGCGATAGCGCTCACCGAGCCGCAGCAGTCGCTGTTCGAGATCGGCGTCGCCGTTCGCGTTGCCGACCGCTTCCGCCGCGTCGTTCGCGAACGCTGCGTAATGGGCAACGGCGGCCGCCGGTGAATTCGGTGCGAGTACCTTGCCGTCGCGCGGCGGCGTCATCGCCAGCAGCAGCTTGTCAGGGAAGTTCCACTGCTTCGCGACCGCAACGCCGAACGCGGCATAGTCCGCACCCAGCACTTCTCGGGCGGCGGCATTCTCCGAAATGCCGCGGCTCGCGACGAGACGCGTGATCTCGTCATACTCCTCGGGGAAATAGTAAATCGACAGGTGCCGGCCAAGGCGATGCAGCATGCCCGCGATGAACGATTCCTCAGCTTCGAGATTGCGTTGGCCGCGCGTGAGATCCTTCGCCAGCACCCCGCTCAGAAACGACGCGCAGGCGGCATCTTTCAGGGCATCGGCCTGATGTCCGTTCTTCAGATGCTCGAAGATCGAAATACTGAGCGCAGCCGCCCGGATCGCGTCGAAGCCGAGGATCAGCACGGCGCGGCTGACGGTGCTGATCGAACCGCCGTACTGACCGTAGACGGCCGAGTTCACGAGGCGCAGCAGCTTCGATGTCAGCGCGTAATCCTTGAGGATGATGTTCGACAGTTCGTTGATGTCATCCGACTCGGGCCGACCACATTTCTGGTTCAGTTCGACGATCAGGCGCGAGACGGCGGGAAAGTCCGGCTTGCGTGCGATTCGGCGCAGCAGGAAGTCGACGGCGCCGGATTGGCCGCTGCCGCCCGTCGTGGCGGCGCCCGGTGTTTCCTCGGGTGTGAGGTAGGCTTCGATGGCCGCTTTCATTTCGCCGGCCGAGCGATAGCGCGCGGCCGTTTCCCGCGCCAGGGCCTTCATCACCAGCGCGTCGAGCGCCTCGTCGACGCTGCGTTCGATCGATGACGGTCGCGCGATCTCCTCGTGCATCACCTTGTACATCACCGCCATCGTGTTCTCGGCGGTGAACAGCGTCTGGCCGGTGAGCATTTCGTGCAGGATCACCCCGATTGAGAACACGTCCGAGTGCGGGCCGACGTCGCCGTTGCTGATCACCTCGGGCGGCAGATAGTTCAGGGTGCCGACGATCTGCCCCGTGGTCGCTGCCGCGACCAGCGTCGAGACGCCGAAATCGAGGATATGCGGTTGATCCTCGTCGTCGACCAGGATGTTGGCCGGGCTCAGATCGCGGTGCAGCAGGCCCTGCGAGTGCGCATAGCCGATGGCCTCGAGCACCTTGACGATCATGCGCAGGATCCGGTGCACCGGCAGCCGCTCGGCGGCCTGGATATGGCTTTTCAGCGGACGGCCGGGCGAGAACTGGTACACCAGGTAGGGCGTGGTGCCGGCGACGTCGATTTCGTACAACGGCACGATGCCCGGATGGTCGAGCCGCGCCACATTGCGGGCCTCGGTGATCAGGCGTTCCACGTTGTGACTGCCGCGACGCAGCGTTTTCAGCGCCACCTGCCGGTCGAGCTTGGGGTCGCGGGCAAGGTACACGACACCTTGGCCGCCACGGCCGAGCACGCGCAGCGGCTCGAAGCGGCCAATGCGCGATGGCAAGGGGGGCAGGGTCTGCTGGGCGGTCGCGACGCTGGACATGGTGCTGCGGCGTATTGGCTGAAATGAGGTAGCGGCGTCGCAATGCGTGTCTTGAGACACACTTCGAGGGCGTTCCGCCGCTCGCGCGTCGCCGCTATCATTGTCATCTGGCAGTGCAGCGTGAGCATCCGGTGGTGCTCCGCCTGCCAAGTGATTCCATGCGAACCTGAAGCCCACCGATGCCGGTCATCAACCAATCCGAACTCGTGCCGTACACTGCCGACGAAATGTACGCGCTGGTTGCCAACTTCGAGGACTACCCGGCCTTCATGCCGTGGTGCGAGCGCTCGTGGGTGGTATCCCGCGAGGGCAATGTCACGCGCGCCGGCATGGCCGTGCGCAAGGGCAAGATCCACTACAGTTTCCTGACCGACAACACCGGGCAGCCGCCGCTGCGCCTGGACGTCAGGCTGGCGGAAGGGCCGTTCCGGCGGCTGGCGGGCGGTTGGACGTTCGTTCCGAATGCACTGGGGTGTCGCGTGACGCTGAGCCTGGATTTCGAGTTCGAGAACAGGCTGGTCGGCGCGGCACTGTCGCCGCTGTTCAAGCTGATGACAGGTTCACTGGTCAGTTCATTCCGTGAGCGGGCGGCGGTGGTCTATGGCCGCCGTTGACGTGCTGCAGGTCGAGGTGGCCTACGCGGGCGAGCGCTGCTCGAGCCGGGTGGCGCTGCAGGTGCCGGCCGGCACCACGGTGCGTGGGGTCATCGAGCGGGCGAGGGTGCTGACGCGCCATCCGGAAATCGATCTGGCGCGGGATGCGGTGGGCATCTTCGGCCAGCGTTGCGGGCTCGATGACCTGGTCAGCGACGGGGCGCGGGTGGAAATCTACCGGCCGCTGCTGCGTGACCCGAAGGAATCGCGTCGCCGGCGCGCCGCGCCCTGAGGCGGGCCGCGCCTCACTCTTCCTGCTCTTCGTCGATCTCGTCGTCAGCCGGTTCGAGATCCGCATCGTCGCCGCCCTCGTCGCGGCCGAAGATGCGGGCCAGAAAGCCTTTCTTTTTCTTCATCGGCGCATCGTCGGGCACGACGACCTCGGGCACGTCTTCCGCCTTGACCTCGTCGCCTTCGATGCGCGCGTCGGCGGTCCCTTCGGGGCCCACGAAGGGCAGGGTGTTGGCAATTTTGGCGAGCACGCCGGTCTTCTTGCCGGGCACTTCGACGGACTGATCCTGGCGGGTGTCGATTTCGATCGGCCCCTCGGCGGCCTTGATGTTGCCACCGACGCGCACGAGCTTCTCGTCTTCGAAATACAGCGTGACCAGCCGCTTGACCGGCTTTTTCCGGCCGGCCTGGAAGGTGTACACGTAATCCCAGCGATTGGCGTGGAAGGTGTCCTGAATCACGGGCGAGCCCATGATGAAATTGACCTTCTTCTTGTCCATGCCGGGCTTCAGCTGCGCGATCATGTCCTGCGTGACCACGTTGCCCTGCTGCACGTCGATGCGGTGAGCGAAGGGGACCCGGGTCAGATCGGGGAGTTCGGGCCTTGAGCACGCCGCGAGCAGCAGGCAGCAGAGCAGGGGTAAATACCTTCGGATCATTGGGTTATCTGCGTCCTCAATGGTGGTTGGCGG
>LNEL01000005.1 GCA_001464935.1 Gammaproteobacteria bacterium Ga0077536
CGATGCAACCGGCCAATGCGGTCGCGAACGGCGCCGCAGTATAGCCCATGACACCAGCGCGGCCACCAGGCGCGGCGCGATGAACACGGAGACGGACCGGGTGGTCGACACATTCGAACTCAAGAAAGCAGGACTCAAGGCCACGCTGCCGCGGCTGCGTATTCTTGAGATCCTCGAAAAGGGTGGCGATCGGCACATGAGCGCCGAGGACGTCTACCGGGCGCTGCTCGAGGTCGGTGAAGACGTGGGGCTGGCCACCATCTACCGGGTGCTGACCCAGTTCGAGACAGCCGGCATCGTCGAACGCCACAACTTCGATGGCTCGCACGCGGTATTCGAAATCGCCCGCGGCCCCCACCACGACCACATGGTGTGCCTGGACACGGGCGAAGTCGTGGAGTTCTTCGACGAGGAAATCGAACGGCGGCAGCGCGATATCGTCGAGGCTCACGGTTTCGATTTGCAGGATCACAGCCTGGTGCTCTACGTCAGGCGCAAGAAAGAAGCGGGCGACGGTCGTCGCTGACGCCGCCCGGCGTCACGCGTTGAGCAGTTCCTTCGCATGGGCGAGGGTCTTGCGCGTGATTTCTTCGCCACCCAGCATGCGCGCGACCTCGTCGATTCTCGACGCGGTGTCGAGGTAGCGCACCGACGTCTCCGTCACCCCGCCCTTTACGGATTTGCCGATCTGCAAATGCCGCGTCCCGGCCGCCGCCACCTGCGGCAGGTGGGTGATGCACAGCACCTGTCGATGCGCCGAGATCTCCTTGAGCAGCCGCGACAGCACCGCCGCCACGCGGCCGCCCACCCCGGTGTCCACTTCGTCGTAGACCACCACGGGCACGCCCGAGATGCCGGCGGCCGCCACCTGCAGCGCGAGGCTGATGCGCGACAGTTCGCCACCCGAAGCCACTTTGCGCAGCGGTCGCGGCGGCAGATCGGGATTCGTGGTGACGACGAACTCGACGTCGTCGAGGCCATGCTCGCCTGGTTGCGCGGCCGCGCTCAGTTCCGCGCCGAACTGTGCGTGTGGCAGCGACAGTTCGTGCAGATGTTTCATCACGGCCTTGGCCAGCCGCGCGGCGGTGGCCTGGCGTCGCTTGCGCAGTCCTTCCGCTTCCTGTCGATAGGCGTGCTCGGTCGCCGCGCACTGTGTATCGAGTTCGCGCTCGAGCACTTCGTGATTCAACAGGCTGGCGAGTTCGTCGTCGAGGCGCTGGCGCACGGCGCCGAGTTCCCCCGGCAGGCAGCGATGCTTGCGCGCGACGCCGTGAATGTCGTCGAGCAGGCGTTCCACGCGCGACAGATCCTCGGCATTGGCGCCGAGTTGGGCGGTGTAGTGATCGAGTTCGCGCTCCGCTTCGTCGAGATTGATCGACGCCTGTTCGAGCAGATCCGCAAGTCCGTTCAGACCCTCATCAATCGCGGCGAGCTCGCGCGCCGAATGCGCCGCCTGCGCCACCGCGCCGCGCGCGCTGCGCTCGGTTGCGAACACGCGCTGTGCGATGGCCGCCGCGCCGGTGCGCAGGCGCTCGCTGTTCGCGGCCCGGCGGTGCGTGGCCTCGAGTTCCTCGAGCTCCGACGCGCCCACCGGCAGCGCATTGAGTTCATCGAGCTGGAAGCGCACGAACTCGATGCGGCTCGCCGCATCCTGGTGACCACCGCGCAGTTCGGCGAGCCGCCGCTGCACGGCATGCCAGTCGCGGTACAGCGCACCGACTTTGGCCGTGAGCCCGGTCAGGTCGCCGAATTCATCGAGCAGCTCACGCTGGATGGGGCGCTCGAGCAGCGAGTGGTGGGCGTGCTGGCCGTGAATGTCGACGAGGCGATCGCCCAGATCTTTCAGGAACTGCACGGACACCGGCGCGTCGTTGCAGAACGCACGCGAGCGGCCGTCGGCGCCGACCACCCGACGCACCACGCATTCCTCGCGCGCGTCGATGCCCTGCGCATCGAGCAGCGCGACGAGATCGGGGCGCGCGGCGAGATCGAAGATCGCGGTCACCGTCGCGCGTTCGACGCCCGCGCGCACGCTGCCGGAATCGGCGCGGTCGCCAAGCGTGAGGCCGACCGCGTCGACGAGGATGGATTTGCCAGCGCCCGTTTCACCCGTGATGACGGTCAGCCCCGGCTCGAACTCGATGTCGACGCTGCGGACGATTGCCAGATCGCGGATGCTGAGCGCCTTCAGCACGGCGGGCGCCCCCACTGCATCTTCGCGCGCAGGGTCGCGAAATGATCGTGGCCGGCGGGATGCAGCAGGCGCACGGACGCCGGATGACGCGTGATGCGGATGCGATCGCCCGGCTGCCAGCCGGGCAACGCGTAGCCGTCGGCGTTGACGCTCGAGACGCTGACATCATCGCCCGCGACGTCGATTTCCACGCGCGCGGAATCCGGGATCACGAGCGGGCGATTGGTCAGCGAGTGCGGGCAGATCGGGACCAGCACGATCGCCGGCACGCTCGGCTCGAGGATCGGCCCGCCGCCCGACAGCGCATAGGCCGTCGAGCCGGTCGGCGTGGAGACGATCATGCCGTCGGAGCGCTGGGTGTGCACGAAGCGCCCATCGACATAGGTGTTCAGCGTGATGAGCCGTGGCGTGTTCCAGCGCTGGATCACGACATCGTTCAGGGCGGGCTGCGCGGTGACCACCGCGCCGTCGCGCACCAGTTCGCACAACAGGACCGCGCGCTCCTCTTCGACATAGCGCCCGCTGAGGATGGCTTCGAGCCCCTGGCTGACCTGCTGCGGCGAGATGTCGGCCAGAAAGCCCAGGCGCCCGAGATTGATGCCGAGCAGGGGCACCGAGCGCGGAAACGCCAGCTTGGCCGCACGCAGCAGGGTGCCGTCGCCGCCGACGGTGATGACCAGATCGCGATCGGCGACGAGCTCGTGATCGGTGCCGGGCCGGTAGTTGCCGTTCAGCGCGGAGGCCGCGCCGGCGTCGACGACGACATCGACCTGGTGCCGGGTCAGGACCGCCAGCGCCGATTCGAGGGCGCCGCGGACGGCCGCATCGTCCTGCTTGGCAACCAATCCGATGCGTTTGAACACTGGTGATCCTCTTGCGCTTGATGGTGGCCCGGCGCGGACCGTGCCGGATTGTGCCAAGGTTGCCCGCAGTCCGGAACAGCGCTTTTGCATGCGGTGCTGCCGGGTGCTAGATTTCGGCACGCCCAGTTATACCGGACAGCCGCGACATGAACGATTCCGCTCACGGTATCGAACTCAGCGAACGCGCGCAGCACCTCTTCAAGCTGCTGATCGAGCGCTACATCGCCGATGGCCAACCCGTCGGGTCGCGGACGCTTGCCCGCGACACCAAGCTGGAACTGAGTCCGGCGACCATCCGCAACGTGATGGCCGACCTCGAGGACCTGGGCCTGATCAAGTCGCCCCACACCTCGGCCGGGCGGGTGCCGACCGCGCGCGGCTACCGCTTCTTCGTCGATTCCATCATGACCTACCGCGACCCGGCGCCGATCGACCTGCGCCGCTTCACGGACGATCTGCACGGCGAGGGCGATGTCCGGCGCATCATCGAGAAGACCTCGATGCTGCTGTCGGACATCACCCGCTTTGCCGGTCTGGTCATGATCCCGGCGGCCGACCAGCGCGCCCTGCGCCAGGTCGAGTTCCTGCAGCTGAACGACAACCGGGTGCTCGCGATCCTCGTGATCAACGAGCGCGAGGTGCAGAACCGTATCATCAAGACCGCCCGACCCTACAGCCCGGGCGAGCTGACCGAGGTCGCGAATTACCTGAACGCAGCGTTCGCGGGCAAGGATATCCGCCAGGTGAAGCGCGAAATCCTCGCCGAGATGAGCGCCACCCGCGATGAAATGAACCGCCTGATGCAGACCGCCATCGAGATGGCGCAGCAGGTGTTCACCGATGAGGCCCAGAGCAAGGACTACGTGCTCGCCGGCCAGACCAACCTGATGGAATTCACCGAGCTGTCGGACATCGACAAGTTGCGCGCACTGTTCGAGGCCTTCAACCACAAGCGGGACGTCCTGCACCTGCTGGACCAGGCGCTGAGTGCCAACGGGGTGCAGATTTTCATCGGCGAAGAGTCCGGCTACCACGCATTCGACGACTGCAGCATCGTGACCTCGACCTATGGGCCGGAGGGCGGCGAGTCGCTCGGGGTGCTCGGTGTGATCGGCCCCACCCGCATGCCGTATGAGAAAGTCATCCCGATTGTCGATCTCACTGCCAAAGTGCTGAGTTCGGCCTTGAATTCTCTCCAGTAGCCCCCATCTGCCGATGACCCGCCGCGCGTCGACCCCGGCTGCCGGGGTCTGGCGGGCCAATCTCAAGCACTGGAGGAGCAGGTGTGACCAAGCACGAACAATCGCCGGGCGAGCCGACGGCCAGCGACGCGGCACCGTCGACCGACCCGGCCGGCACCGCGAGCCATGAAGAATTGCAGGCCGAAATCGAACGCCTGCGGACCGAGGCCGACCGCTGCCGCGACGACATGCTGCGAGCACGCGCGGAAGTCGACAACATCCGCAAGCGCGCCGCGCGGGACGTCGAGGCTGCCCACAAATTCGGTCTCGAGAAGCTCGTCGAGGCCTTGCTGCCGGTCAAGGACAGCTTCGACCTGGGCTACGACGCGGCGCTCAATACAAAAGATATCAAGAGCTTGCAGGATGGCATGGCGTTGACCGTGCAGCTGTTCGACACCGCGCTCGCCAAGGTCGGCGTGACGCCGGTCGATGGCGTCGGCTCCCGCTTCAACCCGGAACACCACCAGGCCGTGACGATGGAAATCAGCACCACCGCCGAGCCCGGGACGGTGCTGCGCGTGTTCCAGAAGGGTTATGTGCTCAACGACCGGCTGGTCCGTCCGGCGATGGTCGTGGTGGCAAAAGCGGCCGACTGACGACAGATCCCGCCCGCGCGCCCTTGAGTCTGAGGCGGTCGCCCCCATATCAGGGTCAATCGCCGGTGACCAAGCCGGCCCGGCAAACAGATTCCAGAGATTTCAGAGAGGCTACTCATGGCGAAAATCATCGGTATCGACCTCGGCACCACGAATTCATGTGTGGCCGTGCTCGAGGGCGGTAAGCCCAAGGTCATCGAGAACAGCGAAGGCGCCCGCACGACGCCGTCGGTGGTCGCGTTCAGCAACGACGACGAAGTGCTGGTCGGCCAGTCGGCGAAGCGCCAGGCGGTGACCAATCCGCAGAACACGCTGTTCGCGGTCAAGCGCCTGATCGGCCGCAAGTTCAAGGACGACGTCGTGCAGCGCGACGTAAAGATGGTGCCGTACAAGGTCGTCGCGGCCGACAACGGCGACGCCTGGGTGGAGGCCAAGGGCAAGCGCATGGTGCCGCCTGAAGTGGCGGCCCGCGTGCTGATGAAGATGAAGAAGACGGCCGAGGACTATCTCGGCGAGGAAGTGAAGGAAGCGGTCATCACGGTGCCGGCCTACTTCAACGATTCGCAGCGCCAGGCGACCAAGGACGCCGGCCGCATCGCGGGCCTCGACGTCAAGCGCATCATCAACGAACCGACCGCCGCGGCGCTCGCGTTCGGCATGGACAAGCGCGAAGGCGACGCCAAGATCGCGGTCTACGACCTGGGCGGCGGCACGTTCGACATCTCGATCATCGAGATCGCGGTGGTCGACGGCGAGCACCAGTTCGAAGTGATGTCGACGAACGGGGACACCTTTCTCGG
>LNEL01000006.1 GCA_001464935.1 Gammaproteobacteria bacterium Ga0077536
GACGATGCGCTCGACTACAGCGCGACCGACGAGCAGCTCGGCAAGAACATCGGCGACGATCTCGCCGAAGGCAAGCCGACGCTGCCCCTGCTCTACGCAATGTGGCGTGGTTCGCCGGCGCAGGCAGCGATCATCCGGGAGGCTATTCTCCAGGGCGGACGCGAACGGATAAAAGAAATCTCTTCCGCAATTGAATCGACGGGAGCCATCACTTACACTTTCGCCCTCGCTGAGGCGGAGGCGGCAAAAGCCCGCACCGCATTGGCGTCCGTTCCGGCCTCTCCTTATCTCGATGCCTTGCAGGCACTGACGAGGTTTGCAGTCGAACGGCAATCGTAGCGCATGTCGGGGTGTAGCTCAGTCTGGTAGAGCACTGCCTTCGGGAGGCAGGGGTCGCAAGTTCAAATCCTGTCACCCCGACCATTTCGAACGCGGCGCCGGCGGCACTGAGGCCACCGGCGTCACAGGGCGAAATCGTCGAAGTATCATCGATCCATGATTGGCGCCGCCCCCCCCTCCCCCGCTGACGAACGCTTTCAGATCTCGATCCTCCAGGGTGTGTCGCGCACCTTCGCGCTGACCATCCCCGTGCTGCCCGACGCGTTGTCCCGGGCGGTCGGCAACGCGTACCTGCTGTGTCGGATCGCCGATACCATCGAAGACGACGCCGGGCTCGATCTCGCGGCGAAGCAGCGCTATTCCGCGTGGTTTCTCGCCGCGGTGCAGGGCGAAGAACCCGCCGAGGGGTTTGCCGCCGAACTCGCGCCGCGCCTCGCCGCACACGCGACCGCAGCCGAACGCGAACTGATTGCGAACACGCCGAGCGTCATCCGCATCACGCGCGCGCTCGCGCCAGATCAGATCGCAGCGCTCGCACGCTGCGTGCGCGTGATGTCCGACGGCATGGTCTATTACCAGGGCCAGGAAACACTCGACGGACTCGCCGATCAGCGCGCCATGGATCGCTACTGCTACTACGTGGCTGGGGTCGTGGGCGAGATGCTGACCGAGTTGTTCTGTCATCACTGTCCGTCGTTGCAGCCCCGGCGCGAACACCTGCTGAAGCTAGGCATCTCGTTCGGCCAGGGCCTGCAGATGACGAACATTCTGAAGGACATCTGGGAAGACCGTGCACGCGGCGCGTGCTGGTTGCCGCGTTCGGAGTTCGAACCGCGCGGCATCCAGTTGAGCAAGCTCATGCCCGGCAGCGGCGGCGACGCGTTTGCCGCGGGACTGCGCCGGCTGCTCGCCGTGGCGCACGGCCATCTGCGCAATGCGCTCGAATACACGCTGATGCTGCCGCCGTCGGAGACGGGTATTCGAAAGTTCTGCCTGTGGGCGCTCGGCATGGCCGTGCTGACCCTGCGCCAGATCAACCGTCATCCGCATTTCGCGTCCGGCCAGGAGGTCAAAATCTCCCGTCGCAGCGTGAAGCTGACGATCGGCGCGACCACGCTCACGGCGGGCAATGACTGGGCGCTGCGCGCCCTGTTCGCCGCGGCCTCCGCCGGTCTGCCGCAGGGCATCGTCACGCCGACGGGCCCCATCTATATCGACGGCATGGAAGCCCGGCACGGCTCCTGAATGCTCGCCACTCCCCTGCGGATGGTGGACGCGCGGCGGCTTGGAATCGTGATTGCGCTGCCGGCCGAAGCCCGCACCCTGAATGCGATCACGACCTCTGAACTCGACATTGCCATCACCGGGCCGGGACCGCGACGTGCCGAAGCCGGCGCGCGCGTGCTCGTCGAGCGCGGCGTCGGCGCGCTGCTGAGCTGGGGCACATCCGGCGCGCTCGTGCCCGATCTGCGCGCCGGCCAGCTGTTGCTGGCCGAGCACGTGCGCGACGCGCAGGGCATCGAATACACGAGCGATGGCCACTGGCTCGCACTCGCCGCCGGCGCCCTGTCCGGACTGGACGCGCGCACGGCGCGCTGCGCGACCGTGGAGCGGCCCGTGACGACACGACAGGCGAAGCAGCGGCTCGCCGCCGACAGCGGTTGTATCGCCGTCGACATGGAAGCTGCGACGGTCGCCGCGATGGCAGCGATGAGCGGGCTGCCGTTCCTCGCCATTCGCAGCATCGTCGATCCGGTGGACTGCGACCTGCCGCGCAGCGTGCTCGCCGGGCTCGACGCGGCCGGCGGCACGAACGTCCCGGCGCTGCTCGGCTCGCTGCTGCGCCGGCCGTGGGAAGTCGCCGCACTGCTGCGACTGGCGCTGCATTTCGGCAGCGCACTGCGTACCCTGCGCGAAGCCGCGGTGCTGCTCGCGCCACCTTCAACGTCAACGCGATAATCATGAACGCCACCCCATCCAAACCCTACGACGCGCGCCTCGCCGCCTGGCTGGTCGCGCCGCTGATCGACAGCCGCATCACCCCGAACCACCTGACCTTCGTCCGCTTCGTCGTCGGCGCCGCAGGCGCCGTGATGTTCGCGCTCGGGTCGCATCCGAATGCCGCGGCAATGCTGGTCGTGGCGTCGAACTTTCTCGATCACACCGATGGCGAACTCGCGCGCATGAGCGGCAAGACGAGCCGCTTCGGACACTATTTCGATCTCGCGTCCGATGCGCTGGTCACCGTTGGCATGTTCATCGGCATGGGACTCGGCCTCGTCGGCAGTCTGGGCAGCAAGGCCGCCTGGATGGGCGCCAGCGCGGGACTCGCCGTGGCCGGCATCTTTCATCTGCGCAACCTCATCGAGAACCGTCACGGCAAAACGGCCACGCGTCAGCCCCGCTTTGCGGGCTTCGAGGCAGAGGACGTGCTTTACCTGATCCCTGTCGTGACCCTGAGCGGCGGCCTGGAGGGCTTTCTGTACGCTGCGGCGATCGGTGCCCCGATCGCGTTCTGCATCGTGGTCGTGCAATTCATGGCGATCGGCCGTCAGGAGACCCGCGCATGACGGCGCTCGTCACCGGCGCGTCCGGGTTCGTCGGCAGCGCCGTCGTACGCCAGCTGCTGGCGCGCGGCGAGCGCGTGCGCGTGCTGGTGCGGCCGGCCAGCGACCGCAGCAACGTGCAGTCGCTGGCGGTCGAGATCGCGCAGGGAGACCTGCGCGAACCGGCCAGCCTGGCGGCGGCCTGTGCCGGCTGCTCGGCGCTTTATCACGTGGCCGCAGATTACCGCCTGTGGACCCGCGATCCACGCGAACTGTATGCGAGCAACGTCGAAGGCACGCGCCACCTGATGCGCGCGGCGCTCGAGGCCGGCATTCCGCGCATCGTCTACACGAGCAGCGTCGCGACGCTGGGACTGCACGCCGACGGCAGTCCGTCGAACGAGGACAGCCCGGTCACGCTCGACAACATGATCGGCCACTACAAGCGCTCGAAGTTCCTCGCCGAGCGCGTCGTCGATGAACTGGTCGCGCGCGAGGGGCTGCCGGCGGTCATCGTCAATCCGTCGACACCGATCGGACCGCATGACGTCAAGCCGACCCCGACCGGCCGCATGATTCGCGACGCGGCCGCCGGACGGATCCCGGCCTACGTTGATACCGGCCTGAACATCGTGCACGTCGAAGACGTGGCGCGCGGCCATCTGCTCGCGTTCGAGGTCGGCCAGGTCGGCCGCCGGTACATCCTCGGTGGCGAGGACATGGCGCTGCGCGACATTCTCGCGGCGATTGCGGGCCTGGTCGGACGGCGACCGCCGACGATACGTCTGCCTCGCCCCGCGCTGTTTCCGGTCGCGATGGTCGCCGAAGCGTGGGCCTGGCTCACGCACGGCGCCGAGCCGCAGGTCACGCGTGACGGTCTGCGGATGTCGCGCAAGAAGATGTTCTTCGATTCCGGCCGCGCGCGACGGGAACTGGGCTACGAGGCGCGGCCGGCGCTGACAGCCATCGCAGACGCCGTCGCGTGGTTCCAGCGCGGCGCCTGAGCGCCCGCTCAGCGCTCGCGATCGCTTTCGACCACCGCTGCGCGCACCGTCGTGGTGGAAACCGAATACAGCGACCCCAGCGCGAGGCTCAGCGTGATCCACACCAGTTCCCGGGCTCGCCGTACCAGCGCCACCGACATGCCGAGGCCCGGATTGCCGATCAGTGCGCCACAGGTCAGCATCAGCGCGCCCTCCTGGCTCCCCAGTGCGGCCGGAATGAAGAAAGTCGCCGTGCGCACGAGCTGGGTCATCGATTCGATGATCCAGGCGTCCGTGAAATCGATCGGCTGGCCGATCAACTGGAAGATGAGATAAATCTCGGTGACACCGAGCAGCCAGTTGAGCATGCCGTAAAGCGTCGAGAGCACCAGTTCGCGCCGATGCGCCGCGTAGTAGCGGGCGAAGATCACGTCCATGTCCTGCAAGGCCATCAGTGCGCTCGACAGCCGCGCGCCGAGCCGCGTGCGACCGAGCCTGGTCGCGGCGAAAGTCGACAGCTTCCAGTGTTGCATCAGGAAGAACACGACGATGAACACGGTCAGCAGCGCCAGGCTCGCGCCCGCCAGCAGCTTGTGGGTCGACGACAGATCTTCACGCAGCATCACGAGCACGAAGCCGACGCCGACGAACAGCACGAGGCCGACCATGCTGGTCGTCTTCGCCAGCACCAGCGATGCGCCGGAATCCCGGTAGGCGATGCCGTGATTGCGCTTCAACAACCAGGCCTTGATCGGCTCGCCGCCCATCGAGGCCATCGGCGTGATGTTGTTGTAGGCCTCGCCAATCATGCGGATGCCGTACAGGCGCCCGGTCCAGGCGAGGCCGGCGCCTCCGGTCGGCAACGTCAGCTGCCAGCTCGCGACATCGGTACCAAAAGTCAGCGCATACAGCGCCATCACCAGCACCATGCCCCACACCCCGATCTGACCGGCCTCGGCGAGCACCGGGCCGAGATCGGTCTGACGCAGCAGCAGCCAGAGCAGGCCGGCACCGAGCAACAGAAAGGCGAGTTTCGCGAACTTCATCGGGCAGTATCGTGGCGGAACACCGGTGGCGTGACGCGGATGTCGGCGAGGGGGCGATGCCAGGCCGGTCAGGCCGCGACAGGCGCGGCGGGCGCGATGATCGCACAGTGCCCAGGGCGCTGCCAGCGAGCCCCGTCGTCGCCCTCCGCATGCGGGTTGCCGCTCCCGTGACGGGACGCTAATCTGCCATCCGCAAAAAGACCGGCTGGCACATTCCGGCGAGGCACATTCGACACGGACCGCAGCGAACTCCGTTGGGGGAGGCGCATGCACCAGCACCGGGATTCTTACACTACGGCTCCGCGCGTGTGCCGCGTGGCGGCTTTTGGTGCAACGACATGACCGTACATCACCAGATCTTCCCGGTGGCGGAGTTGGCCCGCGGGCTTTCCCGTCACGACACGCCGGCGCTGCGCCGCCAGTTCCTGGCGCAGAACGAATTCATTGCAATCGAGGACTTCCTGCCGGCTGCGTGCCTCGCACAACTGCTGGCGGAACTGCCGGCGCTCGAACCGATCATTCATCGCAACTTCATCCCGAAGCACAAGAAAGGCGGCAGCATCAGCCGCTTTGCGCTCGACGAAGCCGCGCCGGTCTTCCAGGAATTCTATCGCGCGCCCCGTTTCGTCGAATTCCTCGGCGAGGTGGTCGGCGAAAAGCTGCTGTTCTGTCCCGCCGACGATGCGCACACTTATGCGCTGTACTATTACACCGAGGCGGGCGACCACATCGGCTACCACTACGACACCTCGTACTATCGCGGCAGCCGCTACACGATTCTCATTGGTCTCGTCGATCAGTCGAGCTGCCGGCTCGAGTGCCAGCTTTACCGCGACGATCCGAATCGCGCGACCGAGACGGTCAGCCTCGCGCTGAAACCCGGTATGCTGGTCGTCTTCAACGGCGACATGCTCTATCACCGGGTCACGCCGGCAGGCCAGAACGAGCGGCGCGTTGCGCTGACACTGGAGTACGTGACTAGCACGAGCATGAATCCATACCGGCGCTTCGTGTCGAACATGAAGGACGCCATCGCCTATTTCGGCTTCAAGCAGGTATTCAAGGTCCGACGCCACTGACATGGAAGCTCTGATACTCGCCGCCGGGGTCGGCAACCGCCTCGGCGAACTCGGCGATCGCCCGAAATCCCTGCTCGAATTCGCCGGCCGCTCGCTGCTCGCGCGGCACCTCGACTCGCTGCATCGCATCGGCGTGACTCGCCTGACGGTCTGCGTGGGCTATCGTCACGGCATGCGCGCCTGCCGGTCACCACCGTGCTGAATCCGGACTACCGGGAGGGCAGCGTGCGCAGCCTGTGGACCGCGCGCGAGGCGCTGCGCAGCGGCGCCGAAGTCCTGCTGATGGACGCGGACGTGCTCTACGCCCCAGACCTGCTCGCGACCCTCGCCAGCAGCCCGCACGCGAACTGCTTCCTGCTCGATCGCGATTTGCCGCCCGGCGACGAACCGGTCAAGATCCGCGTGCGTGACGGCCGCATCGTCGAATTCCGGAAGAAGCCGGACCCGGCGATCGCGTGGGACTACGCCGGCGAATCGGTCGGCTTCTTCAAGTTCGGCCCGACCGCCGCGGCCGAACTCGCCGCCACCACCGAACGCTACATCGAACAACGGCGCCAGACAGAAGCCTACGAAGAAGCCATCCGGGACATGATCCTGGCGGGCAGTCAACCGCTCGGCTTCGAGGACATCACGGGCACACCATGGATCGAAATCGACTTTCCGGACGACGTACGCCGCGCACGCGACGACATCCTGCCGCGTATCGCGCATGAGTGATCGCAACTCCGGCGGCCCTGCCGCGCGCAAGACCACCCGCCTGCGGCAGATGCTGCAGTCCTCCGAGCTCGAATTCATCCTCGAGGCCCACAACGGCATCAGCGCCCGTATCGTCGAGGAAGCGGGGTTCAAGGGCATCTGGGCCAGTGGACTCGCGATTTCCGCGCAGTTCGGCGTGCGCGACAACAACGAAGCGAGCTGGACGCAGGTCGTCGACGTGCTCGAATTCATGTCCGACGTCACGTCGATTCCGATCCTGCTCGACGGTGACACCGGCTACGGCAACTTCAACAACATGCGCCGCCTCGTGCGCAAACTCGAGCAGCGCGACGTCGCCGGCGTGTGCATCGAGGACAAGATTTTCCCGAAGACGAACAGCTTCATCGGGGGCGAACGCCAGCCGCTGGCCGACGTCAACGAGTTCTGCGGCAAGATCGCTGCCGGCAAGGACAGCCAGATAGACGACGATTTTTCGATCGTCGCGCGCGTCGAGGCCCTGATCGCAGGCTGGGACATCGCTGAGGCCCTGCGCCGCGGCGAGGCCTATCGGCAGGCTGGCGCGGACGCGATCCTCATCCACAGCAAGCTGTCCCGGCCGGACCAGATACTCGAATTCGCACGCGAATGGGCCAATCGCTCGCCGCTGGTCATCGTGCCGACGAAGTACTACAGCACGCCGACCGAAGCCTTCCGGCGCGCGAAGATCAGCCTCGTGATCTGGGCCAATCACATGATTCGCAGCGCCGTATCCACGATGCAGTCGACTGCGCGGCAGATTTACGCCGCCGAGTCGCTCGCGGACGTCGAGGATAAAGTGGCCTCGGTCGACGAGATTTTCCGCCTGCAGGGCGCGGACGAGCTCGAAGCGGCCGAAGAGCGCTACCTGTCGAGCCGGCGCGAGGAAACGCGGGCGATCGTGCTCGCCGCCTCGCGCGGCGAAGGCTTTGCGTCGCTGACCGACGATCGCCCGAAGGTGATGCTGCCGATCGCGGGCAAACCACTGCTGCGCCACCTGGTCGACAAACTGAAGAAGCGCGGCCTCGACGACATCACGGTCGTCGCCGGCTACAAGGCCGAAGCCATCGACGTGCAGGGCATCAAGCTGCTCGTCAACGCCGCGCACGACACCACTGGCGAACTCGCCTCGCTCGCCTGCGCGCGCACCGCGTTCTCCGACGACATGGTCGTGATCTACGGCGACGTGCTGTTCCGCAGTTACATCCTGCGCGATCTGGTCGAAAGTGACGCCGCCGTGATGGTCGTCGTCGACTCGAACGAACCGGCCAGCGGCAGTGCCGCTGATTTTGCGTACTGCGACGAGGCCGACGACCGCTCGACCTGGGGACAGGCCGTGCGTCTGCAGCGCATCGCCGCGAGCGGGACCCTCGACGGCCGCGCCGCCGATGGCCGCTGGATCGGCATGGTGAGGTTCAAGGGCGAGGGCCTGGCGTGGCTCGAAGCTGCGCTCGACGCGCTGCGCGGGCGCGCCGACTTCGCGCAGCTGGGCCTGCCCGATCTGCTCAATCATCTAGTCGCCGACCAGAAACCCGTGCATGTCTGGTATGTGCATGGCCACTGGCTCGACGTCAATTCGGTACAGGATCTCGAACAGGCCGGCAATTTCGCCGCCGGCAGCAACTGAGGCGGCATGATCAACGCGCAGGCATTCGTCGAAGCGGCCCGCTGCGCGGGCTACACCTGGTATGCGGGCGTGCCCTGCTCCTTTCTGACGCCGTTCATCAACTACGTGATCGGCGATGACAGCCTGGTCTACCTGTCATCGGCCAACGAAGGCGACGCCGTCGCTGCGGCAGCCGGCGCCCGCCTCGGCGGCAAGCAGGCTGTCGCGATGATGCAGAACTCGGGCCTCGGCAACGCGGTGAGCCCGCTGACATCCCTCACGCACGTCTTCCGCATTCCGCTGCTGGTGATCTGCACCCATCGCGGCGCACCCGGTGTGCAGGATGAACCGCAACACGAACTGATGGGGCAGATCACGGGCCAGATGTTCGACACGATGCGCATCCCGTGGGAAGACTTTCCGGGCGAGGAAGCGGCCGTCGCCGACTGCCTCGACCGGGCGCGCGCCCACTGCGAGCGGGAGCAGCGACCGTATGCGCTCGTGATGCAGAAAGGCGCCGTGGCCGCGCATCCGCTGAGCAATCGTCCGGCCACGCCGCGCGCGGCCACACCGCCGCCGGGCGGCGAACTCGCGGCCGCCGGCGCCCCGCGTCCGTCCCGCGCCGAAGCGCTCGAGCGCGTGATCGCCGGCACCCCGCCCGGCAAATCGGTGGTGATCGCGACGACCGGCTTCACCGGACGCGAACTCTATGCGCTCGCCGACCGCGCGAACCAGCTCTACATGGTCGGCTCGATGGGCTGTGCCTCGGCGCTCGGCCTCGGCCTCGCGCTCGCGCGCCCCGATCAGCACGTGGTCGTCGTCGATGGTGATGGCGCGGCGCTGATGCGCATGGGGAACTTCGCGACCCTTGGCGCCTACGGTCCGCCGAATCTCTCGCACCTGGTGCTCGACAACGAAGCGCACGACTCGACCGGCGCGCAGGCGACGGTCACGCGCACGGTCGATTTCGCGGCGATCGCGCACGCGGCCGGTTATGCCGACGCACGCCGTGCCCGTGACGTGGCCGACATCGACGCCTTCCTGGCGCGCGCACGGGGAACCGGCGCAGGCTTCCTGCACCTGAAGATCCGCACCGGCGCAATCGACAACCTGCCGCGACCGACCATCGCGCCGCCCGAAGTCGCGCGCCGGCTGCAGGACCACCTCGCAGGCCGCGCATGAATTCGCCCCCCCCGATGATTCTGCTGAACCCGGGGCCGGTCACGCTCAGCGCGCGCGTGCGCGAGGCGATGCTGCGGCCCGACCTGTGTCATCGCGAACCCGAGTTCGCGACGCTCCAGTCGTCCCTCCGTGCCCGGCTGCTCGACGTGTACGCACTGGATCCCTTGGCGTGGGCAGCCGTGCTGATGACGGGATCCGGTACCGCGGCGGTCGAGGCGATGATTTCGAGCCTGGTGCCGCGCGGCGCCACGCTGCTCGTTGCCGAGAACGGTGTGTACGGCGAGCGTATTCGCACGATGGCGGAGCGTCACGGCATTGCGGTGGAGACCGCGCGCGCCGACTGGCAGGGCACGATTGATCTCGCCGGCGTGCGCACTGCGCTCGCCGCCAACCGCGCGATCACGCACGTGGCCGCGGTTCACCACGAGACGACGACCGGCCGGCTCAACGATCTCGCGCCGCTGGCGGCGCTGTGTTGCGAGTTCGGAGTCGCGCTGCTGCTCGACACCGTCAGCAGTTTCGGCGCGGAAATGCTCGATTTCGCGCACTGGCCGATCGCGGCCTGCGCGGCCACCGCCAACAAATGCCTGCATGGCGTACCGGGCACCTCGTTCGTGATCACGCGCCGCGCGGCGCTGGCCGCCAGCGACGCCAGGCGTTCGCTGTACCTCGACCTGAGCGCCTATCTCGCCAACCAGGATGGCGGCGGCACACCGTTCACGCAGTCGGTGCAGACCTTCTACGCGCTCGATGAAGCACTGGCGGAATTCTTCGACGAAGGGGGATGGACGGCTCGCCAGGCGACTTATCGCGCGCGGCAGGCAGTCATTCGGGACACGCTGGCGGGGCTGGGCGTCGAACCGTTGCTCGACGCGACCGCCTCGTCGTGCGTGCTGCAGGCGTTCAGATTGCCGGCAGGCCTGACCTACCCGGCGCTGCATGACGGGCTCAAGGCTCACGGCTTCGTGATCTACGCCGGGCAGGGCAAGCTCGCGGCCGGCATCTTCAGGATTTCGGCGATGGGCGCAATCACCGACGGCGATCTCGCGCGCCTGCAGGCCGCGCTGGTGGCCGAAATCGGCCGCTGACGCGCTAGCTGACGCTCTTCAGCGAGCGCGCGCCCGTGGCGCGCTCGAGGTGGCGCCGGATCGCCGCCTCGACCTGGTCCGCCGTCAGCCCCGCTTCGCGCAGCATGTCTTCGCGCGCCCCGTGCTGGATGAAGCGATCGGGCAGCCCGAGGTGCAACACGTGCACCACCACGCCGTGGGCCGCCAGCGCTTCGGTCACCGCGCCGCCAGCGCCTCCGACGATGGTGTTCTCGTCGAGCGTCACCAGCAGCTCGTGCGACTGCGCGAGTTCGAGCACCAGGGCCTCGTCGAGCGGCTTGATGAAACGCATGTTGACGACCGTCGCGTCGAGCCTGTCGCCGACTTCCTGCGCCAGCGGCACCAGGCTGCCGAATGCGAGCAGAGCGACAGCGCGGCCCTCGCGCTTCACGTCGGCCTTGCCGATCGGCAGCGCCGTCATGTTCTTTTCGATAGCCACACCCGGCCCGTTGCCGCGCGGGTAGCGCACGGCGGCGGGGCCTTCGTGCTGGAACCCTGTGTAGAGCATCTGCCGACATTCGTTCTCGTCGGCCGGCGCCATCAGCACGATGTTCGGCAGACAGCGCAGGAACGATACATCGAAGCTGCCATTGTGCGTCGGACCGTCGGCGCCGACACAGCCGGCGCGATCGAGCGCGAACAGCACCGGCAGGTTCTGCGTGACGACGTCGTGAATGACCTGGTCGTAGCCGCGCTGCAGGAAGGTCGAGTAGATCGCGACCACCGGCTTCAGGCCATCGCAGGCCATCCCGGCCGCGACCGTCACCGCATGCTGTTCGGCAATCGCGACGTCGAAGTAGCGATCGGGATGTTCGCGCTCGAAACGCACGAGCGCCGACCCTTCGCGCATCGCCGGCGTGATGCCGATCAGGCGCTTGTCGAGGGTCGCCATGTCGCAGATCCAGTCACCGAAGATGTCGCTGTAGGTCGGCTTCGACGGCTTCGTCGACGGCACGATGCCGACGTCCGGATCGAACGGCGACACGCCGTGGTACTTCACCGGATCCGCTTCTGCCGGCGCGTAGCCCTTGCCCTTGCGCGTGATGATGTGCAGGAACTGCGGGCCGCTGAGGTCGCGCAGATTGCTGAGCGTCGACAACAGCGTCGGCAGGTGATGACCGTCGATGGGTCCGATGTAATTGAAACCGAATTCCTCGAACAGCGTGCCGGGCATCACGAGGCCCTTGACGTGTTCTTCGGCGCGGCGCGCCAGTTCCCACACATTCGGCATCTGCGACAGCACTTTCTTGCTGCCCTCGCGCACCGTCGTGTAGAGCTTTCCGGACAGCAGCTGCGCGAAACGGTTCGACAGCGCACCGACGTTCGGCGAAATCGACATGTTATTGTCGTTCAGGATCACGAGCAGGTCGGCGCCGATGTCGCCCGCGTGGTTCAGCGCTTCGAAGGCGAGGCCGGCGGTCAGCCCGCCGTCACCGATCACGGCCACGGCGCGGCGGCGGCTGCCGGTCTGTCGCGCCGCGATCGCCATGCCGAGCGCGGCGCTGATCGAGGTGCTCGAGTGACCGACCCCGAACGTGTCGTACGGGCTTTCTTCACGCTTCGGAAACGGCGCGAGCCCCTGGTACTTGCGTATCGTGCGCATGCGGTCGCGGCGGCCGGTGAGGATCTTGTGCGGGTAGGCCTGGTGGCCGACGTCCCACACGATCCGGTCGTCGGGCGTGTTGTAGAGGTAATGCAGCGCGACGGTGAGCTCGACCGAACCGAGGCCGGCGGCGAAATGGCCGCCGCTCTGGCTGACCGACTCGAGCAGGAAGGCGCGGACTTCCCTGGCCACCTGCTCGAGCGATGATTCGGGAAGCTGTCGCAGGTCGTGCGGTGAATCGATCCGCGACAACAGCGGATACTGGCTTTGATCGGTCATGTCTGTTTCCGCAGCCAGCGAACCGGCGCAGCGCGAACGGGTAGATTGGGCGATGGATTATGAATTTCGAGCATGGGGCTTGCAAGCTTCCCGCCCTTCCTGTTGTCTGGACAATATCGTAAGATGCGCCGGCCGCAAAACCTTCAATCCCTTGAAACAAAAGTGGTTTCCACTCTTACCCTGAGGGCTCGTCACGCATGAGTGTTCCGTTAATCCAACAATATCGCGTCGCCAAGTACATCATCAGCAACAAGCTGCGTGGCGTGAAGCGGTATCCGCTGGTCCTGATGCTCGAACCTCTGTTCCGCTGCAATCTCGCGTGCGCGGGCTGCGGAAAGATCGACTACCCGGACGAAATCCTCGACAAGCGCCTGAGCTACGACGAGTGCATGCGCGCAATCGACGAATCCGGCGCGCCGGTCGTCTCCATCGCCGGTGGCGAGCCGCTGATACACAAGGAAATGGCGCAGATCGCGCGCGGCTTCATCGAACGCAAGAAGTTCGTGTACCTGTGCACGAATGCGCTGCTGCTCGACAAGAAGATGGACGAGTACACGCCGTCCCCGTATCTGACCTTCTCGATTCACCTCGACGGCAACAAGGAGCGCCACGACGCTTCGGTGTGCCGCGAAGGCGTCTACGAGAAATGCGCGCAGGTGATTCGCAAGGCCCGTGCCCGCGGTTTCCGCGTGACGGTCAACTGCACGCTGTTCCAGGGCGAAACCGCACCGGAAATCGCGGCATTCATGGACGAAATGATGAAGCTGGACGTCGAGGCCGTGACGGTCGCGCCCGGCTACAGCT
>LNEL01000007.1 GCA_001464935.1 Gammaproteobacteria bacterium Ga0077536
CTCGACCTCTCGATCGACCCGGCGCGTACCGCCGAATTCCTCGCCCTGATCAAGGGCGTCGCCCCCGATACGCGCGCCTACGAAGGCTGCCGCCTGTTCGACATCTGGACCGATCAGGACAAGCCGGGCCACGTGTTCTTCTACGAAATCTGGGATTCACGCAGCCACCAGGAGAAGTATTTCGGCTGGCGCGTCGAGACCGGCCTCGTCGAGAAGATTGGCCCCTTCATGACCGCGCCGCCCGTCATCACCTACTACGACAAGTTCGACGGCTGAGCGGCATCACGGGCCGGCGCGCGGCACCTGCCGCGCGTTGAGGTTGCCTGACCGGCGCCATGTGCTGGAGGCCCTGGCTTACGTATTGACGTGCGCGGACTGCGTGTCGGCAAGGCGCGTCTCGCGGATGAGCTGTACGCGCTGGTGGGCGGCGTCGAGCGTGTAGCCGACCGCTTCGAGCACGTGCCCGCTGAGCTGCAGCGCGGCCTCGAGCGTTTCCGGCACCACGCGCTGCACGCCGGCCGCGCGCAGCGTCGCCGCATGCGCTTCGTCGCGTGCGCGGGCCAGCACCGGCAGTCCGGGCAGACGCTGACGCAGCTGGCGCGCGATGCCGATCGCGGCCTCGGGCTTGTCCAGCGTGATGACGACGGCAATCGCGGCGTCGGCGACGCCGCCCGCCAGCAGGTCCGGATGTTCCGCGTCGCCGAAGTACACCGGCGCGCCCGCCGCATGCAGGGCCGCGACGCGCGCCGAATCGCGGTCGATCGCCAGGTACGGAATGCCCTCGCGGTCGAGCACTTCGCCGAGCAGTTGCCCGACGCGGCCGAAGCCCGCGATCACGACGTGATCGGCGAGCGTCGGGATGCTCGCATCGGGCGTGCCGGCCGGCGCCGCCACGCTGAGGCGCCGGCCCAGCGTCGCGCCGAGCCGCGCCATCAATGGCGCGGCGAGCATGCTGAAGCCGACGACGATCAACATGAACTGCCCGACCTCGGGCCCCATCAGCCCGCGCGTCAGCGCAATGCCGATGACGATGAAAGCGAACTCGCCACCCTGGCCGAGCAGCAGGCCGCCTTCGACGGCTGCGCCCCAACGCAGGCCGAACAGCCGCATGGCGCCGGCCGTGACGACGAACTTCAGCGTATAGAGCCCGAGCACCGAAACCGGAATCCACAGCGGCTCCTCGCGCAGCGCGCGGAGATCGATGCCCATGCCGACGGCGAGAAAGAACAGGCCGATGAACAGGCCCTTGAACGGTTCGATGGTCAACGCGATCTGATGGCGGTAGGCGGTTTCGGCCAGCAGCAGGCCGGCGAGAAACGCGCCGAGCGCAAGCGACAGGCCTGCCGCCCAGGTCGCGGCGGCGGTGCCGAGCGTCACCAGCAGGGTCAGCGCCATGAACGCGTCCGGCTGGTGGCTCGCGGAGACGCGGTGGAACAGCGGCTGCACGAGACGGCGGCCGACCACCGCGATAAGCGCAATGGCCGCGACTGCCTTGCCGGCGGCGATCAGCAGCGCAGCCGCGAGCGACGACCCGACGTTGTCGCCGACATACTCGACGAGCACGAGCAGGGGCACGACCATCAGATCCTGCATCAGCAGCACGGCGAAACTGACGCGGCCGACCGGTGAGCCGAGCTCATGCCGCTCGGCGAGCAGCTGCATGACGATGGCAGTCGACGACAGGGCGAGCGCGAGCCCCAGCACGCTGGCGGCCGCCCAGCTGTTGCCGAACGCCTGGGCGAGGACTGCGATCAGGCCCGCGGTGACGAAAATCTGCACGCAGCCGAGACCGAACACCCAGCGCCGCAAGGCCCAGAGCTTGCTGACCGACATCTCGAGGCCCAGCGTGAACAGCAGGAACACGACGCCGAACTCGGCGATGCTCTTGGCACCGTCGACATCGGTGATCACGAGCTGGCGCAACAGCGCGTCGGCCGGCAGCAGGCTGGCAAAGCCGAACGGGCCGATCGCGGCGCCGACGATGAGGAACGCGAGCACCTGGCTGAAATGCAGACGCCGCACGAGCGGGATCAGGACGCCGGCGATTGCGCAGAACACCAGCAGTTCGCGCAGCAGCGGCAGACCCGTGTGCAGGGCCGGCGTCATCGGGTGTTCGAAAGTCCAGCGTGCATGGCTTCAAGCTACCCGACGACGGCACCGAATGCCATGCAGGCGGATCAAGTCTGCGGTGAGGCGTTGTTGAACCGGACTTTGTCACGGGACGTAAGCATGATGCCGTCGCTTGGCAATCTCGCTTAACATGCCGACTGAGGCAGACGCGGAACTTCCGCCTGCACCACGGTTCCCATTCGTCGCCGGTCCGTGATCCGGTTCACGACCGGATCCGACGTCCGAATCCCGCCCCGGTCCTGGTGACCAGACAGAGGTTGACTGAACATGGAAGCAGCGCCGCGCCGCGCGCGCCGGGCGAAATGGTGGATATTGCCGCTGCTGGCCGCGATCGGCGGCGGCGCGTACTGGTATCAGCAGAAATCCGCCAGTGAGGCCTCGGCGCCCGGCCCGGAGAGCTTCGTCACGATCGCGCAGGGCACGGTGGAGGAAGTCGTCACCGCACAGGGCAAGCTCGAACCGCGCGAGTACGTCGACGTCGGTGCCCAGGTGTCCGGGCAGGTCAAACGCATCCATGTCGAGATCGGCGATGTCGTCAAGAAGGGCCAGTTGCTGGCCGAGATCGACCCGCGCGTCTACGAGGCGCGCGTGCAGGCCAACGAGGCCAGGCTGCGCACGCTGCGCGCCCAGCTCGCCGAACAGCAGGCACAGATTCGACTGGCCGATCGCATCTATTCGCGCAACAAGCGCCTGATCGCCGAGCAGGCGGTCAGCCAGGAAGCACTCGAAGACAGCGAGACGAACTGGCGCGTCGCGCAGGCACGCGCCGATTCGCTGCGCGCGCAGATCGAAGAAGCCGAATCGACGCTCGACGGCGACCGCACCAACCTGACGTTCACGAAAATCTTCGCGCCGATGGACGGCACCGTGGTCCTGCAGAGCGCGCAGGAAGGGCAGACCCTGAACGCCGTGCAGCAGGCGCCCGTCATCGTGCAGCTCGCGAATCTCGATCGCATGACGGTGCGCGCGCAGGTCGCCGAGGCGGACGTGATGCGGATCACGCCCGGGCAGTCGGCATACTTCACGACGCTCGGCGCGATGGACGATCGCTGGCAGGGCGAAGTACGCCAGGTATTGCCCTCGCCCGAAGTGATCAATGAAGTGGTGCTCTACAACGCGCTGCTCGACGTCGACAACCGCGATCGACGCCTGATGACCGGCATGAGCGTACAGGTGTTCTTCGTGCTCGGTCGCGCCGAGGACAAGCCGCTGGTGCCGCTCGCGGCCCTCGGCGAGCGCGTGCCCGACGCCGACCAGGCCGGCGGCGAGGCGCACCGCGTGCAGGTGAAAACGGCCACAGGAATGGCGCCGCGCGTGGTGCAGGTCGGGATCCGGAACCGGCGCGTCGGCGCGGTGCTCGAGGGCCTCGAGGTCGGCGACGAAGTCCTGTTGCCGGGCGCCATGCCGGCCGCCGCGGCTGGCATGCCGAAGTTTCCGCCGCGGCTGTGAGCGCAGCCCCGCTGCTCGAACTCGACGCCGTGAGCCGCTTCTACGTGAGCGGCACCACGGTGGTTCGCGCGCTCGACGACTGTTCGCTGAAGATCTGGGCCGGCGAGTTCGTCGCCATCATGGGCCAGTCGGGTTCCGGCAAGTCGACGCTGATGAACGTGATCGGTTGCCTCGACCGGCCGACCGCCGGCCACTATCGCGTCAATGGCCAGGATGTCGCGAGCTTCGATGGCGACGGCCTCGCCGAACTTCGGCGCAACACCTTCGGCTTCATTTTCCAGCGCTACAACCTGCTCGCGAATGCGACTGCCGAGGAGAACGTCGAGATTCCCGCGGTGTACGCCGGCCTCGCGCGCGACGAGCGTCGGTCACGGGCGCGCGAGCTGCTCGTGCAGCTGGGGCTCGGTGAGCGCAGTCACCACCGGCCGACGGAACTCTCCGGCGGCCAGCAGCAGCGTGTGGCGATCGCGCGCGCGCTGATGAACGATCCGCCGGTGATCCTCGCCGACGAGCCGACCGGTGCGCTCGACAGCCGCAGCGGTCTCGAAGTGATGGCGTTGCTGAAGGAACTGCATGCGACCGGTCGCACGCTGATCCTCATCACCCACGACGAACACATCGCGAGCCAGGCCGAGCGCGTGATCAGGCTGCGCGATGGCCGGGTGATCGACGGCTTCGATGCGGTCGCGCCGACCACGCCGCGTCTGCCCTCGGCGCATCGCGGCGGCACCCCGGGTTTGCTGCCGGAGATCCTCGAGTCGACGAAGATGGCACTGCGCTCGCTGCGCGTGAACTTCTTTCGCACGGCGCTGACCCTCCTCGGCATCGTCATCGGCGTCGCGTCGGTGGTCACGATGCTCGCGATCGGCAGCGGCAGCACGAAGAAAGTCATGGAGCAGATTTCCGCGATGGGCACCAACCTGCTGATCGCGCGGCCGGGTGCGCTCGGCTTTCGTGGCGGCGGCGACATCGTGACGATGACACCCGACGATGCCGAGGCGATGACGGAGATCCCGAACGTCGACCTCGTGCTGCCCGAACGCAGCAGCCGCTATACCGCGCGCTTCGGCAACCTCGACTACATGACGACCGTCACCGGCGCATGGCCGTCGATGCCGGAGATGCGCGACTGGGCGCTGAGTGCGGGCTCGTTCTTCAACGATCGCGACCTCGCCGGCTACGCGCCGGTGACGGTGCTCGGCAGCACGGTCGTCAAACAGCTCTTTCCGAACGACGAAGATCCGATCGGGCGCTTCGTGCTCCTGCGCAACGTGCCCTTCGAGGTGATCGGCGTGCTGGCGCCGAAGGGCGCGTCGATGTTCGGCAGCGACCAGGACGATGTCGTCTTCATTCCGCTGAGCACGGGTCTCATCCGGCTGTTCGGCGGCGCGCACGTCCACAGCATCACGATGAAGGTCGCCGATCTGACGCGTATCGCGGAGACCGAGCAGGCCATCACGAAGCTGCTGCGCGAGCGCCATCGGATCGAGGATTTCAGTGTGCGCAACATGGCATCGATGATCGAAATGGCGACCGCCACGCAGAAGACCCTGACCTTGCTGCTCGGCGCGGTGGCGTTGATTTCGCTGATCGTCGGCGGCATCGGCGTGATGAACATCATGCTCGTCAGCGTCACCGAGCGCATGCGCGAAATTGGCGTGCGCGTGGCGACCGGCGCCCGCATGCGCGACATCATGCTGCAGTTCAACACCGAGGCCGCCGTGGTATGCATGATCGGCGGCGTGATTGGCGTGGCGCTCGGCATCGGCATCGGGCTGCTGCTGCGCGCGTTCGGCATCGACGTCCTGTTCTCACCGTGGCCGTCGGTCGGTGCGTTCGCCAGTGCGCTCGTCACGGGCCTCGTGTTCGGCTTCCTGCCCGCACGCAAGGCGGCGCGGCTCGACCCCGTCGTGGCGCTGGCGAGCGAATGAACGCCGTACACGCCCTGAAGATTGGCGGCATCGTGTCGCTCGCCATGGCGCTGGCGGCCTGCTCGCTGGTGCCGATGGACGGGCCGCCTGACCAGGCGCTGCCCGCGCAGTACAGCGACGGCGCGGGTGCCTCGGCGACGGCGACGTCGCTCGCCGACTGGTGGGCGCAGTTCGACAATCCGTCGCTGAGCGGCGCGATCGACGCCGCGCTCGCCGGCAACCAGGATCTCGTGGCGGCGCTCGCCCGCATCGAACAGGCGCGCGCGACGCTGCGCGTGGCCGGTGCCGACCGTTTCCCCGCGATCGACGCCAGCCTCGGGTCGAACCGCACCTTCATCTCCGGCGACAGTTTCGGCGGTGGCGCATTCAGTGGCGGCACCACCGGTGGTTTTGGTGGTGGCGGTTTCGGCAGCGGCACGTCGCACCAGGCGAGCGTCAGCGTCAGTTACGAAGTCGACCTGTTCGGGCGCATCCGCGCGCAGACCGCGGCGGCTGCCGAGCGCTACAGCGCGAGCCGCCAGGATCGCGCGGCGCTCGAACTCGTGACGGTCGCCGATGTTGCCGACGGCTTCATCGCCGCGACAAGCCTGCGCGAGCGGCTCGCGATCGCGCGTGCGAACCTGTTGAGCAACCGGCAGGTGCTCGCCATCGTCGAAGCGCGGCTGCGCGAAGGCGCGACCTCACGACTCGAAGTCGCGCAGCAGCGCACGACGGTGGCGAACGTCGAAGCGGCGGTCGCCGCGCTCGAGCAGCAACTGCGCGACAGTGGCTACGCGCTCGCCGTGCTGAAGGGCGTGGTGCCGGACAGTGAGCCCGCGGGCGCGGCCTCGCTCGCGGCGCTGAAGCTGCCGGCGATCGCCCCCGGACAACCGTCGCTGCTGCTGACGCGGCGCCCGGATCTGCAGCGCGCCGAAGCGGAGCTTGCGGCGGCGAACGCCGATATCGGCGTGGCGCGCGCGGCGATGCTGCCGCGCCTGTCGCTGAGCGGCAGCGGCAACTTCGGCATCGACCCGGTCTCGACCATCGGCAGTCTCGCCGCGGCGCTCGCCGCGCCGATCTTCCAGGGTGGGCGCCTCGCTGGTGAAGTCGAGCGCACGCGCGCGCGCCGTGCGGAACTCGTCGCGAATTACCGCCAGGCGGTGCTGAACGCCACGCGCGAAGTCGAAGTCGCATTGAATGCGGTGGCGGCGAGCGCGAAGCGCCGCGCGGCGCTGGCCATCGCCGCCGACGAAGCGCAGGCCGCGACGCGGCTCGCGCGCGAGCGCTATGTCGCCGGCCGCATCGATTTCCTCACGCTGTTGAACAGCCAGGTCGCCGAGTTCTCCGCCGAAGACGCCCATGTCGATGCGCGCCGCGCGGAATACAGCGCGGCGATCGCGCTGTACCGCGCGCTCGGCGGCGGCTGGTCGGAGCGCGCGGAATAGCGGCCGACCCTGCCAGTTCGCGCATCGGCGTGAGTTGCTGTGAAAGTGCATGCGCCGGGCACGAAGTAGCCCGGGAGTAGCGCGCAGCGCGGATCCCGGGAGGGGCCTGTCAGCCCCTGCAGATCCCGGGTTCGACTGCGTGACACCCGGGCTACACCGAGGTCTCGTGATGCCGGATAGGGCAGCCTCACCTAGCCCGGATGCAGCATTGCGGAATCCGGCGTCGCGGCGGCGCCGGCGCTCATCTCCGGCACCCGCACCACGCCGTCCGGTTGCCGCGGTACAACGCCGTGCAGACCCCCGATCCTGGATTCTGCGATGCTGCATCCGGGCCACGCCAGGCGATACCGGGCTTTCATGATGCCGGGTGGGGCAGGCGCTTCATGACCGTTGGGCTGACGAAGGAAGCCCAACTCAGACAACAACGAAGGCCCGTGCAGCCCCGCTTGGAGTCGGGCGCCGCTTCGCCGTGATGTGGCATCATTCCGGCGTCTTCCGCCCAACCGCAAGGACTCGACGCCCATGACGACCCCCGCACCCGTGACCCCCGGCTCCGATCAGGCCGCATACTGGAACGAAGAGGGGGGGCGGCGCTGGGTCGACAACATCGAACGCGTCGAGCGCATGTTGCAGCCGCTGGCCGATCGCCTGATCACGCTGGCCGCGCCGAAAAAGGGCGAGACCGTGCTCGATGTCGGGTGTGGTGGCGGGCTGACGAGTGCGGCGGCGGCCGGCGCCGTGGGACCCACGGGCCGCGTGACCGGCTGCGACGTGTCGGCGGTGATCCTCGATGTCGCCCGTGCCCGCTTCAAGCCGACGGGCAACCTGTCGTTCGCCCTCGGCGATGCGGCAGCGATGCCGCTGTCGGGCTATGACCTCGTGGTGTCGCGTTTCGGCGTGATGTTCTTCCCCGATCCGGTGGCAGCGTTCAGGAACCTGCGCAGCGCCCTGAAACCGGGAGGCCGTCTCGCGTTCATCTGCTGGCGCTCGCTCGATGAAAACCCGTGGATGGCCGACTGCGTGCGCGCCGCCTTCACGGTGCTGCCACGGCCCGAGCCGACGCCGCCGGGTGCACCGGGTCCGTTCGCCTTCGCCGACGCGCAGCGCCTGCGCGGCATTCTCGCCGACGCCGGCTTCGGCGCAATCGAGATCGTGTCGCACGATGAAACCCTCGAACTCGGCACCATGGACGATGCGCTCGAACAGATGACGCGCATGGGGCCACCGGCCGCCGGTTTTGCCGCCGCGTCCGCGGCAGACCGGGACGCAGTGCTCGCGGCGCTGCGCGCGACGCTCGAACCGCGGCTCGTCGACGGCCGCGTGCACATGCCGAGCGGCACCTGGCTGGTCACTGCCCGCCCGGCATGACGCGCATCACAGATCGCGCACGCGGCGATACACCTGCACCGGCCCACGGACGCTAAGATCGCCGATGCCGCCGGTCCTCCCTCTCTTGCGAACAGGAGGGGAGCGCATGCAGGCCGGGTGAGCCCCGGCGATGGCGCGCAGCACCCGATGCCGTCAACGCCGATGCAGGTGCCCGATGTCTCAGCATGCCCGCGAATACCGTCCCGAACTCTCACTGGTGCGGCCGCCGCCGCCCGCCCCCTTTTCCCATGATTTGATGACCGCGGCAGCGCTGCTCGGGCTGCTGACCGTCGTCGCCTGTCTCGCCGCCGACGCCCCTGCCGCGGTGCTCGCCGGCGCACCGCTGCTGTGGCTCACGCGGCGCGCGCATCTCGCCGTGGCCGCGCGCGTGCTGGGGCCGCTGCCGGCCAGCCGCCGGCGAGGGAGGGCCTGACACATGGGCATCAGCCTGGGCCTCACCACGCCGGTCCTCGATCCGGCACAGATCGCCGAATTCCATGCGACGGGTTTTCTGCTCGTGCGCCGCTCGCTCGCGCCGCCGATGGCTGCCACGCTGCAGCGCTGGGCGGCCGAGGCCGCGGCGCTGCCTGAAGTGCCGGGCCGCCAGCGCGTGCATCACACGCAGTGCCTGAAGCATCACGGCCACTGTCTGATCAGCGGCATCGAGCGCCTCACGCCGTTCCACGAAGGCTTTCGCCAGCTGACCCACGCCCTGACCTCGCCGGCCGCGCAGTTGCTCGGCGCGCCCGCGGTGCTGCTGATGGAGAAGCTCGAATTCAGCCTGCCCGGCCATCCGGGCAGCGGGCCGGGCCGCGATGTCGATGACGGATGGGCCTACTACGCGGACACCTTCGTCAGCGTGATCGTCGGCATCGACGCCGATCCGGCAACGCAGGGCTGCCTGCAGATCGCGCCGCGCCGACATCGCGTCGGGCTGCAGCGTGCGCGTGCACCGCTGACCGACGCCGAAGCGGCCTCGCTGGTCTACACCGGGGTCGCGCTCGCGCCGGGCGATCTGTTGTATCTCGACGCCGCCGCGCCTTACCGCCTGTTGTCGAACGGGGGCCCGGGCGCCTGCCGGCGCTACCGGGCAACGTTCAACCGCCAGACCGCAGGCGACCATCAGGTGCGTTACTACGCCGATCGGCACCAAAATGAGCCGTGCGAGGTCGGTTGCTGATCGCCCCGATCGCGGCGTCCCGTGCCGTGTACATCGGCCGGGCGTCCTGCCGCCGGCAGTGGCACCGTTCTTGCCCCTTCGTGATCGTCATCGCACCGGGGCATCGACATGCAATTACAGATCTACCGCTCCCTGTGGGGCGCGGGCGAGGACTACGCGAGGATTGCCGCTGACGCGCGTGCGGCGGGCTTCGACGGCCTCGAAGGCCAATTGCCGGCACATGCACAGGGCCTGACCGCGCTGACGCGCGGCCTGCGCGAACAGGGCCTGCGCTACATCGGCGAAATCTGCACCGGCGGCAGCAGCGACGCGTACTGGATACCGGTGCGCGCGGCGAGCGTCGACGAACACCTGCGCAGCCTCGCCGCCGGCATCGAGCGCCTGCTCGACAGCGGCATCCCGTTCGAATTCATCAACTGCATGGGCGGCCTCGACGCGTGGCCACTGGCCGCGAACGTCGATTTCTTCGGCCGCGCGATGGACCTCGGGAATGCTTACGGCGTGACGCTGAGCTTCGAAACCCACCGCGCGCGCTCGATGTTCTCGCCGTGGGCAACGCAGGCGATCGTGGAAGCGCTGCCCGACCTGCGCATCACCTGCGATTTCAGCCACTGGTGCGTCGTCGCCGAGCGCCTGATCGACGAAGAGGTCGAAGCGCTCGCAGCGGTGTGCCCGCGCGCTTTTCACATCCAGTGCCGGGTGGGTTACGAACAGGGCCCGCAGGTCCCGCACCCCGCAGCGCCCGAGTACCGATACGCGCTGATCGCGCATCAACGCTGGTGGGCGCAGGTGTGGCAACAGCACCGCGCGCAGGGCCGCGAAATCACCACGATGACCCCCGAGTTCGGCCCGAACGGCTACCTGCAGGCCGCACCGTTCACCGGCATGCCGGTCGGCGACCTGTGGGAAATCAACCGCTGGATGGCCGACACCGAGCGTCGGCATTTCGCGGACTGGACGGGGCGGTGGTGATGATGGGCGCGGTGCGGGTGGTGGTGTTTGGGATGGATGAATGGCTCGCAGCCGCCGCGAAGCAAGCGGTAGCACGATCTTTCAAGATCCGTCTGCGCGGCTGAAACGCGATTCTCACCGCGTAGGGTGCTGTGAAAGTGCCCCTCAGGCGCGCTCGTGTAGCCCGGGTGTAGCGCGCAGCGCCGAACCCGGGAGCGGCCTGTTCGACGCCGCAAATCCCGGGTTCCACCCCGTTCCACCCGTGCTACACCGAGCTTTGATGAAGGCCGGGTGGGGCAGAAGCTTCATGACCGTCCGCTGTTCTGCTCGCGCCAACCGTTGATCTTCGGTCATCAGCCCGGTGCTGCGGCTACCGTCGTCGTGAAGGCGGCCGCCAACTATCCAGTTTCCCCCTCGGTGCTCTCTGTGTTCTCGGTGGCCAATACTAGCCCCTGAGCGATACCGCGCACTTCTGCTATCGTCCGTCGCCACCCACCCACGGCATCGCGATGGACTCTCTGCTGCAGACCGCTCTTCAACCGCACATCGCGCGCAACGCGGTGAAGATTGCGCTGGTCGTCGGCAGCGTGTTGAACCTGATCAACCAGGGCGAGGCGCTGTGGCGCGGCAGCGGCGTGTCGTGGCCGCATGTGCTGCTGAATTTTCTCGTGCCCTACTGCGTGGCCTCGTACAGCGCCGCGAAGAACGAGCGCGCGCAACAGGTTGAGCGTTAGGCGCGCAGCGGTCGACGGCCGCATTTCCCCGCGGCCAGTCTCGTTTTGCTGCGCATGCACATTGCTCGAACCGGCGCGCGCAAAATTGCCGACTCGCGCGCCGCGCTACGTTACTATTCCGCCGCTATGACACATGCAATTTTCAATTCGGCAACGGATCGTGCGCGCGCAGGGGCCGGCCATGGATAGCATGCTCGGCGTGCGCGTGGTGCCCGACGCGGCCGGTGGCCTGCGGATTGACTGGGACGACTCTTTTACCACCGGCCTGGTCGACATCTGGGCGGGCAGTGAGCCGAACCTGGCCGATGTCGAAGCGCCCGTGCTCCGCGACGCACGCAGCGGTGCCAGGTTGCCGGCACTCGGTCCAGGGCGTCACTATTTCAGGCTGGTGCCCGCGCAGGGCGAGGCGCTGATCGTCGCGCGGCGCGACGTGCCGCTCGACGGCTGCGTGAACTTCCGCGACCTCGGCGGCTACCTTACCGACGAGAAGCGCCGCGTGCGCTGGGGCCGCGTGTTCCGCTCCGGCCACATGGCGAACCTCACCGAGGCCGGCAAGCACGACTTCGCCGCCCTCGACATCCGTGCGATCTGCGATTTCCGCATGGAAGAAGAGCGGGCGGCCGAGAACGCCGATCTGCCGGGCTCGCCCGCGATGGCGACCCTGGGCATTCCGCCCGGCGTCGGCGATCGCGAGTTCTTCCATCGCGTGTTCGCGTCGACCGACGATCCAATGGTCGTGCGCGAAGCGATCCACGAGACGATGCGCGCCATTGTGAAAGCGTCCGCCGCGCGCTATGCGCGCATGTTCGATGTGCTGCTGGCTTCGCGCGAAGGCAGCGTGCTGCTGAACTGCTCGGCCGGCAAGGAGCGCACGGGCATCGGCTCTGCGCTGTTCCTGAGCGCGCTCGGCGTGCCGCGTGACACCATCCTGTTCGACTTCATGCTGTCACGCCAATATTTTCCGGCCGCGACCGAAGTCGGCCGCGTGCGCGAGAAGTACGCCGTGCGCGCCAACAACGAGGCGACCGCGAACGCACTGGTGATGCCGCTGCTGGAGACGCACGAGTCCTATCTCGCGGCGGCCTTTGCGGCGATCGACGACAGCCATGCCTCGATAAAGGCCTTTCTGGCGCAGGCCTGCGGCCTCGGCGACGCCGAGCTGCGGCACCTGCGCGAGCACTACACCTGCTGAGGGAGTTTTTGACATGAGCGCCAGGCTCTATACCGATACAGACAAGTACGCGTGGCAGTCCGAGTTTCCGCTCGTCGAGGCCTACAACAGTGCGGTGAAGGATCTCGTGCGCAAGCGCTTCGCCGAGTTCGGCGGCGAGTGGCGGGACTTCGTCGCCGGCGCCGGCGAAACCGCGATCACCAAGGAAGACCTGCTGCGCATCGAACAGCGCGTGCTCGACTACGGCTATCGCTTCGAGCCGTCCGCGATCTCCTCGGCCGCCGAGCGGCCGCAGGCCTACAAGGACAAGGGCCTGAACCAGGCCGACTTCAGCTTCGAACACGAACAGGCGCCAACCGCCGCACCGGACGCGCAGGGCCGCGAACTGCGCGGCGCCGGCGACAACGTCGTCACGCGCACGCAGACGGTCGTCGGCATTGCGCGCTACGTGCGCACCAGCGACACAGTGCTGAAGTACCTGACCGAAGGCGTGCCGGCCGACACCATCGCGATCGTGGATGACTCCGGCGGCACCTTGACGGCGCCCGTGCTCGAGCAGTTCAAGGGCGTGCTGTGCGCGGGCGGCACCACGCGCTCGCATCTTGCGATTCTGACGCGCGAATACGGCATTCCGTGCCTGATGAACGTGAAGCTGTCCGGCATCAAGGACGGGCAGAGGATAGAAGTGGAATGCACGGCGCGCGCGAAGACGGGTGACGACTACGCGAGCGGCACCGAAGTGCCGGCACGCGTGTGGCGGCTCGCTTGAACCAGGAACACACAAAGATGAGCGACTACAAACCGACTTACGCCCAACTGCTCGAGACCAACAACCTCATCCAGCAGAACGCCGATGAAGTGTACTGGCTGTGCGCCACGCGCACGGTGCAGGAATCGAAGATCTTTCCGGTCTCGGCCTACATTCTGTTCTCCTACCTGAACTGCTACTACCGCTATCCCGAACTGCTGCGGAAGATCGAAGCGCAGATGTCGATGGAGGAAATCGGCGATCGCGCGCGCAACCAGGGCATCAAGATCGTCGCGTGGACTTTCCCGTGCTTCTACCTGCTCGGCCGCGAGATGCTGATCAACTGGGGGCTCATCGAGCCGACGGACGCGGTCGAAGACGTGAGCTATGTGCTCGACTGCTGGAAGCGTTTCCAGCTCTCCTGGCACCGGAACAACGGCAACCTGACGAACCGCCAGGCCGGCCATCGCGCGCAGGTGATGCCCGAGCAGAAGCTGCAGGTGTTCCACGCGGATGCCTTCGAATGCCGCGAAGGCGACGCGCTCCACAAGGCGGCGCAGGGTTTCCTCGCCGCAACCGCGCAGTACGGCTTCCTCGTGTCCTGCGAGAGCCGGCTCACCTTGCACAACTACGGGCCGTACAAGGTCGGTGACAGGCGCGAGATGCTGGTACGGGATTTCCGCGAACTGTCCGAGAGCGACTACCCGTGGCTCGACGGCGTGGGCGCCGACATCCCGTACAACAATCTCACGGTGACGATGATCGTCGAAGGCGTGCACATCAACCTGCTCGACGACTGGGGCTCGTTCGAGTCCGTGCCGGAACTGAAAGCCGAGCACATGGTGGGCGTCGGCCTCTACACGGCGGACAACCTGAGCGAAGGCCACGTGCCGGTGGGCATGGGCAGCGCCGAGGAGCTCACCGCGACCTTCAACGACCTGACCAGTCGCATCAAACACGCCACTTCGCTGCTGTGGAAGACCATGGCCGGCTGGACCCGCGACCAGCAGCTCGACGCCGGCGCGCTGACCTACTTCGCCGTCATCAAGGAGTTCGCGCACATCGCGGGCTGCTACGAAGTGGACGACTGGATGAAGATCGACGAGCGTGCCGAACGCTTCCGGCCGCTGTTGAACGACGAGTACGGCAACCTGTTCCTCGGCGAACTCGTGGGCTACATCAGCTCACCGAGCCAGCGCCTCCATGACTACACGATGATGCAGCACAACGACAACCCGACGCGCTCGCTGTCCTACTTCCCGTACTCGATGCTGACGGATGGCCAGTACACGCGCGGTGTGGGCCCGATGCGACCGGGCGTGAGCAACCTGCCCGACAAGCAGGATCGCTACCGCACCTCGCGCGGCGTGCTCACACTCGCCGAGTACAACCGCCTGTCCCGCGAGTTCACGCCGACGCTGTGCCAGGAGCCGTACCGCTTCCTGTGTGCGGACTGGGTGAAGTACCACTACGACACGCCGCAGGCCGACACGATGTTCAAGCTCGAACAGCAGCACTCGCGTGTGCTCAAGGACAAGGGCGCGGGACTCCGGCGCGAAGACGTGGAAGCGCTGCGGGGGCGGACATGAGCAGCCTCGGCCTCTCCGTTCGCACCGGCGCGCAGCACGTCCCGGATCTCCACCTCGTGATGCACGCCGTGGCCATCAAGAAACACGCCGCCCCCGCGGCCATCGCAAGCGTCGCCGGCCTGCCGGCCGCACGCGTCACTGCGGCACTGGCCATCGGCGTCACCAAAGGGCGACTTGTCGAGGCCGACGGCCGCTACGTGCTGACCCCGGCCGGGCGGCTGATGCTCGACGGCGAATATTCACGCTACTGCGGCGCCCTGCGCGCAGACGCGCGCTTCAGCAGCGGCTACGAGCGCTTCGAAGTGATCAACCGCGATCTGAAGCAGCTGATCACCGACTGGCAGACCGTCGACATCGGCGGCAAACGCGTGCCGAACGATCATTCGAACAAGGAACACGACGCGCGCATCCTCGACCGCCTCGGCGATCTGCACGAGCGCTTCGAGCCGATCCTCCAAGGCCTCGTCGCCTGCGCGCCGCGCCTCGCGGTGTACCAGCAGAAACTCGAAGCGGCCTTGGAGAAAGCCGAAGACGGCGACCACGCCTGGGTCAGCGACGCCCGCACCGAGAGCTACCACACCGTGTGGTTCGAACTGCACGAAGACCTGCTGCGCCTGTTGGGGCGCGTGCGGGACGAATAGGTTTTTTTGCCACCGAGAACACCGAGAACACCGAGTAAGAAATTGATAGATCCGGCCTGACAGTCAGTGCCGTGACTGTCGGCGTGCGCCACCGCTCCCGGTTGGCTGGGCCAATCTTCCTCTTCCTCTGTGTTCTCTGTGTTCTCGGTGGCCAATCCAGCACCTAAAGGAAAGGCACAAATGGGTCGGCTAGAGAACAAGATTGCCCTGGTCACTGGCGCAGGCACCGGCATTGGCCGCGCCTGCATGGTGATGTTCGCAAAAGAGGGCGCCACCGTCTTCGGCGTGTCCCGCACGCAGGCGAACCTTGATGAAACGCTCTCGCAGGTGAAGGCCGCCGGCGGCAAGGGCAGCGTCTGCAGCGCGGATCTCGCGACACCCGAAGGAGCCGAGAAGGCCGTCAACCAGTGCATCAAAGAGTACGGCCGCATCGACATCCTGCTGAATGCCGCCGGTGTCGGCTACAACTGGCGCGAGACCAGCATCGGCTCGATGGACCCCGTGCACAGCACGCCCATCGACAAGTGGCACGAAGTGATGGGGCTCAATCTCCACAGCCTCTTCTACGTGAGCCGCCTGGTGCTGCAGCAGATGATCAAGCAGGACAAGGGCTCGATCGTCAACGTCGCCAGCATCTTCGGCATGGGCGGCGCCCCCGACGCCCACACCTACACCGCCACCAAGGGCGCCATCATCAACCTCTCCAAATCCATCGCCGTCGGCTACGTCGACAACCACATCCGCTGCAATGTCGTCGCGCCGGGCTTCGTGCAGACGCAGATGGTGGAAAGCGTGCTGCCGATGCTGTTCTCGCCGGAGAACCCGAAGCTGATCGCGCCGATGGGGCGGCCGGCGACGGTTGAGGAAGTGGCTTACGGGTGTTTGTACCTGGCGTCGGATGAGGCGTCTTACTGCACGGGGACGGTGTTGGCGAGAAGCGTCCTCCGAGGGCGTGGCGATCCGTCATGCAAGCGTAAGGTAGAAGGATGCCTAAATTGATGGCCCGGATTTTTGGCGGAATGGAGGCGCCTTGATGAATAAGGGCGATCCCGTCAAGAAACTGTGGCGGCGTGCCGTCTCCGCCAGGAAGAATGGACGCTCTGAAGAAGCGATGGCTACATTTCAGCAGCTCGTCTCGCTTGGCGATGTCAATGCGATTGCAGAAGTGGCAAACATTTATGAGTTCGGGGGCGGAGGTGTCGAGAAGGGTTTCGAACTTGCGATTCAATGGTATACGCGCTCTAAAAACGAGGCGGGCGATGAGTGGGCGTACATAGGACTTGCGCGAATGTTCTTCCTGGGAAAAGGCGTAGAGCGCAACTACGAATTCGCATTCTCTCTCTATGAAAAGATCGCAAATACCAAAAACATAATA
>LNEL01000008.1 GCA_001464935.1 Gammaproteobacteria bacterium Ga0077536
GAGCTGGAAGCTCCAGGTTGGGCACGGCGTCCGACTGTCCTGTCGCCCCGAGACGCGACCTCAGGGCGACCACGGAACAATACAAGGTTGGGCTGACGGAGGAAGCCCAACATCGGCGTATCCGTTGTCACCCCATCATGCCGGTCCACCGGTTCCATGTCGCGACGTACCCGAAAACAAGGCGGTCGCGCCTGGACGCCCGCCGTGTTGGGCTTCCTGCGTCAGCCCAACCTACGACAGGCGCGCTTTTGCGCTCTGCTATTCAGATTCGGCGACGGACCGATTGCCGCGCCCACGACTTCGCCCGCGCATTCCGTGCCATGCTTCCATGACGCTGCAACCATCGGAGGCCCCGCCCATGAATCACATCGTCAACGCCGGAATCGCGCGCCATGTCGGTCAGTACAGTGACGCGGTCAGGATCACCGACGCCACCGAGATCCTGCTCGTGTCCGGGACGCCGGGGATCGATGCCGACAGCGGCGATCTGCCCGACAGCTTCGCGGCGCAGGCCGAACTCGCATGGCGCAACATCGTGCGGATCCTGCAGGAAGCCGACATGGATGTTCGCCACATCGCGAAACTGACCCAGCATCTGACGCGGCGCGAGGACCTGGCGGCCTACCGCGACATTCGCCTTCGTTACCTGGACGGGCACGCACCCGCCTCGATGCTGACATTTCTACCGGGCCTGGTGTGGCCGAACATGCTGATCGAGCTGGAAGTCGTCGCCGCCCGTTGAGCGCTGCGCGTGCACTGTCCGCTTGCCCTGGCGCCGGGGAACGTGCGACAACGGCAATCCCGTCCCACCCGGAGGCACGACCATGCTGGAACTTCGTCCGTCCTGTGAATGCTGCGACTGCGATTTGCCGCCGCAGGCCGAAGATGCCCGGATCTGTTCGTTCGAGTGCACGTTCTGCGCCGCCTGCGCGACCGACCGGCTCGGCCATCGTTGCCCGAACTGTGGTGGCGAACTGGTGAAGCGGCCGGTCCGGCCGGCGGCGGCGCTGGTGCGCAATCCGCCGTCGACGGTGCGCGTGTACAAGCCGGCGGGCTGCAACGCGGCGTGATTCGTTCCACCGGCCGCGATCCGCGAGTGCCCGGCCTGGACGCTGTTCGGGATCAGGACCTGCCCGCTGCAGACATGGAGCCCGGGGCCCGTCCCCGTGTGGTGTCCGCCGCCGCTGCATAGTAAGTTCCCGGGGCCGCCATCGCCCGGGACCTGCCGATGAACTTCGACTTCGACGACACCGAACAGCGCTTCCAGGCGGCCGTGCGTCGCTACACACAGGAGCGCCTGCGGCCGATGTCGGCGCGCTGGGATCGCGGCGAGCGCCTCACGCGCGACGCCATCCACGAACTGGGCGAACTCGGCGTGCTCGGCATCCGCGTGCCACTGGCGCTCGGCGGCAGCGAGGGCAGCTACGTGCTGGCCGGCATCGCGGCTGAAGAACTGGCGCGCGGCGATCTGAGCATCACGCTGCTGCTGCAGTTGTCCCTGATCGCCGCGGATCTGATCGGTGCTCACGGCGATCCCGCGCTGCGCGGGCAACTGTTGCCGAAGATCGCCAGCGGCGAGCGCGTCGTGGCCTTCGGGCTCACGGAAACGGGCGCCGGATCGGACGCGGCGGCCATCCGCAGCACGGCGACACAGGACGGCGAGAGCTGGATCATCAGCGGTGAAAAGGCGTCCATCAGCCTTGCCGGCTTTGCCGATGACTGCATCGTGTTCGCACGCATCGAAGGGGCCGGTACCGGCGCGCGGGGCATGGGCGCCTTCGTGGTGCCGCTGGACGCGCCGGGCGTCAGCCGCGAGGTGTATTCGAGTGTGGGCGAGCGCGTCAGCGAACGCGGCGCGCTGCGCTTCGACGCGGTGCGCGTGCCGGCGCAGCATCAGCTCGGCGGTGGCAGCGGCTTCGTGCAGGCGATGGAGGCTTTCGACTACAACCGCGCGATCATCGCGCTCGCCTGTCTCGGCACGGCGGCGCAGTCGCTCGACGACACCATCGAGTATACGAAGGCCCGCCATACGTTCGGCCAGCCGCTCGCCCGGCGCGAAGGCGTTGCGTTCCAGATCGCAGAGCATCTGACGCACGTGGCCGCCGCGCGCCATCTCGCCTATCACACGCTGTGGTTGCGCGATCAGGGACGCGGACATACGAAGGAGGCGGCGATGGCCAAGTGGTACGCGCCGAAGATTGCGGTCGAAGCCATCCATGCCTGCGTGGTGCTGCATGGCTGGGTGGGCTACGACCAGACCCTGCCGTTCGGCCAGCGCCTGCGCGATGTGATGGGTCTGGAGATTGGCGACGGCACGCCCGAAATCATGAAGGGCGTGGTGGCGCGCGAGGTCTTCGGCCGCGAGTTCACCGCCTATCGCTGAAGCCGTCGCCGGGCCGCTGCGGCGCCGCTATGATCGCCGTCCGAGCTCCCTACACACACCCATGCAGAGATTGCCCCGATGACCTACTTCGAAGCCAATGACACCACGCGCGAACTCGCTGCGCGCATCACCGCGTTCATGGAAGCGCACGTCTATCCGGCCGAGCCACAGTATCTGAAGGAAGCCGAAGAGCTCGGCCCGTGGGCGGTGTATCCGACCGCCGAGCGCCTGAAGGCACTGGCGAAAGCGCAGGGCCTGTGGAACCTGTGGCTGCCGAAGTCCGAACACAGCGACGGGCTCACGAATCTCGAATACGCGCCACTGTGCGAGATCATGGGGCGCTCGCCGCTGGCGCCGGAAGTGTTCAACTGCAGCGCGCCGGACACCGGCAACATGGACACGATCCTGCGTTACGGCACGGAGGATCAGAAGCGGCTGTGGCTCGAACCGCTGCTTGCCGGTGAAATACGCTCCTGCTTCGCGATGACGGAGCCGTCGGTAGCGTCGAGCGACGCGACGAACATCGAGTCGTCGATCGTCCGCGATGGCGATCATTACGTGATCAACGGCCACAAGTGGTACACCACCGGCGCGACGGATCCGCGCTGCAAGATCGCGATCTTCATGGGCAAGACCGATCCGGACAATCCGAACCGTCACAAGCAGCAGTCGATGATCCTGGTGCCGCTCGACACGCCCGGCGTGACCGTCGTGCGCTCGTTGCCGATCTTCGGGTACTACGGTGCGCCCGACCGCGCTTCGGAGACGAAATGGGAGAACGTGCGCGTGCCGGTCACGAACATGCTGCTGGGCGAAGGCCGCGGCTTCGAGATCGCGCAGGGTCGTCTCGGGCCGGGCCGCATCCATCATTGCATGCGCCTCATCGGGCTCGCCGAGCGCAGCCTCGAGAAAATGTGCCGGCGCAGTCTCTCGCGCGTCGCCTTCGGCAAGGCGGTCGCCGATCAGGGCGTCACGCAGGAGCGCATCGCCGAGTCGCGCATCATGATCGAACAGGCCCGGCTGCTGACGCTGAAGGCCGCGCACATGATGGACACCGTTGGCAACAAGGCCGCGCGCGCCGAGATCGCGATGATCAAGGTGCTCGCGCCGAACATGGCCTGTCAGGTGATCGACTGGGCAATCCAGGCGCATGGCGGTGGTGGCACCAGCAACGACTTCGGCCTTGCGATGGCCTATGCCGTCGCCCGGCTGCTCCGCCTTGCCGACGGGCCGGACGAAGTGCATCGCGCGCAGATCGCCCGCTTCGAACTCAAGAAGTACCAGGCGTAAGCGCAGCCGCGTCGCGCCTGCAGGCATCACGGCGTGGCCGCCTGATCGGCCCGATCCGGCGGCCCCGGTTGTTGCATCAGGCCGCGCAGATCGGCTTCCCAGCCGGCGAGTTTGTGTGCGGCACGCGCGCGCTGTTTCGCGTTCATCCGGTTGTGCACGTCGGCAATCAGCGCGCAGTTGTAGCGCGTGAGCGCGGTGTGATATTCGCGATACGCGGGACGCGGCGAGCGGGTGAAGGTGGCGGCGAGCGCGGCGAGCATCGGGAGCGCGCCGCCCTCGCGGGCGCCGGCAGGGAGGGCGGCAATCTGTTCGAGCGTCGCGAGCGTGTCGCGCTGTCGGGCTTCCCGCTCTGCGAGCCAGTGCTCGGCGTTGTACGGTGAGGCCTCGATACGACGCGTGATGAATGCCTTCTGATCGCGATCCAGGCGGCCGTAGAGATCCTTTGCCGCGTCGATTGCTTCAGCGGCTGTGCGCGCGCGGCGCTCGACGACGGTCCCTTCGAGCGCTTCGTCACGCAGTTCTTCGTTCGATTCGGCGTAGCGGCGCGCGAGCAGTTGCCGCTGCTGTGCGCTGAGCGCACTGCCGAGGCGCGCGAATGCCGGCAGGGCCTGCGTGAGCCCATCGCGAAACACCTGCCTGATCTCCGCATTCACCCCGCACACGCGGTCGGAAGAGAGATCCGCCATCGCGTCGGCGCGCAGCGCCGCGAGCGCGTCGGCGTAGCGCACGAGCTGGGTGTCGCGATGCCACCGGAACCAGTCGCGCAACGCGCTGCGGGTGCTGGCCTTCTGCGCCTTGTCGAGATCGAGATAGGAATCGAGCCACCAGGACGCCAGTGTCGGGCCGCGCGTGTAGAACAGCGGGAGCGTGCTGCAACCGGTGACGATCAGCAGCGCGATCGCGAGACAGATCCGCGCCGCGCCGGTCGCCGGCGGAACGCGGCCAGTGCCCTTGCTCATGAGCGCCATCGGCGTGTCGGGTCGGCATGGCGGCCGCGGGATGGCCTCCTGGTCGCGCAATCGTCTCGCTGTCTCGGCATCGCTGGCACCTTCCCTTGGTCCTCCGTGTGCCCGGTGGTCGGGCCGCCGCCATCCTGCGCGCAGCGTGCGCCGTCGCCGGCAGAGGGCAGCCGCGGATCGCGACCTGACGACGGGCGCCTGCCGGGAAGGGCAGTTTACACGGCGTCACCGGGCACCGCAGACGCGTGGCCCCGACCCGTCCGCCGGCCCGCTTGCACTTGTTTGCACTCGGCGTGACCCATCGCACACAGGAGCTCACGTGGCGGGCGGATAATGCCCGTCCCTTCAGGCCGGTGCCCGCATGTTCCGACACTCCGTACTGACCGCTCTGCTCGCGCTGCTGCTGTGCGCGGCGACGGCGTCCGCGCGTGAATCCCGCATGTCCTTCGAGACCGACAGTTCGGCCCAGGGCACGGCGATGCGCCATGCCCGCGAACTGGTGGTGTTCGCGCAGTCCGAACTGAATCTCAAGCTCGACTTCAGCGATGCGAGTGTGCGCGACGTCGAGGAACTGGCCGGCTCGCTGCATGCGGACTTCCGCCGCCAGCGCGCGGGCGCGGACGAGGTGGCGCCGCTGGTGACGATGATCGGCAGCTATCTCGGCGAAGTCCTGCGCCGCAATCACGGCGCGCAATGGGGCTGGGTGTCAGTCAACGGCCATCGCGTGCTGGGCCTCAAGGCCGCGCGCACGGGAGCACTGTTCACGCCGGTGGAGACGGCCAAACGGCGCGTGCATCAGGGGGCGTCGAGCAATCTGTGGCGCGCCTACCAGGTGAAGGCCGGGCTGTAGCGCCGCACGGGCGACGCGCCGGACGGCATAGCCCGTCGGGGCGCCGACCACGTTCTCCTGCCGGTCCGGACACCGCTGTCGAACATCAACTGGCGCACTTCGTTGCGCCGGCGCCGGCCAGGGCTGCGATGTCCGCGTCGGTATAACCGAGTTCGCGCAGCAGTTCCGCGCTGTGTTCGCCGAGCCGCGGCGCGTGGCGCCGGACGGTCGGCGGCGACTCCGACCATGCGCTGCCCGGCGCCATCTGCCGATACGTGCCCTCACTCGGATGCTCGACGACGCGGAAGTAGCCCGTCGCAACGAGTTGCGGATCCTCGGGCAGGGATTCGAGCGTGTTCAGCGGCATTGCCGGGATGTCGGCGGCATCGAACAGCGCGAGCCATTCGGCGGTGGTGCGCGTGCGCAGGATGTCGGCGACCATCGCGTAGAGATCGGCGATATTGCTCGTGCGCGTCGCGAAATTCGCGAGGCGGGGATCGCGTTCGAAATCCGCCGCGCGACCGATCATCTCGAAGAAGCGGCGCCAGTGCTGATCGGTGTAGATCAGCGTGCAGACATGCCCGTCGCGCGTGGGGAACGGTGTGCGTTCGCGGGCCAGCATGCGCGGATACCCGGTCGGGCCCTCGGGCGGTTCGAACGTCGCGCCGGCGAGATGCTCGCCGAGCATGAAAGGGACCATCGTCTCGAACATCGGCACGTCGACCGACTGGCCGACGCCCGTCTTCTCCCGGCGATAGAGCGCCGCGCAAACCGCGTTGACGACGGCCATGCCGACGGTGCGATCGATCATCGCGATCGGCACGTAGCGCGGCACGCCGTCACCGACGCGCGCCACCAGCGACGGCAGGCCCAGCGCACCCTGGATCAGATCGTCGTAGGCGGGCTTCGCGGCGTACGGACCGTCCTGCCCGTAGCCGAACGCGCCGACATGGATGAGCCGCGGGTTCAGCGCGGACAGTGCCTGCCACGTCAGCCCGAGCCGCGCCATCGCCTGCGGACGCACGTTGTAGACGAGCACATCGGCGGTCGCGACCAGCTTCAGCAGCGCCGCATGGGCGGCCGGCTGCTTCAGATCGAGCACGAGGCTGCGCTTGTTGCGGTTCGTATGCAGAAAACTCGCGCTCATGCCGGGATGGCGCGCCGGGCCGAGCGCGCGGCTGCTGTCGCCGCCCGGTGGTTCGACCTTGATCACGTCGGCGCCGAGATCGCCGAGCATCTGGGTCGCGAACGGCCCCATCAGCACGGTGGTCAGATCGACCACGCGCACGCCCTCGAGCGCGCCGCTCATGACGTCCTGCCTTCGCTCGTGTTGCTGCCAAGCCGCTTCATCAACGCCTCCGAACCGCTGGATGGTCCGGCATTCTAGGAGGATGCGCGCGTATGCGCATTGCCCGCTTGCGATCGCCCATGCAGAGCCTCCGCGCACGATCTCGCGGGTGTGCCTGCGGCCGGCGTTTTTTTGCCACCGAGAACACCGAGAACACCGAGGGAAGAAATATATCGATCCAGGGCGCAGTCCGGCCCCGCCGCCGCCGTAAAGGAGGCACCCGCGCCACCCCTTCTCTTCTCTGAGTTCTCTGTGTTCTCCGTGGCTAAATTCAGAGAACATCAGAAGGCGCTCACGCCCAGCGCAGCCGCTGATTCGTCGCCCCCAGCGAGCGCCGCGGTGACTGGAGCACCCCCGCCAACCCATTTCTTTCTCTGTGTTCTCTGTGTTCTCGGTGGCCAATCCAAAGAACACCAGAAAGCACTCACGCCCAGCGCGGCTGCCGTCTGGCGAGCACGTCAGGCCAGACGTTCACCGAGTGGCAGGCGGTGTTGCGGCTTGCCGGTGGCTGCGCGCAGCGCATTCGCCACGGCGGGGCCGAGTGGCGGCACGCCGGGTTCGCCAACGCCGCTCGGCGGCGCGTCCGACGGCACGATGTGCACGTCGACGACGGGCATCTCGTGGATGCGCAGCGGGCGGTAGCGATCGAAATTGGCTTCGACCACGCGGCCGGCGTCGAGCGTGACGGCTTCGCGCAGAAGCGCACTGAGCGCGTAGCCGACGCCGCCTTCCATCTGCGCGCGCACGATGTCGGGATTGACCGCGATGCCGCAGTCGACTGCGCAGGTCACGCGCTCGACCTTGAAACGGCCGTCGTCGTCGACCACGACATCCGCGACTTCGGCGACCACGCTGCCGAAGGACTCGTGCACGGCAACGCCGCGCCCGCGGCCCTTGCCGGTGGGTGCCGTGCCGGCCTGCGCCACCGCGAGATCCAGCGCGGCCAGGTGGCGCGGCGCGTCCTTGAGCAGGGCGCGCCGGAACTCGACGGCATCCTGGCCGGCGGCGGCGGCCATTTCATCGATGAAGGTTTCGGTGGTGTAGCCGTTGAAACTGTGGCCGACGGACCGCCACCACAAGGTCGGCACGCCGGCTTCGGGGTTGTGCAGATCGACCCGCAGGTTCGGGATCGCGTACGGCAGGCCGCGCGCGCCCTCGACCGAAGTGATGTCGACGCCGTTCTGAATCATGCCTTCGAACGCTGTGCCGCGCAGGAACGACTGCGTGACGATGCGCTGGCTCCACGCGACAGGCTGGCCGGCGGCATCGAGCGCGCCGCGCAGCACCTGCACGCACATCGGGCGATAGCGCCCGCCGCGCATGTCGTCTTCGCGCGTCCACTGCAGCTTCACCGGGGCGCGGCCGCCGATTGCCTTGACGATCGTCGCCGCCTCGACGACGAAGTCGCTGTCCGGCACCGCGCGGCGGCCGAAGCTGCCGCCGGCGATCAGCGTGTGTACGGTGACCTGCGCAGGTGCCAGCCCGAGCACGTCCGCGACCGCCCGCTGATCCGAGGTCTGGCTCTGGCAGCCGGTCCACACCTCGCAGCCGCCGTCGGTCAGCGCGATCAGGGCGTCGAGCGGCTCCATGCTGGCGTGTGCGAGATATGGAAACTCGTAGGTCGCCTCGATCACCTGCGCGGCGCCCGTGAACGCGGCGTCGACATCACCCTCGTTGCGCGCGGCGGCGCCAGGGGTCGCGGCGAGCTGACGGAAGTCCGCCAGCAGCTGTTGACTGCCACGCTGCTCGGCGTCGCTGTCGTCCCATTCGATCTGCAGTGCGTCGCGGCCCTTGATCGCCGCCCACGTACTGTCCGCGAGCACGGCCACGCCACGCGGAATCCGCACCACATCGACCACGCCCTTCACCGCGCGCGCCGCCGTGTCGTCGATGGTCTGCACGCGGCCGCCGAAGCGCGGTGGCCTCGCCACGACGGCCGTCAGCATGCCGGGCAGCCGCTGATCGATCGTGAACTGCGCGCGACCGGTCGTCTTGTCCGGGCTGTCGATGCGCGGCACGTGCTTGCCGATGAAGGTGAACTGCGCCGGTGTCTTCAGCACCGGTTCGGCCGGCGGCGTGAGGGCAGCCGCGGCGGCGGCAAGGCTGCCGAAACGCGCCGAACGCCCGCCCGGATGCGTGAGCACGCCGGCTGCGACGACGATCTCGGCGGCCGGCACCTGCCAGGCGCTGGCAGCCGCCTCGACGAGTATGGCGCGCGCGGCAGCGCCTGCGAGTCGCAACTGCTGCCAGGAGTTCGCGATCGAACTCGAACCGCCCGTGCCCTGCACCGGGCCCCAGTTCAGATTGTGGTAGCGCGTGGCGTCCGCCGGCGCAAAGGCCCAGCGCATCTGCGCCCAGTCGGCGTCGAGCTCATCGGCGACGATCGTGGTGAGGCCGGTGGTGACGCCCTGGCCCTTGTCGAGATGCTTGATGACGACGGTGACGGTGTCGTCACTGCCGATGCGCACGAAGTCGCCGAACGTCGCCGGGCTGTCCGGCGCGCTCGATGCCGCGTCTTCGGCCGCGCCGCAGTCGAAACCGATCGCGAAACCCGCGGTGCCGAGTGCGACCACGCGCAGAAAACCGCGGCGCCCCAGCGCCATGCCGTGTCGATCAGCCATGGGTCGGGCCCTCCTGCAGCGCGCGGGCTGCCGAATGGATCGCGGCGCGGATGCGCTGGTAGGTGGCGCAGCGACACAGGTTGCCCTGCATCGCGCTGTCGATGTCGGCGTCGGTCGGCGCGGGCTTGCGCGCGAGCAGCGCAGCGGCGCTCATGATCTGGCCCGACTGGCAGTAGCCGCATTGCACGACGTCGAGCGCGGCCCATGCCGACTGCACGGCGCGTCCGGCAGCCGAGTCGATGCCCTCGATGGTGCGCACGCTGGCGCCGGCCGCGGCCGACAGCGGTACCATGCAGGCACGCATCGCCTGACCGTTGACGTGCACGGTGCACGCGCCGCATTGGGCGATGCCGCAACCGTACTTCGTGCCCGTGAGCCCGGCGTCGTCGCGCAGATACCAGAGCAGCGGCATGGCCGGATCGGCGGCGGTCTGCACCGCCTGGCCGTTCAATTCGAATTCGATCATCGATGTCTCCCGCGCCGCGACGGGGACCGCGCACCGACTGCCGCTTACCCCATCCGCGCAATTGCCGGCACCGGGCCGGATCTGTAAGGTTGCGGGCGTTATAACACCGCCACCCACAGGAGCATACGAAAATGGCTGCGTATCTGATTGCCCACGTCAAAGTGAAAGACCCCGCGAAGATGCAGGAATATGGCGCACAGGCCGGCGCGACTTTCGCCCCTTTCGGTGGTGCGCCGATGGTGCGCGGCAAAGTGGTCGAAGTGCTCGACGGCACGCACGGTGGCCAGGCCGCGCTGATCGTGAAATTCCCGGACGCGAAGTCGGCCCACGACTGGTACCACTCGCCCGCCTACCAGGCGCTGATTCCGTTGCGCGACCAGGCGATCGAACCGACTTTTGTGGTGATTGAAGAACCGACCTGAGGGTAACGGTCAACGCGATCATTCGGACCATTCGACGGTTTGCGCCGCCGATGGTCCGGGGTCTGCGCGGCGTCACATCCGGGCGCGCCGGGCAGGTGGGGATCAGCTGGCCTGCGGCTGACGAGCCGGTCTGAATGCACGCACGCGCTGGCGCAGGGCGTCGGCACCGGTCGGTGCATCGGCATAGCGCAGCAGGCTGTAGAGGCGCGCGATGTCGCGCACGGCGGGGGCGAGATCGGCGCGGGCGCCAGCGACGCGTTCGGCGAACTCCAGTGGTCCCTCGTGTGCTTCGCGCGCCAGCCCGATGCGCTCGAGGCGACGGCAGAATTGCGCATAGGCCCGTGCGGCGGGGCCTGCGCCACGCGGGCGTCGACGCAACAGCATCCAGCCGAGCGCGGCGAGGAACAGGGCCAGCACGGCCACCAGCGCGAGCACGAGATTGCCGACGCTGACGTGCTTGATGCCGAGCCGCGCGATCAGGTCGCGCTGACGCTGCGGCGAATAGCCGAGCACCCACTGGCTCCACTGGTAGTTCGCCGCATCCCACAGCTGCCGCGCGTTGCGCCACATCGCGATGGCGGTGGCGCTGTCGCTGAGCATTCTCAGCGGTGCCTCGGCGTCGCGGAATTCGTCGATGCCGAGTGACACGCGCTCCGGTGCCACGGCGGCCGTCGGATCGACGCGTATCCATCCCTCCTGCGGCAGGTAGATTTCCGCCCATGCATGCGCGTCGCGCTGGCGCACGATCAGGTAATCGCTGACGCCGTTGTATTCGCCACCCTGGTAGCCGGTGACGACGCGCGCCGGGATGCCGCTGGCGCGCATCAGCACGACGAACGCGGCGGCATAGTGCTCGCAGAAGCCCTGTTTGGTGTCGAACAGGAACTCGTCGATCGGGTCGTCCTCGAGCGCAGGCGGCGTCAGGGTGTAGGCATAAGGGTCCTCGGCAAAGCGCGCCAGCGCAGCTTCGGCCACGCGCCTGCCGGCGAGGCCCTCCGCGCGCCAGCGCGCGGCGAGTTCGCGGCTGCGCGGGTGCGCATCGGGCGGCAGTGCGAGCGCGGCGCGACGTTCATTCGCATTGATGTCGGTGAGGCTGTAACTGGTCGCAGATTCCAGCGTATAGCGAATCTGCTTCTTCACCGGATTGTGCGCCGTCAGTTCCTGGGCGCGCGAAGTGCGGCCCACGTTGCCCGACGAGGTCACGACGTCGAGCCCGAGCAGCCAGCGCTCGCCGTGCGGCTCGAGCAGCACCTCGTAGCGGAAGCGGGGGCCGCGCGCCACCACGGGTGCCGTGCCCATGCGCGCGACATCGCTCGCCTGCCAGCGGCGGCCGTCCGTTTCCCACAGCACCGGGCCGCGCCAGTACAGATCGCGCGCCCGTGGCTGCGCGCCGTCGAAGGCCACGCGGAATGCGACCTCGTCCGAGGTGCCGAGATGGGCGATACGGCCGATCTCCATCTGATCCGAGAGGCCGGTCATGCCGTGATCGTCGGCGCCGGGCATGCCCCACAGTGGGCTCGACAGGCGCGGGAACAGCAGAAAGCAGAACACCATCACCGGCACGCTCTCGGCGACCATCAGCGCGGCGAGTCGCGCGCAGGCCGCGTCGCTTTGTTGCGGCGGACTGTTGAAGCGGATCAACGCCGTGGTGATCAGCACCGTCACCCCGAGCAGGTAGACGGCCGTGGCGATCGCCTGCGAGTAGAAGAAATTCGTGACCACCAGGAAGTAGGCGAGGAAGCAGATCACGTAGAAGTCGCGTGCCTCTTTCATCTCGAGCAGCTTCAGGCCCACCAGGCCGCTCAGCAGGGCCACGCCCGCATCGCGCCCCATTTCGCCCTGGTAACGCAGGTAGACCAGCGTGAACAGCACGAGCGCGCCAAGCTGCGTGAGCGCCCACAGCAGTTTGTGCTGGCGATTCGGCAACGGCACTTTCCGGTAGGCGCCGAGCAGCCGCCAGCCCAGCAGCAGCACAAAGCTCAGCGGCAGCAGCACGGGCAGCCGCGTCACGTGCGGCGCCAATGCGAGCGTGATGCCGGCGCAGCACCACAGCAGATCGCGCACCATGATTTCGCCACGCACGCTCATGTCGCAGGCCACAGGGCGAGCGCGCGCAGCGCACGGCCGCGTTGCGCCGGCCCGCTGTCGGGCTCCAGGCGCAGTGACGGGAGATCGAGTCCATAGCGCTCGCCGCGCGCGTCCAGCGTCACCACCCACTGCGCGAGCTGCGACAGGCGTGCTTCGACGTCTCCGAGCGCGGCGGTGTCCGACCAGCGCAGCCAGTGGATACCGCTGCCACCCTGGAGCTTCTTCACCAGCAGTTGATCGCCGCGGGCCGACGCCTTCCAGTGAATGCTGCGCAGGGAGTCGCCGGGTGCGTAGGTTCTGAGACCCGCGAAATCGTCGAGTCCCTCGCCGTGGCCGCCGTCGTCGCCGTGACCGGACGCGCCGCCCGCAATCGGCAGCTTGCCGTGCGGCGCCGGATAGACGAGGCACTGCGTGTCATCGCGCAGATAGGCCCAGGCGCGCAGCAGGCCGAGCGGATAGCGGCTCGCGATCTCGACGCGTCCGAGCGTCAGCCAGCCGCGCTTCTCGCTCGGCACTTCGAGAATGATGCGGGTTGAAGAGTCTTCGACAGTCGAGCTTTCGACGGTGCGGCCCGCGCCCGGGCCACGCCACCATTGCCAGCTGCGCGGCACGAGTCTGCGCAACAGGAGACCATGCCGCGGGCGGCCGCTCAAATCGGCGAGCAGCAATTCGAAGCGCGCCGGGTGGCCGGCGAACACGGGTTCGACCGCCACCGCCGCGAGTCCGAGACCCGCGAGATTGCGCCAGGTGTGCAGCATTGCCGTGAACACGAGGCCGACCAGCAGAAAGGCGAGGATATACGCCAGCGCGTTGTCGTAGTTGATTGCGCCAATCAGCATCAGGCCGATGACGCCGAGGAACACCCCCCCGGCCCGTGACGGGAAGATGTAGACGCGCTTGCGATCGAGTACTTCCACGCCCTGCTGCTGCCCGCGCGCCGCTGCCTCAGGGCACCGGCACCGTGCGCATCAGCTGATCGACCAGCGTGCTCGAGGCCTGACCGGCGTCGCGTGCCATCAAGCGGTGACCCGCCACGCTCGGCAGCACCGCCTTCAGATCTTCGGGCAGCACATGGCCGCGGCCGTGTGCGAGCGCCCAGGCCCGCGCGGCACGCAGCAGCGCGAGGCCTGCGCGTGGCGACAGTCCGTGCGCGAGACCCGGCATTTCGCGGCTGCGCGTCAGCAGGTTCTGCAGGTAGTCGATCAGGGGCTCGGCGACATGCACGCTGTCGACCTGGCGCTGGAGATCGCGCAGTTCGTCAGCGCTGCACACCGGCTGGAGATCGGCGAGCAGCGCGCGGCGATCGCGACCCTGCAGCAGATCGCGTTCGGCGTCGCGGCCCGGATAGCCGAGCGAGAGCTTCATCAGGAAGCGATCGAGCTGCGATTCGGGCAGGGGATAGGTGCCGACCTGGTCGGCCGGATTCTGTGTGGCGATCACGAAGAACGGTTCGGGCAACGGCATTGCGTGGCCTTCGACGGTCACCTGATGTTCTTCCATCGCTTCGAGCAGCGCGCTCTGCGCGCGCGGCGTCGCGCGATTGATCTCGTCTGCGAGCAGCGCCTGCGTGAACACCGGTCCCGCGTGGAAGCGGAACTCGCTGGTATTGCGATCGTAGACGGACACGCCGAGCACATCGGCCGGCAACAGATCGCTCGTGCACTGCAGGCGCTGATACGACAGGCCCAGCAGCCGCGCGAGGGCATGGGCCAGCGTGGTCTTGCCAACGCCCGGCAGATCCTCGAGCAGCAGGTGGCCGCCGGCGAGCAGGCAGGTCACGGCGAGGCGCAGTACCCCGGTCTTGCCCAGCACGATGTCGCCGGCCGCAGCGACGATGGCCTCGATGCGCTGGTTGGCGTCGGCGGCGGCCTTCGGTTTGAACGAAGTGATATTCACGGTGCTCAGACTCTCCTGTCATTGCGCCCGGTGGTCAGACTGCAGCCATCGCCGTTGCAGCCGATACCGGAAGCGGGTGACCGCGGAATGGCGGCCGGCCCGAAGGTTTTAGCTGCGCGCGGCGAACAGACTTTAGCACGCTGTTCCCGCCCGACCAGCGGGATTCGGCAGCCGCGGACGCGGCATTGAGCGGCACACGTCGCGGGAGTCAGCGGTGGAAAAATACGACTACATCGTGATCGGCAGCGGGCCGGCCGGCCAGCGCGCGGCGATCCAGGCCGCGAAGCTCGGCAAGACCGTGCTGCTGATCGAGCAGCTGTTCCGAATCGGTGGCCACTGCGTCCACACCGGCACCATTCCCAGCAAAACGCTGCGCGAAGCCGTGCTCTATCTCAGCGGCTGGCGCCAGCGCGGCTTCTACGGTCGCAGCTACCGCGTCAAGGAGCGCATCACGGCCGACGATCTGATGCAGCGGCTCGACATCACCATTCGTCACGAGATTGAAGTATTGCAGCACAAGCTGCATCGCAATTACGTGACCACGATCGCAGGACGCGCGGTGTTCGATTCTCCGCACCGGCTGCGCATCCAGACCGCCGAAGACGATGCCCGCATCGTGCACGGCGATGTGATCCTGATCGCGACGGGCTCGCGGCCCCTGCGGCCGGCGAACGTGCCCTTCGACGGCGTGCACGTCGTCGACAGCGACGAGATCCTGCGCATGCAGGATCTGCCGCGCAACGTCGTGATCGTCGGCGCGGGTGTGATCGGGATGGAGTATGCGTCGATTTTCAATGCGCTCGACATCCACGTCACCGTCGTCGACGGACGCAATGAGATACTCGGCTTCCTCGATCGCGAGATCGTCGATGAATTCGTGCATCACCTGCGCGATCGCGGGGTGGCGCTGAGGCTCGGCGAGACGGTCGACACCGTCGAGATGGTCGAGCGCAACAACGTGCGGGTGAACCTGCTGAGCGGCAAGCGGCTGCGCGCCGACATGGTGCTGTTCGCCTCCGGCCGCTGCGCGAACACCGACACGCTGCGCCTCGACAACGCCGGCCTGACGACCGACGACAAGGGCCGGCTGCGCGTCGACGAGTGCTTTCGTACGGAAGTCGAGCATATCTACGCGGCGGGCGACGTAATCGGCTTTCCGGCGCTCGCCTCGACGTCGATGGAGCAGGGCCGGCAGGCGGCCTGCCATGCGTTCAACGGCCCGCTGATCGGCGAGAACAAGTGCGCGTCGCCCTACGGCATCTATGCCGTGCCCGAGATGAGCGTGGTCGGCAAGACCGAAGAGGAACTGCGCGCCGAGAAGATTCCCTATGAAAGCGGCATTGCGCGGTTTCGCGAAACCTCGCGCGGCCAGATCCTGGGCCTGCGCGAAGGTCTGCTGAAACTGCTGTTCCACCTCGAGGACCGCCGGCTGCTCGGCGTGCACATCGTCGGCGAGGGCGCGACCGAACTCGTGCACATCGGCCAGGCCGTGCTGGCCCATGAGGGCAAGCTCGAATTCTTCGTCAATGCCGTGTTCAACTATCCGACGCTGGCCGAAGCCTACAAGGTGGCGGCGCTCGACGCCTACAACAAGATGTGAGGCCTGCCGCGCCCGATCGGTGCGTCAGTCGCCGGCGATGGTCATGTCGTCGAGCAGCAGCGAGCCGCACTGGATCGACCCGCGCCGTTCGAGATCGCTGCCTGCCGCCACCAGATTCGCGAACATCTCGCGCAGGTTGCCGGCAATCGTGATCTCCTCGACCGGGTAGGCGATCACGCCGTTCTCGACCCAGAAGCCGCTCGCCCCGCGCGAATAGTCGCCGGTCAGCATGTTGACGCCGAAGCCCATCAAATCCGTGACGAGCAGCCCGGTGCCCATCTGCCGCAGCAGCCCGTCGAGGTCCAGCCCCCGATCGCTGACCAGCAGATTGTGGATGCCGCCGGCATGCCCGGTCGGGGCCAGCTTCAGGCGGCGCGCCGAATAGCCGTCCAGCACATAGCCCTGAAGGACTCCGCGGTCGATCAGCAGCCGCCGGGACGTCGCCATGCCCTCGGCGTCAAAAGGGGCGCTGCCGAGCCCGCGTGGCAGATGCGGCTGTTCGTCGATGGTCATGAAGCCGGGGAATATCTGCTGGCCGATGGAATCCCGCAGGAAGCTCGCTTCCCGATAGAGATTCGGCCCCGACACCGCCGAGACCAGGTTGCCGATGAGACCGGTCGCGATGCGGTTCTCGAAGATCACCGGCGCCTTGCGCGTCTTCAGTTTGCGCGCGCCGAGCTTGGCGACCGTGCGCCCGGCGGCCCGGCGGCCGACGTCTGCGGGTGCATCGAGTTCGCTCGCGTGTCGCGCGGTCGTGTACCAGTAGCCGCGCTGCATCGCGCCGTCGCGGCTGCCGACGACGGTGCAGCTGATGCCGTGCCGGCTCGCGCGGTAGACGCCGTTGAAGCCCTGACTGTCCGCATACGCATGCAGGCCGCGGTAGCGGCTGACGGCTGCTTCGTCGACCTGGCTGACTTCGCGCTCCGCGTCGCGCGCGGCGGCTTCGCATTCGAGGGCGAGCGCGATGGCCGCATCGGGTTCGAGCGCCCACGGGTGGTCGAGGTCGAGATCGGGGATCGTGCGGGCGAGCAGCGCCGGATCGATCAGGCCCGCACAGGGATCCGGTTCGGCATCGGCTGCGATGCGGATGGCGGCGGCCACGGTTTCCGCGATCGCGGCGGGGCTGAAGTCGGTGGTCGTCGCCGAACCCTTGCGCTGGCCCTGGTAGACCGTGACGGCCAGCGACTTGTCGCGGTGATATTCGAGGGTCTCGACTTCGCCACTGCGCACGCCGATCGACAGGCCATTGCCGGCGCTGACGCTGACGGCCGCCGCACAGCCCGCGCGCCTGGCGACGTCGACCGCGCTGGCCGCGACGTCCTGTGCGGTCTGATCCGAAATGAGTGAGTCTTGCATGCGCTGTGCCGCGAAGTGAGTCGGCTCATTGTAGCCCATGCGCCTGTCTGCGCCGCGCGCGTGGCGACCCCCGGCCCGCGCCGGTAGAATCGGACCATGTCTGCTTCCCCCATCCTTGCGCCGCTGAACGCCGCGCAGCTCGCCGCCGTGATCACCGGCGCCCCGCAAACCCTCGTCCTCGCCGGCGCCGGCAGCGGCAAGACGCGCGTGCTGGTCCATCGCATTGCGTGGTGCCTCGAAAACGGCCTGGCCTCGCCCTCGGGCATCCTCGCCGTGACCTTCACGAACAAGGCCGCCGCCGAGATGCGCGGGCGCATCGAACAGTTGCTGCGGCGGCCCGTTGGCGGGATGTGGGTGGGCACCTTTCACGGCATCGCCCACCGCCTGCTGCGCTCGCACTGGCGCGAAGCGAAGTTGCCGGAGCAGTTCCAGATCATGGACAGCGACGATCAGCAGAAGGTCATCCGGCGCGCGATCAAAGGCCTCGCGCTCGACGACGCGCAGTGGGCGCCGAAGGAAGCGCAGTGGTTCATCAATGCGCGCAAGGACGAGGGCCAGCGGCCCGAACACATCGACACCGCGGGCGACTTCGTGCTGCAGACGATGGTCGAGATCTACAAGGCCTATGAAGAAGCCTGCCAGCGCGCGGGTCTGGTCGACTTCGCCGAACTGTTGCTGCGGGCCTTCGAGTTGTGGCGTGACACGCCCGGTCTGCTACGCCATTACCAGGAGCGCTTCTTTCACGTGCTGGTCGACGAGTTCCAGGACACCAATGCGATCCAGTACGCATGGCTGCGCCTGATCGCGGGTGATCGCGCGAACGTGTTCGCCGTCGGCGACGACGACCAGTCGATCTACAGCTGGCGCGGCGCGAAGGTCGAGAACATGCAGCGCTTCCGGCGCGACTATCCGAAGCACGAAATCGTGCGTCTCGAACAGAACTATCGCTCGACCGGCAATATCCTCGACGCCGCGAACGCGCTGATCGCGAACAACAGCGCGCGCCTCGGCAAGAAGCTGTGGACCGACGGCAGCCGCGGCGAGGCGATCAGGCTCTATTCGGGCTTCAACGACATCGACGAGGCGCGCTACGTCGTCGAGCGGCTGCGCGAATGGCATCGCGACGGCAACCGGTTCGACGAATCGGCGATTCTCTATCGCACCAGTGCCCAGTCGCGTGTGCTCGAAGACGCGCTGCGTCAGGCCGACGTGCCCTATCGCGTGCACGGTGGCTTCAAGTTCTACGAACGCGCCGAAGTGAAGGACGCGCTGGCCTATCTCAGGCTCGCGAACTTCCGCGGTGACGATGCGGCCTTCGAGCGCGTGGTGAACCTGCCGGCGCGCGGCATCGGCAATCGCACCCTCGACGACGTGCGTCAGACCGCGCGCCTCGAGCGGATCACGCTGTGGGATGCCGCGCGGCGACTCATCGATCAGCGCGAACTCGCGGCCCGCGCGGCCGCTGCGCTCGGCCAGTTCCTGACGCTGGTCGACGAACTCGCCGCGGAGATCGAGGGCCTGGGCCTCGACAGCATCATCGAGCTCGTCGTCGAGCGCAGCGGACTCGTCGATCACTACAAGAAAGAGAAAGGTGAGCGCGGTCTCGATCGCATCGAGAACCTCGGCGAACTCGTGACCGCCGCGCGTGACTTCGAGCCGCCGGAAGATGAAGTGGAGCTGCCGCTGATTTCGTCGTTTCTGGCCCATGCGGCGCTGGAAGCCGGCGAAGGGCAGGCCGGCGCGTACGAAGACTGCGTGCAGCTGATGACGCTGCACTCGGCGAAGGGCCTGGAGTTCGTGAACGTGTTCCTCGTCGGCATGGAAGAAGGGCTCTTCCCGCACCAGCGTTCGGCCGAGGATTCCAACCAGCTCGAGGAGGAACGGCGGCTGTGCTACGTCGGCATCACGCGCGCGATGAAGCATCTCACGCTGTGCTACGCCGAGAGCCGCCGCCTGCACGGCACCGACTACTATCCGCAGCCCTCGCGCTTCCTGCGCGAACTGCCCCGCGAACTCGTCGACGAGGTCAGGCTCGGGGGCGGCCGGCCTGGCGCGAATACCCGCTCACCGATTGTCGAAGATGTCAGCGGCTACCCGTACAAACTCGGCCAGCGCGTGATTCACCGCACCTTCGGCGAAGGCGTGGTGCTGCACATGGAGGGCCGCGGCCCGCACACCCGAGTGCAGGTCAACTTCGCCGGCAGCGGCGTCAAGTGGCTGGTCGCAGCGTATGCGGGGCTGGAGACGGCATAGCCCGCTGTCTGACTTCGGTTTGGCGCAGGGTTGGCCACCGAGAACACCGAGGAATACTGAGAGGCGCCGGAGGGCTTGGACGGCGGCGTCCTGAAGGACCGGCACTGTCATCAGGTCGGCCCAATCACAGATGCCGCCATGCATGAAGGCACCGCATTTCGACCGGCACTGCCCCTCCCAAAAACCTCTGTGTTCTCTGTGTTCTCGGTGGCCCACCCCCACGCCAATCGCAGGCACTGCCCGAAAACGAACGAGGGGCCCGCAGGCCCCTCGCGTCAGACCCGAGGCGGGGCCTTACTTGCTGTTGTTGACCATGTAGTCGACGGCGGCCTTGACGTCGTCGTCGGCGATGTCGGGACGGCCGCCCTTCGGCGGCATCATGCCGGCCTGGCCCATGTAGCCGTTGATCGCGTGGTCGTAGAGCACGTCGTTGCCCTGAGCGACGCGCGGGCCCCAGGCAGCGGCGTCGCCGAGCTTTGGCGCACCGGCGGCGCCGGGCGTATGGCACACGAAGCAGACGCCGTCGTAGATTTCCTTGCCCTTGGCACCGGTGTCGGCGACTGCAGCGGCCGGCGCGGCGGCGGCGGCCGGGGCCGCTTCCGCCGCAGGTTCGGCGGCGGCCGGCGCGGTGGCCTCGGCCGGCGCGGCCGCGGGCGCACCTTCGCCGAGCATGAAATCGACGGCGGCCTTGACGTCATCATCGCTCAGATCGGCGGCGCCGCCCTTGGCGGGCATCATGCCGGCCTGGCCCTGGAAGCCTTCGATGGCGTGCTTGTAGAGCGTGTCCTTGCCCTGCGCAATGCGCGCCTCCCAGGCGGCGGCGTCGCCCATCTTGGGCGCGCCGGCGATGCCCTGCGCGTGACAGGCAAAGCAGACCTTGTTGTACGCGGCCTCGCCGGGGCTGCTGGCGACCGCCGGGGCGGCGGCGTCGCCCGCGGCGGCGGCCGGTGCGGCAGCGGTGCTGGCGACCGTGACGGGCTCACCGCTCGTGTTCAGCTGGCCCACCGGGGCGACGCGCGCGGCAATGCCGGCTTCATCGCGCTGGTTCGCTTCGAAATCGGAATAGACACTGTTGGCGAGGAAGTAGACGACCACGCCGATGCCGGTCAGGAAGAGCAGCACGATCGCAAAATTGCGTACGAATACCGCGTCTTGTTCAGCGTTGCTCTGATGCTTGTCCATGATGCTTGTCTCTTGCGCCCGGCAGGCAGTTCTATCGGTGGTGAACGGTGATCGGTGGTGGCAACGGGGCAGCCCGACGCCGCGCGCATTATAGCCAATTTACCGCGTCCGACTAGCAAACCGCGGCCCGTTTCGAGGCTTGCCCGATGTGGGGCGATGGTTTCAAATGCAGAGACAGCCCACCCGTCCGCGGCCACGCCCGAAGCCCAGCGAAAGAGACCCAACGTGCAGCACGAAGACAGCGCCGCCCAGCGGATGATCGTCGATGAACCGTATTATGAAGCGCTCGGGAACGAGTGCGACGTCTTCGCGGCGGCGTATGCGAACCAGCTGCCCATCCTGTTGAAGGGGCCGACCGGCTGTGGCAAGACCCGCTTCGTGCACCACATGGCCTGGCGCCTGCGCCGGCCGCTGATCACGGTCGCCTGTCACGACGATCTGACGGCCGCCGACCTGGTGGGCCGATATCTCGTCAAGGGCGGCGAGACCCAGTGGCTCGACGGGCCGCTGACGCATGCGGTGCGCATCGGCGCGATCTGCTATCTCGATGAAATCGTCGAGGCCCGCAAGGACACCTCGGTGGTGATCCACCCGCTGTGCGACGACCGTCGCGTGCTGCCGATCGACAAGCTCGGCGAGCTGCTGCCGGTGCCGCGCGAGTTCTCGCTCGTGGTCTCCTACAACCCGGGTTACCAGAGCGTGCTGAAGGATCTGAAACAGAGCACGCGCCAGCGCTTCGTCGCGCTCGAGTTCGGTTACCCCGCCCCCGAACTGGAGGCGCGCATCATTGCGACCGAAAGTGGCATCGCGGACGACATCGCGGCCAGGCTCGTGCGCTTCGGGGCACATACCCGCAATCTGAAGGGCAGCGGGCTCGACGAGGGCGCGAGCACGCGCCTGCTCGTCAATGCGGCGAAGCTGATGGCCAGCGGCGTCGGCGCCGCGCTCGCCTGCGACACGGCCGTCGCGCATGCGCTAACCGACGATGGCGAACTGCTGCACGCGGTGCACGAGCTGGCGAGTGCGGTGTTCTGAGTTTGTGCCCGGGTTTTGCGTGAGCGTGTCGGGTGTGTTGATGAATCTGGCCACCGAGAACACCGAGGATGAAGATGATTGAATCTGCACCTCCGCGAGGAGCATGCAACGCCTGGCGTCGGCGTTGCCGAGGCGAACGCCCCTTCCCTTTCTTTCTCGGTGTTCTCGGTGGCTAGATTCATTCGGCGCATGACGAGGCACAATTGATGAGCGACGGTGCGCGGCAGAATTTCTTCAACCTGATCCGGGTGCAGAAGGATCTCGAGAAGATCGCTGGCAGTGTGCTCGCGCGTACGCCGCGGGCGGGCGATATCGTCGCTGACATTGCCGAGCTCGAACGCGAGGTCCAGGACTTCATCTTTCACTGGACTGAAGTCATCGCGCTGTCGAACGAGGATCTGGCCGCGCATTTCATTGCCAATGCGCCGCAGGCGTTCCGCTATCTCGACGAGGCCGCGGTCGAAGACTGGATCATCAAGGCGATGGACGCGTTCGACAATCGCGGCCTCGGCTTCGCCGTCGAGGTGTTCGACTCACTGCCGCAGTATGTCGAGAGTCATGCCAACGCGCAGACCAGTTGCGCACTCGAACAGGTGTCGGGTTTCCTGCGCTACTTCGTGCGCGGACTCGGCGGCCGGCCCCTGTCCATCGCGAGCGATCCGCTCGCCTACACCGACAGCGAACGCATCTTCCTGCCACCGACGCTGAGTCTCGATCACGATCGCGACGTCAACGCGCGCCTGTACAAGGCGACCGCCGTCTTTCTGTGGGCGCAGAACCGTTACGGTACCTGGCAGTACCGGGCGCTCGAGGAGGCGATTCACCAGCTCGATGCGGCCGTGAGCTGGCCCGTCTACCAGCGGCTCGAATGCGTGCGGCTCGACGCTTGCCTCGCGCGCGATCTGCCGGGGCTCGCGCGCGACATGGACAGTGTCGCGTACGACAGCGGCATGGCACGCGTTGCCTGGCAGGAGTTCACGGGCGCGGCCTCGACCCTGGCTCAGGCCGGCGCGACGGCGCGCGACAGCCTCGCCCTCGTGGCCCGTTTCGCCGACTATCCGCTGCCGCAGGCCAAGCGCTATGCCGGCGAGATGCTGCCGCAGAAGGTGCGCGAGACGCTGTTCAAACGCGTGCCGCGCGAGAAGGAGGCGCTGAAGCGCGCGCTGTCCGCGCTCGAACGCGATCTGCAGCGGCAGGATGACGACGGCGCGGCGGACCCCTGTGTGGGCGAGCCCGCCAACCGCTTTTCGGTCCAGCAGTCGCAGGACCAGGCGCGCAACGAGGTCGAACTGCATTACAACGACCAGCAGGTGCCGGTGGGCGCCGACCTGCAGGAATTGCTCGCTTCGATCATGCAGGACGTCGGCGAACTCGGGGACGACTATCTGCAGCCGGACGGTGGCGATGCGCCGTATCCGGGCGATCAGGAAGGCCGCGGCCTGCCCGGCGGCGAACTCGACGCGGAAGCCGGCGGCAGCCAGCGCCATCTCTATCCCGAATGGGACTACACGCGGCAGCGCTTCCGCGAGGCCTTCTGCGCGCTGACCGAGCAGGCCGTGCCCGACGGTGACGAAGCCTTCGCCAGTGAGACGCGCCAGAAATACCGCGGCCTGACCAAGTCCATCCAGCGCGTGTTCGAGGCCATCCTGTCCGAGGCGCAGCGCCAGCGTCGCCAGCCGCACGGCGACGAACTCGATCTCGACGCACTGGTCGACGCCCACGTCGATCGCCTGCAGGGCCGCGAGATGAGCGACCGGCTCTACACGCATTTTCGCAAGTCCGGGCGCAACGTCGCGGTGATGTTCATGGTCGACATGAGCGGATCGACCAAGGGCTGGGTCAACGATGCCGAGCGCGAGTCGATGATCCTGCTGTCGGAGGCGATCGAGACGCTCGGCGATGCGTTCGCGATTTACGGTTTCTCCGGGCGCACGAACAAGCGATGCGAGGTCTATCGCGTGAAGACCTTCGACGAGCCGTATTCGGCAGCGGTGCGCCGGCGCATCAGCGGCATGGCACCGAAGGCCTACACGCGGATGGGCGTCGCCATCCGCCACCTCGGTCAGTTGCTCGCGGCGGTGCCGGCGCGCACCAAGCTCCTGATCGCGCTGTCGGACGGCAAGCCCGAGGACTACGGCAGCTATCGCGGCCGCTACGGCATCGAGGACACGCGCCATGCCCTGCTCGAGGTCAAGCGCGCCGGCATTCACCCGTTCTGCATCACCATCGATCGCGAGGCCCAGTCCTACCTGCCGCACATGTACGGGGTGTCGAACTTCACCGTGGTCGACGAGGTGCAGAAGCTGCCGTACAAGGTCGCCGACATCTATCGCCGCCTGACGACCTGAACCGCAGGCGGGTTTGCACCGGCCTGCCTGGCGCCTAACCTCGCCGTGGTATGCCCGGGGGCGGAATTTCGCTAGGATCGCCGGCCACGCGCTCGTAGCTCAGCTGGATAGAGTACTGCCCTCCGAAGGCAGGGGTCACAGGTTCGAATCCTGTCGAGCGCGCCAGCCTAATCAGTCACTTACCCGCAGTTTTCTCCCCGATTGCCCTTCGCACTCTTGGTAAATGGTGCACATGTGGTGCTGACGTCGCTTTGGGTCGATGCTCTTGGCCCTGCATCAGCGGTGATGCCGTTCACTAGGGGCTAACATCTTCCGCCGCCTTGGTAACACGATTAAACGCTTAAGATTCCGGTGCTTGCGGTACTTTGCCGGAAAATCGGCGGTAGACTTGTATAACCTGATCGTCGTGCGCCCTTTACTTGGCGGCCACAGTTGTGAGCTTACGGAGTGCGGTGGCACTGATGCCGCCACGCGATTTTCTGGGGAATATGGGGGAAGGGGTACCCCGGCCGGCATGCTTTTCGACTAGGGGGGTATGCCCTCGAACTTGGTTCGTTTCAAAGGCTAACCTACTGTTACTGGCTAGAAATCCTGCGCTAACTTCTTTGTGCCCACGCCAGCATTTAGCGTTGAGTTAATTCAGTCCGCAAATCCGTAGGAGTTCATTGAATCGCCGGGAACTCCCGAATCCAGTCAACAGGAATGGCGAAATTGAGGTTCTGACCCTCCTTGTGAATCATCGTCGTCAATCCGATAAGGGCCGCCTCTTCCGTCACAAGCGCGCCACCGCTCGACCCTTGAGATATGGGTGCGCTGGTCTGAATTAGTGGATAGGTCTCGTCGCGCTTCCTGAGGGCCGAAACCAAGCCTTCGGACAATGTCAGCTCTAGACCGTGTGGGGCACCGATGGCGTACACCTTCTGCCCAACGTGGACTTGGGTGACCGATCCGAGATTGATAGGGGGGGCCGGTAAGTTCACGGCTCGAACTAGGCACAGGTCGCGGTCCTGCCGCTCAGCGACGATTGTCAGCGGTTCATAAACCTCGTCTCGATATAGCACGCCACCCTGTTCCGCACCTTCGATTACATGGCAGTTGGTCGCGATGATGTCCGGTCTGACCACAACCCCGCTGCCTTGACCTACAACCTCCCCTTTGTCCTTGATAATGGCAATCAGAACGACACTCTGGCTCGCAATGTTGTAGACCTCTTCCGGGGACCGGGGTACACCTGTCGGGAACTGTCCATGGATGACCTGAGGGGGGCGATGTACCGGCACGGGAACAGGAGAGGGCGCCGGCGTAGATGGCGCGGCCGCTCGCCGCTCAAACTCTTGGAAGAAAGTCTCAGTTACAAAGTGATAGGACCCCGTCGCATTGCTAATGCAGACCGGCCGTCCGTCATCAGCCCTCACACAGTCCTTAAACCCGTCCATCGAAAACGACTGAGCGAAGGCGCTACCGCTCGCTAAAGCAGGCAGGGCCAGCAGGCACCATCGACCCAGCAGACGTGTCACTAGCTTGCGGCCTGGAGCCATTGGCCAGAAGCATCCTGACAGCGAGTGTCTTTCACGGTTTGCGGTTTGCCCTTAATGGAAAGGGTTTCCTCGACAACCATGCATTGCTTGCCACCTGCGACGAACAGGTCACCCACTCGCGCAACCTGCCCTGAAGTGCCCTTCTCGGGGCTGGCCCAAGATGCATAACTCCCCGGGGCCTGCGTGGCTGCGATGCCAAGGGCCGCCTGCCTCTTTCGTTCGTCGTCGGCATCGAGCTTGGCGCCGATTGCTCCACCGGCAGCCGCACCGATTAACGCACCTATGGCCGCCCCGTCTTCCCCACCAACTGCCGCTCCCAGGATGGCCCCGATTACCGCACCTGCGCCAACCCCCGCTACAGCTTTGTTGTGCCCTTCAGTCGTTGCACATCCGGCGATCTGCGTGAGCAACGCCAACGCAACCACGAGAGAAAGCGAGCCTCGAACAAAGCGCGAGCCGGCGATAGCTAACATGGGGGCGGCCTTTGACGTTTTTCTTGATGCTAAAGAATTCAGCGCAAGCGGACCGGAAGTCAACGGGGGCGCGCCGCTCCGGTTGTTTCAATGTGTGGCCGGGGGGGCTTCGCCGCTGCAGTGCCGCGAATTGCCGTCACGCAAGGCGGCGCCAATTGCGCACTCACAAACTGGGCCAGACTAACTGACAGAAGATCTGTTGAGCGACTGGTAGATATCTATAAAGGCCACCATTAGGCGGTGTAGCCAGATCGCCTGACAGAACCAGTCGGTGGTGCAGTGAGCGTCAACTACGCGTTCATTCCACCGCCACTGCACCCCTGATTGGTCTGAATTGCACCGGGCTACGGTGCAACAACGCTATTTTCCATTTCTTTTTTCGCCACTAATCCTAGAACTAGTGCCCTCGCAGGACGGAGGGCGGATTAACTTGATGACATAAAATGCGAATCGGCTTACGCCCGATTTAACGAGATTTTACGCACCTTGCAGCGTGATTTACCAAACAATGGGGTGCACTTTCAGTGAGCCGAGGTATAAGCCATGCGCGGTCCGTCCATTTCCCTGTTAGCTCGCGCCCTTGCTTTGGGCTGCGCCACGCTGCTTATGAGTACGGCGCAGGCCGCGTTAACCTACCGACTCACCGAAGTTATCAGTTCGACCACCTTTGGTTCGATCCTGGGCGCGCCCGCCATAAATGCCATGGGGCAGGTCGCCTTCTACGGAACTCCGGCGGGGCAGTCGGGCCTTCACATCGTGAGGGTTACCGGGACTCTGCATGAGACGCTCGCGATAGAAAGCTCGGTAGGGGCGCTTTCGATGAATGATCATGGAGTCGTTGCCTACGCGACGGCCAACCAGATTCGAACGGCTGATGAGGCTGGCGTGCAAACAGCCGTAGAGTCAGGCGCCGCGTTCTCACAGTTTGACCGTCCTACGATAGACAACCTAGGCCGAATTACCTTCAAAGCTGCAGCTGGCGGCGGCCGGGGTCTGTTTCAACTTGTCCAAGGCTCTATCGCTACAATAGCCCTTAGTCGCGATGCGCAGTCTACTAGCCCAGTTGTATCGATCTTCGATCATTACTCAAATGAGGCCGGCAATGTTGCGTTCGCGGCAACGATGTCACTTGGGGTTGGCTCTATTTTCTTAGCAGATGAGACGGGGCTATCGCCCGTGATCGACACTAACGGCCCTTTCTCCAGCATTCAAGGAGCTTCAATAAATAACCTTGGGAAAGTTGCCTTTCTCGGCGCGCTAGACGCAGGCGGCGAAGGGATTTTCGTGCTAGATGCGGCGGGTAGAGTTACCCCGGTGTCATTAAGTGGCAACGGGATAACGACATACGCGGGTGCACCCGCAATTAGTGATTCCGGCGCGGTAGCCTATCTTGCCCACTTGGTAAGTGGACACGATGCGCTTTTTGTCCAAGCGGGGCTGGACGAAGTTGAGATAGTGGCCACCGGAGCTGAACTAGGCGGTCGAAAGGTTTCGGCGCTCGATTTCGGGTCTCTAGACAGCGCTGGAAACTTTGCATTTAGGGCCTTTTTTGAAGGCGGCGGCAATGCAATCTTCGTCGCGACGCCGGACCCGGTGCCATT
>LNEL01000009.1 GCA_001464935.1 Gammaproteobacteria bacterium Ga0077536
GCGCAAACTTGCCCAGGTGGCTTACGGGGTGCTCCTCTCCGGTAAACCCTTCGACCCGACGATGCATGGGGCTTGCGCTTGATAACAGTATCTACGGGATGCACGGCGGCTTCTCCCCGATTTGATCGCTGCTGATCGATATCGGTGATCAGCGATTGAGTGCCAGGTGTTCCCGCAGCAACTGCCGTCGCGCCCGCAGCGCGTCACCGCAGCGTTGCCGCCAGGAATGCGACGATGCGTTGTTCGTAAGCCCGCGGCAGCGCCCGATGCAAATCGACGTGTGCAACATCCTCGAGCCCCCACAGCGCCTTCGGCGCGCCGGCCCTCGCAAAGAGCTGCTGCGTCTGTGGCCAGGGCGTGTGCCTGTCTGCGGTGCCCGAGGCGATCAGCAGCAGCGCCCCGAGCGTCGACACGCGATCGATCGGACGCAGCGCCGAGACAGGCACGCCGAGCCGCACTGGCAGCTGCCACAGCAGCAGCGGCGTCAGTACCTCGCCCGCTGCACCGAGGCGGATCGCAAGCCGGCTCGCGACTGCGTCGGTGACGGTGGGATACATCGATTCGAGGACCACCGCGCTGAGCGGCGGGCGCTCGCGCGCCAGTACCAGTGACGCCGCACCGAGTGAGATGCCGATCACGGCAATCTTCTCGTGCGGCAGGCGCTGCCGGAGATAGTCCAGCGCAGACGCCACGCCGTGTGACTCACGCGCGCCGAAGGTGATGCGATCGCCGGCACTCTCGCCGTGTGCCGGCAGATCGATCAGCAAGGTCGAATAGCCCGCTGCCTTGAGAAACCGCGCCCGTCCCAGCATCTGGCGCCGGTTCGCACGCACGCCGTGCAAGAGCAGCACCACCCCGGCACCAGGCCTGCCCTGCACGAACCAGCCGGCGACACGACCCGTGCGCCCGGCTGGCAACTCGATCGCCACCGCGCCCAGATCGCGCGGTGGCGGGCCAATCGCCTGCGTGGCCGGGCGCGTCAGCAGTTCGCCGACCAACAAGGGGACCAGCAACACGATGGCCGTGACGGCGGCGAGTGCGATGATTGTCCACTTCGACACCGTCATGCGCCGCAGCCGCGGACCAGATGCCCCGTCGGTCAATTCGGGTTCGGCGCCAGCTCACGCAGCGACGCACGCACGGCTTCCAGTTGCCGAATCTCGTCCTGCGTCGGCTTCTGCAGCCGCGCGCCTTTGACCTTCTCGTGCAGCGGGCCTGGCCAGCCGGGCGCGTGGTAGACCGGCAGGCTCATCAATCTCTCGGCCTCTGCCAACCACTGTGTCGCGGCGGCGTGTTCACCGGCCTCGGCGAGCAGAAAGCCGTGGTTCGCCGCGGCCAGCTGGAGATGCCACGCGTTCTGGCCCGGCGCCACGAGGTTGGTTCTGCTTTTGTAGAGCCGGGCCACGTCGGACATCGTCGTCAGCTGAGCGAACCATGGCTCGACCAGCGGCAGCCACGACGCGAGACACTCGAGACTGTGCTGCAGGGCCTGCCGGTCGGCCGCCGGCAGCCAGTGATCGCCCTGCTCGGCACCGCGCGCGGACAGCCGGAACGCGATGATCAGCCCTTGATGTCCGGCCTGCGGCTGGTGCCATCTTGCGTTCAGGGCAGGCACGTCGATGCCCATGTTGATGCAGAAGCTCCCGTCGCCGTATTGGGTCTGCTGCAGTCCGAATCCTTCGAGCCAGGCGTGTTTGCGGCGCGCGAAAAAACCCTGACCCACCGGCTCGTAGCCATACGGCCGCACCAGCGGTGCGAGCAGCTTCTGCGACGCCCTGGCGAAGCTGCCGTAGTCGCGCTTCACCGCCACGCAGTCATCCCGTCTGCTGCACGGCGCAGGCCGACTCGGGACCGGTCGCACGCCGCAGCGCGACGCTGGCTTCAAGCAGGCTTTTCATGGGCGCCCGCGGCCCGCGCCATTCAAGGCACGAATTTGACGGCCAGGCCTTTGGCGTCGAGGTAGCCCCAGGTCGTGAAACCGATGCCGGATTCGTAGGTGACGTTGATGACGGCGTCCGCACCGAGTATCCGCGCCCGTTCAATCAGCGCGTCGTCGGCCTGCTTCTGCGTGGGGTCTTCGTGGAAAACGGTCAGCTTTTTCACGGAGACCTCAACCGGGCCCAGTGTCGTGTACTTGCGATCCGGCAGGTTGTCCTGGGCCAGGATGATCTGCGTCGTGGTCGGCGCGGCGGCAGGCGCCAGCGCCACATTGGAGCTGACCCGGTGCGAGGCGCATCCTCCAATCGAGGCCAGCAACAAGATTGTCCACATTGCCACCGGGGTGCTGTAGCGCATGAAAGTGCCCCATGGATCCTTGAAGAGGTTGGCGATTTCGAACGCTGCGAAGCCCGGCCAGACACCCGCTCGAGATGCCTGGGTGCCGGCCGGCCCTCAGCGAATGATAGCCGGGGTTTGGGCGTCTCGCCGCGCGACCGGGGTCGCACCGACGCCGGGGAATCGCGAACGGACGAGCAAGTCATCGCGGTGCTGGCCCGTGGGCGTCGCTGACGCTGCGACGCATTACGCGCCGGTCGGCTTCACAGCCTGTACGGAATAAGTCGCCGTCGCGTGGCAACAGGCCTGGTCCGTCGCGCCGGAGCAGCGCGTTACAGCGGGCGTGCCGGAGGTGAAAATGCGAAGCCGCTGGAGGCAAGCCCGCTGTAGCGCGTCCGACTCGAATCGATTGTCAGGCATCTGTGTCGAAGCTCTTGTTCGAACAGAACATGCCAAGTAATGCCCCGCAGATTGAAGCGAAAGCGACGAATGGACTTATAAGCATCATGCTAATGAGTGTTCCGAAGATTCCGATCTGATCTCCTGCGCCAAGAATTGCTGCAACATATCCACTGAAGCCAAAGAGCACTACGCTCGCGAATAGGATCGATGCGCCGAGTTCGAACTTCCGTACAGGGGCCAAGTAAGCTGCTGTTGCGGCTCCTAACCCCGCCACGAAATAGAAGAAGATAGCTGGTGGATATGTGCCCCGAATGACGGCGCTCGAATAGAGCATGACGACGCCGACGACTAGAACGATAACCCCCCATGCCCAGCTTTTCAGCACGAAAGATGCCTAACGATGACTAGACTTTGCTCTGACACGAGGCGCCGCGTCGACTTGACGCCTTTCGTGCCGATACCCAGCCCTTAGCGCCCCGCCATCACACGCCCAGGTTCTTCGCCGCGAACTCCCAGTTGATGAGCTTCGCGAGCACGGCGTTGACGTAGTCCGCGCGCAGGTTCTGGTAGTCAAGGTAATAGGCGTGCTCCCACACGTCGATCGTCAGGAGCGGCGTCTTGCCGCTGGTCAGGGGGAGTTCGGCGTTCGGGGTCTTCATCACGGCGAGGGTGTCGCCGTCTTTGACCAGCCAGGCCCAGCCGCTGCCGAACTGGCCGGTCGCGGCAGCGAGCAGGTCGGCCTTCAGTTTGTCGACGCTGCCGAAGGCTTCATCGATCTTCTGCTTCAGGGCCGCCGGCGGTTCGCCACCGCCATTCGGGCGCAGGCTGTGCCAGTAGAAAGTGTGGTTCCAGATCTGGGCGGCGTTGTTGAAGATCGGGGCCTTGTCCGCCTTGCCGGCGGTGGCCTTGACGATGTCTTCGAGTGTGCTGTCGGCGAATTCGGTGCCCGCGACGAGTTCGTTGAGCTTCGCGACATAGCCGGCGTGATGCTTGCCGTAGTGGAAGCCGAGAGTGTTCGCGGAGAGGACCGGTGCGAGCGCGTTGTCGGCATAGGGCAGTGGCGGCAGCACGTGGGCGGCGGCCCCGGCGGCGGCTTTGCGCATGCCGCCGACGCTGGCGGCGACGGCGAGCCCGGCACCGACGGTCAACAGGTCGCGACGGTTCAGGGTATGGGCGGGCTTGTTCGAGTCGGTGCTCATCGGTCGTCTCTCCAGGGCTGCAGGGTGAATCGCTTGGAACCGCGACAGCGCCGTCGAGTTCAACGGCGGCTTGATCCAGATCAGCGGTGACACGCAGCCGAACGCTTAGCGTCGGGCCATGAACCTCGACACTCAGCGCGTACGGGATCCGGTGACGGCAGCGTCGACCGGCGCGCCGGCGCGCATCGGGCCGAACTCGCTGATCCAGACCGTGGTGGCGATGCGTGAAATGCTACCAGAGTCCACGGGGCGGGCGGTGCTCGACGGCTGCGGGCAGGCGGGCCTGCTGCTGACGTCGCCGCAGTCGATGGTCGAGGAAAGCCGCTTCGTCGATCTCGTCACCAGCCTGCGGCGCAGGGTGACGGCGGACGAGGCCTTGGCGGTGCTCGAACGCGCCGGCGTGCTGACCGGCGAATATCTGCTCGCGCATCGGATTCCGGGCCTGGCACGGCTGGCGCTGCCGCGTCTGCCGCGACGGATTGCGTTGCGCGTGCTGATGAAAGCAGTCGCCGCGCATGCGTGGACCTTCGCGGGTGCCGGCCACTTCGCGTGGCAGCCGCATCGGCACGGCGCGAGCCTCACGCTGTCGGACTGCCCGACCTCGCGCGGCCTGGCTGCAGACGCGCCGGCCTGCAGTTACTACCAGGGCTGTTTCGAAACCTTGCTGCGTACGCTGATCGACCCGCATATCAGCGTGCGCGAAACCCGTTGCGCCGCGCAGGGCGCCGACGTCTGTCACTTCTCGGCGGCGTGGCCGGCCGCCGCCGGCGCGCACCTCAATCCGCTACAGGTCTGACGCCCGGGCACTCAGCCCGCCTGGTTCAGCATCACCAGCTGGGCCGGCATCGGCGCCGGAAAACCGGCCGCGGCGAGGGACTCCCGAATGCGGCGATTGCCGTCGAAGTACACCTGCCAGTAGTGATCGGTGTGGCAGAACGGGCGCACAGCGAGCACCGGGCCGACGAGATTGAATTCGAGGATCTCGACTTCCGGCGCGGGCTTCGCGACCACGTTCGCAATGCCCGCCATCTCCTTGCGCAGCAGCTCCATCGCCGCGACGTGATCGGCGCTGCCGGCGAGCTGGCATTTGAGCTCCACGCGGCGATACGGGTTCGCGCTGAAGTTCTGGATCGTGTCCCCGAAGATCTTGCCGTTGCCGACGATCGTCATCACGTTGTCCGGCGTGTCGATGGCGGTCGCGAACAGGCCGATTTCGGTGACCGTGCCGGTGATGCCACCGACGGTCACGAAGTCGCCGACCTTGAAGGGCTTGAGCACGATCAGGAAGGCGCCGGCCGCGAGGTTCGACAGGAGCCCACCCCAGGCGGCGCCGATCGCGATGCCCACGCCCGCCACCAGGGCGGCGAAGCTGGTCGTCTCGATGCCGAAGTAACCGAGAATGGCCACCACCAGCACGATGTTCAGGGTGACGTTCAGCACGTTGCCGATGTAGCGCATCAACGTGGGGTCGACCTGCTGGCGCTGGAGTACCTGCTGCAGCAACCGGCCGATGAGCCCGATGAGCCAGCGTCCACCGATCCAGAACGCGAGCGCCGCCAGGACCTTGAAGCCCAGCGCCGTCGCGTTGGTGATGATGAAGTCCTGGTATTTCGCGATGTCGTCCATGGTGTTCCCCGCTCGATCGTTCGTTGTCGTCAGCACCCCCTGGCGCTGTCTGTCGGACATCATCCTACGGCCGCGAGCAGGACGCCACTGCGCCCGCAGAGGCGCTCAGAGCACGTCGATGAACAGGTATGCGGCGAGTCCGAGACCGAGCAGCGCGACCGTCATCGACATGATGAGGGCGAAGGCGCGTGAATAATGCGGTGGCAGATCGGGCCCGGTCAGCGTGCGCACGAAGTGGTGGTGCTGGATCACCGCCACGAAGATCGCCAGCGCCCCCACCAGCACGAAGGCCACGCCCAGCAGGGCCGGCAGGTGGGTGCCGTCCGGCGGTGCCGCGTTCTGCAGCGAGAGCAGGTGCACGAACAGTTCGAAACGCGCGAGCACCACGCCGATCGCGATGATCGTGAGTCCCGTACGCAGCCACGCGAGCAGCGTGCGCTCGGCGGCGAAGAACACGCGGGGATCGTTGTCGCTGATCGCCATCGGACTTCGCGCTCAGCGGCCCTGCCAGTGGGGGGGGCGCTTCGCGGCGAATGCCGCCGCGCCTTCGACCGCGTCGGTGGTTTCACGCAGGAATTCGAACAGGTCGCGCTCGACGGCCAGGCCGGCGGCCAGCGGCAGATCGCGCCCGCGCATCACGGCCTCGCGAATCTTCTGCACGGCGAGCGGCGCGGCGCGCACGATGGCCTCGGCGATCGACTCGCACTTCGCCATCAGCGCGTCGGCGGGCACCACGTGATCGACGAGGCCCAGCCGCAGTGCTTCCGCCGCATCGACGCGACTGCCCGTGTACAGCAGCTCGAGCGCCCGGCCGAGCGGGATCAGCCGCGGCAGTCGCTGCGTGCCGCCGCCGCCCGGCAACAGGCCAATCAGCACTTCGCCGAGGCCCAGTTGCGCGTGTTCGGCGGCCACGCGGATGTCGCAGGCCAGCGCCTGTTCGAGGCCGCCGCCGTTACAGTGGCCATTGATGGCGACGATGATCGGCTTGGTCATCGTCGCGAGCACGGGGAACAACGGGTTCGGCGGTTCGCGGTCGGCGCGGCCCTCGCCGTAGTTCGCCTTGATGTCGCTGCCCACGCAGAACGCGCGCTCACCGGTGCCGGTGAGAATGGCCACGCGCAGCGCAGGATCGTCGCGAAAGCGTTCCCAGGCGCGGGCCAGTTGCCCGTAGGTCTCGAAGTCGCAGGCATTCAGGCGTTCAGGGCGGTTGATCGTCACGTAGGCGATCGCGCCGCGCGTTTCGAACAGGACTTTGCTCATCGCCATGCGCCCTCCAGCGTGCCGGCGTGAACGATGCCCGTTTCCACGGGTGGCGTCAAAGCGGGGGCAGCGGCCAGCGGTCGCTTTGCGGTCGACGCGGGTTCTCGCGCCGGCCGTTTCGGTGCAGGCTATGCAGCCCTGACGCCGAGGCCTGAGCCATGAGTCTTTATTTCGAGGAACTCGGCTATCGCGAGACGCCGATCGGCGTCGTCAGCCTGCGGCGCCGGCGCGAACTGCGGCTCGACATCGATGTGCTCGAGATCAAGCTCGACGACGAATTCCTGATGTCGAGCCTGTTCACGGTGTCAGAGATCGCGCTGGCGCGGCTCGGCCTCGCGGCGCTGACAGGCCCCGGGCGCGACATCGTGGTCGGGGGCCTTGGCCTCGGCTGTACGGCGAACGCCGTGCTCGAACATGCGGACGTGTCGTCGCTGCTCGTCGTCGAGATGCTAGAGGCGGTGATCGACTGGCATCGCGAAGGCCTGCTGCCGCTCGGACCCGGGCTGCTCGCGGACCCGCGCTGCCGCTTCGTGCACGGCGATTTCTTCGCGCTCGCCGCGCCCGGCGAAGGGTTCGACAGCGCGCAGCCGGGACGGCGCTTCGACGCGATCCTCGTCGACATCGATCACTCGCCCGAAGCCCTGCTCGATACACGCAGCCGCGGCTTCTATCGCCCGGAGGGCCTGCGCGCCCTGGCGACCCATCTGAAGCCCGGCGGCATCTTCGGCCTGTGGTCCAACGAAGCGCCGGACGATGCCTTTACCGCCCGCCTCGCCGGCGTGTTCACTGACGCCTGGGCCGCGCCCGTGACCTTCCACAACCCGCTGCAGGATCGGCCTTTCACGCAGACCATTTACCTGGCCCGACACGCCGGGTGAGTGCGTGAGCCGTTGCAGCTTCCGGGAATGGCGTGCCGACCGGACATCGGGACGCGTCAGGAGCCGATGAGCTCTCCGCTTTCGCGCTGCATCGCGTAGAGACGCGCGTAGGCGCCGCCGCGGGCGATGAGTTCGCGGTGCGTGCCCTGTTCGACGATGCGGCCCCCCTCGATCACCACGATGCGGTCGACGCCTTCGATCGTCGACAGGCGATGGGCGACGATGAGGCAGGTGCGGCCCTGGCGCAGCACGCCAAGCGCCTGCTGGATGCGGCGTTCGGAGTCGGCATCGAGCGCGGACGTCGCCTCGTCCAGAATCAGGATCGGCGCATCCTTCAGCAGGGCGCGCGCAATCGCCAGACGCTGCCGCTGGCCGCCCGACAGGCGCAGACCGTCGTCGCCGATCATCGTGTCGAAGCCCGCCGGCAGCGCACGCACGAAGTCGCTGACGAATGCGGCGTCGGCCGCCGCCTCGACTTTCTCGCGCGGCATGTCGCGCAGCGCACCATAGGCGATGTTGTTGTAGACACTGTCATTGAACAGCACCACGTGCTGGCCGACATAGCCGATCGCCGCGCGCAGCGACTCGAGCTTGAGGGTGTCGACGGGATGGCCGTCGATCAACACGCGTCCGTGCTGCGGCACATAGAAGCGCGGCACGAGATTGACGAGACTGGTCTTGCCGCCCCCCGACGGCCCGACGAAGGCGACGGACTCGCCGGCCCGGATGTGCAGGTCGATGCCGTCGAGCACCGTGTGCTCGCCGTACGCGTGCGTGACGCCTTCGAACACGATCTCGCCGCGCGCGCGCTCGAGCAGGCGATCGCCACCGGCCGGCTCGGCGGCTTCGTCGATCAGCCCGAAAATGCTCTCGGCCGCGGCGAGCCCGCGCTGCAGGTATTCGTTGACGCTGGTCAGCCGCTTCACCGGCGGCAGCAGCAGCGCGGTGGCGGTGACGAAGGACACGAAGTCGCCGCGCGTCATGCTGCCGGCGGCCGCCTCGCGCAGCGCGAACACCATCATCGTGCCGATGCCGAGCGCGATCAGCATCTGGACCAGCGGTTCGGTCGCGGCGCTGGTCGCGATCACCTTCATCTGGAACTTGCGCGCATTGTTGATCGCGTGATCGAAGCGTCCAGCCTCGTACGCCTGGCCGCCGAAGATCTTCACGTCGCGGTGACCGCCGATCGCCTCTTCGGCCACAGCATTCACTTCGCCCATCGAACCCTGCAGGCGCCGGCTCATCGCGCGCAGCCGCTGCGACACGCGCTGGATCAGCCACGCGACCGGCGGGCCGAGCACGAGGAGGAACACCGCGAGACGCCAGTTCAGGAACATCAGGTAGGCGAGCAGTGCGACGATGACGACCGAATCCTTGACCAGCACGGTCACGCAATGCGTCGCCGCCTGCGCCACCTGCGTGACATCGAAGGTGAACTTCGACAGCAGCTCGCCGGCGGTGCGATGGTCGAAGAAGCTCGCCGGCAGCGCGACGAGGTTGCGGAACATGCGCGCGCGCAGGTCCATCATCACGCGTTGCGCGACGGACGACAGGCCGACGGTGGCGACATAGCCCATCACGCCGCGCGCGGCGAACAGTGCGACGAGCGCGAGCGGAATCGCGAGCGACAGCCGGCCGAGCTCGACGCCGAATTCGTGGTCGACGAGATGCCGCAACAACGCCGGCAGCACCCACTCGGTTGCCGCGAGCGCCGTCATGCCGAGCAGCGACCACAGGAAGATCACGCGATGCGGCTTCGCGTGCGACAGCAGTCGAAGATAGAGCGCGGTGCTGCGCGGGGTCTGATTCATCGGCCTGCGTTGCCTGGCGTGCTGTCGCGCGCTGAAGCCTGGTCGTTCACGTGTCTGCGCGCCTCGCCGCGCGGCCCGCGCGCGGCGCGAATGATGGATGTTCGTGTCGGGACGGCACACGGGTGCGCGCCCCGGCATCAATCTTAGCAATTCGCCGCGTCGCGAACCGCGCGACGGCGTGGCCGGTCGTAGCCCTGGCGCGGCCAGGGCGCTTTCTCGCGCCGTGACTCGCGGCCCGGCTCCCGCGCGAATGTTCGACGTGCATGGCGGGACAGCACACTAACAGCTGGGTGAAAAACCGGCGAGGGCGCCCCGGCGGCGACCCACCGGCCCGGTCACGCGCACCGTCGGGCCGGGCTTCGGACCGGCGCCGGTCTGGCCTTACAATCGGACGCGGCCGATGGCCGGCCCGAGTCCCCGATCCTGCGGAGTCCCCATGTCCGAAAAACATCCCATCGTCGCGGTGACCGGTTCGTCCGGCGCCGGGACCACCAGTGTCACCACGGCCTTCGAGCACATCTTCAAGCACGAAGGGCTGAAGGCCGCCTGGATCGAGGGCGACAGCTACCATCGCTACGATCGCGAGGAAATGGCGCGACAGGTCGAGCTCGCCGCGCGCGATGGCCGCACGCTCACGCACTTCGGGCCGGACGGCAACCTGTTCGGCGAGCTGCAGGCGCTGTTCGCCGGGTACGGCGAGTCGGGTGGCGGACGCCGGCGGCATTACGTGCACACGGAGAAGGACGCCGCCCTCCACGGGGGTCCGCCCGGCACGTTCACCGACTGGGTATCCATCGAAGCCGACACCGATCTGCTGTTCTACGAGGGCCTGCACGGCGGCTATGTCGACGACGGTTACGATCTCGCGCGCCACGTCGACCTGCTGATCGGCGTGGTGCCGATCATCAACCTCGAGTGGATCCAGAAGATCCACCGCGACCAGGCCGTGCGCGGCTACAGCGCCGAAACCGCCACCCAGATGATCCTGCGCCGCATGCCGGACTACGTGCACTACATCTGCCCGCAGTTCTCGCGCACCGACATCAACTTCCAGCGCACGCCGACGATCGACACATCGAACCCGTTCAAGGCGCACGAGATCCCGACCAACGACGAGAGCATGGTCGTGATCAACATCGCGAACCGGCGCAAGATCAACCCGGATTTCCGCGGCCTCCTCGAAATGCTGCAGGGTTCGTTCATGTCGCGTCCGGACACCCTTGTCGTCCCCGCCGGCAAGAACGTGTTCGCGATGGAACTGATCCTGACCCCCGTGATTCAGCGCCTGATGGACCGACGTAACAGCGCCCGCGCGGCGGGTTGAGGCCGATCCGCGCCGATGTGTCGCCCTGACTTCGGTCGCGGCGGAACGGTGAATGACATGCCCGGCCGCAACGCCTGCCACAGTCACCGGTGCCGCGGGCGTCTCCTGCGTGACCGGCGTCGATGTCGCTGCCGGTGTGGCGCTTCAACGGGCGGGCAGCAGGGTCACCGTGGCATTGCCGCTGGTCGCGAGATCGAGGCCCTGGGCGCGGGCGCGGCGGGCGAGATCGGACTCGCCGAGCTTGTCATAGGCGTCGGCGAGCAGGCGATGGCCGAGCGCGGTCGGCTGACGCGCAACGCTGGCTTCGAGATATTCGCGCGCCTTGCCCCACAGCTCGGCGCGATAGCTCAGCCGGCCGAGCGTCTGCAGGAGCTGCGGGTCGTCCGGATGCGTCGCGAGCCACACTTCGGCACGACCGAGCAAGGTCGACGGGGCGGCGTCGAGCTCGCCGTAGAGCGCGACGAGCCGCGCGTCCCACTGCTTCGCGAGCGCCTTGCGCAGCAGGCTTTCGACTTCGTCATCGGCATTCAGGTGCAGCAGCGCTCTACCGTAGGCACATAGCACCGGCACCTGCTCGCGCGCGCCCTTCGACAGGCCCTGCCAGATCTGCTGCACCTCGGCCGGCGTCAGCACCGGTTGCGCCAGGCGTCGCCCGGCGAGTTCGGCTTCGAGTTCGGCCAGACGCGCATCGGCGTAGACCTTGTACTTGCGCAGCGCCGGCAGCAGCGCGACCACTTCGTCATAGCGCCCCTGCATCGCGAGCAGGCGGTGGCGCAGTTGCAGGAGCTGGCGCGAATCGCCGAAGCGCTCGACGAGCGGCTCGAGCGCCGTCCCGGCGGCGCCGAACTCGCCCTGGTCCATCAGCATTTCGGCGCGGCGCAGTCCGACGGCAAGGTTCGGTTCGCCGTCGTCGGCGAGCGCGAGGTAGGCATCGCGACGTGCCGGCGCGTTCAGCGCATGCGCGGCCTGCGCGGCGGCGAGGTAGTGCACGGGCGTCGCCGACCAGCGCGCGCCGCGTTCGAGCGTTTTCTCGGCGCGGGCGTAGTCGCCGGCAGCGAGCGCGAGCAGGCCGTCGTTCAGCGCGAGCTGCGCGCGCTGCCGCGCGCGTTCGCGCTGCCAGCGGCGGTAACGGCTGCGGATCGTCAGCAGGCGCCAGCCCCAGCGCAGCAGCGCCAGCGTGACGATGGTGCCACCGAGTGTCAGCAGCACGAACAGCGCAAGGCTCAGACGCACGACCTTGCCTTCGAAGCTGATCGCGACGATGCCGGGATGCGTGGCGATGAGATGGCCGATGCCGACCGCGCAGATCAGCGCGGCGAGCACCGCGATGAGCAGTTTCAAAGCGCGGTCTCCGGCGTCGGCACCGGCAGGTCGGACAACGGCGTATCGTCAGCGGGCGCCGGCTCGGGCACGGACTCCGCCCGCTCGGCATCCGGCGCGGGCGCGGCGAGCGGGGCGAGCGCCAGCGCATCGACGCTGCGCGTCAGCGACGGCAGCACCGGCGCGATGTCGATCGCGGCGATGTCGCGCAGGCGCTTCAGCGCGGCGGCGACGGCGGGATCGCCCAGGTCGAAATGGTGTTCGATGTCGGCGATCGCAGGCTCCAGCGCGGCGCGCCAGCTCGCGGCATCCCGCTGCAGCAGCGCGATGCGCGCGGCGCTGAGATCCAGCGCGAGCTGCTGGCGCGCGAGCGCCGCGTGGGCGGGGTTCAGCAGCGGATCGTTGGCTTCATCCGCCTCGCGCACCTCGACGAGTTCGAGCAGCGATGTCCAGATGGCGAGCACGACGCCGCGCCAGCCGTCGATGCTCGCGGTCGGCGCGGCCGGCGCGAGCGGCGCAGGCCCCGCCATCGCATAACCGGTCGCGCGGCGCGCGAAGTCGGCGAGTTCGGCCGACAGCGCGGCGACGTCGACGTCGCGAAAGGTTTCGAGCGCCGCGAGATCCGTCATCACGGCGCGCCGCTGGGCCACGAATTCACTCGCGGTCAGTCGCGCGGCGGCCAAGCGCAGCGCCGACGCGGCACCGGCCGGATCGCGGGCCAGCGCGAGACGCTGCTCGGCGAGCCCGACGAGCGCGGCAACCTCTTCGATCACGAGCCCGGCGGCGGCTGGCGCGACCACCGGCGCACGCGCCAGTGTCGCGAGCGAGGCCTCGAGTTCGGCGAGGCGCGCTTCGAGCGCCGGTGCGGCGGGTGTCAGCGACGGCGTCGCGACGGGCGCGTCGACGGCAGCGACCGGTGCCGGCTCGGGCAGCACCACCGTGTCGTCGACGAGTGGTTCGGGCTCGGGCTCTGGTTCGGGCTCCGGCAGCGGCGTGGGCACGGGGTCCGGTGTGTCCCGCGCGAGCTCGGCGAGCGGATCGGGCGGCGGCGCCGTCGTCTGCTGCTTCCAGTAAATCGACACGCCGGTCACGACGGCGACCAGCAGCACCCCGACAATCAGTTTGCCGTGACCGCGCGGCGCCGGCGTGGGCGGCGCAGCCGGCTTCGTCGGTTCGGCAGGTGGCGTGGCGCCGGCCTTGTCACTGCTCATCGACGACCCAGCGTTCGAGGGCGTCGACGATGCTCTGGTCGCCCGGGTTGTCGACGACCACCGGCGGCATCGTGAAGCCGAGGCGCTCCACTTCCTGCGCGGTGCGCGCGCCGGCGACGAGCAGGGGCACGTCGTACAGGAGATCGAGTTTCTCCTGGTCGATCTTCTCGGCAAGATTGGTCAAGGCTTCGAGACTCGTGATGATGCCGACATCCGGCACGTTGACCTGGCAGGCCTTCAACGCGACGGACAGCGGCTCGGTGGGAATGGTCCGTTCATAGACTTCACAGTACTCGACGCGTGCGCCACGATGCGCGAGCGTTTGCGCCAGCAGTTCGCGGCCGCCGGCGCCGCGCATGATCAGCACTTTTTCGTCGTCGATCTGATGCGACGACAGGCCCGGCAGCTTCAGCAGGCCTTCCGACGTGAACTCTCCATGCGGCGTATGCACCTGCGTCACGCCGAATTCGCGCAGGCGGCCCGCGCTGCCGACGCCGACCGCATACACCTGGCAGTGTTCCAGCGTCTGCTTCTGTGCACGGATCAGTTCGATCCCGTAGTCGACCGCATTCTTGCTGACGAAGATCACACTGTGGAATTCCGGCAGCCGCCGGATGACGGCCGTCGCCTTCGGATCGTTGCGCTTCGGGCGGATGACGATCATCGGCGCGAACACGACCTGCCCGCCGCGGCGTTCGATCTCCGCGATCAACGGCCCGGCCTGTTCTTCGGGCCGCGTGACGAGTACGGCGTACCCTTCGAGGGAGCGCGGCACGATTTCAGCTTTATTGCCCATCCTGTCAACCATAGGCTGTTGGCCACTGCGTCGGGACACGTGCATTGGCGATGGAGCAACCGGCGGCAGCACACGGCAGGTCCACGCGCCACGCACGTTGCCCGCAACGTTCATGCATTGCAAGTAGTCGCCGCGGAGAACGGGCGGCCGACGTCGGCGTCGGCCGCGCGGCGTCAAGGGTGTTCGAGTGCGTCCAGGATGCGTCGCGCGCCACCGGCGAGCAGTTGCTGGCCGACCTCGACGCCGAGTGCTGCGGCGTCGCGACGCAGACCGCTGGCCTGCGCGCGGATGAACTCGCGGCCATCGAGGCTCGCCACGAGGCCCGACAGCGACAGGCGGTCCCCGTCGATGATCGCGTGGCCCGCGATCGGCACCTGGCAACCGCCCTGCAGCGTGGCGTTCAAGGCGCGTTCCGCGCCGATTGCGTCACTTGCATCAGCGTCAGCGAGCACCGCGAGCAGGGTTTGGATGCGGGTGTCACCACGCCGGCATTCGATGCCGATGATGCCCTGGCCGATCGCCGGGAGCATCTGCTGGGTGGGAAATGCAGCGCTGACCTGACCATCGAGACCGAGCCGCTTCAGACCCGCGAGCGCCAGCACGATGCCGTGATATTCGCCCTTCGCAAGCTTGTCGAGCCGGGTGTTGACGTTGCCGCGCAGGTCGCGCAGATCGAGGTCGGGTCGCAGCGCACGCAACTGGCTGCGCCGCCGCAGACTCGAGGTGCCCACGATCGCGCCCTGCGGCAGCGACGCCAGATCGCCGCCATGCGCAAGCAGACAGTCGCGCGGATCCTCGCGCTTCAGCACACAGGTGATGTGAAGTTCGGGCGGCAGTTCGACCGGCACGTCTTTCATCGAGTGCACCGCGAGATCGGCGCGCCCCTCGAGCATCGCCTGCTCCAGTTCCTTGACGAACAGGCCCTTGCCGCCAATCTTGGCGAGCGGGGTGTCGAGGATCTTGTCGCCGGTCGTTTTCATCACGACCAGTTCCACGCGCAGGCCCGGGTGATGCTGCACGAGCCGCTCACGGACGTGCTCGGCCTGCCACAGCGCGAGCTGGCTGCCGCGCGTGGCGATGCGGATGACGTCGCCTGCTGCTGGGGAACGTTCGCTCATCGGCCTGTGCCACCCGGTGTTCAGTTGAAAACCGGCCGTATGCTAAGGTGTCGGCACCATGGGGAGCAACCGGAAAGCACAGACGTCATGACGATCCGACTTGGCGTGATCATGGATCCCGTGGGTGGCATCAATCCGAAGAAGGACACCACGCTCACGCTGCTGCTGGCGGCCCAGGCCATGGGGTGGGAAATCCACTACATGGAGATGGCCGACCTGAGCCTGCGCGACGGCCGGGCCAGCGGCATGATGCGCCCGCTGACGGTGCACGATTCGACCAAGCACTGGTTCGACTTCGGCGGCGAACCCGCGCGGCGCCTGCTGTCGGAACTCGACGTGATCCTGATGCGCAAGGATCCCCCGTTCGATACCGAATACATCTTCGCGACCTATCTGCTCGAACGCGCGCAGGCCGAAGGCACGCTGGTCGTCAACGATCCGCGCAGCCTGCGCGACGCCAACGAGAAACTGTTCACCGCGTGGTTCTCCGACGTCTGCCCGCCGACGCTCGTCGCACGCCGCCATCGCGAGATCCGCGAATTCCTGCACGAACACGGCGACATCGTCGTCAAGCCGCTCGACGGCATGGGCGGCTCGTCGGTGTTCCGCATCCAGCAGGGCGACGCCAACGCGAGCGTGATCCTCGAAACGCTGACGGGCCATGAAGCGCGTTTCTGCATGGCGCAGCAGTACCTGCCGGAGATCCTCGACGGTGACAAGCGCATCCTCGTGATCGACGGCGAACCGATCCCGTATGCGCTCGCACGCATTCCCGCGGCGGGCGAACTGCGCGGCAATCTCGCCGCCGGCGGCCACGGCGAAGGCCGCCCGCTGACCGCGCGCGACCGTGAAATCTGCGCGCGCGTCGGCCCGAGCCTGTCGGCACGCGGGCTGCTGTTCGTCGGACTCGACGTCATCGGCAACTACCTCACCGAGATCAACGTCACCAGCCCGACCTGCGCGCGCGAACTCGAAGCGCAGTTCGGCGTGCGCATCGGCGAACAGCTGATGCGGGTGATCGCGCGCAAACTCGGCCGCAGCGCATGAGGAGTCGCCTGCTGGTATGAGCGCCGCGGCGCTACGCCCCCCGATCGCCCCGGACGATCGCTTCGCACTGACCCTGTGCCTGGCGATCATCGTGCACGTGATGATCGTGCTCGGGGTCAGTTTCGCGCCTGAACCGAAGCCGCGGCCCAAACCCGAGGGCCTCGAAGTGACGCTGGTCGCCCAGCGCTCCGAAGAAGCGCCCGAGCAGGCCGACCTCCTCGCGCAGGCGAACCTGCGCGGCGGCGGCGACAGCCAGGACACCGGACGCCCGGCGGCGCCTGTCGCCACGCCATTGCCGGCCCCGACGCCGGCCGTCGCGGCCACGCCGCCGCCGGCCCCACCGGCCGAGCAGGTACCGCTCGAACCCGCCGTCCCACGCCCCCCCGTCGCTGCCGCCCGCGCACCGGCCAGGCCGCGCGAGACCGAGCGGGCGGCGCCACCGCCGAAACGCCTGACGGCCGCGCGTGAGCAGCCGACCGAAGCCCCCGAACCGGAGGCGAAACCGGACCCTGCGCCCGCTGCACCGGCCGAACGCGCCGCCGAAGCGGAGCAGGCAACGCCGGCGCAGGCGAACGCCTCGCTGCCGACGGCCCAGCAGCTGATCACCCGCTCGTTCGCGCTGGCAAGCCTGAATTCGGAACTGCAGCAGAAGCTCGACACGCATGCGAAGCGGCCACGGCAGAAATTCATCTCGGCGAACACCCAGGAGTACCGCTACGCCGCCTACATGGAAGCGTGGCGGGCGAAGGTCGAGCGCATCGGCAATCTCAATTACCCCGATGAAGCCCGGCAGAAGCAGCTGTCCGGCGCCCTGCTGCTCGACGTCGCGCTGCGGCCGGACGGCTCGGTGATCGAAATCCTGGTGCGCCGTTCGTCCGGCCACAAGGTGCTGGATGACGCGGCCGTGCGCATCGTTGAGCTGGCCGCGCCGTTCGCGCCGTTTCCGGAGGACATCCTGAAGGAAGTCGACATCCTGCACGTCACGCGGACCTGGAAATTCCTCAATACCGCCGAATTCGCCGCGCAATAGCCGCACCCGCGTTTTTATTGATCCAGTGCGCTTGTCAGTCTCCGGCGGGGGGGTCGATACTAGGCCTCAGCCCACCAGACGAGCACTGTCATGCTTCTCGATCTGACGAACCAGTTCCTGATCGCGATGCCCTCGCTGGATGATCCGAACTTCGCGCGCACGGTGACCTATGTCTGCGCGCACAACGAAGGCGGCGCCATGGGCATCGTGATCAATCGCCCGCTGAAGCTCGAACTCGGCGAGGTGCTGTCGCAAATGCAGATTGAGCCAGCGAACCCGGCGGTCAGCTCTCAGATCGTCTACCAGGGCGGCCCGGTGCATCGCGACCGCGGTTTCATCATCCATCGCCCGGCGCTCGATTTCGGCTCGACCATCAAGGTCAGCGACGACATCGCGATTTCGACCTCGCGTGAAATCCTGAACGCCATTTCGCGTGGCGAAGGGCCGGCCGACACGCTGGTCGCACTGGGCTATGCCGGATGGGGCGCAGGCCAGCTCGAGCAGGAAATGCAGCAGAACGCATGGCTCAGCGGCCCGGCCTGCCTCGACGTGATTTTCCATTCCCCGGCCGGGCAGCGCTGGGAACAGGCCGCCGCCCGCATGGGGGTCGACCTCGGCCTGCTGTCTCCGGACGTCGGGCACGCGTGAACGCGACCGCGACCACCGCGCTCGCCTTCGACTACGGCGAGCGCCGCATCGGCGTCGCTGTCGGCCAGACGATCACCCGCACGGCCAGCCCGCTCGCAACGCTGCCGGCGAAAGACGGCCAGCCGGCGTGGCCGGCCGTGCAGAAACTGCTCGACGAATGGCGGCCGGACTGCCTCGTCGTCGGCATGCCGACGACCGCCGACGGTGCGCCGCACGCGCTGGCCGAGCCCATTGCGCGCTTCGCGCGTCGCCTCGGCGGGCGCTACAAACTGCCGGTGTATTTCGTCGACGAGCGCCTGTCCTCGCACGCGGCGCACGAAGACGCCCGCGACAGCCGCCACGGCATCGATGCGCACGCCGCTGCCCTGATCCTCGAAACCTGGCTGACCGGCCACACCGCACGACACCTGGAGCCCACATGAAACCTGCGTTCGACATCGAACTGCTGATCGACGACATGGCAGTCCACCTGCGCCGCATGCTGGACGCGGCTGAAATCAGGGAGCCGGCGATCGTCGGCATCCGGACCGGCGGCGTGTGGATCGCCGAGCGTCTGCGCACGATGCTGCAGATCGCCGAACCGCTGGGGGAGCTGAACATCGCGTTCTATCGTGACGATTTCAGCCGCATCGGGATCCACCCGACCGTCGAACCGTCGAGCCTGCCGTTCGACGTCGACAATCGCGATCTGATCCTCGTCGACGACATTCTCTACACCGGGCGCACGATCCGCGCCGCGATGAACGAGATTTTCGACTATGGCCGACCGCGCTCGATCCGCCTCGCGGTGCTGTTCGATCGCAGCGGCCGCGAGCTCCCGATCCAGGCCGATGTGGTCGGCGCGCACCTGTCCTTGAAGCCGAGAGAGCATGCTAAACTGACCGGGCCCTCGCCGCTCAACCTCGAGATTCATCGCACCAAGTCGGCCTGAGACTCGCGATGCGCGGCGCTGCGGGCACCAGCCGGCGACCAGCCCTGACGGGCGTCCCGGCGCAGTCCTAACTTTCAGTGCGAGGGGCCCGCGATGGCGACGCCGGACATCCAGCTCGATGCCCATGGGCGTCTCCGCCATTTTCTCGCGATCGAAGGCCTGCCGCGCGCGCTGCTGATCCAGATCCTCGACCAGGCCGAGCGCTTTGCGCCGGTCGGCGATCGCGCGGTCAAGAAAGTGCCGCTGCTACGCGGCAAGACCGTTGCCAACCTGTTCTTCGAACCCAGCACGCGCACCCGCACGACCTTCGACCTGGCCGCGAAGCGGCTGTCGGCGGACGTGCTGAACCTGAACATCGAAGCGAGTTCGACCAAGAAGGGCGAGTCGCTCGCCGACACGCTGCGCAACCTCGAGGCGATGCAATGCGACATGTTCGTCGTGCGTCACCAGGTCAGCGGCGCGGCGGACTACATCGCGCGGCAGGTCGCGCCGCATATCAGCGTGATCAATGGCGGTGACGGCCGGCATGAACACCCGACGCAGGCGATGCTCGACGCCTTCACGATCCGGCGTCTGAAGAAGAGCTTCGACGCGCTGCGGATCGCCATCGTCGGCGACGTCGCGCACTCGCGCGTGGCCCGCTCCAACATCCAGGCGCTGCGCACGCTCGGCGTGCCCGATCTGCGCGTGGTCGGGCCGAAGACGCTGATTCCGCCCGGCATCGAAGCAATGGGCGTCACGGTGCACGACGATCTCGACGAAGGCATCAGCGGCGCCGACGTCGTCATCATGCTGCGCCTCCAGCAGGAACGCATGCAGAGCGCGCTGCTGCCGAGCGCGCATGAATACTTCCGGGAGTACGGGCTGACGGCCGAGCGGCTGCGCGGCGCGGCGAAAGACGCCATCGTGATGCATCCCGGCCCGATCAACCGCGGCGTCGAGATCGATTCCGAAGTCGCCGACGGCACGCAGTCGGTGATCCTGCAGCAGGTGACCTATGGCATCGCCGTCCGCATGGCGGTGATGTCGATGGCGATGGGCACGCAGGCCCAGACAGGAGCGGCCTGAGATGCTGCGCATCCGTCACGGCAGACTGATCGACCCGGCGAGCGGCCACGATGGCGTGGCCGATCTGTGGATCGACGGCGGCCATATCGCGGCCATCGGCCGCGCACCGAAGGGCGCCGCGAACGCGCGGGAGATCAACGCGAAGGGCCTGGTGGTGTGTCCCGGTTTCGCCGATCCGGGCAGTCATCTGCGCGAACCGGGGCATGAACACAAGGCGACGATTGCAAGTGAAGCGAGGGCCGCGGCCGCCGGCGGGTTCACCACGGTGTGCTGCACGCCGGATACGCAGCCGGTGCTCGACAATGCGTCGGTGATCGAACACATCACGCAACGCGCGGTGGCCGCGGGCGCGGCGCAGGTGGTGTGCCTCGGTGCCCTGACGGTCGGGCTCGGTGGCGAGGTGCTCGCCGAAATGCATGCGCTGAAGGCGGCGGGCTGCGTCGGCGTGACGAATCTGGGCCGCGCGGTCAAGGACACGGCGGTGCTGATGCACGCGCTGGCCTATGCCGCGAGCGCCGAACTCACGGTGTTCCTGCACCCGGAAGATTACTGGCTCGCGCGGCAGGGCACGATGCACGAAGGTGCGGTCAGCACGCGGCTCGGCATCCCGGGCATTCCGGCCGCGGCCGAAGTGATCGCCGTGCATCGCGATCTGACGCTGCTCGCCGAAGCCGGCGCACGCGCGCATTTCTGCAAGCTGTCGGCGGGCGATTCGATCAAGCCCATCGCCGAGGCGCGCAAGCGCGGCCTGCCGGTCACGGCCGACGTCGGCATCGGCAATCTGTGCTTCACAGCCGACGACGTCGGCAGTTTCGATGCGAATTACCATGTGCGCCCGCCGCTGCGCGATGCGCGCGATCGCGCGGCACTGCGCCGGGGCGTCAGGCAGGGCGGGATCGACATCATCGGCGCGTATCACGAACCGCACGACGCGGATGCGAAGGCCGCGCCCTTCGGCCTCACCGAGCCCGGCGTGTCGACCTACGACACGTTCCTGTCCTCGTTGCTGCAACTCGTCGCCGACGGCGCTTTCGATCTGCCGACGGCGCTCGCGGGCGCGAGCCTCGCGCCGCATCGGCTGCTCGGCCAGCCGGGCGGCACGCTCGATGTCGGCGCGCCGGCCGACGTCTGCGCCTTCGACCCGGCCGTGCGGTGGCACGTCACCCCGGCCGCGCTGAAGAGCGCCGGCAAGAACACGCCCTACCTGGGCCAGACGCTGACCGGCCGCGTGATGTTCACCCTCGTCGGCGGCCGCCTCGTTCACCAGCTTTGAGCCTCCATCGATGAATGCCGTTGCCAAACCTCACCGCGACACCATCGTCGTCGAAGACGCCGAGGTGCTGTCGACCACCGCGCATGCCGGCGACCAGCATGTCATTCGGCTGCGCGCGCCCGAGATCGCCCGCCGCGCGCGGCCGGGCGCGTTCGTGCACCTGCGCTGCGCGCCGACGCTCGCGATGCGTCGGCCGATGTCGATCATGCTGGTCGACGCGACGCAGGGCACTTTCGACGTGCTGTTCAAGGCGCACGGCGCGGGCACGGCCGAACTCGCCGCGCGCAAGGTCGGCGAGACGCTGAGCGTGATGGGGCCGATTGGCCTGCCGTTCAAACTCGATGGCTACCGACCGCGACCGCTGCTGATCGGCGGCGGCGTCGGGATCCCGCCGATGGTCTATCTCAGCGATCACCTGCGCCGGATCAAGGGCGTGTCGCCGTTCGTCGTGATGGGCTCCGAAGTACCGTTCCCGTTTCGCGCGCAGCCGTCACGCATCATGGTGGCCGGCATGCCGGAAGGCGTGATCGGCGCAATGCCGCTGCTCGAAGACTGGGGCATCCCGAGCCGGCTCGCGAGCCGGCAGGGCTATCCGGGCTGCTTCGAAGGCCTGGTCACCGAACTCGCCGCCCACTGGGTTGATGCGCTCGGCGCGGCCGCGCGCGAGGACATCGAAATCTTCGCCTGTGGCCCGACGCCGATGCTGAAAGCCGTGCAGGCCTTCGCCGCCCGCTATGGCCTGCCCGCACAACTGTCGCTCGAGGAATACATGGCCTGTGCCGTCGGCGGCTGTGCCGGCTGCACCGTGCGGGTGAACCTGCCCGGCGGTCCGGCGATGAAACGCGTGTGCGTCGACGGGCCGGTGTTCGATGCCTCGGTCGTGGTCTTCGACTGAACAGCTGAGCGCCAATATCGATCACTCGCCGTGATCTCACGCGAAAACCCGGGTCACCGGACAAGTTACTGTAAAAGTGCGTGCGCGTGGCACGAAGTAGCCCGGGAGTAGCGCGCAGCGCGGATCCCGGGAGCGGCCTGTCAGCCCGCGCAGATCCCGGGTTCCACTACGTTGCACCCGGGCTACCTGAGCTTTCATCAGGCCGGGTGACGCAGCGAACTCCTCACCGTTGGGCTGACGCAGGAAGCCCAACATCAGGTTGTCTGTTTGCACTTGACCAAACCGGGCCATCGGCCTCAGTCGGCGGCGCGTAAGGTCACCTGTCGGCGGTGCGACGACGGCGTACCCGTTTTGCTTCCTGCGTCAGCGCCTGCCACTGGAGCGCATTTGCGCCCGATCAACCAGACGGGGCAGAGCATGAATGGACGTTGCACGACGCCCTACTCGCCCGTCCATCGATGCATCCCGCCGTCTTCACCGGGAATGCCCGGTGGCCAATACCTCAACGCGGCTCGACCGCCTGTAGAAAGCGCAGCATCTGCGCCGTCGTCGCGGCCGGCTGCTCGACCTGCAGCCAGTGGCCGGCCTCCGGGATCAGTTCGATGAAGCGCAGATCGTCGAACGCGTCGGGAAACCACGCGCGCCACGCCGGATCGTAGAGCAGCACATCGTCTTCGGCGCCGGCGATGAAAGCCGCAGGCTGGGTGAAGCGCTTGCCGTCGAGTTCAGGGGTGATCGCATTCATCGTCGGCAAATTGCGGTAGAGGTTGCAGGGCCCGCGAAATCCGCTCGTGCGATATTGCTCGACGCAGTACGCGAGGTCCTCTGCCGACAGCCAGGCCGGGAGTGTCGCGGGCATCGGCAGCAGATCGAGCAGGCGACTCCCACGCGGGTGCTGCAATTGACCGATCCAGCTGTGCTTCGGCGCGTCGGCTGACAGGCCGAAGTAGAGCTTCAGCAGCGACAGACGCACATCCGCTTCGAGTTCCTGCTCGATGACACCGGGCGTCTGGAAATGCCGGATGTACCAGAACCTGTCATCCATGCCCGGTGGATCGAGCGTGGCGCGGCCGGCGCGCCAGAACGGCACCGACAGCCCCATCACCGATTTGCAGGTGTCTTCGTGCAGCAGGGCCGTGTTCCACGCGATGAGGCATCCCCAGTCGTGCCCGATCAGGTTGAAACGGTCGTCGCCGAGCGCCCTGGCGAGGCCCACGACATCACCAGCCATCGTGCGGATGTCGTACTGATCGATCGCAGCCGGCCTGCTGCTGCCGCCGAAGCCACGCAGATCGGGCACCGCGACGCGATAGCCGGCGGCGGCCAGCGGGGCTATCTGGTGCCGCCAGAGATACCAGCACTGCGGCCACCCGTGCAGCAGGATCACCAGGGGTCCGTCGCCGTGCACGACCGTCCGCAAGGTCACGCCGTTCGTTTCGAGATAGCGAAAATCCGGTTCAAGCATGCCGCGGGCTCCGTCGATGAGCGATGAATTCAGCCACGAAGAGCGGCTTGCAACAAGAGATTGCGCCGCGGCCGGGCGGCAGCCCGGCGGGCGCGGCGCCACTCGGTCTCTTCGGCATCGACTGTCGTGTCCGGATTCAGTCGGCGCCGGGCATCGGCATCAGGTCATGGGCAGCCAGCGTCTGCTCGAGTTCGTCGGCGTTGAAGCCGACGAGCAGGCGATCGCGGATGAAGATCTGCGGGATGACCTTGACCTGGCTGCGCGCGTAGCGCTCGGCGCCGGTGCTGGAGCGTTCGATGTCGTATTCGCAGTACGGAATGTCGTTGGCAACGAGCCAGTTGCGCGCCTTCGTACAGTAGGTGCACCAGGTCGCGGACAGCATCATCACCTGATCGGCTGCCGGGGGACTGGCGTCATCGCAGTAGCGGGCCTGCGCATTGACCTGCGTGCGCGTTTCACGGAACAGCACGAACACGACGAACGCGGCGAACAGCCACCACACCGGGCTGAAGCGCCGGCCATTTGCGTGCGCGTCACTCATCGCTGCCAGCCGTAGCGCGCGAGATCGATCGCGCCGTCGAGCCCGAACTCCACGCCTTCGAGCGCCAGCAGTTCGCGCTGCCGACAGTCGCCGTCACTCGCCCCGCGCAGGCTGATGCGCCCCTGTGCATTGACCACGCGCTGCCAGGGGATCGTTGTGCCCGGCGCGAGCGCGGCGAGCGCGTAGCCGACCTGGCGCGGCCCGGTCGGGCCCGGCAACGCGGCCTGCGCGGCAATCTGGCCATAGGTCGCGACACGGCCGCGCGGAATGCGATGGACCACGGCCCACACGCGTTCGTTGCGATTCGGCCCGGTCGCGCGGGCAGCCGTCTTCGCCGGTGCTGGAGCCGTCGGACGCGATTTCCTCGAGTGAGCCATCAATGATTCCTCGTCACCGCGACCTGAACCTGAGCAGCGTCTGCCGCACGCGGGCGCCGCGCGCATCGGCCGTCACCTGCGCACGAATTTGCTCCGGTGGGCCGTCAGTGCTCACCGCGGCATCGGGCGCGCCTGAAGCACGGCGGCGGGCCCTCTGGCTGACCCACCGTGCGCCGCGAAGTTCGGCGCTCGGCCTGCCGCGGCGGCGCATCGACCTCAGGCGACGTCGCGCAGGAAGCCGAGCAGCGCCGCATTGAACTGCGTCGGCTCCTCGACGTTGAAGAAATGCTGGGAGTCGGGAATCACGTGCAGATGCGAACCCCGAATGCGCTGATGAATCAGTTCCGCCGCGGCCACCGGCGTCGACGGATCGTCGGCGCCGACGAGTACGAGCGTCGGCAGATCGATCGCCGCTATCGTGTCGCGTTGATCCATGTCGCGGATCGCGGCACAGCACGCGCTGTAGCCGGCGACCGGTGTGTTCAGGATGGCGTCCCTGATCCGGGCGACCTCTGCGGGCAGTCGCCGCTGCGAAGCGGGCGTGAACCAGCGATTGATCGTCGCGTCCGCGACCGCTGCCATGCCGCCGCTGGCGACGGCGGCGATCCGCTGATCCCACAGATCCGCCGGCCCCATATAGGCCGCGGTCGCGCACAGGCTCAACGACAGCAGGCGCGACGCGTGATGCGTGCCCAGCCACTGCCCCGTCATTCCGCCGAGCGACAGCCCGCAGAAATGCACGCGCGCGATGCCGAGGTGATCGAGCAGCGCAAGAGCGTCGGCGGCGAGGTCGGCAATCGTCGTCGGGCCGCTCGCGACACTCGAGGCGCCGTGGCCACGGGCGTCGTAGCGCAGGACGCGATAACCGGCGCCCACGAGCGCCGGCACCTGCGCATCCCACATCGCTAGCGTCGACGAGAGCGAGTTGCACAACATCACCGTCGGCGCTGCCGGATCGCCTTCGAACTGGTAGTTCAGACTGACAGACGGGAGTGTCAACTGCGGCATCGAGGTTGCCTCATGCGGGGGTGGCGCCGGCTCGTGCCGGCGCCCGGGATCGCTCAGCGATTCTTCAGCAAATCGCGAATCTCGGTCAGCAGCACTTCCTGTGCGGGCGGCGGCGGCGGGGCAGCCGGTGCTTCTTCCTTTTTACGCTGCATCGAATTCAGCGCCTTGATCAGCATGAATATCGCGAACGCGATGATGATGAAGTCGACGCAGGTCTGAATGAACGAACCGTAGTTCAGCGTCACGGCCGGCACTTCGCCGACGGCCTCCTTCATGACGATCTTCAGATCGCTGAAATCGACTCCGCCCATCAGCAGGCCAATCGGCGGCATGATGACGTCGGCCACCACGGAAGAGACGATTTTGCCGAATGCGCCGCCAATGACCACACCGACCGCGAGGTCGACGACATTGCCGCGCATCGCGAATTCCTTGAATTCCTGAACCATACCCATGACGAAATCTCCCTTTGCGAATTGTTATGTGGCCATGCCGCACTTCTGGAAGCTGATGCGGTCAGTCCCGACCCCTGTGCGCGAATAAGCGCGGAGAGATCTCAACACACGGGTCGATCAGGCGCAAATCACAGCGCTATCAGCGCACATGCGGCCACTGCGCATCCCAGTCGCGATGATTGAAGACCTGCCCTTCCTGGCGCACGCGCGCAATCTCCGCCAGGTCGAGTTCGGCATACACCCATTGCGCCTGGTTCAGCTTGCCGACGGCCAGCACGCCGTTGGCGGGAAAGCCGCGATCGACCGGCGTATAGACGGCGGCGACCCCGACATTGGTATCGACCGCTTCCGACCACGCGCAGTCGCCGACGGTCGGCGACTGCACCACGTAGCACTGGTTCTCGAGCGCACGCGCCTGGCAGCCGATTTTCACGCGATGAAAACCGGCGAGCGTATCGGTACAGCTCGGTACGAGAATCAGATCGGCGCCCTGCTCGACCTGGTTGCGTGCGAGCAGGGGAAACTCGCTGTCGTAGCACACGTTGATCGCGATCTTGCCGAACTCGGTCACGAACACCTTCAGTCCGCGCCCACCGGACACATGCCAGTGCTCGTTCTCGAAGCGCGTCATCTGCAACTTTTCCTGGTAGTCGCAGTGGCCGTTCGGCCAGAAGAAATATGAGCGGTTGTAGTAGCGGTCGTCCTCGCGCACGGGATAGGAACCGGCGCAGATGTGGATGCCGTGCGTCTGTGCGAGTTCGCGGAACAGCGCGAGGAAATCGCCCAGCGTGCGTTGCAGCTGTTCGAGCTGCAGTGGCAACGACGAATAGATCTCTGCACCAAAGATCGAAGTGATCTCGATGCTGAAGTATTCGGGGAACACCAGCAGTTTCGCGCCCTCGGCAACGGCCTGCTCGACCCACTGCGTGACCTTGTCGCGAAAGTCTCCCCAGCGTTCGAGGAAGCCGATCGGGTACTGCGCAGCGGCGATCTTCAGCAGGCCTTCACTCATAATGGCTTCTCCCAGAACACCATGCGTTTCGGACTTGCAGTTGCTTCGTCGAGATCCTGCCACTCGAAGCTCGTCACGAGATCCTCGGGTTTCGAATAGCCGAAACGCTGCCAGATCGCATCGAGCGGCTGATAATCAGCGGGCCGACGCGGGTGGTCGGCTGCGCGGTCAACGGCGCACAACACCATGCGGTCGAAGCGCCCGAGGGCGCGCGCATGGCTTTCGCGTCCGTTGAAGAACTCGCGAGCAGCACCGATTCACCGCAGTAGAAGATCGACGCGGGTGCGAGGCCGGCACTGGTGAACGGCTGCTTGAACTCCGGCGTCTCGAACTCGAGCGGCAGGCCGGTCGAGGCGCCGATCACCTGTCCCTGGTCGAGCGCGAGGATCACGACGCTCTCCGGACAGTCGAGATAGGTCTGCAGATATTTTTCTTCGTAGGCCGTCGTGCCGTCGTAGAGATACGGAAACTCGCGAAACACCGTGATGCGCAGCCGCGCGAGATCGGGCACATGGGCCGCGAGGCCGGGCGTGCTGCCGGTCAGGATCCGGATGTCGATGCCCGTCGCCATCGCGTGCTCAGCCGCCGACCTGGGCTATCCAGTCCGGCAGGTTGTAGTAGTTGGAGATCCGCGCCACCTTGCCGTCGCGCACATCGAAAAATGCGCCGGCCGGCAGCCGGTAGCGCTGTCCCGTCGCCGGCGGCAGGCCCTCATCGGTGACGAGGTATTCGCCGAGCACGGTGAATTCGGCCGCCGCGCGATCGCCGGCGTCATTCGCCATGATCGTGAAGTCCACCAGCTGTTCGCGATAGCAGCGGTTCATGTGCTGCATGAAGGTCGCGAACGCGTCCTTGCCCGTTTCACGCCGTCCCTGGTTGATGTCGTGGGCGACGTCGTCGGTCAGCAGTGCCAGGAACGCGGCCATGTCGCCGGCATTGAAGGCCGCGTAGTAACGCTGGATGAGATCGATGGTCTGCTCGCGCATGGGTTTTCCTCGTCGATCGCCGCCCGCGGCGGCGCAGGTCTTAAGATAGCGGCATGATAACGCACCCACCCGGCGCCCTGCGTGGGCCCACCCGATGACCGTCGAAGTCCGTTTCGTCGGCCACCTCGGCAACAACCTGTTCCAGTACGCGCTGGGTCGCGTGCTGGCGGAAGAACTCGGCCATGCGCTGATCTGCGTGCCGCCGGACGAGCGGCCCGGCTTCGACCGGGTCGAGAAGGCCTCCGGCATCCAGGACCGCCTGAGCACACTTTCCGCGCATTTCGCCGACGTGCCGCTATCGCTGCCGGGCCGCCAGATCGAGGCGCCGCGGCTGCGCCACGTGCTCGGTGACCGGCTGGACTGGAACGGGCACGGCATCGATCTCGGACGCCTGCTGCGCAGCGGCCGCGACAGCCGCATCGTGCTGCGCGGCTATTTTCAGCGCACCGAGCTCTACCAGCCGTACCGGGAGCGGATCCGTCGCTGGTTCGCCCTGCCACCGCAAGCCGGCGATCTGCAGCCGGGCCCGCGCGACATCGTCATCCACCTGCGCCGTTCCTACGACATGCGCGTGCTCGGCCGGATGCTCTCGCTCGACTTCTACGAACAGGTGCTCGAAACGGCCCGCTTCGAGCGCGTCTATGTGTGTGGCCTCGGCATCGACGACACCGTGCGCGCGCGGCTCGCGCGCTTTTCGCCGGACTACCTCGACCTCGATGCGCCGGCCACGTTGCGTCTGCTCCAGCGCGCGCGGCAGATCGCCATCGCCAACAGCACGTTCAGCTGGTGGGGCGCGTGGCTGTCGGACGCCGAACGGATTTTCTTTCCCCGCCCCGTGCGCGGCATGTGGAGCGCGGACCGGCCCGAGATTGCGCTCGAAGTGCCCGAATCACGCTATCACTACATCGACGAAGTGGCCCTCGATGCGACGCCCGTCTTCACGCCGGACACAACTGTCCGACTGGTCTGCCGCCGCACGGGCAACGGCGGGATATTGCAACTGTTGTCACCGGGCGCGCAGCCGCTGGCGGTTGCGATCGAGGCCGCGGTGCTGCCGTTTGCCGAGTGGCTCGCCGCGCGCACCGCACCGTTTGCAGCCGACGACTGGCTGGACCTCGATTTGCCGCGACAGGGCATGCCGCGCGCATTCGCGCTGCTCGACGCGTTGCGCCAGCGCGGCGCGATCCGATGCGACGAGCGCCTGCTGCGCGCGTACCTGGACACTTACGGCGGAGCCCGGCCCGGCGCGGTCGGCTGAATCGACATGAACGCCTCCACTTCTGCCGTACCGGTGGACCCGGCGGGCCGCGAGGCACCGACCGCGAGGCGGGCGAGGCCCGTGCGGTGATCGCAGTGGCGTTTGCGCGGGACGCAACTTGCCGCTCCCGTGCGCATGCCGTCTAATCGAAGCATGGCCCTTCCAGCACTCCCACGCATCGAGAACCTGCTGACGATTGCGGCACTGACGCTGATCGTCGTCGGCTGCTTCTTCGTGCTCGCGCCTTTCCTGTCAGCGCTGCTGTGGGCCGTGATCGTCACGTTCTCGACCTGGGGCGTGTACTCGCGCATCCACCGCGCACTCAATGGCCGCAAGACGCTCGCCGCACTCGTGATGACGCTGACGCTGGCCGCCGTGCTCGTGGTGCCGGTCGCAACCGTCACGGTCAAGCTCGGCGACAACGCGCGCAACCTGGCGCGCGCGGTCAGCGTCGGGGTGCAGCATGGATTGCCGCCGCCGCCGACATGGCTCGATGATCTGCCGCTCATCGGTGGCCGGGCTGCCGCTTACTGGCAGCAATTGCACGAAGAGACCCACAACGAAGAGAACGCCGGCAGGATCGTGACGTGGTTCGAAGGCCAGGCCGCCCCGATCACGAAGTGGCTGCTGCAGCGGGGTCTCGCCTTCGGCCAGGCGCTGCTGCAACTCTCGCTCGTGGTGCTCGCCGCGTTCTATCTGTATCGCGACGGCCTCGCGGTCGCGGGCCGCTTCAGCGCCGGCATGGAAAAGATTGCCGGACAGCGCGCGCATGCGCTGATCGATCTCGCCGGTCGCACCGTCAAGGGCGTGGTCTACGGCATTCTCGGCACCGCGTTCGCCCAGGGCACGGTGGCCGCGGTCGGCTTTGCGGCCGCCGGCGTGCCCGGCGCGCTGCTGCTGGGTCTGCTGACCTGCGTGGTGTCGATCATCCCGGCCGGCCCGCCGCTGCTCTGGGTCCCGGCGACCCTGTGGCTCGTCGCGCAGGGCGAAACCGGCTGGGCGATCTTCATGTTCTTCTGGGGCATGCTGCTGATCAGCGGCATCGACAACGTCGTGAAGCCCTATCTGATCAGCCAGGGCGCCGCGCTGCCGTTTCTGCTGGTGCTGCTCGGCGTGATTGGCGGGCTGCTCGCCTTCGGCTTCATCGGCATTTTCCTGGGCCCGACGCTGCTCGCCGTCGGCTACGCGATGCTGCGGGAATGGACGCGCACGGTCGGGCGGCTCGAGCACTGACGCGCTCTGCGGTCGGCGCTACGTCGGCGGCCGCAGGCCGGACTCCTCGGTTAATTCGACGCCAGCGGGCCGTTAATCCGGATGGTCTGCTGACGGCACGTCGGTAGGATGCCTACACACAGTTTCGGACGCCCCCACGCCTCGCGTGAAGCCGGAACTGGACTGGACCGTTGTCCCGCCCCCCCAACGAAACGGTCCTGTTGATGCCCCGCTGGCCCCGCCACCGGAGCTTTACGCCACAGTTCGTTGTGGCAGGTTTATCAAGAATTTACGTGAGTTCATCCTATGCCGGTGCTTTCTCAAACTTGACCCGGCTTCCGACCGCTTGGCTCCTGACAGGCTCCTGGAAACGGGTCTTTCCAAGGAGTCAGCTATGGCCAAGATCAAGCTCACCAAGTCCGCAGTCGATGCGGCAAAGCCCGAAGCGCAAGCCATCGAGCTGCGCGACACCCTCGTTCCCGGCTTCCTGTGCAAGATTACACCGGCCGGTCGCAAGGTCTTCATGCTCCAGTACCGCACAAATGCCGGCGAGCGGCGCAAGCCGGCGTTGGGCATGTACGGA
>LNEL01000010.1 GCA_001464935.1 Gammaproteobacteria bacterium Ga0077536
CGGGCTGTGGTTCGTGCACTTTGAGCGCAGCGGCGAAAGCCTGCGAGACTACCTGGCCGGCGCCGCCGAATTCATCGATCTGATCATGGACCAGTCAGAAGCCGGCATGGAGATCGTCGGCGGCACGCAGGAATACAGCGTCGACGCGAACTGGAAACTGCTGTGCGAGAACAGCTTTGACGGCTATCACGGCATTCCGACGCACTCGACTTACTTCGACTACCTGCAGAGCCGCGCCGGTGAACTCGTCAAACGCAGCCTCAGCATCGGCCAGCCGCATGATCTCGGCAACGGCCACGCGGTCGTCGAGTACGGCGCGCCGTGGGGCCGCCCGATTGCCCAGGCGGTGCCGTCCTGGGG
>LNEL01000011.1 GCA_001464935.1 Gammaproteobacteria bacterium Ga0077536
ACTTGATGCCCGTTTTGGCGATGCGCGAGCAGAGCGCATGGCGCTGATGAATCGCAACATGGTGATATTCCCCAACCTCGTGCTGAACGACATCATGGCAATCACCGTGCGCACGTTCTTTCCGGCCGGCCCGGATCGCAATCTCGTCAATGCATGGACCCTCGCACCGCAGGAAGAATCGCCGGCGATGCGCGAACGCCGCTTGTTCAATTTTCTCGAATTCCTCGGCCCTGGCGGCTTTGCAACCCCTGATGACTGCGAGGCGCTAGCGCTGTGTCAGCGCGGCTATGCGAACCTTGCCGAGGCGGGCTGGAACGACATCTCGAAAGGCATGGGCAGTGCCGAGCCCAAGATTGACGACGAAGTCCAGATGCGGGTGTTCTGGCGCGAATGGAACCGGCGCATGACGGGAGGCGGACAATGAGCACCCTCAGCGTGACGAGAGCCGATCTCGAAGACTTCCTGTTCCACGAAGCGGCCCTGCTCGACAACTGGCAACTCGATGACTGGCTGGCGCTGTTCGAAACCGGTGCGCGGTATCTGGTGCCGGCGGCCGGCGCGCCTGACGACGCCGACCCGGCAACCACCCTGTTCTACATCGCCGATGATCACCACCGCCTGACCGAACGCATCAAGCGGCTCAAGAAGCCTTCCGCGCACGCCGAATTCCCGCATTCACGGTGCCGGCGTCTGGTCAGCAATGTGCGCATTCTCGGTGGCAGCGACGACTGCCTGCGCGTGACGTCGAACTACGTGACCTGGCGCAGCAGGATGGGCGTCACGCAGAATTTCTTCGGCCATCATGTCTACGAGATCAGAAAAACCGATACCGGACTGCGAATTCTCAACAAGACCTCGTTCATCGACGCGGATGACATCCGCGAACAGAACAAGGTCAGCATCATTCTGTGAACACCATGCCCGATTTCCGTTATCGTCGCCTCGGTTATGTCGCCCTGAACGTGAGTGATCTCGCGCGCTCCGGCGCGTTCTACGAAGAGATCGTCGGCCTGCAGCCATCCGGGGCAGCCCTCGCCGGAGAAAGACTCTACCGCTGCACGCAGCGTCATCATGATGTCGTGCTGCACCAGGCTGCAGCCCCGGGCCTGCGCCGGGTCGCCTGGGAGATGGAGTCGGCCGACGATCTCGAACGCCTCGAGCGCCATCTGCAGAGTCTGGGGATGCGGACCTTCGACGTCGCGGCTGAAGAGTGCGCGGCGTTGGGCCTCGCGCGCGCCGTTCGTGTGATAGAGCCTCATCTCGGCGCCGTGTTCGAGTATTTCCACACGATGGTGTCGGCCGCCACGTCGTACGTGCCGACGGTGACGAGAATCGCGCGCCTCGGCCACGTGGTCCTCGCCACGGACGCGCATGCCGACACCGAGCGCTTCTTTCTCGACCAATTGAACTACCGGGCTTCTGATCGCATCGAGGGCGCTGTGACCTTCATGCGCTGCTGGCCTAATCCGTTGCACCATTCCTTCGGCCTCAGCAAAGGCTCAAGCAAGCGTCTGCATCACGTGAACTTCATGGTCACGGACATCGATGACGTCGGCAGGGCGATGTACCGCCTGAAGAAGCATGACGTCCCGATAGTTTTCGGGCCGGGCCGGCACCCACCGTCCGAGTCGATCTTTCTGTACTTTCTCGATCCCGATGAGCTGACTGTGGAGTTCAGTTTCGGGATGGAAGAGTTTCCAGAGATAGCACCCCGCGAGCCGCGACTGCTGCCGATGTCGCTGCAGTCGATCGACTACTGGGGCTCGGTGCCCGATCCACGCTTTGCCGCGCAGGGCGTGATCGCGCCGCTGACAGAGCCCGCGTGATGACCGTCCTCAAGGGCAGGATTGCGATTATCACCGGCGCCGCCGAAGGCATCGGCAAGGCCATCGCGGAGCGCTTCGCCGCGGACGGCGCGCGGTTGGTGCTGGCCGATCTGAATCCGGCAGTCGAAGCCTTGGCGGCGGCACTGCCGACCGATGCGGTCGCGCTGGTGGGAGACCTGAGCGTGCAGACGGTCGTGCAGTCGCTGGTCGAACTGGCGCGCGTGCGCTACGGCCGCATCGACATCCTCGTCAACAACGCCGGCGGCGGTGTCATCCGGCCGTTCCTCGAGCACACGCCAGATACCTTGCGCCAGACGATCGACCGCAACCTGTGGACAGCGCTGTGGTGCTGTTACGAGGTCTTGCCGACAATGGTCGAGCAGCAGTACGGCCGCATCGTGAACGTTGGCGCGGACTCGGTGCGCAATGGCCTGCCGGAGCATGCGGCATACAACGCGGCAAAGGGCGGTGTTCATGCATTGACGACCGGGCTGGCGCGCGAATTCGCGACACGCGGCATCACCGTCAATACCGTCGCCCCCTGCATGGTGGCGACGCCAATCGTGCAGAAACTGCTGGACGAGGACAACCCGTGGATCCGGCAGTTCAATGCCGTCATCCCGATGGGGCGGCCAGGCACCATGGCCGAGGTGGCCTCGATGGTCGCATACGTCGCGAGTGATGAAGCGAGCTTCGTGACGGGGCAGGTGATCAGCGTCAACGGCGGGAGCACGATGCTGTGAATATCAGCATGGCCCGGCGCACATGAATTCGTGCGACGCGGCGGCCGGCCTGATCGACGTCCACACGCATGTCGTGCCGGCCGAGTTTCCGGCGAATCCGTCGCCGGCGACGAACGCGCGCTGGCCGTGCATGTGCGTGCAGGCCGCGGGGCAGCGCGTGTTGACGATCGATGGCAAGCCATTTCGTGCCGTCGATGCCCGGGCCTGGGAAGTCGACGCCAGACTCGCGACGATGGATCGTGACGGTGTTGCGCTCCAGGTCCTTTCGCCGATGCCCGAACTGCTTTCCTACTGGTTTGACGAGCGCGACGCACTGTCGATGACGCATTACGTCAACGCCACGCTGAGCGCCATGGTCGAGCGCGCGCCGTCGCGCTTTCGCGCCCTCGCGATGGTGCCGTTGCAGTATCCGGCGCTTGCCACGCGCGAACTTTCCCGGGTGAAGGCCGAGGGTTTCGCGGGGGTGGAGATCGGCAGCAATATCAACGGAGTCGTGCCGGGCGATGCGCGTTTCATCGAGTTCTATGCCGAAGCCGAGCGTCTGGGTCTTGCGATCTTCGTCCACGCGCTCCATCCGATCGGCGCCGAGCGGCTGCAGGCGTTTCCCGATCTGGTGCCTTTCGCCGCTTTTCCACTGGATACTGGCCTGGCTGCGATATCGCTGATTCGGGCCGGCGTGCCCGAGCGCCTGCCCCGGCTGCGCATCGGATTCAGTCATGGCGGCGGTGCCATCGTGCCGCTGGTGCATCGGCTGCATCAGGGGTGGTCGTTGAGCGGAGGCTTCGACGGGGCCTTGCCGCAGTCCCCGCATCACTATGCCGCGCACTTCTATTACGACAGCCTCGTCTACGACGCCGGCTACCTGCGCTATTTGCTGGCAGAGTTCGCCCCCGGGCAGGGCTTCGTCGGCACCGACTATCCGTTTGCAATCGAGCAGACCGATCCCGCGGGTTTCGTGCGCACGGTCGGCACCGCCGACGCGAGCTCGCTGATTTGTGGCGCCGCAGCGCGGTTCCTCGGCGAAGCCTGAGGCCGAATCTTTATTGACACAGACTTCAATAGGGCTAGCATGCAGGCCTATTGAAGCCTTGTTCAATAGTCAGCGCCGACCGGCCCAGCCGGGGAGATCCCGATGACCCAGCGTCACCCGACCGCGAGCGATTCGCCCTACGCGAACTACAGTCCGGTCGATCCGGCCGTGCGTGCCAATCCCTATCCGTATTACGCGTGGCTGCGCCAGCATGCACCGGTGAAGTACGTGGCGGCGATGAATGCCTATGCGGTGAGCCGGCATGAGGACGTGCGCACGGTGTTGCTCGATCACGTGCGTTTCTCGTCCGACCCGCTGATCCAGATCGCTTTCAGCGAGTACAACCCGGCGCCCGCAGCGCGCTATCTGATTTCATCCGACCCGCCTGAACACAGCCGCATGCGCGCGCTCGTCAACAAGGCGTTCTCGAAGCGCGGGCTGACCGAGATGCGTCCCGAGATCGAGCGCACCGTCGGTCGTCTGCTCGATGCGATCGGTGAGGCGCGCGAGTTCGAGTTCATCGAAGCCTTCGCCTCGCCGCTGCCGGTGTCGGTCGTGGCCGACATCCTCGGCATCGAGACCGAGCGGCATGCGGATTTCCGGCGCTGGTCCAACAACGTGACCGCCGGCGGTGACGACAGCCGGATGAGCGAGGCCCAGCGCGCCCGGATGCACCAGGATACCCGCGACTTCCGCGCCTACATGCTCGACAAGATCGACACCGTGCGACGTCAGCCGCAGGACAATCTGATTTCCGATCTCGTGCGCGCAGAGGAGGGCGGCGAACGTCTGACCGCTGACGAAGTGCTGGCGATGTGCGTGCTGCTGCTGATCGCCGGCAACGAGACCACGACCAGCCTGCTCGCGAATGCGCTGATCTGTCTGCGCGAGTTTCCGGAACAGGAAGCGCTGATCCGCGCCGACCGGGCCCTGATCCCCGCGTTCGTCGACGAGAGCCTGCGCTACCTGTCGCCGATCCAGTTGCTGTTCCGCCGCGCCACGCGCGACACCGAAGTCGCAGGCGTGCAGATCCCGAAAGACGCAATCGTGATGCCGATGTATGCCAGCGCGAACCACGATGAAACAGTGTTCGCAGAGCCCGCGCGCCTCAACGTGCAGCGCACCGATTTGCGCAAGCATGTTGCGTTCGGCTGGGGCGTGCACATGTGTCTCGGCAAGGCGTTGTCGCGGCTCGAAGGAGCCATCGCGCTGAACGCGCTGTTCGATCGCTACCCGCGACTCGACATCACCGTTCCGGCCTACGACTGGTGCGATGCGTTCTATCTGCGCAGCCCGAAGAGGCTGCCGGTCCGGCGCGGCTGATCGTGGCGGCGCCCAGGGTCAGGCGGCCTCGCGGCATTCGTGCAGTCCGCATGTCGCCGGCCGCGCGCCGCGAGCAGCTGCTCGACTGCGCGCTGCGCACCTTCGCGCACAAAGGGCTCGGCGAAACGCGCCACACCGATCTGGCGCAGCTCGCCGGGGTCGCGCTGCCCACCGCGTTTCATTATTACCCGACGCGCGCGGACATGACCGACGCGGTGCTCGACGAAGTGTCGCGTTTCCTGATCGACGACATCGTCGTGCCTCATTTCAACTCCGGCGTGCCGGCCCCGCAGGCGATCGAACGCGTCCTGATGACCTTCTGCGATGCAATCGACACCCATCCCGATCATGTCCGCGTGTGGCTGGAATGGAGCGTGGCGCTGCGCGACGGCCTGTGGGAGCGCTATCTCGTGTTCTACCGCAAGGCGCTCGACGGTATCGGGCGCCTGCTCGCGCGCGGGGCGGCGGAAGGTTCAATCGCCCCGCATCTCAACCGCGATGACGCGGCCCGCGTGATCGTCGGGCTGGCGCACATGATCGTGCAGATGCGGCTATCGGGCAGTTCGCGCGAGCAGGTCGTGCAGACCGTTCATTCACTCGTGCAGGGATACCTGCAGCCCAGGCCCGAACAGGCCTGACGCCTCATTCACGTTTCAGGAGAAGACGATGCACCTTGGATATCTCGATGCAATGCGCACGGTCGACATCGAACCCGCGCGGCGCGGCTTTCTGCGCCGGGCCGGCGCCACCCTGTTGACGGCGGCTGCGGCCGGCGTAGTCGCCGACGACAGCGCGGTGCGCGGCTTCAAGGGTGAGGGGCGCATGAACATGTCGACCGGCGAAGACTGGATCGACACCTTCTTCAACGGCGGTGCCGAGGCCATCGTGCATTTCTACGCCGAGGACTTCGTGTTCGAGGACGTGACGCTGTTCCAGACGATCGACAACAAGGACGATCTCTATCGTGCCTTTCTGCCGTTCGACAATGCGGGGCCGGATTCGCCCGCTGGCATCCATCAGTTCGACGTGATTCGCTACGACGGCGGCGCGGCGGGCGAACATCGTGGCGTCAGGCGCAGCGCGATGCCGGAGAACTACACCCCCGAGTTGTGGCAACTCTGGAGCACGGACACCCTGGCCGGTGCCGGCTACGACTACGATGAATGGGCGGTGATGAACTGGGTGTGGAAGGCCACGCACAACATGGACTTTCTCGGCATGCCGGCCAAGGGCAAGACGACTCACTGCCGTGGCATCACGTTCCACCTTTACCGGGAGCGTCGCATCGTGCGCGAGTTCACGCACTGGAACTTTCGCGATGTCGGCGTTCAGCTCGGCGCAATGGCGCCGCAGGAGAAGTTCTGGCTCGCGAAACCCTGACAGGCCTGGCGAGTCATTGCCGCCTCCAGGCATAAAAAAGGCGCCCTTGAGGGCGCCTTTTTTTTGCGTTCCGAAGAACGCTCAGGCTTCAGTATGCACTGCGGCCCGAGGAGCGCGCTTCACGCGGCTTCGCTTCGTTGACGCGCATGTTGCGTCCCTGCAGCGGATGCTCGTTCAGCGTCTTGATGGCCGCGAGGGCCTGCGAATTATTCGGCATTTCGACGAATGCAAAGCCCTTGGACTGACCCGAGAACTTGTCCATGATGACTGATGCAGTCGACACGTCGCCGGAGGCGGAGAACAGGCCATGGAGATCAGCGTCTGTGACGCCATAGGCCAAATTTCCAACATATATATTCATTCAAATCTCACAACAAAATAGGGTGTGCCTTGTCAGTCGTCTCGACGCGCGGAGTCAATGGCACAAGTCTGCCGCGCACCGACTTGCCGTCAGACGGCAAATTCGTGGTCGTCAATGAAGTTCCGGTGAGAGGTGTGTCAGCGGGAGGCTTGATTGCGAAGAGCTGCGCTGCCTCGATGGCCGCGCAGTCAGGTGTTGAGGGCCATACTATGCTTCATGCGCCAACAAAGACAGCGAAATCGCAATTTAATTTTGATTTGCACTGCACGGCTGCTTTGCATGGCGCGTGGCCTTGATGTCGATGAGAGCAATCGTGTCTGCGCATCCGTATCGACATGGCATCGATCCTCGCTGCGCAGAGCGGCGCAGACACGATTGGGCACCGACTGCGCAAATGCGCGAGTGAGTTCCTCCGCAATGCCCGAATACCCGGCAAATCGGCATAATATGGACGAACAGGAATTCAGGCGCGTGTCATGCGCCGCGCGTTCGCCAGCGAGCGGGGCCTCTGGGCTTGCGGCGGTCGCAACGGCGGCCAGCGTTGATGTGGCCAACGCCGTGTCGGCGACAGCACCGATATTCCAGTCGCGGCCGGGCCCGGCGCACACCTGACCGAAACGCGCCGGCCTGCGCCTCATCATCAATCTCAATCAGTGGAGGCACGAGTGGAAAAAAAGCCCGAAACGTGGGAATTCGAGATCACCGGCAAAGTGCTGCGCAACGGCAAGGAGCACTTCGTGTCGATCAGCGGCAACAACAAGATCGCAACCGATCATCGCGTCGATGACGGCAAGGCAAAGCGGGTGCTCGCCGGGCGGCTGACCTCGAAGGCATTCGCCGATCTACTGCTGGGCGTCTGATCGGCCAGGGCGGGCATGCGCTGCGGCCAGCGGCCGCGATGGACCGTGTCCGCCTGCCTCCTACATCTACGCTGCGGATGACGGACATGGGCTGCTGTCAGCACCCGTCCGCACCGCGTCGCCCGGTCGCGGGCCTTCCTGTCGGGAAGCCATGGATCATCGGGCCGGGCAGACGACGGCCACCGGCGCGTCGCTCACGAGCACAGTTGGCCGACGATCGTCGCCCCCCTGGTTCAGTCGTCGGCCGCGCACGCGGTCAGCGGCCGACGCGGCGACTCGGCGCCGAACCCGGCAGCGCTACGCAGCCATCGGCCACGCCATGCAGCGACGCATGACACGCATGAAGGCGGGCAGGGCAAGGACAAGCCAGTACGCGGCAGCTGAAACGGCTGTCGGACGCAGTACCAAGCCTGGCGGTTCAACTCGGCGAAGGGGTTTGCGTATCGCCTGATTTTGGCTAACGCTTTCAAGGAATTGGTGGAGCCGGGGGGGATCGAACCCCCGGCCTCCGCATTGCGAACGCGGCGCTCTCCCAGCTGAGCTACGGCCCCACACGATGAGAGCCGAAATTCTAGCGGGCGCGTCGGCGTCGCGCCAGCCCTTGCGTGCAATTCGATGGCAGGAAGTCACTGCCGGGCGTTGCGCGGCGGGGGACGGGTTGCAATCATCGCGGGGCGCGGTTGGGTGCCGCGACCAGGCGGTCGTCCGGTGATGCCGCAGCCATGAGCCCCAAGGGGAGCGATGAACATTCTTGATGAACCTGGCCTTACGGCCGCACCGCGCAGCACCGCTGCATTTCCGCCGCTCAAGCGCGGCGCGTTGACGACACTGCAGGTCAACCTCGGTTATCGCTGCAATCAGGCCTGCAGCCACTGTCACGTCGACGCCGGACCGCTGCGGACGGAGATGATGAGCGCCGCCACGCTGGCGCTCGTGCTCGACTATGCCCGGGTCGCAAAGCCCGCGGTGCTGGACGTAACGGGCGGCGCACCCGAACTGCACCCGGGTTTTCGCGATCTCGTGCAGCAGGCGCGCGCGCTCGGCCTGACGGTGATCGACCGCTGCAATCTCACGATTCTCGGCGAGCCGGGCCAGGAGACGCTCGCCACCTTCCTGGCCGCCGAGCGTGTGCGCGTGGTGGCGTCGCTGCCATGCTACGGGGCCGAGAACGTGGACGCGCAACGCGGGCACGGCGTGTTCGTCAAAAGCATCGAGGGCCTGCGCCAGTTGAACCGGCTCGGTTACGGCGTGCCGGGCAGCGGGCTCGAGCTCGATCTCGTCTATAACCCGGTCGGCCCGAGCCTCCCGCCGGCGCAGGCGCCGCTCGAAGCGACCTACCGCGCACGACTCGCCGCTGATTTCGGGGTCTGCTTCAGCCATCTGCTGACACTCGCGAACATGCCCATCGCGCGCTTCCGTCACGCGCTCGAGCGCGACGGCCGATATGACGCCTACCTGCAGCTGCTCGTCGGCAGCCATCGCGACGACAACCTGGACTCGGTGATGTGTCGCAGCCTCATCAGCATCGACTGGCAGGGCTATGTCCACGATTGCGATTTCAACCAGATGCTAGGCATGCCGCTCGCCGGCCGTGCCGGCGGCGTGCACCTGTCGTCTTTGATGGCGACGGATCTCACCGGCTGGCCGATCGCGGTCGCCGCGCACTGCTATGGCTGTACGGCCGGGCAGGGCAGCAGCTGCGGAGGCGCGCTGGCGGCGTGAGCGAGGCCGCGCCCGCGCCGGCGGTGTCGATCATCGTGCCGGTGCTCGATGAAGCGGCCGGCATCTGTGCCGTGCTCGACGCGTTGCAGCCGTTCCGTGCGACGGGTGCCGAAGTCATCGTCGTCGATGGTGGCAGTGCCGATGACACGGTGGCGCTGGCCGCACCGCGTTGCGACCGCGTGATCGCCGCCGCGCGCGGTCGCGCGACGCAGATGAATGCCGGCGCCGCGGTCAGCCGCGGCGCGCTGCTGCTGTTCCTGCACGCCGATACCCTGTTGCCACCCGAGGCCCCCGCGCTGCTACGTGAGCTGTCCGCACGACCTCCCGTGTGGGGACGCTTCGACGTCACGCTGGGTGGCACGCATCCGCTGCTGCGGCTGGTGGCGACGATGATGAACTGGCGTTCGCGCCTGACTGCGGTGGCCACGGGCGATCAGGCGATATTCGTCTCCCGCGAACTGTTCGCTGCCTGCGGTGGCTTTCCGTCGCTGCCGCTGATGGAAGACATCGCGCTGTCGAAACGCCTGCGTCGCGTGCGCGCGCCGGTGTGTCTCGCGCCACGCGTCGAGAGTTCGGGACGACGCTGGGAGCGCGGCGGACTGTGGCGCACGGTGGGCCTGATGTGGGGTCTGCGGCTCGGGTATTTTCTCGGCGTCGATCCAATCCGGCTCGCGCGCTGGTATCGGCACGCGCGATGAAAGTCGCGCTCGTGATCTTTGCGCGCGCGCCGCGTGCCGGTGAAGTCAAGACCCGCCTGATCCCGGCCCTGGGCGCGGCCGGCGCGGCGGCGCTCTACCAGGCGCTGCTGATGCACGCGTTGACGCTGGCCCGCGCCGCGCCGGTCGACACGCGCTTGCTGTACGCAGCGGACGCCGACGCGCGCGACGAGTTCGCGACACGCGCCGGGATGCAGGGCTTCGACCTGGCGGTGCAGGCGACAGGTGACCTCGGCACACGGATGCACGCGGCGTGCGCCGATGCTTTGCGTTCGCATGAGGCGGTGCTGTTGATCGGCAGCGACCTGCTCGACTCCTGCGCAGGCGATCTGCCGCAGGCCGTGCGCTGGATCGAGCAGGACGCTGACGTCGTGCTCGGCCCTGTCGCCGACGGGGGCTACTGGCTGATCGGCTTGCGCGCCGCGCGCGCCGATCTGTTCGACCGGCTGCCCTGGGGCACGGGAAGCGTGTACGCGCAAACCGTGGCGGCACTGGCGGCCACGCGGACCCCGTGGCGCGCGCTGCCGCTGCGGCATGACATCGACGAGCCGGGCGATCTGCTCGCGCATGCGAAGGCGCTTGCACGCCTGCGTCAGCAGGTGATTTGACAGCGCCGGATCTGGCGACGTTTCGGTCGGGTGACCGGTCGACCGGGCGCCAGTGAGTCGCGGCGTTTCAGCGCACCTTGCGCTGCATGCGTTCGAGTTCGGCGCAGAACTGCGCAATGCGACGGGCCACGGTCGGGCTCGGATCGACGAACTGCACGCCGATGCGCGGGACGCGCGGACGCGGCGGCGCATCGATGTGGAGAATTTCGATATCGGTGACGATGCTGCGGTCGTCCGGTAGCACCAGGCGACACATCGCGAGCGCGCCGCGATCGGTTTTGGCATCGATGTCGCCGCTGCGCACGCGGGCGCACAGCCCGCCGGCGGAGAGATCGCGCAGTTCCCCGCGCAGTTCCCGCTCGTCGGAGAACACGACGTTCACTTCGAAACCCTGGCTCAGTGGCACGGCCACGCGATGCTGGCGACGCCGCTGGGCGTAGGTGACTTCAGCGGGAAACGAAACCTTGTAGAACGGCAGGCCGTCCTGTTCGCCGACCTGTTCGACCCGGCTTTCGAACCGCAGCTCGATGCCTTCGACGATGGCACGCACCTCGATGCGGGGTTCGGCCTGGATGCGGGCATGGCCGGCGGCTGGCGTCAGTTCATCGAGCACGAGATAACGCTGGTCGCGCACGACTTCGAGGATGGCGCTGGTGAACGGCGTCTTTTCGGGGCCGACGTAGACCGTCAGCAGGCAGTGGGTGGCGTAAGCGCGCTTGAGCAGCACATAGACTTCGGCGTCGTCGCCGTTGATGTCGGCGGCGGACGCCTGGTCGCGCGCGGTGCGACCGCGCAGGAATTCAAGTGCCATGCAGCGCTGTCGGCGTCTGGATCAGACGCGCTCCCAGTCGCGGGTCCGGCCCGCATCGCCGACGCGACCTCGCGCGTTGTACAGGCCCTTGCCAGGCGTCTGTCCGCACAGCAGATCGAGCAGGGTGTTCACGAAATGACGACTCGCATCGATCGCGGCGCCATTGGTGCGATTCGCGAGCGCGCAGCGCGCGAGCAGCGCGCGAATCTGCGCCCACTCCTCGCTCTCTTCCGGATTCAGCCCGGCGGACGCTGCCGGCAGTTCGCACTGGCGACTGGCCGTCGAGATCGCCTCGACCAGTTGCTGCTTCGCGACGACTGCCTCTTCGAGGCTGTCGTTGTCGCGCTGACGCAGCGCCTCGTACTCGCCGGCGAGCACGCGATCGAAATCTTCGAGCAGCGCGCGCAGATGTCTGCGCGCGTCGACACTGGACATGACGATCAACCGCCCTGCGGACCGCTGGCGAGCATGGACTCGAAGCTGGACAGCTTCTCGGCCACTGCGTCGGCATCGATCTGGTAGCTGCCGTCGGCGATGGCCTGCCGGAATTGCTCGACGCGTTTGCTGTCGACGGCCGGTACATCGGCGACGGACTGCGTCAGCGCCTGCAGGCGGCTGCCGAGGTCGGTCAGCTTCACGACTTCCGAACTCGTCTGGGCGACGGGCGCCGCAGGCTGCGCCGGTTTGTCGACTTTCGCGACCCTGGAATCCAGGGCGGTGACCACGCTGGAAGACCCACTGTTGATTTCAGACACCATAGGACTTGCTCCCTCTTCGTTGGACCAGATAGCGGTCCTGTATGTGTTTTGCTTTAGGCAGTTATACGGCTTTGTGACTGTGATCGCACATGTCCTGGCGGGGTGTTGCCCGGGTCACGGATTGGTCCGTCCGGCGGCCACTGACACCACGCCGGAATCCATCACCACCCCTTCGACGACCCGCCGCGAATTCAGATTGCGCACCGTGATTCGCTCGCCGAGCGCGCCGTCGCGCAGCGCCGTGCCGGCCACCCGGACCGCAACGGGCCCGTTGGCGAGCGACAGCGTCACCGCCTGGCCGCGCCGGATGGTCTGGGCTGCCTTCAGGAAACTGGCGCTCAGGTTGGCGCCGGCGGCAATGTCACGGATCGCCAGCCGGCCGACCGCGGCCGCCGGATCGCTGAGCAGGCCGCCGGGCGCACTCGACAGCAGGCGGGTGACCGTGGTGACGTCGTCCGCGGTGACGGTCGCGCCGCGCGCGATCGGCCGCGCCGCGACGACGAGGGTCTGTTCATGACGGACGATGGCCGGCACGAACAGGGACCAGGGCTGCGCGCCCTCGCAGCGAATCGCGACCGACGTGTGGCCGCTCGTGCGTCCGCCCGGCGTAAGAGAAGGTGTCAGCGGCACGCTGCAGCGCTGCAGCCGCAGCCGCGGGTCGAGGCGGCCGACCTCGACCGCCACGCTGCTGCCCCCGCTGGCGGCGGCCTCGGCACTCAGAAAGTCCTGTGCAACGGTGCGGATGTCCTCGAGCGGATGGACGTCGGCGCGCGCTTCGACGACCACGGCGCCGAGCGCGATGGCAAAGACAATGGCAATGGCCTGCTTGTTGATACGCATGTCACAGAAAGATGCAAACAACGTGCCTGTCAGCGATTCAAGCTTTGGCCTCGGCGGGACGCTAAATCGAGACGGAAAACCGAGTTGCGGAGCGCACCATGTCCAGCGTAATGGAGAAAGTCGACCGATTGACGCGTCTGGCAGGACGCAATCGGCTCGAATTGCTGTTGTTCCGGTTCTCGAACCGTCAAATTTTTGGCATCAACGTCTTCAAGGTCCGCGAGGTCCTGAAGTGTCCGCCCCTGCGGCCGATCCCGCACTCCCATCATCATGTGCGCGGCGTCATGCACGCTCGCGGCCAGACCGTCACCATCATCGACCTGGCGGCCGTGCTCGGTCACGGCCGCAGCGAAGGCAGTCGGGAAGAGTTCGTGATCGTCACCGAGTACAGCGGCCACGTGCAGGGGTACCTCGTGCAACAGGTCGAACGCATCGTGAACCTGCGTTGGGACGACGTGAAGCCGCCGCCGGTCGGCATCGGCAACTCGAACTACCTGACCGCGGTGACGACGCTCGAGAACCAGCTCGTCGAGATTCTCGACGTCGAGCGCGTGCTGGCGGAAATCGTGGGCGTGCGCACCGAAGTCTCCGATGCGCTGCTCGATACCAATTCCTCGAACGACGAAATCCCGCGGCGCGTGTTCATTGCCGATGATTCGGCCGTCGCGCGCAAGCAGATGGTGCGCGTGATGGAACAGCTCGGCGTCGAATACGAGGTCGCGGAAAACGGCAAGGCGGCGCTCGAGATGCTGCGCGCCTATGCCAGTGAGGGCCCGATCACCCGGCGTTTTGCGATGCTGCTGTCGGACATCGAAATGCCGGAGATGGACGGCTACACGCTGACCAAGACGATGAAGGCCGATCCGGCGCTGAAAGATCTCTATGTCTGCCTGCACACCTCGCTGAGCGGCAGTTTCAACCAGTCGATGGCGACCACCGTCGGTGCCAACAAGCTGGTGCCCAAGTTCGATCCGGACGAACTGGCCGCGCTCGTGCTGTCGATCGTCAGCCCCAGCGCTGCCGCGGCCTGAGGCCGCCCGGCGCGCTCATTGCGCAGCGGCGCCCGCGTGTGGACTGCATGAACGCGACCAGTCCCGTGGGCCGCGCGCCCGGCGCAGAGCCGGCCTTTCTGCGGCTCAGCCGCTTTCTCGAACGCCGGATCGGCATTGTGCTCGGACCCGAGCGCGAATATCTCGCGCACCACCGGCTCGGGCCCGTACTCGCGGCCTTCGGGCTGCGCGATCTCGACAGCCTGGTCCTCGCGCTCGAGCGGCAGCCGGCGTCCGCCCTGCTCGACGCCGTGATTGATGCGATGACCACGCACGAAACCCTGTGGTTTCGCGATCGCTATCCGTTCGACGTGCTGACCAGCCGGGTGTTGCCCGAGCGCTGGCTGCCGGGCCATCACCTGCGCGTCTGGTCGGCCGCGTGTTCGACCGGACAGGAAGCGTACTCGCTGGCGATCACCCTCGAGGAGTACCTGCAGCACCAGCCCCGTCTGCGCGGCGCAACCTACGACATTCTCGGCACCGACGTGTCGGCGGCGGCGCTGGCCGTGGCGGACGCAGGTCTCTACGACGCCCAGAATGGCGTCAGAGGATTGTCGCCGGCCCAACTCGCACGCTACTTCGAGCGCCAACGCGGCGGTCATGCGTTGCGGCCGGTGTGGCGGCGCGGCGTCAACTTCCGGCGCTTCAATCTGCTGGACGACCCGGCAGGGCTCGGCAGCTTCGACCTCATCTTCCTGCGCAACGTGCTGATCTACTTCCAGGCCGATGCGCAGCAGCGCCTGCTCGAACGCGTCGCCGCGTGCCTCGCACCGGGCGCGACCCTGGTGCTCGGCACGGCCGAGACCCTGACCACCCGACACGGCGTGCTCGCGCCGCGTCGTCTCGACGGCGGCGTGATCTACCAACGCCAGTCCTGAGTCCTTGCCGCCGCCGGCGGCTGCCGCTTCGCTGCCAGGCGGCAAAGCCTTGCCCACCGGGCCGGTCACCGCCTTGCCGCTTGCCGTTGCCGGCGCGCTTCCCGCCATTGAATTCAATTACTTGCAGCGCAAAAGCGGCTTGGCACGGGTTTCGCTTTGTATCCGGGCAACAGGCAAGTCAGGCGACCACCGATGTTCAATCTCGATCAGGCTCTCGGCATCCATCCCCTCGCGGCGCAACTGCGCTCGCAGCGGGCTGAACTGCTGGCGGCGAACCTCGCGAACGCCGACACCCCGAATTACCAGGCGCGCGACCTCGATTTCCAGGCGGCGCTGGAGCAGGCGATGGGCGCGGGTGACGGCCTGCGGCGCACGAACGAGTGGCACTTCGCGCTGGGCGACGGCGGCCACGGCGGCGTGGAAATCCTGTACCGCACGCCGGCGCAGGCATCGTTCGACCAGAACTCGGTCGACGTGCAGGCCGAGCGCGCGCGCTTCGCGGACAACGCGGTCCGCTACCAGGCCACGATGCGGTTTCTCGACAGCAAGTTCAGCGGCCTCGTGCGGGCCTTCCGCGGAGATTGATCATGTCCCTGTTCAACGTGATGAACGTCGCCGGATCCGCGCTCGCCGCGCAGAGCATCCGGCTCAACACGACCGCCAGCAACATGGCGAACGCGAACAGCGCCTCGAGCAGCATCGAGTCGACCTATCGCGCCCGCCACCCGGTGTTCATGCCGGCAGTCGACGAAACGCTTGATTTCGATCTCGACAGTGACGCCGGCGTCGGCGTCGACGTGGCCGGCGTCATCGAGAGCCAGGCGCCGCTGCGCCGCGAATATCAGCCCGGTCATCCGCTCGCGGACGAGTCCGGCTACGTGTTCATGCCCAACGTCAACGTGGTCGAGGAGATGGCGAACATGATCTCCGCCTCGCGCAGCTACCAGACGAACATCGAAATCATGGAAGCCTCGAAGCAGATGCTCACGCGCACGCTTGCGCTGGGTCAGAGTTAAGGAGTCAACGAAATGGCGAATTCAATCACCGGCTTGCCCGGCGGCGTCGAAGGCCTCAGCAGCAACCGCCTCGAGAAGGACAAGAAGGCCGACAAGACGATGGGCCAGGACGCGTTCCTGGAACTGATGATCACGCAACTCAAGAATCAGGACCCGTCGGCGCCGATGGAGAACGGCGAGTTCCTGAGCCAGATGGCGCAGTTCGGCACCGTCAGCGGCATCAACGAGCTGCAGAAGTCCTTTGCGTCGCTCGCCAGTTCGCTGCAGTCGAGCCAGGCGCTGCAGGCGTCGACAATGGTCGGCCGCCAGGTCGAAATCGAAAGCCCGAAGCTGAAGCTCGTCGACGGCCAGAACACGCCGTTCGCATTCGAGGTGCCGGCACCGGCCGGCGCCGTGCGCATCAGCATCCAGGACGACACCGGACAGACCGTGCGCACGCAGACGCTCGGCCAGACCGGCGCCGGCACCCATGACGCAAGCTGGGACGGCCTGAATGCCGTCGGCGAGCGACTGCCGGCCGGCAATTACACGGTGAAGATCGAAGCCGCGATCGACAACAAGACGCAGGCGTTGACCTCGCTGGTGCGGGCCGACGTCGAGAGCGTGTCGTTGCCGCGCAACGGACTGCCGCCGGTGCTGAACCTCGCCGACTACGGCGCACTGAACATGGATGCCATTCGTCGCGTGATGTAAGCGCGGCCCCGCAAGAATCCCAGGAGTAATCCAGCATGCCTTTTCGTATTGCCATCAGCGGTATCCGTGCCGCGACCGCCGACCTGAACGTGATCGGCAACAACATCGCGAACGTCAACACGGCCGGTTTCAAGGGCTCGCGCGCCGAATTCGCCGACGTATTCGCGACCTCGAGCACCGGCGTGGCCGGCAACGCATCGGGGCAGGGCGTGAACACCGCGCGTGTCGCCCAGCAGTTCACGCAGGGCAATATCACGTTCACCGACAACGGTCTCGACCTCGCGATCAGCGGGCAGGGCTTCTTCGTCGTCGACGACAACGGCGCGCAGCTCTATTCGCGTGACGGCGGCTTCGGCATCGACCGCGAAGGTTTCGTCGTCAACGCGAACAACCAGCGCCTGAAGGCTTTCACCGCCGACGCGAGCGGGAACATCACCGGCGCGCTGAGCCCGCTCAGGATTTCGACCGCCAATACCGCGCCGCAGGCGACCACCAATGTCGAACTGGGCGCGAATCTCGATTCGCAGGAAGCGGTGCCGCTGGTCACGCCGTTCGATGCCAATGACAACGCGACGTTCAACTTCACCACGGCGACCACCGTGTTCGATTCGCTCGGCGGCGGTCACCTGATGCAGTTCTATTTCGCAAAGACCGGCGCCGGCACGTGGGACGTCCACACCGCAGTCGACGGCACGATCATCGGCGCTGCCAGCCCAATCGCCTTCGGCACGACCGGCGGCCTGTCGACGCCGGTCGGCGGTGCGATCACGCTGCCGGCGTTCACGCCGTCGGGTGGCGGCGCGGCGATGAACGTGTCGGTCAACATGACCGAAATGACGCAGTTCGGCGCGCCGTTCGGCGTCAACCGCGTCGTGCAGGACGGCTTCACGACCGGCCGCCTCGCCGGCGTCGATATCGATACCCAGGGCAACGTGTTCGCGCGCTTCACCAACGGCCAGTCCGAAGTGCAGGGCCAGATTGCGCTGGCGAACTTCCCCAACCCGCAGGGCCTGCGCGCGCTCGGTCAGAACAACTGGGCCGAAACCTTCGAGGCCGGATCGGTGCTGATCGGAGCACCGGGCAGCTCGAGCATGGGCCTCGTGCAGGCCGGCGCGCTCGAAGACTCGAACGTCGACCTGTCGGAGCAGCTGGTGAAGCTGATCGTCGCTCAGCGCAACTTCCAGGCGAGCACGAAGGTCATCCAGACGGCGGACGCGACGACGCAGTCCGTGATCAATATCCGATAACCTCGGCTCACGCCCTCTAACGCACAGCAAACGGAACGACGACCGTGGACCGGATGATCTTTCTCGCGATGAGCGCCGCGCGCCAGATGATGAATGGCCAGGCGCAGGCCGCGAACAATCTCGCGAACGCGAACACGACCGGCTTCAAGGCCGATTTCGACGCGTATCGCTCGATGCCGCTGTTCGGCGAAGGTCATCCGTCGCGTGTGTACGCGCTGGCCGAACGGCCGGGCATCGACTTCTCGACCGGCACCATCGAACGCACAGGCAACGATTTCGACGTGGCCATCAACGGCGACGGCTTCTTCGCGGTGCAGGCGCCGGACGGCACCGAGGCCTACACGCGTGCAGGCGAGTTCCAGGTGACGGCGACCGGCCAGTTGCTGACGGCCGACGGCCTGCCGGTGCTCGGCAATGGCGGCCCGATTGCATTGCCGCCGTCGCAGAACGTGGTGATCGGCACCGACGGCACGATCACGACGCGCCCGAACGGGCAGGAGCCCAATACGCTCGCCCAGGTCGACCGGCTGCGCCTCGTGCGACCGCTCGACATGAGCCAGATGATCAAGGGCGCGGACGGCCTGTTCCGTCAGAAGGACGGCCTGCCGGCGCCGATCGACGCGAGCGTCGCGGTGACGCAGGGCGCGCTCGAGCGCAGCAACGTCAACCCCGTGACCCAGATGATTTCGATGATCGAGAACGCCCGCCAGTACGAAATGGCGATCAAGGCGATGGACACCGCGCAGACCCTGGACGCCGAAGGCGCCCGCGTGCTGCGCCTGTAAACCGACAGCAGACAGAGAGCATTCATGGCATCGGCACTACATATCGCGCGCAGCGGACTCGACGCCCAGCAGACCCGGATGTCGGTCGTCGCCAACAACCTGGCGAACGTCAGCACCACCGGCTTCAAGCGTGGCCGTCCGTCCTTCGAAGACCTGCTGTACGAAACGGTCAACCAGCCGGGCGCAGCGTCCTCGCAGAACACCGAGCTGCCGTCGGGCCTGATGCTCGGCACCGGCGTGCGCACGGTGTCGACCGCCAAGATTTTCACCCAGGGTACGCTGGTGCAAACCGACAGCTCGCTCGACATGGCGATCGAGGGGCGGGGCTTTTTCCAGGTGCTGATGCCGGACGGCTCGCCCGCGTACACCCGCGACGGCGGCTTTTCGATGAACTCGCAGGGTCAGCTCGTCACGTCGAGCGGCTACCAGCTCGATCCGGCGATCACGGTGCCGGCGGAGACGCTGAGCGTCACGATCGGCAGCGATGGCACGGTGTCGGCGCTGGTCGCCGGCAGCGCGCAGCCGCAGCAGGTCGGCTCGGTGCAGCTGACCGACTTCATCAATCCGCAGGGGCTGCAGGCGGTTGGGCAGAACCTCTACAAGGAGACCGTGTCGAGCGGCGCGCCGCAGCAGGGCACCCCCGGGCTGAACGGGCTCGGTCTCATCGTGCAGGGCAGTCTCGAGGGGTCGAACGTCAATGTCGTCGAGGAACTCGTCAACATGATCGAGACGCAGCGTTCGTACGAAATGAATTCAAAGGCGATCCAGACCGTCGATGAAATGCTGCAGTTCGTCTCGCAGACGCTCTGATAGCCGCGACACGCGCTGAGGGGGCGCGAACAACATGACAACCAGATCCATCCATCTGCTTCTGCTCGCCGCCGCGATGCTCGCCGGCTGCAATTCGACGCCGCGACGCGATCCGTCCTATGCCGCGTCGCTGCCGGCGCCGCTCGAAGTGCCGCAGGCGCGGCAGGCCGCTACCGGTTCGATCTACCAGGCCGGCTACGACATCGTGCTGTTCGAGGACAGCCGCGCGCGTCGGATCGGCGACATCCTGACGATTCGCCTGACCGAATCGACGAACGCGACGAAATCGCAGAGCAACGACATCAGCAAGGATCAGGAGACGTCCGTCACGAACCCGACGCTGCTCGGGGCGAACCCGGCGTTCGGCCTGCCCGGCGTGCTGCCGTTGTCCGACACGCTCAACAACAGTCTTGAAACGAATCTCGAATCGAACTCGGCCTTCAGCGGCGAAAGCGACACCGCCCAGCGCAACAGCCTGACTGGCGACATCTCGGTGACGATTGCCGACGTGCTGCCGAACGGCAACCTGCTGGTGCGCGGCGAGAAGCGGCTCAATCTGAACTCCGGCAACGAATACGTGAAGATCTCGGGCATCGTGCGGCCGTTCGACATCGCGGCGAACAACACCGTGCCGTCGACGAAAGTGGCGGACGCCACCATCATCTACACCGGCGAAGGCGCGGAGGCGGATGCCGGCAAGATTGGCTGGCTCGCGCGCTTCTTCGTCAGTGCCCTGTTTCCGTTCTGATCAGCCGAGGCCATCCCATGACACGCTCAATCTCCCGCGCTCTCGTCTGGCTCCTCGTCGCACTGCTGTCCGTGCCGGCGCAGGCCGAACGGATCAAGGACCTCGCCACACTGGCCGGCGTGCGCGAAAACCAGCTCGTCGGCTACGGCCTCGTCGTCGGTCTCGACGGCACGGGCGATCAGACCGCCCAGACGCCGTTCACGATCCAGAGCATCCGCAACATGCTGCTGCAGATGGGCATCACGACGCCGGAGAATACGAATCCGCAGCTGAAGAACGTGGCCGCGGTGATGGTGTCGGCCTCGCTGCCGCCGTTCGCCAAGCCGGGCAAGACCATCGACGTCACCGTGTCGTCGATGGGCAATGCGAAGAGTCTGCGCGGCGGCAGTCTCATCATGACGCCGCTGAAGGGTGCCGACGGTGGCGTGTACGCCATGGCGCAGGGCAACCTCGTCGTCGGTGGCTTCGGCGCCGAAACGAAGGACGGCTCGAGCATTTCGGTCAACGTGCCGAGCGTCGGGCGCATCCCGAACGGCGCGACGGTCGAGCGCGAGGTCGCCTCGCCGTTCCTGACCGACGAAGCGCTGACGCTGAACCTGCATCGGCCGGACTTCACGACCGCGACGCGCATGGCCCAGGCGATCGACAAGGTGCTGGGCGGCGGCTCGGCGCAGGCCGTCGACGGCTCGTCGGTGCGTGTGAGCTCGCCGGCCGATCCCGGCCAGCGCACCTCGTTCATGGCGGTGGTCGAGAACATCGAACTGTCGCCGGGCGACGCCGCGGCCAAGGTGATCGTCAACTCCCGCACCGGTACGGTCGTGATCGGCCAGAACGTGCACGTGTCGGCCGCGGCGGTCACGCACGGCAGCCTCACGGTCACGATTTCCAACGATCCGATCGTGTCCCAGCCGGGCGCGCTGTCGGGCGGCCAGACCGCGGTGGTCCCGAACTCGCAGATCGACGTCAAGGAAGAGAAGAACAAGATGTTCCTGTTCGATCCGGGCGTGTCGCTGAACGACATCGTCGAAGCGGTGAACCAGGTCGGCGCGGCGCCGGGCGACCTCGTGGCCATTCTCGAAGCGCTGAAGGAAGCCGGCGCACTGCGCGCGGAACTGATCGTCATCTGACACGGCAGGCGCTGCCGCCTGCTGTCCGGCAGGCGGCAAGCCCTTGCCGCCTTTGCCGTCCGGGGCCGCGAAGGCCCCCTCCCGATACCGATTAAATCCATGAATTCAAGCCGCTTTCGCGGCTTTTCGCGTTGGCACTGCACGTGCATTGTTCTATTCGAAATCACCCGTACGGCACGACAGACGACATGGCTACCGGCACCGCGGCAACGCTCAATCCCTACACCGATCTCTCGCGTCTCGGCTCCCTGCGGGCCGAGGCCAAGCGCGATCCGGATGCGGCGATGGCACAGGTGTCGCGCGAGTTCGAAGCGATTTTCGTACAGATGATGCTGAAGGCGGCGCGCGACGCGACCCCGTCCTCGGGCCTGTTCGACAGCCACGAGATGCGCTTCTACAACGAGATGTTCGACAGCCAGGTCGCGTTGACGATGGCGGAGCAGGGCGGTCTCGGCTTCGACCAGGTGCTGCGCGCGCAGCTCGGCGTCGGCGGCCAGGATGCCGCCAACGACGCCGGCGACACGACCGATCTGCTGCTGCCGGCACGGCGCGATTTCCCGGCCGCGGCAGCGCCCTACGTGCCGCAGCCCGAGCCCGCAGCCGACGAACCCGTGATCGACATCACGCGCTGGGCCCGCCCGGAGCGCGCGCTACGCGACGCGCGCCCACTGACCGACGCCGAACCGCATCAGCAGCGCTTCGTCGAGCGACTGCGCGGGCACGCCGAGCGCGCGGCGAAGAAGCTCGGCACGACGCCCGAAATCCTGATGGCGCAGGCCGCGCTCGAAACGGGCTGGGGTCGGCACGTCGTCGGCGGCGCGAACGGCCAGACGTCGCACAACCTGTTCTCGATCAAGGCGGACCCGTCGTGGGAAGGCCGCACCGTCGTCCAGCGCACGCTCGAAGTGCTGGGCGGCAAGCCGGTGAAGGTCAGCGCGGCGTTCCGGTCCTACCGGGACCTCGGCGCGGCCTTCGACGACTATGTCGATTTCATTCAGCGCAATCCGCGCTACGAACGGGCGCTCGAACGCGCCGCCGATCCGAAGGCCTACGTGCAGGAACTGCAGCGTGCAGGCTATGCGACGGATCCGGCCTATGCGCAGAAGATTCTCCAGATCCACGGCCGGCTCGCCGGCACGCAACCCAACCGCGGGTAAGGAACGGCAGCCATGTCAGAAATGTTCTCGATTGGTATCTCGGCGCTGCTGGCGAACCAGAAGCTGCTGGCGACGACCGGCCACAACATCTCGAACGTCAATACCGAAGGCTTCAGCCGCCAGCGCGTGACGCTGACCGAACGTCCGCCGCAGTTCATCGGCATCGGCTTCTCGGGCAAGGGCGTCGACATCGCATCCATCGAACGCATGGGCAGCGAGTTCCTGACCACCAACGTGCGCCTGAATGCCTCGGGCGAAGCCCGCGCGGCGGCCTATTCGAACCTCGCCGAGCAGGTCGACACGCTGCTCAGCGACGGTACGTTCACGCCGGCGATGGAGCGCTTCTTCAACTCCATGCAGGACGTCAACAACGATCCCTCGTCGACGCCGGCCCGCCTGGTGTTCATGAACGCCGCTGAAACCATGACCGACCGCTTCCAGGACCTCGAAGGCCGGATGTCGACGATGGCGCGCAACGTCAACCAGGACATCGCGGCCAAGATCGGCAAGATGAATTCGCTGTCCTCGGCGCTCGGCAAGCTGAACCGTGACATCGTGCAGGCAATGGGGCTCGCACAGGGCGCCCCGCCGAACGATCTGCTCGATCAGCGCGACGTGTTGCTGAAAGAAATGGCGTCCCTGGCGAACGTCAACGTGACGCCGCAGACCGACGGCTCGGTCAACGTGTTCATCGGCAACGGGCAGCTGATCGTGGCCGGCGCCGAAACCGTCCAGTTGTCGGCGACGCCGAATCCGCTGAACGGTTCCCGCACCGAGGTGTCAGTCCTGAAGGGTGGCGTCCTGTCGGAGATCAGCAGCGCCATCACCAGCGGCGAACTCGCCGGCATCCTCGATTTTCGCGACCAGATTCTCGATCCGGCGCGCAATGCCATCGGGCGCCTGGCAGCGGTGATGACCGAGACTTACAACACCCAGCACAATGCCGGGCTCGACGTGCGGGGCGCCATGGGCGGCGACCTGTTCGCGCGCGGCGAGGCGGTGGTCAACCAGGCCGCGACCAACACCGGCACGATCTCGGTCACGATCGATCCGGCGAATCTCGCCAACCTGACGCTGTCCGACTATCGGCTGTCGCATGACGGCACGGATTTCACGCTCGAGCGACTCGACCTGGGCACGGTGCAGACCCTGTCCGGCCCCGGCCCGTTCACGGTCGACGGCATGACGATCACGGTCGGCACGGCCCCGGCGGCGGGTGATGCGTACATGATCATGCCGACGAAGTACGTGGCCCGCGACATGTCGCTGGTCGTCAACGACCCGTTGCGGCTGGCGTTTGCGAGCCCGGTCAAGAGCAGCGCCAGCCTGTCCAACCTCGGCGATGCGAAGATCGCGGCACCGACGATTCTCGATCCGGCGAACGCGGCGCTGCAGACCAGCACGCAGATCGTGTTCAACAATCCGCCGACGACCTACCAGGTCAACGGGGCCGGCCCGCTGATTCCTTTCACCAGCGGCGCCAATATCGACCTCAACGGCTGGCGCATCCAGATCACGGGCACGCCGGTCGCGGGCGACACCTACACGGTGGAAGCGAACGCAAATGGCCGCGGCGACAACGCAAACGGCCTGCTGATGTTCGGCCTGCGCTCAAGCGAGATCATGGACGGCAACACCGCGACCTATCAGGACAGTTACAGCCAGTTGCTGGGGCAGATCGGCGCCCGGACCCAGCAGGCCCAGATCAGCCGCGATGCGCTGAAAGTGCAGCTGGAGAACGCGGAGGCGGCGCGCGACGAAATTGCCGGCGTCAATCTCGATGAAGAAGCGGCGAATCTCGTCCGATATCAACAGTCATATCAGGGCGCGGCGCAGGTCATCGCGACCGCCGACGTCATGTTCCAGGCCCTGATCGAAGCCATGCGGAGTTAGCCATGCGGACCTCGACCCCATTACAGTTCAATCGTGCGCTGAACGGTGTGCTGACGCTGCAGGGCCAGGTGCAGAAGTACCAGCTGCAGATCTCGAGCGGCAAACGGCTGGCGAGCGCGGCGGACGACCCGGTCGCCGCGGCGCAGACGTTGAACATCAGCGAGCGGCTGACCGCGATAGACCAGTTCAACCGCAACGCGAACCTCGTCGAACTGCGCCTGAACGACCAGGAAACGGCAATGACGAGCGCCACCAATCTCGTGCAGCGCACGCGCGAACTGATCCTGCAGGGCAAGAGCCGCTCCCTGGGCACCGACGACCGTCGCTTCCTGGCAGCAGAGATGCGGCAGCGGCTCGAAGAGCTGGTGTCGCTGAGCAATACCCGCAACGCGAGCGGCGAACATATTTTCTCCGGCACGGCGGTCGACACGGTGCCCTTCACCGTCAATGCCGCGGGCGACGTGGTCTTCAACGGCAACGAGAACGTGCGGCAGCTGTCGATCTCCGAGAACCGCACGCTCGCCGAAGGTTTTTCGGGCATCGATGTCTTCATGGGGGTCCGCAACGGCAACGGAACCTTCGTGATGGACGTCGCGCCGGCGAACACCGGTACCGGACGCCTGATCAACGATGCCCTGACCAACGCGGCCGGCTACGTGCCGCATGACTTTCGCATCCAGTTCACGGCCGCCGACACCTTCGACGTGATCAATGACACGACGGGTGCGACGGTGCTGTCCGCCCAGCCCTACAGTCCGGGTGCCGCCATCAGTTTCAACGGACTGTCGGTCGCGGTGACGGGCACGCCGGCCACCGGTGACGCGTTCACGGTGGCCCCGAGCGAGAACCAGTCCGTGTTCGCGACGCTCAAGAACGTGATCGCGGCGATGGAGCTCGACGCGACGTCACCGGCTCTCAGCGCGCAACAGACCTTCGACCTCGACCGTGGCCTGACCGACATCGACCAGGTGCTGTCGAACCTGATTTCAGTGCGCGCCTCGGTGGGTGCGCGCTCGAACACCATCGAATCCCAGCAGAAGACCAACGAAGATCTCTCGACGCAGCTCAGGACCGTGAAGTCGCGGCTCGAAGACGCCGATCCGGTCGAAGCGATCAGTGAACTCGCGCGCCACTCGCAGGTGCTCGAGGCCGCCCAGCAGGCCTTTGTCCGCGTGCAGGGCCTGAGTCTGTTCAACTTCCTCTGATATTCCTCCGCTGAACGTCGGCGGCACCGGGGCGCGGGGCGCGAGGTGTCGCGCGGGCCGCCACGACACGGGTCGGGCGTTCACCTTTTCACTGCGCTGATGCTCGGGGCTCAAGGTCGCGCCGGCAGCACAGCCAGTCAGACATCAGCCTGTGTCGCGGGCCAAGCGCGCAGATGTTCAGCATCTGCCGGCGGGCCGGCTCGACGTCGTCAGCCGCTCCTCATGCCGCCAAAGGGGGCCGTGCGCCCGTCGCGCCGCTGTCGATCCGGACTGCGGCCGGCCGGTGACGCAGGCGGGTGAGACGCGCCGCACGATGTGCACAGTCCGGTTGGCGACGGCAACGCGAGGACCATCGCTGTGGAGGGCACGACAGGCACGCTGCCAACGATCTCGCACCGGCCGCGCGCACGCCTGCAACAGCCAAGAACACTGCGGCCAGATGATGGTGTCGGACGTCCCTGTGGCAAGCGTGCGCGCCCGAGCGATACGGGGCGGCTTTCAGGGGGCGATGCGAGTGTGTACGGCGCCGCGCATGGCACGGGCCAGCGATCGACACGGGCGTTCACGCGCAGGGTCACCCGGGCAGACGGGGTTGCGTAAGTTGTCTCGCGAGGAGCGGCCGGCAGGCACGCTCTTAACCGGTGTGTGCAGAGGCCGGGTCTGGTGTCCCGTTGCGTCGTCGGTCGCGCTCAGCGGTCGTTGAGATTGCTCAGGCCGGCCAACTGCTGATTCAGGAGATTGGCCGAACCCTGCATGCGGCTGACCACGAGATCCAGTGAGTTGTACTGCTTGGTCAACCGGACTTCGATGATCTTCAGGCGCTCTTCGAGCAGCGCCTTCTTCGATTCTTCGCTGCTGATCTGGTTGTTGATGCCCTGCGTGCGGCCGTCGAGCATGCCGCCGGTGTCGAGGAAGCTGGTCGCCAGCGCGCTCAGGCGCTTCGCGAGGCCCTGGTCCGGATCGGCAAAGAGTTTGGCGAGACCATCGAAGTTGGTCGTGATTGCGCTGGTCAGGACCTTCGAGTCCAGTGACAGCGTGCCGTTCTTCTGCGTGCTGATGCCGATCTCGAAGGCGTTGTTGAACGAACCTTCGACATTGACCTGCTGGCTCAGCACGTTGCGCAGCTGGCTTTCGATCGAGCCGAGGCCGCTGCTGTCGGACTTCAGCGCCTGGCCGCGCATCTTGCCGAGGTTCGACACCAGGTCCGAGTAGGCCTTCACGAACGCCTGCACCGACGACTCGACGCTCGCCGTGTCGCGATCGACCGTCACCGTGGTGGTGCCGGCGGCCTGCAGGTTGATCGACACGCCCTGGATCGTCTCGGACAAGGTATTCGAGCTGCTGGTGATGTCGAACTGGCCCTCGAGCCGCACGGAGGCGTTCAGATCCGCGATCGTGAAGCTGCCACTCGTGTCGCGATCGGCGTTCAAGGTCTGCAGCGCGAACGGGTCGGCGCCGGAGTAGGTGAGGCCGAGTGCCTTGTCGCTGCCGGTGCCGTTCGAGGACAGCGAGAGGCGATAGCCCACGTTGTCCTTCAGGATCGACGCCGTGACGCCAGTATTGGTCGCGGCAGCGTTGATTTCATCGCGGATTGCGCCGAGCGTCTTGCCGCCGAACTCAATGTTGAAGGCGGCACTGCCGACGGCAATGGTCATCGTGTCACCGGCCGTGCCGAGCACGGCCGTGTCAGTGTTCGCGTAGGTCGTGCCAGCGGCCATGCGGTGGTTTTCCGCGATGCGCTGCACTTCGAGATTGTAGACACCCTTCGCCGCGCTGCTCGTGGCGGAGGCGGTCACGACCTTGTCATCGGAGGACGTGGCCTTGAAGACCTTGAATTTTGTCGGGTCGGCGAGCTTGTCAATTGCGTCCCGAAACCCGGACACGGAGCTCTTCAGAGACCCGTAGGCGCTGAGCTGGGTCTTGAGCTCGACGACGCGTGTGCTGATCTTCACCAGCGGCTGCTGTTCGACACTCATCAATTTCTCGATGATGCCGCGGACGTCGATGCCGGAGCCGATGCCCGGCGAACTCAGCGTGGTCATGTCAGTCTCCTCCGGTGCCTATCAGCACCTGCGGCCGCAGACAGCCGTCCGGCGTCAACCGGTGCTGTGCGGCAAAAATCCATCCGGCAGCCAGCGCCAGGCGCCGACGGCACGACATCAGACACTTTCGGCGAGCAGCACCCCGGCCGTCGAACGCAGACGGTTCGCTATCGCCAGCAGTTCCTCCGATGGAATCTGCCGAATCACTTCCTTGGTTTCCGAATCGACGACCTTCACGACCGTCTCGCCGGATTCCTTGTCCACACTGAACTCCAGGGCCCGCTGCAGGTTCTGGACGTGTTCCGTCAGATTGCTCAGCGCGCTCTGCAAAGTCTTCGCGTCGATCGCCGCCGGCTTGCCGTCCTTGACGGCCTCGGCAGCCTCCGCCGCCGGGTTCACCGACTGCGTCGTCGCAACCGAAATCCGCGCATACTTCACCGACTGTTTCATCTCGGCGATACGCGGTAGGGGCTCTTTATCTATCATGGCCCGTTACCTCACTGGCCTGGGGGAGGGGGCGCGCCCTGGGCGCGCCACCATGTTGCCCAGCGCTTGGACGTTTATCGTCCGAGCAGCGACAGCACCGACTGCGGGAACTGGTTGGCCTGCGCCACCATCGCCGTACCCGCCTGCTGCAGAATCTGCGTGCGTGTGAGGCGCGCAGTTTCTTCGGCAAAGTCCGCATCCTGGATGCGGCCACGAGCGGCCGTGATGTTTTCACGGACGTTCTCGAGGTTGCGGATAACCGCTTCCATGCGGTTCAGCTTCGCGCCGATGATGGAGCGTTCGCTGTTGATGGAGTCCAGGGCCTTCTCGAACACCAGCATCGCGAGGTTCGCCGAACCGGCCGAGGTCACCGTCTGCGAGTTCACGGTGGCGTCCGCCAGCGTCGTCGTCGAAGAGCTGACGCCCACGAGCGCCGCACCGGTGGTCGACGTGTCGTAGGAGGTCGTCAGGTCGCCCAGCGTGTCGTTCAGCACGATCGCGCCGTTCGCACCCGCGGCAATCGACGTGGTACCGGCGGCAAAGAAGTCGGTCACACCCGAGTCGACGCTGGAGTTCGCGGTGACGGTGATGGCCGAACCCGTGCGGTTGACGAGCACGATGGCTTCAGCAGTCGCCGTGGCGCCGTCGGGCGACGCGACTTTCACGGCGGTCACGCCGTGCTGAGAGGTCAGCGAGTTGATCGCCGTGACGAGGTTGTCGCCGACCGTGCCGAGACTGGTGGCCGCGCCGACGGAGCCGATCGACACGCCGTTGATTGTCAGCGCGCCGGCGGTGAGGCCGTCGATCGCCGCCGCCGTGGTACCCGCCGAAGCGAAGCTCGAACCGACCAGGCCGTTGCCGAAGCCGAAGGCATTGATGCCCGTCTGGTCCGCCACGGCGTTGATCTGCTGAATCTTGGTCTGCGACACCGTCTGGGCGGCGACCGCATTGCCGAGGTCGGCGCCTTCGAGCGTCGCGGCGCCGGCAAGGCCGACGTTGTACGACACCGCCACGCGGCTGGCGAGCTGCGCGTCGGTCAGGCCGGACACCGTCGAATAGTTCGTCGCCACGCCCATGCCGGTCGGCGACAGGTTCGAGATCGACACGTTGATCGTCTCGTTCACGAACGAACCGATCTGGAAGTCGCCGGAGAAACCGCCCGTCAGCAGCTTTTCGCCGTTGAACCGGGTCTGGTTCACGATACGGGACATTTCGTCGAGAATCTGCGTGACTTCCTGGTTGATCGACACGCGGTCCTGCGAGGTGTTGTAGCTCGCCGCCTGCACCGCCAGGTCATGCGCGCGGTTCAGGTTGCGGGTCATTTCGTCGAGCGCGCCTTCAGCGGTCTGCGACACCGAGATACCGTCGTTCGCATTGCGGATGGCAACCGACAGGCCGCCGATCTGCGTGGTCATGCGGGTGGCGACGGCGATACCGGCCGCGTCGTCCTTCGAGCTGTTGATGCGCAGGCCGGAAGACAGGCGCTGCACCGAAGTCGCGAGGTCCATCTGCGTGCGGTTCAGGTTCCGCTGCGCATTGAGGGACATGATGTTGGTATTGATGGACTGAGCCATGAGTAATCTCCTGGTCGCCGCGGCGTGGGAGGCGCAACGGCAGACCTAGCTTCATTTGGCGGACATGCTCGACTGAGCATTCACCGCCTCCCGACAGCCGTAGCGGCGTGGGTCGGATTTCCTTGAGGGGTTCTCGGCGATTTGTGACCGACTTGGCCAAACGGGTTGCGCGGGGACGCCGGAGGCAGGCGCGCAGGGGCAGGAGAGTAGAAGCTAACGGCGGCCGGCCGCGTCGCGTGTCGGTGACACGGTTGCGACTGGCCTGGAACTTGCTGCTTGCCGGGCATGAATGCCGTTGCCCCTGTTCAAACCCGGAATGCGCGTTGCCACTGCGGCAGCGGGCGCAAGTACAAACACTGTTGCGGCCACGTCACCTCCGGCGGTGGCGGAGAGGTCGCCGCGACCGCGAGTCCGCCCGCGCCACACGCGCAAGCGTCTGCCCTGAATGAGAAAGCAGTCAGGGATTACCTCGCGGGCAATCGCGTCGCGGCGCTCGACGGCCTGCGTCGCGCGCTGGCGCTGGCGCCGACGGACGCCGAGATCCTCAACAACCTGGGCAGCCTGTTGCGGGAGGAGCGGCAAGTCGAGGAGGCAATCGTTTGCCACCATCGCGCCCTGCGTCTGCGGCCGGACTTTCCGGAAGCCCACAGCAATCTCGGCAATGCGCTGCGCGACTATGGCCGGCTCGACGAGGCGGCGCTGTGCTTCGAGGCGGCGCTGCGCCTGCGGCCCGGCTTCCCGGCGGCCCTCGTCAACTATGGCAACGTGTTGCGAACGCTCGGGCGCACGGACGAGGCACTCGACTGCTATCGACGCGCAATTGCCGTGGCGCCGACGCTCGCCGAGGCGCACAACAATCTCGGCACCGCGCTGAAAGGCCTCGGACGTTGGGCCGAGGCCGCTGCCGCCTACCGCGCGGCGCTCGGCCTCGACCCGCAGTCGGCGATCGCGCATTACAACCTGGCCAACGTGCTGAAGGAACTCGGCGACGGCCGTCAGGCCGAGTCGCTGCTGCTGCGCGCGCTCGAACTGGATCCGGCGCTGCCGGAAGCCCATCTGAATCTCGGCAATCTGCGCAAGGACCAGGGCCGGCTGACCGAGGCGATGGCGAGCTACAGCCGCGCCGTCGCCGCGCGACCCGACTATGCGGCCGCGCACGCGAATCTGCTGTTCACGCTGGCCTACGTCGACGACCTGTCCCAGACCCGAATCTTCGAACTGCATCGCGACTGGGCCCGGCTGCATGCAGCGGGCCTGGTGATGCACACCCATCCGAATGTTCGCGATCCCGCGCGGCGCCTGAAGATAGGCTACGTGTCGCCCGATCTGCGCACCCACCCGTGCGCGTTCTTCGTGGAGCCGCTGTTCCGTCACCACGATCGCGCGGCGGTGGAAGTGTTCGCGTACGCGGAGGTCGCGCAGCCGGACGCGGTGACGAACCGGCTGCGCGGGCTCGTCGACGTCTGGCGCAGCACGGTCGGGCTGACCGACGAGCAGGTCGCGGCGCTGATCCGGGCCGAGGGGCATACGGCGAACGGGCGCCTGCTCGCCCTGGCGCGCAAACCGGCCCCGGTGCAGGTCGAGTATCTGGGCTATCCGGCGACGACGGGCATCGAGGCGATGGACTTTCGCTTGACGGACGCGGTCGCCGAGCCGCCAGGTCAGAGCGAGGCGTTCTACACGGAGCGGCTGTATCGCCTGCCGCACAGCCTGTGGTGTTACCAGCCGTTCGAGGACATGGGCGAGGTGAGCGCGCTGCCGGCGCTGGCGAGGGGCCAGGTGACGTTCGGCTCGTTCAACAACTACGCGAAGGTGGGTCCCCGGGTGGTGGCACTGTGGGCGTCGGTGCTGCGGGCGGTGCCGGACTCGCGGCTGGTGCTGATCACGGTGCCGGCGGGCGAGGCGCAGGAGACGCTGTGGTCGCGCTTCGAAACGCTGGGAGTCGAGCGTTCGCGGGTGGTGTTGCACGATCGGCTGGATCGGCGGGCGTATGTATCGCTGTTCAGTGAAGTGGACGTGGCGCTGGATCCGTTCCCGTGCAATGGCGGGACGACGACGTGTGACGCGCTGTGGATGGGGCTGCCGGTGGTGGCGTTGAAAGGCGGGACGTTCCTGTCGCGGGCGAGCCTGAGCGTGTTGAGCGCGAGCGGTTGCGCGGAGTACGCGGCGGACGATGCGGCGGGGTATGTCGAGGTGTGCCGGCGGCTGGCGGGGGATGTGCCGGCGCTGTCGGCGATCCGCGCGGGGCTGCGCGCACGGCTCGCGGTGTCGCCGCTGCTGGACGCTTCGGCGTTCGCGCGTGACATCGAGGCGGCGTACCGGGCGATGTGGACCCAGTGGTGCGCGGGCGGGGAGGCGGCGGATCCGGATCACCACCCGGCAGACGCGCAGCGTGATACCAAGGAGACATGATGTCGATTCGAACACTTCTCGATACAGCCGTGCGCGATCATCGCGAAGGACGCATCGACGCCGCGGCGCGTGGGTATCGCCATGTCCTCGCGCGACAGCGCGATCACGTCGATGCGCTGCACCTGCTGGCGCTGGCCGAACGTGAGCGCGGCGCGCTGGACTCGGCGTGCACCTTGCTCGAACGCGTCGCCGACCTGCGGCCGGGCTTTGCCGCTGCGCTCGGCAATCTCGGCATGGTCTATGCGGAACTCGGGCGCGTGCAGGACGCGATTGCGACCTACCGTCGCGCGCTGACGCTGGAGCCCGGGCTCACCGAAACGCGCTTCAATCTCGCGAATGCGCTGCGTGCGGCAGGAGAACTCGACGGTGCCTGCGCCTGCGTGGAGGAAGTCCTGCGCCGCAGCCCGTTCGCAGGCGCGCATCATCTGCTGGGGAGCCTGAATCTGGAACTCGGGCGGCCCGAGCGGGCGCTGCCGGCCCTGCACGCGGCCCTGGCCCTGCAGCCGGTGTTTCCGGCGTGCTGGCATCTGCTCGGCCGCTGCCAGGCCGCACTCGGTCACCTGCCGGAGGCAATTGCGAGTCTCCACCGTGCCTGTCAGCAGCAGCCCGATCTGGCCGAGGCCCACAACGATCTCGGCAACGCGCTGAAGGATTTCGGCCGACCAGCGGAAAGCGTGGTCTGTTACGAACGGGCGCTCGAGCTCCGGCCCGATCTGATCGAAGCCTGGAACAACCTCGGCAACGCGCTCGGCCAGTTGGGCCGCAGTCCCGAGGCGCTGAATTGCTTCCGGCAGGCGCTGCGGCTCGCCCCCGACTTCGCCGACGCGCACCTGAACCTCGGCAACCTGTTCAAGCAGCGCGGTCTCGCCGACGACGCGCGCTTCTGCTTTCACGAGGCGCTGCGCTGCAAGCCCGGGTTCCCGCAGGCCCACAACAATCTCGGCGTCGTGCTGACCGAGCGGGGACAGCACGCGGAGGCGATCGCCGAACTCGAGGCGGCGCTGCGGCTGAAACCCGATTTCGCCGAGGCACACAACAACCTCGGCAATGTCTACAAGAACCAGGGCAAACTCGAACTGGCGCTCGCGGCGTTCGGACGCGCGGTCGAACTGCGGCCCGACTACAGCGGCGCGCACAGCAACCAGCTGTTCACGCTGAACTTCATGGACGGCGTCGAGCCGGCACTGGTCAGCGCGCTGCATCGCGACTGGGGGCGGCGGCACGCCGCCGGACTCATGCAGCCGGTGCATGCGAATACGCGCGATGCGGCGCGACGGCTGCGGATCGGCTATGTGTCGCCGGATTTCCGGGCCCACGCCTGCGCGTTCTTCGTGGAGCCGCTGTTTCGTCACCACGATCGCGCGGCGGTGGAAGTGTTCGCGTACGCAGAGGTCGCGCAACCGGACGCGGTGACGAACCGGCTGCGCGGGCTCGTCGACGTCTGGCGCAGCACGGTCGGGCTGACCGACGAGCAGGTCGCGGCGCTGATCCGGGCCGA
>LNEL01000012.1 GCA_001464935.1 Gammaproteobacteria bacterium Ga0077536
TCGCCTTCGAGCAGCGACTTGATCTGATAGATGCGGCCACGCGGTCCGTCGCGCTCGTCGCCCAGCAACTGATAGGTCGGGCAGGTCGCATTGCAGAAGCCGCAGTGCACGCAACTGCGCAGGATCGCCTCGGCTTCGGCACCCTCATGGGTGGCGAGGATTGAAGGTCGCAGGACCGCTCGCATGTCAGACTCCGGCGCGGGCGCTGCCCGCATTGAACAGGCCCAACGGATCGAACGCGGCCTTGATGCGCATCTGCAGCGCGCGCTGTGGGGCCGACAGCGGCGCGAACTCGTCATCGACCGCCGCAAAGAACGGCTGCGCATGGCCACCGGCCGCTCCGGCCGCGGCATGCAGCAGCGCGGCGGGTGCATCGGTCTTGAGCCAGCGCTGTGCACCACCCCAGTCGATCAGCGTGCGGCCCGGCAGGTCGAGCGGCGGCGTGGCCGGCGGCAGCGACAAGCGCCACAGCGGCGCGGGATCGGCAAAGAACGGCAGGCGGTGGTCGCGCAAGCCCTGCCAGTACGACAGCTCGTTCTCGACTGCGTCGGGCCGCAGCGCGTGCACGGCCTCCTCGACCGCCGGCCGCGAGCCCGCGAGGCGCACGCGCAACAGGCCGTCGTCGACACAGGCGCCATTCACGGGCCAGGCGGTGCGCGCGAGCGCGGTCATGCGCGTCACCGCGGCGGCGGCGTCGAGCGACCAGGCCACGGACACCACGGCCTCGGGCAGCGGCGCGACACGCAGCGCAACCCCGGCAATGGGCCCCAGTGCGCCCCACGCGCCGGTCACGAGCCGTGACACGTCGTAGCCCGCGACATTCTTCATCACGCGGCCACCGAAGTGCAGCAGACGACCCTCGGCGTCGAGCACGCTGACGCCCAGCACGTGATCGCGCAACGCGCCCGTATAGGGTCGCGCCGGCCCGGACAGGCCGGCACTGACGACACCGCCGAGCGTCGACGCAAAGCCGAAACGGGGTGGTTCGCAGGCGAGCATCTGCCCGTGTGCGGCCAGTGTCTGCTCGACCACGTCGAGACGGGTGCCGGCACGGGCTTCGATCACGAGTTCGGATGGCTCATAGGCAAGGATGCCGGCGTAGGCTGCCATCGCCAGCCGCGTCTCGTCGCGCGCGGGATTGAGGAAGGCCTTCGACCCGCCACCGGCGATCTGCAGCGGCCGACGCGCGGCGGCCGCGGTCCGGAGTTGCTCGGCGAGCGCGCCGAGCGCGGCGGCTGCGACCGGGTCATCCGTCTGCCCGGCGGGAGCGGCGCGCCCGGTCATGGTGGCTTACGGCAGCCGGCTGATGTCCGGCGTCGGCGGCCGGACGTCGGCATTCTGTGCGCGATGACGCAGGGCATGGTCCATCAGCACCAGCGCGAGCATCGCCTCGGCGATCGGCGTCGCGCGAATGCCGACGCAGGGGTCGTGCCGCCCCAGCGTTGCGATGTCGGTGGCAGCGCCGTGACTGTCAATCGTCGTGCCCGGCAGGCGAATGCTGGACGTCGGCTTCAACGCGATGCTGACGAGAATGTCCTGACCGGTCGAAATACCGCCGAGCACGCCACCGGCGTGATTCGATTTGAAGCCATCGGGGGTGAGCTCGTCGCGATGTTCGGTGCCGAGCTGCGCGGCGGACTGGAAGCCGTCGCCGATTTCGACGCCCTTCACCGCGTTGAGGCCCATCATCGCTTTCGCGATGTCGGCGTCGAGCCGATCGAACACCGGCTCGCCCCAGCCCGGCGGCGCGCCGCTCGCGATCACGTTGACGCGCGCGCCGACCGAATCGCCGCTCTTGCGCAGCCGATCCATGTAGGCCTCGAGCTCAGGCACGCGCGCCGGATCGGCGCAGAAGAACGGGTTCGAATCGACCGCGTCGAGATCTGTGCACCCGAGTTGCAGCGGGCCGAGTTGCGCGAGATAGCCGCGGACCGTCACGCCGTAGCGCTCACGCAGCCACTTCTTGGCGATGCCGGCCGCGGCGACGCGCACGCAGGTTTCACGCGCGGACGCGCGGCCGCCGCCGCGATGATCGCGCACGCCATACTTGTGCATGTACGTGTAATCGGCATGCCCCGGCCGGAACGCATCCTGGATGGCCGAGTAATCCTTCGATTTCTGATCGGTGTTCTCGATCAGCAGCCCGATCGGGGTACCCGTCGTCACACCGTTGAACACCCCCGACAGGATGCGCACCTCGTCCGGCTCTCGGCGCTGCGTGGTGTGGCGTGACTGGCCGGGTTTGCGGCGGTCGAGATCGTGCTGCAGATCGGCCTCGCACAGTGCGAGTCCCGGCGGGCAGCCGTCGACGATACCAACGTAGCCAGGCCCGTGGCTTTCGCCCGCGCTCGTGACCGTGAATAGAATTCCAAAAGTGTTACCTGACATGGCGCGCGTAGTGTAGTGCGCATCGGCCGCGGATTCACGCCCGCGACCGCAGGCGAGCCGAATCAGTCGAACACCAATTCACTTCTTTTCAGCACGGAAATGCCGTCACCGCCGTGCTCGAGTTCGACCCACGTGAACGGCAGGCGGGGAAAGGCCGCCGCCAGTGCATCTGACGTCGCGCCGGTGTCCATCACCAGTACACCGTCCGCGCCCAGTCGCGGCGGCAGACCTGCGAGCAGGCGCCGCACGACGTCGAGCCCGTCTGCACCGGCGACCAGCGCTCCGGCCGGCTCGCGCAGGTACTCGTCGGGCAGTTCGTCGTATTCGGCCTGCGGGACGTAGGGCGGATTCGCGAGGATGAGATCGTATGGATCGCCCGGCGGCGGAAAGATATCGGCCAGATGGAACTGCACGCGATCGGCAACGCCCAGCCGCGCGGCGTTCGCGCGCGCCACGGCCAGCGCCTCTTCGGAAATATCGGTGGCGTCGACGATGCAGTCGGGCAGCGCCAGCGCCGCGGCAATCGCGATGCAGCCGCTGCCGGTGCCGACATCGAGCACACGACGCACGCGCGTCGCCTCGACCCAGGGTTCGAAACGCGCGCGGATCAGCTCGCCGATCGGTGACCGCGGCACGAGCACATGCTCGTTGACGAGAAACTCGTGCCCCACGAACCACATGCGGCCAGTCAGGTAGGCCGCCGGCCGGCGGGTGTCGATGCGGGCCTGGACCAGCGCCTCGACCGCTGCCGCGCGCGCGGCGTCGACCGCGGTGTCGAGCGTCGCGTCGTCGACATTGAACGGCAGGTCCAGCGCGTGAAAGACGAGAAACACCGCCTCGTCGCGCGCATTGTCGGTGCCGTGCCCATACACGAGCCGCGCCCGCCGGAAGCGCCGCTCGGCGTTCAGCACGAGGCGGCGCGGCGTCAACTGACGCGGCGGCATACCGGCGTCCCGCTCAGGCCGCCGCGTCGACGAGCAGGCGGTTCACGCGCTGCACGAATCCGGCCGGATCCTCCAGCCGCCCGCCTTCGGCGAGCACGGCCTGTTCGAACAGCACGAGGGCGAGTTGCGCGAAGCGATCCTCGTCCGGCTCGACGTCGAGCCGCTGCAACAGCGGATGCGCGAGATTGACTTCGAGCACACGCTGATCGGGCGGCACTTCCTGGCCGGCGGCGCGCAGGATCCGCTGCAGGTTCGCGCTCATGCCGTGGTCCTCGCCGACGAGGCAGGCAGGCGAATCGGTGAGCCGCGTCGATTTGCGCACCGACGAGGCCTTGCCGTCGAGCGCCTTGCGCAGCCGTTCGACTAGCGGCGTCGCGGCTTCATCTGCGTCGTCCTTGTCCGGCTCGTCACCCGGCAGTTCGAGTTTGCCGAGCGTCACCGACTTCAAAGGCTTGCCGTCGAACTCGGTCAGATGGGTCACGACCCACTCGTCGACCGGGTCGCTCAGCAGCAATACTTCGACGCCACGTGCGCGGAACACTTCCAGATGCGGGCTGGCCTTCGCCGTCGCGTGGCTGTCGGCGGTCAGGTAATAGATGGCCTTCTGCCCTTCCTTCATGCGCCCGACATAGGCTTCGAGCGACACGGCCGGTTCGGCGCGGTCGTCGTGCGTGCTGGCAAAGCGCAGCAGTTTCGCAATCCGCTCGCGGTTCGCGTGATCCTCGATCACGCCTTCCTTCAGCACGCGGCCGAACGGCGCCCAGAACTTCGCGTAATCATCACCGCCCGCGAGACTTTCGATCAGGCCCAGGATCTTCTTCACCGACGCGCCGCGGATCGTGTCGATCGCCTTGTTCCGCTGCAGCAGTTCGCGCGACACGTTCAGCGGCAGATCGCGCGTGTCGACGATACCGCGCACGAATCTGAGGTAACGCGGCATCAGCTGCTCGGCGTCCTCCATGATGAACACGCGCTGCACGTAGAGCTGAACGCCGCGCTTGGAATCGCGCTCGAACAGGTCGAACGGCGGACGGCCCGGGATGAACAGCAGCGTCGTGTACTCGAGCTTGCCTTCTGCCTTCGTGTGCACCCACGCGAGCGGATCTTCGAAATCGTGGGCAACGTGCTTGTAGAAGGACTTGTAGTCGTCGTCGCTGATGTCCTGCTTGTTGCGCAACCACAGCGCGGTGGCCGCGTTGACGGTCTCGCGGCCCTCCGCGTTCTCGCCTTCCTGCGGCAGGCGGATGGGCGTCGAAATGTGATCGGAATACTTCTTGATGAGCCCGCGCAGGCGGTAGCTGTCGGCGAAATCGCGGGCGTCTTCCTTCAGGTGCAGCACGATCTCGGTGCCGCGCGTCGGGCGCTGCCAGTTCTCGACGGTGAATTCACCGCGCCCCGCCGATTCCCAGCGCACACCGCTCTCGACCGGCGTGCCGGCCTTGCGGGAGTACACGGTGACCTTGTCGGCGACGATGAAGGCCGCGTAGAAGCCGACGCCGAACTGGCCAATCAGTTGCGAGTCCTGCCGGGCGTCGCCGCTCAGCGCGCCGAAGAACTCCTTGGTGCCTGACTTCGCGATCGTGCCGAGGTGGTTGACCGCTTCTTCGCGCGTCATGCCGATGCCGTTGTCGCGAATCGTCAGCGTGCCCGCCTCGCGGTCGAAATCGATGTCGATCGCCATCTCGGCGTCGCCGTCGTACAGCGCTTCGTCGGACAGCGCGGCGAAGCGCAGCTTCTCGATCGCGTCGGACGCGTTCGACACCAGTTCGCGCAGAAAGATCTCGCGATTGCTGTAGAGGGAATTGATGACGAGGTCGAGGAGTTGGTTGACTTCGGACTGGAAGCCTAGGGTTTCCTGCTGGGTCGGGCTGGTCATGGGCTCTGTGCTCTGTGCTGCTGAGGAAGTCAGCGTAATGGGGATCGCGGCGCCTGGTTTCAAGAGGTCAGCACCGGGGCGGGCGCTTCGTCCGCGCGCCGGGCGGCTGGTATATTGACCGTCCATGTCCCGGATGACCATCCATCGCCCCGATGCAGCCGCCCGTCCATCACCCGATTGCCCGTTCCACCCTGCCGCGACGGATGTGTCTGTTCGCCGTGCTGGCCCTGCTCTGCGGCTGTGCCAGTCAGGGCGGTGGTGCCCCACCGGCAACGCCGACGTCGGCGGACATTGCGCCCGATCCGGCCGCGACGCTTGCGCTGGCCGACAAGGCCTACTCGGGTGAAGACTGGGCGCGTGCCGAGTCGGCCTACCTGACCGCCGCGCGCGGCCTGCCCGCCGATCCCGAACCGTGGTTCAAGCTCGGCAACGTCTATTTCAAGACCGGCCGTCATGATTTCGCCGCGCGCGCCTATGAACAGGCGCTGCGCCGCGCCCCGGGCCACGCGAAGGCCTGGCACAACCTCGGGGTCGTGCGTCTGCACCAGGCCGATGACAGCTTCGAACGCGTGCTGACCGGCGCCGAGCCGCACGACGGCGCGCTCGACGAGCGCGCGCAGCAGATGCGCGACATCCTCGACGACGCGATCGAACCGACCGCGGTCGGCCCCGGCTCGGCCCCCTGACCGCGTTCGCGACGATGACTGCCCCTGTCACTCCCGCACCGGCGGCGCGGCATACGCCCTCGATGCAGCAATATCTTGGCATCAAGGCCGAGTACCCCGATCGCCTGCTGTTCTTCCGCATGGGCGACTTCTACGAACTGTTCTTCGACGATGCGAAGCGCGCTGCGCAACTGCTCGACATCACGCTGACGAGCCGCGGCGAAAGCGGCGGCGAGCGCATTGCGATGGCGGGCGTGCCCTATCACGCCGTCGAACCGTATCTCGCACGTCTGCTGAAACTCGGCGAGTCGGTGGTGATCTGCGAGCAGATCGGCGATCCGGCCACCTCGCGCGGGCCGGTCGAGCGGCGCGTCACCCGGATCCTGACGCCGGGCACCGTCACCGACGAAGCATTGCTCAGCGAACGCCACGACACCCTGCTCGCGGCCCTCCAGATTGAGCGCGATGGGCGGGGCCCGCGCATCGGACTGGCCTGGCTGGACGCGGCGAGTGGTCGCAGTCGCGGCATGCTGCTCGACAGTGACGCCGCGCTGGCCGCGCAGCTCGCGCGCCTGCGCCCCGCCGAACTGCTGCTGCCGGACGACCTGGTCATCGCCGAGCTCGGCGTCACGCGCTGCCAGCGGCGCGCGCCGTGGCACTTCGAACAGCGCGCGGCCCTGCGCCGCATCGGCGACTACTTCGGGGTGACGAGTGTCGGCGCGCTTGGCCTGGACACCGGCGGGCCGTTGACCGGTGCGCTCGGCGCGTTGCTGCTGTACTGCGAGGAGACGCACTGTGGCCGCCCGCCGCATCTGCAGACCTTCCAGCTCGAACACGCTGACGACCACATCGCGCTCGACCCCGCCACGCGCCGTCATCTCGAACTCACGATCGGGCCGGACGGCGACGAGCGGCATACGCTAGTCGAACTGCTCGACAGCACGTCCAGCGCGATGGGTGGCCGCCTGTTGCGACGCTGGCTCAATCAGCCGCAGCGCGATCACCACGAGCTCGGCCTGCGCATCCAGGCGGTCGACACGCTCGTCGGGCATGCCGGCCTCGACGCGCTGCGCGCGCAGCTGCGGCAGGTGTGCGATCTCGAGCGCATCGTCACGCGCGTGACCCTCGGCAGCGCGCGTCCGCGCGAGCTCGCACAGCTGCGCCAGACCCTGCGCCTGCTGCCGGCGCTGGGTGCCCGGCTCGCCGCGCTCGACAGCCCCCGCCTGGCGTACCTGCGCGCACGCTGTGGCGAACACCTGGCACTGGGCGAACTGCTGACCCGCGCGGTGGCCGAGTCGCCACCGGCGCTGCTGCGTGACGGCGGAGCCATCGCGCCGGGCTATGACGGCGAACTCGATGAACTGCGGCGCATGGCCTTCGATGCCGACACCTTCCTGCTCGAACTCGAACAGCGCGAGCGCGCGCGCGTCGGCATCCCGACCCTGAAGGTCGGCTACAACCGGGTCCATGGCTATTACATCGAGCTCGGGCGCAGCAAGGGCGCGGCAGCGCCGGCCGACTACATTCGTCGCCAGACGCTCAAGAGCGCCGAACGTTACGTCACGCCCGAGCTGAAGGCCTTCGAGTCGCGCATTCTGCGCGCTCACGAGCAGGCGAACCTGCGCGAGCGTCAGCTCTACGAGGCGCTGTTGCAGTCGATCTGCGCAGAGCGGCGGGCGCTGCAGGACACGGCCGCCGCGCTCGCCGAAATCGATGTGCTCGCGGCATTCGCGGAGCGCGCCGAAACGCTGTCGTTCCGGGCGCCGGCGTTCAGCGACGAGCCCGGCATCGACATCGTGCAGGGCCGTCATCCGGTCGTCGAGCGCCACGGCGAGACCCCGTTCGTCGCCAATGACCTGCTGTTCACCGACGAGCGGCGCATGCTGGTCGTCACCGGCCCGAACATGGGCGGCAAATCCACGTACATGCGCCAGACCGCGCTGATTGCGATCCTGGCCCACATCGGGAGTTTCGTGCCGGCAGCGAGCGCGCGGTTCGGCCCTATCGATGTCATTTTCTCGCGTATCGGCGCGTCAGATCAGGTCAGCCGCGGCCAGAGCACCTTCATGGTCGAAATGACCGAGACGGCCAACATCCTGCGCAATGCGACCGCGCAAAGCCTGGTGCTGGTCGACGAAATCGGGCGCGGCACGAGCACTTTCGACGGCATGTCGCTGGCGTGGGCGGCAGCCGAGCACCTGGCGGTCACGAATCGTGCCTTCACGCTGTTCGCGACCCATTATTTCGAGCTGACTGCGCTCGCCCACGATCTGCCGACGGTGGTCAATGTGCGCATGGACGCCGTCGAGCACGAAGAGCAGGTGGTGTTCCTGCACGCGGTGCGCGAAGGGCCGGCGAACCAGAGTTTCGGGCTGGCCGTCGCGCTGCTTGCCGGCGTGCCGCGCGAGGTGGTGCAGCGCGCGCGCCGGCGGCTGGCCGAACTGACCGCGCGCCACGCGGATCACGGCCCGCGCGAACAGGCGCCGTTGCCGCTCGCGGCGCCCGTGCCGCCGGCGCTGCAGGCCCTGCGCGCGACAGACCCCGATCGGCTGACGCCGCGCGAGGCGCTGGACCTCGTCTACCGACTCAAGGGCCTGCTCGAGGATTGAGGCTGCGGGCCGGCCGTCGCAGACTCGCCCTTCCCTCAACCGGAGGGATATCCATACGCTGGAGTATGTTGGGACTCGCCGCGCCGCATGGCTATAATGCGGCCTCCTGAAATCCACGACGCGTAGCCAACATGACTTTCGTAGTGACCGAAAACTGCATCAAATGCAAATTCACCGACTGTGTCGAAGTGTGCCCGGTGGATTGCTTCCACGAAGGCCCGAACATGCTGGTGATCGACCCCGATGAATGCATCGACTGCACGCTCTGCGAGCCGGAGTGCCCCGCCGAAGCGATCAAATCGGAAGACGACCTCGCCGACAACGAACAGATCTACCTGCAGCTCAACGCCGAGCTGGCAAAGGACTGGCCTGTCATCAACGAGATGAAGGAACCGCCCGCCGACGCCGAAGAATGGAAAGGCGTGGCGGACAAGCTCAAGCACCTCGAGCGCTGAGCGCGGCCCGACAAAGCAGCGCCGGCGGCCGCACTCCAGCGACCGCCGGCGCCGGTACCACCCGAGGCCGTCCATGGCCTGTCCGCGGTGCAGTACCCCCGGATGCCGGCGACTGCCGTCCTGGCCATCGCCGCACCCCGCCCGACATCCCTGTCGAGCGCGTCCCGAGCTTACGGTGGACCCCGCGTCCTGCCCTAATCGGGTCCGGCGGCCGCGCTGCCAGATGAAATACCCGTAAAATCCGCTATTTGAAGCCAATGCCGGCGCATCGCCGCGGGCCGGTTCAGCCATCAGGCCCGTTGCGCAGGAAAATTTCCCGCCAAAGTCCCGGCGTTGGGCGCAAGCAGGCGTCACAGATTGTCGGGCATGCTGCCGACACACTGGTTGGCCCGCAGGCGCACTTCTATACTCCCGACAGCATCCGGGGCCTTTGTCCTACAACCAATCACTGCAAGCCGATGAGCTCCCACGGCCGATTCATCTCCGCACGCGTCGCCGCCCTCGTGCTGCTCATCCAGGTGCCGGCGGGCCTGCCGGCTGCCGAGATTTACCGCTGGACCGATGCCAGTGGCAAGGTCCATTTCGGCGACAAGCCGCCAGCCGAGGGCGCCGCCGAGCAGTTGAACGTGCGCGCCCGCGGCTCGAGCGTCGACAGTGCGCGCCAGGCCCGCACCCAACGCCTGCTGCAGGAGTTCGAAACCGAACGGGCTGAGCGCCAGGCTTCGGAAGCCGAACTGGCCAGGGCCGAAGCCCAGCGCGAAGCCGCCTGCGCGGAAGCCCGCAACCGGCACTTCGAATACCAGCATTCCGGCTATCTCTATGTCTGGGACGCCAACGGAGAGAAGCGCGTGCTGAGCGATAACGAACATCGCAAGGCACGTGCAGAAGCGAGCGCAGACGTCGATAAATGGTGTGACTGACGCCTCGGGACGGCGCCGGGGGGCGCCGCGTCTCGGCTACTCTCCTGAAGTTATTCAAGTTACTATTGCCACAACCTAGAACTTACTAGAACCAAACGGGCGGGCATGAAAGAAGCATTCTGGAAATCCGACCGCTTCGTCGGTCTGCTCATTTCGCTGGTTTTCATCTTCGGCTGGCTGGGCGGGGCCAAAATCCTGCAGGGCCTCGAAGGGGATGCCTACGACCTCGGTGTCCGGCTGTCCTCGCGTGAGGATTCGAGCCGCAAGGACAACATCGCAATCATTGCGATTGACGACCAGAGCATCCAGAACATCGGCCGCTGGCCGTGGCCGCGCGACGTGCATGCGAGCATGGTCGACAAGCTCACCGAAGCCGGCGCGAAGGCGATAGCGTCGACGATTTTCTTCTCCGAACCCCAGGTCGATCCGGGCCTGATGTGGATCAACCGGCTGCGGGATCAACTCGCCGGGGCCACGCTCAGCCCGGACAAGGCAAGCGAGATCAACTCGACGCTCGATGCCGCCCTGAAAGCGCTGGACACCGACGCGATCCTCGGCAGTTCGCTCGGCACTGCGGCCAACACGGTGCTCGGCATGCAGTTCACCCCGGGCGAGCCGATCGGCAATCCGGACGCGCCACTGCCCGACTATGTCACCCGCTTCGCGATCCCCACCGACAACATCAGCGACCCAAGCGGGACCAATGAAATCTTTCCGAGCCCGATGGTCGACGCCGCACCGCCGGTCGCGCCGCTCGGCTCGCAGGCCGCCGCCATCGGTTCGCTGATCAACCCGGCAGACATCGACGGCACGCTGCGCGGCGAACCGCTGGTGATCCGCTATTACGACGAATATTTTCCGTCGCTCGCGCTGATGACGGCGGCCCGGAGCCTCAACCTGTCGGTCAAGGACATCAAGGTCGCACGCGGTGAGAGCGTCACGCTCGGGGGCCTCGAGATCAAAACCGATCTGTCGTCGCGGATGCTGACCTTCTTCTACCCGAGCCCGGGCAAGGACACGCAGGGCGAGCCCCTGCCGCCGTTTCCGACCTACTCGTTCTACAACGTGATCCAGGGCGAAACGCCGCTGGAGAACTTCAAGGGCAAGATCGTGCTGATCGGGGCAACTGCCTTCGGCGTCGGCACCAACCTGTTCACGCCGGTAGGCGAGACGCGCGGCCCGGTGATGATCCTGGCGCACAACGTCGCGAGCATCCTGAACCAGCATTTCTTCATTCAGCCCGGTTGGGCGGTGTGGGTCGAACTGCTGGCCATCCTGCTCGTGGCCGCCTATCTCACGGCGCTGTTGCCGAAACTCAATGCGGGGCCCGCAGCGCTGGCCACGGCCGGTCTCTTCGTGGCGCTGCTCGCCATCGAACTGGGCCTGATGGTCACGCAGGCGAGCTGGCTGAAGCTCGTGACGGCGGCGACGATGCTGCTAGTCGGTCACGCGCTGCTGACGACCAAGCGCTTCCTCGCCACCGAGCGCGGCGCGATCGACAGCAGCATCAAGGCTGCGATGTCGAACCGCCAGCTCGCGCTGACCTTCCAGCAGAAGGGCGAACTGGACAATGCGTTCGAGTATTTCCGCCGCTGCCCGGTCGACGATGAGCTGCTCGAGGCGCTGTACGGTCTGGCGACCGATTTTGCCGTCAAGCGGCAGCCGCAGAAGGCCTCGCTGGTCTACGAATACATTCACGCGAAGAATCCGAAGTTCCGCGACATTGCGAGCAAGATGGCGCAGGCGCGGCACATGTCGGACACGCAGATGATGTTCCCGTCCGGCGCGCCCGGCGGCGCGTCCGCCACGACGCTGATGCCGAAAACCATGCTGGGCCGCTACGAGGTCGAACGCGAACTCGGCAAGGGTGCGATGGGCGTGGTGTATCTCGGCAAGGATCCGAAGATCAACCGCGTGGTGGCAATCAAGACGATGGCGCTGTCGCAGGAGTTCGAGCCGGATGAGGTCGACGAGGTCAAGCAGCGCTTCTTCCGTGAAGCGGAGACTGCGGGCCGGCTGACGCACCCGAACGTGGTGACGATTTACGATGCCGGCGAAGAGCATGACCTCGCGTACATCGCGATGGAGTTCCTCGAAGGCCACGACCTCGTGCGGTACACGAAGCCGGACACCCTGCTCCCGCTGCAGGTCGTGATGGGCATCATCTTCAAGGCCGCGCTGGCGCTCGACTACGCGCACAAGCAGAGCGTCGTCCATCGCGACATCAAGCCCGCGAACGTGATGTACGAGCCGAACAAGAAGACGGTCAAGCTCACAGACTTCGGCATCGCGCGCATCACCGATTCGAGCAAGACCAAGACCGGCATGGTGCTCGGCACACCGTCCTACATGTCGCCGGAGCAGCTGTCCGGCAAAAAGGTCGACGGCCGTTCGGACCTCTTCTCGCTGGGCGTGATGCTGTACCAGATGGTCACCGGCAAGCTGCCGTTCTCCGGCGAGTCGATGGCGACGCTGATGTACAAGATTGCGAACGAGCCGCACCAGGACATCGCGGAGCTGAAGCCGGAACTGGCCAAGCAGCGCCCGTGCCTGTCGGCGATCATCAACAAGGCCCTGCAGAAAGACGTCAACCAGCGTTACCAGACCGGCGCCGAAATGGCACGCGACATCCAGGCCTGCGCCAAGCAGGTCGGCGGTTAAGCCGCGCCGAGCGCCACCGATGCTGCCGCCCGACATCGAGTTCGCCAACGTCTCCGACGCGGGGCGCAAACGGCCGCACAACGAGGACAGTTCGGTCACCGACCGCAGTGTCGCGCTGGCGCTCGTCGCCGACGGCATGGGCGGTTACAAGGCCGGCGAGGTCGCGAGTGCAATTGCCGCGAAGGCCGTGCTCGACGGGGTGCGCGACGGCGGCCAGAAGCATCGCGCGCGGCGACCCACCACCGACGGCCAGGGCGCCTCGGCCGAAGCGGCCCTCATCCGGGAATCGATCCAGTCCGCCAACAAGTGCATCTTCGACACGGCACACGCGATCCCGCAGTGCCAGGGCATGGGCACGACGATAGTCGCGGCGATTTTCTCGGACGGGCGAGTCACCCTCGCCCATGTCGGGGATTCCCGCATCTACCGCTTCAGGGAGGATGAACTGAAGCAGGTCACCAATGACCATTCGCTGGTGCAGGAACTGATAGACCGCGGATTTTTCACCCCGGAAGAGGCACAGGCCAATACGCCGAAGAACCTCGTGACCCGGGCTTTGGGAATCGACGAGCATGTGGAGGTCGATGTTCAGGAGATGGAAACCCAGCCCGGGGACATCTACCTGCTTTGCTCGGACGGCCTCAATGATATGGTAAATGATGAGGAAATTCGCTTAACCCTAAGTAAATATAGTGCTAATCTTGCGCAAGCAGCCCATGAACTGGTGCGTCTCGCCAACGAAGGCGGTGGCAAGGACAACATCTCTGTCGTCCTCGCCCGACCACGAACGGCGACGGCTGGGTCAGCCGGGATACTCGCGAAAGTGATGGGGCTTTTTACGAGGGCAGCTGACAGGACATAACAAATGGGCAAACTCGTACTCAGCTTGAATGGGGCGGTCCAGGGCGAATTCCAGCTCAACAGGGAGCGGATGACCATTGGCCGGAAGCCCGACAATGACATCCAGATCGACAACCTGGCGGTCAGCGGCAAGCATGCGCTCGTCATCACCATCCTCGACGATTCCTTCCTCGAGGATCTCGGCAGCACCAATGGCACCTACGTCAACGGCAAGCTGATCAAGAAGCACGCGCTGCGCGACGGCGACGTGATCGGCATCGGCAAGCACGAGCTCAAGTACGTCAACGAGCACGCCACGGCCGACGACGAAGAATTCGAAAAGACGATGATCATCCGGCCGGGTTCGGCCAGTGCGGCAGTCGCCGCGGCGAAGGCCGCCGAGATCGCCCCGCCGCCGCCCGCCGCCGCGCCGGCCGCAGCCCCTGCCCCGGCCGCGGCACCGGCTGCCTCGTCCGGTATGCCGCTCGGCAAACTGCACGTGCTGAACGGCCCGATCGCCGGCAAGGAACTCGAACTGACGAAAGCCCTGATCACGCTCGGCAAGCCCGGCGTGCAGGTCGCGGTCATTTCGCGCCGGCCGCACGGCTACTTCCTCACGCATATCGAGGGCGATGGCAAGAATGCCAATTTCCCGGTCGTCAACGGCGCGCCGATCGGCCCGCAGGCCTATGCGATGAAGAGTGGCGACATCATCGAACTGGCCGGCATCAAGATGGAGTTCACGCTGACCCGCTGAGGGAAGCCGCCGTTCTGTCGACGAAAAGCGCCCCTCGGGGCGCTTTTTGCTGTCAGGGCCAGGGCGGCTTGGGCGCCCTACTTCGTGGCGTGGGTGTACACGCCGTCCCAGTCCGATTTTGGCGGCTGCAGACGGAACTGGGCGATGCGCTCGACATAGACGCGGTACAGCTCGGGCGAGCGCGATGAGCGCGACAGGTTCAGGAAATTCATTTCGGCCGTATCCCACTCGCGCGCCCGGTACATGCGCAGCGCTTCACGATAGAGCTTCAGTTCATCCTTCCACTTGGTGTCGAGCTCCGCGCGCAGGCACAGCGGCTCATAGATCGTGATCGGTTTGTCCTTGCCCTTCACCCGCACGCGGTCGACCTCGCGGTAGGCGTACTCGGGAACCGCCTCGCGCGTGGTTTCACTGACCAGCAGCGACACGCCATAGCCCTTGGTCAGACCTTCGAGGCGCGAGCCGAGGTTCACCGCGTCGCCGAGCACGGTGTAGGCCATGCGGAATTCGGACCCCATGTTGCCGACGCTCATCGGGCCGGTGTTCACGCCGACGCCTATCTTCAGCGGCGGCCAGCCGCGACCGGCGAACTCCCGGTTGATCTGATCCACGCGCGCCAGCATGCCGAGCCCAGCCTGCAGCGCGTGCCGCGCGTGCTCGACATCACTGAGTGGCGCACCCCAGAACGCCATCACCGCATCGCCCATGTACTTGTCGATGGTGCCGCGATGTTCATGGATGACCTGCGTCATCGGCGTCAGGAACTGGTTCATCAGCGCCGACAGTTCTTTCGGGTTGAGTCCTTCGGATATCGTGGTGAAGCCGCGCACATCGGAGAACAGCACGCTCATCTCGCGGCTCTCGGCGTCGAGCGAATAGGCTTCGGGACGCCTGGCCATCTCGTCGACGAGTTCGGGCGGCACATAGTGGCCGAAGAGGCCTGTGAGCTGGCGTTTGCCGCGCGTCTCGATGAAGTAGCCATAGGACATGTTCAGCATGAACATCGTCAGCAGCATCAGCACGCCGGACGCCACCGGCAGCACGAGATCGCCGGCCGTCCACACGGCAAGGTTGAACAGCACGTAGGCCGACAGCAGCGCGCCGGCCATCAGCGTCGCGGCGAGCGGGCTCAGCAGGGGCGCCAGCACCGCCATCGCCACGCCGAAGACGATCAGCAACAGCACTTCGGCGCCCAGGGTGTATTCGGGCAGCTGTTTGATATTGCCGCCGAGTATGCCGGCGATCAGGTTCGCGTGGACCTCGACTCCGGGGTAGGCCTCGCCGACCGGCGTCGCGCGCAGGTCGAGCAGGCCCGGCGCAGTGGTGCCGACGAGCACGACCGCGCCCTCAAGCAGTGTCTTGTCAGCCGTGCCGCGCAGAATGTCCGTGGCGGATACGTACGGAAAGCTGCCCTTGCGGCCGCGATAGGGCACGAGCGTCTGAACGTGCCGATCGACGGGAACCGCGTGGCGGCCGACGTCCAGCCATTCGAGCCCGGCGTAGGCGCCACCCGAGAACAGCGGACGTTCGAAGCGCGGCTTGATGTCGACCGAACCCAGCGCGTGGCGCGCCATCTCGAGCGACAGCGAACCGTAGAACTCGCCGTCATGCTCGATCAGCATCGGCACGCGGCGCACCACGCCATCGGAGTCGGGTTGCGGATTGAAATGACCGCCGGCGACTGCTTTCGCCTGCAGCGCGGCGAGATTCGCGCCGTAGCCGTCGGCCCGGCGGAACAGGACGTTCTTGCCGGTGAACGTCCCTTTGACGAAGGTCGGGGGCGGCAGCTCGCCGATCCTGGCGATGTCATCGCCGTCGACCGACGTGAAGTTGAAGTAGTAGCCGAGCACCACCGGAAAGCGGCCCAGCATGTCAGCGAAGCGCGCGTCGTAGTTCAGTGACGGTCGCAGCTGTTCGACGGTCGCGCGAAAATTGGCGTCGCCCTGAAACGCAGAGGTCGCGAGCGAGTCGAGGACATTCAGGCCGGAACTCGTGTCCGGCTCGGCGAACACGATGTCGAAGCCGAGCAGACCAGCCTTGTAGTCTTCGAACGAGCGACGCACGAGTTCGGCGAGCTTGTCGCGGCCCCAGGGCCAGCGGCCTTCGGCGGTCAGGCTTTTCTCATCGATGTCGACGATGACGATGCGCTTCTCGAGCGTGTTCGGCATCGTCAGCAGCAGGCGCTGGTCGTAGGCAATGTTTTCGATCTGGTCGATGAAGCCGATGCGGACCCAGTTCGCCGCATGCATCAGGTAGACGACCAGCACCGCAAGGCAAAGGCCTATCCGGGCCCCGTGCTCGCGTATCCGCCCCAATAACTTCCCCATGCCCACTCCCCGGCAAACAACGCTGCGTGTTCTTTGGGACCCGCCCCCGGGTCAGCGCGCGACGGCCACCGCCGCATCCGCGAGGAAGCGACGGTAAAGGCGGTCGAGCGCCGTGGCGGCCGCGCTCGCGACACCACCCGCATCATTATCGGCTGCCGGCTGCCGTTCTTCGTAACGACGGCTGAGCCGCACCTCCCGCGTGCCAGTGTCCACCAGTTCGAGTTCGAGCGCGAGGCGCGCCGTCGACCCCTCGCCCGTGAGCAGGCGATCGAAAGCGAGCAGCCGGCCGCGGACTTCGAGGCTGGTCGCGACGTCTGCCGTTGCCACCACGCGCTGCCCGACGCCGGCCCCCCGCAGAAATTCGAGCAAACCGTCGCGACACAGACGGGCCGGCGCATCGACCCAGAACTGGTGAGGGTGCTGCTGGAGGGTGACGCCATCGTCATCGGAATAGACGATCGCGCGTTCGAGATAGGGCCCGGCCGCCGTGAACGGCGCGACGCGCCAAACGCCGGCGCCGAGGGCCCCGGTGGCCTGGGTGGCCGGCGTCGCGACACTGGCCACGGCCGGCAGCGGCACATGGATCTCCGCCGGCAGTGGATCGACGCCCGCGCAACCGGCGAGCGCCAGCAGCACGGTCAGCGCGCACAGTGCGCGGCTCCTGTTCATGGCGGCGGGTTGCTCGCGGCGCTCGAGCTGCCGCGCAGCAGCCGCGACGGGTTCTGTCGCAGCGCGCGCGTCAGTTCATGGGTCTGCTGCGCGCTACCTTCGAGGTGGTACATCACGGTCTCGATATTCTGATCGATCGTCGTCAGCGACGACTCGAGCCGCTGCAGCGCATCGCGCGCGCTGTCGACCGTCGCGCCGATTTCCTCGTCGTTGCTCGCCACCAGCCCATCGAGTCCGCGTAGCACGCCGTTCATTTCCTGGCGCGTCAGTTCGATGCGCGCAATCAGGCCAGTGAGTTCGACTGCCACCGTATCGACATGAACGAGCAACCCGCCGATACGCTGTTCATTTTCCGGGCCGAGGATGCGCGCGAGGCGTTGCGCGCTCGCGTCGAGGCTGGCGAGGGTGCTCGCAGCCTGCGGCGCGAGTTCCTGGTTCACGCGCTGGTCCAGGTTCCTGACCAGCGGCCCCAGCTCCGTGCGCCTGAAGTCGATGATTTCATCGGCCACCTGGCTGATGCGCAGGTTCAGGTTCTGCAGCACCGGGGCGACACCGGTCTGTGAGAGATCGTTGAAGCCGCTCGCGGCGGCACTCAGCGCGGAGAACAGATCCTGCTGCTCGACGCCCCGGATCTCTGATCCGGGCTCGAGGATCGCGTCACTCTGACCCTGCTCGATCTGGATCTGGACCTGCGATATGAGGCCCGAGGCGACAACGGCTGCCGTGCTGTCAGCCGGAATGCGCCAGCCTTCCTCGACACTCAACGCGAGCTTGTAGCGGACGCCGCGCTCCATCTGCACCGGCTTGATTCGCTCGACCTGTCCGACCTGATAGCCCTCGTAGAACACCCCGGTCCCGAACTTGAGGCCGGTCACGTTCGAGTAATAGACGTAATAGCGATCGGAGGGGCCGCCGCGGCCTGACACCTTGAACATCAGCGCCAGAAACGCCGCCAGGATGACCAGCACGAAGACGCCGACGACGAGGTAATTGACGTTGTCGCGCTTCATCGTCGCCCCCGGATGGCGTGATGCGCAGTCGCGAACCAGGCTGCGTGGCTCATTCGCCGGTCAGCCTGCGCATATAGTCATCCGCGGACAGGTGAACCGGCCTGGATCGTCGATGCAGGAGGTCCTGGATACGCTCTGAATCGGCATTGCGCACGTCATCCACCGCCCCGCTGATCAAGACCTTGCCATGATCCAACACGGTGATGCGATCTGCAATCTTGAACGCGCTTTCGAGCTCGTGGGTGACGACGACAATGGTCATGCCGAGCGCGTCGCGCAGTTTCAGAATCAGGTCGTCGAGTTCGGACGACACCACGGGGTCGAGCCCCGCCGACGGCTCGTCGAAGAACAGCAGCTTAGGATCCATCGCGAGCGCGCGCGCCAGCGCCGCGCGCTTGATCATGCCGCCGGACAGCTGGGACGGCATCATGTGCTCGAAGCCACCCAGGTTGACCACCTCCAGCTTGACCCGCGCCATCACCTCGATCGTGGCCGCGGCGAGCCGGGTGTGTTCGCGCAGCGGCAGCGCGACATTCTCGCCGACGGTCAGCGAGCTGAGCAGCGCGCCGCCCTGGAACGACACCCCGATGTTCTTCTGCAGTGCCAGCCGCTCGTCGGCGGACAGTCTGCCCGTGTCCTTGCCGAGCAGGCGGATGACCCCGCTGATCGGCCGGTTGAGTCCGAGCAGATGCCGCAGCAGCGTGCTCTTGCCGGAGCCGCTGCCGCCCATGATGATCATGATTTCGCCGGTATGCACCTGCATCGACACGTCGTCGAGGATGCGCCGACCGCCATAGCCCGCCACCAGGTGTTCGACTTCGATCGCGGGTTCGGATGCGACGGCGTTCATCGGTTCAGAAAGTACGTGAACAGCATGTCGGCGAGTACCAGGTAGCAGATCGACAGCACCACTGCGCGCGTCGTCGCGCGCCCGACGCCTTCCGCCCCGCCGCTGACGCTGAAGCCGTTCGAGATGCCGACGAGGGCGACGATGAGACCGAACAGCACGCTCTTCACCAGCCCCTGCATGATGTCGTCGACCGTGATGAACGAAATCGCCTCATCCCAGTAAGCCACATGGCTCATGCCGAGTTCGAGACTGCAGAACACTGCGCCGCCGAACAGCGCGGTCAGATCCGCGAACAGGGTCAGCGCCGGCACCATCACGAGCAGCGCGAGCACCGCCGGCGCCGCGAGGTAGCGCACGGGGCTGATGCCCATCACGCACAGCGCGTCGATCTCCTGGTTGACCTGCATCGAGCCGATGCGCGCCGCGAGCGCCGATCCACTGCGCCCGGCGACGAGAATGCCGGTGATGAGGGGCCCGAACTCGCGTGTCACCGACAGCGCGATGCCGAGCACGACCTGCGTCTCGGCGCCGAACTGGCGCAGCGTGTGGATGCCCTGGATCGCAAGCATCACGCCGATGGCGAACGAGAGCATGAAGACGATCGGTGCCGCGGCGACACCCGTCTCCCGCATTTGCGCCACGGTCGCCGCCAGCCGGACCGGCTGGCCACGGACAGCGCCCCAGCACAACCAGTACAGCGATTCGACGGTCAGCGCGAGGTAGTAGCCGAACTCCTCGACCAGACCGGTCGCCGCCCGGCCGATGCTGTGGGCGATTTGCCGCACGGCGCCGTGTCGCGCTACTTCGCGCGATCGGCGACCGAGGCGTGAATCGGAAACACCTTGTCGAGCCGCGCCAGCTCGAGCACGCTCAGCGCCGGCTCGCTGACCGCGATCAGCCCGAACTGGAGGTTCTTCTTGCGTGCGGTCTGGTACCCCTCTACCAGGCTTGCGATGCCCGAACTGTCGATGTAGGTCACCCCGGACAAATCGACCAGCGTGTGTTGGGACGCCGCGAGCCGATCGAGAATTGCCTTGCGGGCTTCCGGCGAACAGGACAGATCGATATCGCCGGTGAGATGCACGATCGAAAATCCCGATTCTGTGGTGACCTTGTAAGTCATGACGCTGATCCCGTGTGCGTGGCCGGCCTGCGACGCAAGCCTTGTGGTTAAGTGATCTTCTTGGTCATCCGCAGGAAATTGCCGTCGCGGCCGCAGAGATTGCCATAGCGACAGTCGTCCATCGTTTCGCGGATGAAGAACGTGCCGAGCCCGCCGGGCCGCAGCTCTTCCAGCGGGCGGGGCTTGATCCCGCCCGGGTCGACCGGCGGCGCAAAGTCCCGGAGCACGATCTCCAGCGCGTCCGCCTCGCGGCGCATTTCGATCTCGATCAGTCCCGACACATCGCCCTTGTAGGCGTGCTGGATGATGTTCATACAGGCTTCGTTGACCGCCATGACGATATCGGCGACGCATTTCTGGCCACAGCCTTCGAGTTCAGCGGCCTCCTGCACGGCGGTGCGGACCTGTGCCAGCTCGCGCGGATCGGCCGCAATCTGCAGCAGCAGCACCGGTTCGCCCAGTTCGATCAGCAGCATCGTGATGTCATCATTGAAGCGGCGGCTGACGGCTTCGAGCTCCGTGACGATCGTCTGCAGGCGCGTATCCGGCGACGTGCCGGCCGCACTGTCGAGCAGGCGCTTCACGCCGGCCAGCCCCAGCTGTTTCGAGTCGCTGTCCAGCGACTCGGTCAGGCCGTCGGTGAAAAGATAAACGCAGCCGCCATCGAGCACCAGCGTATCGGTCGGGTAGGCGAGACCGGGCAGGATCCCCAGCGGCGGCATCTGCGGCGGCAGGTCGGTATAGCTGCCGTCACGCGCGCGCATCAGCGGCGGCAGGTGCCCACCGTTGCTGAGCAGAATGCGACGCGTCCGCGGTTCGACGAAGCCGGTGACGATCGTCACGAACATGCCCATCGACGCGGTTTCGCAGATTTCGTCGTTGACGCGGCTCAGCAGCTCGCCCGGATCGGGCGTGGTCTTGGCCAGGCAGCGCAGCAGGCTCGTGGTCTTGGCCATCAGCAATGCCGCGTTCATGCCCTTGCCGGACACGTCGGCAATGCTGAAATACAGCCGGCCATCGGGCAGCCGGAAGTAGTCGTAGAAGTCGCCCGACACTTCGCGTGCCGGCAGGTTGATGCCGCGGATCGGCAGGTCCGACGCCGCGTCCGTCGGCAGCAGGCTCAACTGGATCTCGCGCGCGAGTTCGAGTTCCTTGCGCACGCGCTCCTGCTCGACCAGCGCTTCGGCCATGCGCGCATTGTGAATCGCGAGCGCGGCAGCGGCCGCGACGGTCGTCGCGAGGTGGATGTCAGCGCCGGCGAACAGTCCGTCCCCGCTGCGCTTGTTGATGAGCTCCAGCGCGCCGATCGTCTCGCCGCGCACGGCGAGCGGCGCGCACAGAATCGACCGCGTGATGAAGCCTGTGTCCTGGTCGACGCCGGCGGCGAAACTCGGGTTCTGCGACACATCGCGCACGATCTGCACCCGCCCGCTCCGCACCGAGTCGCCGACGATGCCCTCGTCGGGGTGCAGCCGCAGGCCGGTGATGTCGACGGGCCCCGCGCACTTGCGGCACACCAGGGCGCGGCGCGTCTCGTCGAGCAGAAAGATCGAGGCAGCTTCCGCATGCAGATGGGTGATGATCTGATCGACCGCGTGCTGCAGCGTCTCCTCGACGTTCAGCGAGCTGGCGAAATCCTGCGCCAGCTCCGCGAGCATGGCAGCAAGTTCACCGTCGCTGAATCCGTAGGGATCGGGCGGCAACGGCGCCGCCGGCGTGCTCATGACAGGCGCGCCAGCGCGGCGAGATACGCCGTTTCATCCGGCATGCGGCCCGCACGCTGCGCCTGCCAGAGGGCTTCGGCCAGACACTCGATCATCCGGTGTTCGTTGGCGTGCGCATCGCCGGCCAGGCACAGTCGGGCATGGTGCTCGCGCATACCAGGAGGCCGGTCGGCCCCGACCTGTTCGGCGAGCGCGACGTGCAGGCCCATGTGCAGGAACGGATTGTGGGCGGGCTCATCGCGCCCGAACTCCTGCGTCAGCACACGTTCGCCGTCGCGCAGCAGCTCGTGATACTCGGGATGGCGTTCGATCACACCGGCGATCAGGCCTTCGAGCGGCGACAGCGGCGCGCGCTCTTCGAGCTTGCGCCACACCTCGAGGAAAACCTTGCGGGCGCCGTCGCGTGAATCGACGAACATCATGATGCCTCAGTCGCCGGCGCGGGCCCGTCCCGCGCGGGATCGAGGCACAGCATAGCCAGATTTGTCGGACCATTCACAGAGATCGGCGATCGGACATGCGCCGCACTGCGGCTTGCGCGCCGTGCAGACGTAGCGCCCGTGCAGAATCAGCCAGTGATGGGCGTGCTGCAGGTAGCGGGCAGGAATGACTGCGAGCAGTCCTCGCTCGACTTCCAGCGGCGTTCTGCCCGGCGCGAGCCCGGTGCGATTGGCGACCCGGAAAATGTGCGTGTCGACCGCCATCGTCGGTGCGCCGAACGCGACGTTCATCACCACGTTGGCGGTCTTGCGCCCGACGCCCGGCAGGGCTTCGAGCGCCGCGCGCTCGCGCGGCACCTCGCCGCCGTGACGCTCGATGAGTGCGCGACAGGTCGCCATGATGTGCCGCGCCTTGGCGTTGAACAGACCAATCGTCTTGATATGCGACTTCAGACCCTGTTCGCCGAGGCCCAGCATCCGTGCCGGCGTCGGCGCGACCGCGAACAGGCCCGCGGTGGCCTTGTTGACGCCGACATCGGTGGCCTGTGCCGAGAGGATCACGGCGATCAGCAGTTCGAACGGCGAGCTGTAGTGCAGTTCGGTCGCCGGCGCGGGGTTGCGCGCCGCGAGCCGCTTGAACAACGCGCCTGCGCGCCGCGGCGTCACGAGGCGCGGCGCGCCCGCGCGCGGGCCAGCGCTTCCATCACGCCGGCGTGGGCCTGGTGGTGATCGGCCGGTGGCGCGACCAGGGCGACCGCTGCGGCCACCGGCGCGCGCGCGCGTCGCTGCTGGCTGGCCTCCTGACGCTCGAGCGCGTGCGCCGCCCCGGCCGACAGGTGGGCGAGTGCCGTGACCAGCGCCTTGCCGTGGATGAAATGATCGGTCAGCGGAATGCCGACCGGACACACCGCGTCGCAGGCACGACATTCGGTGCAACGCGACAGCCCGAGACCGGTGGCGGCTTCCGCGTCGAGGTGACGCACCGCCAGCGCGAGTTCGCGTGGTGCCAACGCGCTCGGACACTGCCCGCCGCACAGGCCGCACTGTGTACAGGCCTCCAGCGGCGTGCCCGCCGCGATCCGGCGGCCGGCAGTGGCGTCTGCCGACGGCCACACCGGCGGCACGTGCGGCGTCAGTTCGATGCAGTCGACCGGGCACGGTGGCAGGCACAGACCGCACCCGGTGCAGTCGGCCGCCAGGATACCGTGCAGCTGACGCGGCGCGCCCACGATCGCGTCGGTCGGGCACGCGTCGATGCACTTGGTGCAGCCGATGCAGTCCGCCTCGCGAATGCGGGCGATGGCGGGCGCCGGCAACGGCGCCAGGCATTCCGCCAGTGACGGTGCGAACGCCTGCCCGATTTCGGCGGCGATGCGCTGTGCCACAGCCGCGCCGCCTGGCGTGCAGGCATCCGGCGGCGACGCGCCTGCCACGACCGCCGCGGCAAAGGGGTCGCACCCCGGGTGCCCGCAGGCGCCGCATTGGGTCTGCGGCAGCAGGGCGCAGACGCGCTGCGCGAGCGAAGGGCTGGCGGACGAAGTCATGGGGCGTCAGTCGCCGCGCAGGGATTACTTCACACGCATCCCGGGCGCGGCGCCGGTGTCGGCATCGAGCAGGAAAATGCCGGGACCGTCGCCGCTCGCCGCGAGCACCATGCCTTCGGAGACGCCGAAGCGCATCTTGCGCGGTGCGAGGTTCGCGACCACGACCACGAGACGTCCGATCAGCGCGGCGGGTTCGTAGGCCGACTTGATGCCGGCGAACACGTTGCGGCGCGAATCCCCGAGATCGAGTTCGAGCTGGACCAGCTTGTCGGCTCCCTCGACGGGCTGTGCGTTGGCGACCCGCGCAATGCGCAGATCGATCCGCGAGAAGTCGTCGATCGTGATATGCGTCGGCGCGGCCGCCGGTGCAGCGGGCGTCGTGGCAGCGGGTGCGGCAGCAGCAGGGGCGGCGGCGGCCGCCGCGGCCTTGGTGTCGTCAATCATGGCTTGTACCTTCAGCGGATCGATACGGGTGATGAGGGGAGCGTAAGGTTCGATGCCGTCGGCGCCCCACGCTTCGTCGAGCGACGCCCAGCGCAGCGGTGCGCTGCGCAGAAACGCCTCGGCCGCGCCGACGAGCGTCGGCAGCACCGGCTTCAGATAAATCATCAGCAGGCGGAATGCGCGCAGGCCGGTCGAGCAGACGCGCTGCAGTTCTGCGGTCGCGGCAGGATCTTTCGCGAGCACCCACGGCTTGCGCCGGTCGACGTACTGATTGATGCCGTCGGCCAGCGCCATGATCTCGCGCATCGCGCGTGAATAGTCGCGCGCTTCATAGCTCTGCGCGATGCTCTCCGCCGGCTCGCGCGTGCGCGCCAGCAGCGCCGGTTCGTCGTCGGTGGCCGCGAGCTGGCCGTTGAACTGCTTCGTGATGAAGCCGGCGCAGCGGCTCGCGATGTTGACGACCTTGCCGACGATGTCCGAATTCACGCGCAGCTGGAAATCTTCGAGATTCAGGTCGATGTCGTCGATCGCCGGCCCGAGCTTCGCCGCGAAGTAGTAGCGCAGGTACTCCGGGTTCAGGTGATCGAGGTAGGTGCGGGCCGTGACGAAGGTGCCACGCGACTTCGACATCTTCTGTCCTTCGACGGTCAGGAAGCCGTGTACGAACACGTTGGTCGGCAGGCGAAAGCCCGCGCCGTGCAGCATCGCCGGCCAGAACAGCGTGTGGAAGTACATGATGTCCTTGCCGATGAAGTGGTACATCTCGGCAGTGCTGTCGGCGCCGACGAAGGCGTCGAAATCGAGACCATTGCGATCGCACAGATGGCGGAAACTCGCGAAGTAACCGATTGGCGCATCGAGCCAGACATAGAAATACTTGTCCTTGAAGCCGGGGATCTCGAAGCCGAAGTACGGCGCGTCGCGCGAAATGTCCCAGTCCTGCAACCCGGCTTCGAACCACTCCTGCAGCTTGTTGACGACGCCCGCCTGCAGATCGTTGCGCTCGAGCCAGCCCCGCAGCACTTGTTCGAAATTGCCGAGCCGGAAGAACACGTGCTCGCTTTCGCGCAGTTCCGGCGTGACGCCGGTCAGCGCCGAGACGGGTTCGATCAGATCGGTCGGTGCATAGGTGGCGCCACAGCTCTCGCAGCTGTCACCGTATTGATCGGGCGTCTTGCAGCGCGGACAGGTGCCCTTGATGAAACGATCCGGCAGGAACATGCCCTTGACCGGATCGTAGGCCTGGCGGATCGAGCGCACGGCGGTGTGGCCGGCGTCGCGCAGGCGGGTGTAAATCAGCGCGGAAATCGTGCGGTTCTCGGGCGAGTGCGTCGTGTGGTAGTTGTCGAAGCCGATCGAGAACCCGGCGAAATCGGCGCGGTGTTCGGCCCACACGCGGGCGATGAGCTGTTCGGGCGTCAGGCCTTCCTGTTCCGCGCGCAGCATGATTGGCGTGCCGTGGGCGTCGTCGGCGCAGACATACCAGCATTCGTGGCCGCGCATCTTCTGGAATCGCACCCAGATGTCGGTCTGGATGTATTCGACGAGATGGCCCAGGTGAATGGGCCCGTTGGCGTAGGGCAACGCGCTGGTGACGAGGATGCGGCGCGGCTTGTTCATGTCGGCTCCGGGGCGGATCGCTTGCGGGATCTGGCGTTACCGCAATGACGCCGGGAAGCATCGCCCTGCTTCCACCCCGACACTCGAATAACACCTCGAATTGGCCGGTAAAGGTAGCATCTCGTCCGGTCACTGTCATGAACGAAGCGGGCACTCGATCCTGTACAATCGCCGTCTCACCAGCAGCAGGACAGCCACGCTCATGACGGTATCGGCGGCACAAATCGAACAGGCCTTGCAGGGTTATATCGATCCCTACCTCGGCTGCGACGTGGTCAAGGCGGGCATGCTCAAGTCCATCGACATCTCCGACGCCCGCACGGTGATCGCGATCGAAGCCGGCTTCCCGACCGCGGGCTACGGCGCCGCGCTGTGCACCGCCCTCGCCGCGGCCGTCGCGACCGTGCCCGGCGCACCGCCGGCCGAGATCGCGCTCGACACGAAAATCGTTACACATGCCGTACAGAAAGGCGTGAAGCCGCTGCCCGGAGTCCGCAACACCATCGCGGTCGCATCGGGCAAAGGCGGCGTTGGCAAATCGACGACCGCGGTCAACCTCGCCCTGGCCCTGCACCGGGAAGGCGCGAGCGTCGGGCTGCTGGACGCCGACATCTACGGCCCCAGCCAGCCGCGCATGCTGGGCTGCCCCGGCCGCCCGGATTCACGCGACGGCAAGTCGATGGAACCCAAGGTCAGCTACGGCATCCAGTGCATCTCCATCGGGCACCTGGTCGAGGAAGACACGCCGATGATCTGGCGCGGTCCGATGGCCACCAGCGCCCTCGAGCAGCTGCTGCGCGAGACCAACTGGCGCGACCTCGACTACCTCGTCATCGACCTGCCGCCGGGCACCGGCGACATCCAGCTGACGCTGTGCCAGAAGATTCCGGTCAGCGGCGCGGTGATCGTCACGACGCCGCAGGACATCGCCCTGCTCGACGCCCGCAAGGGACTCAAGATGTTCGAGAAGGTCGACGTGCCGGTCCTCGGCATCGTCGAGAACATGAGCCAGCACATCTGCTCGAACTGCGGCCACATCGAACACATCTTCGGCGCCGGGGGCGGCGCCGCGATGTCGCAGCAGTACGGGGTCGATCTGCTCGGTTCGCTGCCGCTCGACATCCGGATCCGCGAAGGCGTCGACAACGGCAGGCCGACGGTCGCCGTCGACCCGGATTCGGCGTCGTCGCTGGAGTACCGGGAAGTCGCGCGGCGCATCGCGGCCAAGCTCGCGCTCCGCGCGAAGGACTATTCGAGCCGCTTCCCGAACATCGTGATCAAGAACAGCTGAGCGCCGCGCGCGGAAAGACTGCCTGCCATGCCGATAAAGAGCGACCGCTGGATTAGGCAAATGGCCCGGGAGCACGGGCTGATCGACCCTTTCGAGCCCGGCCAGGTGCGCGAGACGGATGGACGGCCCGTGATTTCCTACGGCACGTCGAGCTACGGCTACGACATCCGCTGCGCGCCCGAATTCAAGGTGTTCACCAATGTCTATTCGGCGGTCGTCGACCCCAAGGCGTTCGACCCCACGAGCTTCGTCGACATCAATGCCGACGTCTGCATCATCCCGCCGAACTCCTTCGCGCTGGCCCGCACCGTCGAGTACTTCCGCATCCCGCGCAATATCCTGACCATCTGCCTCGGCAAGTCGACGTATGCCCGCTGCGGCATCATCGTCAACGTGACCCCGCTCGAACCGGAATGGGAAGGGCACGTGACGCTGGAGTTTTCGAACACCACGCCGCTACCAGCAAAGATATATGCGAACGAGGGAGTGGCCCAGGTGCTGTTCCTCGAGTCCGACGAAGCCTGCGAAGTCTCGTACCGGGACCGCGGCGGCAAGTACCAGGGCCAGCGCGGCGTGACGTTGCCGAAGGCCTGAGAGCGCTAGTCCGCGCGGGTCAGTTCGAAACGGAGCACGCCGTCGGATTCGTGTGCCGTCACCAGTGCATAGCCGCGCTGGGCGGCGAGCTTCTCGATGTCGACGGTACTGTCGGGGTCGGTGGCGAGCAGCGTGAATGCAGTCGTAGTCGACTGGGTGGCCATGGCCTTCCTGAGTTTCAGCAGCGGCAGCGGACAGTTGAGTCCGCGGGCATCGATGAGGTGAGGCGCAGGCGGCGCCCGGTCAGATGATGTCATGGCTGTCTGCTTCGCAAGGCGTTCGGCTGGAGGGTCTGCCCCGTGCTGTGCAATTGCTCTAAGGGCAGCGCCTATCCCATTGAAATGGTTGTTATTGGCTGGCGCAACGCTATTATAGGGTCGGGTACCGCTCGGGCCCTTCAACCCGCGTAAATCGGCGCGCTGCGCTTGCCGAAGGGAGGCCGGTTTTGAGGATAGCACTACTGGAAGACGACCAGGATCAGGCCCTCCTGTTCATGGAGTGGCTGAAATCCGCGGGTCACACCTGCGAGCACTTCAAGTCCGGCAAGATGTTCGTGCGCAACATCAAGCGCGACAGCTACGACGCGCTGATCCTGGACTGGATGATCCCGGACATGGACGGCTACGAAGTGCTGGGCTGGGTCCGGCAGAATTTCGAGTGGCCGATACCGGTCGTGTTCGTGACCGCGAAGGACGATGAGGACGACATCGTGCGCGCGCTCGAGCAGGGTGCCGACGACTACATCGTCAAGCCGGCCAAGCAGCGCGAGCTGGTGGCCCGGATCACCGCTGTCGCCCGCCGCGTGTCACCGGTCGAGGAAGGGCAGACGACGATCGACTTCGAGCCCTTCCATATCGATCTCGCGAACCATGAAGTCCGCAAGGACGGCCAGCGCATCGACGTGACCCAGAAGGAATACGAGCTGATCGTCTTCCTGTTCCGCAACATCGGCCGCGTGCTGTCGCGCGCCCACATCCTGGAAAGCGTGTGGGGTCGCAATCCCGACATCAACACGCGCACCGTCGACACCCACGTGAGCCGCATCCGCACGAAGCTCGCGCTGGCGGCCGAAATGGGCTGGAAGCTGTCGTCGATTTACCAGCACGGCTACCGGCTCGAACGCATCGTGCCGAACTAGGTCCGGTGCCGCCGCTCGCGCGGCACTGCCGTCCCGCCCGCGTCCTCCCGCGCCAGCGCAACGCCCGACCGGCGCGCGCTGCGACACCTGATCTCTTTGGCGCCACGCCGCCAGTAGGCTAGAATCCGCGTGGCTGAGCAGCCCCAATTCCCCCCTGAATCATAGCGTTATCGAACGGCACCCCATGACAGCGTATTCCATCTCAAATCGCCGCCCCAGTGTCGGCGTCCGCGTCGGCGCCATTACCATCGGCGGCAACCATCCGGTCGTCGTCCAGTCGATGACGAACACCGATACGGCCGACGCCGCGGGCACCGCAAAGCAGGTTCAGCAACTGGCGGCCGCCGGGTCGGAACTGGTCCGCATCACCGTCAACACCGAGGAGGCGGCAGCGGCCGTGCCGCGCATCCGCGACATGCTCGACGCCGTCGGCTGCCGCGTGCCGCTGATCGGGGACTTCCACTACAACGGCCACCAGTTGTTGACGAAGTACCCGGCCTGCGCCGAGGCGCTCGGTAAATACCGCATCAATCCGGGCAATGTCGGCTTCGGCCGCAAGCGCGACAGCCAGTTCGCGACGATGATCGAAGCGGCGATCAGGTACGGCAAGCCCGTGCGCATCGGCGTGAACTGGGGCAGCCTCGATCCGGCGCTGGTCGTCACGATGATGGATGAGAACGCCAAACTGCCGAACCCGAGAAGCGCCGCGGAAGTCACCCGCGAAGCGCTGATTCAGTCGGCGCTGATCAGCGCCGCGAAGGCCGAAGAGATAGGCCTGGCCCGCGACCGCATCGTGCTGAGCTGCAAGGTCAGCGGCGTGCAGGATCTGATCGCCGTCTACGCCGAACTCGCCAGTCGCTGCGATTACGCGCTCCATCTCGGGCTGACCGAGGCGGGCATGGGTTCGAAGGGCATCGTGGCGTCGACTGCGAGCATGGGCATCCTCCTGCAGCAGGGCATTGGCGACACCGTCCGTGTGTCGCTGACCCCCGAGCCCAATGGCGATCGCACCAAGGAAGTAGTGGTCGCGCAGGAGATCCTGCAGACGATGGGCATCCGGTCATTCACCCCGCTCGTCACTGCGTGCCCGGGATGTGGTCGTACCACCAGCACCGTGTTCCAGGAACTGGCGGAGGATATCCAGGCCTATGTCCGCACGCAGATGCCGATCTGGCGGGAAACCTATCCCGGCGTCGAGGACATGACGCTTGCCGTGATGGGCTGCGTGGTCAACGGCCCCGGCGAGAGCAAGCACGCCAACATCGGCATCAGCCTGCCGGGCACCGGCGAAGCGCCATCCGCCCCGGTATTCGTCGACGGTGAGAAGTACACGACCCTGCGCGGCGAGCACATCGCCGAAGAGTTCAAGGCGCTGCTGAATGACTACGTGGTGTCCCACTACGGCTCGGCCAGGACGCCGGCCGGCACGACGAGCGACGCGGGCTGAGCCTGTCGTCGCGCGCCGGCGGCGGGCGGGCGCGACAGCCCTGATCCGTCCGCGCGCGAGAGCACGCCGTTGAACATCCATATCCTCGGCATCTGCGGCACCTTCATGGCCGGCCTCGCGCAGATCGCGCGCGAAGCCGGGCATGCGGTCGTCGGTTCCGACCACAACGTCTACCCGCCGATGAGCGATTTCCTGCGTGGGGCAGGCATTCGCGTACACGAGGGCTGGGATCTGGCGACGCTCGATGCCGCCACCGATCTGGTTGTCATCGGGAACGCGCTCAGCCGCGGCAATCCGCTGGTCGAAGCCGTGCTCGATCGCGGCCTGCGCTACACCTCGGGCGCCGCCTGGATGTCAGAGCATGTCCTTCACGGGCGCGAGGTGATCGCGGTCGCCGGTACACACGGCAAGACCACGACGAGCAGCATGGTGGCGTGGATCCTCGACCAGGCGGGCCTCGAACCCGGGTTTCTGATCGGCGGCATCGCGCACGATTTCGGACTGCCGGCACGTCTCGGCCGCGGCCGCCATTTCGTGATCGAGGCCGATGAGTACGACACGGCCTTCTTCGACAAGCGCTCGAAATTCGTCCACTACCAGCCGACGATTGCGCTACTGAACAATCTCGAATTCGATCACGCCGACATCTTTCCGGACCTCGGCGCGATTCAGACCCAGTTTCATCACCTGCTGCGCATCGTCCCGCCGCGCGGCACCGTGCTGTGGAACGCCGGGGATCCGAACCTCGCGGCCGTCATCGAACGTGGCTGCTGGAGCCGCCAGTGCCGGTTCGGCATGAGCGAGGGCGACTGGCGCCTGCACGAAACCCAGCCGGGCCATTTCACCGTGCGACACGGGCAGCAGCCGGCGGCGACGCTGACGCTCGCCCTCCCCGGCCAGCACAACGCGCTGAACGCAACCGCGGCCCTCGCCGCCGCACACCTCGCTGGCGTCGACACCGACACGGCACTGCAGGCGCTCGCGAGTTTCGGTGGCGTCAAGCGTCGACTGGAACTGCGCGGCACCGTCGGCGACATCGCCGTCTACGACGATTTCGCGCATCATCCCACCGCCATCGCAGCGACGATCGCAGCGCTGCGCAGCCGCATGCGCGGTGGTCGGCTGATCGCCGTGCTCGAGCCACGCTCGAACACGATGCGCGCCGGCGTGCATCGGGCCGAACTCGCGGCATCGCTGGCGGGCGCCGATCGCGTGTTCATGCTCGAACCGGGCAATCTGGGCTGGGATCTGCGCGCGGCAACCGCCGCGCTCGGCGCACAGCGTGTCGTGGCGGCTTCGGTCGCCGAGATCATCACGGCCCTGCTTGGCGACCTGCGTGCCGGCGACCAGGTGCTGGTGATGAGCAACGGCGGGTTCGAACAGATCCATGCCCGTCTGCTGGCCGCGCTCGCCGCGCGGCACCAGGGTACCCAGCAATGAGCGAATCGCTGCCGCTGTTTCCGCTGCGCGCGGTGCTCTTCCCGGACGGGCTGCTGCCGTTGAGAATCTTCGAACCCCGCTACATCGGGCTGGTTCGCGACTGCATGCGCGACGCGCATGGTTTCGGCATCACCCCGATTCGCAATGGCGGCGAGGCCGGTGAACCCGCCGAACCGCATGCGGTGGGCACGTGCGCGGAGATTGTCGACTTCGATCAGGGGCGGGATGGTCTGCTGCACATCCTCGTCAAGGGCTCATACCGCTTCCGCCTGCTGAATCATCAGGCGCGGCGCGACGGACTGCTGATCGGTGACATCGAACGCATTGTCGAAGACAGCACGGTGCCGCCAGCTGACGATTATGCGCAGTTGAGGACGGTACTTGAGAAAGTGCTTGAGATAGAGTCTGCATCCACCGGACAAACAAGCGCAGTTCCGTCTAGCGCATCCCACACGATCTATCGTTTGCTAGAGCGTCTGCCGTTTTCACTGACGAACAAACTCGACATTCTCGCGGCGACCCGCGTTGATCGACAGATCGAATTGTGCCATCTCGCGCTCGCGCAGTTGATGCAACAGCGCAGCGTCTGACGCTTCGTTCGAATAAACCGAGACTCGACTTCGATTCAGGTTGAAGCGCGTTCGACGGTGTGCGATTTTACCCGCACGCTGGATAGCCCCCGGCAGGCGGGCCAATGTTTCGAACGATAATTTCTGCACTCACTTTTTTGATCGCCAGTTCGTCCGTTCTCGCCGCCAGCCAGCGCTCTGCGGACGAGTACTGGTGGCTGTGTCCGGTCGATCGCAGCCTGCCGATCCGGCCGGAGTTCAGCAGCGCGGAGCTTGCGCCGGGCAGCACGGAAATCCGCGCCGAATCCACGCGTGTCGTCGATCAGGGCGTCACCGAATTCAGTGGTGAAGTCGAACTCGTGCAGGACGGCAAGGCGCTGAGCGCCGATGACGTCCTCTACGATCAGGCCGGCGACTCGATGACGGCGACCGGCCAGGCCCACATCTGGGATTCGACGCTGCTGTGGTCGGGTTATCGCGCGATGTTCAACATGCGCACCGACAATCACCGCCTCGAGCGCGGCAATTACTGGCTGCTCGGCCGCCAGGGCCGCGGCAGTGCCGACATGATTCGCACCAACAACGCCACGCAGATTTCGCGACTCGAGTCGGTCGATTACACAACCTGCCCGACGGGCGCCGAAACCTGGAAGTTCTCGGCGTCGAAGATCAAGCTCGATCATGCGGAAGAACGCGGCTACGCGACGAATGCGGTCCTCAAGATTCGCGGTGTGCCGGTGTTCTACATTCCGTATTTCAATTTCCCGCTGTCAGACAGGCGCAAATCCGGCCTGCTGACCCCGACCATCGGCAATTCAAACGAGCGCGGCTTCGACACGGAGATTCCGTACTACATCGACATTGCGCCGAACCAGGACGCCACGGTCGCGCCGCGCTGGATCTCCGAGCGCGGCCTGATGATGAAGGGCGAATACCGTTACATGGGACGCCAGTTCGAGAGCGAACTTGACGTCGAGTACCTGCCCGGCGATCAGCTAGCCGATCAGGATCGCAGCTATGTGCGGCTGGAACACGAACAGCGCTACGGCCAGAACGAACGCGGCCACCTCTACGCGCTGCTGCAGAACGCGTCCGACGCGCAGTATTTCGAGGATTTCGGCGGTGGCCTGGCGGTCACCAGCCAGCGCTTTCTCGATCGCCGCATCCAGACCGAGTACTTCAGCGAGTGGTACCAGGTGTTCGGTACCATGCAGGCCTATCAGAACATCGACGATTCGATTCCCGATCAGTTCGGGCCCTACCGTCGCCTGCCGCAGGTCATGGCACAGACCATCTTTCCGCAGTACCACCTGCGGCCCCATTTCTACGGGCTCTCGGAGATCACCTATTTCGATCGAGAGGACAGCGTCACCGGCGGGCGCGTCGAACTGCAGCCGACCCTGTCGGTGCCGTTCATCAAGCCCTGGCTTTACCTGAAACCCGCGATTGGGCTGCGTCAGACCAACTACTTCCTGACCAATTCGCGCGAGTTCGACAGCACGCTGTCCCGCTCTGTGCCCGTCGCCAGCGCGGACGCCCAGTTGTTCCTGGAACGCCGCTTCAAGGCCTGGGACGTGCCGTTGATGCAGACGCTCGAGCCGCGTGCCTACTATGTGCTGACGCCCAAGGTCGGTCAGAGCGACATTCCGATTTTCGACACCGGCCTGTTCGACTTCACGTTCCTGCAGCTGTTCAACGAAAACCGTTTTGCCGGCCGTGACCGCGTTGGCGACACCAACCAGCTCGCCGTCGCCGTGACTTCGCGCTTTCTGAGCCTGGACTCCGGGCGCGAACTGTTCCGGACCAGTCTCGGGCAGATCTACTACTTCCGAGACCGAGAGATATCGCTCCCGGGCACCACGATTGAGGACGACAGCACGTCCGAATTCATCGGCGAGGTCGCCGCCAGCCCCGTCGAGTCATGGTCGGCCCGTGCCACGGTGCAGTGGGATCCGCACGTGAATCAAACGGAGAAGTCGGCTTTCTCCATCCGCTATGCGCCGCCCGATGGCACCGTGGTCAACGCCGCCTACCGTTTGCGCCGGGCAGTGACCGACATCGAGCAGACCGATCTCTCGTGGCGGGTGCCGTTGACGGAAAATCTCAGCATGGTCGGGCGCTGGAACTATTCGCTGCAGAGCCAGCAGTCCCTGGAACTCGTCGGCGGCCTGGAGCTCGAAACCTGCTGCTGGGGGATTCGTCTGTTGAGCCGACGGTTCATCCGCAACAGCGAAGGCGAGTTCGACAATGCGATTTTCATGCAGGCCGAATTCAAGGGTCTGGGCGGGTTCGGGCGCTCGGCGGCGTCGTTCCTGCGCAAGAGCATTCCCGGCTACGAGCCGATCTTCTGACAGGGGAGTCGGGCCGTTTTCAGCAATCGACGGGGACTTTCAGTTAAAATCCCCGGTCCAGGACAGCTCACCCACAGGCTTTCGGCCGCGGCCGGGCTTCGCAACGCAACAGGGGCCTTTGACCGGCATTCGATGGATAAACTGATTTCGACATTCGGGCGCGTCGGCCTGCTGCTCAGCGCGCTGTGCTGCTGCGCGGCCGCGTCAGCCTTCCAGCTGGACCGCATCATCGCGATCGTCGACGACGACGTCGTCATGCAGAGCGAACTTGAGCAGCAGATCAACCGCGTGCGCGACGAGCTGCGCCGCCAGGGTACCGAAGCCCCGCCGATTTCCGTGCTGCGCCGTCAGGTCATGGAGCGGCTGATCCTGCAGAAAATCCAGCTGCAGCTCGCCGAACGCACCGGGGTCGTCGTCACCGAAGAATCGCTGGACCGGGCGATTGACGACATCGCGCAGAAGAACAAGCTCTCATCCGATCAGTTCCGCGAGATCCTTGCCTCCGAAGGCTATGACTACGCGGTGTTCCGCGAGGACATCCGGCAGGAGATCATCCTGTCGCGCCTGCGTCGCGAGGAAGTCGACAAGCGCATGCAGGTCAGCGAGCGCGAGATCGACAATTTCCTGCTGAACGAACAGGGCGGTGCCGACGGCGACAGCGAGTACCAGGTCGCGCACATCCTGATCTCGATTCCGACGGGCGCCACCGACGACGAGCGGCGGGCTGCCCGCGAACGCGCCGACGAAGCCCTGGCGCGTGTTGAAGCCGGCGAGGACTTCGGCAACGTCGCGGTGGCGATGTCCGACGGCCAGGATGCGCTGGACGGCGGCGAACTCGGCTGGCGGGCGCTGAACGAAATTCCGACGCTGTTCAGCGACGTCGTGCGCGATTTCGAGGTCGGACAGGTCAGCGATCTGATCACGAGCCCGAGCGGTTATCACCTGATCAGGCTGAATGGCAAACGCAGCGGCGAAACCGTGATGCTCGAGCAGACCAAGGTCCGGCACATCCTGGTGTCACCCGGCGAACTGCTGAGCTCCGAGGAAGCGCTGAACAGACTGCGTCAATTGCGCCTGCGCCTGGAGAACGGCGACGACTTCGCGTCCATCGCGCGCACCAATTCCGATGACCGCGGATCGGCGCTGCAGGGCGGCGATCTCGGCTGGGTGAGCCCGGGCCAGATGGTGCCCGAGTTCGAAGAAGTGATGCTCGCCACGGACATCGGTCAGCTCAGCGAGCCATTCTCGAAGTGCTCGACAAGCGCAATTACGACGGCACCGACGAAGTGCGGCGGGCCAAGGCGCGCGAAGCCATCCTGCAGCGCAAGCGCGAAGAAGCGCATCAGGACTGGTTGCGGCGGCTGCGGGACGAAGCGTATGTCGAACTTCGCGTCGACGACGAATAAACCTACCATCGCCGTCACCCCCGGCGAGGCGGCGGGGATTGGTCCCGATCTCGCACTGATGCTCCACCGGCGGCCGGACGAGGCCAGGCTGGTATTCATTGCGGATCCCGCGCTGCTGGCGGCCCGCGCCAGCCTGCTCGGCATCGAGACACCGCTGGTCAAATACGACCCGGCGCAGCCGGCCCCCGCGCCAGGCACGCTTGAAT
>LNEL01000013.1 GCA_001464935.1 Gammaproteobacteria bacterium Ga0077536
ATGAAGGCCCTGCCCTTCATCATCCATGCACACGCCGAATGCGCCTGATTCGTGGGGATCCCTCAGCGCTGCGCTTCATCCGGGCTACGAGAGGCCATGCTCGCGCTGCGTTGTCGTCGCTGCGTCAGCCCGGCGATCATGAAGTAGCTGTCTCACCCGGCCTCATCAGCGCCAGTGGTCAATCGAAGTCCGGCGCGAGGTGTTCGGCACTTGCAACGCACGTCGATGCGGCGAATCGCCGGCGTTGCCGGGGCTGGTCCGGCGTCAGCAGCGGGGACGAGAACGGCCTCTGCCGTTCGACGCAGACCGACCCGTTCGACGCGATGGCGTGCTGGCAGCGCACGCGCGCAGTCGTGGCCTTGGATGCACTGAGATGGGAGATCGGTCGGCGACGCGCCGACAGACCGGGTTCAGGCGTTCGGGGCTTGTCCGGCCGACTGCGCTTTCGTCACGCCGCCCACGGCGAAATGCTCGGGATGCATTTCACGGATCAGGACGCGGACCGAATCCGGCGGCACGCCGAGCGTCGCGACGACGCTGTCGGTGATCGCGGCGACCATCGCGCGCTTCTGGCTGACGGTGCGTCCTTCGAGCATGTTCACTTCGATGATCGGCATGCGGGGCTCCTTTCGGCAGAGCGGTCACGGTGGCGTTGAATGGCCGGCGTATCGTGCACGCGGCTGCGGCTGAAGTCACCAGCCCTGAAGGTGACTCACGGCTTCCAGTCGGCGTGCGTCGAGATGGCGCCGGTCGCGTCCCAGCCGTGCCAGCGATCCACTGCCATCCACATGCTGAGGCGACGGTGCGCGCGGTCGGGGTAGGCGCTGCCGGTATAGCGCACGGCGAGCCGGTCGATGTCGGCGAGATCGGTATCGTCATGGATGTCGACGATGCGACCGATCAGTGACACGTGTCGGTACCAGGACTGCCCGTCGAGCACGGTCAGCGCCACGGCCGGTCGCTCGATCAGGTAGTTCGCGCGCACGCGGCTGGCATCCATGTTCAGCAGCACGCGGCCGTTCTCCCAGTCATACCAGGTGGCAACGGTGTGCGGGCTGCCGTCCGGACGCGTGCTCGCCATCACGGCGGCATTGGGTTCGCGCAGCAGCGCATCGACTGAAGGCGGCACGGGTGGTCTGGGCATCCTGGTCCTGTCCTGATGAGGTGGGTGATTCAGGCGCGTCCGGTTCGCTGCGCGCGCCGTTCGGCTTCAGGGCGCGCGTGCCGACAGGGCGAGCGTCGTGTCGACGCGTGCACCGGCCAGCTTCACGTCGGCGCGGGCCCAGGCTTTGGCCAGGCGCGCGTCGATGACCGCGGCCAGCGCGTCCTTCTGTTGCGCGCGCAGCGCCTGTGCGAGGCCGCTCAGCGCCCAGCCGTTGTCGCGATGGCGCTTCAGATCCTGCCAGAACACGGTTTCGGCTTCGGCCGCGCGCCCGGCGGCGAGCAGCACCGTGCCCAGCGCGTGACGTGGCGGATAGGCCCACTCGGAGGGCTCGGTGTAGACCAGCGCCTCTTCGAGCCGCACCGCCAGTTCGAGCTGGGCGACCGCCTCGTCGTAACGGCCTTCGGCGGCGGCGATTTCTCCGGCCAGCGAGGGCACGCCGATGCCGAGAATCGAACGCGCCTTGTTCGGCGAGAACAGGTTCTGCTCGAGCGTGGGATTCTTCATCGTCTCCTCGAGCGCGGCGAGCGCCGCGCGGGCTTCGTCGAGACGGCCGGTAGCGGTGAAGGCCTGGCCGCGGATGTATTGCCAGGCGCCCGTCAGGAATGCGCTAGAGGCAGGCGGCGCCGGCGTTTTCAGAATCTCGTCCCACTGTCCGAAGCGCACCATCGTCCAGTACGGCACCACGCGGAACGCGGCGGCCAGCGGCATCGCCTCGAGCGTCTTGTCGTCGATCTTCGACGCCACTTTCGTGCCCGCCTCGCGTGCCAGCCCGAGTTGACCGTCGAACATCGCGGCGAACCACAGGAAGTGGATGTTGTGCGGGTAGTAGGCCATCGGGTACAGGCCCTGCGCGCGGCACTGCGTGATGTAGTCCTCGTCCGCGACGACCGCCATCTCGTTGCTCCGGATGGCGTCGGCGTAGCGCCCGACGCGCTGGTAGATGTGCGACGGCATGTGCACCATGTGGCCCGCCGCCGGCATCAGGGTCAACAGTGTGTCGGCGGACTTTTCCGCGCGCTCGGGGGTTGGCGTGGGTTCGAGCAGGTGGATGTGCAGATGGAGCGCGCCCGGATGCTGCGGGTTGCGTTTCAGCACGTCTTCGGTGAGTGCGACGATCTCGGCCGTGCCTTCGTGCGGACTGCCGTCGGGCATCCAGTAACCCCACGGGCGCAGATCCATCATCGACTCGACGTAGAGCACCGCGATGTCGAGATCGTCCGGGAACTGCTGGTGCACGGCACGCATCGCGTCCGCATAAGCCTGGTCGTTCGTCTTGCGATGTTCGGGATCGCCGGTGTAGCGCTTCAGCAGCGCGGCGATCAGCGCCTGTTCACGCGGCGTGGCCTGGGCGGCCAGCGACTGTGCGCGCTCGGCGAACTCCAGCGCATGCGGTTCCTCGTTGGGTTCCATCACCGCATTGATGTTCGGGCCCAGCACCAGCGCCTGGCCCCAGTAGGCCATCGCCAGGGTCGGGTCGAGCCGGGCCGCTTCGCGGAACGCACGGCGCGCCTCGGCGTGATTGAACGCGTACGCGAGCTTCAGTCCCTGATCGATGAAGCGCTGCGCGTCGGCATTCTGAGTGCTGACCGGGAAAGTGTGCGTGCCGAGGTTCTGCAGGCGCGGCGCCAGTTCGCCCTGGGGCCCGGGCGCACTCGCCGCGGGCGATTCGTCGTAGTGCTTGTGGGTGGTGGCCGCTGGCTGCTCGGCCAGGGCATTCGCCGAAAATGCATGGAGTCCGGCGAGCAGCATGCTCCCCAACAGCGTGGCCGATGTCGTGATCTTTTTCATCATATTCCCTCAGTCGTGTATGGCAGTATACGCGGGCCGCTCGCGCCGCTGCCTGACGGATTTTTTCGCATGCATTGTGCGCCTGGCACCGGCAGTCGCCGTCAGCGGCCATGTCGGGCTGGCAGCCCGGTGCTGGCAGTGCGCCTTGTGCATCGCATACAGTGGGCTCGAGCCCGTCTCCGGCCAAGGAATCGCGTCATTGTCGAAACTTCCGCTGCGTTTTGTGGGCATCGTCATGCTGAGCCTGGCGATTGTGTTCGCGAGTTGCTCGGCGTTCGTCCGCAGTGCGAAGGGCCCGGACCAGACCCCGGCGACCGAACAGGCCGGCGGCGCGGATCACTGACCGATGCAGGAACTGCTGCGCAAAGGCCGTGCCTGGGCGGCCGTGTTCAAGAGCGCGGCGCTGTTCATGTTGCCCGGGCCGCTGTTCTTTGCAGCCTTGATCGACCTCGCCAGCGGCCACGTCGAGCAGTTCATGTTCAGCGGCGGTGCGCTTGCCTGCCTGTGGACTGCGGGTGCCGTCAGCTTTGCCGGGCTGGTCGAGGAAGCCCGGTTCTTTGTCGGGCAGCGGCTCGATCCGCCGCGCGTTCCCCTGAAGCTGCTGAGCCTGGCCCTGACGGCGCTCGGCACCGGGCTCGCGGCGACGTCCGGCGGTCACGGGCCGTTGAGTGCGCTGCTGCTCGCTGCGCTCGCCGCTGGTGGCCACCGCGCGTTCTTCGGCCGCGACCCGCGGCCGCATCGCATCGAACTGCCGCCCGTTGCCGGCGTCGATGTCGCCGCCGTGATGGCCCAGCTGAAGCAGGCCCATGGACGCCTGCAGGGCATCAACACGGCCGCCGGCGCGATTGCCGTGCCCGAGTTCGGGCAGCGCCTCAGGCGCATCACCGCCATCGGTTATCGCATTCTCGAAGAAATCGAACGCGACCCGCGTGACGCGTCGCGGGCACGCAAATTCCTGAACGTCTATCTCGACAGCGCGGAGCGCGTCACCGTGGAATACGCGCGCAGCCATCGCCAGTTGCGCAATCGGCCGCTCGAGGACAATTTTCGCCAGCTGCTGATCGACATGGAAACCACCTTCGAGGCGCAGCACCGAAGATTGCTGGAGAACGATGCGCTGGCGCTGGACGTCGAAATCGAAGTGCTCAATGAGCGCCTGAAGCGCGAAGGACTGAACTGATCCCTTGCAACCGGAGAACCGACCATGACCGCACCGAGCGACACCACGTCCGCCACCGTCCCGCCGGCCTCCACCCAGGCACTGCCGGCGGCAGAGGTCACGAGTTTTGCCGCCGCCACCGGCGAACGTCGCGCCGAGATCGAACGCGCGATGAGCGAACTGGATCTGGGCGACAGCAACTCCGTGATGTTCTTCGGGACCAGCGCGCAGGGCGCCGTGACGACCGTTGCCGATGAAATGCTCGAGGGCGTGCGCAACAAGGACAGCGGTCCGGCCGGCCAGGCCCTGAACGACATGGTCTCGACCCTGCGCGGCTTCTCGCTCGAGGAACTCGCCGGCCAGAAGCCCGGCCTGCTGTCACGTCTGCTGGGGCGCGCGAAGCCAATCGCGAAAGTGCTGCAGCAGTACGAGGAAATCCGCAGCCAGATCGACGCCATCAGCAACCGGCTCGACGCCCATACCAGCACGCTGATGCGCGACATCAGCCTGCTCGATCGCCTGTACGACAAGACGCTGGGGTACTTCCATGCGCTGGCCGTGTACATCGCAGCCGGCGAGGAACATCTGCGGCGACTGGACACGGAAACAGTTCCCGCGCTCGCGCGCGAAGCCGCCGACAGCACCGACGTGATGAAGGCGCAGGCACTGCGCGACATGCGTGCGCGGCGCGACGATCTCGAGCGGCGCGTGCACGATCTGAAGCTGACGCGCCAGGTCACGATGCAGAGCCTGCCGTCGATCCGCCTCGTGCAGGAGAATGACAAGGCGCTGGTCGGCAAGATCGGCTCGACGATGGCGAACACCATTCCACTGTGGCGCCAGCAGCTCGCGATGGCGGTGACGATTGCGCGCTCCGCCGAAAGCGGCGAGACGCTGAAGCAGGCGACGGATCTGACGAACGACCTGCTGACCGCCAACGCCGACACGCTGCGCGAATCCACGCAACAGATTCGCACGCAGGTCGAGCGCGGGGTGGTCAGCATCGAAGCGGTCAAGCAGGCGAACGACGCGCTGATCGGCACCATCGACGACACGCTGCGCATCGCGGAGGAGGGCAAACGCCAGCGCGCGGCGGCCGAGCAGCAGCTGATTGCCTGCGAAGCGGAGCTGAAGCAGGCGCTGGTGTCGGCGCGCGCACGCGTGCAGACGCCGCCCGCTGCCACGCCGCAGGGGTAAGTCGCGCCGGACATAGGCGCGGCGGTGCGGCATGAGCGTGGAAGGCGACGCAACTCGGATGCCGCATCGTGAAGGCCGGCCTCCCGCACCCGGCGGGCGCGGAAAAAGGGACGCCGGGCGTGCCCGACGTGCGATGATCGCCCCGCGCCGACGTCGCAGCTGCCGTCCGTTGCCGCTGCCTTTTCCCCATTTCGCGCGCGAGGCGCCATCACCCCCATGTTGTTCACCGAACTGACTCTGTCCCCGGCCCTGGCCAGGGGACTCGTCGACGTCGAGTACGTCGAGATGACCCCGGTCCAGGCGGCGACCTTGCCGACCATCCTCGCCGGGGGCGACGTCGTCGCGCAGGCCCACACCGGCAGCGGCAAGACCGCGGCCTTCGCGCTCGGCCTGCTCGCCGCGCTGGACACGGCCCGACTGTCGCTGCAGGGGCTCGTGCTGTGTCCGACGCGGGAACTCGCGGACCAGGTGAGCAGGGAAATCCGCCGGCTCGCGCGCGCGATCCCGAACATCAAGGTGCTGACGCTCTGCGGTGGCGTGCCGCTGCGGCCGCAGCTCGCGTCGCTTGCGCATGAGCCGCACATCGTCGTCGGTACGCCGGGGCGCGTGCTCGAGCTGCTCGAGAAGAACGTGCTGCCGCTCGCGGCCGTGAAGGTGCTGGTGCTCGACGAAGCCGATCGCATGCTCGACATGGGCTTCAGCGACGCGCTCGACTCGATCGTCGCCGCGCTGCCGGCGACGCGCCAGACGCTGCTGTTCTCGGCGACCATCCCCGATCCGATCCGCGCCATCAGCCGCCGCCTGCAGCGCAAGCCGCTCGACGTCAGCATCGAGGACACGCAGGCGCGGCCGCAGATCGAGCAGCTGTTCTTCGAGGTCGACGCGAAGCAGAAGCCGTCCGCGCTGCGCGCGCTGCTGCTCGAATACCGGCCCGAATCGGCGGTGGTGTTCTGCAACACGCGCCAGGACGTGCGCGCCGTGGCCGCCGATCTAGCCGAGCGCGGCTTCTCCGTGCTGGCGCTGCACGGTGAACTCGACCAGCGCGAGCGCGAGGAGATGCTGGTGCGCTTCGCGAATCGCAGCTGTTCGGTGCTCGTGGCGTCCGACGTCGCCGCGCGCGGGCTCGACATCGCGGAGCTCGCCATGGTCGTCAATTACGATCTCGCGCACGACGCGGACACGCACCTGCACCGCGTCGGCCGCACCGGCCGCGCCGGCCGCAGTGGGCTCGCGCTGAGCCTGTGTGCGGCATGCGAAGCACCGCGCGCACTGGCGATTGCCGCCGGACAGGGTGGGCCGCTGCACTGGGCGCCGCTGCCGGCGGGCAGCGGCAAACCGCAGCCGGCCCCGTTCGTGACGCTGGTCGTCGACGCCGGTCGCCAGGACAAACTGCGGCCGGGCGATTTGCTCGGCGCGCTGACGGGCTCGGCGGGCCTCGCGGCGGGTGCGATCGGCAAGATCGATGTCTTTCCGACGCGCACCTATGTCGCGATAGCGCGCGAGGCCGCCGCTCAGGCCCGCAGCGGTCTGCGCAGCGGCAAGATCAAGGGGCGCGCGTTTCGCGTGCGCGATCTGGCGGTTTGACGATGGCGTTCGCGGCGCTCGGCCTGACGGCCATCGGCCAGCGCGCGGCGGCCGCGCGCGGCTATGTGACGCCGACGCCGGTGCAGACGCTGGCGATCCCCGCGGTGCTGCGCGGGCAGGATGTCTGGGCCTGCGCGCAGACCGGGTCGGGCAAGACGGCGGCGTTCGTTCTGCCGATCGTCGAGCGCTGCGTAACGGCGACCACGGGCGCGCCGCTGCAGGCGCTGATCCTCGCGCCGACGCGCGAACTCGCGGCCCAGATCGGCGCGGTGTGTGTCGCCTGCGCGCAGTTCGCGCCACACCGCCTGCGAATCGTGACGGCCGTCGGCGGCGTGTCGATCAATCCGCAGATGATGGCGCTGCGCGGCGGCGCCGATATTCTGGTCGCGACACCCGGGCGGCTGCTCGACCTCGTCGAACACAATGCGGTCAGACTGCACGCATTGACCACGCTCGTGCTCGACGAAGCGGATCGCCTGTTCGATCTCGGCTTTGCCGAAGAACTGTCGCGCATCCTCGCGCTCCTCCCCGCGCAACGGCAGAACCTGCTGTTCTCGGCGACCTTTCCCGACGCAGTCCATGCGCTGGCGGACACGCTGCTGCACGATCCTGTGCGCATCGATGTCGCGTCGACCCAGGCGACCACGCCGCGTATCGGGCAGCGCGCCATCTGCGTCGACAAGGCGCGACGCACGCAGCTCCTGCGGCATCTGATCGCGACCGAGCGCTGGTCGCGCGTGCTGGTGTTCGCCGCCACGCGCTACACGACCGAACACGTCGCGGAGAAGCTGCGGCGGCTGGACATCACCTCGGCGACATTGCACGGTGAACTGACGCAGGCGGCGCGCACGCAGGCGCTCAAGGACTTCAAGGCGAAGCGCGTCAGGGTGCTGATCGCGACCGATCTCGCCGCGCGCGGCATCGACATCGCGGATCTGCCGGCCGTGGTGAATTTCGATCTGCCACGTTCGACCGATGACTATCTGCACCGCATCGGCCGCACCGGCCGGGCCGGTGCGGCCGGCGTTGCGGTCAGCTTCGTGACGGCCGACAGTGCTGCCCATTTCGCGCTGATCGAAAAACGGCATGGCCTTGCGCTGGCACGCGAGGTGGTCCCGGGTTTCGAGCCCGCAGAGGTCGCGGCGCCACCGGCGCCCGGCAGCGGCGGCGTCAAGGGCAAGCGCAAGAGCAAAAAGGACAGGCTGCGCGAAGCGGCAGCGCAGCCGGCAGCCGCCGTGCCCGCGCCGCCCGCACCCGCACCGACCCCGGCCCCGACGGGCGGCTTCGTCTGGCCCAAGGGACCGCGCAGGGGCTGAACCCCGCGGCGCGCGACGGACTGTCGTAAGCTGGGTGCCTCGGCGCACTGCTGCCCTGACTGGAGATCCCCATGGCCCGCTTCAAGACTCTGCTCTATGCGAAGGACCGCAAGCAGCCGCGCATCGCGCGAATCACCTTCAACCGGCCGGAGAAGTACAACGCCATCACCGATCGCACGCCCGGCGAGATCCGCGAGGCCGTCGCGCTGGCGAACGCCGATGACGACGTGCACGTGATCGTGCTGCAGGGCAGGGGCGACGCCTTCTGTGCCGGCTACGACATCGGGCTGTTCGGCGAAGCGGACGGCGAGCATCCGTGCAAGCAGGAAAAGACGCCGTGGGATCCGATGCGCGACTACGCGGCGATGAAACAGTACACCGACGATTTCATGAGCCTGTGGCGTTCATACAAGCCCGTGATCGCACGGGTGCAGAAATATGCGATCGCCGGTGGCTCGGACATCGCGCTGTGCTGCGATCAGATCGTGATGGACGAAGACGCGCGCATCGGTTACATGCCGACCCGCGTGTGGGGATGTCCGACGACCGCGTGGTGGGTCTATCGCCTCGGCATCGAACGCGCGAAACGCATGTTGCTGACCGGAGACCTGATCGATGGCCGCACCGCGCAGGCCTGGGGCCTCGTGAGCGCCGCGGTGCCCTTGGCCGATCTCGACAGCACCGTCGATGCGTTGGCCGCGCGCATGGCCAGCGTGCCGAAAGCGCAGTTGATGATGCAGAAACTGATGATCAACCAGGCCTTTGACAACATGGGGCTCGCGAACACGCAGATGATTGCGACGCTCTTCGACGGCATCACGCGGCACAATCCCGAAGGGATGTGGTTTCGCCGTCACGCCCAACTGCACGGTTTCAAGGATGCCGTGCGCTGGCGTGATTCGGGCGAGCCGATCCCGGAAGGAGACGAGGCGCGGGCGCTGATCGCGGACATCGAAGCGAAACTGGCGGCGCCGCGCCGGCGCGCCCGGCGCCGGGCCGCCACCGGGCCTACGGGCGGTTCTTAACCTTCTCCTGCTCGGGCAGCGCACCGAGCGGGCCGCGGGAGGTGCGCACGGCGGCGAGGATCTGCACCGCTTCCTGCAGGCTCGGCTGCGGCTGGTGGCCCTTGTAGATCCGAGCTGCGGCGGGATTCGCGTGCATCGCGATCGCGAACAGCGCGCGATTGGTGACCGAGTCCGGGCGCGCCTTGAAGTTCTCGCTCTGGCTGACTGCGATGCCGAAAGCATTGACCCAGTCGCGGCGGGCAATCTGCGGATTCTCCACGTATTGATCGAACGCGCTGTTGCCGAGGATCGACGCGAACCGTGCCGGCGCTTGCGACAGGCCGAGATCGATCTGGCGCATCCAGCCGACGATGCGTTCGACGAAGGCGCCGAACTGCAGTTCGTCCTGGATGACGATGGGCACGCGCCAGCCGGTTTCATTCCAGATCAGGGGCAGCCAGGCGCCGGGGCGCAGGCCGATCGGCAGCACCAGCAGGGCGGTCAGCAGGCCTTCGATGGCGTGCAGGCTCAGTGCGCCATAGGGCCAGGCCGGGTTGCGGACCAGTGCCGCCAGACTGTGCAGGTCGCTCTCGGTGAAGGGCTGATGACCGCAGGTTTCGATGGTCGGCGTCTTGACTTCCACCCCCGGCGCGTAGCGCGCCGAGCGGGCGGTGCCGGTGACGGGGGCGGCGGGCGTCGGTGCCGGCGTCGGCGCCTCGGCCTTGGCCTTCGGTTTGCGTTTCGAGGTCACGGGCAATCGTTCTGATTCAGCTTGCAATGGAGTCTCCCCGCATGCGGATATTGAGCAACTCGTGCTTGAGCGTGAGCGGCTTGGGCAATTGTGCGCCCAGTTTGGCGAACCAGTCCTGATGCTGGCTCAATTCAGTGTGCCAGGCCTCGGTGTCAATGCGGGTCAGGGGTTCGAATTCGGCGCGGCCGATGTCGCTGCCCGACCAGTCGATGTCTTCGTACCGCGGCACCCAGCCCAGATCCGTCTCGGTCGCGCCCGCCTCACCGTTCACGCGACCGACGATCCACTTCAGCACGCGCATGTTCTCGCCGAAACCGGGCCACATGAACTCGCCCTGCGCGTTCATCCGGAACCAGTTCACGCAGAAGATATGCGGCTTCTGTTCGACGTGCCGGCCGATGCTCAGCCAGTGATTGAAGTAATCGCCGATGTGATAACCGCAGAACGGGAGCATCGCGAACGGATCGCGGCGCACGATGCCCTGTTCACCGACGGCGGCGGCGGTGGTCTCGGAACCGAGGGTCGCCGCCATGTAGACACCGAAGTTCCAGTTGAAGGCCTCGTAGACGAGGGGCACGGTCGTCGCGCGGCGACCGCCGAAGATGAACGCGGAGAGCGGTACGCCGGCCGGATTCTCCCAGTCTGCATCGATCGACGGACACTGCCGCGCCGGCGCGGTGAAGCGCGAGTTCGGATGCGCCGCCTTGCGGCCGGTCTCGCGCGCGATGGCGGGCGTCCAGTCCTGGCCGGTCCAGTCGATCAGATGGGCCGGTGGCTCCTTTGTCATGCCCTCCCACCACACGTCGCCCTCGTCGGTCAGCGCGACATTGGTGAAGATGACGTTTTCCTTCAGCGTCGCCATCGCATTGAAGTTGGTCTTCTCCGAGGTGCCCGGCGCCACACCGAAGAACCCGGCTTCCGGATTGATCGCATACAGGCGACCGTCCTGGCCGGGCTTGATCCAGGCGATGTCGTCGCCGACGGTGGTGATCTTCCAGCCATTGAACGAGGCCGGCGGAATCAGCATCGCGAAATTCGTCTTGCCGCAGGCGGAGGGAAACGCGGCGGCGACGTAGGTCTTCCGTCCCTGCGGATTCTCGACGCCGAGGATCAGCATGTGTTCGGCCAGCCAGCCTTCATCGCGCGCCATGTTGGAGGCGATGCGCAGCGCAAAGCATTTCTTGCCGAGCAGCGCATTGCCGCCGTAGCCCGACCCGTAGGACCAGATTTCCCGCGTTTCGGGAAAGTGCACGATGTACTTCGTCGTGCGGTTGCACGGCCAGCGGCTGTCGGCCTCGCCCGCGGCGATCGGCGCGCCGACGGAGTGCACGCAGGGTACGAAGCGGCCGTCGGTGCCGAGCACCTCGAGCGCACCGCGGCCCATCCGCGTCATGATCTTCATGTTGACGACGACATACGGGCTGTCGGAAATCTCGACCCCGATGTGCGCGATGGGGCTGCCGAGCGGGCCCATCGAAAACGGAATGACGTACATGGTCCGGCCCTGCATGCAGCCCTTGAACAGGCCCTGCAGGGTGGCCTTCATCTGCACGGGATCCTGCCAGTTGTTGGTCGGGCCGGCGTCTTCCTCCCGTGTGGAGCAGATGAAGGTGCGGTCTTCGACGCGCGCCACGTCGCTCGGATCGGAGCACGCGAGATAGGAGTTCGGACGGCGCTCGGGATTGAGCTTGACGAACATGCCGGTGGCGACCATCTCTGCGCACAACCGGTCGTACTCGGCGGCGGAGCCATCTGCCCAGTAGACGCTCGTCGGCTGGGTCAGCGTGGCCATGTCGGCCACCCACTGCTTCAACACCGCGTGCGTCAGGGTCGCGGGGGCATTGATCGTTTCTGGCGTAAAGATCTTCATCTCTCAATCGTCTCCAAACATCTTGTTCGTCGCGGGGCTCGGCCCGTCCGGGGGCCGGTGGGGGCGTCAGGGGCGGTGGATGCTCACTCGGGCTCGGGTGCGAACGGCTTGCCCGAGCGCTCTTCGATATAGGCCCGCAGCAGGCGACGCACCACCTGCGAGGGGGTCGCGTCTTCCTCGGCGCACAGCCGCTCGAACAGGGCCTTCTTGCGCGGGTCGATCAGGACGGTGAGGCGTGCCGTGCGTTCTTCGATGGTCATGGGGCACCCTGAAGTTGCAATTAGTTATCATCCGATGATAATGAAAAGCTAATTCCAGCACAATTAAGCGCGCCTCTGGCAGGGGATTTGCGCGGCCCGACGGTCTGTCGCCGGTGCGCGTCGCGTCGGCCTCTCGAGGAAGGAACCAGGCATGCCCGACAAGGCAGGCAATCAGTACGACCGCCCGTTCGTGCGCGAAGGGGCCGACAGCAAGTCGCTGTTCTTCGCGCTCAGCGAGACGCAGAGCAAGATGGATCTCGAGAATCCGGATGCGCTGCGGCTGGAATACACGCGCACGATGATGGGCTTCCTGCTGTTCGCGCCCGCGCCCACGGACATCGCGATGATTGGCCTGGGCGGCGGCTCGCTCGCGAAGTTCTGCCACCGCTATCTGCCGGACGCCCGCATCACGGTCGTCGAAATCAATCCGCACGTGCTCGCGTTGCGCGACACTTTCCGGGTGCCCGCCGACGGGCCTCGCTTCGAAGTGATCCAGGGCGACGGAGCGAACTTCGTCCGCGATCCGCCCCGCCTGTTCGACGTGCTGCTGGCCGACGGCTACGAGAAGAAAGGCCTGCCGGTGCAGCTGAGTTCGCAGTCGTTCTACGACGACACGGTCAACCTGCTGAAGCCGGGCGGGATCCTGGTGGTCAACCTGCATGCCGACCACCGGCATTACGCGCGTCACATCGAACGCATCAAGCGCAGTTATGACGGCGCCGCACTGGTCGTCGTCGACCCGGTCGAAGGCAACACCATCGTGTTCGCGAAAAGCCGCTGTGCTTCGCCGTGGCTGCGCCTGCGCACGCCGCGGCGACCGCCAACGCTCGATGAACCGGCGTGGCAGTCCCTGCAGGGCGCGATCTCGCGAATCCTCGCCGCGGCCAAGGCACACGGCGCGTGAGTACGCGCCAGTCGACAACCTCACGCGGGAGCCAGCTTGTTCAGTCATCTCGATGAATCGGTTCGTGCGCGCCTCGAGGCGGCGCAGCGCCTCGTCGCGCTCGACCGCGCAGGGGCCGTCGTTGCCGCCGGACGTGCCCACCTGTCGGTGATGGGGCCCGTGCCCCTGCCGCGCCTGATCGATGGCGCGCAAGTGGTGCTCGAGTGGTATCCCTTCGTGCGGCGCACGGCGCTGTCGGCCGTGCAGGACGCTGCACGCAGCAGCAGCGCGCTGCACGATCTGATGACGGCGTCGATGTCCGTCAACTCGGTGCTCGCGTGGCCTGGCACACGCGACGCGGCGTCGCCGCTGGTGCGCCTGCATTCCTGCTGCCTGACCGGAGACGTGTTCGGCTCGCGTCGCTGCGACTGCGGGCCGCAGCTCGCACGGGCCTTCGCCGACATCAAGGCGGCCGGCGCGGGCGCCGTGGTCTACATGAGCGGCCATGAGGGCCGGGGCATCGGGCTGTGGGCCAAGGCGATGACCTACCTGCTGCAGGATGGCGGTGAGGACACCTATGCCGCCAACACCGCGCTCGGCCTGCCGGAGGACACCCGCGATTTCGGCGACGCGGCCGTCGTGCTGCGTTACCTGTTGCGCGGGCGGCCGCTGCGTCTGCTGTCGAACAACCCGGACAAGCGCGCCCAGCTCGAACGCTGCGGGCAGCCGGTGAGCGCAGTCGTGCCGCTCGTGGTCGGCGTGTGCGAACACAATCTGCGCTACGTGCGCGCCAAGCGCGACCGGGGCCACGCGCTGCCGTCGGAACTCTGAGGTCACGACGGTGCGCGGCATGCACGGGCGGCGCCTGTCGGCCGCCGGCGCAGCGGTGAATCAACCCGCCAGATAGTCGCGCACCACGCGGCCCATCGAGTAGGTGAAGGTCACGTCGGCACACAGCACCGATGGCGTTTCGAGCGGCGCTTGCGGACGCAGCGCGGCGGCCGGATGCCCTTCCGGAAAGTCGAAATCGATGCGTTGCACGCTGGCTTCGTAGGCATCGGCGACGAAGGGCAGCGGCAGTTCCAGCAGCTCGTGGACGTTCAGGCCGCTGCCGTCGGCCCGCAGCACCTTGCGCTGAGCGTAGTAATTCAGATGGCCGCCGAGCGTGGCCACGACCTTGTCGCCCACCTGGGCTTCAAGGCGGATCACGTCGCGGCCGTCGACGTTCAGGGTCGACGTCAGCGCGTTGCCCGCGCGTTCGACGGTGCGCACGCCCGGCATCGCCTTCGCGCCGACCCGCTCGCGCACATAGGCGCGCACCCGCGCCGAACTGTTCCAGTAGTACGCAAAATAGCGCCCGGGAATGGCCATCGCGCCTTCGGCCAGTTCGCTGTCGTGACCGGCGACCTCCAGCGACAGGTAGGTCAGCGAGAAGGCCCCGAAACCGCTGGTCTGGTGCGCCTCGACTTCGTACATGTTCATTTGCACCAGTCCGTTCGGATGCGGTTCGAGGCCCGGTGGCAGCAGCGCCGCGATGGCGTGCAGATTCGCGCGGTAGCCGACGATCATCATGCGGGCATTGCGAATGAGCTGGGGCACGGGTGGCTCCCAGGGCGCGTGGACATCGCGGTCGACGGCGGGATTGCTGGCGGTCATGGCATCGCGTCCTGAACTGGGGGGCGGCCAAGATACCCGCCCCGTCGCGACAGATCGAGCGTCGCGGACAGCGCGTCGCGGGCCGCTACAGGGCGGTGCAGACGTGGCCGCTAACATGGGCTTCCCACCGGAGCGTGCCCGCATGTTCAAGCGCCTGTTGCTGATGGTCGTCGTCCCCGTGGTGCTCTACCACGCCTGGGGACAGGCCAAGACGCCGGACATCGCGCTGGCGGCGAGCGACATCCCCGCCTTCGAGTTCAGCCCGCAGCTGTCGATCGCCGAGGATCCGATCCAGGAAGCGGTGCGCGGGGTGCCGGCCATCCGGGTCGAGGAATACACGGTCACGCCGGTCGCGGCGTTCCAGGTCGCCGGGCGCGTGCTCGGTGCCCGTCACTACAGCGCCGACCGCGAAGCCGACCTCTCGCCAGTCGATCTGGCGATGGGCTGGGGACCGATGGCCAACAACACGGTGCTGAGGGCAATCGACATCTCGCAGGGCGGCCGCTTCTATCGCTGGTACACGGAGAAATTTCCGATTCCGCGCCAGGCGATCACGCAGCACAGCGCGAACATGCACCTGGTGCCGGCGAGCCGCGAGGTGGCCCGGCGCATCGCCGAGGTGGAGTCGGGGCAGGAAATCCGCTTCAAGGGCTATCTGCTGCAGGTGCAGGCGGACGACGGTTGGCGCTGGCGGAGTTCGATGACCCGCGAGGATCAGGGCGCGGGTGCGTGCGAGGTCGTGCTCGTCGACGCCATCGAAACCCTGTGATGCCGGGCTGCCCCTGACGGCCCGCTACTGCATGAAATCGACCTCGACCTGATCCGGTGACAGCAGCGAGATTGGCACCGGCGTCGCGTGCCAGATGTCGCGGCAGTATTCGCGGATCGTGCGATCGGACGAGAAGAGGCCGGATCGCGCCGAGTTCAGGATCGCCATGCGCGTCCAGCGCTCCCGATCGGCGTAATTCGTCGCCACCAGCTGCTGACAGTCGCGGTAGGACTGGTAGTCGGCAAGCGCGAGGTAAGGATCCTGGTGCAGCAACCGGTCGACGAACGGCCGGAACAGCTCGGTATCGCCGCGGGAGAAGAAGCCGTTGCGGATCAGATCGATCACGTCGCGCAGTTCGGGGCTGTTCTCGTAGTGCTCGAAGGGTCGATAGCCGTGACGCCACACGGCGGCCACCTCATCGGTCGTCAGGCCGAACAGGAAGAAATTGTCGGCGCCGACTTCGTCGCGAATCTCGATGTTGGCGCCGTCCAGGGTGCCGATCGTCAGCGCGCCGTTCATCGTGAACTTCATGTTGCCCGTGCCGGAGGCTTCCTTGCCGGCGGTCGAAATCTGTTCCGAGAGATCCGCGCAGGGGTACACGCGCTGACCGTTGCCGACATTGAAGTTCGGCAGGTAGACGATCTTGATCTGGTCACGAATGCCCGCATCGCGGTTCACCACGTCGCCGACCGCATTGATCAGCTTGATGATGAGTTTGGCCAGGTGATAGCCCGGCGCGGCCTTGCCGCCGAAGATGAAGGTGCGCGGCTGGATGCTCAGATTCGGTGAGGACTTCAGGCGGTGATACAGCGCAATCACGTGCAGGATGTTCAAATGCTGGCGCTTGTACTCATGGATGCGTTTGACCTGCACGTCGTACAGCGAGTCCGGATCGATGGCAATGCCCGTCGCGGACTGGGCGAGCGCCGCGAAGTCGACCTTGTTCGCGCGCTTGACCGCCGCCCATTCGGTGCGGAACGCCGCGTCTTCAGCGAGCGGTTCGAGGCGCCGCAGTTCGCCGAGGTCGCGTATCCAGGCGTCGCCAATCGCGCCGCTGATGAGGCGCGCCAGTCGCGGATTGCTGAGCACCATCCACCGCCGCGGCGTGACCCCGTTGGTCTTGTTCTGGAAACGCTCCGGCCACAGCGCATGAAAGTTCGCGAGCAGATCCTGCTTCAGCAGCTCCGAGTGCAGCGCGGCGACGCCGTTGATCGCGTGACTGCCGACGCACGCGAGATGCGCCATCCGCACGGTGCGATCGCCGCGCTCGTCGATCAGGGACAGGCTCGCGATTCGCTCCTCGTCGCCGAAGAAGCGCAGGCGCGCCTCGTCGAGGAAGCGCGCGTTGATTTCATAGATCAGTTCGAGATGCCGCGGCAGCAGACGTCCGAACAGATCGAGCGGCCAGCATTCGAGGGCTTCCGGGAGCAGGGTATGGTTGGTATAGGCGAAGGTGCGGGTCGTGGTCGACCACGCCTCGTCCCACGGCAGCACGTAGTCGTCGACGAGCAGGCGCATCAGTTCGACGACGGCGATCGCCGGGTGCGTGTCGTTCAACTGCACGGCGAACTTCTCGTGAAAACGCTCGATCGGCAGGTTCTGCACGCGCAGGATGCGCAGCATGTCCTGCAGTGAACAGGAGACGAAGAAGTACTGCTGCTCGAGCCGCAGTTCCTTGCCCTGGATCTGCTCGTCATTCGGATAGAGCACTTTGCTGAGGTTTTCGGACGCGACCTTCTGATTGACCGCACCCTCGTAGTCGCCGCGATTGAAGGTCGCGAAATCGAAGGACTCCGCAGCCTCCGATTTCCACAGCCGCAAGGTGTTCGCGGTGTGGTTGCGATAGCCGAGAATCGGCGTGTCGTACGGCACGCCGACCACACGCTTGTGCGGCACCCAGCGCACGCGCAGGCGGCCTTGTTCATCGTGATAGCGCTCGGTATGGCCGCGCAGCTTCACTTCGACCGCCCATTCGGGCCGTACGATTTCCCACGGGTTGCCGAAACGCAGCCAGTTGTCCGTCTTCTCGACCTGCCAGCCGTCGACGATCTCCTGGTGGAAAATCCCGAACTCGTAGCGGATGCCATAGCCCAGCGACGGGATCTCGAGGGTCGCGAGCGAATCGATGAAACAGGCGGCGAGGCGCCCGAGGCCGCCGTTGCCGAGGCCGGGTTCGGTCTCCAGTTTCAGCAGGTGATCGAGATCGAGGCCCAACTCGCCGACCGCCTGGCGCACGATGTCCTCGATGCCGAGGTTCACCAGGTTGTTGCCGAGATGCGGACCCATCAGGAACTCGGCGGACAGATAGGCGACGGTGCGCGAACTGTGCCGCGTGTAGACCGCGGCCGTGCTGATCCAGTGCTGCAGGATGCGATCGCGAACGGCGTGGGCGAGCGCCTGGTAATAGTCATTCTCGGTGGCGAGCGCCGGGAACTTGCCCTGGATGTAGAACAGGTTGTCGAGAAAGGCGCGCTTGAAGGCATCCTTCGTCAGCGTGCCGTCGACGCGGGCGCGCGGCTCGTTGACGGGGGCGGCGGCTGGATCTGTCATGGGGCTTGATGCTCCTGTGCGCTGGTCAGCGCATCCTTGCAAGTTCCATGCTGGACGCACGCCGGTGCGCCGGTGACGCCTCGCCACGTTTCGCACCATGCGGGGTCGTGGCGCCACGCGGCTGCACGATGTTGACGCGCAGCGGCGGGACTACTCGCCGAGCCGGTTCGGGTCCCGCCAGATCCGCTCGAACGGCAGACGCCACGCGTGCGGCACGATCAACTGGTGTATCGCGTTCGGCCCCCACGAGCCTTTCGGGTACATGCGCACGGGCGGCGGGTCGTCGAGCAGCGGTGTCGAGGCTTCCCACACCCGCTCGATGCCCTCGGCGGTCGTGAACAGCGTGTGATCGCCGCGCATCGCGTCGAGGATCAGGCGCTCGTAGGCTTCGAGCACATCGCCGACGTAGCCGGTGTCGTGCATCGCGAACTGCAGGCTCAGCTTGTCGAGCCGCATGCCGGGGCCCGGCCGCTTGCCGTAGAACGACAGCGACATCTTCGAGGCGTCCGCCAGGTCGAACGTGAGGTGATCCGGACCCTTGGCGCCGACGCCCGAGTTCGCCGGAAACATGCTCTTCGGCGGCTCACGGAACGCGATGGAGATGATGCGCTGGCCGTCGGCCATGCATTTACCGGTGCGCAGGTAGAAAGGCACGCTGGCCCAGCGCCAGTTGTCGATCGAACAGCGCAGCGCGACGAAGGTTTCGACATCCGATTCCGGATCGACCCCCGGCTCGGCGCGGTAGCCGGCATACTGCCCGCGCACGACGTGGGTGGATTCGATCGGCAGCAGGCTGCGAAAGACCTTGTTCTTCTCTTCGCTGATCGATTTCGGGTCGAGCGTCGCCGGTGGCTCCATCGCCATGAAGGCGAGGATCTGGAACAGGTGCGTGACGACCATGTCACGGTAGGCGCCGGTCGACTCGTAAAAGCCGGCCCGACGGCCGAGATCGAGCGTTTCGGGGACGTCGATCTGCACGTGATCGATGAAGTTGCGGTTCCAGATCGGCTCGAACAGTCCGTTTGCGAAGCGGAAGGCGAGGATGTTCTGCGCCGGTTCCTTGCCGAGAAAGTGATCGATGCGAAAGATCTGATCTTCATCGAACACTTCGTGCAGATGCGCGTTCAGCGCCTTGGCGCTCGCGACGTCCGTGCCGAAGGGCTTCTCCATGATGATGCGCGAACGTTCGACCAGGCCGGCTTCCGCGATCAGCCGCACGGTCGACAACGCGGCGTTCGGCGGCACGCTCGCGTAATGCAGGCGGCGATGTTCACCGTCGAAATGCGCTTCGGCCGCCGTCACGGCCGCCTTGAGCGCTGCCGCGCCGGCGCTGAGCGGTACGTAGTCGAGGCGCTCGGCGAAACCGTTCCACTCGCCGTCGCTGTCCTTGCGCAGCGACGACGCGTTGACCGCCTCGCGCGTGAGGCTGCGAAAGCGCTCGACGCCGATGTCTTCGAGCGACACCCCGATGATGCGACAGTCCGGAATGTAGCCGGCATTGCACAGATGCCACAGGCCCGGCAGCAGCTTGCGGCGCGCGAGGTCGCCGGTCGCGCCGAACAGCACGACCACCTGCGGATGGCGAGGGCCGACGCCGGGCGCGATCTTCGCCATCGGGTGCCGGTCAGCCGCCTGCGAGTTGCGCGGCATCGCGTGCCAGCGCTTCGATGGCGGCCCAGTCGCCGGCCGCGAGCGCGTCTTTCGGCACCACCCACGATCCCCCGACGCACAACACGTTCGGCAGCGCGAGAAAGGCCGGCGCATTGTCCCGCGTGATCCCGCCGGTGGGACAGAACACGTGATCGGGGAAGGGCCCGGCCAGCGCCTTCAGCATGTCGATGCCGCCGGCCTGCTGCGCCGGGAACAGCTTGCAGGCCGTGTAACCGGCGGCCCGTGCGGCGATCAGATCCGACGGTGTCATCACGCCTGGCAGCAACGGAAAGGGCGCCTTCGCGGCCGCGTCGATCAGCGCCGGCGTGAGGCCTGGCGACACGCCGAACTGCGCGCCGGCGTGCGCGACGGCCTCGAAATCCTCGGGGCGGGTCAGCGTGCCGGCGCCGACGATGGCCGCCGGCACGGCCGCACGCATCAGGGCTATCGCCTCCAGCGCGCAGGGCGTGCGCAGCGTCATCTCCAGCACGCGCAGCCCACCGGCGACGAGGGCGCGAGCGAGCGGGGCGGCGTGCGCAGGATCGTGCACGGTGATCACGGGGATCACCGGCGATAGTCGCATGAGTTCAATGACATTCATGGCTGGATCACCGAAGCGCCGGCTTCGGCATCGCCGGCCACTGCGCGGAAGTTGGCAAAGAGATCGCGGCCGAAGCCGAACTGGTTCGCACCGAGATCCGCGTGCGCGGGTTCGCGCAGGGACCATTGTGCGTCAGGCACGCGGGCTTCGAGCACCCCGGTGTGGCTGTCGAGGCGGATCAGGTCGCCGTCGCGCACGCGCGCGAGTGCGCCGCCGCTGACGCATTCAGGGGTCAGGTGAATGGCCGCCGGGACGCTGCCCGACGCCCCGGACATGCGACCATCGGTGACGAGCGCGACGCGATGGCCGCGCTTCTGCAGCACCGACAGGGCCGGCGTCAGCGAATGCAGTTCGGGCATGCCGTTCGCGCGCGGTCCCTGGAAGCGCACGACGACCACGACGTCGCGATCGAGCTCGCCCGCAGCGAAGGCGGCTGCGACCTGCTCCTGGTCGTCGAACACGCGCGCGACTGCTTCGACCACGCGATGCTCGGCCGCGACCGCTGACACTTTGATCACGGCCCGGCCGAGATTGCCGCTCAGCAGGCGCAGCCCGCCTTCCGGGCTGAACGGATCGCGACAGGGCCGCAGCACCGTCTCGTCGAGCGAGTCGGCGGGCGCATCCCGCCACTTCAGCACGCCGTCGTCGAGCCACGGTTCCTGCGTATAGGCGCGCAGGCCCGTGCCCATCGCCGTTTGTGTGTCGGCGTGCATCAGGCCCGCGTCGAGCAGTTCCCTGATCAGGAAACCCATGCCGCCGCAGGCGTGGAAGTGATTGACGTCCGCGCTGCCGTTCGGATAGATGCGGGCGAGCAGCGGGACGACCTGCGACAGGTCGGAGAAATCGTCCCAGTTGATGAGGATGCCCGCGGCGCGCGCAATCGCCACGAGATGAATGGTGTGATTCGTCGAGCCGCCCGTGGCGAGCAGACCGATGATGCCATTGACGATCGCGCGCTCATCGATGACCTGCGCGAGCGGCTGGTACTGCGTCCCGAGCGCCGTGATCGACGCGACGCGTTGAGCCGCCGCGGCGGTCAGGGCGTCGCGCAAAGGCGTGTTCGGTGACACGAAGGCCGCGCCCGGCAGGTGCAGGCCCATCACTTCCATCAACATCTGGTTGCTGTTCGCCGTGCCGTAGAACGTGCAGGTGCCGGCCGTGTGATAACTCTGCGTTTCCGATTCCAGCAGCGCCTCGCGGTCGGCCTTGCCCTGCGCGTAAAGCTGGCGGATGCGCGCCTTCTCGGGATTCGGCAGGCCCGAGGGCATCGGCCCGCCGGGCACGAAGATCGTGGGCAGGTGGCCGAAGGCCAGCGCGCCAATCAGGAGACCCGGCACGATCTTGTCGCAGACGCCGAGACACAGCGCGGCGTCGAACACGTTGTGGGTCAGCGCGACGGCGGTCGCCATCGCGATCACGTCGCGGCTGAACAGCGACAGCTCCATGCCCGGTGCGCCCTGTGTCACGCCGTCGCACATCGCCGGCACGCCGCCCGCGAACTGCGCCACCGCGCCGGCCTCGCGCGCCGCGCGCTTGATCAATGCCGGGTAACGCTCGAGCGGCTGGTGAGCGGACAGCATGTCGTTGTACGCGGAGACGATGCCGATGTTCGGCCACGCGGGGCCGCGCAGGCGCTGCTTGTCGTCGGCGTCGACGGCCGCGATTGCGTGCGCGAGATTGGTGCACGCAAGCTGGCCGCGCGCCGTTCCGGCGCTGCGCGCGGCGGCCATGCGCGCGAGATAGTCGCGCCGCGTCGCCTCGCTGCGTTCGCGAATGCGGGCCGTGACTGCTGCAAGTTGCGGATGCAAAGGCACTGACGTCCAACCCTCCCTTGTGGTCAAGGTCATGCCCGGTGGCTGCGTCGCGTGGACGGTGCTAGCCTGATTCGAACCTATTCACGAATCGTGCCGTCGATGGAAAGCCACTCAGCCGAGGAGGACCGCGCAGCGTTCGCAGAGCGCGTCTACGCCGACAGTGCCGCGCTGATGGATGCGCTCGCCGAGCATGTCATCGCGGCCCTGGCCGAGGCGCTCGCGAGCCGTGGCACGGCGAGCCTGGTCGTCGCTGGCGGCAGAACGCCGATCCCGCTGTTCGAGCGCCTGTCCCGCGCCACACTCGACTGGGCACGCGTGCAGATCACGCTGACCGATGAACGCGTGGTGCCGGTCAGCGATCCGGCGAGCAACGAGCGCCTGGTGCGCGAGCATCTGCTGCGGGGCGAGGCGGCTGCGGCATGCTTCATCGGCCTGATGCACGAGGCCGTTGACGATCGCGCGCGCGCCACGGCGGCGTGGCGCGCGCTCGCCGCGGTGCCGCGTCCCTTCGATGTGGTGGTGCCCGGCATGGGCGAGGACGGCCACTTCGCGTCGTTGTTTCCCGGTGCACCCGCGCTCGCCGCCGCGCTCGACGTGCATGCCGCGCCGGCCTGCGTCGCGATGCCCGCGCCCGTGGCGCCGCACGCGAGACTGAGCCTGAATCTGGCTGCGCTGCTCGACGCGCGTCTCGTGCTGCTGCCGATCATCGGCGCGACGAAAGCTCGAGTGTTCCGTCGTGCGAGCGCCCCGGGGGCCGTGGATGCGCCGCCGATCGCGGCGCTGCTCGGGCAGCGCACGGTGCGCGTGGTGGTGTATCGAAGCGACGTCTGAAGGTCCGGGCGTGTGAGCTGCCCGGCGTTGTGCGCGGTGCTCAGCCCGCGGTCAGCAGCTCTGCGATGCGTTCGCCGATCACCACCGCCGGCACATTCGTATTGGCCCGCGGAATCTGCGGCATCAGGGACACATCGCCGACCGTGATGCGCTCGTGCCCGTAAACGCCTCCACGCGCATCGCAGACAGCGTCCGGACCCGCGCCCATCGCGCAGGTGCCGACCGGGTGATAGTAGTGGGCGACTTCCCGCCGGATCGCAGCGTCGCTCGACACGTCGGTGCAGGGCGGTCCGAGCACGCGCGCGAGCGCCGGGTGCTCGAGCAGATCCTCCGCGAGCACGAGCCCGTCGCGCAGCACGGCGAGGTCGTGACCGTCGGGATCGCTCAGATAGCGGTGGTCGATGCGCGGCGCGGCCAGCGGATCGGCCGCGACGATGTCGACGCGGCCGCGGCTGCGCGGCGTCATACAGGCGACTTCGACGAGCGCCCGGCCGTCGGTCAGCGAGGTCTGGTTGGAGCCGCAGACCGGAAACACGTGCAGATCGAAAATGCCGTCGGTGGCCTGCGACGACAGCGCCTTGCCCAGCGTCTGCTCCTCGGGCAGCAGGCCACGCGCCGCGGCTTCGTCCAGCCACTGCCTGAGCGCCGGGCCCAGCACGCGATCGGCGTGCACCATCGGATGATCGTGCAGGTTCGCGCCCACGCCCGGCAGCGCCTGCACGGGCGTGACGCCCGCCTGGCGCAGGCGCGCGGGATCGCCGATGCCCGAGCGCTGGAGGATCGCCGGGCTGCCGTAGACGCCCGCGCTGAGGACGACCCGATCGGCCGTGTAGCGGACGGGTTTGCCATCCTTGATCGCGAACACGGTGGCGCCGTCAGTCGACTCGGCGAGCCGGTCCACGTGCGTGCGATCGATGATCCGCAGCTGTCGCGATCCGCGCAGGGGATCGAGGTAGGCGAACGCGGTGTTCCAGCGTATGCGATTGACGATGTTGACCGACTCGCGGCCAAACGACGCGTTCGCATCCAGATCGCACAGATCTTCCGCCATGTGCCAGCCGCAGCCGGCGGCGGCCTCGAGACAGCGCGCGTGGAACGGGCCGACCTCGTCCGTGGCATAGGTGCGCACGCGCATCGTCTGGAGCGCCAGCGCGAACAACGGACGCAGGCGCGCTGTCCGCCATTCCGGCAGCCCCCACGCATCGTAGTCGGCGGCGTGGCCCACTGCGGCAATCGCGCCGTTGTGCGCCGAACAGCCTCCGATCACGCGCGCGCGCTCGAAGTGCCACGGCTGGCGGCCCGGCACCGGCCCAGATGTGTAGCCCCAGTCATGCGACGTGGCCAGCGCATGCGCATCGAGCAGATCGGCCGGCCAGCGACCGGCGTCGAACGCGCCGTAATCCGGTCCCGCTTCGAGCACCGTCACCGTCGCGCCCGCAGCCACCAGCCGCGCCGCGATCACCGCGCCGCTCGTGCCGCCGCCGATCACGATGATGTCGGCATGTTCGGTCATGGGGAGGCCTCGCACTGGCAACGCCAACCGGGTCGAGTGGTCAAGTAGAGGGTGGCGCGCCCAGAAGGATTCGAACCTCCGACCACCTGGTTCGAAGCCAGGTACTCTATCCAGCTGAGCTATGGGCGCGTGGGGGACATTGTGCCGTGCGCGGCGGGCTTCGGCAAAGCGCGGTGCCGCGTGGCCCAGAAGGATTGATTCGCAAACGCTCAGGCGTTTGCTCACCCCTGCGGGGCGCACTGCGTGCGTCCAAACTCGCTGCGCGAGTTTGTCGAACCTCCGACCACCTGGTTCGAAGCCAGGTACTCTATCCAGCTGAGCGATGGGCGCGTGGGAGACATTGTGCCGTGCGCGGCGGGCTTCGGCAAAGCTCAATCGCGGACCGCAAATCTCGATCACTCGCCACGTACACGGGCGCATACCTCAGCTCATTGCGTAGGTTGGGCTGACGCAGGAAGCCCAACACGGGGGCACTCAGAGTCCGCCCGGTACGTGCTCGAGCACGTACCGGGCGGGACCGGTGGGCCGACGCGACTGGGTGCCAACAGAGACGCCCATGTTGGGCTTCCTGCGTCAGCCCAACCTACGACCGGAACGGCATTGCGATCAGCTAATCGGTCTCCACATGACCCTTGTCTCCACGCCGGATCGACGCCTTTCGCAGACGCCCGAACTGCACGCGGCGTTCCACCTCCAGAAGCCTGCTGACGGCGGGCCCGCCCTGGACGTTGTGTTACACCGCTTCGCCGACAGACAGCGTCATCGGACGTCGTGAACAATGCAGCGGTGGACGAATGCCGGGCCATGATTGCCGGGCACTCGTCCGCAGGGATTGTGCTGCTCGTTTCCGTCTGAGCCAGGGAGAGGCTTTCTTGCGCATTCAAATCGTCTTTGCCGACGCCGACAAACGTCTATGCATCGGCCGGTGCACTGCCACCGAGTTCCTGTTGCTCGAGATGTCCGGCCGGACCGTTGCCCGTACCGGCGACACCCTCTCCGCCAACTTCACGCCCAACGCGATGGCCGATGTCTTCAACGAGACGAAGGGCTCGTTGCTGCGGATGAAGGTGCTGAAAAAATGTGCCCGTCTCGACGAAGCGATCCGCATGGCGAAGGAGCACGTCAGTGGTCCCGGTTCACGGCTGGTGAAATAGCAACGAGGATGCGGTGCGACGGCCAGGCGTGACTCTCGACGACGGCTGCGCGGCGCCGCTGGCGGCAAGGCGCGATTGCTACGCCTCAATGTGTCCGGCAGCGCCGGCCAGCGGCGACAGCAGGAAGTGTCCGTGGCTGAGGGCAATCGGCGTGCCGCGATTCTCCTGCCAGAGTTCGCTGCGCACATTGGCGACCCGACGCCCGCGGCGGGTGACGATCGCGCGGCCGTAAGTGGTGGTGCAGCGCGCGAAGCGCAGGAAGTCGAAGGAGACGTCAATGGTTTTCGGCAGGCGAGCGCAGGAGGCGTCGTAGAGCAGTTGGAGCACGGACGTCATTTCGAGCATCGCGCCGATCATGCCGCCGTGGAGCGCCGGCAGGTTCGGGTTGCCGACAAGGTGCTCGGCGAACGGCAGCACCGTGATCACCTCGTCGCCCTGCATCTCCACCTGCAGGCCGAGAAAACGGGCATAAGGAATGCGCCTCAGCAGTTCGCCGAGATCGCGTCCCTGGCCCGCGTCGCGCAGTTCCTCGAGCAGCTTCATGGCGCGGGCCGCGCCAGCGGCACGTTCGGGGTGCCGACCATGAAGGTTGCATTGCACACCGCAATCGGCTCCTCGGCTGACTCATGGAAAGCGCAGGCCCGCACGAAGGCAACATCCTGCGTGCGCCTGTAGCAGTCGGCGCGCGCGTGGATCTCGCGGCCCGGCTGCGCGGCGGCGAGATAGTCGATGCGCATGTCGAGCGTGGCGACCGCGACGCGCTGATCGCTGCCCTGCGGAAACGCTGCGAGCCCGGACACGTTGTCGAGCAGGGCGGTCACCACGCCGCCGTGAATCACGCCGGTATCCGGATCGCCGATCAGATGATCCGCATAGGGCACGGCCATTTCGCAGCCGGTCGCCGTGAGCGCCACGAGGCGCAGGCCGAGCGCGCGCGCGTAGGCCACCTGGATGAAATGTTCCGCGATGCGGAGCCGGCCCGGATCGTTCACGCCTGGTTACCCCTGGATGCCTGCGAGTGCTGGCAAGGCTAACACGACACCGCGCCGGCCATTGAACGCGGACAAGACGACTCGCATTTCTGCTTGCAAGCCTAAACGCGGAGTACTATAGTCCGCGTTATGGCGCAGATGACCACCAGTGTCGAATACGGCATCCACTGCCTGCTGTGGCTCGTCGTCGCGGACGACACGCCGCTGAGCAGCCGCGACCTCGCTGAGCTGCAGGGGATATCACCGAGTTTCCTCGCCAAGATTTTTCCGAAGCTCGAGAAGGCCGGCATCGTGCACGCCACCGGCGGCGTGCGCGGCGGTTACCGCCTGGCCAGGGCGCCCGAGAAGATCAGCTTCCTCGAGATCGTCGATGCGATCGAAGGCCGCAAGCCGCTGTTCGATTGTCAGGAAATTCGCGGCCGCTGCGCCGTGTTCGGCGGCAAGCCGCCGGCCTGGGCCACGGGCGGCGTGTGTTCGATCCACGCCGTGATGCTGCGCGCCGAGAAGTCGATGCGCGACACGCTGGCGGCGGAAACCCTGGCGGGTGTCGCGAAGTCGGTCGGGCGCAAGGCGCCCGCAGCCTTTCCCCACGACATTCGCGCATGGCTCGAGGCACGGGTCAGCAAGCGCGGCGCCGCGCGCAAACGCGCAGCGCCGTCCTGATCGAATGACGAGCGTCGCGGGACCCCGCGTCGCTTCGCCGAGTTTGTCTTCACCCGTCGGCATGGGGGGCTCGCACCCGCGGCGCGCCCGATCATGTCCGACCTGACGAAAAGGAATGAACATGACCCAACAGATACTGATTGCCGGTTCCGGATTCGCCGGTACCTGGGCTGCCCTGGCGGCCGCCCGTGCGGTCGCGCTGGCCAACCGCGAAAGTGAAGTGGGCATCACCGTGATCTCGCCGGCACCCGAGATGCACATTCGCCCGCGACTGTATGAGACTGCCTTCGACGACATGGCGCCCGATGTCGGCGCGCTGTTCACCGCGGTCGGCGTTGCGCACCTGGCCGGCAAGGTCGATGCCATCGATGCCGCGCGGCGCAGCGTGACGGTCAAGGCCAACGACGGCAACGTGCACACGCTGACTTACGATCGTCTCGTGCTCGCCGCTGGCAGCCGGCTGTTTATGCCGCCGGTCCCGGGCCTCGCCGAACACGCTTTCAATGTTGATCAGTTGGCGACGGCGCGCGCGCTGCATGCGCATATGACAGGGCTCGCCGGCCGGCCCGCAAGCGCCGCGCGCAATACGGTGGTCGTGGCCGGTGGCGGCTTCACGGGCATCGAAACCGCGTGCGAGATGCCGCAACGCCTGCGCGATATCCTGGGCGCCGAGGCGAAAGTACGGGTGGTGCTGCTGGAGCAGGCGGCGAATGTCGGGCCCGATCTGGGCCCGGTGCCGCGCCCTGTGATCGAAGAGGCACTCGCCGAATGCGGCGTCGAAGTGATCACCGGTGACGGCGCGGCAGCGGTCGACGCGAGTGGCGTCACCACGGCGAGCGGCCTGCGCATCGAATCGAACACCGTGATCTGGACCGCCGGCGCGCGCGCGCACCCACTGGCCGCGCAGATTGCCGGCGAGCACGATCGTCTCGGTCGCGTGGTTGCAGACGAGTTCCTGCACGCACCGGGAGCTCCAGGCGTGTTCGTCACCGGCGATGTCGCGCATGCGGCCACCGATGACGTGGGCAACGTCGCCGTGATGTCCTGCCAGCATGCGCTGAGCCTGGGCCGCGTCGCCGGTTACAACGCCGCCGCCGAACTGGTGGGACTGCCGCTGCATCCGTACAGCCAGCCGAAGTACGTGACCTGTCTCGACCTCGGGCCGTGGGGCGCCATCTTCACCGAAGGCTGGGACCGCCAGGTGCAACTCACGCGCGACACCGCGAAGAACGTCAAGCGTGAGATCAATACGAAATGGATTTATCCGCCGGCGCCCGATCGCGCCGCCGCATTCGCGGTCGCGAATCCGGATTACGTGATCGTGCCCTGATCGGGGCGACGCGCCGGCGCCGGGGTGAGGCCCGCTCGGCGATGGCGGGCCAGTAGCGGCAGTGCGCAGGCGAGCAGGGCGAGTGACGTTGGTACCGGCACGGCAGTGATATCGGTGGGAAAGAACACCCTCGCGCCGCTCGCACCGGTACTGTCCAGCCAGAATGTCAGCGGCGCGTTGGAGACGCGATCGGTGGGTACCGTCAGCAGGGCGAAATAGACCAGGCCCGGTTCGAAATTCGCGAGCGGCTGCTTGAAGAACAGCGTCGGCCCCAGGTAGAGCGACAGCCAGTCGCCGTCACCCGCGGCAGTCACGGCGAACGGAATGCCCAGCGTGCCCGACAGCGGCGCCGCAGGCTGAAAGATGACATAGGCGGGCGATGCCTCGTTGAGGCTGAGACCGCCACCGGTGTCGACGCTGCCGCGAACGCCCGTGTAACTGATGCCGCAGTTGGTGGATGTATCGCAGGTTGCCGGTGTCGCGTCCTTGGTGAGGGCGTAACTCGCGTCCCGGAAGAGGTCCCCGAGCCAGTCCGTCAGGTCACCGCTGGACACATCCTCATTGTCCAGCATGCCGCCCGTGCCGGGGCCGTCTGGCGTGTTGGCGATCTCGTAGGTCTTCTCGACCGAGCAGGTCTGGCCTGGAAAGTTGAACACGGTGCCGCCGGCCTGCAGGCTCAGCACATAACTGTAGTTGTCGTCGACGGCGATGCGGGGCAGCCCGGTCGGCAGGCTGACATTGGCCTCGGTCGACCCGAGCGCCAGCGGGCCCATGCTGTAGCCGGGCAGCAGCGCATTGCGGGTGGCGGTACAGACGTCGATCGCGGTGAGAATGCGGCTGTTCGCGGCGGCGAGCGTTGGCAGCAGCGTCGCCACCATCACCAGCAGGATCGGCCACCAACGGCTACCCGGTCGGCATAGAGGGCTGGTCACGGCGTTCTCCCCTGGATCAAGTCGTTTCACGTTTACAGCCCCATCTGACGAACGGCGAGATCGCGCATGATCTCCGCCGAGCCGCCGCCGATCGCCATCACTTTCGTTTCGCGATAGAGGCGCTCGACCGGATTGCCGCGCAGATAGCCCGCGCCGCCGAAGATCTGCATCGCCTCGTTGGCGCAGAATTCGAGCGCGGTGGAGCAGAAGAATTTCGCCTTGCTGATCTCGGCGACGGGCATCTCGCCTTCGTTGATGCACCAGCAGATCTGGTTGATCAATGCTTCCATCGCGTCGATACGCGAGGACATGTCGGCTATCTTGTGGCGGATCACCTGGTGTCTGATCAGCGGCTTGCCAAAGGTCGTCCGCTGCTGGGCGTAGGCAATGCTTTCGTCCAGGCAGCGGCGTGCCATGCCGAGCATCTGCGCGCTCATGAAGAGCCGTTCGTAGTTGAAGTTGTTCATCACGGCGAGGAAGCCACGGTGTTCCTCGCCCATCAGGCGCGTCGCCGGCACGCGGCATGCGTCGAAGTACAGCGTTGCGGTGTCCGAGCACCACCAGCCCATCTTGCGTTCAATCGCGCTCCGCGTGAAACCGGGCGTGTCCGCATCGACGAAGAACAGTGAAATGCCGCCGAGGCCCTCGCCACCGGTGCGCGCCGCGATCACGAAGTGGCTCGCCAGCATGCCGCCGGTGATGAAGGTCTTCGACCCGTTGATCACATAGTGATCGCCGTCGCGCCGCGCGCGCGTCTGCAGATTCGCGACATCTGAGCCGCCGGATGGCTCGGTGATGCCGAGCGCGCCGCCCTTGCGGCCGGACAGGATGTCGGGCAGGGCGCGAGTTTTCATCTCTTCCGAGCCCAGCGCATCGACCAGGCCGACCATGATGCCGCGCGCGCCGATGCCGGAGATCACACCGCCCGGCGCCCACTGGCCGAGGATTTCGGCCGTGGCCGCGCGCATGAAGGCGTCATCGAAGCCCACCCCACCATAGGTCTCGGCAATGCCAAAACCGAACAGGCCCAATGCGCAGGCCTTTTCGTGCAACGCCCACGGGAAGCTGCCGGCTTCGTCCCAGGCGTCGGCATGGGGTTCGATTTCGGCTTTGACGAAACGGGTGACCATGTCCCGGAAGGCGCGCCGTTCTGCGTTGTCGAAAGGGTTTCTCACGTCAGTTCCCTGTTTTCAGTGTTCAATAACCACGTTCATCAACTTCCAATGGCGCCGCGTAGCCCGCGAGCCAGTGGTCGATGTCCGTCCCGGGCATCGGCCGCGCGAGGCAGTAGCCCTGGGCCTGATCGCAGCCCATCTCGCGCAGCAGCGCCAGGGTCGCGAGGTCCTCCACGCCTTCGGCGACGACCTGCAGGCCAAGGTTGTGCGCGAGATTGATCGTCGAGCGCACGATGATGGCGTCGTGTTCGTCGTCGCGCATGTCGCGCACGAAGGTGCGGTCGATCTTCAGGGCACGAATCGGCAGGCGCCGCAGATACGCGAGCGACGAATACCCGGTGCCATAGTCGTCGATCGACAGCGCCACCCCCTGGCTCGCAATGGCCTCGAGCAGCAGCCTCGCGCCCTCGGGATCGTGCATCAGCGTCGTCTCGGTGATTTCGAGTTCAAGGCTGCCGGGCGGCAGTGCGTGACGGGCAATCAGGTCGCGTAGCGAGTTCATGCAGCGATCGTCAACGAGATTGCGCGCGGACAGATTGACCGACACCACCAGATCGCGCCTGGCCTGCTGCCAGGCCAGCTGGGCGGCGACTGCGAGCTCCATGACGAGCGCGGTGAGGCCATGGATCGCGTCGCTCATTTCCAGCAGCGGCATGAAATCGCCAGGCATCAGGAAGCCCAGCCGCGGATGCTGCCAGCGCACCAGCGCTTCGAAACCGACGACGCGCATCTCCCGCAGATCGACCCGGGGCTGGAAATGCAGCAACAGCTGCTGTTCGCGCAGGGCCTGACCGAACTCCGTGATCATTGCCAGCCGTTCCGGCGTGTGGCGATCGAACTGGCGGTCGTAGACCAGCGCGCCGGCACCCGACTGCTTGGCGGCGTACATCGCGACATCCGCCGAGCGCAGCAGCGCGTGGCTGTCGTCGCCGTCCTGCGGATACAGCGCGATACCGATGCTGCCGCCGATCTCGAGCTGCATGCCGTCGATCGCGAACGGGCGTCGCAGTGCATCGAGCAGCTCGAACGCGAGCGCCTGCGCGGCGCCGCCGTCTTCGAGACCGGGGATCAGCAGCGTGAACTCGTCGCCACCGAGACGGCACAGCAGCCCTTCGCGCGGATCAAGCGCGGCGTACAGGCGCGGCCCGATTTCGCGCAGCAGGCGGTCGCCGATGCCATGACCGAGCGTGTCGTTGATTTCCTTGAAGCGATCGAGATCGAGCAGCATCAGTGCGCCACGGGTGGTCGCGCGGTCGGCGAACGCCTGGTGCAGCACGAGGCGGTTCGGCAGATCTGTCAGGCCGTCGTGCAGCGCGCGAAACTCGAGCTGCTTGCGATGACGGGCATTGGTCAGGGCGAGGGAGACGGTGGCGCCGATCGTCGAAAAGTCTTCGAGACGCTGTCGGCTGCCGGTGATCGGCGTGCGATAGTCGAGCGCGAGGCAGCCTATCGTTTCGCCGTCGTAGGTCAGCGGTATCGCGACAGAGCTGTGGCAGTTGTCGAGGCGCGCAATGGCCTGCAGCTCGGGCGAGATGCGGGGGTCATGGCAGTAGTCCTCGGCGAACACGACCGCGCCGCGCGCGACGGCCAGTCCGCTGAGGCTGTTCTCGAGCGGCAGCGTGCCCGGATGCTCGCGCAGCATGCCCTGCTGCAAATCCATCTGGGCCATCACCCGCAGGACACCGGCCTCGCGATCGAGCCGCATGAAGATTCCGACCGGTGCGTCGGCGAGACTCGTCACCGTGATCAGCGTCTCGCGCGCGATCTGCTGCTCGTCGGTGCAGTCGTTGAGCCGACGCGACAGCAGGTGGATGGCCCGCAGCGTCGCATAGCTCGCTTCGAGCTGTTGGGCCGAGTCCCGCAGCGCCTGCTCGTTCTCCTTGCGCGAGCTGATGTCGCGCACCGCGGCGACGTAATGCCGGACCCCGTCGATCGGGATCGGCGTGACCATGACTTCCGCATCGAACTCGGTGCCGTCGAAGCGGCGGTGGCGCCATTCGAAGCTGTGGTAGCCCCGGTTCGCCAGCACCAGGATCTCGCGCGTCATCTCCGTCGACGTGCGGCCGCAGGGCTGGCATGCCGGTGAGAGATCGAACGGGAACTTGCCGAGGATTTCCGTCCGCGAACAGCGGAACATCCGCAGCAGGGATTCGCTGCAGTCGACGAACCCCTTGTCGCGCAGAATGGCGATGCCGTCGCCGCCGTGTTCGAACACGGCGCGATATCGTTGCTCGCTCAGGCGCAGCGCCTGTTCCTGCCGCCGGCGTTCGAGTTCGGACGCGGCACGCACCGCGAAGAGGCCGAGCAGCCGCACGGCCAGCGCCAGGTCGGGCAGCGGCGCGACATGCAGCACCGCGAGGACACCGATCCTCGTGCCGTCACTCGCGGTCAGCGGCACACCGATATAGCTGTCGATGTCCCATTCCCGCAGCAGCGGGTCGGTTGGAAACCGGGCCTGGACACCGCTCGCGAAACAGCGTGGTCCCTCCTGCAGCACGACCTGGCTGGGGCTGCCCTCGAGGGCGATGTCGAAGTCCCGCTGCTTGTGCCCGTCGACATTGACCGCACAGGTGCGCAGCGTCGGCGCCCGATCCGCGAGAGACTCGCCGATGATGCAGAAAGTGGCGCCGACAGCAGCGCCGAGGCGTTCGGTCAGGAGGTCGAACAGCTCGTCGCCGCCGGCGATCGCAATCGCCTCGAGTTCGCGGACGAGCAGGTTCCGGGCCTGCTGGGCGGAGCGGGCAGCGGGACGGCGGGCTTTGGGTTCAGCGGATTGCGCCATCCGGACAGCCTCTTCTCGATGCCGGAACAGGGGATGCCCGGCGGCCCCAAGTGTGGTTCGGCTTCGATTGTGCCCGCCTTGGGCCGGAATGAGGAGTCGCCGGGGCGGCAGGGCGCGATACTGACGGTGCGCCGCCGGGGGGACGCGGCGGCGTTCGGATCTGCGACGACGCCCCGCCGCGGGTCCGGACCCGGTTTCAGGCCGGTCCGCGGACGCGAGGTTGCCAAACCGGCGGCTTCTTTATAAGGTGCGGAATCCAGTGCGCACAGGCCATACGCCACGGTATGGCCCCGGCGCCCGATTCTTGCCACTCCCCGTGTCCTGCCGCGCGCGCCCTTCGCTCGCCGGCGCGCGGGTGGGTGCGCTCAATCGGCCCCCGGCACGTACTGGCACGAATCGACATCATCGAAGGAGATCGCGAGTGCGCATCGGCATCCCGAAAGAACTCCACGCTGGCGAGAAACGGGTGGCGACGACACCCGATGTCGCCGCCAGACTGATCAAACTGGGCTTCGACGTCGCCATCGAGCAGGGGGCTGGTGCCTCGGCCGATCTGGCCGACGACGTGTTCCGCGCGGCCGGCGTCGAGGTCCTGCCGGATGCGGCGAGTCTGTGGGCCCAGTCCGACATCGTGCTGAAAGTGCGCGGGCCTGCCCAACACCCGGGCGCCGACGAATTCGCGCTGATGCGCGAGGGTGGCACGCTGATCAGCTTCCTGTGGCCGGCGCAGAATCCCGCCGCGATGGAGCAGCTGGCCGCGCGCAAGGCCACGGTGCTCGCAATGGATAGCGTGCCGCGCATTTCGCGCGCGCAGAAGGCCGACGCGCTGAGCTCGATGGCGAACATCGCAGGTTACCGCGCGGTGATCGAAGCAGCGCAGAACTTTGGCCGCTTCTTCACCGGCCAGGTGACGGCGGCGGGCAAGGTGCCTCCGGCGAAAGTGTTCGTGATTGGCGCAGGTGTCGCCGGCCTCGCTGCCATCGGGGCCGCGAATGGCCTCGGTGCAATCGTGCGCGCGACGGACACGCGGCCGGAAGTCGGCGACCAGATCAAGAGCCTCGGCGCGGAGTTCGTACCGGTCGAGTACGTCGAAGAAGGCACAGGCGTCGGCGGCTACGCCAAGGTCATGAGCGAAGGCTACCAGCGTGCGCAGCGCGAGATGATCGCCAGGCAGTGCAAGGAATGCGACGTCGTGATCACCACGGCGCTGATCCCGGGCAAGCCGGCGCCGAAACTCATCACCGCCGAAATGGTCGCGTCGATGCAGCCCGGCAGCGTCATTGTCGATCTCGCCGCCGAACAGGGTGGCAACTGCGAACTGACGGTGCCCGGTGAAGTCGTCGAGCGGCACGGGGTGCGCATCGTCGCCTATACCGACCTGCCGAGCCGCATGGCCCGCCAGTCGAGCCAGCTGTACGCCACGAACCTGCTGCGCCTCATCGAAGAACTGTGCCCCGGCAAGGACGGCAACATCGTCGTCAACATGGAAGACGAGATGATTCGCGGCGCCACCGTCGTCAAGGACGGCGAGATCACCTGGCCGCCGCCGCCGCCGAAGCTGTCGGCCGCGCCGCCGGGCGGCAAGCCGGCCGCCGCCATCGCACCGCCGCCGCCGCCGAAGCCGCTGATCCCGAAGAGCGTGCAGCCGCTGGTCGTGCTCGGGGCGGGCGCGCTCGCGCTGGCCTGGCTCGGCTCGGTGGCCCCGCCGGCCTTCATGGCCCACTTCATGGTGTTCGTGCTCGCCTGCTTCGTCGGCTACATGGTGATCTGGAACGTCACCCCGGCGCTGCACACGCCGCTGATGAGCGTGACGAATGCGATCAGCAGCATCATCGCCATCGGCGCGCTGATCCAGATCTCGGCGCCCGGGTTCCTGATGACCCTGCTCGCGGGTGTCGCCCTGATTCTGACAACCATCAACATGGCGGGCGGCTTCGCGGTCACCCAGCGCATGCTGCGCATGTTCCGGCGCTCGGAGTAAAGCCATGAGTGAAGGTCTGGTCACCGTTTCCTACATCGCCTCGACGATTCTGTTCATCCTGAGTCTTGGCGGCCTGTCCAACCCCGAAACCTCGCGTCGCGGCAACTATTACGGCATCGCCGGCATGGCGATCGCGGTGCTTGCCACCGTGCTCGGGCCGAAGGTGACGAGCGTGGTGCCCGTCATCATTGCGATGCTCATCGGCGGCAGCATCGGTCTCACGGCCGCGAAGCGCGTGCAGATGACGCAGATGCCGGAACTCGTGGCGCTGATGCACAGCCTCGTCGGCCTCGCCGCGGTGCTGATTGGCTTCGCGAGCTATCTCGACAGCTCGGTGCATTTCACCGGCGTCGAGAAGACCATTCACGAGGTGGAGATTTACATCGGCATCCTGATCGGCGCCGTCACCTTCTCCGGCTCGGTCATCGCGTTCGGCAAGCTGTCGGGCAAGATTTCCGGCAAGCCGCTGCTGCTGCCCGGCCGGCACATGATCAACCTGGTCGGCCTGCTCGCCGTGATCTGGTTCTGCAACCTGTTCCTGAACGTCGAATCCGGCGGGGCGGGCATGCTGTTCCTGATCGTGATGACGGCCATCGCGCTGGCGTTCGGCGTGCACATGGTGATGGCGATCGGCGGCGCCGACATGCCCGTCGTCGTGTCGATGCTGAACAGCTATTCGGGCTGGGCGGCGTCTGCCACGGGTTTCATGCTGAGCAATGACCTGCTGATCGTCACCGGCGCGCTCGTCGGTTCGTCAGGCGCGATTCTGTCCTACATCATGTGCCGGGCGATGAACCGCAACTTCTTCAGCGTGATTGCCGGCGGCTTCGGCACCAGCGGTGGCACGGTGGTCGCGACCGACGGCCAGCCGCAGGGCGAAGTGCAGCCGATCAGCGCCGAAGAAACCGCCGAGCTGATGCGCAATGCGTCGCGCATCATCATCGTGCCGGGCTACGGCATGGCGGTCGCTCAGGCCCAGCACACGGTGTTCGAAATCACCAAGACGCTGCGTGATCGCGGCATCGACGTGCACTTCGCGATTCATCCGGTCGCGGGGCGCATGCCGGGTCACATGAACGTGCTGCTGGCCGAAGCGAAAGTGCCGTACGACATCGTCGCCGAGATGGAGGAAATCAACGAAGATTTCCCGGAGACCGATCTGGCGATGGTGATCGGCGCGAACGACATCGTGAACCCGGCCGCGCAGGAAGATCCGAACAGCCCGATCGCCGGCATGCCGGTGCTCGAGGTGTGGAAGGCGAAGACCTCGATCGTGATGAAACGCTCGATGGCCAGCGGCTATGCGGGCGTCGACAATCCGCTGTTCTACAAGGAGAACAACCGGATGCTGTTCGGCGATGCCAAGAAGATGCTCGACGAAGTACTCACCGCACTGCGTGCGGGCTGAGCGGGAGAACCATGCATGACTTTCATCGTCACCAGTGAGAGCTTCAAGGACGGCGACTACCTCGGCAAGCCGCACGTGCTGTCGGCGGCGTACGGCTTCGGGTGTGAAGGCGACAACCTGTCGCCGCAGCT
>LNEL01000014.1 GCA_001464935.1 Gammaproteobacteria bacterium Ga0077536
AACTCCTTGGATTCAGTGGGCTTTAGCAACCGATCTGATCCGAGGTTTTCGCCCGAGTTCATTTCTACTGATCGATATTTGCGCTCAGCTATTTAGATGGCTTCACTTCGCGTGCGGGTAAACTGGCCGATTGATGCCATGCCTGAGGTCTGGTGCGACTGTTGAGGCTGCGACCTAACGTTGAAAAAAAGCCGTACCGCGTATCGGAGTCGGCTTGACTGCCTGGTTATGCATCGGTTGCCACCTTGAGTAGTGTCAGAAGAGCTTTGGCGTGTTCTTTGCTCATCTGAGCGCCTTGGATTGATGCGCCGAGCATCGCTCGCATGGATTGCTCTACAACGACTTCGCCATTTTCCAGCAAATGCACGCGCAAGGTTGTATGCGCTCCCGATCGACGACCAAGGTCAATCTCCCCGATCGTCCGGGCCACCTTTGAACCATACATGGCGCCGCGAAGTCCGCCATGCTTTAGGAGCCGAAATAGAAAGAAAGCGACAAATGCCAGGAAGGGAATGTAGAACAGCGCGTCGTCCCATTGCACTACCGGTACCTCAATGCCGTGGTCAAACTTTGCACTAGACGCCGGAAACGGTGCAATGCACGGGGAAGAATCTGTGGCATGACAATGAGTCTGTCCCAGCAAGCTTCTGATTCGACTATATCGAGCGTCTTCAGAAGCGGCAACGGATACGACGGGGCGAACACCGCATCAGTGGCGTCGGCAGTGAGTAGTTCAATCGAATGATGGTTGTGAAGTCACCCGTCTCATCCGGCAATACCCTCAGCGAGCGAGCAAGGGATATAGCAGTGGCCGCGCTCTGCGAACTCAAGATCTCCCCACCCAACCCTCACCCCACCCCCAACCTCCGAGCCTCCCCATCCATCACAATCGCAATCCGGCCCACCGCGCGTCGCGCGAGCACATCACTCATCGCCTGCTGAAAATCCTCGAGCCGATAGGCCGCGCCCAGCACCGGGTCGATCTTGCCCGCTTCGAACCAGCGAAACAGCTGCTCCATGATCGCGCGCACCCTCGCTTCATATTCATAGCGCAGGTCGACCGGACTCCAGCCGTAGTACAACCCCATGTTGAGGCCGCACACGGTGAGGTTCTTCACGAGCAGAAGGTTCGCGGGAATTTGCGGGATGTCGCCGCCGGCAAAGCCCACCGGCATGATTCGCGCTTCTGGGGCCATGCAGCGCAGGGACTGCAGGAAGACGTCGCCGCCCACCGGGTCGTAGACGGCGTCGACGCCGCGGCCGTGGGTCAGTGCAAGCACTGCTTCGCGAAAGTCCTGTTCGCGGTAGTTGATGACGTGCGTGGCGCCGTGGGCGCGGGCGATGTCGAGTTTCTCGCTGCTGCCGGCGGTGGCGATCACGGTGGCGCCGAGGATGCGGCCGATTTCGACCGCCGCGATCCCGACGCCGCCGGCCGCGCCGTGCACGAGCAACCAGTCGCCGGGCTGCACGTTCAGCAGGTGTGGCCAGGTCAGGGCAGCGGCGGAAGTGGCATAGGAGTTGGTGAAGGCGATTGCGCGGGCGAAGTCGAGTGAGTCCGGCAGCGCGAACACGTTGACCTCTTTCGCGCAGACTTCTTCAGCCAGCCCGCCCCAGTCGAGCACCGCGCACACGCGGTCGCCGGTTTTGAAGCGTGTGGCCTCGGACCCCACCTCGGCGATGACGCCGGCGACTTCGGTGCCGGGCACGAAGGGCAGCGGTGGTTTGCGCTGGTACTTGCCCTGCACGACAAGGCTGGTCGCGAAGCTCATGCCGGCGGCCTGGATGCGGATGCGGACTTCGCGCGGACCCGGGCGTGGCGTCGGCAGTTCGGTCAGCGTGAGGCGGTCGAACGGCGTCCACTCGCGAACCAGTACGCCCTGCATGAACTACTCCCCGGCGCCGAAGCGCGGCGCGCGTTTGTCGAGAAAGGCGCGCATGCCCTCGCGCGCATCCGGCCCGAGGAACAGCGCGGACTGCGCCTGCAGTTCGAAGGCCAGGGTTTCAGGCAGCGTGGAGGATACGCCACGCTGCACGCCCTGTTTGATCAGCGCCAGCGCGTCCGGCGGGCCTTCGGCGAGCAGGCGCACGCGCGCGGCGACTTCATCGCGAAAGCGCTCGTCCGGATAGACGCGGTTGACGATGCCGAGGCGCAGCGCTTCCTCGGCGTCGATGCGCTCGCCCGTCATCATCAGTTCCATCGCGCGCGCGGTGCCGACGAGCCGCGGCAGCAGGTAGTGGCCGGCCCAGTCCGGCACGAGGCCGATTTTCACGAAGCTCTGTGCGAACTTCGCCGACGCCGCCGCGTAGCGGATATCGCAGGCGAGCGCGAGGTTCATGCCGGCGCCCGCCGCCGCGCCGTTGACGGCGGCGATCACGGGCTTGGCCATGCCGTGGATGAACTTCACGATCTCGCCGCCCGTCAGCATGCGCTGCCGGATTTCGCTCGCCTCGCCCTTGTCCTGCAGCGCGGCCATGTTCGCGATGTCGCCGCCGGCGCAGAAGGCCTTGCCGGCGCCGGTGATCACCACGCAGCGCACCTCGCGGTCGGCGTCCGCTTCGCGCAGGCGGCGATAGAGCGTCTCGCGCATGTCGGCGCCGAAGGCGTTCATGACCTCCGGGCGGTTCAGGGTGATCGTGGCGACGCGCTCGGCGACGCCATAGTCGATGTGGCTGGTGCTCATGGGGACTCTCAGGCTGTGGGTTGGCGCAGGCGGCGGATCGCCGCGCGCACCGATTCGAACGCGACTTGGCCGAGGTCGATGTCCTCGATGCGCATCCAGTGCAGTGCAGCAGCTTCCTCGTTGGCAACGAAGGGCGCCACGTCGTCGATGTCGAAGGCAAAGAACACGTCGACCGTCCGGTAGCGGATGGTGTGGTACTCGTAGCGGTTCGGCATCGAGAACAGGTAGCGCGGCTGGCGCAGGCTGAGCCCGATTTCCTCGAATACCTCGCGCACCACGGCCGTCTCGAGCGATTCGTCGCCCTCGACGAAGCCGCCGGGCAGGTCGAGCAGGCCCTGGCCGGGTTCGTTCGCGCGGGTGATCAGCGCGACCTTGCCTTCGTGGTAAATCACCGCCGCGACGGCCGCGGCCGTGTTGTGGAAATAGGTGTAACCGCAGCTCGTGCAGCCGTAGAGCTTGTTGTCGACGGTGTCGAGCGCGGCAAGGCCGCAGCGTGGGCAGTAGTATTGGGCTGTCGTCGACACGCGAGCATCGGATCCGGGGTGTGAGGGTCCTGTGATCTTCGTTCAAAGCCGGCACCGATACCAGCCGGCAGCGCGCCCCCGAAGGCTGGCCAAGGCCGGACCCCGGCTCTACGATAGGCCCCTTTGGGCCACCGGCCTTACCTCAATCGAAGGACTCCCATCATGATCATGAAAGGCAAAGTAGTGCTCGTCACCGGCGCGGGCCGGGGTGTCGGCCGCGCGATAGCGCTCGAAGCGGCAAAGGCCGGTGCAGCCGTGGCGGTGAACGACCTCGGCGTCGGCCTCGGTGGCGAAGGCGGCGACGCGGGCCCGGCCCAGGAAGTCGTCAACGAAATAGAGGCGATGGGCGGCCGCGCCATCGCACTGACCAAGAGCGTCGGCTCCTGGAACGACGCCCACGAGATGGTCGCGGAAACCATCGACCGCCTCGGCGGCCTCGACGGCCTCGTCAACAATGCGGGCAACCTGCGCGACGTCATCTTCCACAAGATGACCGAAGACGACTTCGACGCCGTGATCAACGTGCACCTCAAAGGTACGTTCAACATGAGCCGCGCGGCTGCGAACCACTTCAAGGAACAGGGCAGCGGTGCGTTCGTGCACATGACCTCGACCTCCGGCCTCATCGGCAACTTCGGCCAGGCGAACTATTCGGCGGCGAAGCTCGGCATCGTCGCACTGTCGAAGTCCATCGCGCTCGACATGGCGCGCTTCAACGTGCGCTCGAACTGCATCGCGCCGTTCGCGTGGACTCGTATGGTCAGCTCCATCCCGATCACGAACGTCGAGCAGGCGCAGCGCGTGGAGAAGCTGAAGAAGCTGGTGCCGGAAAAAGTCGCCCCGTGCGCGATTGCGCTGCTGTCCGATTCGGCGTCGAACGTGAACGCGCAGATCTTCGGCGTGCGCAACAATGAGATCTACCTGTTCTCGCAGAACCGCCCGATCAAGACCGCGCACACCGCCGAAGGGTGGACGCCTGAGACCGTGATCGACCGCGTGTTCCCGCAGTTCCAGCAGGACTTCTACCCGATGATCCGCTCCGGCGAACTGTTCAGCTGGGAACCGGTTTGACTCTCACCATCGACCTGTACAGGAGAACGCCATGATCGAGCTCTACACGGCCGGCACGCCGAACGGCTGGAAGGTGTCCATCGCGCTCGAGGAGCTCGGCATGCCGTACACCACGCATGCGGTGAATATCATGACGGGCGAGCAGAAGCAGCCCGAGTTCCTGCGCCTCAATCCGAACGGCCGGATCCCGGCCATCGTCGATACGGACGACGACAATCTCGCGATATTCGAGTCCGGTGCGATCCTCATTCACCTCGCCGAGAAGGCCGGCCGATTGATCGGCCACGATCGTGCCTCGCGCAGCCGCGTGCTGCAGTGGCTGATGTTCCAGATGAGCGGCATCGGACCGATGATGGGGCAGGCGAACGTGTTCTTCCGCTATTTCCCCGAGAAGATCCAGCCGGCCATCGACCGTTACCAGGGCGAAGTCCGGCGGCTGTTCGGCGTGCTCGACGGTCAGTTGGCGCAGCACGAGTATCTCGCGGGCGAGTATTCGATTGCGGACATCGCGAACTGGTCGTGGGTACGCATCCATGACTGGGGTGGCGTCGGCGTCGACGGTTTCGATCATCTGCAGCGCTGGCTGGCGGCCATCGAGGCGCGGCCGGCGGTGCAGCGCGGCGTGCGCGTGCCGAACAGCGAAGGCTGGGACATGATCACCGGCAAGGCCGGCAATGCGGACGACTTTGCGGCGCAGGCGCTGAAGCTCGTGACCACCGGCAAACCGGCCTGAGGCGGCAGGAGCAGCAAATGAACTACACCACGATCACGGTCAACCGCGAAGGCGCGATCGACTGGCTCACCCTGAACCGGCCGGACCGGCTCAACACGATCACACCGCAGATGTGCGATGAACTGCAGCATTATTTCGATGATTTGCAGCGTCAGCATGCGGTGCGCGTAGTGATCCTGCGCGGCGCCGGCCGCGCGTTCTGCGCCGGCTATGACCTGAAGGCGGCGGATGCCGTCAGCGAAGGGCCCGTCACCGGGCTGCGCGTGCAGCGGCAGGTCAGCGAGGTCTTCATGCGCATGCGGCGCTGTCCGCAGCCGATCATCTGCCTCGCGCATGGCGCAACGACCGGCGGCGGTTTCGCGTTCGCGCTGGCGAGCGATGTGCGCATCGTGGCGCGCGACGTGAAGATGAACGTCGCGATGGTCAAAGTGGGGCTCACGGGCTGCGACGTCGGGATCAGCTACTTCCTGCCGCGCGCGGTGGGCAGCAGTGTAGCCGCCGAGCTGATGATGACCGGCCGCATGGTGACGGCCGAGCGTGCGCTCGCGCTGGGTCTCGTGTCCGAGGTCGTCGATGCGAGCGGACTCGAAGCGGCCGGCCGCGCCATGGCCGAGGACATGCTGAAGACCTCGCCGCTCGGCCTCAGGCTCACGAAGGAAGGCCTGCGGCTGAACACCGATGCGCCGGGCATCGAAGCGGCGGTGGCGCTGGAGGATCGCGGGCAGATCCTCTGCGCGAGCGCCGGCTTCTTCAAGGAAGGCATCGACGCCTTCCTCGAGCAGCGGCCGGCCCAGTACCCGGACTGAAGCGGACATCAAAATCACGACCACGCGGAGGCCACCATGGATCTCGGACTCAAGGGCAAGGCGGTGATCGTCACCGGTGCCGGCTCGAACATCGGCCGCGCGATCACGCTCGGCTTTGCACGCGAAGGCGCGAGCATCACCCTCGCTGACATCGACGAGCAGCAGGCGCAGGCCGTTGCCGCGCTGGCGCTCGCCGCCGGGGCGGCCGCCGCCGAGACCGTGCGCTGCGACGTGACCAAGCTCGATGAGGTGCAGGCGATGTTCGCGCGCACGGTGGCGCGCTGCGGCACGGTGGACGTGCTGGTCAACAATGTCGGCTGGGACGAGCTCAAGTTCTTCACGCAGACCACGCCCGAGTTCTGGCAGAAGATCATCCAGGTGAATTTCGTCGGCGTGCTGAACTGTACGTACACGGCGCTCGGCATCATGGCGCCGAAACAGCAGGGCGCGATCGTGTCGATCAGCTCGGATGCCAGCCGCCAGGGCGAGCCGCGCGAGGCGGTGTATGGCGCGATGAAGGCTGGCGTCAACAGCTTCATGAAGACCATCGCGAAAGAGAACGGCCGCAATGGCATTCGCTGCAACGTGGTGTGTCCGGGCGTGACGATTCCGGAGGAGAGCGAGGCCGTCGGTGTGAACAGCATGTGGGTCAACAAGGACTCGATGTTCACCGCCGATCAGCTCGCTCAGATCGCCAAGGCGCTGCCGCTGAAGAAGGTGGGCCGGCCGGAAGACGTGGCAGGCGCAGTGCTGTTCCTGGCGTCGAACACGGTCGCCGGCCACGTCACCGGTCAGGTGCTGAGCGTCAGCGGCGGCTACAGCATGATCGGCTGAGCACGCGCCGAGAATACCGACAAAGAAAGAGCAAGCACGCATGGCCGATTACGAAGACATCATCCTGACCCGCGACGGTCGCACCGCCACGATCTGCATCAATCGCCCAAAGAAGTACAACGCGTTCCGGCCACGCACGGTCGTTGAATTGGTCGATGCGTTCCTGCGCGTGGGCTGGGACAAGGACGTCGGCTCGATCGTGCTGACGGGCGCCGGCGACAAGGCGTTCTGCACCGGCGGCGATCAGTCCGACCACGAAGGCGGCCAGTACGGCGACAACGACGCGCGCGGCACGATCGGCATGCCGGTCGAGGAACTGCATTCGTTGATTCGCGACGTGCCGAAGCCCGTTGTCGCACGCGTGCGCGGCTATGCGATCGGCGGCGGCAACGTGCTGGCGACGCTTTGCGACATGACGATTGCCTCCGAGAACGCGATCTTCGGCCAGGTCGGCCCGAAGATGGGCTCGGTCGATCCGGGGTTCGGCACCGCGTATCTCGCGCGCGTCGTCGGCGAGAAGAAGGCGCGCGAGATCTGGTACATGTGCAAGCGCTACAGCGCGCAGGAAGCGCTGGCGATGGGGCTCATCAACGCCGTGGTGCCGGACGCCGAACTCGACGCCGAAGTCGCCGCCTGGTGTGCCGAACTGAACAAGCGCAGTCCGACGGCCATCGCGCTCGCGAAGAAGAGCTTCAACGCCGACACCGAGTCCATCCGCGGCATGGGCGGTGTGGCGATGCAGGCGCTGCGCCTGTACTACAACACCGAGGAGTCGCAGGAAGGCGTGAAGGCGCTGAACGAGAAGCGCGAACCGGACTTCATGAAGTTCTACAAGTAAACGCGCGGCGGCGAGCGGGTATCGTCTTTCGTAGCCCGGATGAAGCGGGGCGCAATCCGGGATCGCGGCGGTGACAGGGATCGTCCCCGGCACTTGCGTCATGGGGTCGTGTTCCCGGGGTTCAACGCCGTGCACTCCCTGGCCCCGGATTCCGCGATGCTGCATCCGGGCTACGGTGACTGTGGAAGTGCCTGTCCGGCGCCTTCGTGTAGCCCGGGTGTAGCGCGCAGCGCGGAACCCGGGTTCCACCAGAGCCACACTGAGCTTTCGTACGGCCGAGTGAGGTGGGAGCCTCAAGGCCGTTGGGCTTCCTGCGTCAGCCCAACCTGTGTTCTGCTGACATGCTGATCAATTTGGCCACAGACAACATAGAGAACAGAGTTGCTGGGTCCGCAGCGCGTAAATGCTCTGCCGATAATGACCGCAGCCGTTCGGGGTCGCACGGTCAATCCCTTGAACTCTCCGTGTTCTCTGTGTTCTCTGTGGCTAAATTCATCAGCCGCTCTCCTGGCACGAATCCCGGAATTCGGTGCGCTTCACCCCGGCTACGTGAGGCACGAGACGGACAGCGTTCGAGCTAGGGCGGTACCGGACCGGGGAGGGGTGATGACGGCCCGGTGATCGGCGCGCGTGTCGGGGCCGCGACGGGCGATGGGCTCGCGCTAGGGGGCGGTGGCGGGGTGGGAAGCGTGCCCGGCGCGTTCGCGGCCGGCGCTGCCACCGGCGCCTGCAACAACACCTGCGCCGGCTTCTGCAGGGCCTCCGGTGCCAGCGGCACGGCGAGGGCGGCGAGCGGCGCGAGTTCTGCCGGCCACGCCGGCAGGCGCTTCTGCACTTCCGCAGTAGCCCGGTTCTCCACCGCTGTCTGCAGCTTCTCGGTGAGGATCTGCGACACGCCGTCCTTGTGCAGCAATGCGGCGAACTGGTTGGTGTCCTTGTTCCACACCAGGCCAGCCTTGTCCGCGATCTCGGGTACCGGCGTGTAGCGCGACACCACGTAGAACAACGGCCCCTCCTGCTTCAGTTCGTTCGCCGTGCGCACCAGTTGCATCACGGGCTGGTACTGGTCGCCGAGAAAAGCCGTCATGCGGTTCTTGATGGCGGGCTGTTCCCACAGGTTCACCGTGTTCGGGTCGAAGCCGACGAGCGGCTTCAGCAGCGCCCAGATGACCTGGCCCGAACTCGGCATCAGCAGCACCGGCGCGACGCAGCCGCCGAGCAGCAGCAGCAGTACGCCCAACTTGATGAAGCGAAGCATTGGCATTTTGAACGATGATCCGGTGACAGGGCGGTCCGGCGCGCATTGTCCGCGAATGTGTGCCGAAATGACACGGGTGCTCCCGCTGCGTTCCGCCAGACCCTTTTGACTCCCTCACCCTCGGCACGCATCGTCGGACATGCTGGTCCGGATAGGGCTGGACCGGCGTAGCATCGACATGAACCACCAGACCATTCCCGTCGCGTCGCGCGCACACATCGCCGCGGCGCTCGCCGCCGCCGACGTGCCCGTGCTGCTGATGGTGCTCCATCACCTGACGGGCGATCACCGCTGGCTCGACGCGCCCTATCGGCCAGTGCGCGAAATCAGCATTTTCGCCGACGAGTCCGGCGGCCTGCCGCCGGCCGTGCAGGACGAGGTGCGGGCCGCGGCGCTCGACATCCTCGAAGCGCTGCAGGCCGGCCGCCTGACGCCGCCGCCGCTGCCCGACCGGGCGACGTTCCAGAAGATGATGAGTGTGTGTGTCGGCGAACTGATTCCGGCCGAGTACGTGCCGATGATGCTCGAGGAAATGGGCCTCGAAGCGCGTGCGCCGACGTGGCCGGCGCCGCCGCCCGCCGCGTCGATCGCACAGTTCGAGGTGTTGATCATCGGCGCCGGCGTGTCGGGCATCTGCGCTGCGGCGCAGTTCCGCGAGGCCGGCATCCGCTACACGGTGCTCGAAAAGAATGCGACGCTCGGTGGCACCTGGCACGACAACAAGTATCCGGAAGTCGGTTGCGATGTGCCGAACCACTTCTACTCGTTCTCGTTTCGGCCGAACGCTGACTGGAGCGGGTACTATTCGAAGGGCGACGAGATCGAAGCGTACCTGTGCCGCTGTGCGGAGGAGTTCGGCATTCTCGATCGCGTCCGCTTCAACACCGAAGTGCTGTCGGCGCGCTACGACGAGCGCACGGCACGCTGGCAGGTCACGGTCAGACAGCCCGACGGCGAACTCGCGACCCTGAGCGCGAACGTGCTGGTGTCCGCCACGGGCCAGCTGAACCGGCCGAAAATGCCGACCATCGAGGGCCTCGCCGACTTCGAAGGCCCGCTGTTCCACACCGCGCGCTGGCGCAGTGACGTGCCGCTCGACGGCAGGCGCGTGGCCGTGATCGGCACCGGTGCGAGCGCAATGCAACTCGCCCGTTCCGTCGCTGCCCGCGCACAGTCGCTGACGATCTACCAGCGCTCACCCCAATGGGCCGTGCCGAGCGTCGACTATCACCGGCAGGTCAGCGACGGCAAGAAATGGCTGTTGCGCCACGTGCCCTTTTACATGGGTTGGTATCGTTTCACGCTCGCGTGGCGTTTCAGCGATCAGCTGCTGCGCACGCTGGAACGGGATCCCGCGTGGCCGCATCCCGAACGCGCGGTCAACGCGCGCAACGACAGGCATCGCGAACGCCTGACCGAGTACCTGCTGGACGCGCTCGGCGAGCGCAGCGACCTGGTCGCCAAGTGCCTGCCCGACTATCCGCCGTACGGCAAGCGCATCCTGATCGACAACGACTGGTTCAAGACCCTGAAGCGCGACAATGTCGAACTCGTGACCGACGACATCGCGCGTCTCACGGCGCAGGGCGTAGAGACCGCCGACGGCGTCACGCGCGAGGCCGACGTCGTCATTCTCGCCACCGGTTTCGAAGCCACGCGCCTGCTGTGGCCTGTCGAGTTCACCGGGCGCGACGGCGAGTCGCTGCGCAGCCGTTGGGGCGACGACGATGCCAGCGCCTACCTGGGCCTGACGGTGCCGGGCTTTCCCAACCTGTTCTGTCTCTACGGCCCGAACACGAACCTCGGCCACGGGGGCAGCATCATCATGATCGCCGAGTGCCAGGTGCGCTACGTGCTCGGCTGCGTCATGAAGATGATCACCGACGGTGTGCAGGCCATCGAGTGCCGGGAGGAGGTCTGCGCAGACTACGTCGCGCGTCTCGACGCCGAACACGCGAAGCTCGTCTGGACCAGCCCCGGCCTCGACAACTGGTACCGCAACAAGGCCGGCCGCGTGGTGTCCGTGATGCCGTGGCGCCTCGTCGACTACTGGCGCTACACGCTGGCGCCGGACTTCGACGACTACCACGTGCGGCGCTACGCCTGAGCAGGCTGAGCACGGCGGCGGCGTGCAGCAGATTGAAGATCAACATCGAACGCCCTGCCGCCGTGGCCCGCAGCGCTACGAGCTGCTGCAGCAGGCGCTGAACTCGCGCGGCGTCACCATGCTCAAACCCTTGGCCTGCGCAGAGCGTGCGATTAAGCTGCCATGCATTCCGCAGCCGACAAGAGTGAACCCATGAAACAGCCTTCCCGCATCGTCGACATTTCCCAGCCGCTCGACAACGACACGGTCGTCGATCCGCATTTCATGCGACCGTCGATACGCTACGTGACGGGCAAGGAGAACGCGAAGCTGATGTGTGAGCTGTTCCCCGGCCTGAAGGAAGAGGATCTGCCGGGCGGCGAGGGCTGGGCGATCGAGCACATCTCGCTGACCACGCACAACGGCACGCACATGGATGCGCCGTATCACTACAACTCGCACGACCGTCACGGCAATCCGATGCCGACGATCGACCAGATGCCGCTCGACTGGTATTTCCGGCCCGGCGTGAAGCTCGACTTCCGCCATCTCGACGACGGCTATGTCGCCACCGCCGCCGACGTGCAGGCCGAACTGAAGCGCATCGGCTACGAGCTGCAGCCGATGGACATCGTGCTCGTGAACACGCGGGCCGGTGACATGTACGGCTCGGATCGCTACATCCACTCCGGCTGTGGCGTCGGCCGCGAAGCCACGAAATGGCTGACCGACCAGGGCGTGCGCGTCACGGGCATCGACGGCTGGAGCTGGGACGCGCCGTTCTCGAAGACGCTCGAACGCTGGATGGCGACGAAAGATCCGAAGATCATCTGGGAAGGGCACTACGCCGGCATCGACACGCCGTACTGCCACATGGAGAAGCTGCGTCATCTCGAGCAGTTGCCGGCCTTCGGTTTCACCGTGGCCTGCTTTCCGTGCAAGATCAAAGGCGCCTCCGGCGGCTGGACGCGCGCGGTGGCGATGTTCGACTGAAGACCGGCACGCCGCCGTGAGGCTTGCGCACGAAATCCGGGGTTCAACGTCGTTGCACCCGGACGATGATCCAGCGCATGCAAGGGCTGAACCGGATCGAACACCGGCGGTGCCGTCGGTTGCCGCGAAAGTGCCAGTCCGGCGGTCTCGTGTAGCCCGGGTGTAGCGCGCAGCGCGGAACCCGGGTGCGGCCTGTCACAAACGGCAGATCCCGTGTTGCACGGCGTTGCACCCAGGCTACATCGAGCGTTCGTGAGGCAGGTTCTTCATGCGCGCCGGGCTGACGCAGGAAGCCCCACGCATGCGCCGTCGTCGCGCTGGCGCTACATGCCGGCGCACGCCGCCAACTGGGACCACGGGACCGCCGTGATCGGGTGCCGACGTTCGAGCCAGTCAGGCGACGACGGCAGGCCGCCAGACCCGGCCTGGTGTTCTGCCGTTGGCGCGCCGCTACAGGAAGGGGTCAGGCCGCACTGAGGCCAATCGGCGCGCCTGTGACGCCGCTAAAATCGCGAGTTCACGTGGGGCGCATCAACTCGGCCTGGTGCCGCTGATGACCCGTCTGGCCACGATGGCGGTGACAAAAATGATGAAGCCCGCAAGCGCTGCATGCAGTGCGAAAAACATGAAGAACGAGACAGGGCTGTCACTGAGCGTGTGGACGCTGCTCGAGACACGATAGCCCTTCGAGACAGTGTGGATCTCACCGCTCATCAGTGCGCAATACAGAAGAAATACGTATCCGCCCGACAACACAACGAGAGGGCCCAGCAGGAACCTGCCCAGCCAAAGACGCCATTTCTCCAATGGCACGTGTGATTGCCCCTGCGGTGTTGGCATACCGGTCTTCTAGCTTGAAGGTCAGTGTGGGCGCCAGAGCCCGACCCGGCCGGCCTGACAGAACGCCCAGGTTCATGGCGGGTGAACGATACTCGCGCTCAGCCAATCAGCTGAGTGCGCGCTTCGCTCAGTCCTGCCACTCGCCGCTTTCCTGCGTCAGCACGCGCTCATCGCGGGTGACGGTCAACGAACCTTCCTCACCGACGAAATAGGTGTAGCGACCGTTGCGGAACCGATAGCCGAGAAAGCGGCATGGCGAGTCGTCGACACAGCGGGTGTGGACGGTCTCACCCGTCAACGCGAGCTTCTTCCCCGAGCGTCGGTTGGTGCCGAGATAAGACACCCGATCGCAGCTGACATGGCCTTCTTCGCACTGCACGTCGATCGTGACGATGAAGCCCGGTGTGGTCAGGATCAGGTCGGCGCGTGCGATCTGCATGACAGCGCAGGCGAGCGCCGCGCAGGCGAGCATGCGTCGCGCCGGGCGCGGTGGCCCCGCGTTCATCGGCCCTTGAAGTGGGCGTCGCGCTTGTCACGAAAGGCAGTGGTCCCCTCGGCAAGATCTTCCGTGGTCCCGAGATCGTGAAACGAGCGCGACTCCATCCGCAGGCCGTCCTCGACGGGCCGGCCCATTGCGCGCAGCATCACTTCCTTGCCTAAGCGCTGTGCAATTGGCGAGCGTGTGGCCAGTTTTTCCGCATAGGCCAGCGCGTGTGGCAGCAGCTCGGCCTGCGGCAGCACGCGATTGACGAGCCCGGTGCGCAGGGCCCATGCCGCATCGAAGCGATCGCCCGACAGGAACATCTCCATCGCATGGCCGAGGCCGACGATCCACGGCAGACGCACGAGGCCGCCGTCGCAGGCGTGAAAGCCCCATTTGACGTCCTGCAGCGCGAACACGGCGTTCGGTGAGCAGAAGCGCAGATCGCAGGCGAGTGCGAGTTCGAGGCCACCGGACATCGCGTAACCGTTGATGGCGGCCACGATCGGTTTGAAGACTTCGAGCGTGCGAGTGATGCCGCCGAAACCGGGGCCGTTGGTGAAGCGCCGCACGAACTCGGGCGCCGGCGTCGTCGCGAACGGCACCGTATAGGTCTTGAGATCGGCGCCGGCGCAGAACGCCGCGTCGCCGGCGCCGGTGATGACGGCGACGCGGGCATCGTCGTCGGCATCGAATTCACGCCAGCATGCGACCAGCGCATCGTTGGCGGCGAAGTCGAGCGAGTTCATCACCTGCGGCCGATCGATCGTGATCAGCCGCACATGACCGCGCCGCTCGTAGCGGATGTCACTCATCGCGCGGCAGGGCGTGACTTCAACGTCACGCCGCTTTGCTGCGGCCGATGCGGTTCTCGAGGAAGTCGTCCAGGGTCGCGGTGGCCAGCACCTTGCCGTCCTTGCTGAGGATTTCGAACATGCGGCCGTCGTCGGACTGCATGGCGAACAGCATCGTGCAGCCCGTCGGGCCGGCGCGCTCCATGTGCGTTTCGTTGTCCGGCGTCGGGCCCGAGAAGCCGGGCTGGCGAATCTTGTGCACGGTCTCGAGACCGCGCGTCTCGATCACATGCTGTTCGCCGTCGATCACGAGCGCGGCGGTCTTGCACACGTGGCGATGGTAGTGGCAGTACGCATTCGGCGCCCAGCGCGACAGCAGGTCGAGCCGGCCGGTTGCTCGATCGGCGCTGAGCACGGCAAAGCCGTAGTCGATCGGGTAGTCGAAGGCCGGGCTGCCGGTGAGGTTCACCCACTCCACGCTGTCGAGGTCGAAGTTCGGCGGCAGTTCGGCGCGCAGGGGTTGGGAATCGGACATGGAGGTCTCCTTGTGCTTGAGCTTGCGGGTGCAGTCGCGGGGCCGCTCAGGCGGCCGTGCCGAGGCGTTTCTGTACGAGGTCGTCGATCGTCGCGATGGCGATCACCTGGTCGTGCCGGTCGAGCAGTTCGAACAGACGGCCGTCTTCGGCATACACGCTGAACAGAATGGTCAGGCCGTTCGGGCCCGCGAATTCCATGTGCGTTTCGCCATCCGGGGTGATGCCCCTGAAACCGGCCTTGCGAATCTTGTGGACCGATTCATGCGCGTGCTGCTCGACCAGGTGCTGCTCGCCGGCGACGAGCAGGGTCTCGGTGTGGCCCAGGTGGCGATGGTAGTGACAGTAGGCATTCGGGGCCCAGCGCGCCAGGAAGTCGATGCGGCCGGCGGCCGGATCCGCGCTGACGACGCCGAGGGCGTAGTCGATCGGATAGTCGAACGCGTCGTCGCCGGCGAAGTGGCGCCATTCGACCTTGTCGAGATCGAAACCGTCCGGGAGGTCGGCACGCAGGATCTGGGGCTGATTCATCGGGCATCCTCGTTTGATGACGTGGAGGGTGGCGGTTCAGACGGCCACTCGGCCGGGCCGGGCGCGACAGCGCTCCAACCCCCCGGCAATATACCGCAGGGGCGGGGGCCAGGGCGCCCGTCCGGACGGAAGAAATCGGCAGAAATTGAACCGCGGCGCAGCAAGCTGCCGCCCGCACCGCGGACCACAGGAGTCATGCATGAAAGTCTATGAACTGCGCACCTACAGCCTGCACGTCGGCAAGATGGCGGAGGCGGTGAAGCTCTATCGCGAAATCGGCTACCCGGTGCTGGAGCAGTCCGGCGCGGCGAGCAAGCTCGTCGGTTATTTCCAGGCCGACACGGGGGCCATCAACCAGCTCGTACACCTTTGGCGCTTCGACGACGATGCGGACCGGCGCGCGCACTGGGCGGCGCTGTATGCGAACAAGGCATTCATCGAGGACTTCGCGCCGAAGATTCGGGCGCTGATCGCGTCGCAGGAAGTGAAGTTGCTGCTGGGTGCGCCGTGGGGGCCGCAGCCATAGGGAAGAGGGGAACTAGACAGACCGGGTCACCACGGGGATGACCCGGCCGACGCCCTTGCGGGCGTAAACGCTTAGTACGAGTCGCGGCGCGAGGGACGCGCTTCGCGCGGCTTCGCTTCGTTGACGCGCATGTTGCGGCCCTGCATCGGGCTCTCGTTCAGCGCTTTGATCGCGGCGAGCGCCTGGCTGTTATTCGGCATTTCGACGAAGCCGAAACCCTTCGACTGGCCGGAAAACTTGTCCATGATCACGGACGCGCTGGTGACTTCACCAGAGGCCGAGAACGCCGTACGAAGGTCTGCGTCGGTGACGCTATAGGCCAGATTGCCAACATAAATATTCATTCAAATCTCACAATCGAAAAAAAACGTGCTTTGAAAGTGGTCACGCAACGCAGAGTCGATAACACAAACGTTCCGCGTTCCGATTCGCCGTCAAACGGCAAATTCTGCAACCCGGGAAGCGGGCGGTGGAGTAGACGATCCAGAAGGCCTGCGACGGGGGGAGGTGGTGCCGCACCAGATGCGGCGCGGCGGGAATGGTGGGTACTCTACGCCCCTTTTTCGGGAAATGGCAGCATCAAATCAAAAAAAGTCTTGACGTCTGACGTGACTGCCGTTCAAGACGGCCCCGCGAGGGCGCCCGCCACCCTCATTCCGGGACGTACGCATTGACCTGAATCTCGACGACCTGGCCGGGAAAGGTCAGGGCGGTCACGCCGACGCCGGTCCACGCCGGCGGCGGGTTCGAGCGCAGGATGTAGCGGTCCTTGACCTCGCAGAAAAGGGCGAGCTGTTCCTGGATGCCGACGTGATAGGTCGTCATCGCATACACATGCTCGAAGCCGGCACCGGCTTGTGCGAGGACCATCTTCACATTCTCCCAGGCCTGCACGATCTGCGCTTCGAGGTCTTCGACGACGCGCATGTTGGCGTCGCGCCCCACCTGGCCGGCACAGGTGATCCACGGTCCGATACGCACGGCGGGCGCGTAGTGAAAGCGTTCGAAAATGTTCTGCATGGTCGGGGGGACGACGATCTGGGGCTGCATGGGAGTTCCTCCTCGGGCTGGGTGATCGAGAGTCGGGTGCGTTCAGTCCGCGGGCAGACGACGCGCGATGTCCTGTGCGAGGGCGCCGACCGCAGCGGACGCGGCGGCGACCAGTGCATCGTAGTCGTCGGCGGCGCCACCGACCGGCAGGCTCAGGTCGGTGAGCAGCACGCGCGGCGTGGCGTCGGCGGCGCGTTGTTGCACGGTCCAGCGCGCGCTGAGGCGCATCGTGCCGTCGGCGGCCCGTTCGAAGCGCTGCACGTCGACCGTGATCTGCCGCGGCGGCGGCGGCGCGCCGCGCCATGGATAGGGAATGATCTGCGTCGTCGGCAACGCCAGCGCGAGCTGCGCCTGCAGCGAACGTGCGAAGGAGTCCCGCAGCGGCTCGGCCCAGCGATGACGATTCGACAGGTTCAGGCGCGTGTCGTTGGCCCAGCTGACGATCTGCGGCCGATCGAGATACTCCGGGAGGCGTATCGGCCCGAGCCCCAGGCGCGGACCCTCGAGCGCCTTGGCGCTGGCCGCGCCGGGCGGCGCACTCAGCAGGTAGTACTGGGCCGGCGGTGTGCGCGAGCACGCCGCGGCACACAGCAGCAGCGTCAGCAGGCAGGCGCGGGAAATCACAGCGCTCATCGGTGTCCTCACGGTTCGTCGTCGCCGCGGCCGGTCAGCACGGACTCGGGCTGCGTTTCGAGGGCCTCGGCGAGCAGGCGCAGCGCGCGCGCGGCGGACGTCGTTTCCTCGAGCATTTCGTTGATCTGGTAGTGCGTCGTCGAGTTCTCGCTGGTCGCCGCGCGCAGCGCCCTGGCCGTCTCCGCGAGTTCTTCGCTGGCGCGGGTGATTGCGCGCATCGGGCCGCTGTCGCCGCGAGTCAGCGCCGCGACGTTCGCCGCGCCTTCGTCGATGCGTTGTAGGGTCTGGCGGCCGGCGCGCAGGGTCGCGGCGCTCTCTTCGAGCGTGGTGCGCGTCACGCGCAGCGTTTCCGCCGCCTCGTTCATCACCGACTGCACATCGTTGGTGACCGTCGTCGCGCGCTTGTCGAGGCGCGCCGTCAGCGACGAGAGATGTTCGAGCGTCTGGTCGAGGCTCGTCAGCGCATGCGACACCTCGGGCGAGGTCACCAGTTCACGCACCGACTCGGAAATCATCGAGATGTCTTCGACGAGCTTCTCGACGTTCAGCTTGTCGAGCTTGTTGGTCAGCTCTTCGACCTCGGTCGGCAGCGTCGGGATTTCCGGGATACCCGTGTCGCCGCCGTACAGCGTCAGCGGACGATCGGGGTAGAAGTCGAGATCGATGTACAGCTGGCCGGTCAGAAAGCTCCAGGTCTTCAGGCGCGCGCGCAGGCCGCGCTGGGCGAGCTCCGAGTTCTCGGCGATGTCGCCGAGTGCGATAGACTGGCCTTCGAGGTTCTTCAGCACGTATTCGTCGGTGCGCACGACAACAGGCACCAGGAAGTTGAACTTCTTCTCGTCGACCGACAGGCCGATGCTCTCGACGCTGCCGATCTTCACGCCGCGGAACACCACGGGCGAGCCGATCTGCAGGCCCGTCGCCGAGCCTTCGAAATACATGATGTAGGACGGTCGCTTGCGCCAGAACCCGCCGTCGGCGAGCAGCAGCACCGCCGCCACGACCAGCGCGGCCGCGCCGAGCACGAAGCCGCCAATGACCTTGGGATTCGCCTGTTTGCTCATGCGCCGCCCCGTTGCAGAAAGTTGCGGACTTTTTCCACGTCGCCCCTTGCCAGTGCTTTCGGATCGCCCGTCGCGATCATGGTCTTGGTGTCCGCGTCGAGGAACACCGAGTTGTTCGCAATCGCGAAGATGCTCGCCAGCTCGTGCGTCACGAGCACGATCGTCGCGCCCAGGCTGTCGCGCAGTTCGAGGATCAGCTCGTCGAGGCGCCGCGAACTCAGCGGATCGAGACCGGCCGAAGGCTCGTCGAAGAACAGGATCTCCGGATCCAGCGCCATCGCGCGGGCGAGCCCGGCGCGCTTTTTCATGCCGCCGCTGATTTCCGACGGATAGAAGGCCTCGAAACCGGCGAGTCCGACCAGTGACAGCTTCAGCGACACGATTTCGCGAATCAGGTCGGGCGTGAGCCCCGTGAATTCCTGCAGCGGCAGCGCCACATTCTCGGCCAGCGTCAGCGAACTCCACAGCGCGCCGGCCTGGAACAGCACGCCGAAGCTGCGCTGCCGTTCGACCTGTGCCTCTGGACTCGCCGCCCAGTAATCCTCGCCATCGTACAACACCGCGCCCCTGCTCGGCCGGTTGAGGCCGATCATCTGCTTCAGGAGGGTGCTCTTGCCGCAGCCGCTGCCGCCCATGATCACGAAGATGTCGCCGCGATTGACGGTGAAATTCAGATCGCGCTGAATGACGTAGTCGCCATAGGCCATCGTCAGATCGCGAACCTCGATGTGGGGCGCGGCGGTCACGTCAGATGCCCAGTTTGTGAAAGACGATCGTCAGCACCGACGCCGAGATCGTGATCAGCAGGATGCCGAGCACCACAGCCGAGGTGGTCGACTCGCCGACCGCCTGCGCACTGCGCCCGCAATTCATGCCGCGCAGGCAGCCGGCGAAGGCCACCAACCCGCCGTAGACCGTGCCCTTGATCACGCCCACCGCGAAGTGCTTCAGCTCGAGCGCGGTCAGCGTTTCGTTGTAGTACTCGTACATGCCGACATTGAACACGCCGACCGCGATCAGCATGCCGGCCAGGATGCCGACGATGCCCGCGTAGAGCGTCAGCAGCGGCACCATCAGCAGCAGCGCGAGCATCCGCGGCAGCACGAGATAGTCGATCGGGGACACGCCCAGCGTGCGGAAGGCGTCGATTTCCTCGTTGACCTGCATCGTGCCGAGTTGCGCCGCATACGCCGCGCCCGTTCTGCCGGCGAGGATGATGCCCGTCATCAGCGCCGCGACTTCGCGCACCACGCCGATGCCGACGAGGTCGGCGATGTAGATCTCGGCGCCGAACAGCGCGAGCTGCACCGCGCCCATGTAGGCGAGGATGGTGCCGACGAGAAAGCTGATCAGCGAGACGATTGGCAGTGCGCGCGGGCCGACCTCCTCGATCAGCCACCCGAGATCCTGCCGCCGGTAGCGGGCGCGGCCGGTGCAGAAGCGCCCGAGCGAGAGCGTGATTTCACCGGCGAACTCGACCATTGCGGGCAGGTCGCGCCACACCGTCAGCGCGTGCTGACCAAGCGCGGCGAGCAGCCCCGGCGCCTGCGGCGTGCCGCGCACGCTGGCTGGCGGCGGCACCGCGAAGGCGAGCGTCAGCAGGCGCCGCAGGCCCTCGGGCAGCGCGGTCTGGTCGACGGCAATCTTGCGTGCCTCACAGTCGCGCAGCAGCGCGGCCAGGAAATTCACCGCACTCGAATCCCAGGCTTTCAGATCCTGCGCGCCGAGGCTGACACGCTTGGCGGCCGCGAGTCGCGGCGCAATCTCGACATAGCGCGTGACCGGGCCGCGCAGCGACCAGGTGCCCGTGAGACGCACGACCGGCGCGTCGGCGCTGCCGTCGATGACGAGTCGATCGCGCCATTCGCCTGCTCCGTCATCGACCGTCATGCGGGAACTGCCTCTGTCTGGACTGCGTGGCGCGAAGGCGCTGGCCCGGATTATAAGGCGCGCCGACGCTGACGCGCGCCGGCGCGCGCCGTGACAGCGGCAAATGCCGCCCTTATGCTGACCGGCATTCGCCGCCCGAGGAGGCACGCCATGCCGGTCATGTACATGCAGGCTATCACCGCGCGCTACCTGCGCCTCGGTTATCAGCCTTATCGCTGGTTCGCCGCCGACAGTCCGCCCGCGTGGCAGCCGCTCCGCAAACCGTTGCGCGAGGCGCGTCTGGGCCTGCTGTCGACCTCCGGCGCGTACGCGCTCGGCCAGGTGGCGTACCACTACCGTGACGACTGCTCGATCCGCGAGATCCCGGCCACGACGCCCGACGCCGAGCTGCGCTTCTCGCACATCACCGAGAACTATCTGGTCGATCCGCGGCGCGATCCGGGCTGCATCTTCCCGTCGCGCGCGTTGCGCCGGCTGGTCGGGCTCGGCGTCATCGGCAGCCTTGCCGACACACTGCTGTCGTGCATGGGCGGCGTGTACTCGCAGCGGCGCGTGCGCGAGGAAGTCGCACCCGCGGTGCTCGAGGCGATGCGCGCGCAGGAGGTCGATGCCGCCTTGCTCGTTGCGATGTGACCCGTGTGTCACCAGACCGTGAGTCTGGTCGCACGGCACCTCGAAGCACACGGCATCGCGACGATGTGTCTTGGCAGCGCCTTCGACATTCTCGGTGCGGGCCGGCCGCCGCGCGCGACCTTCGTCGACTATCCGCTCGGGCACTCGGCCGGCAAGCCGTTCGATGTGGCCGACCAGGATGCGATCCTGGCGGCCGCGCTGTCCGGCCTCGAGCACGCACCGCTGCCGGGCACGCTGCTGTGCCTGCCGAATCGCTGGGATGCTGACGGCGAATGGCAACAGGCGGCCGCGTCGAACGAGGGGCAGGACTCGCGGCAGCCGCGTGACGACACTCCCCAGTTTCAGCTGCCGGCCGATCGCGACGCGGCGCTGGCGAGCGGCGCCCTGGCAGGAGATCGCTGAGCGCCTGCTCAGTCGGCGGCGAATTCGATCACGCTGTCGGGCCGCGCGAGCATCAGCGCGCGCGCGCCCAGCGGGCCGATGACCTGCACGCGCAGTTGCGCGAGCTCGGGCAACAGCGTGAACAGGCCGGTGGTCGCACTGTCCAGCGCCGCCGGCTGCGCACAGCGCAGCGTCCAGGCGAGCCGGAAATCTGCATGGGATGGTTCGTCGTCAGCATGGGCGTGTGCGGTGGCGGAAACGTCATTGCCACGGCCGGGTGCCGCCTCGACCTGCGTCGTCGTGGCGACGCAGCCGGCGTCGGGCGTCGGTGCGATCACGCGTCCGGGCTCCTGCAATCGTGCCAGCGCCGTCTCGACGGCCGCACGTTGCCCCGGGGTCGACGGCGCATGCTCGAAGCCAACGACGTCATGGGCCGGGATCTCGAGGTTCGCCTGCAGCATGTTGCCGTCGACGACGATCTGCAGCGTCGCGACGCCGTGCTCGTGCGCGCCTTCCGCGGCACCGGCGATGGCGGGCAGCAGCGACAGCACGGCGAGCAGCAAGCTGGCACGGCTAGAAGGCATCCTCTGGTCTTCGCAGTATTTGACGTGGCGCATGCTAACAGGCGGGCGAGCGTCACCGGCGTGCTGCTGCCGCCTTCAGGCGCAGGCCCGGCGACCCGACGCACGCGTGCCATGGATCACCGGTCTGCCAACGCGTCGATGGTGAAAATGAGGCGTGGCACGCCGTCCTCAGCCGCTGGCGAACGGTGCACACAGCCGCGGCCTTCGTGGCCCGGCCATGCCTCGCCCTTCAGCAGCGCGGTCGCGCCCGTCGGCAGACGCCGGACCGGGCCGCACACGGCACCGCTGTGCTCGTCGGACAGACCGTCCGCGCGATGCCCGAGCCGCTCGCGCCTGACGTCCTCATTCGCGAGCCATTCGGTGCCGGCGCCGGCATAGGTGCAGATCAGGCGCAGGCCCACGCGATCGGTGTGGAAGCGCGGACACATCGCCCCGGTCAGTACGTGCAGGCGCAAGCCCACGGTCTGCGCGTCGGTCAACGTGGCGTATACGTCGATGAGAAAACGCCAGTCAGCGTGCAGCGCGCGGGCCCCGCCATCGAACAGCAGGCCGTCCAGGCACGGATCGGCGGCCGCCGTGACGACGCGCCGCTCGCCGCGGCCGTGTGGCAACTGGCGTGTCACGTCAGCGAGCAGGGGTTGCGGCAATGCGCGCGGCAGATACACCAAGTTCAGGGTCGGCGCGCAGATGTCGGCGAGATCGGCGAGGCGCGCGGCCTCGCGCCAGGACGTCTCGCCCGACAGGATCGGAAGCTGCAGCGGTGCGTTCATGCGGGCATCTCCGTGCCGGTGCCTCGGGCGCGCCAGGCCTGCGTGTCTCCAGCCACACGCAAACTGCCGGTTGGCGTGGCCGACCGTGTTGTCTGGAACGTAATATAGTAACAGTCAACAGGTGGCCGCAAGCCCAAGCGGCGTGGACGCGCTGAATGGCTGAGCGCCGATCTCGGTGACTGGCAGTGATCCTGGGCGAAACCCTCGGCTCATCGCGTCAGTGGCTGTGAAGATGCCTGCCCGGCGCCCGCGTGTAGCCCGGCTGTAGCGCGCAGCGCGGAACCCGGGCGCGGCCAGTCAGATCCCACAGGTCCCGGGTTCCACTTCGTTGCACCCGGGCGATATCGAGCTTGCATGAGGCCGGCGAGGCAGGCGCCTCGTGACGGTGGTGCTGACGCAGGAAGCGGCTTGGCTGCTTCTGTCAGCCCCCGTGCACGCCGGCCCCCCGGTGGCGGCCGGCGAAGACCGCCGCAGAGCGCAGGCCTTCACACGGCCGTGCGCATCAGCTCCCCGATCAGACGTTCGAGGTGGCGCAGGCTGCGGCAGGTGTCGACCCGGTCGCAGGCGGTCGCGAGCCGCGGCATTTCGGAGTCGCCGACATTCCAGAACCCGCGCGACTCCGGATTCAGCCAGATCACCCGGCGTGCGCGCTCATGGATCTGGCGCAGTTCGCGCAGCCCCGGGTCGCCATAGTTCGAGCGCGCGTCGCCGAGAATCAGCACGGTCGTGTGGTGATCGATGTCGTCGAGCGCCTGCTCGCACAACTGGGCGAAGGCCATGCCGTAATCGGTCGAACCCCAGCCATGTTTCTGCAGGGTCAGCGCGACGGCTTCCTCGACGTCGTGGGTCTTGAACAGCTCCGTGACTTCGGCGAGCACGGACGAGAACACGAAGGCCCGCACTTTCGGCAGCACTTCGGCGACGCTGTACAGAAACAGCAGCAGAAAGCGCGCGTAGTTCGCGACCGAGCCCGAGACATCGCAGACAGCGACGATTTTCGGCCGCTCGATCTTCTTGCGACGCCAGACGATGTCGAACAACAGGCCGTCGAATTCAATGTTGCGGCGGATCGTGTGGCGCACGTCGAGCACGCCGCGCTGCGCTACCTTGCGGCGTCTGGAGTGCAGCGCGACGAGCTTCCTGGCGAGTTTGCGCACCAGGGCCTGCATAATCCGGAAGTCGCTGACTTCGGCCCGCGCGAGCGGCACCTGCTGCAGGATCTCCTCGCGCAGCCGCGTGCCGGCGTTGGCCGTCAGCAGCAGCAATTGCCGATCGACGAGGGCCAGCACGTCTTCGCGCAGCACGGCCAGCCGGCCGCGCAGCCGCTCCGCTTCGGCTTCTTCGCCGCGGCGGCGCAGATCGTAGAGCCGCCGTTCCAGCGCCTCCACGCCCATCGCCTCGAGCATGCGCCGCGAATACATCCCGCGCTGGGTGAACAGTTTGATGTCCGTGATGCCGACTTCGCGCGCCGCGCCGGCAAGCGCCATCTGCAGCCGGGCCCGATCGCCGCCTTCGAGCAGGGCCTCGAGTCCGGGCTCACTGGGCTGCCCTGCCGCCTCGCCCTCGGTCGCAGCCGGATCGGTGGTATCGCCCGGTGCTTCACCGTTTGCCGCGCCGTCGTCCGCTGCGTCGTCGCCGTCGGGCTGCCCGTCGGCCGGTGGCAGATGACGCAGATCCTCGGCCTGGAAGAACTGATCGAAGCATTCATCGAAGCGCGACTTGTCGTCGAGAGTTTTGGCGAGCACCTGCGACAGCGCCGTCTTCAGCAGCCTGCGGTCGTCGAAGCCGATCGCGCCGAGCACCGCGGCAGCGTCGAGGCCTTCGCTGGTCGACACGCGCACGTCCGACGCGCGCAGGGCCTGCAGGAAATTGCCGAGGACGAGACTCACCGTGCCCTCAGACTTTGTGGGCCGCCGAGATCAGGCGATAGAGCTCGCTGTCGACCTGCGTGATGTCGTCCTGGAACTTCAACAGCAGGTTCAGCGTGCTGCGCACGAGTTCGACATCGAGCTCGTCCGCGTGCAACAGCAGCAGCGCGCGCGCCCAGTCGATGGTTTCGGAAATCGCCGGGGTCTTTTTCAGATCGAGGGCGCGCAGGCCCTGCACGAAACCGACCAGCTGGTGCCGGATGCTGTCGTGCAAATCAGGCACGCGGCTCGCGATGATCCGGCGCTCGAGGCTCGCGTCGGGATACGGAATGTGCAGATGCAGGCAGCGCCGCTTCAGCGCGTCGCCGAGTTCCCGCGTGTTGTTCGAGGTCAGGAACACCACCGGCGGCACGGTGGCCTTGACGGTGCCGAGTTCGGGAATCGAGATCTGGTAGTCCTGCAGCATCTCGAGCAGGAAGGCTTCGAATTCCTGGTCCGACTTGTCGATTTCGTCGATCAGCAGCACCGCGCCGCCCGGCTCCCACAATGCCTTCAGCAGCGGCCGCGGTTCGAGAAATTCGGTGTTGAAGAAGGTGTCGTCGAACTCGTGCAGGCGCGCGATCGATTCGGCCAGGCCTTTCGCGCCGGCCATCAGGTCCCCGAGCTTGTCCTTCAGCACCTGCGTATACAGCAGCTGCTTGCCATACTTCCATTCGTACAGCGCCTTCGATTCGTCGAGCCCCTCGTAGCACTGCAGGCGGATCAGCGGCTTGTCCAGCCAGGCCGCGGTGGCGCGCGCCAGTTCGGTCTTGCCGACGCCGGGCGGTCCCTCGACGAGGATGGGCTTCTGCAGGTTCGTCGCGAGGAAGAGGGCGGTGGCAATGGCATCGCTGCACAGGTAGCCGGTGGCTTCGAAACCGGCATGGATCGCCGCCAGCGACGCGCGAACGTCGGTGGCGGAAGAGGTCGGGGCATTCACGCGGGGCACTCCATCGGATTTGCCCGGAGGCTAGCACGCGTTCCGGCAATTGCCGAATCAGCGGGCAACCGGACGCGCGCGCTGCCTGCGGGCTCGATTACATCGATTCCGGCTCTCTCTGTGTCATTCATATGAACAACGCCGGGCGGGTCAGCGACGGCGTGCTCGGGAAGTAGGGGCGTCGTACACCGATTTTTACCGGAAACTCGCGGCCGGCCCCCTGCCGGATTCCGCTGCCATTGCCTTAAACTGGTGCGAGCCCGCCAGTCAGGCGGACAATCGCTACCCATGCCGCCACAGAGCGGCCTGACCCGCACGGGCCCGCAGAGGCCTGGGCTGGAGAGACAAACGCGTGAGCCGCCAACGGCCGGGGAGTAAGGGGACTGGGGCAGCGCTGTGCGCGGCCGCTGTGTCTTTGCTCCTGGGGGTAGCCGAGGCGGCGATGACGGGCTCCTTGCGCCTCTCCGGCGCCACCAGCTTTCCGGGCGGCCCGCCAGCCGCCGAGTGGAATGTCACGACCAGTACCGCGGAATTCACCGTGGGGGTCAGCGGGACTGACTATTCCGGACACCCTAGCGACAACGACGGCATCGATCGGCTGGGGTTCCACGTATTGCGCCGAAACATGCCCGGCACGACGACCGACCAGACTGCCCTCCTGATATTCTCGACTAAAGATGTGCCTGCGCCGCTGGCTCCCGGGACCTGGCGCCAGACGGCGCGCACGCATCAGGCCATGCTCGATGGTACGCCGGAACTCGAGTACGTTCGGCAGGGGATTCAGTGTGGCGGCAACCGTCTGACTCCGCCCCTGTTCGAATTCACCGTCAACAGCTTTGAAACGCTGGGCCCGAACCTGGTCTCGACGGACATCGATTTCACGCTCGACTGCGACGGCGTCCTGACCACCGGCGAACTCACCTGGCTCAATTCCTCACTGTTGCCGGCCAATGTCGCGACCGTGCGCGGCACGGCGTGGCGGGATTTGAATCGCAACGGCATTCGTGACGTCAATGAATCCGGTTATCCCGGCGTTAAGTTGAGCTTGCACTCCGACAACCCTGAACGCGGCGAAAATTTGGAGATCGCCGTCACCGACGCACAGGGTCGCTATGAGCTCAAGACTGCTGCCGGAAACCTGTTCGCGGTCGTCGAGCAGCGCAACGTGATCGGCGATTTCGTGCCCAGCGGCCAGGGTTCGGATCGCACGCGTGACAGCGACTTTGCTGCCGACGGCCGCTCGCCCACGATGGCGATCGGCCAGGGCGAGGCAGTCGACAGTATCGACGTCGGATTGATCGATCGCACCAGCTATGTAGAGGGCGCCATCTGGATCGACACCAATCGCAATGGTGTCCGCGATGCCGGAGAACCACCGGTGTCAGGGATCGAGGTGCAGATGTCGAAGCCGGATCTGCTGTACCTCAGCGATCACACTTTCACCGATAGTGCCGGGCGCTACCGCATCACCACGAGTGAGGGGGATGCGGTTGTCCGGTTTCATCTGAATACGTTTGCATCCAACTCGCAGGGGGAATCTTCACTCAGGTATCGTCCGACTGCACAGAATGTCGGTGCCAATGACGCAGTGGACAGTGACGCGCAGACAGGGGTTGTTTTCGCGCCTTCCAATTCGACGCTGAGCGCGCGCACCGATGTAGTCAATCTGGTCGGCAACAGCACCACGCTGACGAACGTCGATCTCGGCCTGGTCGAGTTGATCGACAGGATCAGCGGCATCGTGTGGTCGGATGAAGATCGTGACGGCATCCGCGATCAGGGCGAAGCGGGTCTCGCGCAGGTGCTTGTCGGGCTGGTGGACGAAACGAACGGCAACGTGGCCGAATCTGTACGGACCGACGCCAACGGCCGGTTCACGCTCGAGGCACTGGCGGGGCGCTATCGCGTACGGGTATACAACCCTGCCGAATTCTCGCGCGTATCCCCACAGGACGCAGGCGACAATGACACGCTCGACAGCGACATCGACGTCGCGACCAGCCTCAGTGCACCATTGGAATCCCTGGGCGCGGGACGCACGCTCTCATTGGACGCCGGTCTCATCACCACCCCGTACGGCACCGTGCATGGCACCGTCTGGCGGGACCAGAACGGAAACGGCGTGCGCGACAGCGCCGAACCGGGCATCCCGGGTTACAGAATCGCTGTTGGCGCACTGTCGGCAGTGACCGATGCGCAGGGGCGCTACGAGTTGCATCCGGTGGCGGCCCCGAACCTTCGGGCAGCGTTCGGCGGCATGGACTCTGGAGTGACCCAAAGCATCGGGGCCAGACACCTCTATGCGCCACGAGCGGTCAACGGTGCCAATGACAGCGATTTCGATCCGGTGACGAAGTCAACGCGGCCATTTTCACTCGTCGAGGGGCAAAGCGTACGCCGAGACCTGGGGATCGTGCCGTCCGACGGCACTCTGCGGGCCGCCGATTATTTCCCGCTCGCCCCGGACTCCGAATGGACCTACGCCGGGCCAGGCACCCAGACGCGCGTCGAACGCATCCAGTCCGCGACCGTCGTCGTCAACGGCGCCGTCACGTCGGTGCTGCAGGGCCCCGAAACCCTCGAATACTATGCCCACGGCAGCAATGGCCTGCAGTTTTTCCGCTCCAATGGGCGTGACCAGGACGGCAACACGCTCGACCTGGTGTATTCACCGCCGATCAACCTCGTCCCGCCTGAATTCCAGCCCGCCGGGACCTCCCTCGGCGGAAGCACGAGTGGCAACGCCAGCCTGCTCGACCTCGCCACCGGGCAGCGTTTCACGGGTGTGTTTCCGGTCACCTATACGGCAAGCACTCGCGCGCCGGAGAACGTCTCGACTCTATTCGGTAACTTCGTCAGCATTCCGTTGGCCCTTACCACCTCGATGCTGATACCCGAGACCGGCGAGCGCATCGACAGCCAGACCGTGTTGCACCTGGTACCTGGACTGGGGGTCGTCAGGATAGAGGAGGACGGTACGCGCTCGGAGCTGACCAGCGCGCGCGTGGATGTCGACCGTGATGGTGTGCAGTTTCCGCAGGACAACTGCCCGTCCGTGGCCAATGCCGCGCAGACCGACGGCGACAATGACGGCGCCGGCGATGCCTGCGATCTCGACCTCGACGAAGACGGTGTGCTGAACAGCGCCGACAACTGCCCGCTGCTCGCGAATCCAGATCAGGCCAATCGCGATGGCGATCGCTTTGGCGATGCCTGCGATGCCGACGACGACAATGACGGCATGGATGACGCCTATGAAGCCGCCAACGGTTTCGACCCGCTGAGTGCCGGAGATGGCGCCGCGGATGCCGACGGCGACCGGTTCTCCAACCGCATCGAGGCGCTCGAGGGCACGAACCCGCGCGCGCTGAACACGAAGCCCGCGATCACGGCGAACCGCAAAGCGCTGCTGCTCGGCCTCACCGGTGTGGCGCAGGGCCCGGCACGCTTCGTCAACAGTGCGAACATGTTGTCGACCGAAGGCCCGTTCGAAGCCGGCGCGCTGACGCTCGACACCGGCAACGCCGACCTCGCCGGCTATGTCGGCACGAGCCGCCAGGATCTGCGGCCGGCGTGGTGCAACGTCGACGACGATCCGGCCGAGGAACTGGTGATCGGGCTCGGACCGGGCAGCCGCGGCTGGATGGAAGTGAAGGACGATGTCAGCACGGGCTTTGCCCATCTGCGCTGGATCAAGGGTGGCGATCGGCCGACCTATCACGCCGCCAATGGTGAAACCTATCCGGCCTGTGGTGACGTCGATGGCGACGGCCGCGACGAGATTGTCGTCGGCTACGGCACCGGCGGTGGCGGCTGGCTGTTCGTGCTCGAAGACGCGCTGCGCAACTTCGCGCCGTCGACGCAGGGCGACGCGGGCGGTCCGTGGATCTTCCGCAACCTGCCGGCGCTGAACGCCGGCAACGGCTCGGCGTATCCGACGGTTGGCAACTTCGATGCGGATGCGCCCGAGGAAATCGCCGTCGGCGGCGGTCGCGGCAACGAGGGCCGCGTCTTCCTATACGACGACGGCCTGCGCCAGTTCCGCGCAGTGTCGGTGAACGGCGGAACCTCGATGCAGGTGACCGGCGCCGGCCCCTATGCCGCCAATGACGGCACCGTGTTCCCGGCGAGCTGCGATCTGAACGCCGACGGTCGCAGCGAACTGCTGTTCGCCACCGGTGCCGGCCTTCACGTGCGTGACATGTCCACCGGGCAACCAGCGGCGTTCACCCCAGCGATCAACGGCTGGCTGAGCACGCCGCTGACGACGAACTTCGTGCAGCAGCGCGTGGCTTGCGCGAATCTCGCGGGCAGTGCCGAGGCCGAGATCGTGACGGTCGATGCCGCGGGCAACGGGGCGCTGCACGGCGGCGCGTCGCTGAACCTCGTGCGCCTGACGACATTGGGCTTGCGTGACGGTGCGCGCAGCTGGACCTCCGAGTGGCCGGCGCTCGGGGGTGGCTATCCGCTCGACAGCGACAACGACGGCGTCTTCGATGCAGCTGATGCGTTCCCGAACGATCCCGCCGAGTCGCGCGACCTCGATCGCGACGGCATCGGTGACAACGCCGACACCGACGATGACGGTGACGGGATCAGCGACAGCTTCGAACTGGCCACCGGTCTGAACCCCCAGGATGCGAGCGGCGCCAACGGCGCAGACGGCGACCTCGACGGTGATGGCCTCAAGAACCTGCTCGAAGCCCAGTTCGGGCTCAGCCCGAATGACGCCCAGGATGCGCTGTCCGATCGCGACGGCGACGGCTGGAACAACTGGATCGAAGTGCAGGAAGGCACACTGCTCAACAACGCGGGTTCACGTCCCGCCGTGGGCGCGGGCCGCAGCGCGCTCCTCGTCGGCACGGCCGGCGGGGGCGCCGGCCGGCTCGCGATCGTGGATTCCGCGCGCATGCTGAAGTCCGGCGCGGGCCCGTTCGAAGCCGGCGCGCTGACGCCCGGTGGCAACAACGCGGAACTCACGGGCTATTTCGGCAGTGCGCAGCAGGAAATGCGCCCCGTGTGGTGCAACCTCGATGGCGACGCGGCCGAGGAACTCGTGATTGGCCACGGGCGCGGCAGCCGCGGCTGGATGGAGATCCGCGACGATGCCGCCACCGGCTTCGCGCACCTGCGCTGGCTCAAGGGCGGCGAACGCCCGACCTATCACGCCGCGAACGGCGAAACCTTCCCGGCCTGCGGCGATCTCGATGCCGACGGGCGCGACGAAATCGTCGTCGGCTACGGCGCAGGTGCTGGCGGCTGGCTGTTCGTGATCGATGACGCAGTCGCGAACTTCGCGCCGCTGAATCGTGGTGAAGGCAACACGCCGTGGGTGCAGCGCAACTGGGCGGACTACAACGGCGTCAACGGCGCGGTGTATCCGACGGTCGGCAACTTCGATGCGGATGCCGCTGACGAAATCGCCGTCGGCGGCGGCCGCGGCAACCAGGGCTGGGTGCGCTTCTACGATGACGCGCTGAACCAGTTCCGCAATCTGAATGTCGGCAGCGGCGTCTGGCTGCAGCTCGGTGCGGCCGGCAATTACGCGACGACGGACGGCACCGTGTGGCCTGTCAGCTGCGATCTCGATGCCGACGGGCGCAGCGAACTGCTGCTCGCGACCGGCGCCGGCGTGCAGGTGATGTCGACGCTGACCGGGCAACCGGTGAGCTACGCGCCACAGGCCAATGGCTGGCTCGAAGCGCCAATGGTGGCGAACTTCGCGCCGCAGCGTGTGGCCTGCGGCCAACTGTTCGGCAATGCACAGGCTGAAATCCTTACGCTAAAGGCCAACGGCAGCGCCGCGCTGCATGCGGGGCCGGCACTGCGGCTGCGGCAGATCCAGACCTTGCAGCTGCGTGACGGCGCGCGCAGCTGGCAGACCGAATGGCCGGCGCTCGGCGGCGGCTATCCCGTCGACACCGACGCTGATGGCGTATTCGACGGCGCAGACGCGTTCCCGAACGACCCTGCCGAATCCCGCGACACCGATGGCGACGGCATTGGTGACAACGCCGACACCGACGATGACAACGACGGCATGAGCGACGCCTTCGAGTCCGCCAACGGCCTCGATTCGACGCTGGCGACGGGCCTGCACGGCGCGAACGGGGACTTCGATGGCGACGGCCTGACGAATCTCTACGAAATGACCCATGGCTTCGAGCCGGACAACGCACTCGATGCTGCGTGGGACGCGGACAGCGACGGCTTTGCGAACTGGTTTGAAGCCCAGGCCGGATCCGACCCGCGCGCGGCCGCGTCGCGCCCGACACCGTCGCCCACACGCCGCGCACCGATCATCGGTCGCGGGCCGAACGGTCAGGGTCAGGCGGATCTCGTCGACAGCTTCAGGATGCTGGACCCCAATGCCACGCACGTCGCCGGCACGCTCAGCCTCGACAACAGCAACGCCGATCTCGCCGGCTACCCGCTCGCGCAGCGCTCGTTGCGACCGGTCTGGTGCAATGTCGACAACGATCCGGCGCAGGAACTGGTGATTGGCCTCGGCGCCGGCAGCCGTGGCTGGATTGAAGTGAAAGACGACGCTGCGTCCGGCTTTGCCCACCTCGCGTGGATTCGCAGCGCGAATCGACCGGTCTACTTCGCCGCCAACGGCGAGACGATCCCGGCCTGTGGCGATCTGGACGGCGATGGCCGCGACGAAATCGTCGTCGGTTATGGCAACGGCGGCGGCGGCTGGCTGTTCCTGCTCGACGATGCCACCACGAATTACGCACCGCTGAACCGCGTCGACGGCAACAGCCCGTGGCTGTTGCGGCCCGCGCCCACCTACAACGCCGCCAACGGCGCGACGTATCCGACGGTCGGCAATTTCGACGCCGACCCGCAGGCCGAAGTCGCGGTGGCCGGCGCGGCCGGCAGCGGTGGCGTGGTGCAGATCTTCGACGACGCGCTCAACAATCTGCGCCCGCTGACCGTGAACGGCAGTGCCACGCTGCAACTGGGCGCGCCGTCCTACGCGGCGACCGACGGCACCGTGTGGCCGGCGAGCTGCGATTTGAACGCCGACGGTCGCAGCGAACTGCTGCTCGCGAGCGGTGCCGGCGTGCAGATTTTCGACATGACCACACGCCGCCCGCTCGGGCAGCTTGCCGACGGCTGGCTCGACGCGCCGCGCGTGTCCGGCTATGTCCCGCATCGCGTGGCGTGTGGCGATCTCTATGGCAACGCCGAGCACGAACTGCTGACTATCGCCGACGGCGTCAGCCTTCTTTACGGCGGCGCTGCGCAACGCCTGCGCCGCATCCAGCAGGTGTTCACCGTCGATGGCAGTCCCGCGTGGTCGGAAAGTTTTCCAGCCATCGGCGGTGGCTATCCGCAGGACACCGACGGCGACGGCGTGTTCGACGCTGCGGATGCGTTTCCGTCGAACCCGGCCGAGTCTGCTGACGCCGATGGCGACGGCACCGGCGACAATGCCGACACCGACGACGACAACGACGGCATGAGCGATGCGTTCGAAATCGCGCGCGGACTCAACCCGCGGCTCGCGACGGGCCGCGATGGCGCCACCGGCGACTTCGACGGCGATGGCCTGACGAACGCAGACGAAATCGCGCGCGGCACGCAGGTCAACGACACCGACAGCGACGATGACGGCATCGACGACGCCTATGAAATCGCGAACGGCTTCAACCCGCTCGTCGCCGATGCCGGCACCGACAGCGATGGCGACGGCGCGAGCGATCTGCAGGAGTATCGCGGCGGCGGCAATCCACGCGATCCGGCCTCGCTGCCGCTGCTCGGCCGCCTCTCGGCGATGGGTTTCGGTGCTGGCGGCAATGGTGCGGTCGAGATCGTCGGCGACAACCGGCGCCTCCAGCTGACACCGAACTATGCCGCGAACGCGGAACTCGCGGGCTACGGAAACGCGCAGCGCGAGTCGCGCCCCGCCTTCTGTGACATCGACGGCGACGGCCGACGTGAACTCGTCATCGGCATGGGGCCGGGTGGCCGCAACTGGCTCGAAATCCGCGACGACGTCACCACCGGCTTCGCGCATCTGCGTTGGGTGCGCGCCGGCAACTGGCAGGGCTACATCGCGGCGAATGGCGAAACCTTCCCGGCCTGCGGCGACATCGACGGCGACACGCGCGATGAACTCGTCGTTGGCTACGGCCGCGGCGGTGACGGTTGGCTGTACCTCCTCGATGACGCAGGCGCGGCCCACACGCCGGTGAAAACGCCGGATGGCAATGGCTGGTTACACCGGCCGTTTGCGACCTACAACGCACAGAACGGCGCTGTCTATCCGGCCGTCGGCAATCTCGACGGCGACGGTCTGGCCGAAATCGCCGCTGGCGGTGGCAGTGGCAACGGCGGTCGCGTGTACGTGTTCGACGATGCCTTGAATGGCTTCAGGCCGCTCGGCACGAACGGTTTCGCACAATCGAATTGGGCGAGTTACAACGTGGCCAATGGCACGACCTGGCCCGCGATCTGCGCGTACGACCGACAGGGCCGACATAGCCTTGTTGTCGGCCTCGGCAGCGGCGGCTCGGGCTACCTGCAGAAACTCGATCCGCGCAACGGCTTCGTGCCATTTGCGGCTGGCGGCAGCGGCAACTGGCTGCTGATCGCGGATGCCGGCTATGCGTCGCGCCAGGGGGAAGTAAGACCTGTCTGCGCGCAGGGCGGCTATCCCTACGGCCTGTCACTGGGCTTCGGTTTCGGCGTGGGCGGCGGTGGCAAGTTCGAATTCACCGACGGCTCGCCCACGGTGACGGCGAGCAATGCCGCCTACAGTGCGGCGAACGGCCAGGTGTGGCCGGCGGTCGACACCGATTTCGTGGCACCAGAACCAGCCATCTGTTCCTGCAACACTGGTTTTTTGCAGAACACCTCCGGTTCCGAACCGTAGGGTCATTCTCGGGTGAGGGGCGCGGCCACCGCGCGGTGCTCCTCCCCGTGTCCATCGCGCTTGTCCCGCGCGACGCCGCATTCCATGATGCCCGCTTCCACACGCCTGGGATTCTTCGATGCTTCGAATGCTGTGCCCTCTGTTGCTGCTGTGCGTACTCGACACCAGTGCGGCAGAAAGGCTGCGCCTCGCGACCACGACCAGCACGCAGGACTCCGGCCTGCTGGCGGTGCTGAACCCCGTGTTCGAGGCGGCGTCCGGCATCTCCGTCGATGTCATTGCCGTCGGCAGCGGCAAGGCGCTCGCGCTCGCGCGCAACGGCGACGTCGACGTGGTGCTCGCGCACGATCCGGCCGCCGAGGAGGCGTTCATGGCCGACGGCGCCGGGATCGAGCGGCGCCCGGTCATGACGAACGACTTCGTGATCGTCGGGCCTGCTACGGATCCGGCCGGCGTGCGGGCCGCGCAGTCCGCTGCGGACGCGTTGGCGCGCATCGCGGGCACGCAGTCCCCATTCGTGTCACGCGGCGATCAGTCCGGCACGCATGTGAAGGAACTCGCGTTGTTCGCCGCCGCCGGGGTGGAACCCGTTGGTCGCTGGTATCTCGCCGCCGGGCAGGGCATGGGACCGGTGCTGCAGATCGCCGACGAGATGCCCGCGTATGCGCTCGCCGATCGCGGCACCTGGCTGGCGCGCCGGGCGACTCTCGACCTGCACCTGCTGTATGCGGGCGATCCGGCGCTGTCGAACCCCTACCACGTGATGCTCGTGGACCCGGCGCGTCATCCCCACGTGCGCGTCGATGCGGCGCGCGCGTACGCGGACTTCCTGACCGGCGCGCACGGGCAGGCGCTGATCGGCGGCTTTCTGATCGACGGTGAAACGCTGTTCAAGCCGGTCACCGGTCCCTGATGCAGGCCGACGGCTGAGCGCATGGGTTTCTTCGCGGAATCACTGGGCACCGGTCTTGGGCTTATCGTCGCCCTCGATGCCGACCTGCGCCGGATTGTCGCCACCTCGCTGTTCACGTCGCTGAGCGCCGTCGGGCTCGCCTCCATGATCGCGGTCCCGGCCGGTGTGCTGACGGCGCTCGCCGATTTTCGCGGCAAGGCGCTGCTGAAGCACGGCCTCAACGCGCTGATGGCGGTGCCGACGGTCGTCGTCGGGCTCGTGCTGTACGGCCTGCTGTCGCGGCGCGGCGTATTCGGCGACTACGGGCTGCTGTTCACGCCGTTCGCGATGATCATCGGGCAGACCGTGCTGGTAGCACCGCTGATCTGGAACCTCGTGCTGACGGCCGTCGAGGCGCGCGATCCGCGGCTCGCGTTCACCTGCCGCGCGCTCGGCGCGAACCGGCGGCAGCAGGCGCTGATCGTGATCCACGAAGCGCGGCATGCGCTGGTCGCGGCGACGATCCTCGGCTTCGGCCGCGCGATCGGCGAAGTGGGCGTGGCGATGATGCTCGGCGGCAACATCGAACACCACACGCGCACCATGACCACCGCGATTGCACTGGAGACCAGCAAGGGGGCATTTGCGCTCGCGCTCGCGCTGGGCATCGTGCTGGTCGTCATTGCGCTGGCCGTCAATCTCGCGCTGAGCCTGCTGCAGGGTGTCCGCCGGTGACGGCGCTGTACCGTTTCCAGGATGTCCGCGTGTTGCGCAGCGGGCGCGTGGTGCTCGACCTGCCGGCGCTCGAACTCGGTGGCGACGGCGTCACGGCGCTCGTCGGACCGAACGGCGCGGGCAAGAGCACGCTGCTCGAAGTGCTGGCGTTTCTGCTGCCGCACGATGCGGGCGAGATGCACTTTGCGCAGACGCCCGTCACGACCGTGTCGCGGCCAACCCTGAGCCGGCGCGCCGGGCTCGTGGCGCAGCGCCCGTACCTGTTCGATCGCACGGTGCGCGGCAATGTGATGCTGGGCCTGGGACTCCGCGGCCTGACGACAGCGGCCGCCGCCGCGCGGGCGGACGACACGCTCGCGCGTCTTGGCATCGCGCCGCTCGCCGTGCGCCATGCCGCGAGCCTGTCCGGCGGCGAGGCGCAGAAGGTGGCGATTGCGCGCACGCTCGCGCTCGAACCCGAGGTGCTGCTGCTCGACGAACCGTTCAGCCATCTCGATGCCGGCGCGGTCGACGAACTCGTCGCCCTGATCGCGTCGCTGCCGGCGCTCGGCACCCGGGCCGTGCTGTTCTCGACGCATGACACGGAGGTCGCGGCGCGGCTGACCTCGACGATCGTCAATCTCGTCGACGGGCGCGCCGGGCACGGCGCCCTGCCGAACTTTTTCGACGGTCGCTTCGATCCGGCGAATCATGTGTTCGACACCGGCCGGCTGCGCGTGCACGTGCCCGATCACGTGACGGGCGGCACGCGCATCGCGATCGATCCTGCGCATGTGGTGCTGTCGCAGGCGCGGCTCGAATCGAGCATGCGCAATGTATGCCAGGGCCGGGTGCTCAGTCTCACCGAGCACGCCGGCGAGGTGCTCGTGACGGTTGACGTCGGGCTGCGCCTGCAGGCGCTGGTCACCCACGAAGCGCTCACCTCACAGGCCCTGCGGCCGGGCGGCGAAGTCTGGGTGAGCTTCAAGTCGAATGCGGTGCGTGTGTTCTGAACGGGTGCCAACAGAGATGCCCATGTTGGACTTGCTGCGTCAGCCCAGCGGTCATGAGTTCGCCGCCTCACCCGGCATGATGAAAGCTCGGTATCGCCTGGCGTAGCCCGGATGCAGCATCGCGGAATCCGGGGTCGGGGGCTTGCACGGCGTTGAACCGCGGCAGCCAGACCGCATGGCGCGGGTGCCGGGGATGAGCAGCGGCACTGCCGCGATCCCGGATTGCGCTGCGCTCTGAGGAATCCCCCCGAATCCAGGAAGTAAGATTCGTCGAATCAGGGAGATAGAGGATCGACGTGCATGCTG
>LNEL01000015.1 GCA_001464935.1 Gammaproteobacteria bacterium Ga0077536
GGCGGTGAATGCCTTCCTGCGCTGTGCTCAACCCTTCCCCGGCGCCGATTACGCCAGTGCTAAGCTGTAGTGGAGCGTATTTGCGATCTTCTATTTAGGCCGCTGTGGAACGCCGGGCGTCAGTATTCCGGATCGGGATCTCTCTGCGAGCCCGGCCGCGCAATCGGGCCGCGGCGGCCGGCGAGTTTCTGCAGCACTTCGGGGATCATCGACAGGCCCGGTGCGTCGCCGTACTGATGCTTGAGATCCGCGAGGTAGGTCGTCACGAAGTTCAGGCGTTCGGCGAGGCCGATCGCGAGCAGGGTGGTGACGGCCGGGTCACTCGCAAGAAACGCGTGCCCATCAGCGGCGTGACGCAGCCGGCTCTGCGCGGTGGCAACGACGGTGGCGCCATAGGCGCTGTCGAGCAGGATCGACATCTCACCGATCAGCGCACCGGGCTCGGTGATCGTGTTCACGAGCTGACTGCCCTTGCGCACCTCGAGCGCGCCGTCGACGAGCACCCAGACCGCGCCACCGGGCGCCCCTTCGCGCACGACCGTCTCACCCGCCGCCAGCATGACTTCCGGCAGATGGGACGACAGACTCAGCATGTCTTTCATGCGCACCATCGTACACGGGGGGCGCGACGCAAAGAAATCTGCTGGCAGCAATGGTGCTTCGCCAGGTCGACCCACCCGCTGCTACAAGCCGAGATGAGTGTGGATGCGATGTCCGTCGTGAAGGCAGGGCTTCATTCGTCAGCCCAACGGCCATGACGCACCTGCCTCACCCGGCTTCATGAAAGCCCGGGACCGCCTTTCGTAGCCCGGATGCAGCCTCGCGGAATCCGGGATCAGGTGTTTGCACGGTGTTGAACCGCGGCAGCTGGATGGCGTGGTGCGGGTGCCGGGGATGAGCGGCGGCGCCGCCGTGATCCCGGATTTCGCTACGCTTCATCCGGGCTACGAGAGGCCGTGCGGGCGCTGCCAAAGAGCGCCCGACAAGGCACGTTCACAGCCACCAACGTCCGTCGCTCGCGCAACCCCACTCTGCATCCCTCGGTGTTCTCTGTGTTCTCGGTGGCAAATCCAATGAACATCAGCGGGCCCACACGCCAGCACCAACGCTCCAGCCGGCCTGCGCGCGTCGCGATGGGGCTGCCAGCCTCAAGCCTTTTCGTGCGCGATGCGGTAGCCGGCGCGTGGGAAATGCACGTGCACGATCCCCGCGCGAGGGTCGAGGCGGCGGAGGATGATCTCGTCCACCGTGCAGCCGACCACTTCTCCGGTCACCGTCGCCGACGTGCGCTCTTCGGGCTCGACGCTGACGCGCGTACCGCATGCGAAGTCCACGCATGGAGTCTCGACCTTCATCGGCACGGACTCGCGCGCGATCGCAAGGGCGTCGGCCGCGGCCAGTGGGGTGCGCGTGCCGTGACCGAGCGCGGCCGTGCGCGCCATCCAGTCGCGCAGCGCCGGTGACGGCCCGAAGCTCGCGAGCAGCGGCTGCGGCAGGCGATCCAGAAACCACAGCGCGTGATACACCGCGAGATCGGCGAGGCCCGGCGCGTGGCCGAGCAGAAAGGCGTCGTCCGGCACGAGCATGGCCTCGACCAGGCGCAGCTGCCGGACCACTTCGCCGTGCGCCGCCTCGCCCACTTGCCGCACACGCGCCAGCGCGGGCGGCGGACGCCCGCGCATCGCGGCGCGATCGGCGTGGAACGACGGGGGCAAGGCGTCCGCGTTCGCGCCCGTCACGGCCAGCGCACACGGCCAGAACAGGCTGGTCTCAGCCCAGTGTTCGACCACGCGATGCAGGCCCGGGCGCGCGCCCGGAAATAGCGTCGGCTGTGGCGCACGGCGCTCGAGGACCCCGGCGATCAAGCGTGTGTCGCAATAGACGTCGGCGCCGATCTGCAGCGCCGGCGTGCGGCGATAGCCGCCGGTCAGCGCGAGGTAGTCGGGCTTCGGCAGCACGTCGGGAATGATGACGGACTGCCACGCGAGCCCCTTCAGGCCGAACATCAGCCGCAGCTTTTCGGAAAATGGCGAGATCTCGTAGTGATGGAGAATCAGCGGCGGCATCGGCCCGATGATAGCAAGCGCGGCGGCTGCGCGGCGGGTCGGCAATCCGGCACAATGCAGCGGTGGACGACTGGCACCTCTACGTACTGCGCACGCGACACGGTGCGCTCTATACCGGCATCACGACCGATGTCGCGCGCCGCGTCGCGCAGCACGGCGCGGGCAGCGGCGCGAAGGCGCTGCGCGCGAAAGGGCCGCTGGTGCTGGTGTACGCAGCCGCGCTCGGCAGCCGCGGCCTGGCGCTGCGCGCCGAGCACGCGTTGAAGCAGTTGCCGAAACGTGCCAAGGAAGCGCTGATCGCGGGCCAGCCGCCCGCACAGACGCTGTGCGCGACGCTCGGCATCGCGCCCGCGCCGGATTCAGCGGCAAGCGCCGGAGTGCCGCGTCGCTCGCGCAGGGCCACACTGCCTGCGTCCATCACCGACCGGGAGGCTCCGATGTCCGCTGTGCCTGTGCCCCACCGCCTGATGCCCGATGAGGCCGACTGCTGGGCCGCCGTCGAGCGCCGTGACCGCGCGGCCGACGGCCGCTTCGTCTACGGCGTGCGCACCACCGGCGTGTTCTGTCGCCCATCCTGTCCGTCGCGGCCCGCGCGGCGCGAGAACGTCAGCTTCCATGCCGATGGCGAGGCGGCGCGGGCTGCCGGCTTTCGCGCGTGCAAGCGCTGCAAGCCGGACGATCTGCACGCCACGCCGCCGGCCCATGCGGGCATCGTGAAAGCCTGCCGGGCGATCGAGCGCGCGGAAGAACTGCCCGATCTCGCGACGCTCGCCGACATCGCGGGCCTCAGCCGCTTCCATTTTCATCGCCAGTTCAAGGCGGCCACCGGCGTCACACCGAAAGCCTACGCCGCCGCCCGGCGCAGCGCGCGGGTGCGCGAGGCGCTGGCGGCCGGCAAACCGGTGACAGAGGCGATGTACGATGCCGGTTACAACTCGAATGCGCGTTTTTACAGCGATGCCAACGGCATGCTCGGCATGACGCCCAGCGCGTATCGCGCCGGTGGCAGCGATGCCGAGATCCGGTTCGCGATCGGCGAGTGCTCGCTCGGCGCGATACTCGTGGCGGCCACCGACAAGGGCCTGTGCGCGATACTGCTCGGCGACGACGCCGATGCACTCGCGCGCGATCTGCAGGATCGCTTCCCGCGCGCGACGCTGCGCGGCGATGACGCGGCGTTCGCACACACGGTGGCGCTGGTCGTCGGCTTCGTCGAAGCCCCGCGCATCGGCCTCGATTTGCCGCTCGACATTCGCGGCACGGCGTTCCAGCAGCGCGTGTGGCAGGCGCTGCGCGCCATCCCGCCGGGCCGCACCGCGAGCTATGCCGACATCGCGCAGGAGATCGGCCTGCCGAAAGCGGTGCGGGCCGTGGCCCAGGCCTGCGGCGCGAATGCGCTGGCGGTGGCGATCCCCTGTCATCGCGTCGTGCGCAGCGACGGCAGCCTGTCCGGCTATCGCTGGGGCGTGCAGCGCAAGCAGGCGCTGCTCGAGCGCGAAGCGGGCCGCTGATGCAGGCACCCGATCTGTTCGCGACCGCGCCGCTGACGGCAGACCCGCGCTGCCGTGTGCCGGGCGCAGCCTGGCCCGACATCGATGCGAGTCTCGATGCGCGCGGTTGCGCGGTGGTGCGCGGACTGCTGAGGGCAGACGAATGCCGGGAGCAGGTGGCGCTGTATGGCGACAGCCGTCATTTCAGGAGCCGCGTGGTGATGGCGCGTCACGGGTATGGCCGCGGCGAGTACCAGTACTTCGCGTATCCGTTGCCGCCGCTGGTGGCGACGCTGCGCGACGCGCTCTATCCGCCGCTCGCGCAGATCGCGAACCGCTGGCAGGCGGCGTCCGGCCTCGACACGCGCTTCCCGCCGACCCACGCGGCGTTTCTCGCCCGCTGTCACGCCGCCGGCCAGCAACGCCCGACGCCGCTGCTGCTGCAGTACGGGCCTGACGACTACAACTGCCTGCACCAGGATCTCTACGGCGAACACGTGTTCCCGCTGCAGGTCGCCGTGCTGCTGTCGCAACCCGGGGCCGACTTCACCGGTGGCGAGTTCGTGCTGACCGAACAGCGGCCGCGCATGCAGTCGCGCGTCGAAGTCGTGCCGCTGACGCAGGGCGACGCGGTGATCTTCGCCGTCCATCAGCGCCCGGTACACGGCACGCGCGGCACCTACCGCGTGAACATGCGCCACGGCGTAAGCCGCCTGCTCAGCGGGCAACGCCATACGCTGGGCATCATCTTCCACGATGCGAGCTAACGCGTCCGACTGCCGATGAGCATGGGAGGAGTGTCGCAGGTTGCCGTGAACATGCCCGTCTCGCGCGTAGCCCGGGTGTAGCGCGCAGCGCGAAACCCGGGAGCAGCCTGACAGACGCCGCAGATCCCGGGTTCCACTGCGTTCCACCCGGGCTACACCGAGGTTTCATGAGGCACCACCGCCGGCCAACGGCAACGCTGCTTCGTCAAGTCGAACCATCCGGCAGAAACAGGCTGTGAGGGGGCGACGAGAGGTGAGTCCGCCCTGTTGCGGCTTCCTTCGTCAGCCCAACCTACCGCCGTCGTGTGCGAAAACGCACTCTCAATCTCTCGGTGTTCTCTGTGTTCTCGGTGGCAGATCCCGTGAACCTCCGCAGGCACTCACGCAAGGACCCGCCGTCGCGACCTACGGCGTGCGCGCGGCAGCCTCGGTCGGCTGGCGGAAGAAGGAGATCAGCACTTCGCCGACGTTGATGCCGAACTTGCTGACGTACGCGCGGTTCAACAGCACGCCGTCTTCCTGCAGGAACAGCCAGTCGTTGAAGTGCAGGCGCAGTGTGCCGTCGTCGGTCGCGAGATCGAAGTCGTATTGCCAGTTGAACGCGTTGCCGGCGCCGCGTCCGGTCGCGGTGCCGACGACGCCACCGGCTCGACCTTCCCAGCCGCCGTCGGCCGTGCGCTGCAAGGTCCACACGCGCGTTTCGCGTTCGCCGTCGTCGTAGACGAAATCTTCGTTCAAGGTCAGCGTGCTGCCGTCCCACTGGCCGTCGATGTCGACGACGAAACGGCGCTTGACCTGGCCGAAGCGGTCCTGGAACTGGCCGTAGGCCTTCAGGCGTCCGTCGAAATACTGTTCGAGTTCGAGCCGCGGCGTCGCCTGGTCGAAGTCGGCGAGATCGAGCCGGCTGCAGCCGGCGAGGGCGAACGCAAGCACGAGACACAGAATGCGCAGCATGATGAGAACTCCGGCTGGGAGGGGGAACGCGCGCCGAAGAGGGCGTCGGTACGGGATACGACGGGCGAGAGGTTTTGGTTTGGCCAAGCCGTGCGGATTGCGACGCCCGGGCGCGCCGTGAACAGCGACTGTCGCCGCCGGCGAGTCAATATTGGAATCTCAACGGGGCCGCGCATCCCTGCGGAGCCCAACGACCCCGGCCCATGCGGCCCGTCGTGCAGGCGATAGCCTTTCGCGCCTTGCGCCCAGCCCGTCAGGGCTTCTTGTTCAGCAGATCGGCGAGGCCGGCGAAGGCCTTGCCCGTCGCGCGCGTGGCGGTGCCGCCGCCGCCGGGCGCGGATGATGCGCCGCGCGCCGCGTCGACCAGCCGCTGGTGTTCATTGTCGTGGCAGTACAGACACAGCAGCTCCCAGTTGCTGCCGTCTTCCGGGTTGTAGTCGTGATCGTGGTTGCGGTGATGCACGGTCAGCTCGCGCAGGTTCGTGCGCTCGAACTCGCGACCGCAGCGTCCGCAGACCCACGGATAGAGCTTCAGGGCTTTTTCGCGGTAATCCTGTTCGCGCAGTTCGCGCGCCCGGCGCGCGTCGGCCACCACCTTGTCGAGTTTGTCGTTGTTCATCTCAGATCTCGCTGAAGTCGCCGTGACGGCCCTTGCCGTCCTTGAAACGCGCGGCGCCGGCGAGGCCTTCGCCGTGCAGCGCGGGTTGTCCGTTGTACCACTCGTTGATCATCGCCGTGCGTACATCGTGATCGTGTTGCAGGTAGACGCTCCGCCGATCGGCGCGCATGCACACCTGCGGGAAGCGCGCGATCTCCTGCGCCAGCGCTTCGGCCGCCGGGCGTGCTTCGCCGCGCGGCACCACGCGTTCGCAGGCGCCGATGCGCAGGCATTCGTCCGCCGGCACCTTGCGCCCGGTCATGATGATCTCGAGCGCGCGCCCCTGGCCGACCAGCCGCGGCAGCCGCACCGTGCCGCCGTCCAGCAGCGGCACGCCCCAGCGCCGGCAGTACACGCCGAGATAGGCGTCTTCTTCCATCACGCGCAGATCGCACCACAGCGCGACCTCCATCCCGCCCGCGACGGCCGGCCCGGCGATGGCGGCGATCACCGGTTTCGACAAATCGAGGCGCGTCGGTCCCATTGGCCCGCGCGGCGCGGGGCTGCCGTCGACCGGGTAGTGCAGGGCGTCGATCTGCGAGGCATCGGCCTGCAGCGCGCTCGCGTACTTCAGATCCCAGCCCGCACAGAACGCGCCACCCTCGCCCCACAGCACGGCGACGTGCGCGTCGGGGTCGGCGTCGAAGGCGAGAAACGCGGCCTGCAGCGCATCCGCGCTCGCCGGGTCCATCGCATTGCGCGCCTCGGGCCGGCTGTGGATCACGGTCGTCACCGGCCCGTTCTTCTCGATCCGGACTGCCATGCGGGTCTCCTCCGTTGCGTGGTCGGCGCAGTATTGGCCGCCGCCCGGCGTGCGGCAAGCCGGGTGGGGGGGATTGGCCACAGAGAACACCGAGAGCACAGAGATGAGATTGGATTGAAGGGAGGGGGCGGCGCGGGACCGCCCGACCATGGGGAAGCGCGGCGCTCGCGCGCAGTCCCATCCAATCAACTTTTTTCTCTGTGTGCTCGGTGTTCTCTGTGGCCGGGCGCAGCCCGTCTTCGACGGCATCAATGTACCGCCAGCGCCGCGATGTACGCCTGCGACCGCCCGCCGCGTTCCGCAGCGCCCATTCGACAAGCGCAGCGCGGCAACGTTAGAGTCGAACTCCGATCACAGGAGCGAGCACCATGCATCAACCCATGCGCATGAATCACATCGGCCTCAGCGTGCCGGACATCGACGCGGCCGTGAAATGGTATGTCGAGGTGCTCGGGTGTTACCTGCTGGTGCCGCCGGTCGATGCGAAGAACGACGGCAGTCATTTCGGTCATGTCGTCAAAGACATCTTCGGCGAGCGCTTCGAGGCCGTGAAGATGGCGCACCTGAGCACGGCCGACGGTGTTGGCATCGAACTCTTCCAGTTCATCGAACCGAAAACCGAAGTGCCGGCGAACACCTTCGAGTACTGGCGCGGCGGGATCTTTCACTTCTGCCTGACGGCCGTCGACATCGAGGCCGTCGCCGAGCGCATCGGCGCCAACGGCGGCAAGGTGCTGAGCAAGGTCTGGAAGCTGTGGCAGAACAAGGAATACAAGGCCGTGTACTGCCAGGATCCGTGGGGCACGATCGTCGAGTTGTGCAGCCGGCCGTACGAGCAGTTCTGGTCCAATGTGGCCGAACAGCCGGCGTCATTCTGAACCGGGACAGGGGGGGGGCTGCAGATGAGCGTGGCAATGGACAAATGGGGCAGGCGTCTCAGCGACAGCCTGCGGGAGACCCTGGACCAGGGCGATCTGGCCGCAGCCGAAGCCCTCGTCGAGCAGGGCGATGGCATGGCGCGCAGCCTCGCGAAGGAATACAGCCTGATGTACCGTGGCCTTGGCATCACCATCCGCGTGATGCTCGGATCGCTGACCGGTCTCGCGCGCGATCTGAAGGTCGAGGCCGCGCTCGCGAAACACTGCGAGCGATTCGTCGTCGACATGGGCGGCCTGCTGCGCGCGGCGTGGCTGGCAGATTCGCCGGCGGTGCCGTCGTCGCTGTCGGCAGCCGAAGCGACGGCGCTGGCCGTCGACACGCTCGCGCGCGGCGAAGCCGGCTTCGATCGCGCGCATGCCGACAACGCGAACTCGGTGCTCGCTGCGATCCGGCGTGGCGACGTCGAAGGTGCCCTGGCGCTCATCGACGTCAAGGAACATGCGCTGTACCTGCCGCTGCACGATCGCCTCGTGCGCTTCATGGCCGACAGCATGGCGTTCGCGCTGACGCACGGCGGTGACGAGGGCCTGATGCGGTTCCAGATGGAGACGGCGGAAGGCCAGAAGGCCGGCTTCGACAAGTGGGAACTGCTGTCGGCCGCGGACTTCGCGCAGACCTCGGCCTTCCTGCTGAAGATGCACATGGGCGAAGTCACGGTCACCGAGGACGCCGAACGTTACACGCTGCACCAGTCACTCTGCGGCAGCGGCGGGCGCCTGCGCACGATGGGCGCCTACGAAGGCCCGAACGCGTTGCCGTTCGTCGAACATGCGGGCCCGCTGACCTTCGGTCAGCCACGGCTGCCGGTGTACTGCAGTCATTGTCCGATCTGGAACGGCACGGCCACGCTGAAGTGGTATGGCCGCGTGCACTGGCTGTTCGAGGACGCCGCGCGCGCAGACGGCAGCTGCACCGCGCACATCTACAAGCGGCGCGAGGATCAGCCGGCAGCGCTGGTCGCGCCGCTGCGGGCCTGAGGGAGACTGGTCGCGACGAACTGCGTGAGGCACGCGTCGATCGAGGCGGCGTCGCGCAGTTCGCGCACGATCATGAACAGGCGCTCGGCGTCGGGATAATGCCGGCGCAGGAGGTTCAGCCACTGCTTGAGGCGTCCCGGCGTGTGCCGCGCGTCGAGCTCAGCGCGCAATTGCTGCCAGTAGGTCATCAGCACGGGCACGAGGCGCGGCCAGGCCTCGGCGCAGGTTTCCTCCGGCAATCCGGCAAGCCGCGCGCGAATGCGATCGACGAGCAGCGGGTCGGCGACTGCGCCGCGGCCGAGCATCGCGTCAGCGCGGCCGCTGATCGCGCGGCAGCGCAGGTAGTCCTCGACTGTCCAGATTTCGCCGTTGGCGACGACGGGGATTTTCACCGCTTCCGCAATCCGCCCGACCCACTCCCAGTGGGCCGGCGGCAGATAGCGCTCGTCGCGCGTGCGCGCGTGCACCACGATCAGTTCAGCGCCCCCGGCCTCGAGCGCCTGCGCGGCCTCGACGGCCCGCGACTTGTCCTGCACGCCGAGGCGCATCTTCGCGCTGTACGGGGTACGTCCGCCGATGGCCGTGCCGACCGCGTGGGTGATCGCATACAGCAGATCGGGTTCGTCGAGCAGCACGGCGCCGCCCCGGTGACGGTTGACCTGGGGCGCGGGGCAGCCGAAGTTCAGGTCGATGCCGGCCGGCGCGAGTTTCAGCAGCTGGGTGGCATTGGCGGCCATGCGTCCGGGATCGGACCCGAGCAACTGCACGCGCAAGGGCACGCCGGCCGCGGTGCGCGAGCCGTTGCGCAGTTCGGGCGCCAGGCGCAGGAAAGCGCGCTGCGGCAGCACTTCCTGGCTCACGCGCACGAACTCCGTGACGCACCAGTCATAGGTTGCCAGCCCCGTCAGCGCGGCGCGCATCCGGGGGTCGAGCAGGCCCTCCATCGGGGCGAGCAGCAGCCTCGGCGTGGCGGGCAGTGACGGGCAGGGAGCGTTCATCGGCGACCGGGGCGCGAAGGGACCCGCATCATATCGGCTTCGCGCCGGGCCGCGTAGGCCGCGCGCGACATGATCCACTGGGGCGGCTTCCCCCTTAGAATATCGGGGGTCCGGCCGCTGCCCGGACCCCCCGAATTTTCAAGCACCCGCACCGAGGCCGAGCCACACCATGGGACGCATATTCGAAACCCGAAAACACACGATGTTCGCCCGCTGGGACCGCATGGCGAAGCAGTTCACACGCATCGGCAAGGACATTGCCATCGCCGTGCGCGCCGGTGGCGGCGATCCGGCGAACAACCCGGCACTGCGCCGCGTGATCCAGAACGCGCGCGCGGTGAACATGCCGAAGGACAAGGTCGAAGCCGCAATCAAGCGCGCGCTTGGCAAGGACGCCGCGAATTACGAAACGGTGATCTACGAAGGCTACGCGCCGCACGGCGTGGCGCTGCTCGTCGAAACCGCGACCGACAACCCTACCCGCACCGTCGCCAGCGTGCGCAGCGCCTTCAACAAGCTCGGCGGCAACATGGGGATCAGCGGCAGCGTGAACTTCATGTTCAAGCGCATGGGTGTGTTCAGGCTCAATCCGGATGGGATCGATCAGGACGATCTCGAGCTTTACCTGATCGACCACGGTCTCGAAGAGATGGGAGAGAGCACCGGCGAGAAGGGCGAACCGCAGCTCGTCGTGCGCTGCAATTTCCCGGACTTCGGCCAACTGCAGAAGGCGCTCGAAGACCGTGGCGTGCCGGTGATTTCGGCCGAGCACGAATACATCTGCCTGACGCCGACCGAACTCCCCGAAGCCCAGGCCACCGAAGTCCTCGAGCTCGTCGACAAGCTCGAACAGGACGACGACGTGCAGAAGGTGTATCACACGCTGGCGTAAGAGTTTTTGCCACCGAGAACACAGAGAACACCCTCAATCTCTCGGTGTTCTCCGTGTTCTCGGTGGCAGTCTTCACCCTCCCCTCGCAACGCTCACGCCTTCACTCCGCGCAGAATGCTGTAGCCCCCGGCGAGCGCCTGGCGGGTGATCTGCTGCAGGCCGGCGTCGCTGAACCAGGCGCGGTACTCGCGCTCGGTGTAGGCCTGCCCGTGTTCGTAGACGTTCAGGAACATCACGTTCACGGCTACGGCTTCCGGCGGTGACAGGCGGCTGTCGTCGAGCATGCGGCCGATCACGAACAGTTCGCCGCCGGGTTCGAGCGCGGCGGCGACGTGCGTGACGACGCGTTGCGCTTCACTCGCGGACAACACCTGCAGGACGGCGCGCAAGGTTGCGAGGTCGTAGCGGCCGGCGGGCGGGCCCGCGATCAGATCGGTTTCGATGACCTGCACCCGCGCGTCGGCAGCGGCCTCCGCGACACATTCGCGCGTGATCGTCGCCACCGACGGCAGTTCGGCAACCGTGGCCGTGAGTGCCGGACACAGGGCGCACAGCGCGAGCGCAAGGCCGCCGGCGCCGCCGCCGGCATCGAGCAGGTGGCGTCGGCTGTCCAGCGCATAGTCCTTGTGCAGCCGGCGCGCGGTGGCGCCGGCGCCGGCATCGATGCCGCGGATGAACGCGCGCAGTTCATCGGCGCTCATGCGCGCGAAGTCGTGGCGGGCCTGCGGCATGCCGGTGCGGATCGACTGCGCCGTGTGCAGCGTCGCCGACCACAGATCCGCATAGGCTTCCGCGGTGCCGCCGAGGTAGCGCGGTGTGCCCTTGACCAGAAACGCCATGCTCTCCGCCGTATTCGCGAACATCTCGCGATCCACGCTCAGCAGGCCGGCCGTCACGAGCGCGTAAAGCAGCGGCCGCAATTTGTCCGGCGCGACGTTCAGGTCGGCGGCCAGCGCCTCGACGCGACGGGGGCCTTCGGCCAGCGGCGTGAAGATCTCGAGCTGCATGCCGGCGAGCATCGCGAGCGCCGGGTAGACATTCGCGAGATGCGCGTTGATGGTGTCCGGCTGCAATCGGTCGGGCGGCGCCTGGTTCATGCGCCCGCTCATTCGCCCGGCACGCGCTGCCAGATCACGTGCACTGTGATCTCCCGTTCGCCCGATTTGAACGGCGGCGTGCTGAGTGTCAGCGTGTCGCCGTCTATCGCATAGAAGCGCGTCTGTTCGCTGCCGCTCCAGTTGGGGAACAGGCTGCCGGTGATGCGATGCGTGACGGTCTTCGCGACCGGATCGACGCCGAACGATCCGTAGTAGGCGATGTAGCTGTCGTAGGCGGAGGCCTTTTCTCCCGCATCGCCGCTGTACAGCGACTGCCCGGCGAAGGGGGCACGGTCGGCGCGCATCACGTGCGCGCTCAGCAGGCCGTCCGCGGTGTAGGTGATGCGGCCCTGCGGCGACTTGCCGAACGGATGCTCGACACTGCCGTCGGCACCCCGGTTCTCGACCGACACGAGTGCCCAGCTGCCGACGAACGGCGCGCGCGTGTCGTCGGCCTGCGCACACAGGGCGCTGGCCAGCAGCCACAACAGCAGGAAGCCGCGGGCGAGTGCGGGTGGGGTGGGGCGTCTGGACATCGGGGGACTCCGTTCATCTGGCAGGGTGGATCGCGCCTCATCGTCGCGAGCGGTGACGGGGCTTGTCAAACGTTCCGTCCCGCGTTGTCGGGATGATTCGCTGCGCGGACTCCCGTAGGATGCAGTGTGCAGCGTATTGAGCGGGCCGGTCATCGCGCCCGGTGGCCGCCACAGGAGTGCTCGGGTTTTGCTTCGACTTGTTGCGTGGTTGATTCTGCTGGGCACCGTCGCCGCAGTCGTCGGCGTTGTCGCGCTGCCGTTCGCGCTGCTCGAGCAGGCGCCGAGCGTGCTGGCCACCGATCGCCTCAACCCGCCGCAGATTGCCCGCGCCCGGGCGCTGCTCGCCGAACACGATCCGCGCCGGCTGCGCGACGGGGACGTGAAAGCACTCGCCCTGTCCGCCGACGAACTGGGGCTCGTCCTCAACTACGTGCTCGCGCAATTGGGCGGTGGGGCCTCGCAGGTCAGCATCACCCCGCATCGGCTGTCCGCCCAGATCTCGGCCCAGTTGCCCGAGAACCCTGTCGGGCGTTACGTGAACCTCGACATCCTGCTCAGCGAAACCGCGGCGATGCCGGCCGTCGACACGCTGAAGATAGGACGCATTTCGGTCCCTGGCATGTTGGCCAACCCGGTGCTCGGGGGATTCTTCCGGCTGGCGTATGCGCACGCCGGCCTGTCCGATCCGGGATCGCTGCTGCGTGGCATCGAGTTCAGCGACAGCGGCGTGAAGCTGCACTACCAGTGGCACACCGCGATCGTCGATGCCGTCCGCAACCAGCTCGTGCCCGTTGAGGATGCCGATCGCCTGCGCGATTTCCATCTCGCGCTCGTCGCGCTGACGGCACGCGAGCAGGGGCCTGTGGCCCTGCCGAAACTGCTGGGCCCGCTGTTCGCGCTGGCTGCGTCGCGCGCGTCGAGCGGCGATCCGCAGGCCGACAATCGCGCGGCCCTGATCGTGCTGTCGAGCTACGTCAGCGGGCGCCGGCTCAATGCACTGGTGCCGACGGCCGCCGACTGGCCGGTACCGTCGCGTCTCAGCGTGCGCCTGCACGGACGTGTCGATCTCGCCAAGCATTTCGTGAATTCGGCGGCGCTCGCCGCCACCGGCGGCCAGGCCGTCGCGCAGACCGTGGGCCTGTTCAAGGAACTCGATGATTCGCGCGGCGGTTCGGGCTTCAGCTTCATTGATCTGCTCGCCGACGAAGCAGGCACGCGCTTCGGCAAGCGCGCCACCGAATCGCGCGTGATGGCGCGCGCACTCCAGCCCCGTGCCGCGAGCGCGCTGACCGATGCCGAGTGGATGCCGGCGCCGACCGGACTGCAGGAACACATGACCGAGGCCGACTTCAACCGCCGGTACGGCGGCGTCGACGGTCCCGGTTATCGCGCAGTGCTGGCCGATATCGGGCGGCGTATCGATGCGGTGGCCTTGTATCGGTGAGTGGCGCCGAGCGCCGCGCTGAACACGCCGATCGGCGGTCAGGCCCCAGCGATCACGCGCCGTTGCCGGGCGCGACAGTGCTTTAGCGCCGGATCAACACCCCGACCGCGAGACTCAGCGCCGCGACGATGCCGGTGACGGCGAGTACGCGCGCGGTGATGCTCTTGAAGCTGGCCACGTCGAGCACGCCGAGGACGAGACCGATCGCGGTGCCGGCCACGGCGAGCATGGCGACGATCGCGATGAATTTCAGGGTGCCTGACAGGCCGCGCGAGGCGCCGGGTGCTTCATTCATGCGGCAGACTCCTGGTTCGGCATGACGGCGCGCGGGTGCGGATCACGCGCGATAGCCGATGCGGAAGCCGCCCCAGTGCCGACCACAGAGCCGGATGGGCACCGACAGGTCGAACATCAGCTCACCGGTGTCGCGTCGATACGCCTGCAGCTTGAACGGGGCGGTATGGCGGCCGCAGGTCAGGCCCACGCGATCGGAAAAGATCCGCTTGGTGCGGTTGCCGGCCAGGTCGCGCTGGTAGTCGCCCGTCAAGGCCTGCGTGAAGCGCTGGTTGTGCGTCGGGAAGTAGCCGTTGCGATCTACCGCGCCGGCGTAGACCAGGAAGCCGTGCTGCTCGAGCAGGCGCTCCTGGATCGACGGCAGCAGCTCGTCGGTCAACGCGTCGTAACGCGTGTGGTACTTCGGCGGGTTGGTGCCCGGAATCGCCGTGTACTGTTCGTCGTAGAGGTCGGCGACCTGGATGCGCCGCTTGCGCACGGCGTCTTCGATGACCTGCTGGACCGCATGCGCGGCGCCGGATGCGAGTTCGTAAACCTGCCGATGCTGGCGCGTGCTGAGCGGCTCGGGATCGAGCTTGAAGACCTTCACCGCGTCGTCGAGAAAAGCCGACTGCTGCGACAGCGCGCCCGTATCGCGTTTGAGGTCGTCGACGAGTGCTGCGTTGTCGCGGGTCACCGCATCGATGCGCTCGAGCGCGTCGGTGGCGGCCGTCAGCCCCTGCTGCTGGGCCACCGACGATTCGGCGATGCCGCCCATCAGTTCGCGCGAGGCGCGGAACGCGGCGGCGATTTCGTCGACTTTCTGGTCGGCCGCGGTCGCGAGTTCGCGGCCATTGTCGATCGCCGCGCCGGAGGCTCGAATCAGCGCCTGGATCTCGGCGGTCGCGTCGCTGGTCCGCTGGGCGAGCGAGCGGACTTCGTCGGCGACCACCGCGAAGCCACGACCCTGCTCGCCGGCGCGCGCGGCTTCGACCGCCGCGTTCAGCGACAGGATGCGGGTCTGGAACGAGATCTCCCCGATCGTCGAGATGATGCCGCCGATCTGCTGCGCGTTGTGGCCGATGCTCTCCATCGCGCCGACGACTTTCGCCACGGCGTCGCGCCCTTCGCGCGCCCGACTGTCCGCCTGGGCGGCGAGCGCATCGGCCTGCGCGATGCGCACCGCATTGGTCTCGATCGCGGCAGCGAGCGCGGCCATGCGTTCGCGCGCCGCCGCGACGCTGCCCGCCTGTTCGGCGGTGCGTCGCGCGAGATCGTCATTGGCGTGCGCAATCTGGTCGGACAGGCCGCGCACGCTGCCGGCGATCTCCGCCATCTGCTTCATCACTTCGTTCAGATTCGACACGGTGGCCGCCAGCCGCGAATGGACCTCGGCGAGCTCGCCGGTGGCCGGCGTGCGCAGGTCGAAATCGAGGTCACACTGGGCGAGCGACCCGAGGTCGGCGACGATGGCCTGGAGGGGGCCGCTGAGTTGTGCCGCGGCGGTGGCCGCCGGGGCCAGACGTGCAAGGGTATTCATGGCACGGGTTAGCGGTCAGGGGCAGGCTGCACTTTACCCACGATGGTACCGGGTTGGCGGCCTTGGCCGTCCGGCGCACCCCCGGATCCCCGGCGCGCCAGCGCACGCCGCGGGCGTGCGAAAGCGGTCATAATCGGGCGATGAAGATTCAGCTGATGAGCGATCTCCACCTCGAGGTCGATCCCGATTTCGTGCCCCGCGCAGCGCCCGGCGCCGATCTGCTCGTGCTCGCCGGCGACATCGGCGCCGGACCGGACACGCCGATGGCCGACTTCGGCGCCGCCGACTGGTGTCTGACCCGCTTCTCGCCGGCCCTCGGCCACTGGCCCGTGCCCGTCGTCTACGTGCCGGGCAATCACGAGTATGACGGCCGCGACTTCGATGACTGTCGCGCGCGCCTGCGTGATCTCGTCGAAGCACTCGGCATCCACTGGCTCGAGCGCGAAACCCGGATCATCGACGGCGTGCGCTTCATCGGCACCACGCTGTGGGCCGATTTCGACGCGCTGTCCGATCAGCCGTCCCATGTGCCGGGTTCGATGACCTACAACCTGCGCATGCGCGAGAAGGCCTTTCGCGCCGCGAACTTCTATCTCGAGCGCACGCTGACGCAGCGCGACGGGCGGCTGTTCGACGCTGCGGCGATGCGCGAGGAAGGCCTGGTCTGCCAGCGCTGGCTGCGCGACGCGCTGGCCGAGCCGTATGCCGGGCGCACCGTCGTCGTCACGCATTTCGCGCCGAGCCTCGACAGTCACGATCCGCGCTACGGCATCACGCCGGGCACGGCCGGTTTCTGCAACGTGCTCGACGATCTGGTGCCGGCGGCCGATCTCTGGCTGCACGGCCATCTGCATTGTCCGAGCGATTACCGCATCGGACGCTGTCGTGTGCGCGCGAACCCGCTCGGCTACGCGGAGCAGGGCGAGCAGGCGTGTTTCATCGCCGGCTGCGTCATCGACACCGACGATCTCTGAACAAGGACAGGCCACCCATGACCAGACTGCCGCTCGTGTTGTGTTCCGGCCTGCTGTGCGATGCCGCGCTGTGGGCGCCGCAGGTCGCAGCCCTCGCCGATGTCGCCGAGATCTGGATCCCCGATTTCACCCGGCAGCAGACGATGGCCGAGATGGGCGCGACGGTATTGCGCGAGGCGCCGTGGCCGCAGTTCGCGCTCGCGGGGCTGTCGATGGGCGGCTACATCGCGCTCGAAGCCTTCCTGCAGGCCCCGCGCCGGGTGCGCCGGCTCGCGCTGCTCGATGCGCGCGCGCGGCCGGAGACGGAAGTCGATCGTGCCCGCCGCCAGCAGCTGATCGCGCTCGCCGAACGCGAACGCGGGTTCGGCGCCATCACACGCCAGCTGTTGCCACTGATGGTCCACGCGTCACGCACCGGCGACGCCGCGCTGACGGCGGTCATCGCCGGCATGGCCGATCGCACCGGCGTCGAGGCGTATGCGCGGCAGCAGGCGGCGATCGTCTCGCGCCGGGACTTCCGCCCGAGCCTGCATCACGTCGACGTGCCGACGCTCGTGCTGTGCGGGCGCGAGGATCAGATCACGCCGCTCGAGTGCAGCGAAGAGATGGCCGCCGCGATCCCGGGCGCCACCCTCGCGGTGCTCGAACAGTGTGGCCACATGTCGACGCTCGAACGGCCGGACGCCGTGACCGCCGCGCTGCGTGCGTGGCTTCAGCCGAACACGCGCCCCTGAAACCACCACAGCGCCGGATAGGCTGACAGCCACACCCACAGGAAACGGTTCAGGCCGAACAGGCAGGCATTCGCCGCATGAAAGCTCGCCGTGAGGACGAGCGCCGCGGCGAGCAGCGTCGGCTCGAGCAACGCGAGCGGAAACGCGAGTTCGAGGAGCATCACCGCCCAGCCCATCGCGAACAGCAGCCGCTTCGACTGCGCCCAGCCGCGCAGGCTCTCCGCGACCGGATAGGCGGACCACGCGAAGACATCGGCCAGCGCGACACCGCTGCGCCAGGCCGGGTTCACGACCTTGACCCAGCCCGACATGAAGTACGACAGCACGAGTTGAACGGCCAGGTAGGCAAAGCTCGCCTCCTGCAGCAGCGGCGTCGGCGCCACCCGCGTGACGCACAGGCAACTCAGCACCAGCAGGCTCATGCGGTCGCAGCCGCCGTTGTACGGGCCGTCGAAACGTCGCAGCAGCAGGACCCCGAGCGCGAGCAGGAGCCACGCGGCCACCGTCGTCTGCCAGCCGGCGACGAGGGCCAGCGCCAGCACGATGCGCGGAACGTGGAGCCAGCGTTCGTCGCGTGGCGCCTGCAGGTGTTCGAGACTCTGCTGCACGAACGAGAGCCCGAGCAGGATTTCGGTCAGCCGCACCGCGTCGGCGTAGATCATCGACCGTCGGCCGGATCGGGGCTGAACGGCGCCGAGACGTGGATCACTTCGTCGACGAGGCGGCCGTCCTCGCGCGTGATGGCGCGCACGCGCAGGCGCAGGGCCGGCGCCGCAGCTGTGGCTGGGGCCGGTGCCAGTTCGCCGCGCTGCCAGGCCAGTCGCAGCCGCCAGCGCAATTCGCGCGCCGTGACCTCGACGTCGCCCTCCATCAGCCGCTCGGCGCAGCGCACGATGTACAGCGTCTCGTTCCAGTGCGGATTCCACAGCAGCCGCGCCAGCATCCGCGTCACCGGCACATGCGCCGGCCGCGGGCGGCACTCATGCCAGTGCACGGGCATCTCGTCTGCGTTCACCCACGCATAGTCGACCCGCGGCGAGGGCCCGATCGCATCGAAGAAGCGCCACGAGGGCATCAGGGCTGGCAGCAGGCGGGCGAGCATCGCGGGAGTATAAGGCGGGTGTGGCCGGTTTTTGATCGTCACGCACGATGGCGCGCGCAGGCGGCCATCCGGCGGCTGCCATGCCGCGCGTCAACGCGCATCGGGGTCATCGTGTCGCGCGTGACGTCGGCACCGCCCTTGTTCTATCGTGGCAGTCATGCACAGCGATACCCCCAGCCTCGTTCTCGGCGCCTTCATGCGGCCGGTCAGCATTCATACGGGCGCATGGCGCTACCCGGGCGCGCATGCGGATGGCAACTTCAACTTCGCGCACTACCGGCATTACATCCAGACGCTCGAACGCGGGCGCTTTCACGCCTTCTTCATGGCCGACCATCTCGGTGTGCTGAACATGCCGATGGCGGCGCTGAAGCGCAGCGCGACGGTGACGTCGTTCGATCCGCTGACCCTGCTGCCGGCGCTCGCCACCTGCACCGAACACATCGGACTCATCGCGACGGCGTCGACGACCTACAACGATCCCTACCACATTGCGCGCAAGTTCGCGTCGCTCGATCACCTCAGCGGCGGGCGCGCGGGCTGGAACATGGTGACCTCGTCGAATCCGCAGGAGGCCTTCAATTTCGGCCGCGCGGCGCATCCCGACCATGCGGACCGCTATCGGCGCGCGCGCGAGTTCCACGCGGTGGTGACGGGCCTGTGGGACAGCTGGGCGGACGATGCCTTCATCCGCGATGTCGACAGCGGCGAGTACTTCGACCCGGCGCGCCTGCACGTGCTCGATCATCACGGCGAGTTTCTCGACGTGCGCGGGCCGCTGAACATCGCGCGGCCGGTGCAGGGCTGGCCGGTGATCGTGCAGGCCGGATCGTCCGAGGCCGGCCAGGCGCTGGCGGCGGAAACCGCGGAGCTGGTGTTCTCCGTGCAGAACACGCTGCCGGACGCGCAGCGTTACTACACGGCCCTGAAGTCGCGCATGGCGGCCTTCGGACGCGAGCCTGCTGAACTGAAGGTGATGCCGGGCGCGTTCGTCGTCGTCGGCGACAGCATGGCGGAAGCGCGCGCGATCAAGCAGCGCCTCGACGGGCTCGTGCATCCGGACAGCGGGCTCGCGTCGCTGTCCGTCACGCTCGGCTGCGATGTCTCGGGTTTCGATCTCGACGGGCCGCTGCCGGAGATTCCCGAAAGCAATTCGAGCAAGAGCGTGCGCGAGAAACTGATCGCCATGGCGCAGCGCGAACAGATGACCGTGCGCCAGCTCGCGCAGTACGTCGGCGGCAGCTACGGCACGCTGGAGATGGTCGGCACGGCGGTGTCGATTGCCGACGAAATGGAGGAATGGCTCACCACCGGCGGCTGCGACGGTTTCAACGTGATGTTCCCGTATCTGCCCGGCGGTCTCGACGACTTCGTCGACAAGGTCGTACCCGAACTCCAGCGCCGCGGGCTGTACCAGCGCGAATACGCCGGCACCACCCTGCGCGAGAACCTCGGGCTGCGACGGCCGGCGAATCGTTTCTTCCCGTGATTGCGGCGTTTTTTTGCCACCGAGAACACCGAGGGAGAAGAGAGAATATACTGTATTCGGCTTCGATGGCTTGAGCGCTCGGGACCGGGCTCAACGCGGGCGTCACCGACGGGCGATGCCACATCTGCGGCACCAACCCACTCCATCTTCCTCTGTGTTCTCGGTGTTCTCGGTGGCCAAAGCAGCCTGAATCAAGCAGTCCACGCCCCGCCCGCCGACGAGCGATACCCCAGCGCGAGGTAGGCGGCGTCGACCAGGGACTGGCCGCGTTCGTTGAGCAGCACACCGGTGCCCATGCGGTTCATCGCGTAACCGAAGCTCAGCTTGCATTCGGGATCGGCGAAGCCGATCGAGCCGCCGGCGCCGACATGCCCGAAGGCCGACTCGGACAGCAGCATGCTCGAATTGATGCAGTTCGGAATGCGGCGGTTGTCCATCGACTTCATGAAGCCGGACGCGAAGCGCACCGGGATCATCAACGTCGCGTCTTCGCCGGTGGCGGCAGCGACGCGGCTCATCCGCGTCAGGGTGTCGCGGCCGACGAACTGGCGGCCGTTGAGACTGCCGCCGTTGGCGAACGGCGCATACAGGCCGGCGAGGCCGCGTGCATTCGCAATCCCGTTGGCGGAGCCGACTTCAGCGGCGTGACAGGCGCGCGTATTGACGTCGAACTGTGCGAAGTCGCGCATGAACAGGTTCGTCGGCGAGCCGGCAACGTTCAGCGCGGTCTGCACGAAGCGGGTTGCGATCCACGGATTGTCCGGCGTCGCCGCGATCATCGGGCTCACGCGCTGTTCGATGGTTTCCGGCAGTCCGATCCAGAACTCGAGCTCGAGCGGCCTGGCCAGTTCCTCGTCGAAGAAGCGGCCGAGGCGTCGGCGCGCTGCCCGATGCACGAGTTCAGCGACCGTCCAGGCCATCGTGAGGCCGTGATAGCCCTGGCGCGTGCCCGGTTCCCAGAACGCCGGTTCGGCCGCGACGCGTTCGACCATGTAGTCGTAGTCCCAGAAGCCACCCGATTTCGGCGGCTCACGCAGGTGCGGGACGCCGACCGTGTGGTCGAGCGTCATCGAGACGCGCGCGGCGTCCTTGCCGCCGGCGCCGAACTCGCGCCAGTAGCGCGTGACGGGTGCGTCGAGATCGAGCAGCCCGCGCTCACACAGCAGGTGAGCGCACAGCGCCATCGCGCCCTTCGTCGACGAGAACACGGTGCACACCGTGTCGTGCTGCCACGGCTCGCCGCCCGGGTGACGCCCACCCCAAAGGTCGACGAGCCGTCGGCCGTCGAGCGTCAACGCGACGCTGGCACCGACCTCGTTGTGTTGCGTGAAGTTGTCGTGAAAGGCATGGAAGACATTCTCGAAGCGGGGATCGTAGGACCCCTCGATCCGCCCGGCCGCGGTATCGAGCGACACTTTTCTGTTCACGTTGTACTCCTGATGCGGGCCGGTCTGGATGCCGGCTTGTCGTCGGAGCATAGGGCAATCGTCCGAATCGGACCATGCCGGCGCGGTGTCGACGGGGCTCAAGACTCTGCCGTTGCGGCCGCCACACCCTGCTGAGATGGCGGCCCGCGCCGCCCGCTCTGTAAACAAATGATCCGGCACCGCAAAGTGGGTGTCCGGTCCGACAGACAGGCGACATCGCGACTAGAGTCAGCGCGTCGGCAGCGCAGGGGCGCCCGGATGGTGGAGCAGGAAAGCAGCCTTAGATGAGTCAGCACCAGGACAGCATGGACAGCACCGATCGCATGGCCCGCAACCGGCGTGAGCAGGGGCTGCGCGACGTGGCGGCCGCGATTGCGCGCCTCGAACCGCTGGCGAACCTGCCGCGCGAGTATCTGCAGGCGCTGATCGGGGCGGCCGAGCTCGTTCACCACGGTGCCGGGGCGATGGTGGTGGGGCGCAACGGCACCCCGCACGTCGTGTTCCTGCTGCACGGCACGGTCACGCTCAAGAGTGCGGACGGGCAGTCGTTGCGCTATGACGCGAACAACGCGCCAATCGCGAAGCCCGTCTACCAGGTCGGCGACACCATCGAGATATCCACGGTGCGTCCGTCGACGCTGCTGCGCATTCCGCACGCCATCTACGTCCGGCAGTTGAGCCTTGCCTCGTCTGCTTCGCCGCACAACGGCGCTGAAGTGCAGTATCTCGAAGACTGGGACCAGATGGACGGCCTCGAACGCGCGCTGAGTTTCGGCGCGCTGTCGCACGTGCCGGCCGGCAATATCCAGCAAATCCTGTCCCGGCTCGAAGAAATCCCCGTCACCCCGGGCGAACTCGTGTTCGAGCAGGACCGCCCCGCCGAGGGCTATTACATCGTCAAGTCGGGCACTGCCGAAGTGTGGCGCGCCGATGCCAACGGCCGGCGCTACCGCCTCGCGGTCAAAGTGCCGGGCGATGCGTTCGGCGACGATGCGCTCGTCAGCGAAGGCCTGCGCAGCGCGAATGTCAGCATGCTGACCAGTGGCACACTGCTGCGCATCGCCAACAACGACTTCCTGACCCTCATCCGCGAGCCGCTGCTGCGCCATGTCAGTGCCGCCGAGGCCGAGGCGCTGGTCGCCCGCGGGGCCCGCTGGATCGATCTGCGCGACGCGGACCAGTTCGCGGCCGGCGGCCAGCCGGGCGCGATGAACGTGCCGATCTCGCTGCTGCGGCTCAAGCGCCGCGCGCTGCCGAACGATGTGACCTACGTCCTCTATGCCGGCGATCGGCATACCGAGGAACTCGGCTGCTATCTGCTCGCCGAATGCGGGCTGTCTGTGTGCATTCTCGACCAGCCGATGGCGGCTTACGCCGACGTCGACACGACAGCCGTCGACACGCCCACGACCGCGCCGAGTGCAGACGTGAACGTGTCGGTGACCCGGGAGATCCGCCGCCATGGGCTCGACACGCCACCGCCGCCGGTCGAGGTGGAACTCGACGAGCAGGTCGATGTACACGCGCTGCTCGCGGCCGAACGCGCGCGCTTCGAACAACTCCTCGCCGAACGCACCCGCGTCATCAAGGAAGCGGTCGAGCGTCAGGCCAATGCGCTGCTGGCGAAGAAGGACGCGGACATGCGCGAACAGGTCGTCAGCAAGATGCGCGTGCTGCGCGAGGAGCGCGATCGCCTGCTCGCGCACGCGAAGACGCTCGAACAGGAGCGCGCGGCACTGGCCAAAGCGCGGGCGGCGCTGGACGCCGAACGTGCGGCCTTCGAGGCCGCCAGGGATGCGCGGCAGCAGAGCCGCGAGAGCGCCTGCGCCGAAGCGGCCACGGCCGCCTGATCAACGCCCCGTCGACTGGCTGCGCGCCCGCGCGCCCGCTGCCCTACCGCAGCCTCTTCTCCTGCAGGATCCCGAGACTGGCACTTGCGATCGCCAGCGCGTATCGTGCCGCGCAGACTCAAGCTCTCCGTGACCGCAGGGACCGATGGCTGCCCGCACGATTTCCCGTTATGACCTGGCGACCTGGGGTTGCGCGGCCGCCGCGCTGCTCCTGATCCTCTATCTGAAGCTGCTGCCCGCGCTGATCGCGGGCCTGCTGGTGTACGTGCTCGTCAATCTGCTGACGCCCTTGTTGCGCCGCAATCGCGTGCTGTGGGGCGAAGGCCCGCGGCTCGTCGCGGTGTCGATCATCGCCGCCGGTGTGATCGCGCTGATCGGACTCATCTGCGTTTACGCGGCGAGCCTGCTGCGCGGGAGCAACGAGAGCATCCCCGCGCTGATCACCCGCATGGCGGAAATCATCGAACAGTCGCGCTCGCAGCTGCCGACGTGGATTTCGGACTACGTGCCGGCTGACGCCGATGAACTGCAGCGATCGCTCGTGGCGTGGCTGCGCGAGCACGCGGCGGTGTTCCAGGTCGCAGGCACGGGGCTCGGACGCGCGCTCGCGCATATCCTGATTGGCATGGTGATCGGTGGCCTCCTGTCGCTCGAGACGGCGGTGCCGACGCAGACGCGCGGGCCGCTGGCCGCCGCGCTCGCGAAGCGCGCCTACCGGCTGGGCATCGCGTTTCGTCGCGTGGTGTTCGCGCAGGTGTGGATCTCTGCCCTGAACACCCTGTTCACGTCGCTGTATCTCGCGGTCGCGCTTCCCGCCTTCGGCATCGAACTGCCGTTCATGAAGACGCTGATCGTCGTCACTTTCGTCGCGGGTCTGCTGCCGATCCTCGGCAACCTGATCTCCAACACGGTGATCTTCGTGGTCAGTTTCAGCCAGTCGGCCGCCGTCGCGGCGGTGTCGCTGGCCTACCTGATCATCATTCACAAGCTCGAGTATTTCCTGAACGCGCGCATCATCGGCAGCCACATTCGTGCGCGGGCCTGGGAGATGCTGCTCGCGATGCTCGTGATGGAGGCGGCGTTCGGCATTCCGGGGCTGATCGCCGCACCGATCTACTATGCCTACATGAAGAGTGAGCTGCGCGAGAGAGGGCTCATCTGACACCTGAAAGGTTTGCTGCATGATGACGCTGTACCACTGCGCGGGCGCGCGCTCGTTCCGTCCGCTGTGGACCCTCGAAGAACTCGGCCTGCCTTACGCCGTGAAGATGATGCCGTTTCCGCCGCGCGTGACACACAGGGAGTTCCTTGAGGTCAATCCGCTCGGCACGGTGCCGGCGTTCTTCGACGGCGACCTGCGCATGACCGAGTCGGTGGCGATTTCGCAGTATCTGGTCACGCGTTATGGCCCGAGCCCGCTCGCGGTGGCCATTGACGAGCCGGACTACGGGTGCTGGCTGAACTGGCAGTACTTCGGCGAGGCCACGCTGACCTTTCCGCAAACGCTGGTGCTGCGGTACACCTACATGGAACCGCCGGAACGCCTGAATCCGCAGATTGCAGACGACTACGCGCGCTGGTTCCTCGCGCGCCTGCGCGGGATCGATGCGGTGGTGTCAAAGCAGGAGACGATGTGCGCCGGCCGTTTCACGACGGCCGACATTTCGGTGGGCTATGCGCTGATGCTCGCGAGCTATCTCGGCCTCGCGGATCGTTTCCCGACGGCCGTCGCCGACTATTTCGCACGGCTGCAAATCCGCGATGGCTACCGGCGCGCAATCGCGGCCGAGCAGCGCGCAGGCCAGGAGCAGGGGGTGGATTTCAACCTCGGCGAGTTCCTGACGCGCAAACAGCACTGACGGCGTCGCTGCCGCGCGGCCTGGCCGCTGCCGGCATCATGCGTGCGCCCGGTGCTCAGGCGTCGACGGTGACGGTGGTTTCCGATGCCGCGCACATTGCACTGCCGTGCGTCGAGGCATAGTCGAGCGTCGGCAGCGCGGCGAGCTGTTCGAGCACCGCGCCGACGCGCTGCCTCAACTGCATATCCGGGTGTTCGAACTGCAGGCCGATGCGATACATCGTGAAGTCGCCGTGGCCGACGAGCGTCTGATGCATCACGCGGGCGCGCAGGCTGAGGTTGAACGGCGTGTCGGCGCTGCTGAGGGTCACGAGCAGCGACTGGTTGATCTCCAGTGCTTCGGGCACGGTCAGCATCAGGCCGCTGGCGGACATGTCTTCGAGCGTCGCGCGGAATTCCCCGGCGTCGCCGTATTCGATTTCGAGGCGCTGCACGAGGCGCGCCTCGCTGCGCCGCTCGCCGTGCTGTGGCGAGGACATCAGGATCTTCAGCACCTGCTGCAACCGCTCCTCGTCTTCCGGCGCCAGACTGTCGAAGCGCAGGCCGTACAGCGGCTCGCCGTTCAGATCGTCGATGCGCAGGATGGTCGCGAGGATTGAGATGCGCTGGTTGCGCCCGGCCGGCAGGTGCAGGCACACGCGCTGCTCGAGCTCGCCGACCATGCCCTTGCAGCGCAGGGCCGCGCCGCCCCATGAGATGTTGTGGATCGTCGCCGCGAGCGCCCAGCGGTTGTCCGGATCGGACAGCTGGACGGGTGCGGTCACGCTGATCCGGAGCTGGCGCCGCTTCTCGTTCGCCGGCGTGGTGGCGACCGTTGCCGGCCGCGCCTGTACGAGACCCATTGCTTCACTGAACGCGGCGGCGGCGTCTGCCGGCAGCACCGCGGCCGAGGGCCCCTTGACGAGCTGCTCGATCGCACCGGCGTGGGTGGCCAGCGGGACCACCCCGAAGCGCGCCCGATGGGCCGCCACACTGAGCGCGAGCAGCTTGGCGCAGGCCACCAGTTCGTCGTATTCACGGGGCGCCGCAGCGGCAGGGCCGTCAGCGGCGACGGCGGCGTGTCCGTTCGCACTCATCGGTTCAACTCACGAGGTTTTCTGGCAGGGCAGCTCGGCATGGATCCGATAGCGACCCCGGCGCCGGCAGGCTTTAACTGGCTTGGTGGCGTGGTCGCGCAAGTCGCGACCACGCGGACGGCTCAGGGCAACAGGCGGCCGAAGTTGGCGGGTGCGCCGGGCGTCACCTGCAGGGGCCGGCCGATGGCGTCGCCGGCCGCGAGCGCCGCGAGGCTGGCGCTGTCGTCGTCGGCAACGCGGGCGAAAAAGCGCGCGGCGCCGTTGTCCGTCCGCGCGGATACGTAGGCCACGTCCGGGCGTCCCTTGCGCCAGGTCAGCACATAGGTTTCGACGACGCCGCTCGCCGGCGCCGGATCGGCAATCGGCATCGGCGGAATCGCGTTGAAGCGCCGTTCGATCGCCGTGTTGTCGGCGGGCACCCACGGCGTGTCCAGCGTGCCGGCGTAAAGCCCCGCCGAATGCTTCGACAGGTAGCCGCCGTTCGCGACGACCAGCGCGAGGCTCGCGCGGTCGCAACGCACGCGGTCCACGGCTTCCGCAATTGCATGCATGCTGTAGTTGTTGCCGGGGCCACCGAAGAAGGGCAGGCCGCCGGTCAGCGTCAGCGCGCGGCCGGCGCGCCAGTCGAGGCCGAGCGCCGCGCAGGCGCTGAACACGGCAATCGGAAAACAGCTGTACAGATCGAGATGCCGGACCTGCGCGATGTCGACGTTCGCGACCCCGAGCACCTGTTCCAGCGTCAACTCCTGGGCGAGCGAGCGTTCGAGCGCGATGCGCGCGCTGACGGTGCGTTCGTCGAGATCGGCGTGGCTGCGCAGATACACCCATTTCGACGGCGCGATGCCGAGGCGCTTCGCGGTGCCGACCGAGGTCGTCACCACGGCCGCACCCTGGTTGACGGCGTCCTGAGCGACCAGTGCCTTGGTATAAGGATCCGAGATCAGGTAATTGTCGGCAGTCACCGTCGCCAGATCAGACGCGCTGCGCGCCACCGGAAACTGCGCGTAGGGATTGTGCGCCGCCACCCCCGAGAAGGGCGCGAACAGCGCCCCCATTTCGTCGCGATACTGCTGCTGCGTAAGCCTTCGTCGATGGCGCAGCACATGCTCGAACAGCGGGTAGACGCGCAGCGGCAGGTAGAGGCCGTGGGCGCGTTCGTAGGGCGTGGTCAGCTTGTCGCTGGCCCACTCGTCGGTGTAGTCGCCGCCGACTTCCTCGCGCCAGTCCGGGGTGAGCCCGGCCTTCATCGCGTGCTTGATGGTCGCTATGGCCTCGGCGCCGACGATCAGCGCGCTGTCCATTTCGCCGCGATGGATCGCCGCGGCGTAGCGGTTGACCAGGCGTTGCGGCGTCTGCCCGCCGACGTCGGCGTAGATCGCATGCCGGGGCGCGACGCCGACGCGACGCGCGATCGCGAGCGGCACGTTGTCGCTGCAGCCGAACGGATGCGCGACCATCGCTTCGCCGCGCGTCGAATGCTCGAAGAAGCGGATCGCGGCGACGGTGTCGATGCTCGCAGCGAGCGCGGCGGCGGCACCGCTGTCGGCGAGGGCGAGCGCGGCGGCCTGGGCGGCGAGCCCGACCGGCGACAGCACGGCCGTAGCCGGATCGCGTTCGACGTGCTGCCCGACGCCGACGAGGATCGGCGTGTTGTCGGCTACGGCTTCAGGCGCCAGCGGCATTGCGCGACTCACGGCACGTCGACGACGTCGCCCGGCGGGCCGCGGTGCTGCGGGTGCGGTTCGTGCGCAGGTTTGAGCGGCGCGCCGTTGATCGGGACCGTGCGCGTCAGGAAGTCGATCACCGCGTTGCCGAAGATGTCATTGCGATCGCCGGCGACCATGTGGCCGGCATCGGTGATGTTCACGTATTCGCTGTGCGGCGCGATGGCGAGAAACGCCTGCGCGCCGTCCTCGCTGAGCACGTCCGACAGGCCACCGCGCACGAGCAGCGTCGGCAGGCTCAGCGCTTTCGCGCAGGCGGTGAGCCGCTCCACGCGCTTGTCGAATTCGCGGCGCAGGGTCATGAAGCGCGGATCCCAGTGCCAGCGATAGGTGCCGTCCGGCGCGCGGCGCAGGTTCTTCGCGAGGCCCGCGAGATCCTTCGGTGGCTTGCGGTGCGGCTGGTAGGCCCCGATCGCCTCGGCGACTTCCTCGAGCGACGCGAAGCCTTCCGGCTTCTGGCTCATGAAGGCCTGGATCTTCTGCACGCCTTCCTGCTCGATCTGCGGCGCGATGTCGACGAGCACGAGCGCGGTGGCGTCGACGCGATCTTCACCGACTGCGACGAGGCTCGTGCCGCCGCCCATCGAAGCACCCACGAGCACCGGCCGCCGGCCGCCGAGCGCCTTGATCACGCACAGCAGGTCTTCGACCATGATGTCCTGTCCGTACACGCCATCCGGTGCCCAGTCCGAGTCGCCGTGGCCACGCGCGTCGAAGGCCACGGCGCGATAGCCCGCGCGGCCGAGCGTCTCGCCGACGTTCTTCCACGCATGCCGCGTCTGGCCGCCGCCATGCTGCAGCAGGATCAGAGGGCCCGACGGATCGCCCCAGGCGTCGCCGGCAATCGTCACGCCCTGCGCACCGGGCCAGCGGAACATCGGATCGGGCGTACCGGGCAGTCGTTCACCAGCGCTCATGGGGCGTCTCTATCGCAAGGGGTCGGACCGCATTCTAACGCGCATGCCCGGGCGTGACTTGCCCCCGACGGGGGAGGTCTGATGCCGTGACTCGATACCGAGGCAAGACAGGTCGCCGCGTCGGGCGCTGTGGATGGCCACCGAGAACGCCGAGAGTTCATCGAATGGCCAGGCTCATCGGCCACCTCATGTAGCCCGGGAGCAGCGCAGCGAATCCCGGGATCCCACGTTCGGATGTGGCCGCCCGCCGACGTGCGTTCAAGAAATGCATCCGTCCCTCTTGGCTTCCTGTCAGCGCCGAATCCTGACTTTCGTTGAGGAATATATCAGTCATCATTTCGCTAGAATCGCGGGCCGGCCGGGATGATGACAGGCGTATGACGCACTTTTTGCGCAGCGACGACGTGACCGGACCTACCCAGACAGAATCCAGGAACGGGGGCGCTGGACGACATGACGAACGATTTTCGCGCACTGCAGCCGGGCCTGCGCTTCTTGGGAATCTTCACCGGCGGCATGCTGCTCTCGGCTATCGCCGTCTACGGGCTGGCACCTGAATTTCCGACCCTTGCCAAAGAAAACCGTCCTCTCGAAAACATGCAGGTCGCACTGCTGCTGCTCGCCTCACTGTTGCAGGTGTGGTGGGCGAACACGCTGGGTCGCGCCACGGCCTTCGAGCGCACCGTCGCTGTGCTGCTTGCGTACCTGTGCCTCGCCTGTGCCCTGCGAGAACTCGATATCGATCGCCTCGGGGATGAGCGGATTTTCGAACCCCTCGAGAATGTCCTGCGCGGCATGACACTGGCGGGCCTCGTGGTCTTCCTCGCGATGAACGTCCGCGGACTGCTGCGGCAACTCGATCTGCGCCGATGCGTGCGCGACCCGGTGATCTGGTACGTCGCGACGGCGGTGGTGCTCTATTGCCTGTCGTGGCCGCTGGACAAAAAAGTGGTGCCGCTCGAGGTCGATCACTCGCTGATGCTCGAGGAATGGCTCGAACTGTGGGCGTGTGCCTCGTTTGCCACCGCCGCGTGCGTACGCTGGCTGGGCCGCACCAGGGCCGCCTGAAAGAAATAGAAATGGGGACAGATTTATTTTTCTGCCGAGAAATAGAAATGGGGACAGATTTATTTTTCTGCCGGAATCCTGCGCCCGGATGTTGCTGCCCGCTGAACTGCTCGAACTAGCCACCGAAAGCACAGAGCACATCGAGAGTGCATCGAACGGCCAGGCTCATCGGCCAACTCATGTAGCCCGGGAGCAGCGTAGCGAATCCCGGGATCCCACGTTCGGATGTGGCTGCCCGCCGACGTGCATTTCAGCAATAAATCTGTACCCATTTTCTAGGAACAGCGCAGTGAAGCCCGGGATCCTGCGCTCGGGAGTTGCCGCCCGCCGACGTGCGCGGAACGGCCATCGGGAACTCACCACACTGAAAACGGGCTTCGTCCGCTAACACCTCGTGTGTCCAGCGACGCGGCGTTCGACGGCGAAAACCCTTTCATCGCGTTACGCAGCCCCGTGGCCGAATGACTCTGCTGTCCGCAAACCGCAAATGAAGGATTCGAAGTCGGGGGCGACGAAACTCACCTTGAAGTCCAGTGACTGATCGACGTGCACAGCCGCCGGTTCTCCGGCCGGGCCGCATGCGCAGTAATCCAGGCACAGCAGGTCGTGACCGGCGGACGGGCAGTCTGCGAAATAGATGCCGATATCGGGATAAGGCCATTGGTCGATCCAGAAGCGGCTGCCGAATTCACCGCACAGGGAGTGAGCCCTGCTTTTGCCGATGGCGAGAAGGCCGGTAATGGCCACGTGATCCCCGGCCCAGGACGTCGGTGCGCGGCAGCGGTGCAGGCAGGGCACGGGGATGCCGCCGTTCTGATGCGCGGCCAGCACGAGATACGCCGCCGGCAGCCGGTAGCCGAGCGCAGCCTCCACCTCAGCGATGAGGGCCGCGTCCGGCGCGGCTGCCACGGACTGGCTGTCCGCGTAGCCGGACTGCGCCCAGAACGTCTTGAAGTCGAAGTGCTCGAAGGATGGCGTGGTGGTTGTTCGTGAAGAACCTGTTGCCGGAACGTGCTATTGCGCACTGGCCGCGCGCGCCGCGGCGTGCAGGATCGAGAACACGGCGTTCAGCAACTGCTCGTTCGATGCCTGCCTGTCGCCGAGCAGTTTCAGTTCGGTGGCGACCGACAGGCCCGGCACGTAACGCCCGGGTGCCGCCATCGCCTGCTGCCAGATCTGTTCGGCCACGTGACCACTGGCGCCGACCGGAATGACGAACTTGCCCAGGCGCAGCGCGATGTCGACTTCCTCGACCACGCCTGCCGACAGGCGCAACTGCCCGGCTGCATCGAGCTTGTTGCCGGCGACGACCACCACGGCGCCCACGCGTGACAGCAGATCCTCCCGATGCCGGCTGTTCTGCGTGGCCTGGTCCGCGGCCACGGTGGCGCGCGGAAACGGCCGCACCAGCACGCGATCGCGGTCCAGCACCTTCACGCTGTGGTAGACGGCGTCGAGCGCACCCAAAATGCATTGTTCGCCGAGCCCCCGCCCGAAGCCGGACACCAGTTTGAACTGCTCGCCGATGAGCCTGCGCCCAAGGCTGCGGGCGAACTCCTCGAGCCGCGGTGAGCCGAGCGGCGTCGTCCCCCGCGCGGCTCCGGACACGAACACGCTGTGGCGGTCGACATGGGCCGCCAGCGCGCGCAGCAGGTATTCGAGTTCATCGAACTCGTCGATCCACACGGTCTCGATGCCGAAGCGCAGCAGGTCGGCGTGCTGCAGTTCGGCCTTGCGACAGTCGTACTCGTAATCCGCTTTCAGCTTGCCCTGCTTCCGGGCAGGGGGCGGCGGCCGGCGCATCACGCAGAAGTGCTCGCGCTGATTCGTGCCGAGCAGGGTTTTCACGCGGCCCAGGATGTGGTCGATATTCGGATCGGCAAAACTGAAGCCGAGAAACAGGAAGGTTTTCGCGATCAGATCGCCTTTCAGACTGTCGGCGAACAGCGAGCGCTTGCTCTGGTAGCTCTCGTAGTCGTCTTTGGTCAGCACGGCTTCTTCCGGCTGCGTCACGCAGCCGTGCATCTTGTAGACGGTGACGTCGCGTCCGCGCCGCGTCTGCGCGAGGCTCGCATTGCTCAGTTTGACGTCAACGGATTTGCCGGCATCGGCAAAGGCGTGCTCGAGCAACTGGTCGTAGTTCGTCGTCCATACCGTGTCGACCGGCAGGCGCGAGAGGATTGCGTGCGAGGGTGTGCGCACGGCGTCTTTCGTCAGTTCGTCGATCAGGACCTGGTTGATGCGGCTGCGATTGCGTTTCTCGTTGACATGATACTGCGCGAGCGCCACCAGGTCGGCTTCGCGATCGACGTCGAGCCGCAACTCCGCGGCGATGTCCTTCAGCAGGGCACGCCAGTCCACGTATCCGGCCGCGCGCGACAGGCCGGCGCCGGCAAAGAGAGCGGCATCGCCGCTGTCGATGAAGCCGGCATAGTGCCGGATGAAGCGCTTCTGCGCGGCGCTCGCGGTCCATGCGGGTGTCGTCACCGGCGCGTTCTCCCTCTGGCCAGTTGCGGAACTGGGGACAGTCTACCGCCATGCGCCGCCCAGGGAACGGGCACGGATCCAGCGCCCATATTCCCGCACAGGCGAGGGGCAGACATCGCGATGGCGGCCGTGGCAGACTTCGCGTGCATTCTCGCCACGCATCACAGGGGGCAGCACCGCCATGCACGTTGCAGGTATCGGACGCGTTTACGTCAAGGCCACCCAGTTCCTGCAACCGCAGGCGGTAGAAGTCGATCCGGACGGCATCCGCCACGACCGCGCATTTGCGCTGGTCGAGGCCGATGACAAGTTCGTCAATTCCGATCAGCACCGCGTGTTCATGTCCCTGCGCTTCGACTATGACGCGGCCACCGAAACGCTGAGCCTGAACCTGCCCGACGGCCGGCGCGTCGAAGGCACGGCCGAAGCCACGGGTCGGCGTTTCACTATCGAGCACTTCGGCCTGCGGAACATCGACGTCGCTGAACTCGACGGGCCGTGGCGCGAGATGTTGAGCACTCACGCCGGACGCCCGATCGCGCTGGTGCGCTGCCTGTCCGAACGCCGTGCGATCGACGTCTTCCCGATCACCTTCGTCACCACCGGCTCGCTCGTGCGCCTCGCCCGCGAAGCGGGTGGCACCGTGGACCCCGCACGCTTTCGCGCCGGCTTCATCATCGACCACGCGGGTGAGCACGATGAAGACGGCTGGGACGGCCGCATCCTCAAACTCGGCAATGCCGTCCTGCGCGTGCGGACCGGCGTGCCGCGCTGCGCAATCACCGGCTTCAACCCGCGCACCGGCGAACGTGACCAGGAAGTGATGAAAAGCCTGATCCGTTATCGCGACAAGGTCTCACTCCCCGACGGCATGCTCCCCGACTACGCCACCCCGGGCTTCGCGACCTACGCCGAAGTGCTCACCCCCGGCACAGTCGCAGTGGGCGACCGCGTTGAGTTGCTGCCCTGACGCGAAGAAAGCCCGTAGCCCGTAGATTGGGCTGACAAAGGAAGCCCAACAGACGGCCATCATCGAAGAGTGGCGTCTGTTGTTGGCACTGAAGCAGGTCGGCACCGACGAAGACTCGTCCTGTTGCCACGAGTCGCAAAATAACCCCGTCGCGGACACGCCCCGACGCTATGCTGACACTGGCCTCGTTGCCGCCAGCCGGTGCACGGGGTCGAACCACCGCCCGCGGAAGCTCAGAACGATGGAAGGGATGTCGATGCCAACGGTTCTACCAATACGATGCCTGGCACTCGCTGCACTGTCGCTCGTCGCAGTGGGGGCCGTCGGCGACGACACCGATTACGCCCGCAAGTCGTGGTGGCCCTCCGAATGGGGCGCAGAAGATCGGCTCGGTGCAGTGAACCGCCTGTCGCCTGCCAAGGTGCTGGAGGCGAGCAGCCTCATCACCACGGGCACGATCTACGACATGACCTTCGTGTACGAGGAGTCGATGCCGCTCTTCAGCCTCACACCCTTCCGCCGCAAATACACGCTGCTCATTCCCGGCAGCCCGACTTATGCGGCACTTGGTGACAACAAGCTCTTCTGGAACGAGGACTACATTTCAGGCCACATCACCCAGGACGGCACGCAGTTCGATGCGCTGTGCCATATGGGCACCGAGCACGGCGCTCCCCATGACCCTCGCGAACAGCGCTATTACAACGGGCTCACGCAAACCGACGTCAGCGACGGTCGCGGCTGCAAGCAGCTGGGCGTCGAAAACACTCCACCGATCTTCACGCGCGGCATTCTGATCGACATTGCCGGCCTCAAGGGCCGTATGCTCGAGCTCGGTGAGGAAATCACCATTGACGACCTCAAAGCCGCCCTCGCGCGGCAGGGGCTGTCGGAGCAGGACATTCGCCCCGGCGACGCACTGTTCTACCACACGGGCTGGGCGAGCCTGTGGAAGATCGACAACGACAAGTTCAACAGCGGCACGCCGGGTCTGAGCCCGGCTGCGGGTGACTGGGTGGTGGGGAAGAAGGTCGTGCTGGTAGGCACCGACAACTGGGCGGTCGAAGCGATTCCGAATCCGAACCCGCACCTGTTCGCACCGAACCACCAGAAGTTCCTGGTCGAGAACGGCATCTACATCATGGAGAACCTGGATTTTTCCCGGCTCATCGAAGCGAAAGTCTATGAGTTCGCGTTCGTCTTCGGCGCCGTGCCCTTCAAGGGCGCGACGGGGTCGCCGGGGCGGCCGTTCGCGATTCGCTAGGCGTCTGAATGGCCGAGCGCAGTTCCTCTTCAGTAGAAGGTTGCGGTGAAAATGCATCGTCCGGCGCGCTCGTGTAGCCCGGGTGGAGCGCGCAGCGCGGAACCCGGGAGCGGCTTGTCAGACTCTGCAGATTCCGCGTTCCACTGCGTTCCACCCGGGCTACACCGAGCTTTCATCAGGCCGGGTGATGCAAGCCCTTCATGGCCGTTGGGCTGACGCAGGAAGACCACGCGAAAAACAGATCTGTCCCCAATTATTCAATTATTATTCCGGGGCTGCCACGGAGTGCTCAACATGAGTTTGGCGAAGATTCAGGAAATACGGACCACGCCGGTGCTGGTTCCCTTGCGGCGCCCGATCCGCACGGCCTCGGGCACCATTCCGGCCTTTCCCGTCGTGCTCATCGATCTCGTGCGGGACGACGGCGTCGTGGGGCGTGCCTATACGCAGGTCTATTTCGAGGAACTGCTGCCGGCGCTGGAGGCGTCGATCCAGTCGCTGGCCGTGTTCATCAAAGGCATGCCGGCCGCGCCGCGCGATGTCCATGACTTCCTGCTACGCCGCATGCGCCTGTGGGGTGCCAAAAACACCTTTGGTGCTGCTGTCGGCGGCATCGACATGGCACTGTGGGACGCCCATGCGCGCGCGCGCCAGGAACCCCTGTATGCGACGCTCGGCGCGCAGCCTCGCGCACTCAAGCCGTATTACAGCGTGGGTCTGTACGACGCGCACAGTGTGGCCGAGGTGGCCGCCGAGGCCGTCGCCGACAACTACCCGGGTCTGAAGATCAAAGTCGGGTTTCCAACGCTCGCCGAAGACATCGCCGCGGTGCGCGCCGCCAGGAAGGCCCTTGGCGCTCGTGCACTGATGGTGGACTACAACCAGTCGCTCACCGTCGCCGAGGCCATGATCCGCTGCAAGGCGCTCGACGACGAGGGGCTCGAATGGATCGAAGAACCGATCGCCGCCGACGACTACGACGGCAACGCCAGGCTTGCCGACGCCATCACCACGCCGATCCAGATCGGTGAGAACTTCAACTGCCTCGAAGACATGCGGGCAGCGTTGCGCGCCGGAGCGGCGGACTACGTGATGATTGATCTGCAGTTCATCCGCGGCATCACCGGCTGGCTTGACGCCGCGGCGCTCACCCGCGTGGCCGGCACGCCGATGTCGTCCCACACCTTCATAGAAGCCAGCAGCCATGTGCTCTGCGCCACCCCGACAGCGCACTGGCTCGAACATCTGGATGTCGTCGGCCAGTTGCTGGTCGAACCTTACCCGCTCGTCGACGGCATGCTGGCGCCGCCGGATCGGCCCGGCCTCGGGATGGAGTGGCATGAAGAGAAAGTGGCGGCGTGCCGGGTGAGCTTCTGAGGCTGGAAGATCCGGGACACCCACGATTCTTCGCCTGCTGCGGTACGGCTCAAATCCGGGCAGCGTTCTTTACATGCAGCGCTGCGCGGCAAGGTGGCCAGGGGTCAGGGTAACGCATGACCAAATATCGGCGTCCCAGAGCTCCGATCTGTTAGGGCGCGCTCTTCCCGCCATTGGAGGGGCACTGCCTGGCTGCTTGTTCGAGCTTTGTTGCGCCGGGGTTTCCGTGCTTTAACCAGTCAAACGCAAAAACCCGCGCTTGAGCCTGGGCTAGCTCGCCGGCCGATGCGCCGGTGAATCCCGAGCCCGGCATGCCCGACTCTTGCTGCACCACGAGCACTGTCAGAGGCGGCAGCTCGTTCAAGATGCAGTAAGACTGGATTGGCTCAAGCCAAGCCCCGAGCCCTCCGGTGAATGCGCCAGTGACTTGCGCGAGCTGGCTGTAGGTGATGTTCTGGCGGCCGCGTGCAGCCCATGCAAGTACTGCCCAGATCTGCTCAGACCGTTCTGCTGCCTTCATGGTGTTTCTCAAACAGTTTTAAAAAAAACGGGGACAGATCTATTTAAGTGAAAAATAGATCTGTCCCCATTTATAGTTCTACTTCACCCTTGGCGAAATTTCAGGGTCTTCATCATGAGCTTTGCTTGCTCGGCGGTGAGCGGCGTGAGTACGAAAGGTCCGTCGTTCTCTTTCGCCTCTGCCGCTTGAACGATCCACCCGATCAAGGGCCCGCCCAAGAACGATGCGCCGTACGCTGCATCTACATTGTCCTGCCGAAAATCAACCTCTACATAGTAGATTTCCTGGCTTTTCGCCTTGAGTTGAATGACGTATTCACCGGGAAGAGTAGGAGAGCGGGACCGAAGCACGTAGTCGCCCGGTGCGATGTCGACGAAGAAATAGCTCCCGTTGGGAATCTCGAATTTTCCGACGCCATCAATCTGAAATGGATAATCCACCAGGAGGCCGATGTAGTTCTTCTCCCGTAGAAAATAGATCCGGGCATTGGTGGGCGAAGCAGCTTCAGCGCTTACGGGTGCCTCAGTGTGCAAGGGCGCATGACCACAACCGGCGAGCAACAGGACAATCCCTAGCGCAATGAATGGTCTTGGCATGACACTTTCCAGCCTCAATTATTGCCCGTAGGGTAGGCAGCTCAGTTCTGCCGCAGAAAACAGATCTGTCCCCGTTTTAGTCAGAAAACAGATCTGTCCCCGTTTTAGTCAGGGCGCGATGCCCCTGACTGCCCATGCCGTTGCGGCATAGGAGCGCGGCCCATCGGCTTCGCCGTCGAGATAGGCTGCGCGCACTGCAGTCTCGAGTGCGCCGCGCTGCGCATCGTCGAGGGTGCGGACGTACTCGGCCGCAGGCCCTTCCTGGCCGAGATAGGGCGCCCAGTAATCGTCGAAGGACTCGAACTCCATCCGGAGGTGCAGTGCGGCATCCGTGACGTCGACGAGGCCGGCCGCGCGCCAGGCGTTCGCCAGCTCACCCGGGCGCGTCATCGGCCGCGTGTAATTCCTCATGCGCCGTTCGGCGGCTGCGGGGTCGAGCACGGCGGCCGTGTCGAAGAACTGGCGGTTCGCGACGAAGCCACCCCGGATGTCCCATACCGCCGCGGCAACGACCGCACCCGGACGCGCGACACGGCGCATTTCGGCTACCGCATCGGCCGTGCGCAGCACGAAGTGCAGCACGAGCATGGCCAGCACGGCATCAAAGCTATCGTCTTCAAACGGCAATGCACAGGCGTCGCCAATGCCGAACTTGATCCGCGGCTCGGGGTACTGGGCTTGCGCATGCGCAAGATAGGCTGCCGCCAGATCGACGGCGTCGACATGGGCGGCGGGCAGGCGGGTGGATACGCAGGCCGCCAGGTGACCGGTGCCGCAGCCCACGTCGAGAACGCGTTGCGCGGCAGGGGCGTCCACGAATTCGAGGAACTGCGGCGCAAGACGTCGGCTCCAGCGACCCATGAGGCGTTCGTACGCCGCGCCGTCGGTGGCGACGAAGGTGGTCGAGGTACTCACGCAATGCTCCTGCTGCTTGTTGGGGATAGTGCCATTCTCGCATCGTTTGAACTGGCACAGGCCTGTGGTGCATTTTCAAGCATCGCTTGACGAAGAATAGACAAAAATGAATCAGTCCTCTTTATAGGCTTTTCGCTGGATTTAAGTCTCAATCTGGCTTGCACGGATCAATGATCGCTATTCGCGTTCCGCTCTCAGTTTGCACCAGCCCAAGATTCTGCGCGGATTCAGGAAGGGGACTGGGACGAGGTGGAATGTCGTCGTTGTCGTCGAGAAGTTTGAACGAAAAGCTTCTCTCCAGCGTGAACGGCTTATCGAAGCGCACTCCACATTTAGGTTGAATTCGCCATTGGGTGACAGCGTCGAGAACGGCTTGATCGAAAATGCCGGCCGGTTCGGATTCCAGGATTTTTATATCTTCTATGCGACCGTCGATGTTGAGCTTGATTTGAGCCTTCACTCGTCCCTCGATGTGATCGCGTCGCAGGGCTGGTGGATAGTTCGGAGCGACAGAGCGGATCGTGTAAGGCAGGTTGGATTCGGCTTCTTCAGCGTACGCTGAACCCACATGTCCGGCTGTGACAATGCCGCAGACCAGCAGACGGAGTATTTCTCCGGCGCGCAGTCTGGCCGTTGAAAAGAAATTTTCTTGTGTTTTAGCAAATGGCATCACAAATAGGCTCTGATGTAAGCGATGAGATTCGATCTCTCGATCATCACCCAATCACCATTATCTTGGAGAACCCACCTGACTGAAAACATGTCTAGCTCCCCCCGTGAATATGGGGACAGCGAAAAAGGGGACAGATCTATTTTCTGACCCTGTTCGAGAATTGTTCGCGCTGAATGATCCATGCATCAGGTGTCCGAAAGGCAATTCGAAAAATAAATCTGTCCCCAATTCTAAATAGAAGATCGCAAATACGCTCCACTACAGCTTAGCACTGGCGTAATCGGCGCCGGGGAAGGGTTGAGCACAGCGCAGGAAGGCATTCACC
>LNEL01000016.1 GCA_001464935.1 Gammaproteobacteria bacterium Ga0077536
CGTCGGTGAACCGACGTTTGGGAACACGTTGCATGAGGACCTCCAAGAGTCGATTGAAAGTATCGCTTCTTGGCGTCCGTTTCAGTGGGGCAGGTTCAGTGTCCCCGAACTCCCCCCCCCGAATGAGTGGGTGTCCCCGGACTTCCGCGAACTTCCCCCCGACCCTGAGACCCCGGCCTGGCAGAGAAGGCACCGCGAGGCGAAATCCAGGCGTCTGCGCCGTATGCACACGGAGCGTGGCTGTCCCCTGACGTCGCCAGGCGCAATCTGCCCACCGCAGGCGACCGGCCACCGGTCGCATTCCCCCCCGCAACCCTCTATGCTTGTGCGTCCGCAGCAAATCCTCGTCGAAGCCGGAGTCACACCTTGCTCTCAGCCGCCAATATCACGATGCAGTTCGGGGCCAAGCCCCTGTTCGAGAACGTGTCGATCAAGTTCGGGAACGGCAATCGCTATGGCCTCATCGGAGCCAACGGTTGCGGCAAATCGACCTTCATGAAGATTCTGGGTGGGGAGCTCGCGCCGACGGCGGGCAATGTGTCTCTGGATCCGAACGAGCGCCTCGGCAAGCTGCGGCAGGATCAGTTCGCGTTCGAGGATTTCACGGTCCTCGACACCGTGATCATGGGCCATGAGGCGCTTTGGCAGGTGAAGGAGGCACGTGACCGGCTGTACGCAAGTGCCACGATGAGCGACGAAGAAGGCATGCAGGTGGCCGATCTCGAAGTCCGGTTCTCGGAGCTCGATGGCTATACCTGCGAATCCCGCGCTGGCGAATTGCTGATGGGCCTCGGCATTCCGATCGAACAGCACACCGGGCCCATGAGCGAAGTGGCCCCGGGCTGGAAGTTGCGCGTGCTGCTCGCCCAGGCCCTGTTCGGCGAACCGGATATCCTGCTGCTGGACGAGCCCACCAACAACCTCGACATCAACGCCATCCGCTGGCTCGAGGGCATCCTCAACGAGCGCGACTGCACAATGGTCATCGTGTCCCACGATCGCCACTTCCTGAACAGCGTCTGCACGCACATGGCGGATCTGGACTACGGCGATCTGCGGCTGTTCCCCGGCAACTACGACGACTACATGACGGCCGCCACCGAGGCCCGCGAGCGTATGCTGTCGAACAACGCGCGCAAGCAGACGCAAATCGAGGATCTCAAACAGTTCGTGAGCCGCTTCTCGGCCAATGCATCCAAGGCGCGGCAGGCGACCTCGCGGGCGAGACAGATCGAAAAAATAAAGCTCGAGGACGTCAAGCCATCCAGCCGCGTCAATCCCTACATCCGCTTCGAGCAGGGCAAGAAGTTGCATCGCCTGGCGCTCGAAGTAACGGGCCTCAGCAAGGGTTTCGAGGGAGTGAGCCTCTTCCAGGATTTGGACCTGGTGGTGGCCGTCGGCGAACGCGTCGCGATCATCGGCCCCAACGGCGTCGGCAAGACCACGCTGCTGGAATGTCTCGCCGGCCGCCAGGCCGCGGATGCGGGGGACGTGAAGTGGTCGGAGAATACCGATCTCGGTTATATCCGCCAGAATCGCACGGACGATTTCGAATCGGACATGAACCTCTTCGAATGGATGAACCAGTGGCGCCAGAAGTCTGACGACGACCAGGGCATCCGCGCCGTCCTCGGGCGACTGCTGTTCTCCAAGGATGACAGCCTGAAATCGGTCAAGGTCATTTCGGGCGGTGAAGAGGCTCGCATGCTGTTCGGCAAACAGATTCTCCTGAAGCCCAACATCATGCTGCTGGACGAACCGACCAACCATCTGGACATGGAGTCGATCGAATCCCTCAATCTCGCGCTCGAAAACTACGAGGGCACGCTCCTGTTCGTGAGCCACGATCGCGAGTTCGTGTCATCGCTGGCAACGCGGGTGATTGAAATGTCACCGGACGGCATTGCCGATTTCCGTGGCACCTACGACGAATATCTCCAGTCGCGCGGGCTGGAGAAGCCGGCGCCTCGTCGCGCGTCCGTCAACGCCTAGGCCCCGAACGCGAGGGCGCGAGGGGACACCCACTTTTTTTTCCATTTCTCTCGCCGCCCCATGCTGCGGCACGCCATCGACTCGGCGAGTCGGGAAGAGCGAGTGGGTGTCCCACAACTTACCCCGGCAGAATGAGTGGGTGTCCCGCAAGTCCCGGCAGAATGAGTGGGTGTCCCGCAAGTCCTTTCCCGCGGGCGCGAGGGGACACCCACTTTTTTTCCATTTCTCTCGCCGCCGCATGCTGCGGCACGCCATCGACTTGGAGAGCCGGGAAGAGCGAGTGGGTGTCCCCGAACTTCCCACGAGCTTCTCCACCTCGATGCGCCCGGCCGACGTTTTCCGTCGCTCGATTTCACGGCAGGCGGTCGCTATGCTGCCGGCATTCGGGTGCGGGGTGGGCTGGTGAAGAGTCAGATGAAGGCCGCGCTGCTGGCGGTGGGCATGGCCGCGGCGGGTAACGCGAGCGCGCAGTCGCTGCCGGTGCCGGATCTCGCGTCGATTCCTGCGACCCCGACGGGCGACGCCATCAGGCGCGGACATGCGCTGATCACCGACACGCACGCCCAGCTGCCGGATCACGTCGGCAATGATCTCAATTGCAGCAGCTGCCACCTCAATGGGGGCACAGTGGCGTATGCCGCGCCGTACGTCGGCGTGACCGGCCTGTTTCCCGAGTACCGCTCGCGCAGCGCGAAGGTCATCTCGCTGCAACAGCGCATCAACGCCTGCTTCCAGCGCTCCCTGAACGGCACGCCGCTGCCCTGGGATTCGAACGAGATGAACGCGATGCTGGCCTACATGAGCTGGTTGTCGGCGGGCGTGCCGGTCGGGCAACCGGTGGCGGGCAGAGGCTTCGAGCCTGTCGACACTTCGCTCGAACCCGATCCGGTCCGCGGGCAGGCGATCTATGCCGACCAGTGCGCGTCCTGCCACGGCGCGCACGGCGAGGGCGCGACGACCGCCGACGGCGGCTACCTGTATCCGCCGGTGTGGGGCGAGCGCTCGTTCAACCTCGGAGCGGGCATGGCGCGCCACTACACGGCCGCGGCCTTCATCCGCCGCAACATGCCGCTCGGCAAGGGCGGCACGCTGTCCGCGCAGGAGGCTGTCGATGTCGCGTTTTACGTGACGCAACAGCCGCGGCCCGATTTCCCGGCCCGGATTCACGACTGGCCCGCTGGCGGCCGGCCAAAGGACGCGCGTTGACGGTGAGTCGCCGGCAAGGCCGCTTTCCTGATCCACGCCACTCTCTGCCGTCCTCGCCCACGCTACATTGACCGCACTTTCAGCCCATCGAGCAGGAGCACGACATGAGTGACACTTCCCATCCCGAGAATCGCCGGGATTTTCTGGCGCTGGCCGCCACCACCGCGGCGGCCGGTCTCGGCGCGATGCTGCCGATCCGGCCGGCGGCTGCGGCCGAACCCGCGCCGTCCGGCGCCGCCGCGGTCACGCAGTGGCTCGACAGCATCCCGGGCAAATACCGGCAGGTCGTCGACTGGCCCGAAGAAAATCAGGGCATGGGCCTCGCCTACACGTTCGCGTTCCTGCGCAGTGCCGCCGCCGGCTGGGGCGTGTCCGACAGCGATATCGGTGCGGTGCTCGTCATCCGCCACAACGCGGTGCCGATGGCGCTGAACGACAGCGTCTGGGCGAAGTACAAGCTCGGCGAAGCATTCGAGATCACCGATCGCACGACGTCGGCACCGGCGGTGCGCAATCCGTACTACAGCGCGCCTATCCCGTTGCCGTTTCCGGAGATGGCGCTGTCCGCGCTGATCGAACGCGGCGTGCGGGTGGCCGCCTGCGGGCTGGCGATCGAATTTCGCAGTGGGCGCATCGCCGAGAAAATGGGGCTCGACCCCGCGGTGGTCAAACAGGAGTGGCTGGCGGCGGTGCATCCCGGCATCACGGTGATGCCGTCCGGCGTGTTCGCCTGTCATGCGGCGGGCACGCGCGGTTGCACCTACCTGTACGCGGGCTGACCACGCGGCGGTGGGCCGCGGCCGGCGGCATTCATGCCACCGCTTCGGCTTCTCGCTGCTGCAACATCCACATCTGCGCATACACGCCGTCCTGCGCGAGCAGTTCGGCATGTCGGCCGCTCTCGACGATCTGGCCTGACTCCATCACCAGGATGCGATCGGCGTCCATGATCGTCGACAGTCGGTGCGCGATGACCAGCGTCGTGCGCCCGATCTGGATGCGGTCGAGCTCGGCCTGGATCGCCTGCTCCGATTTCGAATCGAGCGCCGACGTCGCCTCGTCGAAAATCAGGATCGCCGGATTCTTCAACAGGGCGCGCGCGATCGCCACGCGCTGCTTCTCGCCCCCGGACAGCTTGAGCCCCCGTTCGCCGACCGCCGTCTCGTAACCGTCAGGCAAGGCGACGATGAAGTCGTGAATGTGCGCGGCGCGCGCCGCGTCTTCGACTTCGGCACGGCTTGCCGTCGGCCGGCCGTACTGGATGTTGTAGAAGATGCTGTCGTTGAACAGCACCGTGTCCTGCGGCACGATGCCGATCGCCGCGCGCACCGAAGCCTGCGTCAGCGCGCGCACGTCGTGATCGTCGATGGTGATGCGGCCGCCGGCGACATCGTAGAAGCGGTACAGCAGGCGCGCGAGCGTCGATTTGCCGGAGCCGGAATGTCCGACGACCGCGACCGTGCCGCCGGGCGGGATCTCGAAACTGACGCCGCGCAGAATCTCGCGCCGCGCGTCGTACGAGAAGCGCACCTCTTCGAAGCGCACGCGCGGCCGGGCCGCAATCAGTGGCGCCGCGCCGGGGACATCGCGCACGTCCTGCCGCACGTCGAGCAGGCCGAACAGACGCTCCATGTTGGTCAGCGCCTGCTTGACCTGCCGGTACATCATGCCGAGCAGGAACAGCGGTGCGGACAGCTGCAGCAGGTAGGCGTTGACGAGCACCAGGTCGCCTATCGTCAGCTTGCCCGCGACGACGCCGGCCGACGCGCGCCACATCATCGCGGTCACGCCGACGGCAATCACGGCGGTCTGACCGAGGTTCAGCAGCGCGAGCGTCTTCGTCGACTTGACCTGCGCGTTCTCGAGCTGACGCAGGTTGTCATCGTAGCGACGCGCTTCGTGTGCCTCGTTGTTGAAGTACTTGACCGTCTCGTAGTTCAGCAGCGAATCGACGGCGCGCTCGTTGGCACGGGTGTTCGCCTCCATCGCCGCGCGGTAGTAGCGCGTGCGCCACTCGGTGATCGAAATCGTCCACACGCCGTAGGCGAACAGCGTCGCCAGCGTGATCAGCGCAAAGCTCCAGTCGTACGACCAGACCAGCACCGTCGTCACCATCAGCACTTCGAGCGCCGTCGGCAGGATCGAATACAGCGTCCAGTCGAGCAGCTCGCCGATCGCGCTGCCGCCGCGCTCGACATCGCGCGCGACGCCGCCGGTGCGACGTTCGAGGTGGAACTTCAGGCTGAGCGCGTGCAGGTGACGAAACACCCGCAGCGTGATCTCGCGCGAGGCGCGCGCCATCACGCGCGCGAACACGATCTGGCGCAGCTCGGTGAACAACGTCACGCCGATTCGCGATCCGCCGTAGGCAATCAGCAACGCGACCGGCAGCACCAGCAGATCCGGCGCGACGTTCAGCCGATCGACCAGATGCTTCAGCGCAATCGGCACGAACAGGTTCAGCAGCTTTGCGGCCACGATCAGCCCGAGCGCGAGCAGGATCCGGCCGACGTAAGGCCGCAGCCACGGCAGCAGCTCGGCGATCACCGCCATATCGCTGCGCGCGGTCGCGGATTTGTTCGCCGGCGCTTCGCCGGCTGCGCCCATGTGTCTCATACGCCGTAGCGTAACCGAGAATGAGATAGCCTGGGGCGGTGTATTTTTGGCCACCGAGAACACCAAGCACACACAGGGGAAGAGGAGAGATCGATTTGGATTGATCGTGGTCGGCGCTTCCCAGCTCATTGCTCGTGGTTTCTGATTCATTTCCCCCGATTCTTCTCTCTGTGTCGTCTGTGTTCTCAGTGGCAGAAACGACTTCCCCAAAAGCACACACCCAACGTAGCCTCCCGCCTCGTGGCCGGCGATAATCGTGCCCCGGATCCGGGCGAGGCGGCGCATGACTCTGACGTTCGAAGCAGAAATCACCCCAGGCATGCGCGCGCGCGAGGTCGTCGAACTCGGTCGGCTCGCCGAGCAGGCGGGTTTCGATCGGCTCGGGATTTCGTGCGTGGCGCTGTGGCCCGACACCTACCAGCTGCAGACGCTGGTCGCCGCGGCGACCTCGCGCATTCACATCGGCAGCATGGTCACCAATCCGTACACGCGGCATGCGGGCGTGCACGCAGCGGCGCTCGCCACCCTGCAGGACATCTCCGACGGCCGCGCGTTCTGCGGGCTCGGCGTCGGTGCTGGCCTCGAGGCGTTTGGCATCGACTATCCGCAGCCGGCGCGCACGCTGCGCGACACCGTGATCGCCATTCGCGATCTGCTGGCCGGTGGCAAGGTGACGCAGGACGGCGCGCACGCGACGCTGCGCGAGGCCGCGCTGCTGTTGCCGCCCGTGCAGCGCGTGCCGATCGCCATCGGGACGCGCAGTCCGCAGGTGATGCGGCTGGCGGGTGAACTCGCCGATGTCGCGCTCGTCGGCGCGCGGCATCTGACACCCACGCTCGTCGCCGACTATCGGCGCTGGCTCGCCGAAGGTGCGGCGCGCGCCGGTCGCACGCCGGTCGCGATCGAAGTCCTGCCGCGCGTGACGCTCTGCGTGTCGCGCGACGAACAGCGCGCGCTCGACAGCGTCAAACGCTTCGCCGCGCACTATCTCGGCATCCTCGGCGAGCAGGGGCCGCCGGTGGCGCCGGCGCGCCGTGCGGCGATCGCCGCCGCACTGGCGGAAGCCCGCGGCTGGTACTTCGACCTGGAGCGCTACGATCCGCCGGCGCTGCTCGAACTCGTCGACGCCGATCTTGCGCGCGCCTTCGCGGTGGCCGGCACGCCGGCGCAGTGTGCCGACCAGTTGCGCGCGGTGCTGGCGCTGGGCTTCCGCGGCGTCAGTTGCAACCTCGCGGCCGTGCGCCGCGACACCAATTACGCGGGACTGCGCGAGACCCTCGAAGGCGCCGCGGAAGTGCTCGACATGCTGCGGGAGTGCACGCATCGATGAAGTCCTACCGGCAGGAACTGTGGTTCGAGATCCCCGACCGCGTCGGCTTTCGCAACATCACCGGCGAGGTCGAGCGCTGCCTTGCCGCCAGCGGTGTGCGCGAAGGGCTGGTGCTCGTCAACGCGATGCACATCACCGCGTCGGTGTTCATCAACGACGACGAACGGGGCCTGCACGTGGATTTCACCCGCTGGCTCGAAGGCCTCGCCCCGCACGAACCCGTCAGTGCCTGGCGCCACAACGACACCGGCGAGGACAATGGCGACGCCCATCTGAAGCGCCAGGTCATGGGCCGCGAGGTCGTGGTCGCGATCACCGACGGCCGCCTCGACTTCGGCCCGTGGGAGCAGATTTTCTACGGGGAGTTCGACGGCCGCCGGCGCAAGCGCGTGCTGGTGAAGATCATCGGCGAGTGAGGCTTCGGGGTCACGGGAGAGTCATCGAAGAGGCAGGCGCCCGAGGCCCCGGACGCTGGAAGATGCTGGCCGGTGCGAGGCCGGTCATCGGCGCCTTTCTCCGTTGCCGTCGAACGGTGATCCCGGGCACAACTCCTGATGCCGGCCCGCTTCCGGGCCACTGCGTCAGGCACGACAGGCCCTTCAGTCAGGCGTGCTGCAGCCGCTAAAACCGATTGAACGGGCGGCGACTGCCGCCACCGAAGCTGTCCACTCCAGGGTCTCGCATGAATCTGCCCATGAACACGGTCGCTGCGGCGACCAAACCGGTCGTCCTGATCGTCGACGACAATTCGGCCAATCTGCTGATGCTCGGCGATCTGCTCGACGGCCCGTATCGCGTGCGCCTCGCCAAGTCCGGCGAGCAGGCGTTGACCGCCGCCGTGCTCGAGCCGCAGCCGGATCTGATCCTGCTCGACATCATGATGCCGGACATGGACGGCTATGAGGTGATCAGGCGCCTGCGCGACAACCCGCGGACGGCCGAGATCCCCGTGATCTACGTCACCGCCAAGACCTCCAGCGAAGACGAGGCGCTGGGCCTGAACCTCGGCGCCGCCGACTACATCAACAAACCGATCAATCCCGCCGTGATGCTCGCGCGCGTGGCGGCGCACGTACAGCTCAATCGCATGCGCGACACGCTGCTCGAGCACAATCACCAGCTCGAAGCCGAAGTCGCGCGGCGCGTCAGCGAGACGGTGCTGGTGCAGGAAGCCAGCATGCGCGCGCTGGCAGCCCTTGGCGAAACCCGCGACAACGAAACCGGGCATCACATCCGGCGCACCCAGCTCTATATCGACGTGCTGGGCCGCCACCTCGTGCAGGATCGCCGCTTTCGCGATCAGCTGTCGCCGAAGCGACTGGCGATGATCGTCAAGGCAGCGCCGCTGCACGACATCGGCAAGATCGGCATTCCCGATCACATCCTGCTGAAGCCGGGCAGGCTGACGCCCGAAGAATTCGAGATCATGAAGACGCACGCGACGATCGGCGGCCAGACCATCGACCGCGCGCTGCGCGAACTGGCGGCGGACAATCTGATCGGCCGTTCCGCCATTGCCGCCGTCGCGCATCCGCATGACCAGAGCGGCCCGCTCGATTTCCTGATCATCGCGCGCGAAATCGCGGCCCTGCACCACGAACGATGGGACGGCTCGGGCTATCCCGGCGGTCTGACGGGCGAAGTGATACCGCTGCCAGCGCGGCTGATGGCGCTCGCCGACGTATTCGATGCGCTGATCAGCCGTCGCGTCTACAAGGATCCGATGCCGATGGATGAAGTCACACGCATCATCGAAGAGCAGCGCGGCCGGCATTTCGATCCGGATATCGTCGATGCATTCCTGGCCCGCAAGGATGAATTCGTCGCGATTGCCGAACGCTACGCCGAGCCGGGCGATCCGGTGCGCTGATGGCGATGTCGACGCGGCGGCGCTGGCTGGGCCAGGCGCTGGGCATGGCCGGCATCGTCGCGAGCGGCGCCTGCACCACGTCACCAGACGATCCGATACGCATCGGCGCCCAGCCCTTTCCCGGATATGAACTGATCTACCTGGCGCGCACTCTCGGTCTGCTGCCCGCTGACGCGGTCCGGCTGATTGAAGCGCCATCAGCGTCCGCCAACCTGCGCGCGCTCGCGGCCGGTGCGATGGAGGGCGCGGGCATGACGCTCGATGAAGTGCTCACGGCACGTGAGCAGGGCATTGACCTGGTGGTGATCTGTATCGTCGATCGCTCGGTGGGCGCCGACGCCGTGATCGGCGGCCCCGCGGTGCGCGCGCTGGCCGATCTGAAGGGCCGCAGGATAGGCGTCGAACAGACCGCGACGGGCGCCGTGATGCTCGATGCGACGCTGCAGGCCGCGGGGTTGCGGCCTGCCGATGTCGAACTCGTCCCCCTGACGTACGATGCCCACGAAGCACGTTTCCGCGACGGCGCCGTCGATGCATTGGTCACGTATGCACCCGTGATGACGCGCCTGCTCAGCGCCGGCGCCACGAAGCTCTACGACAGCGCGAGCATTCCCGGCCGCATCATGGATACCTTCGCGCTGCGGCGGGACAGCCTGCAGGCGAATGCCGCGAAGGCCGCCGTGCTGATCGATCGGCACTTCAAAGCCCGCGCGGCGTGGCTTTCGGATCCGGCGCGCCATGCGGCCGCGATCGCGCCCCGGCTGAAACTGGCAGCGCCCGACGTGGTGTCGGCCTTCGCCGGGCTCGAACTGCCCGATCGCGCGGCGAACCGGCAGCTGTTCGCCGACGGCGCGGCCGCGCTACTCACCGCCGCGCACACGCTCGGTCAGGTGATGATGAGCGCGGGCCTGCTGCAGCAACGGCCCGATGTCGGCGGCCTGTTCCACGGCGGCTTCGTGTAGGCGATGAAATCGATCGAGTCCCGCACGACGCCGCTGCGCACGGTGGTGGCCTGCTGGGCGGTGATGGTCATGCTGCTGGGCCTCGCGGTGTCGCTCGCGATGCTCTCGCGCGAGACCAGCGAGAAGGCGTGGCTGGATGCGCGCGCACTGGGTGCGAACGATCTCGCACGACTGGCGATCATCGTCGAGCGCACGATCGACAGCGATCCGGGGCTCGTCGCCGAACTGCTCGTGCACACCGCCACCCAGCACAGCCACAGCCTCGCGGTGATCGTCGATCCGCAGTCGCGGATCGTCGCCGCGACCGACCAGGCCGTCGTCGGCGAGCCGCTGGCCCGCGCCTATCCGGCGCTCGGTGCCTGGCGCGCGGCGCGCGAGGCCGGGCCGGGTCCCGTGACCCATGAGCTGCGCGACCGACGCACCCTGACGCTTGCGCGCGCCGTGCTGTGGCCCATCGGCACGGATGCGATCCGCAGCCAGGGCCGCGGTATTGCGTATCTGCAGCTCGATGTCCAGCATCTTCAACGCGCACTGCAGCGCGCGATGATGCGCGAACATCTGCGCGATCTGGGCACCTTCTGCGCGGTGCTGCTGGTGCTGCTGTTCGCGCTCGACCGCGTGGTGTTGCGGCCGCTCGACGCCATGCGCAAGGCGACCGAACGCCTCGCCGATGGCGAGCTCGATTTCCGGCTGCCGCCGCTGCGCACGCATGTGCGTGAACTGACCCAGCTGTCGGTCGCGTTCAATGCGATGGCCAGTGCCGTGGCCTCGACGGTCGCGCGGCTGTCGGACAGCGAGCACCGTTTCCGCATGCTGATTGCCTCTGCGCCCGAAGCGATCGTGCTGGTCAACGCGGAAGGCCAGATTCACCATTTCAATCGCGCGGCCGAGCAGCTGTTCGGCTACCGCACCGGGGACATCCAGGGCCAGTCGCTGGATCGGCTGTTGCCGTCGCACCACCGCGCGCAGCACGGCGAACATCTGCGCGGCTTTGCCGGCAAGGACGCCGACGATTCGCGCCGCATGCAGGGTGGCCGCCTCGTGGCGGGCCTTCATCGCGATGGCCGCGAGCTGAAGCTCGAGATCGGCATCTCACGCAGCAGCGTCGGCGGTCAGACGCTGTTCACGGCGATGATTCGTGATGTCACCGAGCGCGTCGCCATCGAAGGCGAGCTCGCCCGTCATCGCACCGAACTCGAAGCGATGGTGCGCGAACGGACCGCCGAGGTGGTGCGCCAGCGCGACCTGGCGGAGGCGGCCACGCGCGCGAAATCCGAATTCCTCGCCAACATGAGCCATGAGATCCGCACGCCGATGAACGCCATCATCGGACTCGCCTATCTCGTGCGGCGTGGCGCGACGCGCGAACAGGCCACCCACCTCGACAAGCTGTCGGCCGGCGCCCGTCATCTGCTCGCGGTGCTGAACGACATTCTCGATTTCTCGAAGCTCGAGGCCGGCAAGCTCGAACTCGTGCCGCGCGACACCGCGCTGGTCGGGCTCCTCGATCAGGTGTGTCAGCTGTTCGCCGCCAACGCGGGCGACAAGGGCATCGAACTCGTGCAGTGGACGGCGAGCGGAGTGCCGGCGATGGTGTCGGTCGACGACCTGCGTCTGCGCCAGGTGCTGATGAATCTGGTCGGCAATGCGGTCAAGTTCACCGACGAGGGCCACGTCACGCTGCGCACGATTTGCGTCGAGCAGTCGGCCATGAAGGCGCGCTTGCGCTTCGAGGTCAGCGACACCGGCATCGGCATCGACGGCGATACGCTCGCGCGCCTGTTCCAGCCTTTCGAGCAGGGCGACGCATCGACGACGCGCCGCCACGGCGGTACCGGCCTCGGCCTCGTGATCTGTCAGCGCCTGCTGCGCATGATGGGCACCGAGCTCGGCGTGTCGAGCACGCCGGGCCGTGGCAGCGGATTCTGGTTCGAGCTCGATGTGCCGATCGTCGCTGCCGCCCCGCAGGCGACGCGGGCAATGGGCCTGCCGCAGGCCGCGGCCGCGCTGGTCGTCGACGATCTGCCTGCAGCGCGAGAAGCGTGCTGCGAAGCCTTGCGCGCGCTCGGCTTCGATGCGCTCGGTGTCGCCAGCGCGGACGAAGCGCTGACGGCAGTGCGGGTGGCCGAAGTCGACGGGCGCCAGTTCGCGCTGTGCATCGTTGACTGGCGCATGCCGGGCACCGATGGCCTGCAATGCGTGCAGCAGATCCAGGCGGCCGGCCTCGCGGCGGTGCCGACGCTGCTGCTGGCGGTTGCCGGCAGCGGGGCGCCGGACCTCGACCAGTTGCAACGCGCGGGCATCGCAGGCGCGGTCGACAAGCCGCTGTCGTCGCTGCAGATCGCCGCCCAGCTCGAACATCTGCAGTCGCAGCCGCGCGCCGGCTCGGCGTCGGCAGCTGCCGACAGCGTCCACGACATGCTGGAGGGCCTTGCCGCGCACCGCGGACGACGCGTGCTGATCGTGGACGACAATCCGCTGAACCAGGACGTCTTCAGCGAACTGCTCGGCGAAGCGGGACTCGATCCGATGATCGCCGGCAACGGCGCCGAGGCGCTGCGCCTGGTGCAGGACGGCGCGACGCTCGACCTCGTGCTGATGGACATGCAGATGCCGGTGATGGACGGCCTCGAGGCGACACGCCGCATCCGCGCGCTGCCGTCGGGCACGGATCTGCCGATTGTCGCGCTGACGGCGAACGCGCAGCCGCGCGATCGCGCGCGCTGTCTCGACGCCGGCATGAATGATTTCCTGAGCAAACCGGTCGATCTGCCCGAGTTCACTCGGGTGCTCACGCGCTGGCTGCCGACGGAGGCCGTGCCGACTTCCGCACCGTCGTCCGACGCCGATGCGGCGTGTGTCACGGATCCGCTGTGGGTGGCGCTGCGCGGGATCCCAGGCTTCGATCCCGACACCGGTCTGCGCTCGACCCGCCGACAGGTCGCGGCCTATCGTCGCCTGCTCGAGCGCTTCATCGACGTCCATCGCGATGATGTCGAGGCCCTGCGCCATCCACGGACCGCGGACGCGCCTTACCTGATCGCGCATTCACTGAAATCGACCGCAGGCGCCATCGGCGCGCTGAATCTCGCCGACAGCGCCCACCTGCTGGTGCCCGATCGCCTGCAGGGCGCGGCACGTGACGAGGCGGCGCGGGGGCTGGCCGATGAACTCCGATCGGTGCTCGATGCGCTGGCAGCGGTGCTGCGCACGACGCCGCAGGACACGGGTCCCACACCGGCAGCGAGCGACAGCCCGGCGACCCTGCACGCGGCGCTGCGGGACTGCCTGGAGGCGCGCGACCTCAGCGCGATGCGTTACGCCCGCGATCATCGGGACACGATCCGCGCGCTGTTCGGCGCGCGCGCTGACGAACTGTTGAGCCACATCGATGGCTTCGAGTTCGACGCTGCGCTCGCGCTGCTCGCTGGTGTCGAGCCGGCCCCGGCGGTGACCACGCCATTGCCCACGCCGCACGCAGGAGACCGCACGGCAAAGGCGGCCCCCGAGCGGGCGACCGACACGCGAAAGGCAGCGGCGACCGAGTCCAATACCGCCTGGTAATGCCCGCCGCGCCTTCGCCGCGCCGTGCTGGCTTGCCCGCGTGTCCGGTCTCAGTCCTCTTTCGACACCCGGCAGGGCAGTCCCCGCAACAGCCACGCCCCCATCACGGGATCGCTGTCGTCGGCCGCGTCGCTGGTGCAGACATTGATGTTCGTGGCCCACAGGCCGTAGGGGTCCTGCGCGTCACCCGTGCCCTCCGGGTACCACCAGCGATCGGCGCACACCACGTGCGCGGCGAGCGCGGCCGACAGCCGTGCCTGCTGGCGCACACGGCCGAGCGGCGTTTCGAGCGTGAACCAGTCGCCATCGCGGATACCGTGCCGGGCGGCGGTGTCCGGATGCAGGGTCGCGGCGGGATGCGCATGTGTGCGCCGATAGCGCCGCAGATGCTGGGCGTTTTCGTGAAAGCCTTCGATCGTGCGGCCGCCGGTCGTCAGCGTCAGCGGGAAATCGGCGGCGTCGCGGCCGAGCGCGGGGACGGCCGCGGTGGGCACCGCCGGCAGCCCCCAGGCCGCGAGCAGGCTCGACGACAGTTCCACCTTGCCGCTCGGCGTGCCGTAGCGCGGCGGCAGCTCGGTTGCATGGTCCGGGTGGCGCGCGGCCGCGCCGAACAGCGGGCCGTTGGCCGCCGCCACGGTGTCGAAATCGAGTCCGGCTGGCGCGAGCGAGCGCGCGTAGAAGTCTTCGGCCCGTGCGGGCCACGCAGCGCCATCGCCGAGGCGTTGCGCGAGGTCGCGCCAGAGTTCGTAATCCGAGCGCACGCCGGGTGGCGGCGCCGTCGCCGCGTGGTTCGCGCCGACGTAGTCGCCGAACGCGCCGACGAAGGCGATGCCGAACGAGAAGTACGGCTTTTCGAGCCAGTGCGCGGCGGGCAGCACGTAGTCGGCCAGCGCCGCGGTCGGCGACATGAACAGGTCGTGCACCACGCACAATTCGAGATTCGGGCTCTGCAGTGCGCGGGCGACTGCCGGCGCGTTCGGATTCGCGCCGAGCGGATTGTGGTGCTGCACGATCAGCGCCTTGACCGGGTACGGCGTGCCGTCCGCAATCGCCTGCCACAGGCTCGGCTCATGGGCCGTCGCAATCCAGTTCAGGCTGTGCTGCCGGCCATACCACGCGGCGGCAACCGCGTCGTCGAGGCCGCGATAGCCATGACCGAGGAACGGGTAGCGCCCGGCGCCAACGCGGCGGGCCCGCTCCGCCTCCGGCAGCGCCGCGGCGTCGAGCATGTCGCCGTTCGCGAGCATGTCGCGCGGTGGCCCGAGCAACGCGTGGCCGCCGGCGACGCCGAGATTGCCGGTGACTGCGATGAGGCACGCAATCGCGCGCCCGATCTGGATCACCGGCGCGCCGGTCTGGCACAGGCCGTTGCCGGCATTGAACACCGTCGGTCGCGACCGGCCGATCAGGGCCGCCGCCTCCTGCAGCCGCGACAGCGGCACGCCACAGGCCTTGGCGAGCGCCACCGGCTCCAGACCGGTGACGTGCGCGCGTAAATCCTCGAAGCCGGTCGTGTGCTCGCGCACGAAGGCGTGGTCGATCAGATCGTCCTTGATCAGCAGGTGCAGCAGCGCGAGCGCGAGTTCGGCGTCGCGCCCGGGCTGCACCTGGAGCCACAGATCGGCATGGCGGGCCTCACGGGTGCGCTCGGGATCGATGACGATGAGCTGGGCACCGGCCTTCTGTGCGGCGCCGATCGCGCGCCACAGCAGCGGCGCCGAAGCGGCCGGCCGCATGCCCCACACCACCACGCAGCGGGTGATGCCGGCGACCGGCGCTGTAAAGACTGTCGGGCCACTGCCGTAAGTGAGTGCTTCCGCCAATGTCAGCGGGCCATAGCAGATCTTGTCCTGGCCGCAGCTGTTGGGGCTGCCATGGCGGTTCAGGAAGCGCTCGCCGATTCCCCAGTCGCCGCCGCGAAAGGTGCCATAGCTGTAGGCGAGTGATCGCGCGCCGTCAGCCGCCGTGAGGCGGGCGATCCGGGCGGCGATGTCGTCCAGCGCCTCGTCCCAGCTGACGTCCGCCCACTGCCCGCTGCCGCGGGGCCCGATCCGGCGCCGCGGCGTCAGCACGCGGTCGGGGTGATAGACGAGTTCGGCCGCGTCCTTGCCTTTCGGGCAGACGTAGCCCGCGCTGACGGGGTGCGCGCGGTCGCCGCGGATGTCGAGGATGCGGCCGTCGGCAACGTCTACGCGCAGGCCGCACTGCTGGGTGCAACCACAGCAGACGACCGGGCGGGTCGTGACAGGCGTGACCGGGGCGGGGCCGGCTGTCGTCATCGGAGCGTCCTGACGGGGGCGGGAATCGCAGTATACGCAGGGCCGCGCCGTGGCCGGCGGTGGCCGAACGCCGCTGAAGTTGACGCCCCCGCTGCCGCTAAGCGAAACGAGCGTTCCATGGCGCGGGCCGACCCGCGTTCCGGTACGACTGCACACCGACCGGCAGCGGAAAGGGATACCCGATCTGCATGGCCAGACTGGGTCAACGCCGGGGCCAGACGCACGCCCACGGCCAGGCGCAAGCCCCCATGAACCGACTGACGGAGCCGACGATGTTTTTCCGAAAAAAAGCCGAAGACACCTCCCTGACGACGATCGACCCGCAGCGTCTGGCCGAACTCGAAGGCCAGATCGACGCGATCAACCGCTCGCAGGCGGTCATCGAATTCACGCTCGACGGCATCATCCTGCGTGCCAACGAACACTTCTGCACGACGCTCGGTTATCGCGAGGACGAGATCAAGGGCCAGCATCACCGGTTGTTCGTACGGCCGGCGGACCAGGGACCGGCCTATGACGCGTTCTGGCAGAAGCTCGCCCGCGGTGAATACGACAGCGCCCAGTACCTGCGCATCGGCAAGGGCGGGCGCGACGTGTGGATCCAGGCGAGCTACAACCCGGTGTTCGACGCCGACGGCAAGCCGTTCAAGGTCGTCAAGTACGCCACCGACATCACCGACCAGGTACGCCTGCGCCAGGAAGCCGCGACCCTGTCGCTGGTCGCCAACGAGACCGACAATTCGGTCGTCATCACCGACGCGCACGGCCATATCGAATACGTGAACGCGGGGTTCACTCGCCTGACGGGCTACACCGCCGCGGAAGCGCTCGGCCGCAAGCCCGGCGAGCTGCTGCAGGGCAAGCACACCGACGCGGACGCGAAACGTCGCATCCGTGAAAAGCTCGATGCGCAGCAACCGTTTTCCGACGAAATCCTCAATTACAACAAGGCTGGCGCCTCCTACTGGATATCGCTGGCGATCAACCCCGTGTTCGACGCGCAACGCCAACTGACGAAGTTCGTGTCGATCCAGACCGACGTCACTGCAAGCAAGCTCCAGCAACTCGACTTCAACACCCGGCTCGAAGTGATCTCGCGCAGTTCGGCGATCATCGAGTTCACGCCGGACGGTCACGTCCTGACCGCAAACGCCAATTTCTGCGCGACGATGGGCTACACCGCCGACGAGCTCAAAGGCCAGCATCACCGCCTGTTCGCCGACCCCGCATATGCGGCGAGCAGCGACTATCGCGCGTTCTGGGACAAGCTCGGGCGCGGCGAATTCGATGCCGGCAAGTACATGCGCGTGGCGAAAGGTGGCCGTGAAGTGTGGCTGCAGGCGAGCTACAACCCGATTTTCGACCAGAACTAACGGGTCACGAAGGTGATCAAGTTCGCCAACGACATCACCGCGCAGGAAGTCGCGGCCCGCGAGCAGCAGCAGGCGGTGACGGAAGCCTCGCGCGTGATGGCCGCGCTCGCCGACGGCAATCTCGTCGACCTGATGGACGGCGAATACGCGGGCGAGCTCGGCAGCCTCAAGGAGTCGATCAACAGCTGCGTGCTGAACCTGCGCAACATGGTCAACCAGATCAACGAAGCGGCGCATTCGATAGGCACCTCGGCCTCCGAGATCGCGGTCGGCAACCAGGATCTGAGCCAGCGCACCGAAGAGCAGGCGTCGAGCCTCGAGGAAACGGCGTCGTCGATGGAGCAGCTCGCCGGCACGGTGGCGCAGAATGCCGACAGCGCCAATCGCGCGAACGATCTCGCCGCCGCAGCGCGCGCCCAGGCCGAGCGCGGCGGCAAGGTCGTGGCCACGGCCATCGGCGCGATGAGCGAGATCAACCAGTCATCGAAGAAGATCGCGGAGATCATCGGCGTCATCGACGAGATCGCGTTCCAGACCAACCTGCTCGCGCTCAATGCGGCGGTGGAAGCGGCGCGTGCCGGCGATCAGGGTCGGGGCTTCGCGGTCGTCGCCGCCGAAGTCCGCAACCTCGCGCAGCGTTCGGCGGGCGCCGCGAAGGAAATCAAGGCGCTGATCCAGGATTCCGGCGCCAAAGTCGAACAGGGCTCGCGTTACGTCAATGAAACCGGCGCGTCGCTCGAAGAAATCGCCGCGTCGACGAGGAGTGTCTCGACGATCATCGCGGAGATCGCCTCGGCCTCGGAACAGCAGTCCGCCGGCATCTCGCAGGTCAACAAGGCCGTGACGCAGATGGAGCAGGTGGTGCAGCAGAACGCCGCGCTGGTTGAGGAGGCGGCCGCCGCGAGTGAAGCGATGGACGAACAGTCGCGCGGGCTCGCGCAGCTGATGCGCTTCTTCAAGCTCGATGCGGCCGCGCGCGGCGAGGTCCAGGCCATCGCGTCGCGGCCGCCGGTCGAACGGCGCAGCGCCGGCCGGCCGTGGACCGCGCCGTCGGCCGCCGACACCGCCCCGGCCGCCGCGCTGCAGCGGGCGTCCGGCGACGACACCGCGTGGGACGAGTTCTGAGCGGCGTCTGACGCCGCCCGCCCTCTGGCGCGGCGCCCGTGCAAGGCGCCGCGCACCGCTTCTTGGCCCATCCCGAGATCGCTTAGCATGCGTGCTTCGTACTGCCAGCAGTCTTCAAGAGGCCATCGCCATGATCAACTGGACGGAAGTCATCCGCCGCTCGAACGAAGGCAATCCCGCCCCCTCCCGCACGGTTGAGAAGTCGGACGCCGAATGGCGCGCGCAACTGTCGCCCGAGCAATACCAGGTCACCCGTCAGGCCGCGACCGAACGCCCCTTCAGCTCCGAGATGTGCAGCAAGTTCGAACCGGGCAGCTATGCGTGCGCGTGCTGCGGCGAACTGCTGTTCGACGGCCAGCACAAGTTCGAGTCCGGCACCGGTTGGCCGTCCTTCAGCCTGCCTGCAGCAGACAACGCGATCGCCTACATCATGGACAGCTCCCATGGCATGCGTCGCGTGGAGACCGTCTGCAACACCTGCAAGGCCCACCTCGGCCACATTTTCCCCGACGGCCCGGCGCCCACCGGCCTGCGCTACTGCATGAACGCACTGGCACTGGCCAAAGTGCACGACTGAGGCAGGCGTCGCGGTCTGGCGGGGTCGGCAATGACCAAGGCCGCTGTGCCGCCGCTGTCCGGTGCGGCATCGGGGCGCGCCAAGACGCCATTTCTTGATCCGGCGCCGGATGGCGCCGCGTCCGAATCCCCGACAATCCTCTCCATCGACAACCGGCTTTGCAGGAGACACCGGCATGCCGAAGCTACTCGTGGCGTTTGATGGTTCGGAAACGGCGCTGCGCGGCCTGCGCTACGCGATCACGCTTGCCAAATCGATGCATGAGGCCTCGATCCACCTCGTGCACGCGCACGAAGCGCCCGACGTCGACGGGGCGGTGTCGATCTATGTGACGCACGACAAGATGGCCGAGCTGCAGCAGCAGCACAGCCAGGGCCTGCTCGAGGCGGGCACCCGACTGCTCACCGAGGCCGGCATTGCGCATACCGCCGAAGTCCTCACGGGCCATCTAGGTCAGGTGATCGCCCGGCGCGCGGACGAGCTCGGGTGCGACATGATCGTCATGGGCACGCGCGGCATGGGCGCGGTCGGCAACCTGTTCATGGGATCGGTGTCGACGAAGGTCGTGCACTTCGCACACGTGCCCGTGACCCTCGTGAAGTAGCGGCACGGGGTCGCCGCGATGTGGGCTCACGACGGCAGCCGGCGACCGGACTTCGCCGTCGCGCCGGGTCCCGGCCAGGAGTCGGTGTGGGACTACCCGCGGCCGCCGCGCCTCGCGGCGGACTCGCGACTCGTTGAAGTGACTGCGGACGGCGTCACCCTGGCGTCGACCCGTCGCGCGCTGCGCGTACTCGAAACGGCGAGCCCGCCCGGCTTCTATCTTCCCGCCGACGACGTCGATCTCGCGCAACTCGCGCGCGTGCCCGGCCGCTCGCTGTGTGAATGGAAGGGCGCGGCGAGCTACTGGTCGCTGGCGCGCACGCCGTCACCGCCCGTCGCGTGGACCTACGACGACCCGCTGCCCGCGTTCGCCGCCCTCCGCGGCTGCTTCGCGTTCTATGCCTCGCGCGTCGCCTGTTTCGTCGACGGCGAGCGCGTCAGGCCCCAGGCCGGCGGCTTCTACGGCGGCTGGATCACGCAGGAGATCGTCGGCCCGATGAAGGGTGAGCCGGGTTCGGGTCACTGGTGAGCGGCGCCCGTGACGTCGCGATGTCACGCGGTGTCGCGCGGTGTCGCAACGGGCCAGCCTTCGGCGGTGAGCGCGCGCAAGGTGTCGTCGAACGCCGCGACCAGCAGGTCGACATGCACTTCGGTCATCGGCGTCGACAGCGCGCCGATGCCGCGTTTCGAAATCTGGATGCCGCGATTGCAGAGGCCGAGGAACATCAGGGTGTTCAGGCTCGCGTCCGCGGTCTGCGCCGCGCGCGCATCACGCAGCGGCACGTCCGTCCAGTGCACCTGGAACAGTGAGCCGCCGCCGGACACCTGGGCCGCCGCGCCGTGGCGCGCCAGCACTGCGCGCAGCGCATCGCGCGTGTACTCCCCGAGCGCATTGAGGCGCGCAATCGCCGGCGCGTCGAACAGCTTCATCGTCGTGTAGCCGGCGCAGGCGGACATCGGGTTCGCACTGAAGGTGCCGAGATTGGACACCGTGCCGCGCGGATCGGCGTCATCGAACACACGCATGAACTCGCGTCGGCCGCCGACGGCACCGCTCGGAAAGCCGCCGCCGATGATCTTCGCCATCGTCGTCAGATCGGGTTCGAGCCCGTGGATCGACTGCGCGCCGCCGAAGGCCTGGCGCAGCGTGATGACTTCGTCGCAGATGAGCACGATGCCTGCGCGCAAGGTCTCCTCCCGCAACACGGCGAGGAATTCGGGATCGGCCGGAATGACACCGCCGGCGCCGAGCATCGGTTCGACGAGGATCGCCGCGAGTTCGTCGCCGTGGTCGCGCACGGCCTCGCGCACAGCCTCGGGATCGTTGTAACGAATGAGCACGACGTCGTCGATCGCAGCCGGCGGCAGCCCGCCGACATCGGCGACGGGCCGCGTCAGGCGCACCGGATCCCCGACCGCGGGCAGATTGCCGCCGCCGGCCATCACGAAATCATAGGCCCCGTGATAGGCCCCTTCGAACTTGCCGATGCGGTGCCGGCCCGTGTAAGCGCGCGCAGCGCGCAGCGCGACCATCACCGCTTCGGTGCCCGAGTTGTTGAACACGACCTGCTCGACCGACGGGATGCGCTCGCACAGCAGTTCGGCGAGTGCGAGCTCCTGCGCACCGGGTGACGAATAGGTGGTGCCGGCCTGCAGTTGCGTATGGATCGCCTCGAGCACGACGGGGTGCCCGTGGCCGTGGATCAGCGCGGTGTAGTTGTTGTGGAAATCGATGCGACGATTGCCGTCGAGATCGGTCGCGTACACGCCCTGCGTCGACGCCGTGTAGAACGGAAACGGCGGATGGCGCAACAGCGCCCGCGAGGCGCCGGTCGGCACCCGTTCGCGGGCGCGCCGCTGATGGGCGGCCGAACGCGCGTTCGCCGCGACGTAGTCGCGCCAGGTCGGGGATTCTTCGGGCGTCATGGCTGCGCGCCGCTCGCGTCATCGACCAGGGCCTGCAGTGCACGCAGATCGCGCACCTTCACTTCGCGTGCGAGGACGGCGTCGCGTCGCATCAGCGCGTCGACCAGGGCGTCGTGATTCACCCAGCATTCGTCGAAATAGGCGGGCCTCTCGCGCAGCATGCCGCGGATCGCGGCCGTGCAGTGGGGCACGCTCTTCATGCGCAGGACTTCAATGAACTGCAGCGCCACCGGGCCGCGAGCGGCTTCGTAGATCGCGAACTGGAACGCGCTGTTCGCTTCGAGCACGCCGTAGAGATCGCCGCCGCGGCCATGGGCCTCGACCGCGTCGCGCAGGGTGGCGATCCGCGCCAGCTCGGCGGTGCTCGCGTGCCGTGCCGCCTCGGCGCAGGCGTCGCCCTCGAGCAAAAAGCGCAGTCGCCACAGTTCCGCGGCGGTCCCTGCATCGAGGGCCGGTACCTTGATCCCGCGGTTCGGCAGCACGGTGAGCGCCTGTTCGGCCGAGAGCCGTGTCACCGCCTCGCGCACCGGCATCATGCTGGTGCCAAGTTGCGCGGCGAGTTCGCGCAAGGTCAACGTGGTGCCGGGCTCGAGGCGGCCGGACAGCAGCGCGTGTTTGAGCCGCGCATAGGCAAGGTCATTCAAAGTGACGCGGGCGAGCGGCTCGAGTGCGAGGGGGGATTCCGCCATGCGGGACTCCGATTGCCGATGTGGTTCGAATGGGCAGAGGCCAGTCTGACGGTGGCCCCTTCGACGTCTGCCAAATTGACATCTGTGATCACAGGTGAATATAGTCGACGCCACGTCGACATGCACGAGGTCAGGCGGCGATGACCGAATCGAATCGCGGCGGCGGCTGGCGCGTCAGCGTCGACACCGGCGGTACCTTCACCGACGTGGTCGTCGCGGACGACCGCGGTCGCTTCACGATCGGCAAGGCGCTGACGACGCCCGACCGCATCTTCAACGGCCTGTCGGCGGCGCTCGAGCATGCGGCGGAGACACTTGGCCTGACGCGCGCCGACGTGCTCGGCCGCACCGATATCCTCATCTACGGCACGACACGCGCCACCAACGCCATCGTCACCGGCAACATCGCGAAGACCGCCTTTCTCACCACGGCAGGCTTTCCGGACGTGCTCGTGTTGCGTGAAGGCGGCAAGTTCAACCCGCACGACTTCGCGACGCCGTTTCCCGCGCCGTACGTGCCGCGCCGGCGCACCTTCGAAATCAGCGAGCGCATCGACGCGCGCGGCAAAGTGCTCCTGCCACTCGATGAAGCCCAGGCCCGGCACACGCTGCAGACGCTGCGCGCGCACGCTTACGAAGCGGTGGCGGTGTCATTGCTGTGGTCGATTGCCAATGCCGTCCACGAGCAGCGCCTCGCCGCGCTGATCGAGGCTGAACTGCCGGGTGTGCCCTATACGCTGAGTCACGCGCTGAACCCGATACTCCGCGAATACCGGCGTGCGTCGTCGACCGCGATCGACGCGTCGATCAAGCCCCTGATGCAGGCCCATCTGCGCGACCTGCAATCCGATCTGCGCGAGTCCGGCTATCGCGGCGAGATTCTCGTCAGCACCACCATGGGTGGCTGTCTCGACGTCGACAGCGTGATCGCGCGCCCGATCCACACGGTGCGCTCGGGCCCTGCGATGGCGCCGGTCGCCGGCCGCCGCTATGCCTCGCTCGACGACACGGGGGAGTCGGTGCTCGTCGTCGACACCGGCGGCACCACTTTCGATGTCAGCCTCATCCGCGAGGGCCGCATTGCGACCACGCAGGACACCTGGCTCGGTGAGCAGTTCACGGGGCACATGCTCGGCATTCCGGCGGTGGACGCACGCAGCGTCGGCGCCGGCGGTGGTTCGATCGCCTGGCTCGATCCCGCTGGCCTGCTGCGCGTCGGCCCGCGCAGCGCGGGCGCGAACCCCGGCCCCGCCTGCTACCGGCTCGGCGGCAGCGCACCGACCGTGACCGATGCCGCGCTGGTGCTCGGCTACCTCGATCCTGACTATTTCCTCGGCGGGCGCATGCCGCTCGACGTCACAGCAGCCCGCGCGGCCATCGCGACGATCGCGACGCCGCTCGGGATCACGATCGAAGCAGCGGCCTATTCGATCTTTGCGGTGTCGAACGAAACGATGATCAACGCCATCAAGGACATCACGGTCAGCGAAGGCATCGACCCGAGCGAGGCGGTGATCGTCGCCGGCGGGGGCGCCGCGGGGCTCGGCATCCTGCCGATCGCGCGCGAGTTGCGCTGCAGGGCCGTGATCGTGCCGCGCACGGCCAGCGTGCTGTCGGCCTGCGGCATGCAGTTCTCCGATCTCCAGCTCGAGCAGAGCGCGAGCGCGCCGACCCGTTCGGTCGATTTCGACCGCGGCGCGGTCAACGGCGCGCTGGCGCGCATCGACGGCGAACTCGATGCCTTCGCGGCGCGTCTCGCTGCGCGCGGCTTTCGCGAGCGGCGCACGAGCTACCGCGTCGACGCCCACTACGCCGCGCAGGTGTGGGACATCAGCGTCGATTTGCCCGCGCCCCGGTTCTCGACCGACGCACAGGTGGCGACCCTCATCGAGTCCTTCCACGCGAACCACCGCCGCATCTTCAGCGTCGACGATCCGGCGAGTCCCATCGAGTTCCTGAACTGGACGGGCCGCGTCTCGGTCGCGCTGCCCCAGCAGCGCGGCGGCGACAGCGCGCGCGGTGCCGACGCAACCACGGCGGTCGGCACGCGGCGCGCCCTGTTCGATGAGCACGAGGTGCGCGAAGCGGCAATCTATCGCGGCGATCGGATCCGCGTCGGCGATGAACTCGCCGGCCCGGCCATCGTCGAGGAAGCGACGACGACGCTGGTGTTGCCCCCCGGGACCCGCGCACGGCTGATGCCGTCCGGCAGCTACGTCGTCGCGATCGATTATTGAGCACGCCTGAAGAGGAACCAGCGATGAACAAGCCGGAATCCGTCGCCGCCAGCACCGACACACTGTCGCCGATGCTGCTCGCCGTGCTCGCGAACCGCTTCGACGGCGTGGTGCGCGAAATGACGAACACGATGCTGCGCACCGGCCGCTCGGCGGTGATCAACAGTGCACGGGATTTCTCCTGCGGCATCACCACCGGCGACAACGAACTGTTCGCGACCGCCGAAGGTCTGCCGGCCCACACCTACGGGCTCAACCTGCAGACGGCGGCGATGTGTGCGTTCCACGACGATATCGCCGAGGGCGACGCCTACCTGCACAACGATCCCTACAGCGGCAACTCGCACCCGGCCGACCACACGATGATCGTGCCGGTGTTCTGGGAGGGCGAGCACCTGTTCAACGTCTGCGCGAAGGCGCACCAGGCCGACATCGGCAACAGCCTGCCGACGACCTACCATGCCGCCGCGCGCGACATCTACGAGGAGGGCGCGCTGATCTTCCCGGCGGTCCGCGTGCAGCGCGCACACCAGATGAACATGGACATCATCCGCATGTGCCAGCGGCGCATCCGCGTGCCGGACTACTGGTACGGCGATTTCCTGTCGATGCTCGGCGCCGCGCGCACCGGCGAGAAGCGCATTCACGACATTTTCCGCAAGTACGGCAAGGACACCCTCAAGCGTTTCGTCACGCAGTGGTTCGACTACAGCGAGAATCGCATGCGACAGGCGATCTCCCAGCTGCCCGCCGCCGTCATCGAGCGTGAGAGCTTTCACGATCCCATCCCGCCCTTCATGCTCGACGGCATTCCGGTGCGCACGAAGATCACGGTCGACCCCGCCGCCGGCACGGTCGAGCTCGATCTGACGGCCAATGTCGACTGCATGGACAACGGGCTCAACCTGTCCGAGGCCTGCGCCATCAGCAATTCCGTCGCCGGCGTCTACAACTGCCTGCCAAGCGACATCCCGCGCAACGGTGGCTCGTATCGCTGCATCCGCATGAAGCTGCGCGAAGGGGCGGCGATCGGCAAGCCGACGTTTCCGCACAGCTGCTCGGTCGCGACGACCAATGTCTCCGAGCGGCTGCTGAACAACGTGCAGGCGGCGCTCGCCGATCTTGGCGAAGGCTACGGACTCGCCGAGGGCGGTATCGGCATGGGCGCGGGTTTCTCGGTGATTTCGGGTCTCGATGCGCGCCACGCCGATCACCCGTACGTGAACCAGCTGATCATCGGCAACAACGGCGGCCCCGCGTCGCCGACCTGTGACGGGTGGGTGACCTACGGCATCCCCGTCGTCGCCGGGCTGATGTATCGCGACAGCGTGGAAATCAGCGAACTGAGTTATCCCATCCACTATCGCGAGATGCGTCTGTGCCAGGACACGATGGGCGCCGGCCGCACGCGCGGCGCGCCGGGACTGCTGATGTCCTTCGGCCCCAGCGCACACCCGATGACGGTGGTGTTCGCGGCCGACGGCCAGCGCAACCCGGCGCGCGGGGTGCGCGGCGGCACTGACGGCAATGTCGGCCGCATGGACCTGATCGATGAGCATGGGCGCGAGACGCAGATGCCGAACGTCGGGCAGTTCGTCCTCAGGCAGGGGCAGTGGCTGCGCGGACTCGACACCGCAGGCGGCGGCTATGGCGATCCGCTGACGCGCGATCCGGCGCGCGTGCGTGAAGATGTCCTCGAGCGCTACGCGACACCCGAGCATGCCTTCGAGGTCTACGGCGTGGTGTTCACCGGGCACGCGGAAGATGAATCGCTCGCCGTGGATCAAACCGCCACCGTCGCCCGCCGCGCCGCCCTGCGGGCATGAATCACAAGGAATCTCCGCCATGGCCAGTGTCCTGCCGTTGAGCACCCACGACGGCGACGAGCGCCTGCCGATGCTGCTCGGCTTTCAACGCGTCGGCGACACGACGGCGCGCAAGACACGTTTCATGGACTACGGTCGCGGGATCTATGTCTACGACACCGATGGCCGCGAGTACATCGAGGCGACGGCATCGTTCTATGTCGCGTCCCTGGGTTATCAGCACGCGGAGCTGGTCGAGGCGATCACTGCGCAATACCGCGAACTGCCATTCTTCGTGTCGGCGCTGAACCGGACCAGTCGCACGGCGCTCGAACTCGCCGAGAAGCTCGTCAGGCGTGTCCCGATCGCTGACGCGCACCTGCTGTTTGCGGCGACGGGCTCGGAGGCCATCGATTTCCTGATCAAGCTGCTCTACTTCCAGGGCGTGGCGCGCGGCACGCCGCAGCGGCGCACCGTGATCGGCCGCCACGGCAGCTATCACGGCGCGACGCTGGGGGCGGCCAGCCTGACTGGCGGGCATCACGCGGAATTCGGACTGCCGCTGCCGGGCTTTCGACATGTGTCGCAACCGGACTGGCACGGCCGGCGCGAGCCCGGCGAAACCGCGCAGGCCTTCGCGCAGCGCCTGGCGCGTGAGCTCGAACAGACCATCGCGAGCGAGCCGGCGGGCAGCGTGGCGGCATTCTTCGCCGAGCCGATGAGTTTTTCGGCCGGCTTCAAAGTGCCGCCGCCCGACTACTTTCCGGCGGTAACGGCCGTGCTTGCCGAACACGACATCGCGCTCGTGGCCGACGAAGTGGTGACGGGATTCGGCCGCACGGGCCACTGGTTCGGCGCGGAGACTTTCGGGCTCACGCCGACGCACATGACCGTCGCCAAGGGGATCACCAGCGGCTACTTCCCGCTGTCGGCGATTGCGATCGGTCCCGAGCTCTATGCCGACCTCGAGCGAGGCTCCGCGGCGGTTGGCACGCTCGCGCATGCCGGGACCTATGCCGCGCATCCGGTCGGCGCGGCGGCAGCCTTGAAAACGCTCGAGATCATCGAACGGGACGGCCTGGTCGAGCACGGCCGCCGCATGGGCGAGTTGCTGGCGCAGGGTCTGAACCGCTACGCGACGCACCCGCTGGTCGGCGAGGTGCGGACGATGGGTCTTGGGGGCTGCCTGGACTTCCTGCGACGGGATGCCGACGACCGGCCGGTGAACGACGAGGCGGCGGCTGACGACCTCTGCTACGAGGTCTACCAGGCGCTGCTGGAAGCGGGGGTCGTGGCGCGGCCTGCCGGCCGCAGCCTCATCGTAGCGCCACCGCTGATCGTGCAGCCAACGGAAATCGACGAGATTTGCCGGCGGATCGGGCGGGCGCTGGATCTGGTGCTGGGAGCTCGCGCCGGGCGCTGACTCAGCACCCGCTCAGGTCATTCCCGCACCAGCGCCGACACGTCGAAGCCCTGCTCCTGCGCGATGTCGACGTAGCGTGCATAGGTCGCGTCGTCGAGCGCCGGCGTGCGGGCGAGCAGCCACAGGTATTCGCGGTCCGGCGCACCGACCAGTGCGACGCTGTAATCTTCCGCGAGTGCGATCACCCAGTAGTCGCCCCACACCATTGGCAGCGCCGACAGGAAGGCAGGCGCGAATCGCACCTGCAGGATCGCGGGGCTGTCATGGGCCTTGTTGCGGCGGGCGACGCCTTCGGCCTGGGTAAAACTGCCGTCTTTGCGGCGGCAGCGGTTCAGCACGCGAATGGTGCCGTCCGGCTTCAGCGAATACTGCGCCGAGGTGTCGGCGACGCACTGGCGCTGGAACCAGTTCGGCAGCAGGGCAATCTGATGCCACTGGCCGAGATAGCGCTGGACGTCGAGTTCGCCCACGGTCGTGAGTGGCCGCTCGGCGGCCGGCGCGATCGCCGAGAGCATAAGCAGCAGGAGGGTCAGGGTCGCCAGCGTGGCGCGTGCGGTCGGTGGCGTCGTGTGCATGCGCCCACCTTATCGTGATCGGGGGGCCGCCGACGAGCGCGACACGCCGGGCGCCGCAGGAAGATGCTGACAAGCCGGCGTCATTCGCTATACAAAGGCGATCCGTTTCACCGCGTCAGCAGGCCCGAGTCCCATGCCCAAATGGCTGAACATGAGTTTCGTGACGAACCTGATCGCGTTCATCGTCACGCTCGCCGGCTATTTCATCCCGAAGTACGGCGAGATCGTCACGGCCACCGGCGCGTTCGCGCTGTCGGGTGCGGCGACCAACTGGATCGCGATTTACATGCTGTTCGATCGGGTGCCCGGGCTGTACGGCTCCGGCGTCATTCCGCTGCGCTTCGAGGAATTCAAGGCCGGCATCAAGCATCTCATCGTGCAGGAGTTCTTCTCGCGCGAACACATCGAGCGCTTCTTCTCGTCGCACAGCGCGACCACCGCCGACGCGGTCAATTCGCGCATCGACTTCGATCGCGTGTTCGAGCATCTGACGGATGCGATTACCGAGTCGCCGATGGGCGGCATGCTGAACATGATGGGCGGGCGCAAGGCGCTGGAGCCGCTGAAGGAGCCGATCATCAACAAGCTCAAGGGCGTGGTGGCCGAACTCGCCAGCGGCGACGGTGCGACTGGCGCCGACTTCACCGACGGGCTGGTCCGGCAGGTCGAGCAGATCATCGACAGACGCCTCGCCGAACTCACGCCGAAGAAGGTCAAGGAGATCGTCGAGGACATGATCCGCAAGCACCTCGGCTGGCTGGTCGTGTGGGGCGGGGTGTTCGGCGGACTGATCGGGCTCGTGGTCGCGCTGTTGCAGGGACGCTGACGCCGCGCGCGCATCGTCACCGGTTTTGACAATCCGTCCGGACGCGACGGAATCGGCCTTCCTCACACCGATTGAATCGGTTTCACCGCCCGCCAGCGGCTGATTTGTCCTACAAAAGCTGACCCGGGCCGCCGGCCGCGACGTACACCCTTCTCGGGCGGTCGGCGGCGACGCGCCGGCGCTCTTGCGCTCCGGCCGCAGCCCACTAGACTACGGCCCGCCCAACACTTCCCGCGCCCCATGGCGCCATTCGATCGAGGAGCCCAGACGCATGAGTCAGCCACAGTCCGCCATGCACGATTTCGATGCAGTGGTCGTCGGTGCCGGCATTTCCGGCCTATATGCCCTGCACCGGCTGCGCGAAAAAGGCCTGCGTGTCCGTGTCATCGAAGCCGGCACCGGCGTCGGCGGCACGTGGTACTGGAATCGTTATCCCGGTGCCCGCACCGACTCGCAGAGCGAGGTCTACCAATACTGGTTCTCCGATGAACTGCTCGCTGAATGGAACTGGAGCGAGCGTTTCCCGCCGCAGGCCGAGACCGAACGCTATCTGAACCATGTTGCCGACAGGTTCGACCTGCGCCGCGACATCAGCTTCGAAACGCGGGTGACCGCGGCGACCTGGGATGAAGCCACTGCCGGCTGGCGCATCGCGACCGATCGGGGTGAAACACTCAGCGCCCAGTTCTTCCTGATGTGCACGGGCGGCCTGTCGACGCCGGTGTTCCCGCCGTACCCGGGGCGTGAGACGTTCAAGGGCGAGCTCTACCACACCGCGAAGTGGCCGCGCACGCCGGTGGAGTTCGCGGGCAAGCGCGTGGGCGTGATCGGCACGGCCGCGACGGGTATCCAGGTGATCCAGACGATCGCCGAGAAGGTCGGCGCGATGACCGTGTTCCAGCGCACGCCGAACTACACGATCCCGATGCGCAATCCGAAGCACGACGACGCGACGCGCGCCGCGGTGAAGGCGCGCTATCCGCAGATGCGTCATCGTGTGCACGACACCTTTGCCGGTTTCGAGAATGACTTCCAGCCGAAGGCCTTCGCCGAACTCTCGAACGAGGAACGCGTGCGCATCCTCGAAGATCTGTGGGCCGACGGCTCGCTGAACTTCTGGATCGGTTCGTTCCGCGAAGTGTTCACCGAGCCTGAGGTCAACGAATTCATCTCCGAGTTCGTGCGCAACAAGATTCGGGCGCGGATTCACTCACCGGCGGTGGCCGAGAAACTGGTGCCGACGACCTACGGCTTCGGCACGCGTCGGGTGCCGCTGGAGACGAAGTTCTACGAAGCCTTCAACCGTGACAACGTGAAGCTCGTCGATCTCAACGAGACGCCCATCGAAAGCATCACCGCGACCGGCGTGCAGACCTCGGCCGGCCACATTGAGCTCGACATGCTGATTTTCGCCACCGGTTTCGACGCCGGCACCGGCGCATTGACGGGCGTCGACATCCGCGGCCGCACCGGCCAGTCGCTGAAGGAGCTGTGGAGCAAGGGATTGCGCTCGACGCTGGGCATGCAGGTGCACGGCTATCCGAACCTGTTCATGACGATGGCGCCGATGTCGCCAGCCGCCGCGTTCTGCAACGTGCCGACCTGCTCGCAGCAGCAGGTCGACTGGATCGCGGACGCGATCATGTACACACGTGAACACGGCGCGGCGATCGATCCGACAGCCGAGTTCGAGGACAAGTGGGTCGCGCATCACGATGAGGTCGCGAACATGACGCTCGTGCCGAAGACCAATTCCTGGTACATGGGCGCGAACATCGCAGGCAAGGAACGCCGGTTGCTGGCGTATGCCGGTGGCGTGAACAACTATCGCATCGCCTGCGACGACGTGAAGCAGAAGAACTTCGAGGGCTTCAAGGTCGCCTGAGTGCATGTCCGACGTCGTAGCCCGGGTGTAGCGCGCAGCGCGGAACCCGGGAGCAGCCCGTCAGACAGCGCAGAGCCCGGGTTCCACCTCGTTTCACCCGGGCTATACCAGGCGTTGGTGAGACCGGGGCGTCACGTCCATTGAGCTGACAGGGGAACAACGACATGAGCGTTTACATGGTGGCGACGATCAAGGTGCACGACGGGGCGGCGTATCAGCCGTATGTCGAGCAGGCGATGGCCAGTCTCGGGGCTTTCGGCGTGGAAGTGCTGGCCGCGAGTGACCAGCCGACGGTGCACGAAGGAGCGCTCGCGCACACCCGCATCGTGCTGCTGAAGTTTCCGGATCAGGCGGCGTTCGACGCGTGGTACCAGTCGCCGGCGTACCGCGCCGCGAAGCCCATCCGTCTCGCGACGGCGGAGACGGGTTTTCTGGTCACGTTCGAAGGGCTCGCCTGAGGTGACTGCCGCCAGTGTGTGAAACAGGCCCGCTCGCCAGCATTGCGGCTGGTGGAGGCAGCGCCGTAGATTGAAACCGTCGCGCGCCGGAGAGCGTGCATTCATGTCCGCCCGCACAGCCCTGGAGGGATCCATGCGCACCGCCCCGTTGTCGACCCTGATCGCCGGCCTGCTCCTCGCACCGCTCGCCCACGCGGCGAACCTGCTCGCGAACGGCAGTTTCGAGAATGGCCTCGATGGATGGGTGGCCACCGGCAACGCCGCGCTCAGAACCGCGAATCCGCTGGCCTTCGACGGCACGAACTATGTGTTCGGTGCGAACACACCCGAGTACTCGGTAAGCCAGGTGGTGGATCTGCTCGCTGCCGGCGTCAACGCCGGCGACATCGACGCCGGCACGTTGACGCTGCGCTTCGGCGGCTACCAGGCGGGTTTCTCCACCCAGACGGATGCCGGGCAAATCACGGTGCGGTTGCTCGATGCGCTGGGCACGCAGCTGACGGCGACGTCGACGCCGTCGTTCTTTTCGAATGCGATCTGGGTCGAGCAGGCCGGCAACACTGCCCTGCTGCCCGGCACGCGCAGCGTGAGCTTCGAGTTCGTCGGCACGCGCGTGTCCGGATTCAACAACGACGCCTATCTCGATGCCGCCTTCGTCGACGTTGCGCCGGTGCCGCTGCCGGCGACGCTGCCGCTGCTCGGCGGCGCGCTGTATGTGCTGGCGCGCCGCCGCCGACGTTCAGCGCCTACCGCCTGAGGCCACGTCCGCCGGCCTTCGTCCCGCTGCCTGCGCGGCCAGCTGGCACCACCGCCATTGACCCCGCTGCGCCGGCTTGTTAGCGTGCCGGCCATCACACCACGCGTGTGTACCAGACAGGTTCCTTCTCCAAGGCGGTGCGGCCAGGGAAGGATTAAACGGGAAGTTCGCTGCGCAGTCGCTGATTCGACTGCCCGCGACGCTGCCCCCGCAACGGTACCGCCGACTGCTGATTCAGCAGCCGAGCGGGAGCCCGGAACCGGCCTGTCGTAGTTCGGCTCGGAGGGAGACCAAGATGTCTGCGCATTCCCGTTGCATCCTGCTGCGCCCGGCTTCTGTCGGCGCGATCACCGTGAGCTGCTCACGGGGATCCGCCCGGCGACGCGCGCGGCATGCGCGCTAGAAACCGCTCGCGGCCCATCGTCCTGCTCGTCCACTGCCTCGCAGTGGCCGCATGGCCGTGCGCGCGTGCGGTGCTCGCGGCCGCACCGGCCGAGTTCGACGAAATCATCGTGTCGGCGAGTCGCCTCGAGCGCCCGTTGAAGGCCACACCGCGCAGCGTCTCGATCATCAGCGCGGAGGAAATCCGAGCGTCCACCGCGACCAGCGTCGTCGAGCTGATCCGGCGCGAGGCGAACGTGAACCTGCAGAGCTTTTTCGGCTCGGACAAGTTCGCGACCCTCGACATCCGCGGCATGGGCGCGACGGCCACGAGCAATGTGCTCGTGCTCGTCGACGGCGTGCGACTGAACACCGACGATCTCGCGGGGCCGGACTTCTCGACGATCTCCCTGTCGCAAATCGAACGCGTTGAAATCGTGCGTGGCGGCAATTCGGTGCGCTACGGCAACGGTGCCGTCGGCGGGGTGATCAACCTCATCACCAAACGCAGCACGCGTGCGACACCGCAGGTCGACGCGCAACTGCGACGCGGCGCGTTCGACAGCGACGACTATCGCCTGCATGCTGCCGCCGAACTAGGCCCGCTGGCCCTCAGCGTGGACGGCGCGGATGTCGACAGCGACGGCTATCGCGACAACGAGTTCATCGACAAACAGACCGGCGCCGTGCGGCTCGACGCCCATGCCCTCGACGATGCGCTCGAACTCTCGCTGCGCGCGTCGCATCACGAGGACAGCTATGGCCTGCCGGGTCCGCTGAGTCTCGCGGACTTCAACGGCTCCGCGCGCGAGCGCCGCGGCACCGACCGGCCCTTCGATCGCGGCTCCACCACCGACAACCGGTATGTTGCGCAGGCGAGCTGGCACAGTGACCGTTTTGGCGAGCTGACCGCCACCGGCAGCTACCGCGACCGCGAGAATCCCTATTTCATCGCCTTCGATCCGGCCCGACCCGCGGCGGATCAGACCAACCGGATCGACCTCGCGGCGCGCACCGTCGGCGTGAACTACGCGCTGCCGTTCACGCTGCTCGGCGAGGCGCACCAGCTCGCGCTCGGCGTCGACTGGAACAACGCCGAGTACCTGCGCACGGAAAACGGCAGCGCAGTGCCCGGCAACAGCACGCGGCGCAGTGGCCGCCTGCAGGAACGTGGCTACTTCGCCGATCTGCTGCTCGGCGCCACGCATGGCGTCACGTTCAACGTGGGCTGGCGCGGCCATCGCTTTGCGTCCGCGCAATCGGATCGACGCCTCGAGCGCCTGTGCCAGATCGTGCTGCAGACCGTGTCGGTCACGATCGATACGCCGTTCGGCCCGTTCGTGCTGCCGATCGATCTGCCGGTCGAGCAGGGCTGTCAGACGAGTTTCAACCTGCGCGATACGGCGCGGCAGCGCGCCTACAACGATGCGTTCAGTGTCGGTGCGACCTGGGAGATCAACCCGGCCGTCACCGCCTTCGTCAGCGCGAACAAGAGCTTTCGCAGCCCGAACGTCGACGAGCTGTTGTTCGCCACTGCGACGCTCGGCCCACAGGCCGGCCGCGGTGTCGATGCCGGCGTGCGCCTTGCGCCGCGGCCATGGCTCGAACTGTCGGCGACGGCCTTTCACCTGCGCGTCGAAGACGAAATCTTCTTCAGTCAGGATCCGGTGACCGGCCAGAGCCGCAACCGCAATCTGCAGGGTGAAACGCGGCGCACGGGCGCCGAGCTCGAACTGCGCGCCTCGCCGCTCGACACGCTCGCGCTTCGCGGCAGCCTCGGCTACGTGCGGCCGACACTCGACACCGGCGCTGACGTGCCGCTGGTGCCGCGCATCACGGCCGGGGTCGGCGTCGACTGGACACCGCTGCCCGCGTTCACGATTTCATTCTCGACCACGCACGTCGGCGCGCGCGCCGACGGCAACGATCTCGGCCCCGAGGCCTTTCCCCGACTGCCCGCCTACACCTTCTGTGACGCGAGCCTGCGCTATCGCTTCGGTCGCGTGGAAGTGTTCGGTGGCGTCAACAATCTGTCCGATGCGCACTACTCGACGATTGCCTACAGCAGCACGCTTTACCCGATGGCCGAGCGCAATGCGTTCGCCGGCGTGCGGGTCGAACTGTAGGGCGCACGCGTGACGACACTCATGACTCCTGGAGATGCACCGATGAAGAAATTGCTCATGCCCCTGCTCGTGGCCGCCACCTGGAGCAGCGCGACACTCGCCGGCCCATTCGCGCCGGCTGCCGGACAGCCTGGCTCGACGGCCGTCGCGCGCACCGATAGTCAGCTCGTGGCATGGGCCGCGGCCTTCTCGAACTATCAGCCGGGCACGGATCTCGATGCGGCGTTCGCCGACGCGTCGAAGGCGCTCGGCCCGGCCGAAGGCACGAACTTCGACGCGGTGAGTCTCGGCAATGGTGGGCGCATCACGTTGAGTTTCGCCGGTACGCTGTTCAATGGCGCCGGTTACGACTTCGCGGTGTTCGAGAACAGCTTCAGCGACACCTTTCTCGAACTCGCGTTCGTTGAAGTGTCGTCGGACGGCGCGAACTTCTTCCGCTTCCCGAACTTTTCGTTCACCCCGGCCGCGGTGGGTGCGTTCGGCGCCATCGACCCGACGAACGTCGAGGGCTATGCCGGGAAGTACCGCATGGGTTTCGGCACCCCGTTCGATCTCGACGTGCTGAAGAATGCGCCCGGTCTGAACGTCAACGCGGTGTCGCATATCCGCCTCGTCGACGTGCTCGGCAACGGCAGCGAGTTCGACAACTATCCTGCGGGCGCGCCGTTCAACGGCCCGCACGCGATCTTCGATCCGTTCCGCACCATCGGCAGCGCGGGCTTCGATCTCGACGGCATCGGCGCGCGTCACTTCACGGCCGCGCCGCCGGCGCCTGTGCCGCTGCCCGGCGCGCTCGGCCTGTTCGCGCTCGCCGGTGCGGGCCTGCTGCGCCGCCTGCGGCGCGCCTGAAACCGTGCGCCACCACCACGACAGCACAGCATCGAACTCATTTTCGACCGGAGCATCCTCATGAAGATTTTTGCCCTGACCGGCCTCGTCACGGCCACCGTTGTCGCCTTCACCTCCGCGCAGGCCGCGACCGTCAGCACGTTCGACGACCTGCCGCTCGCCCCGAACAGCGTGTTCGAGCCCGGTGCGAGCACGCTGTTCACCAGCGGTAGCGCGAGCTTTCAGCACGTGTTCGACGATTTCGGTGGCGGCTGCTGCGCCGGCGGCTGGACTTATTCGAACAAAGCGGACGTCAGCACCGCCGGCTTCGCCAACGCGGGCAGCGCGATCACCGGCGGCGGCGTCGACGGGTCGGCGAACTACGGTGTGGCCTATCTCGGCGACGACCGCACGCGGGTCAGTTTCGCGGCACCGACGCTGCTCAGTGGTGGCTACTTCACGAACACCACCTACACCTACCTCGCGGTGAAGGACGGCAACGACGGCGCGGGCTTCGTCAAAGGGCCGTTCAGCGACACGGGCTTCAACGGTGGGCCGGACTTCCTGCGGCTCACCATCACCGGCCGCGACGCGTCTGACGCCGTCACCGGATCCGTCGACTTCCTGCTCGCCGACGGCGACGACGTGGTCGCCGACTGGACCTGGGTCGATCTGCAGAGTCTCGGGCTCGTCAGCGGACTGAGTTTCTCGATGGCCTCGTCCGACTCGGGCGCCTTCGGTCTCAACACGCCGGCCTACTTCGCGCTCGACGATCTGACGCTGAGCGCTTCGCCCGTGCCCGCGCCGGCGGCGCTGTGGCTGATGGGCGGTGCGCTGGGAGCGCTGGGGGCGCTCGGCCGTCGCCGGATTGCCGGCTGATCGGCACGCTGCGCTGAAGCTCACGGGCCGGCGTGCGCTCCGCCGGCCCGGTTCGACCAAACCAGCCCGTCCCCGTACCATACGGCCCGGGCCGCCGCTGCGGCACGTTCGCCTCGACACCATGGGAGACCCGCGTGGCCGGTTCCAGTCTGCTTGCCCTGATCGACGACATCGCCACCCTGCTCGATGACGTCTCGGTCCTGACCAAGGTCGCCACCAGGAAAACCGCTGGCGTGCTCGGCGACGACCTCGCGCTGAATGCGCAGCAGGTCACCGGGGTGGCCGCCGATCGCGAACTGCCGGTGGTGTGGGCGGTGATGCTCGGCTCGCTGCGCAACAAGGCGATCCTGGTCCCGGCGGCGCTTGCGATCAGCGCGTTCATCCCCTGGGCCGTCACGCCGCTGCTGATGATCGGCGGCGCGTTCCTGTGCTACGAGGGCTTCGAAAAGATTGCGCACAAGTATCTGCACAGCGCGCAGGAAGACGAAACGCATCACGCCGAACTCGTGCAGGCGGTGGCGAACCCGGAGGTCGATCTCGTCGCCTTCGAACGCGAGCGCATTCGCGGGGCGATCCGCACGGACTTCATCCTGTCCGCCGAGATCATCGCGATCACGCTCGGCACGGTGGCCGGCAAGTCCTTCTCCACGCAGGTCGGCGTGCTGGTGGGCATCGCGCTGCTGATGACCTTCGGCGTCTACGGGCTGGTCGCCGCCATCGTCAAACTCGATGACGCCGGCCTCTGGCTCAGCCGGCGCGCGAGCGACGCGCAGCAGGCACTGGGCCGCGGCATCCTGGTTGCCGCACCGTACCTGATGAAGACGCTGTCCATCCTCGGCACCGCCGCGATGTTCCTCGTCGGCGGCGGCATCCTCACGCACGGCGTCCACATCGTCGACAGCTGGATCAAGACCTCTGCCCACGCTTCCGGCGCACTGCCGGCGGTCGGCGGCCTCGCCGAAGCGCTCGTCCCGATGATCCTGAATGGCGTGATCGGCGTCGTCGCCGGCGCGATCGTCGTGGCTGTCGTAACGGGCATCAAGAAGCTGCGGGCCTGAGCCCGGCGGGCACCGGCTGCCGGTGCGGCCTGCGATGACGTGCGGGGTCGCGAGTTCAGGGTCATGGAGCCTTTGATTGCACGCTGCGCCACCGCATAGCGCAGAGCCGGGTGAGTGTCCTGATCACGCCCCAGCGCGCCATACCAAAAATGGCGGAACCTTTGCCGTCGAATCCGATTGACAGCCTACAGGGGGACGGTGAGTATCAGGCTCAATGCTCAGTTCGAGCGGTACCAAGGTCGCGGCACCCATGCTTCAATCATTGTCGCTCCGGTGTGCATGTGCGGTATTACTGGCGGTGATGAGCAGCGCCGCCATCGCGGCAACCGCGACCATAAGCACTGAGGTCAACTCACTTTTCGATCCGAATGGTGTGACTGCACAGTTCGGTTGCGGAAACGACCAGATCTGCGACAGGGATAGCGTTGAAGACGCACCGCTTCTGGTAAGCGACCCCGATGGGGTTTCGGCTTCATCGAGTGTGAACTATTCCTTCTTCTCGTCGTTCAATACCACAAGCGCGCCAAACTTTTCGTATACCGGGTCGGCCCAGGCGAAGGCCTCGCCGGGCTCTTTGCATGCCTCGGCTGAGGTTCAGGTCACGGGCACAGGCGGCACTTCTCCGGCGCAAGGCATTAGTGCAAAAGGCCATGTCGTGGTGCTTGATCAACTCAAAGTGAATTCATCGACGCTGGCGAACGGGACCCTCGTCACGCTGAACGCCCTGCTCGACATCACAGGCCAAGGCAGGGGCCGTGCAGGGCTCATCGTGCGGGGCAGAAAAGCCGGATTTTTCGGGCCTGTGGGTCTATTCGGGGACGACGACATCGCCAACAGCAATCTCGACAGCCTGCAAGATATTGCCGGGCAGTTCACGGCCCAAGTTGGAGACACACTGCAACTCGAATATTTCCTGCAGTCGAGCACCGGTGTATCGGATGCCGGTTGGACTGCGGCCGACAGTTTGAACGGGCGTGCGGCCAACTCGAGTTACGGTAATTCGGCCTACCTGTACTTCTCGGCCACGGATCCCGCTAACGTCACGCTGCAGGGCTTGAGCGGATATGACTACGTGCAACCCAACCCGGTGCCGTTGCCCGCCGCTCTCTGGCCGCTCCTCTCGGGTGTGGTCCTGCTCGCGCACCGCCGCCGTGCGTGATGTCGGTTGATGAATACGGCGGGTGTCCTCGAACACGCGCCGAACACGAGACCGTTGTTGGTGTGATGGCGGTCGTGAAGATGCTGCGCGCCTGAGCGCTGCGGGCCACGCGAAACGGTCGACCTGAATCTGCTTTCAGATACGCCAATACCCGCCGCCGCTGGCCCAGCAAGGGCTCAGAAGCCCTAGGACAACCTCCGCCGTCATTTGCTCATCGGCGTGCGGTGAGTCCCGGTGGCACATCCACCCCATCCATACAGCACCGGACACACTTCAGCGGGCCACCATGCCGACCAGCAGCCTGGCCGCGCGCGGATTTCGCGGATTTCGGGGACACCCACCCGGATTTCGGGGACACCCACCTGATTTCTCCACTTCAGGTTGCACGGATTTCGGGGACACCCACCTAGTTCGTTCGAGAAATCAGGTGGGTGTGAACCTGCCCCACTGAAACGGACGCCAAGAAGCGATACTTTCAATCGACTCTTGGAGGTCCTCATGCAACGTGTTCCCAAACGTCGGTTCACCGACG
>LNEL01000017.1 GCA_001464935.1 Gammaproteobacteria bacterium Ga0077536
GGCGCCGGCGCCGAGCCGACGGCCTCGTCGGTGGTCGCCGATCTGGTCGACGTGGTGCGCGCGCTGACGACGGACGCCGAGAACCGTGTGCCGCATCTCGCGTTCCAGCCGGACACGCTCGACAACCAGCCGATCCTCGACATCGAAGACACGCAGACCGCCTATTACCTGCGGCTGCTCGTCGCCGATGAACCGGGCGTGCTCGCCGACGTCACGCGCATCCTCGCGGACCTCAACATCAGCATCGAGGCAATCATGCAGCTCGACCGCGAAGACGAGGCGCCGACCGTGCCGGTCGTGATCCTCACGCACGTCGTCAAGGAACGCGCGATGAACGCCGCGATCGCGCGCATTGAAGCCCTGCCGGCCGTCAGCAGGCCCGTCAACCGTATCCGCGTGGAGCCACTCGCATGAGTACCGGCAATCACTATCTCGGCCTGCTCGACCGCTATCGCGACCGTCTGCCGGTGAGCCCCGACATGAAGATCGTCTCGCTCGTCGAGGGCGACACCCCGCTGATCCCGCTCGAGAACCTGTCGCGCGCAGCGGGCCACGACGTGCAGATCTTCGCGAAGTTCGAAGGTCTGAACCCCACCGGTTCGTTCAAGGACCGCGGCATGACGATGGCCGTGACGCAGGCCGTGCACGAAGGCACGAAGGCCGTCATCTGCGCGTCGACCGGCAACACGTCCGCGTCGGCGGCCGCCTACGCGGCACGCGCCGGCATCCGCGCCTTCGTGCTGATCCCGGACGGCAAGATCGCGCTCGGCAAACTGGCGCAGGCGATGATCCAGGGCGCGGTGGTCATCCAGATCCAGGGCAACTTCGACGACGGCATGCGCATCGTGAAGGAAATGGCGGATGCCGGCCCGATTTCGATCGTGAATTCGATCAACCCCTATCGCCTGCAGGGCCAGAAGACCGCGGCCTTCGAGATCTGCGACGCGCTCGGTCGCGCGCCGGACTACCACTGCATTCCCGTCGGCAACGCCGGCAACATCAGTGCGCACTGGGTTGGCTATTCCGAGTACGCCGGCGTGAAGCCCCGCACGCAGTCCTGTGCGTTCTGCACCGACACCTGCCGCTTCGAACGGCCGGCGGTCGTCTCGAACCGCCCGGTGATGGTCGGCTACCAGGCCGCCGGCTCGGCGCCCTTCCTGCGCGGCGGCCCGGTCGACGAACCGGAAACCGTGGCCACCGCCATCCGCATCGGCAACCCGCAGTCCTGGGATCTCGCGTGGGCGGCGGTGCGGGAATCCGGCGGCTGGTTCGACGAACTGACCGACGCCGACATCCTCGCGGCACAGAAACTCCTCGCCGAGCGCGAAGGCGTGTTCTGCGAACCGGCATCGGCGATTTCCGTCGGCGGGCTGCTGCGTGACATCAAGGCCGGCAAGATCAAACCCGGCAGCACGATCACCTGCACGCTGACGGGCCACGGCCTCAAGGATCCGGACACGGCGATCAAGCAGAGCCAGGGCCAGGTGCTGCAGATCCCGGCCCAGACCGACCTGGTCAAACGCGCGATCCTCGACCGCCTCTGATCCGTGCCGGCGAGCGCCCCCCGACTGACGATCGTCATGCCGGGTCTCGTACCGGGTGCAGCGCTTGCCAACGGCACCGCCATCAGTGCGCCGCTGCGCGCGCTGCTCGCCCGCGCCGACTGGGCCGCCACCGAGCCGCTCGTCGACGCCATGCTCGAACGCCTTGGTCTCGCGCCCGATGTTTCACTTGCCGACCTGATGGCGCTGTCCGATCTCGCTCTCGACCCCACTCTCGATGCCGCCGCCGCGGGTGGCTGGCTGCGCGCCGATCCCGTGCATCTGCGCGCGGACGCCAAACTCGTGGTGCTGCTTGCGCCCGCCAGCGGCGATGTCGGCGCGGACGAAGCGCAAGCACTGCTCGATGCGCTGCGCAGCGCAATGCCCGAAGCCGAATGGCGATGCGGCCGCGCGCCCGATCGCTGGTATGCGCGCTTCGATGCACCGTGCCCGACGCCGCGGCTTGGCCCCGCGTGGCTCAACGGCCGCTCGCTGACGCCGTTCTTTCCACAGGACGCCGCGCATCGCCGCTGGCGCCAACTCGTGAACGAAGCGCAGATGGTGCTGCACGCAGCCGCCGCGAATGAGCAGCGGAGCGCCCGGCGCATGACGCCCCTGAACGCCGTCTGGCTGTGGGGCGGCGGCACGGCGGTGGCGAGACGCGAGCCGGCCCTCGCCGCGGTGTGCGGGCGTGATCTGTTGCTGGCCGGCGCCGCGCGCGCCGCGAACCTGCCGTGGCAGCCGGCGCTGACACCCGCGACACTCGATGCCGCGCTCGCGCACGGGCCACTGCTGATTGGCTGTGGCGCGCCGTTCGGCGAGGCCGGGCCGACCGCCAGCGCGGCCAGCGTGACCGACGACGCCAATGCCTGCGCCGCGTGGGCGTGGGCGGCGCTGCGTGCCGGTCGCCTCGACGGCATCGATCTCCTCGGTGACGGCCTGCTCGGCCGCGTGACGCCCGCCGCCCGCTACCGTTTCTGGCGACGGCAGTGGCCGGGTCACTTTGGCGATCCACACGCGGTCGCGGCGCGCGCATGAACACGCCGCGCATCGAGCGCAGGCGGGTCGACGGTGAGCCAGCGGCGCTCGGCGATCTGCATCCCGTCGTGCAGCGCGTGTTCGCCGCGCGCGGCGTGCGCACGATGGCCGAACTCGACGTGTCGCTCGGCGGTCTGCTGCGCACCGACGCGCTCGGTGGGATCGGGCGGGCCACCGAGCTGCTGGCCGACGCCGTGCGTGGCGACCGGCGCATCGTCATCGTTGCCGACTTCGACGCCGATGGCGCGACGAGCTGCGCGATCGCGATACGCGCGCTGCGCGCGTGCGGCGCGCACCACGTCGATTTCGTCGTACCGAACCGCTTCGAGTACGGCTATGGACTCACGCCGCCGATCGTCGAACTCGTGCGGCAGAAGGGCGCGGATCTGCTGATCACCGTCGACAACGGGATTTCGAGTCTGGACGGTGTGGTGGCTGCGAAGCAGGCCGGCATGCAGGTGTTGATCACCGATCACCACCTGCCCGGCGCGCAGCTGCCGGCGGCGGACGCCATCGTGAACCCGAACGTGCCGGGCGACGACTTCCCGAGCAAGTCGCTCGCGGGCTGTGGCGTGATCTTCTATGTGATGCTCGCGCTACGCGCGAAGCTGCGCGATGACGGCTGGTTCACCGCCAAGGGGATCAAGGAACCGAACTTCGCCGAACTGCTCGATCTCGTGGCGCTCGGCACGGTCGCCGACGTCGTACCGCTGGATGTCAACAACCGCCGGCTGGTCGCGCAGGGCATCGCGCGCATCCGGGCAGGGCGCGCCTGTGCCGGCATTGCCGCGCTGTTGCGTATCGGCGGGCGCGACGCGTCGCGCCTGCTCGCGAGCGATCTCGGTTACGCGGTAGGCCCGCGCCTGAACGCCGCCGGACGCATGGCCGACATGTCCCTCGGCATCGAATGTCTGCTGAGCGACGATCCCGCGCGCTGTTTCAGAATCGCCGGCGAACTCGACGCCCTGAACCAGGAGCGGCGCGCGATAGAGCGCGAGATGAAGCATCAGGCGCTCGATCAGGTGCTGCAGTCATTGCCGTCGACCGGCGAACTGCCGCACGGCATCTGCGTGTTCGATCCCGAGTGGCACCAGGGCATCGTCGGCGTGGTCGCCGGACGCGTCAAAGAGATCTATCACCGGCCCGTCATCGCCTTCGCCGTGGCCGGCGACGGTGAACTGAAGGGCTCCGGCCGCTCGATCCCCGGCGTGCACATTCGCGACGTGCTCGATACGGTCGCGGCAGGCTCGCCCGGCCTGTTGTCCCGCTTCGGCGGCCACGCGATGGCCGCGGGCCTGTCGCTGCCGGAAGCGCGCTTTGCCGAGTTCTCCGCCGCCTTCGATCGCGTGGTCGCCGCGACCGTCGCGCCCGAACTGCTTGCGCAGGTGCTGCTGACCGATGGCGAACTCGATGCCAGGGAAATGACCCTCGAACTCGCCCGCCTGTTGTCGACGGCCGCGCCGTGGGGCCAGGCCTTCCCCGAACCGCTGTTCGACGGCGAATTCGCGATTCGCCAGCGCCGGGTCGTCGGCAGCGATCATCTGAAACTCGATCTCGAATGCGCCGGACGAGTGTTTCAGGCCATCGCCTTCAACGCCGCCGACGCCCCGTGGGCCGACACCGCTGCACGCATCCGTGCCGCCTATCGCCTGTCCGTCAACGAATGGCAGGGCGTGGAGCGTCTGCAACTCGTGATTGAATTCGCCGAGGCGCAGTGACGGACATGCCTGGCTCCGGCTGGCTGCATAATGAAGAGCCTGTAGTCAGCCGGCTGCGAACCCGCAGATGGCCCGTCCTGCCCAGGTGGGCGCGCGAGGTCTGCGCGGCCCGCCGACAGTCGGGTGGCGGAAAAGACGACAGACGCTCCCCGCAGCGGTGGCGGACCATCTGTCGCAGTGGCGGGCACGAGGCCCGCCCATTGACTCCCTGAAAGGAATTCGACGATGAACAAGGATCAGGTGAAGGGCAAGGCCAAAGAGGTCGGCGGCAAGGTTCAGCAGAAGGTCGGCGAGTTGGCCGACAGCGACGAACAGCAGCTGAAAGGCCTCAAGCGCCAGGTCGAGGGCAAGGTGCAGAAGAAGATCGGCGACCTCAAGGAAGCGGTCGATGACATTACCGACAAGTGAGCGGCCCCGCCGCCGCGGAGTGCCGACGTTGAACACATCTTCCGGCTTGAAACTCCTCGTGCTGGCGATGGCACTGGCCGTCGTCGGCTGCGATCGCAATCAACCGACGACCGAAGGCGCCGTTGAAGGCGCCAAGGACGCGCTGGACATGCGCGAACACGAAAAGCTCAAGGACGCGGGCGAAGACGCGGTCGACGCCGTCGAGAACGCCGCCGAGGGCGTCAAAGACGAAGTCGAAGGACGCTAGGACGCGGCCGGGCGCGGTGCCTCAGGCGCCGTAAAGCCCTGGCCTGCGATCGGCCAGGTACGGATTCTCGAGCGCGGCCGCCGCGCGCGCACCGGGTTCGAGCCGAGCCATCAGCAGCGCCTCGCCGCGGCCCGCACGCGCCAGGTCGATCCCGTCCGGACCGACAATCACAGATCCCCCTTCGTAACGCAGATCGCGCTCGGCGCCGCACAGGCCCGCGTACGCGATGAACACGTGGTTTTCCAGCGCCCGGCCCGGCACCAGCACTTCGCTGACCCGGCGCTGACCGGGGCTGGCCGGCAGCGCGGTGGGCACGATGATCAGCTCCGCGCCCGCCAGCGCGAGCCCGCGCGCCATCTCCGGAAACTCGATGTCATAGCAGATCAGCAAGCCCGTCTTCAGGCCTGCCACTTCGAAGACCTGCGAGGGCACGTCAGAGGCCCTGAACTGCGCACGCTCCGCCGCACCGAACAGGTGACATTTCCGGTAACACTGGACGCCGTCCGCACTGGCGAGCACGGCACTGTTGTAGACGTCGGCGCCGTCGCGCTCCGGCCAGCCCGCGACGATCGCCAGATCCGTGGCGCGAGCCAGCTGCAGCAGCCGCGTCACCAGCGGGCCATCGCGCGGCTCGGCGAGCCGTGCACTGTCGTTGGCGATGGCGTAGCCCGTGAGACTCAGCTCGGGCGTCACGAGCAACTGCGCGCCGAAGGCCTGGGCCGAGCGCGCGGCGCTGGCGATGCGCGCGAAATTGAGTTCGGGCGTCGCCGGGTGTGGCTGCATCTGCAGCAGGGCAATGTTCATCTGCGTGTCCTCCGGGCACTGGTGGTCTGCATGCGGGCCCGCTTCTGTCGCGCCGGATCGTGGCCGACGAAATGCCACAGAAACTCGCGCAGCTCGGCGATGTCCTGCGCGATGCGACGACTGCCGCCGCCGCGGGTGGTCGAAGCATGAAAGATGCCGTCGAGCTGACGGCCGACGAAACGCGCTGTCCGCGCGGCATCGACATCGCGAAACCGGCCCTGTGCGATGCCGCGCGACAGACTCTGTTGCAGGAGCTTCTGTTCGCGCGCGTACAGGCTTTTGATCATCGCGTCGACCTCCGCATCGTGCACGCCGAGCGCCGCGTAGTCGGCCATGATTTTCACCATCTGCACGAGCATCGGCGCCATTTTCACCTGCGCCTTCAGCCACGCGTCGATCACGGCCGCCGGATCGTCTTCCGCCGGATCCCGCAGCGCCTCGAAGCCGACCATCAGGCGTTCGATCGCATAGGCGAGCACGCTGCGGAACAGATGATCCTTGTCGTCGAAGTAGTGATAAATCAGCGCGACATTGACCTTGCAGGCCTGCGCAATCTGGCGAACGTTCACGATCGAGAAGTGCGTTGTCGCGAAGAGTTCGAGCGCCGTCTCGCGGATCAGTGAGGCGCGCTCGGCCGGCGCGAGGCGGCGTCTGGTCGAGGGTTCAGGGATCAATTTGTGCTCCTCTCGCGCCGTTCTGGTGCGGCATGAACCGCAATGGTGAGCGCTGCCGCGGCTGTTGCGGATCGCGCGTGTCGCCGCTGTTGACAGCTTTTATTCAGCACAAGCTTAATAAGAAAACGGCGACAGTGCTGCATCAATCGAGGTTCTCTCATGGCGACCAAACGTTTTCATCTGGGCTGGTTCATGAATTTCACCCCCGATGAATGGCGTCTGCCGTATGGCAGCGGGGGCCGGTTCTGGGACGGGCGCTTCTACATCGAGATGGCGCAGGCACTCGAGCGCGCGTGTTTCGACTACATCATGATCGAAGACAAGCTGATGGTGCCCGAAACCTACGGCGGCTCCCGCGACTACACGCTGCAGAACGCGATGATCGCGCCGAAGCACGATCCGGCGCCGCTCGCGACCGCGATGGGCATGGCGACCTCGCGGTTGGGGGTGGTGGCAACGCTGTCCACGCTGTCCTATCCGCCGTTCCTGCTCGCGCGCCTGTCGTCGACGATCGACAGCCTCACGGGCGGGCGCTTCGGCTGGAACATCGTGACCAGCGCGGAAGACCTCGCGGCGCAGAACTTCAGTCTCCCCCGGCTGCCCGATCGCGAGCTGCGCTACGAAATGGCGAGCGAATACATGGAGGTCGTCAACAAACTGTTCGCGTCGTGGGATACGGACGCCGTCGTGCTCGACCGCGAACGCGGCATCTATGCCGATTCGTCCAAAGTGCGTGCAATCGATCATGTGGGCAAGCACTACCAGGTTCGCGGCCCGCTGAACACGGTGCCGTCACCGCAGGGCCGGCCGGTCTACGTGCAGGCCGGTGCGTCGCCGCGCGGCCGGGACTTCGCCGCCGCGCATGCCGATTCCATCATCTCGATCATGCCGGGGCCGGCGGCAATGAAGGATTTTCGCGATGACATCCGCGCGCGTGCGGCGCGGCTCGGGCGCGATCCCGACACGATCAAGGTCCTGTTCTGCATCACGCCGACACTCGGTGAAACCGCCGCCGAAGCGCATGAGAAATATCAGCGCGAGCTGTCGTCGCCGCAGTTCGTTGCCGACACGCTGGCCTGCATTTCGGCGATCACCGAAATCGACTTCGCCGAGTTCGCCCTCGACGAGCCGCTGCCGCGCAAACTCACGACGAACGGCGAATCGGGCTCGCTCGACAAGTTCCAGCAGTGGGGCAGCGGCAAGACGCTGCGCCAGCTGGCGCTCGATGACGGCGGCGGGCTGGTGTCGTCGGTCGAACTGATCGGCACGCCCGACCAGGTGGCGGAGCGGATGGGGGAGGTGATGGCCGAGGTCGGGGGCGACGGGTTCCTGATCACGACGCCGGTGATGCGCATGAGCCGGCGCTACATCGTCGAAATCACCGACTGGCTGGTGCCCGCGCTCCAGCGCCGTGGCCTGGCGCGGACGGCCTACGCGCACGAAAAGCTGCGCGATCACCTGCTGGAGTTCTGAGCAGCGTGGGTGGGGGGGAATGGGGCCACCGAGAACACCACGGACACCGAGAAATTCAATGAACGGATGGGTTGAGGGCGGGAGACATACCGTAACCATGTCGATGGTTCCCGTCAGCTTGCGAGGCGGCCCTGACACCCGTTCCCCCTCGGTGTTCTCGGTGGCTGGTATTTGAATTCAGCCGGGTTGCACGGCCCGGTCTCCTCGGAAACCAGTGCCGACCTTGCATTCCGCGTCATTCGCGGCCATATAGCGGGAACCGGCCGCGGTGCGTGGCCGACTGACAGGACACGCAAATGGCCACAGGCTGGGCGAAAGACGGCGCCGTGCAGGAACAGATCGACGCGAGCATCGCGGACGCGGTCGAACGTGCCCGCGCCCAGCTGGCGGCCGGCCAGGGCGCGAGCCTCACACACTGCGAGGACTGCGAGGAGCCGATCCCCGAGGGGCGGCGCATCGCCGTGCCCGGCGTGCGTCGCTGCGTGCGCTGCCAGGAGGCCGAGGACGCCGAGCAGCGCTATCGCGACCCGATCAACCGCCGTGGCAGCAAGGACAGCCAGCTGCGCTGACCAGGTAAATGGGGTCTGTCCCCATTTTCTCACGCCATTTTGTTCCCTGGTCGTCCCCCCGATCCGCCGCTCGCGGCTGACTGATCCTGCCGCAGCCTTTACAATCTTCGGCTCGCCCCTACAGACGCTATACATGGAACTCACCGGCACCCTCACGCGCATCAAAGACCTGCAACGCCGCCTGGACAGTCTCAGGGGGTATCTTTGACTTCGATACCCGCGCCGAACGGCTGGTCGAGGTCCAGCGCGAACTCGAGGCGCCGAACGTCTGGGACGATCCCGCCCGCGCCCAGGCCTTGGGCAAGGAACGCGTGACGCTCGAGCGCATCGTCAACAACCTGCGCGCGATCGGCGCGAAGGTCGGCGATGCACAGGAGCTGCTCGAACTCGCCGCCGAGGAGAACGACGAAGACGCCTTCACGTCCGTCGTCGCCGATCTCGACTCGGCCGACAAGTCGCTCGCCGAGCTCGAGTTCCAGCGCATGTTCAGCGGCGAGATGGACGTCAATAACGCCTATCTCGACATCCAGGCCGGCTCCGGCGGGACCGAGGCGCAGGACTGGGCCGAAATGCTCCTGCGCATGTACCTGCGCTGGGGTGAGTCACGCGGCTTCAAGACCGAGCTCATCGAATGCTCGCCGGGCGAAGTCGCGGGCATCAAGAGTGCCACGGTGCACATCAGTGGCGACTATGCGTACGGCTGGCTGCGCACCGAAACCGGCGTGCACCGGCTGGTGCGCAAGTCACCGTTCGACTCCGGCAATCGCCGTCATACCTCTTTCGCGGCGGTGTTCATCACGCCGGAAGTCGACGACGACATCCAGATCGACATCAACCCGGCGGATCTGCGCATCGACACCTATCGCGCGAGCGGCGCGGGCGGCCAGCACGTCAACAAGACGGACTCGGCCATCCGCATCACGCACATCCCGACCGGCATCGTTGTGCAGTGCCAGAACGAGCGTTCGCAGCACAAGAACCGCGACATGGCCTACAAGCTGCTGCGCGCGAAGATGTACGAATCGGAAATGAACAAGCGCACCGCCGAACGGCAGGCGCAGGAAGACGCGAAGACCGACATCGCCTGGGGCCACCAGATTCGCTCCTACGTGCTGGACCAGTCGCGCATCAAGGATCTGCGCACCAACATCGAAACCGGCAACACGCAGGCCGTGCTCGATGGCGATCTCGATCAATTCCTCGAAGCCAGCCTGAAGCAGGGACTATGAGCCATGACTGATGAGCGATCCGGCGAAGGCCATCACAGCACCGAAGATCAGCTGATCGAGCAGCGGCGCGCGAAACTCACTGCGCTGCGCGCCACGGGCAACGCCTATCCGAACGACTTCCGCCGCAATGCACTCGCCGCCGACCTGCTCCGCGACTTCGGCGATGTGACGGGCGAGGTGCTCGAGCAGGATCCGCCGCGCTTCAGCCTCGCCGGCCGCATCATGACCCGCCGCATCATGGGCAAGGCGGCGTTCACGCACATCAAGGACATGTCGGGCTCGATCCAGCTGTACGTGAAACGCGACGAAATCGGCGAAGACGCGTTCGATCAGTTCAAAGGCTACGACCTCGGCGACATCGTCGGTGCCGAGGGCATCCTGTTCCGCACGCGCACCGGCGAACTGTCGCTGCACGTGCAGAAGCTGCGCCTGCTGACGAAATCCCTGCGGCCGCTGCCCGAGAAGTGGCATGGCCTCACCGATCTCGAGACGCGCTACCGCCAGCGCTACGTCGACCTGATCGTCAACGACGATGCGCGCCGCGTGTTCCACATCCGCTCACGCGTGATCGACTTCATCCGCCAGTTCCTGCAGGGTCAGGGCTTTCTCGAAGTCGAGACCCCGATGATGCAGGCCGTGCCCGGCGGGGCCGCCGCGCGGCCCTTCGTAACGCACCACAATGCGCTCGACATGCAGCTGTACCTGCGCATTGCGCCGGAGCTGTATCTGAAGCGGCTGGTCGTCGGCGGCATGGAGCGGGTGTTCGAGATCAACCGAAATTTCCGCAACGAGGGCCTGTCGCCGCGGCACAACCCCGAGTTCACAATGCTCGAGTTCTACGCGGCGTATGCCGATTACCGCGAGCTGATGGACCTGTCGGAATTGATGCTGCGCGAGGTCGCGCAGGCCGTGCTCGGCAGCACCGAGATTGAATACCAGGGGCACCGCTTCGATTTCGGCAAGCCGTTCCGGCGCCTGACCGTGCGCGAATCGATCCTCGAGTTCAACCCGGGCGTGACGGCCGGGGAACTCGCCGACGAAACGCGCGCCCGCGCGCTGGCCGGGCTGCTGCGCGTGCACGTGGAGCCGTCCTACGGGCTCGGCAAGATCCTCACCGAGATTTTCGAGAAGACCGTCGAGCCTAAGCTGATCGAACCGACGTTCATCACACAGTACCCGGCCGAAGTCTCGCCGCTCGCCCGCCGCAGCGACGAAGATCCCTTCGTCACCGATCGCTTCGAGTTGATGATCGCCGGGCGCGAGATCGCGAACGGCTTCTCCGAGTTGAACGACCCCGAAGACCAGGCCGAGCGCTTCCGCGCCCAGGTCGCCGCGAAGGCGGCCGGTGACGCCGAGGCGATGCACTATGACGAGGACTACATCACGGCACTGGAATTCGGTCTGCCGCCGACGGCGGGCGAGGGCATCGGCATCGACCGTCTGGTGATGCTGCTGACGGATTCGCCGTCGATTCGGGACGTTCTCCTGTTCCCGCATCTGCGGCCGCGCGCCGATTGATTGCCGAGGCGGGCATCCTTTCGGCGCCCACGCACGTATCGGGAGAGGGTCATTCATCGCCAGTTCATCGCGGCCGCCTATCTTGGGCACCATGGCCCTGCCGACAGGTGCTCAGCGCGGTGCTGACAGAATCGGCCCGCGGCACAAGTGCCATGCCGGGCGCAGCCCGGTCTCCATTCGCTAAAACTGAGGAGCAAACATCGATGCAGAAGAAAACCGAACTGAAGACCGTTGCCGCAGCGCTGGGTGCCGGATTCGCCGTCAGTCTGACCGTCTCGCCGGTTGCGCAGGCGCTCGACAATCCGTTTGCCGTGACGCAGTTCGACGCCGGCTACATGGTCGCGGCCGAAGGCGGCTGTGGCGGCGAGAAGGCTGCCGAGGGCGCGTGCGGCGGGGAGAAAAAGGCCGAAGGCGCCTGTGGCGGCGAGAAGGCTGCCGAAGGGGCGTGCGGCGGGGAGAAAAAGGCTGAAGGCGCCTGTGGTGGCGAGAAGTCCGCCGAAGGCAAGTGCGGCAATTGATCTGACCGGGTGAGCCTCGGGTGGTCGCTCGACGACGCTTGCACGGCAAGGGACTGGGGCTGCGGCGCGGGCTGATGGCCGCGCTGGAAGCCGACTGGCCCGAGTCTGTCGACTTTCTCGAGGTCGCACCCGACAACTGGATCGACCTCGGCGGCCGCCATGGCCGCCGTTTCCGCAGCCTGACCGAACGTTGCCCCCTGGTGTGCCACGGCCTGTCGCTGAATCTCGGCGGCACGGCACCGCTCGACGAACCGTTCGTGCGGCGCGTGAAGCAGTTTCTCGCCGAGCATTCCGCGGTGCTCTATAGCGAACATCTGAGCTTCTGCGCCGACGACGGCCAGCTCTACGACCTCCTGCCGATTCCGTTCACCGCCGAGGCGGTCATGCATGTCGCGGCGCGCATCCGCCGCGTGCAGGATGTGCTGGGGCAGCGCATCGCAATCGAAAACGCCTCGTATTACTGCGCGCCCGGCGCCGAGATGCGGGAGATCGATTTTCTCAAGGCCGTGCTGCAGGAAGCTGATTGCGACCTGCTGCTCGACGTCAACAATATTTTCGTCAACAGCGTCAATCACGGCTATGACGCCCTCGAATTCCTGCGCGCGTTGCCGACGGCGCGCATTGCCTACGGCCATGTCGCCGGCCACGAGCGCGAAGGCGAGGATTTGATCATCGATACGCACGGCGCGCCGGTCGTCGACCCGGTGTGGGCATTGCTCGCGCAGGCCTATGCCATTCACGGCGTGTTTCCGACCCTGCTCGAACGCGATTTCAATCTGCCGCCGTTGCCCGATCTGCTCGGCGAACTGGCGATCGTGGGCAATCTGCAGCGCGGGGCCGCGCCGGCGAGCGCGGCCGGCGGCGCGTGAGCGGGTGAAGCACGCGCGACCGTCATTCGCCGACGTGCAGGCCCGTCTGACCGCCCATCTGCGCGACCCGGCGAACGCCCCGCCGCCCGACGACGTCGACCCTGCGCGTGTCGCGGTCTATGCGCGGCTGCTCTTCAACAATATCCATTCATTGCTGTCGAGCTGCTTTCCGGTGCTCCGGGCGGTGACGGCCGACGATGACTGGCGGCGGCTGTTGCGCGAGTTCTATGCGACACACCGGTCGCGCACGCCGCTGTTCCCGCGCTTGCCGCGGGAGTTCGCGATCTACCTGACAGAGGAGCGCGGACACGCGGACGATCCGCCGTGGCAGGCCGAACTCGCCGATTACGAGTGGCTGGAGCTCGAATGCGCACAGGACCCGCGCGAACTGTCGGACGTCCCGCTCGACCCCGCTGCGGACCTGCTCGAGGACGTGCCGGTGCTCAATCCGCTGGCGCGTGCGCGGGCGTACGCCTATCCCGTGCATACCATCGCGCCGGACGCGCTACCCGCAGAGCCCGGGGCCGAGCCCACCTATCTCGTGGTGTTTCGCGATCGCGATGATAAAGTCGGCTACCTCAAGCTCAATGCAGTCAGCGCGCGGCTCGTCGAGCTGTTGGCGACCGACGCGGCACACAGCGGGCGCGAGCTGCTGTTGCACATCGCCGCGGAGTTGGCGCACCCGCGACCGGCGCGCCTCGTCGAGGCCGGTCGCGCGCTGCTCGAGGATCTCTGCGCGCGCGGCCTGTTGCTCGGCGCCACGCGGCGGTCGCCGCCGTCAGGGGATGGGGTGGCGGCCGACGGCGCTGCCTGAGTGCCTGTGAGGAACACCCCCGGTCCTTAGCTTACCGGTTCGGGCGTGTCGGTACGCGTCAGGCGTCGTCGTGGTCCGGCACCGCGAGCAGCGGCCCCTGCATCAAGTCGATGCCCATCCGCCGCAGCAGTTCGCGCGCGGCGGGTGTGCTGACCCCGTCGGCGATCGTCTTGATCTGGAGCGCCTTCGCGACCCGTGACATGCCGAGCACGATTTCGTAATCGACGCTGTTGGCACCGAGCCGGCGCACGAATTCCTCGTCGATCTTCACGAAGTCCGGTCGCAGGCGTTTCAGCAGCTGGAACGAGTGGCTGCCGGTGCCGAAGCCGTCGAGCGTGACCAGGCAGCCGGCGTCGCGCACCGCGGCGACGAAGTTCGCACACCGATCAAGGCTGTCCGTCGCCAGCGACGCGGCAATTTCGAAGCACAGACGATGCGCCAGCGGCGGTGCACCGGCGAGACCTTCGAGCACGAACGTGGTGAATGCGGCGTCGACGAGCGACGCCGCGGATACGTCGACGGCGATGATGTCGCGTGAGGCCAGCGCCGGATCAGCGCGTCGCAGGGCCTCGAGGGCAGCACGCGTCAGTTCGCGGTCGAGGCGCACGGCAAGACGCGGCGGCGACTGGTGGGCACGGATGGTCACGGGCCGTCGGTCCGCATCGGGCGGCAGTTGCAGGACGAGTTCGCCGTAGCTTGGTTGCAGCGCCTGTGCATCGAGCGGCAGCGCCGGCAGCAGGGCGGGCCGGCAGGTTCGTTGTCCGAGCGCGTCGCGCACCGCGCGCTCGACGCCGCCGACATCGGCACGGGGCGCAGAGTCGGTGGTGCTGCGCTGGCTCACCCGCAGGCGATTGCCACCGGCGCGCTTGGCGTGCACGCAGGCCTGCTTGGCAAGGGCCAGCGCGGCGGCTGCCGACATACCGCGTCCGATTTCGACCAGCCCGATGCTCGCGCGCGTCGCGACTTCCGCGCCACTCCAGGCCACCCGATGCTGTTCGATGGCGGCGCGCAGTTCGTCGGCGGCGAGGACGGCCTTGTCGAGCGCGCAGTCGTACAGCAGTACCGCGAACTCGTCTTCGCCCGAGCGCGCCAGCAGATCCGGGTTGCGCACGCCAGCGCGCAGGACCGTCGCGATTTCGCGCAGCATGCGATCGCCGGCCGGCATGCCGAGCTGTTCGTCGAGTCCGGTGAAATCGTCGAGATCGATCACGCACAGCGTGTGGCGGCGCGGGGCATCGTCGCTGGCGAGCAGGCGCGCGATCTGCTCTTCGAAGGTGGTGCGGGTGGCGAGCGCGGTCAGGCTGTCGTGCGTCGCGCGCCAGTTCAACAGCTGCGCTTCCTCGCGTCGCGCGGTGACGTCGCGGATCAGGAACACGAGGCCATCGATGCGGCGATCCGTATCGCGTACGGCAGACACCACGCACTCGATGCCATACACGAAGCCGTCGTGCCGCCGCAGGCTGGCCAGCGCCGGGCTGCGTTGCAGGAGGCCGCTCGCAAAGCACTGCTCGATCATCTCGGCGGTCAGCTTGTCGCAGCCAGGCGCCGCGAGCTTCAACACTCCCTGTACCGGCTGGCCGAGCGCCGCACCGAGGCGCACACCGGTCAGCGTTTCGGCGACGCCGTTCAGGTAGGTGATGCGGCCGTCACGATCGATGCGCAGCAGGCCTTCGGGCACGGCCGCGAGCGTCGTCATCGCGTGGACCGTTTCGTCGAGCGCCTGCTGCAGCGCTGCCAGCCGGCCACGCGAGGCCTGCGGATCGCGCGCATCGACCGGCACCGCAAGCCCGTGCAGCGCGGCGTCGCGGTGCAGGCCGGCGACACCGTTGCTGAGCATCGCTTCGTGCGCGGCGAGCAGTTGCTGCCGTCGCGCAAAGATGGCAAGCAGCGGCAGCACGGCGCCGGCCCACACGGCGGCCAGGCCTGGATCGCGCGCCGCGAGCAGCCACAGCGTGGGGCCGAAGAAGCCACCGAGCAGCGTCAGCCACCCGGCGGCGGAATTCGCAATCAGGGGCACCGTCGCGCCGATGGCGGCCACGCCGCCCAGCAGCACGACCAGCGCCGCGGGCAGCGCGAGCCCTGCCGCAATGACAGCCGTGCCGATTCCCCACACGAGCCCGAGCACCGCGGCGAGTCCGGGTGACCACGTGGCGCTGTCGCCCGGCGCGAGCCAGCGTAGCCCGTAGCAGGTGCCGACCAGATTCAGTGAGACGCAGGTCAGCCAGCCCAGCAGCAGGGCGGGCGACTGGGTATTCCAGGCTGGCACGATGACGAACAGCGCGCAGACGGCGTTGAACAGCAGCCAGACCGGCGCCGTCAGGCGTTCGCCCGGCGCATTGTTGCCGGCGGCGGCTCGCGCGTCCGTCGCGACGACCGGTATCGTCGCAGGTTCGACGAATGGTCCCATGCAGCATTCCCTTGTGCAGCGTTCATGAATGACGGCGCGAATCCCGACGCGCCCGCAGAAGGCTAGGGTAATCGCGAAAACAAATGTGAACTCGAGGGACTGTGTGACGGCCGTCACAGGATGGGACGCCCGGACGGGAAGCCGCCGGGCGGACCGGCAGCAGTGCCCGCCCGCTGTGCCATGGCCGGCGCAGCGGGCGGGAGAGTATCAGCCGCGGCTGTCGCGCTTCGCGCCGACGCGCATGCGCAGCGCGTTCAGACGGATGAAGCCGGCGGCATCGGCCTGGTTGTAGCTGCCGGCGTCGTCTTCGAAAGTCGCGAGCACGCTGTCGAACAGGCTGTCGTGCTCGGACTTGCGACCGACGACGATCACGTTGCCCTTGTAGAGTTTCACGCGCACGACGCCGTTTACGCGCTGCTGCGACTCGTCGATCATCTTCTGCAGCATCAGCCGCTCGGGGCTCCACCAGTAGCCGTTGTAGACCAGCGACGCATAGCGCGCCATCAGGTCGTCCTTCAGATGCGCGACTTCGCGATCGAGCGTGATCGACTCGATCGCGCGGTGCGCGCGCAGCAGGATCGTGCCGCCCGGCGTTTCATAGCAGCCGCGCGACTTCATGCCGACGTAGCGGTTCTCGACGAGGTCGAGCCGGCCGACGCCGTTGGCGCCGCCGATCTTGTTCAGGGTCTCGAGCAGCGTGGCCGGCGACAGGCGCTTGCCGTCGAGCGCGACGGGGTCGCCCTGTTCGAATTCGATGTCGAGCATCGTCGCCTTGTCCGGCGCCGCTTCCGGCGACACGCTCCAGCGCCACATCGCGTCTTCGGCCGGCGTCCACGGATCTTCGAGCACGCCGCCTTCATAGGAGATGTGCAGGAGATTCGCGTCCATCGAGTACGGGGACTTCGTGCCGGTCTGGTATTCGATCGGGATGCTGTGCTGCCTGGCATAGGCGAGCAGCGTTTCGCGCGAGGTCAGGTCCCATTCGCGCCAAGGCGCGATCACGCGGATGTCGGGCATCAGCGCGTAGGCACCGAGTTCGAAGCGCACCTGGTCATTGCCCTTGCCGGTGGCGCCGTGGGAAATCGCATCCGCTCCGGTCATGCGCACGATTTCGACGAGGCGCTTGGCGATCAGCGGGCGCGCAATCGACGTGCCGAGCAGGTACTCGCCTTCGTAGATCGCGTTCGAACGGAACATCGGGAACACGAAATCGCGCACGAATTCTTCGCGCAGGTCGTCGATGAAGATTTCCTTGACCCCCATCAGCTCGGCCTTGCGGCGCGCCGGTTCGAGTTCCTCACCCTGGCCGATGTCGGCGGTGAAGGTGACGATTTCGCAGTGATAGGTTTCCTGCAGCCATTTGAGGATGACAGAGGTGTCCAGGCCGCCGGAATAGGCGAGCACGACTTTCTTGACGGAGGTTTTGGCCATGGGGATTCACGCTGCGTTGCGGGGAGGGGCGCATTGTGCCGAGAGCGGGGCGGCGAGGCAAACGGGGAGGATGGCCACCGAGAACACCGAGAACACCGAGGGACGAGGACATAGGACAAAGGGAGGCCGGCGACCCATCCCTCTTCATCTTTTTCTCGGTGTTCTCGGTGGCCGGATTCAATTCAACCCTGACCGCGAGCACTGCTGCCGGCTGGAGCGACCGCCCACGCGGGTGCTCACTTCAGGCCTCAGACGGCCAGACTGTCTTCCAGCGCCAGCATGAACTCTGCCGGCGCTTCCGCGTGCGGCCAGTGGCCGGCGTTGGTGACGGTGTGCAGGCAGAGGCGGGGGAATGCGGGTTTCATGTGTGCCAGCGTCTCGGCCGTCACGCGATCGGAGCGCGCACCGCGGATGACGTGCACCGGACCGTCGTAGCGGGCGTCCGGAGGGACGGGGAGGCCGGCGATCAGGGCTGGCATCGCCGCGCGCAGGCCGGCCAGGTTGAAGCGCCAGGCGCCGGCGTCCGCGCCCGGCAGGAAGTTCTGCAGCAGGAACAGCCGAATCTCGCGATCGGGCACGCCGGCCTGCAGCAGCTCCTCGGCCTGCTGTCGGCGGCGCACCTCGGCAAGTGGCAGCGCGAGCATCGCGTCGATGATCGGCGTGTGCTGGTCAGCGGTCGCAATTGCCGCGATGTCGACGACGATCAGCCGGTCGACGCGCGCGGGTTCGCTCAGCGCGAGCGTCATCGCGGTCTTGCCACCCATGCTGTGGCCGATCAGCGTGACCGGTCCGAGACCTTCGGTGTCGATCAGCGCGGCCACGTCCGCCGCCATCAGCGTGTAGTCCATGTCGGCCGTGTGCGGCGAACGGCCATGGTTGCGCAAATCGACCGTCAGCACCCGATAGCGCCCGGCAAGCGTGCGCGCGACGCTCTGCCAGTTGCGGGCCCAGCCGAACAGGCCGTGCAGGATCAGCAACGGCGGGCCGTCGCCGACGCTGTCATACACCAGTTCGACGCTGCCGCTCATTCGGCGGCCCTCAGGGGCGGCGACAGCTTGGCGCGGTTCAGCATCGCGAGCGGCCACACCCGCATCAGACGAATGTCCTCGTCGATGCCGTCCATCACCGGCAGGGCAAGGTGTTCGCCGGCAGCGAGCCACGCATAGTCGGTGTGTTCATCATTGAGCTGTACCTGCCCGCCCAGCCAGCGGTAGTGGAACAGATGGAGTTCGTAGATACCGCCGAACAGCGTGTCGCGCAGCGGGCCGAGGCGCGCGAGCTCGGTGACCGTGTGCGAGTCGCCGATCTCCTCGCGCATTTCGCGTCGCGCGCAGGCTTCGGGCGATTCGCCGTCTTCGATGTGGCCGGCCGGAAAGCCCCATTTGCAGGGACCGAGCGGGCGGTCGGCAGCGCGGTGCAGAAACAGCAGACGCGACTGCGCGTCTTCGACGAGACAGATGGAAAAGCGCGCCTGCGGTGCCGCCATCGGCGGCTACAGCAGCAGGTCGCGGATATCGCCGAGCACCTCGCCGAGGTAACGCGTGAATTCGGCGGCGGCAACGCCATCGATCACGCGATGGTCGTACGACAGTGACAGCGGCAGCATCAGCCGCGGCTCGAACGCGCCGTTGAGCCACACCGGCTTCATCGCGGCCGGTGACACGCCGAGAATCGCGACCTCCGGCGGATTGATGATCGGCGTGAACGCCGTGCCGCTGACCCCGCCGAGGCTCGAGATCGTGAAGCAGCCGCCCTGCATGTCGGCCGGCGCGAGTTTGCCGTCGCGCGCCTTCATGCCGAGCGCGCGCACGTCGCGCGCGATGTCGAAGATGCCCTTGCCCTCGACACCCTTCAGCACCGGCACCACGAGCCCGCGCGGCGTGTTCGCGGCAACGCCGATGTTGAAGTACTGCTTGTAGATCAGCGACTCGCCGTCCGGCGACAGGGATGCATTGAAATCGGGAAACTTCACCAGCGCCGCGGCGACGGCCTTCACGAGGAAGGCGACGATCGTCAGCTTGGTGCCGGCCGCTTCGGCTGCCGCGGCCTTTGCCTTGCGGAACGCTTCGAGCTCGGTGATGTCCGCTTCATCGAACTGCGTGACGTGCGGAATCGTGATCCAGCTGCGATGCAGATTCTGGCCCGTCGCGCGGCGAATCTTGTTCAGCGGCTGCGTGTCGGTGGCGCCGAACTTGCTGAAGTCGACAACCGGTGCATCGGGTAGCGCGAATCCGCTGCTGCCGCCCCCGCTGCGCCGGCTCTCCATCGCCTGCTTCACGTGCGCGACGACGTCCTCGCGCTGCACGCGCTGCTTGCGGCCGCTGCCCTTGACCTCGCGCAGATCGACGCCGAGTTCGCGCGCGAGGCGACGCATCGCCGGGCTCGCATAGACGTGGGCCCCGGCACTCGCCGCGGGGGGCGCAACCGCCGGCGCGGGCTGTGTCGGCGTCGGTTTCGGCGCCGCCGTCGGCGCGGCGGTGGGGCTCGCCGCCGGTGCCGGCGCGGCGTCCGTCGCCGGCGCGTCGCCCTGCAACTCGATGATGAGGGTGCCGGTCGACACCTTGTCGCCGGTTTTGACCAGCACGCGCGACACCGTGCCGGCAAAGGGCGCGGGAATGTCCATCGTGGCCTTGTCGCTTTCGAGGGTCAGCAGCGGCGACTCGGCGCTGACGACATCGCCGGGCTTGACCAGGATTTCGATCACGTCGACTTCCGGGAAGTCACCGAGATCGGGTACACGGACTTCGCGCATTGCGCTCACCGTCCTGGCCGGCGTGGCGGCCGGTGCCGGCGTCGGCGCAACGGGGGCGGCGGGCGCTGTGGCGGCCACCGGGGCAGGTGCCGGCGCGGGCGCTGCTGCCTCCGGGGCCGCGGCCGGCGCGGGCGCGGCGTCTTCGAAACTCAGTGTCAGGATGCGCGCGCCTTCGGCGACCTTGTCGCCGACTTTCACGCCGATGGTGGCAATCCGGCCGCCGCGCGGCGCCGGAATGTCCATCGTCGCCTTGTCGCTCTCCAGCGTGATGAGCGGATCCTCGGGCGCGACCACGTCGCCCGGCTTGACGAGGATGTCGATGACGTCGACGGCGTCAAAATCGCCGATATCCGGAACCAGGACTTCGATTTCCATGCGGGACTCGCTGCGCTCAGACCGTGACGGGGTTGGGCTTCTCGGGATCGATGCCGTACTTCGCAATCGCTTCCGCGACGCGCGCCGGTTTCACCTTGCCTTCGTCGGCCAGCGCCTTCAGCGCCGCGACGACGATGTAGTACCGGTTGACCTCGAAGAACTCGCGCAGCTTCTTGCGTGAATCCGACCGGCCGAAACCGTCGGTGCCGAGTACTCGATAACGCGCCGGCACGAATTCACGTACCTGGTCGGCATAGGCTTTCATGTAGTCCGTCGCAGCGACGACGGGACCCGTCTCGCCTTCGAGCAGCTGCGTGACATAGGCTTTCTTCGGCGCTGCTTCCGGATGCAGCATGTTCCAGCGTTCGCAGGCCAGGCCGTCGCGACGCAGCTCGTTGAAACTCGTCGCGCTCCACACGTTCGCCGCGATCTTGAAATCCGTCTCCAGCAATTCGCCGGCGGCGATCACTTCGCGCAGGATAGAACCGCTGCCGAGCAGCTGGATCCTGGCGCCCTTGCGCTCCTGGAAGCGATACATGCCGCGCACGATGCCCTCTTCGACACCCGCCGGCAGCGCCGGATGGACGTAGTTCTCGTTCATCACGGTGATGTAATAGAACACGTTCTCCTGGCGCTCGAACATGCGTTTCATGCCGTCGTGCACGATCACCGCCAGTTCGTAGGCGAAGGTCGGGTCATAGGACACGCAGTTCGGAATCGTCGACGCCAGCAGGTGGCTGTGGCCGTCCTGGTGCTGCAGGCCTTCGCCGGCCAGTGTCGTGCGGCCGGAGGTGCCGCCGAGCAGGAAGCCTCGGGCCTGCATGTCGCCGGCGGCCCAGACCAGATCGCCGACGCGCTGGAAACCGAACATCGAATAGAAGATGAAAAACGGGATCATCTGCAGGTGATGGTTCGCGTAGGACGTCGCCGCCGCGATCCACGAGCACATCGCGCCCGCTTCGTTGATGCCCTCCTCGAGGATCTGGCCCTTGATGTCCTCGCGGTAGTACATCACTTCGTCGTGGTCGACCGGCTCGTAGAGCTGCCCGACCGACGAATAGATGCCGAGCTGGCGGAACATGCCTTCCATGCCGAAGGTGCGGGCTTCGTCGGGCACGATCGGCACGACGCGCGGACCGATCTGCTTGTCGCGCGTCATCGCCGCGAGCAGGCGCACGAAGGCCATCGTCGTCGAGATGTCGCGATCGGCCGTACCTTTCAGCATCGCGTCGAACATCGAAATGTCGGGAATCTTCAGCGGTTCGGCCGTGCGCTTGCGCTGCGGCAGGAAGCCGCCCATCGCGGCCGTGCGCTCGCGCAGGTATTTCATTTCCGGGCTGTCTTCGGGCGGCCGATAGAATGGCGCCTGCGCAATGTCGGCGTCGGAGATCGGGATGTCGAAGCGATCGCGGAATTCGCGCAGCGATTCCTCGCCCATCTTCTTCTGCTGGTGCGTGACCATCTTGCCTTCGCCGGCTTCGCCCATGCCGTAGCCCTTGACGGTCTTGCACAGGATCACCGTCGGCTTGCCGTTCTGTTCCATCGCCTTCGCGTAGGCGGCATAGACCTTGTGCGGATCGTGACCGCCGCGGTTCAGGCGCCAGATGTCGTCGTCGCTCATGCTCGCGACGAGCGCCTTCAGTTCCGGATACTTGCCGAAGAAATGCTCGCGGACATAGGCGCCGTTGTGCGCCTTCATCGCCTGGTACTCGCCGTCGACGACTTCTTCCATGCGCTGCAGCAGCAGGCCCTTGGCGTCACGCGCGAGCAGCGGATCCCAGGCCGCGCCCCAGATCACCTTGATCACGTTCCAGCCGGCGCCGCGGAAGTCGGACTCGAGTTCCTGGATGATCTTGCCGTTGCCGCGCACCGGGCCGTCGAGCCGCTGCAGGTTGCAGTTGATGACGAACACGAGGTTGTCGAGCTTCTCGCGCGAGGCGAGCGAGGCAGCGCCGAAGGATTCGGGTTCGTCCATCTCGCCGTCGCCCATGAACGCCCACACCTTGCGCTTCGCCGTGTCGACGAGGCCCCGGTTGTGGAGGTAGCGCATGAAGCGCGCCTGGTAGATGGCCATGATTGGGCCCAAGCCCATCGAGACGGTCGGAAACTGCCAGAAATCCGGCATCAGCCACGGATGCGGATAGGACGTCAGGCCCTTGCCGTCGACGTCCTGACGGAAATTGTCGAGCTGCTCTTCGCTGATGAGGCCGAGCAGGTAGGCGCGCGCATAGATGCCGGGCGCCGAGTGGCCCTGCATGTAGATCAAGTCGCCACCGTGCTCCGCGCTCGGCGCATGCCAGAAATGGTTGTAGCCGACTTCGTACAGCGTGGCGGCCGATGCGTAGCTCGCAATATGCCCGCCCAGTTCACTGTTCTTGCGATTCGCCTTGACCACCATGGCCATCGCATTCCAGCGCGTGATCGACCGCAGGCGCCATTCGAGCGCGGGATCGCCGGGCGTGTACTGCTCGCGATGCGGCGGGATCGTGTTGAGGTAGGAAGTGTTAGCCGAGTAGGGCAGATCGGCGCCGGAGCGGCGGGCCTTGTCGATCAGGCTTTCGAGCAGGAAATGTGCGCGCTCGATGCCCTCGGTTTCGACCACGGCTTCGAGCGCTTCCACCCACTCGCGGGTTTCGATGGGGTCCAGATCGGAATTGACGGGTGTCGACATAGGCGCTCGAATCTCCAACTGGTAGGCCGGCCCTTCCACTCGACGGGAGGGCACGGCGAATGGCGCGGCCGCAACGCAGATCCAATGCAGCCTAGTGTACCGTACTCGGCGTGGGCTGCCGTGTCGGCCGGGCCAACCTCGTGCCACGCGCGGATGGCTGTCCTGTCGTCATAACGGTCCGCATCGCTGCTAACTTTAGCAGCAGCGCCCTTCCTGCCCAGCCAACGGACACCCCAGATGATTGCCACCGATCTGCAGGCGAGCGAATCCCCGGTCAGCGAAGCCCAGGTCGATGCGTCCACGGCCTGGATCGTGGTGACACCCGAAAAGCCCCGCTGGCGCGATGTGCCCCACGGCAAGGCGCTCGGCGTGCGGCATGTCCGGCAGCTCGCCACAGCCGTCAACGAGGCGTGGGCGACCGACCTGCCGAATCGCCGCTCGACGCGTGCCGTGCACCTGCCGCTGGCGGCGCCATCCACGCCGTTCGAACTGCTCGGCGCAGCGCGGCGCGCAGTCGAGCTGGCGCTCGAGAACAACCCCAAGGAACTGCTGGTGAGCCTGCACGGCTGCGGTCGCCAGCTCGCGGCCGACGCCTGCGAAGCGCTGGCGGCTGCCGCACTCGCGCGCAGCGTCGCGATGCCGGTGGCCAAACGCGCGCCGCCACCGCCCTCGAAGCTCGGCCGCGTGCGCTTCGCCGGCCCCGGTGCGGCGATTGACGGCCCTCGCGTGCGTGCCGAGGCCGAAGGCAATGGGTTCGCGCGCCAGCTCGCCGCGCTGCCGCCCAACGAGCTGACGCCGGGCGCGTATCGAGAGCGCGTGGCGACGCTCGCCGTCGATCGCGGCCTGCGTTACGACTTCCACGACATCGCTGCGCTGAAGCGGCGCGGTGCCGGCGCGTTTCTCGCCGTGGTACAGGGCAGTACGGCCAAGGACGCCGGCATCGTGCATCTCGGCTATCGCCCACCCGGTGCGCGACGCGACGTGCCGCGCGTGGCCCTGGTCGGCAAGGGGCTCTGCTACGACACGGGTGGTGTCAACGTGAAGACGGCCCGCCACATGTTCGGCATGCATCAGGACATGACGGGCAGCGCGGTTGCGCTCGGCACGCTGCTGGCGCTGCAGGCCCTGAAGGTCCCGTTCGCGGTCGACGCGTGGCTCGCACTCGCGGCGAACCACATCGGCCCGGACGCCTATCAACCAAACGACATCGTGCGCGCCGCCGACGGCACCAGCATCGAAGTGGTGCACACGGATGCCGAAGGGCGCATGGTGCTCGCCGACACGCTGCTGCTCGCCACGGCCGGCAAGCCGGCGCTCGCGATCGATTACGCAACCTTGACGGGTGCCTGCATCTACTCCCTCGGCAAGAGCTACAGCGCGGTGTTCACGAATCGCCCGGCGCTCGTGCCACTGCTGACGGCGGCAGGCCAGGCGAGCGGCGAACGCGTCTGGCCGTTTCCCTTCGATGCCGACTATGACAAGGCGCTCGAGAGCCAGGTTGCCGACATCCGGCAGTGCGCGCTCGACGGCGAAGCCGATCACATCCTGGCCGCGCGTTTCCTGAGCCGGTTCGTGCAGAACGACACGCCGTGGGTCCACCTGGACCTCGCCGCCGCGAACCGCAAGGGCGGACTGGCCCACATTGCGACCGACGAAACCGGGTTCGGCGTGCGCTATACCTTGCAGTTGCTGCTGGACTCCAAGGTCCTCGCGCACCTGGGCTGAGCGCGCCAAGGGTGACGTGCCGCATGCCGGATGACGGACGGGTTCCATGACCAACGGCGAGGCATGGCGGACGGGCCGCAGTGGTCGGCCGCGGTGAGGGGCATGGAGGGTAGTGCCGACCACAGGTTGCGCCACGCCATCTGCATCGGTTGCGACGGCCCCGCGGTGCCTCACTTCCAGTCTGTCGGTGCTTCGAACGCACCGAGCGTGGGCGCGTCGAGGCTGTTGCAGCGACGGATGCGGCCTGCCGCCCGGTGATCGGGCGGCACGCGCGACAGCGGGAGAATATCGTCGGTCTGCGTCAACCGGTGCGCGGCTCGACGCTGAAATCGCCCAGCCTGGCCTGGCGCGTCATCTCGTAGAAATCGACGTTGAGGAATGGGCCATTGACCACGATGCGGCCGCGTGCGTTGCGGTAGTAGGTGGTCATGCCGGGATGTGACCACACCATGTTGGCATGCGCCTCGTCGACCTTGCGGTTGTAATCCTCGAACACCTCCGGCTTGCAGTCGACGGCGCCGGCGCCGGCGCTCGCCATCTGGCGCAGCACGTCCAGGATGAAACGCACCTGCATTTCGACCACGACGATGAGGCTGCCGCCGTGGCCGGGCTGGAGGTTCGGGCCATAGAGCGTGAAGAAGTTGGGAAAGCCCGGCACCACGGTGCCAAGGTAGGCCTTCGCATTGTCACCTTCCCAGGCTTCGCGGAGCGTCCTGCCGCCCCGCCCGACGACTTCGTAGGTGTTGATGAAGTTCAGCACGTCGAAGCCGGTCGCAATCACCAGCACGTCGACCTCGTGCGCGGTGCCGTCAGCCGTGTGCACGGCGCGGGCATCGACGTGATCGATGCGCTCGTCGACCAGGTGCACCTTGGGGTTGCGCAGCATGCGATACCAGCCGTTGTCCATCAGCATGCGCTTCCCGAACGGCGGGTAGGTGGGCAACACCTTGTCGATCAGATCCTGGCGATCGCCGAGTTCTTCCTTCAGGTAGCGCGTGTAGTAGGCGCGGTGCGCGTCGTTGGTCGCATTCAGCGCGCGCTCCGGGTGCGGCCAGTCGGGATCCTTTTGCAGGGTCGAGTGCACGCGATCGTTGAACGTCCAGCCGAGCTTGGCGCGGTACCAGGCCTGGTAGAGCGGCACTTCGCGAAACAGGAAGCGCAGCGCATCAGGGACCTGCTTGCGAAACTGTGGAAACGGCGCGGCCCAGTGCGGCGAACGCTGGAAGATGGTCAGCGACGCTACCGTGTGCTGGATCTCAGGACCGATCTGCATGCAGCTCGCGCCGTTGCCGATGATGCCGACGCGCTTGCCGGCGAGCACGACGTCGTCACGCCACTCCGCCGTGTGGAAGCAGGGTCCTTCGAATGTCTTCAGCCCTTCGATGTTCGGCCACACCGGCGGGTTGAAAATGCCGGCCGCGCTGATCACCACGTTCGCGACGAGGCTGCCCTGGCTGCCGTCGGAACGGGTGAAGCTGACCGTCCACCTCTGACTGATCTCGTCGTAGACTGCGCTGTCGACGCGTGTGCCGAGGCGGATATTCGGGCGCAGGTCGAATTCGGTGGCGATGTGCTCGAGGTACCGGTGGAGATCGTCGCGCAACGCGAAGTACATCGGCCAGTCGTACTGGGCGAACGAAAACGAATAGAGATGATTCGGCGTATCGACGCCAGCGCCCGGATAATGGTTCTCACGCCACACGCCACCGACGGTGTCGTTCTTCTCGAGAATCGTGAACGGCACGCCGACACCCTTCAGGTTGACGCCTGTGCACAGTCCCGACACGCCGGCGCCGATCACCACGACATGGAAGTCGGCGGGCACTTCGATTCTGTCCGTGCTCACCGGGCGATGACCGAACAGTTCAGCCGTGAAGCGACCGTACTTGGCGGGAATGTCCTCCCCCATCGCGACCGACAGCATCTCGACCAGCAGTGCCGGACCCGGTTCGGCAATGGCCAGCGGCTTGCCGGCGCGCCATTCGAGGATGGCGTCCAGGGCGGCATCCCGGATCTGCTGCTGGATATCGTCGGGCAGACCACCGGTGTCGTTGTCGCCGAGGCCGACGGTGCGGCCAGGACGGTAGGGAGCTTCCAGCCATTTGCGCTCACCGGTCATCTGCACGAGCGTCATCAGCAGCGTGGGGATGTTGGCGATCGCCACGGCGGCGGTGAACTGCGCGACATCCTGGTCGTTCGGGGCGGCGGTCATCAGGTTCGGTCTCCTCGGGGGCTCAGTGATTCAAGGGTACGCCGGGCCTGCGTCGCGCGCGGCGGCCTGGCGGGTGCAAGGGGACGATGGCGACGTGGCCCGGACCAGGAGGCTCTTCAACGACGGCCACAGGTCCGGTCGTGGCCTGCGACGCGCTTCAGATCTCCCGGCGCGGCCGGATCCGTCCCGTTCAATCCTCGGCCGGCGCGGCAGCCGGCACCGTGCTCACGGCTGTCGGGCAGGGCTCGGTGCGTTCGCACTTCGATCCGCTCTCGTACATGAAGCGCACGAAGTCGCCGCCGGACATGAAGCGATCGCGCAATCCGCCGGTCTGCGGACCGCGATCGATCTCGCGCAGGTAGCATTCGAGTCCTTCCGCCGGACCGCTGCAGACGAAATCAAGCGGTCGCACCTGGCCGGCGTTCGTCACCAGCACATAGCCGCCGTCGTAGCGCTGCCAGGCTTTGGCGAAGCGCATTTCGGCGCAGTCGCAGGCGAGGTAGCGATCGGCGAACTCGATCATCTTGCCGACGGTGAGGCCCGGGATTGCCTCGTCGGCGTCGCGGGCATTGACGAGACGCGCGGTCAGCAGTTCGCGGGGCGTCAGCGACGGGTCGACGACCGCGGCCGGTTGCACGATCACCGCTTCCTCTTTCTTGCGGTCGAGAAAATCAGGCTTCAAATCGGGCGCCTTGCAGGCGCCGAGCAGGGCGCAGAGCGTGGCGACGGTGGTGAGTCGGGCCAGAAAAGTCACGGCGGTCATGGGCGGAATCCTTGTTGCTCAGCGCGCGCTCAGTCGTCGGACAGTTCGCGCTGGAAAGCGTGTTTCTCGCGCTCGAACAGGATGCGCGCGATGATGATGTCGAGAATCGTCCGCACACGCTTCTCGAGCGGCTTGCCGGCACGATAGTCGGCGGCCGCGAAATAGTCGATACGGTTGGCGAGTGCGAGCGAGCGGCAGGTTTCGATCGACCTGGCCACGCGCGGATTGTGCACGGCGACGGCGAAGCCGCCGTTGTTCTTGGTGACCGTCATGCACGGCACATCGGTCAGGCCGTCGCCGATGTACAGCATGTGGCCGAACGGAATCGGGCGCGCGGCTTCGGGCATGTATTCGTTGATCGATTCCTGCGCTTCCTCGCGCCCCTTGTTGATGCGGAACAGGTACTGTGTCTTGCTGGTGTCATTGATCACCACCGTCGGAAAACAGGCGACTTCGTGATGATTGAAGTAGTACTGCGACGCGTAGATGCGCTCGAAGTGCTGCTTGATGCTGATGCCTTCGAGGATTTCGCCGAGGCCGGCCGAGATGATGTAGTGACGCACATTGACCGCGCCACCGGATGCCGCACCGACGTAGCGGTTGATGCGCTCGAACCACGACTCCACGCCCGGAAAGTAACGGATGCCGCGCGCGAGTTGTCGCAGCGACGCCCGGCTCACGTGCGCCTTGTTCGCTTCGATCTTTTCCACCAGCAGCCGCATGTAGGTCAGGATGCTGTCGCCGCCGGTGCGCCTGACTTCGGCATTGACCTCGTTCCAGAAGTCGTTGGCCGCGATGCCGAGCTGTGGCAACACGGTGTACTCCTGCATCGGTTGCGGCGTCAGCGTGCCGTCGAAGTCGTAGATCAGCGCGAGCGTGTTGCGCGAAAACGTGTCGGCCGGCGCGGGCCGGCCGGCGCGCGTCGCGGCTTTGCGGGGCGGTGCCTTCGTCATTCGAACGCGGCTCAGGGTTTGCCCTGGCCGAGTTCGTCGACGGCCGCTGCGAAGCGGCCCTCGGTCCGCGCGAGGACGAGTTCGTCGAGGCGCTTGATCGTCAGCGCCTCGTCACTCGCCTTGAGTTGTGTGTAGGCGTCGAGCACCGCACTCATGCCGGCTTGCGGATCGTCGCCCTGCTTGCGGGTGACGAGCTGCGACTCCATGTTGCCGCCCATGTACGCGGCGTAGAGCACGGCCTGCGCCTCCCGCGGATAGTCGTTGTACATCCAGAACAGGAGATTGCTGTTCAGGACCGTGTGCACCGCGCCGCCCTGCATGAACTTCAGGAATACCGGCGCTTCCTTGAGCTGCGCTGCCGGCGCTGCCTTGAAGCGCTGCCAGGCGGCCAGCGCTTCGGCTTCGCTGATGACGGGCTCCGCCTGCGCGGCCGACGGTGCCGGCGCGGCGCTCTGCGCCGGGAGCGGCGCGGCGATGGACAGCAGCGACAGTGGCAGCAGCAGGCGGACGATGAATGCGGTTCTTTTCATGGTGTCGGGTCCAGGTTCAACAGGGTTCTGACGCGGCGCGCGGCCGCCGGCATCGTCGGCAGGATTTCACGCACCATGACGGCGAGTTCGGGACTCGGCGGTTTCAGGTCGGGGACCATCAGTGTCCACATGCCGGCGCTGACCGCCGCGCGCGCGCCGACTTCGGAATCTTCGATGGCGATGCAATGCGCGGCCTCGATGCCGATGCTGCTGGCTGCGCGCAGGAAGATGTCGGGCGCCGGTTTGCCGGACGTGACCTGATCGCCGGTGACGCAGATCGGCAGATAGCGCAGCAGGCCCGCCGCCTCGAGCGCCGCCTGCGCATGACCGCTGCGCGTGGAGGTGGCCACCGCCACCGGCACTTCGCGTGCGGTCAACGCCTCCAGCAGTTCGGGCACACCGGGCTTGCTGCGGATGCCATTCGCGGCGACGTCTTCGCGATACAGGCGCTCGAAACTTCGGCGGTAGTCGGCGAGCGGGAAGTCCGCACCGAACACGCTCAGCAGCATCGCCTCGACCTGTGCGCCCGGCAGACCCAGCAGATCGGCATAAAGACTGTCGCTGAGGACATGGCCGAACTCCTCACCGGCGAGCTGCGCGGCGCGGCGGATGACGGGCTCCGAGTCGATCAGCACGCCGTCCATGTCGAAGACGACCGCGCGCAGACCGTTCATGCCGGCCGCCCTGCGCCGCGCGCGCGGCTCGCGTCGACCGCACCCAGCAGCGCGTCGAGCACGACTGCGGGCCGCGGATCGACGATCAGGCGCTCGATTTCGAAGGGCTCGACGAAGCCCTCCGCGGCGGCGTGCGCGAGCGCGGCGAGCCAGGGCTGGAAATAGCCGTCGACATCGAGCAGCGCGATGGGCTTGTCCAGCTGATGCAGCTGACGCCAGGCCATCACTTCGAGCAGCTCGTCGTAAGTGCCGATCCCGCCCGGCAGCGCGAGGAAGCCGTCGGCGATGTCCATCATCATCGACTTGCGCTCGAACAGGTTCGTTGTCGTGTGGCAGCTCTGCAGATCCGGGTGCAGCAGTTCCTGCGAATTCAGGAAGCGGGGGATGACGCCGGTGACGTGTCCGCCGTGATCGAGGCAGGCCTGCGCCACTTCGCCCATCAGGCCCACGCGGCCGGCGCCGTACACGAGCCCGCAACCGGTCTGCGCGAGCAGCCTGCCGAACTCGCGGGCGGTGTCGGTATAGCTGGATCGCAGGCCGTGGCGAGCGCCGCAGAACACCGCCAGTTTGCGCATCGTCTGCATCGTCAGCTCCCCGCGACCCAGACGAGTTCGCCGCTCTGCACCTGCCACGCATCGCCCGCCCGGGCCAGCCTGATCAGGCGTCCGGTGCCACACTCCGGGCCGCACGCGAATTCGACGTAGACCAGGGCGCTCTGCTCGGTGTCGTCGATGGCGACCCGCGACACGCGCAACAGGCCCGGCGCGCGCGGAAAGCGCTTGTGGAAGCGCGCCCAGCCCGTGGCGGGATCCTCCCCGGCGAAGATCTTGGCGCGCAGGGCTTCCGGGAGCAGCTCGTAGCTGGCGGTCAGCGCCAGCTTCTTCTCGAGCGGACTCTGCTGCTGATTGAGCCCGGCCCAGCCCGCGAGCAGGCCCGGGGTCGTGTCGAGTCGCTTGGCGAGCACTTCGAGATCCGCGTCGGCCGGCACCAGCGAGTTCGGATCGCCGGTCGTGAGATCGCTGATCACGATCGCCGTGGTATCCGGCGGCAGGCCGTGACCTATCACCTGTGACAGCACGGTGTATTCGAGCGGGGTCAGGGCGGGTGCTTCGGGCGCGGCCGTCACGGCGCCGGACAGCCAGGCCAGCAGCAGCGCGGTCGCGATGCCTGTCGCACGACGCCAGCACTCATGCATGAGAAAGCTCCCCGGGACCGAACACTTGACGGTAGACGAGCGCCAGCGCAATCGCAGTGACCGGCAGGGCCCAGATCAGCCCGATCACCGTGAACGCGCCCAGCGCGAGCACGAAGCCGAGCACGAACAGCAGTGCCGCGTAGCGAAACCAGTGGCGATGCACGGTCTCGAGCGACAGACGCATCGCCGCGACGGCATCGAGCCTGCGTTCCAGCACCAGCGGCAGCGCGAACATGAACGCGACCGACAGATAAATGCCGGGCAACACGAACAACGTGAAGCCGATCAGCGTCGCGAGACTCACGAGCGCACCGAGCAGCGCGATCTGGCCGAGCTGGGGTGCGTCGTCGAGCAGGTGCTCGAGTCCGACCGGCTGGTTGGCTGCGCGCCGCAGCGCCAGACGCATCACGCCGCCAATGAACGGGTACAGCGCGGCCGCGAGGATCGGCTGCCACAGCAGCATGCTCCACCCGGCATCGATATCGCTGCCGGACAGCAGGCCGGTGACGCTCTGCACGAACGCGAGCGCCACCAGCAGCAGGACGTAGACGGCGACGAAATAGCGCTTGCTGCCGGCCGCCAGCGCCCATGCTTCGCCCAGCACGGCGACAATCGAGAAGTCCTCGCCCCGTGGTGCCTCACCGCGCTGCGCCGGTGTCGCGACACTGTCGGCGCGCGGAGGCGGCGCGTACGGATTGGAGTCGGTCATGGGGCGGTTGTTGCTCGTTCGGACACTACGCGGATTCAAGGGCAGCGATCAGCGCATCGAGCGTCGGGGCGGTGTCCAGGGTCAGCACGGCCTCGCAGATGCGGATCGCCACCGATTCTGACACGGCGCGACAGGCGTTGTCCCGGTACTTGGCCAGCACGTCGTCACGCGTGATCGGGTTGCCGGCGGTGCCGCGGTTCAACTGCTGGCGGCGTTCGATGCGACGACCGTCGCGCAGGTGGATGACGAGCGCGCCGCTGTAGCTCTGGGGATAGTCGGACAGCGGATCTGCCCGATATGACACGCGGCCGGCCAGCGCCCGGATGGCCGGATCGGCGAGCGCATCATCGTCGAGCTCGGCAAGGCCGAAGCGTCCGCGCAGCAGGCTCGCGGCGACCGCGTAGTACACACTGAACTGGGCATCATACGCATTGCGTGGGGCGAGTTTGGCCGCGGCGGGTTCGCACACGATCGGGATTTCGTCGGCGTGGATCAGCGCTTCGATGCGCTCGATGGCGGCGGGTTCGAAACCGGGAGCCGCGCGCGCGTCCAGTGCGCACTCGATGAACGCATGCAGGAAGTGACAGGCCGGCCATGGCTTGAAGCCGTTGTCGTGCACCGCCCAGGATTCGCCGAGGCCCGCGAGCATCGCGTCGCGATCGATGACAACCTCCTCGCCGAGCAGCATGCGGAACAGGCCGAAGCGGCCCTCGAAGGGCAGGCTGGGCCCGATGAAGCCGGCGTGCGCCAGGCCCGCGGCGGTGTAGCCGCTGACCGCCGCCCAGCCCGGATGCAGCCGCTTGGTCCATGCCCCGTCGGCGAGGAACTCCAGGTTGCCGCTCGCCATGCTCAGCGTGACGCCAAAGGCGTGGGCGATGGCGTGGGCATCGGCGCCGAGCAGGCGGCCAGCGGCCCCGGCACAGCCGAAGGCGCCGACGATGCCGGTCGGATGCCAGCCGCGACGCTGCAGGGTGCCGCGCGCGACCCGGCCGATGCGCGCGTCGAGTTCGAGCGCGATGAGATAGGCCAGCAGCACGTCGCGGCCGCTGGCGCCCCGTGCGTGGCCGACGCCGAGGACGAGCGGCAGCGCGCTGGCCGAACAGTGCGTGACGCTGTCGCCGTGCGTGTCGTCGAAATCGAGGCCGTGGACCAGCACGCCGTTCAGCAGCATCGCGTCGCGCAGCGCCAGGCGCTCGCGGCGACCGAGTAACGGACTGCGGCCCGTGTCGCCGATCGCGACGAGCCCGCGCGCGGTACGCTCGGCGAATTCGTAAGTGCTGGCGGCGAGCCCGAGGCCCACGGCGTCGAGGATGTTCAGCTGGGCGCGTTCGAGCGCGGCGGCCGGCAGGGCGTCGGCTGGCTGCGTGGCTGCGAATTCGGCGAGGCAGCGCGCAATGGGTCGCGCGGTGTCGTTCATGCCGGTCGGCTCATGCAGGGCAGCGCCGCACGCGGGGCGACGACGACGGGACTGGCATCGGGTGGATACTCCGCTGGAAGTTCGAACCTGGCTGCGTGTGGTGGCGATTCTTCAGTAGAATTCGCGCGCCATGCCATTACACGAGCCCGACTGGTCAGCGTCAAGCACACCCGGGGCGCGCCTTACTCCACCCGTTTCCCGACGATCGAGCCTGTGTCCCCGATGAGAACCGCGATACGAATTACCTGCTGGTGTTGCCTGCTCGTGGCCGTCACCGGCCCGGCGCTGGCCTGGAGCACGATGGAGAACTGGGCCGATGTCCTGCTCCTGCAGATCAAGGCCCGGCAGCCCCTGCCGGCGCTGTCGGCCTACGGCGCTGGCCTGAGTCTCGCCGAGTCCTACGAAGTCCAGCGCATCCTGGTGCGCGAGTTGAGTGCGCTGTCGCCGGTCGTCGGCTTCAAGGCCGAACTGACGACGCCACTGGCGCAGGTGAGGATGCGCGGCAACGGCCCGGTGACGACGGCGGTGTTCAAGGACGATTTGCTCGCGCCCGATGCCGACGTCGGCCCGGCCGGTCCCGGCGAGCACAGCATCGCCCCGGCGATCGGCTTCATCATGAAGCGCCGGATCTCCACGCCGATCGCCGACGCCGCCGAGTTGCCGGATTTCGTCGCGAAGGCCGTGCCGGTGGTGATGGTGCTCGATCTCCGCTTCGAGAATCGCGCGGCGGTGCGCGCCGAAGACCTCGTGGCGGCCAACGGCGCACATACGCATCTGATCGTCGGCAAGGCCTTTCCGCGGCCGGAGCCGACGATCGTCGATTCGACGTTCATCGAAATTCTGCACGAGGGCAATGTCATCGATCGGGCGAAAGCGACCAATGTCAAAGGCAGCCAGGCCTACGCGCTGCTGTGGCTGATCAATCAGCTGGTCGGCCAGGGGCTGGCCATCGTGCCGGGCCAGATCCTGATTACCGGCCCACTGTCGGAGCCGATGCCGATTGCACCGGGCACCTACACGGTCGACTTCTGGGAACACCAGAAAATTCCGGTCAATCTGCGCGCCCCGGGTGGCTGATATCCCTTACCACAGCGCATAGAGCGCCATCACCGCGACACCGATCACGTAGCCCACGCCCGCGTAGGGCAGGTTCCAGCGCAACAGGTCGATCGTGCGCAGGCCGAAGCGTCCCTGGAAGACCAGGCTGGTGCCTGAAAATGGCGAGATCACGAGGCCCAGCCCCCAGGCCAGCAGGAACACGGCGCCGAGCAGGTTGCCGTTGTACTGCGCGAACGGCCACAGGCTCGCCAGCACCGAGATGCTGACCACCGGATGCACGCCGATCACGGCGAGCACAATCAGCGCCGCCAGCAATGCCGCCGCGGTCAGGATTCCGAACCCCGCCGGCGCGAGCATCACGCCCGTCATGCCGACGGCCGTGCTGATGCCGGCCGTCATGACCGCCGCGCCGAGGAACATCGCGACTTCGCCGCGCATGTCCGGCAGCCGTTCGCGCACGTGTTCACCGAGGACACCGGTGGCCTCGCGCGGCCGTCGCAGCAACAGCACCCCGAGCACGACGCCGAATGCGGCGCCTTCGATCAGGACCAGTACCGGCACTGCCGGCAGCAGCGCATGACCGCTCAGCACGCAGGCGCTGAGCAGCAGCGGCGCCCACAGCGCCTGCCAGTGCAGCGGATAGCCGGTGAACTCGCCGGCGGCCGGGTCGCGCGGCAGGGTCCACGCGCAGTAGGCCATCAGGGCGGCGGAGGTCGTGAACCCGATGCCCGAAATCACCGGCAGCCGCGCGGCCGGCACGTAGTGGAGGATCAGCGCCATCGCAATGAAGAACGGCGACCACATCGAGGCGGCGACAAAGGCCCGACTCACCGTCTTCGCCTGCAGTGGTGTCATGCCGCCCGGACCGGTGATGCGTTCGCCGACGAGCACGGGCGCGGAGATGTTGATGACGGCGCCGAAGAGATGGGTCGCGGCGAGCGTTTCGAGCACCGCGCGTCGACCCCGCGGCAGGACTTCGTCCTTCGGACCCGTCGCGGTGACGGGCCGCAGAAAGCTGACCGCCGCCAGCATCGCGAGCAGCGAATGGTTGCCGTCGCGCAGTGTCGTCCACCACGACCAGTTGCCGTGGCTCGCGGCGTAGCCGATGCCGAGCAGGCCGATCGCGCTCATCAGCGCGGCCTGCGTGGCCTGGAAGCGGGTCAAATCACGCAGCATCAACAGGCCCGCCAGCCAGGCGAACGCACCCGGGATCCAGGCCGGCAGTCCGGACAGCCCGGCACCGGCCGCGAACGAGCACAGCATCATCGCGGCGAGCGCCTGGCCCGCCGCCGTGCGCCGGGCATTCATGCGTTACGCCGCCTCGCGACGGGCGCCGATCGCCACGGCAGACACCTCAGCGCAGGCCCATGTCGCGCACGATGGTGGACGCGATTTCCTCGATCGAGACGGTAGTCGTGTCCAGATACTGGACATTTTCGGCCTTGAACATCGCTTCGGCCTTCGCGACCTCCGAGCGGCACTGCGCAATCGTCGAGTAAGTGCCGTGCGGCCGCCGTTCGTGGCGGATGCGGCTCAGCTGCTCCGGCACGATCGTCAGGCCGTACAGCTTGTGGCGGCACTTGGCGAGCGCTGCGGGCAGCCGCGTCGACTCGAAGTCGTCGTCGGTCAGCGGATAGTTTGCTGCGCGCAGCGAGTAATGCATCGCGAGGTACAGACACGTCGGGGTCTTGCCGCTACGGGAGACTCCGGCGAGGACGACGTCCGCTTCACTGAGGTCGCGGGTGCTGATGCCGTCGTCATGGGCGAGCGTGTAATTCAATGCATGCAGGCGCCGCTCGTACACCGTGACGTCGCGAATGCCGTGCATCCGGCCGGCGGTATGCGACGACTCGGTGCCGAGGGCGTCTTCCAGCGGCTCGATGAAGGTGCCGAACAGGTCGAACACGTAATCGTTCGCCGAGCCGATGATGTACTGGGTGGTCGGATCGGTCAGCGTGCTGAAGACCAGGGGGGGCACCCCGTCCTCGGCGCGGGCCGCCCGGATGATTTCGGCCGCATTCTGGGCCGCGACCTGGTTGGTCACGAAGGGCAGGGTGCGGGTGATGAATTCGATGTCCGGGAACTGCGTCAGCAGGCTCTGGCCGAGCGTTTCGACGGTGATACCGGTGCGGTCGGACACGAAGAAGGCCCGTCGCTTCATTTTTTTTGAGTCGTTGATAAGCCGATCCTCGGGAGTCGGTTACAATGCCGGTTCGCTCGCCGCAGCTGCGCGGGACGGGGCCTCAATGAGAAGCACGTATGTCTGATTATATAGTCTCGCTCGAACACACCGGTATCGACGACATCGATCGCGTCGGTGGCAAGAACGCCTCCCTGGGCGAAATGATCCGCCATTTGAGCGCAGCGCACGTGCGTGTGCCGGGTGGTTTCGCCACGACCGCCCAGGCATTCCGGGACTTTTTGGCCCAGAACGGCCTCGACGCACGCATCGAGCAACGCCTGTCCGGCCTCGATACCGGCGACGTCACGGCGCTGGCCGCCGCCGGCCGCGAGATTCGCGGCTGGATCGTCGACACCCCGTTGCATGCCCCGCTCGAAGAGGCCATCGCGACCGCCTATCAGGAGATGGCGGCCAATGCCCCGGCCGGCTTTTCGGTCGCGGTGCGCTCCTCGGCGACCGCCGAAGACCTGCCCCAGGCGTCCTTCGCCGGACAGCAGGAAACCTTCCTGAACGTCCGCGGCCTCGAGGAGGTCCGCCGGCGCATCAAGGAAGTCTTCGCCTCCCTGTTCAACGATCGCGCCATCTCCTACCGCGTTCACCATGGTTTCGAGCACGAGAAGGTCGCCCTGTCGGCCGGCGTGCAGCGCATGGTCCGCAGTGACATCGGCGCGAGTGGCGTGCTGTTCACGCTCGATACCGAATCCGGCTTTCGCGACGTCGTGTTCATCACCGCGAGCTACGGGCTCGGCGAACTGGTGGTGCAGGGCGCGGTGAATCCCGACGAGTTCTACGTCTACAAACCCGCGCTCGCCGCCGGGCGCCCGGCCATCCTGCGGCGCAATCTCGGCAGCAAGCACGTGCGCATGAATTATGCGGATGACGCGGCCGCCGATCACGGCGTGATCACGCGCGATGTCGATGAAGCCGATCGTCGCCGCTTCTGCCTCAGCGACGAGGACGTCACGGAACTGGCGCGGCTGGCGATGGCCATCGAGGCGCATTACGGCCGGCCGATGGACGTCGAGTGGGCGAAGGACGGTCTCGACGGCAAGTTGTACGTCGTGCAGGCGCGGCCGGAAACGGTCCAGAGCCGCAGCGGCCAGATCATCGAACGCTACACGCTCGCCAAACGCGGCACGGTACTCGTCGAAGGACGCAGCATCGGCCAGAAAATCGGCAGCGGTGTCGCGCGCGTCATCACGGACATCTCCGAGATGGCCAAGTTGAACGAAGGCGACGTGCTCGTCACCGACATGACCGACCCCGACTGGGAGCCGGTGATGAAGCGGGCGGCGGCCATCGTCACCAACCGCGGGGGGCGCACCTGCCACGCGGCGATCATCGCGCGCGAACTCGGCGTGCCGGCCGTCGTCGGCTGTGGCACGGCCACCGAACTCATCGCCGACGGCGCGCCCGTCACCGTGTCGTGCGCCGAAGGCGACACCGGGTACATCTACGAAACCCTGCTGCCGTTCGAGCGTCGCGAGATCGAACTGAACGCGATGCCGCCCTTGCCGGTGAAGATCATGATGAACGTCGGCAATCCCGATCGCGCTTTCGCGTTCTCGAATCTGCCGAACAAGGGTGTCGGCCTTGCCCGCCTCGAGTTCATCATCAATCGCATGATCGGCATCCATCCGCGCGCGCTCGTCGACTATGCGAAGCTGTCGCGCGATCTGCAGGAGACAATCGAACCGCTGATCGCGGCCTACTCGAGCCCGCGCGAATTCTTCGTTGCCAGGCTTGCGGAGGGCATTTCGACGATCGCCGCCGCCTTCAATCCACATCCTGTGATCGTGCGGCTGTCGGACTTCAAGTCGAACGAATACGCGAACCTCATCGCCGGCAGCGTGTACGAGCCCGAGGAAGAGAATCCGATGCTCGGCTTCCGCGGCGCTTCGCGCTATATCGCGGAAAACTTCCGGCCCTGCTTCGAAATGGAATGCGAGGCACTGAAACGCGTGCGCGACGAGATGGGGCTCACGAATGTCGAAGTGATGGTGCCGTTCGTCCGCACACCGGATGAAGCGCGCCAGGTCATCGACCTGCTGAAGTCCTGCGGGCTGGAGCGCGGCAAGAACGGGTTGCGCGTGATCATGATGTGCGAACTGCCGTCCAACGCGCTGCTGGCCGAGGACTTCCTGCAGTACTTCGACGGGTTCTCGATCGGATCCAACGACCTCACGCAGCTGACGCTGGGCCTCGACCGTGATTCCGGCCTCGTCGCACACCTGTTCGACGAGCGCAATCCGGCGGTGAAAGCCCTGATGGCGCGCGCGATCGACGCCTGTCGCGCGGCGGGCAAGTACATCGGGATCTGTGGCCAGGGACCTTCCGACCACGAAGATCTCGCGGCCTGGCTGCTCGAGCGCGGCATCGAGAGCATTTCACTGAATCCGGATACCGTCGTCGAAACCTGGATCGATCTCGCCGGCCGTCACGGCTGACGGGTGGCCGGCGCCGCGCGGCGCCGGCTGCTGTCACATCAGGCGGATCTGCTCCTCGAGCACCTTGCGCTCCTGGGGTGAGAGCGTTGGTTCCGCGAGCCGTGCTTCAACGAGCTCGCGCGGCACCAGTCCCTTGACGATCAGCCGCCGTTTCTCTTCCGGCAGGATCGCGTCGCGAAAAAAGATGTCGCCGACCGGCACCAGTCTGCTCTCGCAGATCATCAGCACTTCATTCAGCAGCGCGCGAAAGCCGCTGTGCGTGTTGCGCAGGCGCTGTTCGACGAACTCGAGCTGCGCGACGCCATCGCCGTAGATCGAGCGCATTTCCTTCTTGTAGCGCTCGATGATCAGCGAGTTGACGGTGGCTTCGATACGCTCCTCGATGCGTTTCAGGCGGTTCACCAGCAGGTACTGCATGATCTGCTGATGCCAGGGATCCTTCGCGACCTGCAGGTAAATCGCGAGGATGTCCTTGATGCCGAGACGCTCGTAGATGTCGATCGTGAAGTACTCGTTGCGGGCCTGGGCCAGCGCGTCATAGGTCGAGAAGCCCAGGATGGTGACGACGTCCGGCAGGTCCTTGATGTGCGGATTGAAACCGACGGCGCAAATCAGCTGGCCGTGGGTCAGGCCCAGCTTGCGGGCAATCTCGCGCGAACGTCTGCCCTGGGCCTGCTTGTCGCGCGTTGCCGCGGTCTTGAAGACGAGCTTCAGCAGATCCTCGGCCGGGGCAGTCAGGATGGTCTCGAATACGGACATGCGGTGGGGGCTCTCGGCTCGCTTCCTGCGTCACGGGACAGAGCGTCCATTGTAATGCCGAAAGCGCGCGGGAGTCGCGGCGGGCCGGTCGCCGCCCGGCCGCAGCCACGCCCGCCGGGCGTGCGCGGCGGGCGTGCGCAGAGACCCCTCAGCGGGATTTGACCAGCTCGCTCGCCAGTTCGAAGACTTCCGGCGCGTCCAGCAGCAGGGTGTTCGACTCGAACAGGCGGCCGACGCAGGCGCGGTGGACTTCGAGTTTCAGGCCGCCGAAACCGAGTGCGCCGTAACAGATCTTGCCGTGCTTCGTAGCGCCCCGGTCGGACATCTCGATACCGCCGATGCCGAGTGGCGGCGTCGCGTTGGCGTCCATCACGATTTCGAGCGTCGGGTGTGCGGCCCACTGCTCTTCGCTGAGCAACTGGATCCCCGCGGCGCCGGTCGACAGCACGATGTGGGCGCCGTCGAGGCAGGCGGTGGTGGCGGCCGCATCGGCGGCCGCGGCAGCCTCGAGTTTGACGCCGAAGCGCTGCTCCATCGCGCTGCAGGCGGCCGCCGCGCGTGACTGCTGTCGCGACGTCACGAGCACCGACGCGCCGAGCCTGGCCAGCATCACGGCCGCGCGCTGACCGACCGGGCCGGTGCCGGCCAGGATCACGGCCCGTTTGCCGGCCGGGTCACCGTGACGGGCAATGTAGGCGACGGCCGAGGCCGCCGTCGTGTTCGCCCCGTTGCTGTCGAGCATCATCGACACGCGGAAATTGCCGAAGAAGCATGTCCTGACAGCATCGAACAGCGCCTGGCCGTCGGCGATGTTGCTCCCGGTGACGAACAGGGCGGTGAACTTCTTGTTCGCCGGCGCGCGTGTGAACACCGTGCCCTCGACGATGCGCCCGACATTGTCAGGCGTCATGCCACCGATCCGCACCACGTGATCGGCGCCACCGTCGTAGGCGACGACGGTGTCGAAGGAGTTCGGAATCGCATCGGTGTCGAGTTGGAACAGCAGCTTTTGCATGACGGTTTCTCGCGTGGAAGGCCGGCGAACACTAACGGCAGTGCGTAGCGCCGACAAGCCTGCGCACAGGGCTGTATACAGTTGGGTCGACGCAGATCGCATCGATATACTGGCCGGCCAGCCACCTCCGTGAGGACCCCCGACCATGATGATCAAGGAACTTTCGCTGCAGACTTTTCTCGATCAATTGGCCAGCGGTTCGTCGACACCCGGCGGCGGCAGCGCTGCAGGCCTGATGGGGGCGATGGGCGCGGCACTCGTGGGCATGGTGTGCAATTTCACGGTGGGCCGCGAAAAGTACGCGGCAGTCGATGCGCAGATGCGGGAGGTGCTCGACGCGGCCGAGACGGCGCGTTGCACACTGACCGATGCGATCGCTGCGGATGTCGCGGTGTTCGACAAGGTCATGGCCGCCTACGGTCTGCCGAAGACCAGCGACGAAGAAAAGGCCGCGCGCACTGTCGCGATCCAGCTGGCTCTGAAGGACGCCACGGAGGTGCCGCTGGCCTGCGCGCGTGCCTGCGTCGAGGTCATCCGGCTGAGCGCGACCGCTGCCGAGCACGGCAATGCCAACGTGATCAGCGATGCCGGTGTCGCCGTGATGGCAGCCTATGCGGGTCTCAAGAGCGCGGCGTTGAATGTATACATCAACGTGGGCAACATCAAAGACGAGGGGTTCGCGACTTTGCGGGTGGCCGAACTCGAAGCACTCGTCGCCGAAGGCGAAGCCGCGGTCGGTCGCATATTCGGCGCCGTGCGCGCGAAACTCTGACGTGATGTCCGCGCACGCTCAGACGGTGACGATGCGCATCGAATAGTCGGTCGCGCGGACGTGCTTGGTCAGCGCGCCGACTGATACGAAATCGACACCCGTCGCTCCGACGGCCGGCAGATCCGTGAGGTCGAAACCGCCCGACGCCTCGAGCTTCACGCGACCAGCCGTCAACGCGACCGCTTCGCGCATCATCTGCAGAGAGAAATTGTCGAGCAGCAGCATGTCGGCACCCGCGCCGAGTGCCGGCTCGATCTGCTCGAGACGTTCGACTTCGACTTCGATCGGCAGCGTCACACCGGCCGCGCGCAGGTTGCCAATGGCGGCGACCACCGAGCCGGCTGCGGCGAT
>LNEL01000018.1 GCA_001464935.1 Gammaproteobacteria bacterium Ga0077536
GCAGGATGATCGCGCCGGTGCCGATCTTGATGCGGCTGGTCTTGCCGGCGATGTACGACAGCCACTGCATGTTGTCGGGCATCATCGAGTAGTTCGGATCGAAGTGATGTTCGGGCAGCAGCAGGAAATCCATGCCGACTTCCTCGGCCAGCAGCGCGACCTCGGTTTCCTTGCGCATCATGTCGGCGTCCGACATGCCGGGATGGGTGTTCTGGAAAATGAACTGCAGACCTACTTCCATTCGTGCGTCCTCTTCTAGCGGGCCGTAGCCAGGGCGTATTCGGGGTTTTTCAATGGTGGGGGCAATCGTGTGCTGTCCCCTCGGTACCCCGCAATTTACGCGGGCCGGGCGCTGACGGGAACCCCGGGGCGGCTGTTGATTGGCCACCGAGAACACCGAGGACACAGACGAAGAACAGGGCTCGACGGGGCCCTTCGTCCCACGGCAGGACGCCGCCGAAAGCGGATTCTTTCGCCGCGAAAACGCGTCACATGCTCCCCGTCTCAGCCTTACCGGGAAGCTCTCCCTTCTCTTGCTCTGTGTTCTCGGTGTTCTCGGTGGCCCGTCCCCACCCATGTTGCAGCGCAAGATCACACATCGCGCGGCGCCGGCCCGGCCTGTGCGCGCCAGCGGGCCATGCCCTTGAGCCAGCGGTCGACGTCGGTCGCCTTGCGCACCATGTAATCGCGCACGCCAGGGTGCGGCAGGATCAGGAACTCCTCGCGGTCCATCGAACGCACCACGCACTCGGCCAACGCCTCCGGTTCGATCATGCCGTCGACGCTCGCGACGGCCGCACCGTCGGGCCGCTCGGTCATCGGCGTGCGCACGGCCTGCGGCGCGAGCACCGACACCCGCACCCCCTGTTCGCGATATTTGATCGACACCCATTCGGCGAAGGCGACCGCAGCATGCTTGGTCACCGAATAAGTCGCCGACTGGATGTGGCTGAGCAGCCCGGCCGCGGACGCGGTGTGCACGAGATAACCCTCACCGCGCGCAGCCATCAGCGGCGCGACGGCGCGGACGGCGTACACGTGGGCCATCACGTGGATGTCCCAGTTGAGCTGCCATTCGGCGTCCGGCACGTCTTCGTCGCCGAGCCGCGCGATGCCGGCGTTCGAGCAGAAGATGTCGATGGGGCCGATGTCGCGCTCGACACGGGCGACGAGCGCCTGGATCTCCGCTTCGTTTGCGACGTCGCAGGGCACGGCCAGCCCGCCCACCTCCTGCGCCACCGCCGCCAGCAGCTCGGGCTGCAGGCCGGCGACGACCACGCACTTCGCCCCTTCCGCGTGAAACCGCCGCGCGAGCGCCGCGCCAATGCCGGTCGCTCCGCCAGTGATGACCGCGATCCTGTTCTTGATGTTCATTGCGTGCTCCTGATGTCGAATTTTCTGGGCCACCGAGAACACAGAGAACACAGAGAAGAAGAATGGATTTAGCGAAGCAACCCGGTATGTCCCGGCCGCGGACCGGCCCGCTGCGGCGGGCATGCAGGCCCATTCAATGTCTTCCTCGGTGTTCTCGGTGTTCTCGGTGGCTAATCCCTCGCCTCATCCAAAGGCACCGCCCCCGAACACTGGCGCGCGCGGAAGCCACCGGGTGACACGCCGTACCAGCGTTTGAACGCCTTGCCGAAGTTCGCCGGGTTGTGAAAGCCGAGCGCGGCGGCGACTTCCTTGATCTTCGTGCGGTCGTTGGCGAGCAGTTCGGCGGCGCGCACGCGCAGGAAGCCGTCCATGATGTCCTGGTAGGTCGTGCCAAGACTGCGCAGGCGCCGGATCAGCGTGCGCGGCGTCACGTGCAGATGCGCGGCCACCTCGTCGAGCGTCGGCAGCGCACGGCGCCGGTTCGCGATTTCGAACGCATGGCCGAGATAGTCGCGCACCGCGCCCAGCGTCGTGCGTTCGCTGGACGAAGACAGCGTGGCCTCGCAGCGTGCCAGCGCGTGCGACCAGGTCGACTCGTGGTAGTCGAGATTGCGCAGCGCGCGCCACGCGCTCGGCACGACCAGCACATTGCGATGCGCGCTGAACTGCACGGGGCTTCTGAAATAGCGCGGATAGCTGGCGGCATGCGGCGTCGGCGAATAGTCGAGTTCGATGCGTGCCTCTGCAAGGTCGACGCCGTAGACGGTGTGCAGGTGCTGGAGCAGCACGATGAGCGGTGTCTCGATCAGGACGGGTTTCGCCTCATCGAGTTCGATCAGCGGCGTCAGCTCGCAGACGTGGGTGTCACCGGCGCTGTGTCCCTGCATGTGCAGGTAGGGCACGCGGCCGGGGAAGTAGCGCAGGAAGGCATCGAGTCCGTCGCCGAGCGTGGGCGCACTGACGAGCGCAATGCTGATCGGGCCATGGAAATGATCGGCCAGCGTGCCGGCCCAGGCCAGGTACCAGTCCGGCGCGGGCGCGAGCGCCATCGTGTTGCGGATGTACTGCAGGGCCTGGCGCACCGTGATGCGCCGGGTCGGGTCGTGCAGATCCTGTTCGGTGAGGCCCGTGCCCGCCAGCAGGCGCGCGGGTTCGAACAGGCGGGTCAGATGCCGGCCGTAGGTAGCGGGCATCAGCAGATCCTCGATCTCGCTCGTGGTCATGCGGGCTGTGGGCTGTCTGTGTCTGTCATGAAAATAACAGAGTTTGGCAGGAGCATCCCTTCCTGTTGCAGCGCACGCGAAACTAATTTCGGAACCTGCAGCGAGCGTCGAACGTCGCCTGCGTTTTTGCTGCGTCGCATAGGCGATGCGGCGGCGGCCGTCTCCTGGCGGCTGCGACCCATCACGAGCATCCCGGGAGGTGCCATGACCAGAGATCAGATCGTCGAGCGCAACGTCTTCAAGGTGCGCCTGTTCATCGACGCGTGGGAAGCGCTCGATCCGGACGTCGCGATGTCCTGCCTGTCGAACGACATCGTCTACATCAACCAGCCGCTCGCGCCGGTCGTGGGTCAGCGCGACGTGCGCCAGATCGTCGCCGGCATCATGAAGCTCACGCACAAGGTGCGCTGGGAGCTGCGCAGCTGTTTCGGCCGCGGGAACACCGTCGTCACCGAGCGTCTCGACTGCTGGGACTTCGACGGCCAGGGCTGGGGCCTGAAGCTGCCCTGCATCGGCATGTTCGATGTCGACGACGACGGCAAGATCTGCGGCTGGCGGGATTACTTCGACAACCGCATGTGGTTCGCGAACGGCGGGCCCACGCTCCATCTCGATTGAATGCCTATCCGCCACGCGTACGTGCAACGCCCGCCTTCATGCCGAAGCGCGCGGCCCGAGGAGAAATGACGATGACGGATCTGAACTGGAAGATCGCCCGCAACGAAAGCGCCGTCCGCGCCTTTCTGAAAGGCTGGGACGACCGCGATGTCGATGCCTGCATGGCGCAGTGCACCGACGACATGTGTTACCTGAACCAGCCGCTCGAGGCCATCCGTGGCAAGGCGAAAGTGCGCCAGATGATCGCCTCGATCTTCGCTCCGGCGAAAAAAGTGGAGTTCAAGCTCGTCAACGTGTTCGGCCATGGCAACAAGGTCATCACCGAACGCATCGACCAGTGGGACTGGAACGGCAGCGGCGTGTGGCAGATGGAACTGAAGGTCTGCGGCATGTTCGAGTTGACCGAGGACGGCAAGATCTACGAGTGGCGCGAGTACTACGACAACGAGTACTGGACGAAGCACGGCGGGCCGAGCCTCGAGATGTGAGCGGACATGGCGGTAGGCCGACCACCGGCCTCGCGCCGCCGCCGGGTGCCGCGTACCATGCATCAGCCGCCGCAGACCGCAGGAGAACCACCCTGGACATCGAGACACTGGCCGCGATCGGCCAGAATTACGCCACGTACGCCCGCGCCTGCGACGAGAAGCGTTATGACCTGTTCGAGCGAGTGTTTACGCCCGACGCGAGCCTGCATTACCGCGTGGCCGGGCACGAATTCAGCTGTCGCGGCGATACCGCCCCAGCGGCCTTCGCGGCCTTTCTCGAGCGCTGCTACTGGACCCACCACCTGATCGCACCCCCAATGGTCGAGGCAAACGCCGAGGGCGTGTTCGCCACCGCACGTGTCACCGCGACGCATCTCCAGCGTCGTCTCGAAGGCACGCAGTCGCGCTGGCTCTTGCGAGGGTCCTACCACGATCACTTCGAACATCGCGGCGGACACTGGCGCATCGTGCGCCGCGACTGCTGGTGCCTCGATGCCGATGGCGAATTCCTCACCGAGGGCGTTCAACACTTTGCTGCGCTGGCCTGGGTCGCACCCGACGCACTGGGCTGAGCCCGGTCTCATAGGTTGCTGTAAAAGTGCATACGCCTGACACGAACTAGCCCGGGAGTAGCATGTAGCGCGGATCCCGGGATACTCCTGTCAGCCCCCGCAGATCCCGGGTTCCACTGCGTTGCACCCGGGCTACTTGAGCTTTCATCAGGCCGGGGGAGGCAGCGTACTGATCAACGTTGGGCTGACGCAGGGAGGCCAACGCGGACGCCTGCGGAGCACCACCGCTACGTGCTCGAACACGCCACCGACCGGGGCCGGCGGCCCGGTTTGATCGGATGCAAACCCGGACGCCCATGTTGGGCTTCCTGCGTCAGCCCAACGGTCATGAGGGACCTGCCCCCCCGGCCTGACGAAAGCTCGGGATCACCTTTCGTAGCCCGGATGCAGCATCGCGGAATCCGGGATCGGGGGTTTGCACGACGTTGAACCGCGGCAGCCGGCCCCCACGACGTGGGTGCCGGAGATGTGCGGGGCGCCGCGGCGATCCCTCGGCCACACCGGCGACCGGAACCGCAGGATCGGCGTGTATGGATGCACGCTGAGACGCCCGATGTTGGGCTTCCTGCGTCAGCCCAACCTACGGCTGGAGCGGATGCACGATTCTGCGTTGAGCTCGTGCTACGCCCGGTCTCGCGAGTCATGCTCAGTCGCGCGGTCCGGCCGAGGTCAGGTCCAGCTGTGGATGGCGCACGCCGCGCACGCGCGCGGCGAGTCCTTCGAGGGCACGGAGTTCATCGACGGTGAATGCATAGTCGAGCGCCGCGAGGTTCTCCTCGAGTCGCGCCACCCGTCGTGTGCCGGGAATCGGCACGACCGGCAACTGCCATTGCATGACCCGCGCATGCACCCACGCGAGCGCGACACGCGCGGCCGGCACGTCGCGCGCCGTTGCGATGGCTTCGATTTCCGCCACCAGCGCCCGGTTGTGGTCGATGACGTCGGCCTGCAGGCGCGGTTGCACGCGCCGGAAGTCCTGCTCGACCAGCGTGTCGACTGGCGGCAACTGCCCGGTGAGGAAGCCGCGCCCGAGCGGCGAGTACGGCACGAAGCCGACGCCGAGTTCGCGGCAGGCCGGCACCACGCTGTGCTCCACGTCGCGGCTCCACAGCGACCACTCCGACTGCACCGCCGCGATCGGATGCACGGCGTGCGCGCGCCTGAGTTCGTTCGCCGTGACTTCCGACAGCCCGAGATGACGCACCTTGCCGGCCCGCACGAGATCGGCCATCGCACCGACCGTGTCTTCGAGCGGCACGGTGACGTCGACGCGATGCAGGTAGTACAAATCGATGCAGTCGATGCCGAGCCGCGCGAGGCTCGCGTCGCACGCGGCGTGCACATAGGCGGGATCGCCGCGCACGCGGCGCGGGGTCGGCGCGTTGTCGGTGCGGGCACCGGCGCCGGGCAGCGCGAGGCCGAACTTCGTCGCGAGCACGATGCGCTCGCGCGCGGTCCGCAGCAGCGGCGCGAGCAGCCGCTCGTTGTCGCCGTGACCGTAGAAATCTGCGGTGTCCCAGAACGTGAGGCCGAGATCGAGTGCGCGCGCGAGCACCGTGCGCGACTCGGCGGCGTCAGCCGGCCCATAGGCGTGGCTCATGCCCATGCAGCCGAGCCCCTGGGCAGGCACGATGAGGCCGGTGCGGCCGAGCGGGAGCGTGGCGAGTGGCATGGACATGGCGGCTTCCTGCGACGGCGCCACGGTGCGCGGCGCATGCCGCGCAGGGTATCAGAGTCGTCGGCGTTGGCTCAGGCGTAGGGCTCGAAGCCCGCTTTGGCCGTGCCGCACACGGGACAGATCCAGTCCTCGGGCAGATCCTCGAAGCGCGTGCCGGGCGCAATGCCACTGTCGGCATCGCCTTCGGCTTCGTCGTAAACGGTGCCGCAGGTCGAACAGAGATATTTTTTCCAGGGCGCCTGGCTCATCGCGGCGTCACTGCATGGCGAACCGGATCGGGACGAGCTTGGGCCCGCACACGAATTCCGATTCGGTGAGCTGCGGTTCGCCGGCGAGCTCGACGCTCTGCAGCCGGGGAATCAGCGCTTCCCACAGCGCACGCATCTCCAGCCGCGCGAGATGCTGGCCGAGGCAGATGTGGGCGCCGTACCCGAAACCGATGTGGCGGTTCGGCGAACGCGTCGGGTCGAAAGTGAAGGCATTCTCGAACTGCTCTTCGTCGCGGTTCGCCGACACGTAGGACAGGTAGACCAGATCGCCCTTCCTGATGGTGCGCCCGCGGATTTCGTAGTCCTCGGTCGCCGAGCGCACGAACTGCTGCACCGGCGAGGCCCAGCGGATCGTTTCCTCGACGAAGCCCGGAATCAAAGCCGGATCCGCCTTCAGGCGTGCCAGCAGCGCGGGCTGCTCGGCGAGCACCCACATGCCGGTCGCCGTGGTCGCGGCGGTGGTGTCGTGGCCGGCGGTCGAGACAATCGCGAAGTAGGAGATCATCGCCCGCTCCTCCATCTCGTTGCCGAAGATGCGGCCGTTGGCGATCAGCGAGGCGATATCGGGTTTGGGCGCCTTGCGCCGATCCGCGATGATTGGCGAGTAAAAGTCCTTGAACTCGTTGAACACGATATTCCAGGTCTTGGTGATCTCGTCGGGATTGGTGAGATCGCTGCCGGGCCGCTTCAGATCGGGATCGGCGTAACTGAACAGCCACTGCGTGAGCCGCAGCATGCGCGGATGATCGGCTTCGGGCACCCCCATCAGGTCGAGTACCACTTTCAACGGGTACATGAACGCGATGTCGTGCGCGAAATCGCAGCTCGGCGCCATGTCGGCGAGCCTGTCGACGTAGGTCTTCGCGATCGCGTGCACGGAGTCCTTCATCTGCGCGATCTTGTCCGGCATGAAGCTCGGCGCGACGACCGCGCGATACGCGCCGTGTTCCGGCGGATCGAGCTGCACCAGCGAGCGCCAGATGTTCGACTGCCCACCGGTGTATTTCTTCACCAGCGCCTCGCCGGCCTGCGAAATCAGGGTCTTCGAGCGCTCGCCGCCGTGGAAGATGTCGTCGCGGCGGGAGATCTCGCGCAGGTCGGCATATTTGGTCACGATCCAGTGCGGGTCGTAGCCCGGCACTTCGGCGACGGACAGCGGGTAGTCGCGGCGCAGGCGCGTGAAGATGTCGTGGACCGCGCCGCGGCGGCCGAAGGTGGCCGGATTGAAGACCGGCGCGACGAGTTCAGTCGGGATCCTGAGAGTGTCCATGCGAGCTCCCCTGCGCCGGCCTCGAGGTCACGAGGAGATGACATCGCAAATGGCGCCAGATTTATTTTGCGTATACCGTATACGCGTTTTTGCAGGGTGTCTACCAGACACACCCCGGAGCGACCCTCGATGAAGATGCGTGAGCTGGAACAGGCAACGGGCGTCAACCGCGAGACCATTCGCGTCTACTTCCGCTATGGCCTGCTGCCCGCGCCGCAGCGCGACAAACCGAATGTCGCCGACTATGACGACAGCCACGTCGAAGGCGTGCGGACGATTCGGCGGCTGCAGAAGGAGCAGGGCCTGACCTTGCCGCAGATCCGGGCCGCACTGGCCGGCGGCAGTGCCGACATGCCGTTGCGCGCCGGCGCCTTTCCACATCTCGCGCAACTGCTCGCGGGTCGCGTGCCGGAAGCCGATGCGCTGGTGCCACTCGGCGCGCTGCGCGCCCGCAATCCCCGCGTCAGCACCGACGCCACGGCGCTCGCGCGGATAGGGGCCATCGAACTGCAGCGGTATCGCGGACAGCCGGCGGTGAGCCGCCTCGACGCGGAGCTGCTTGGCATCTGGGGCGCGATGCGCGCGGCCGGCTTCAGCGAAGCGAACGGCTTCGGGCCGCAGGTGCTGCGGTTCTACGTGGAGTGCGCGAACGAACTCGCGCGGCGCGAGGTCACCGAATTCCTGGACATCGTCACGGGGCGTCTCGGCGACGCCGAAGCGGCGCAACTCGCCCTGGAGGCGCTGACGCGCATGCTGCCGTTCTTCGGCCTGCTGCGCACGAAGGCGGTGCTGCGCGAAATGCATTCGAACACGCAGCCCCGGCCCACGCGGCGGCGTGCACGGACGCCACCAGCGACCAGTTCCCCGCCACGGCGCTGAGCGCGGGCGCTCTTGCCGTAGGTTGGGCTGACGAAGGAAGCCCAACGGTCATGCGTGACCTGCCTCACCCGGTCTCATGAAAGCTCGGTGTAGCCCGGGTGCAACGCAGTGGAACCCGGGAGCTGCGGCGTCTGACCGGCTGCTCCCGCGTTTTGCTCTGCGCGCTCCACCCGGGCGACACGAGAAGGAAGCCCAACGGCCATGCGTGACCTGCCTCACCCGGTCTCATGAAAGCTCGGTGTAGCCCGGGTGCACCGCAGTGGAACCCGGGATCTGCGGCGTCTGACCGGCTGCTCCCACGTTTCGCTCTGCGCGCTCCACCCGCGCGACACGAGCGCGCTGAGATGCCCATGTTGGGCATCCTTCGTCAGCCCAACCTGCGCAGTGACCCGGGGTTTTCGGCCGAGGTCACGCGAGTGATCAACATTGATGCCCGGTTACCTGGGTTTGCGGGTGCCCGGCGCGCCACGGGGCTGCTTCACGCGAGGACCACATCCATCGAGCCCGTGCGCGCCGATGCGACCGGCGATGAAGTCGACGAAGGTCTTCACCTTTGCCGCGAGATACTGGCGATGCGGATAGACCGCGCTGATTGGCAACGCGCTGGACTGGTAGTCGTCCAGCACGCGCACGAGCGTGCCACGACTCAGCTCGTCCTCGACCATGTAAGCGGCCAGCAGGCCGATGCCGGCGCCCGCCAGCGTGGCGCGATGGCAGGCCATGATGCCGTTGACGATGAGCCGGCCCCGGATGTCGATGTCCTGTCGCTGTTCACCCTTCGCGAAGGGCCACTTCGTGCCGCGCCGGAAGTTGCGATCGCGCACGCAGTCATGGTCCACCAGATCTGACGGATGGCGCGGGGTGCCGCGCGCCGCGAGGTAATCCGGCGACGCGCAGGCGATCAGGTGCACCTCGCCCAGCCGCCGCGACACCAGGCGCGAGTCGTCGAGTTCGCCGATGCGGATCGCCAGATCGATGCCCTCTTCGACGATGTTGACGTAGCGATCGGAAAAGTACAGTTCGACTTCGACCTGGGGATATTCGCCGATGAACGCGGCTGCCGCATCGCTGACGAAGCGTTCGCCGAACGTCTGGGGCGCTGCGATCGTGAGCGTGCCGCGCGGCTCGTCCCGCCCTTCGCGCAGCGCGCCTTCGAGTGCATCGACCTCCTCGAGAATCCTGACGCAGCGTTCGTAGTACGCGCGTCCCGCCTC
>LNEL01000019.1 GCA_001464935.1 Gammaproteobacteria bacterium Ga0077536
GCGGGATTTGCTCGCGAGCGCCTTGGAAATCCCGAGCTTGTCCGCCGCCGCGGTGAACGACCCCTGCGACACCACCGCAATGAACGTCCGCATGCCTTCGAGCGTGTCCACCCCACCCGCCACTGTCTACGATTCGTAGACGATTAATCAGTAAGTGGCCAGTTTATCTCCGCCATGGCGATGACGACAATGCATGCCAACACGGGGCGTCGCCCCGCGGAATCGAACCCAAAGGAGTCACTCACATGCGCCACTTCACCCGGATTCTCACCCTGCTCGTCGTGCTGACATCGGTCGGCGGCCTTGGCAGCAGCATGGGCCTGCTCATTGCGAACAGTCAGTCCACGCTCTGCGCCGAAAACCCGATCGCGTGTCGGTAGAGCTGGCTGGGGGGTGGGTTTTTGTCACCGAGAACACCGAGAACACAGGGAAGAAAAAGGGAGATCG
>LNEL01000020.1 GCA_001464935.1 Gammaproteobacteria bacterium Ga0077536
CCTGCATCGCAGAGACGCCCAGTCAATTCTTCTATTACTCTTCCTCGGTGTTCTCGGTGGCCATTCCCTAGCGCTGGCCCTCAGCTCGCCAGTTCGAAGGCCTCGAGCTCGGGCTTCTTCATCACTTCGAAGAAACGATCGCGCGACCACGGCCAGCTCGCCGGCACGCCGTTCTTGTCGAGATACCAGCTCTTGCAGCCGGTCGCCCAGATCGATTTCTTCGCCGCCTCGATGCGCACGTTCTCGAAACTGCTCGACGCTTCGTCCTTCGCCGAGATTTCACGGCAGCTGCCGTCGCGGATCTTTTCCATCAGCTGCAGGATGTAGTTCAGCTGGTTCTCGGCGATCAGAATCAGTGAGAAGTTGCCGACGGGCCCGTTCGGGCCATTGAGCATGAAGAAGTTCGGGAACTGCGGAATCGAGATCGACAGGTAGGCCGTCGGATGATCGGCCCACACATCGTCGAGATCGACGCCGTGGCGGCCCTTCACGACCGCCGGGCGGATGAAGCTGTCGGTGCGGAACCCGGTGGCGACCACCAGCACGTCGAGTTCGCGCAGTTCGCCGTTCTTCAGGCGCACGCCGTTGGGCTCGATGCATTCGATGCCGTCGGTCACGAGATGCGCGTTCGGATGCTGGATGGCGTCGTAGAAGTCCGCCGAGAAAATCAGGCGCTTGCAGCCCGCGCGATAGTTCGGCCGCAGCTTCTCGCGCAGCACGGGATCCTTCACGTTCTGTTCGAGGTTCAGCCGGCAGGCCTCCTCGATCTCGCGCATCTCCTCGGATTCCGAATCGATCACGGCATTCGAGAACTTGCGGAAGTAATCGCTCGCCTCGACGCGCAGCGCTTCCAGCCGCGCCGGGTTGGTGCGGAACTCGTGCTTGTCCTGGTCCGAGTAGATCACGTTCTCGATCGGCATCACCCACTGTGCGGTGCGCTGGAACAGATCGTAGCGGCCCACCTTGTCGACGAGGGCAGAGGTGATCTGGATGGCAGTCGAGCCGGTGCCGATCACGCCGACGCGCTTGCCCTTCAGATCGACGCTGTGGTCCCACTGCGCGCTGTGGAAGCGCGCGCCGGCAAAGCTCGCGAGGCCGGGAATGTCCGCCGTGAACGGATGATGCAGCACGCCGGTCGCGGCGAGGACGACATCGGCGACGTCGTCGCGGCCCGTGGAGGTCTTGATCCGCCAGCGGCCGTCGATGAACTCGCAGACATCCACCGCCTCATTGAAGCGGATCGCCGGACGCACGTTGTACTTCTCGACAACGCCTTCGAAGTACCGCTGGATCTCCGGGCCCGAGGCGAACGTGCTGCTCCAGTCCGGATTCGGTTCGAAGGAATACGTGTAGAGATGCGCCGGCACATCGCAGGCGATGCCGGGATAGGTATTCTCGCGCCACGTGCCGCCGATGCGGTCCGATTTTTCATAGACGACAAAATCCGTGTAGCCGGCTTCCCGCAACCTGATGACGGACAGGATCCCGGCCATGCCTGCGCCGATGATGACGATACGGGGTTCCACTGACTTCGACATGCTGAGCTCTCCTGCGCGCTTCCCTCACCATGTCGGAAGCGCTGCTGATCTTGTTTGAATAACCGCCGTTCGGTCCGGGCCGACGGCAGGGCGGACCCTCGGATAGTACGTCACCCGATGTCGTATTTTGAAGCCGAAGAGACCGTCACATCAGTCCCCGTCTCCCGGATTCGCGTCGGCCACTTCTGCGACAGACGCCCGACAGACCTGCGTCGCCAATCCTGTCCCTGCAAATCGCCGACCGCCTGATCCGGATCAGCCTGCCTGACAGTCGCCGTCGCACACTGGTGCCAACGAAAAAGAAAAGCGCCAACGGAATGGCCGTCCCCTACAAATCCACAGAGGGTTCTGTCATGTCCATTCGCTACTCGTCCCCGCTTTCTATTTCCGATGCTCTGACCACCGAGCTGCGTGCACAGCGCACCCGCCACGGTCTTCCGCTCAGCCTGTGCCTGGCCGCGCTGCTGACGGGTGCAGTTGACTGCGTTGCAGCAACGACCGCAACCAGCACCGTCTCCGCTGACTGGGATTCAAGCGGAAGCCTGTTCTGGACTTCAGACAGCGGGCAATTGCTGACCTGGGGTGCCGGCTTCGACTTTTCCGCCAGTTCAGTCGCCCAGACTGAAGTGCGCGTCAACGATGTGCTGAAGGACAGCGACTCGGCCTTCGACTTCAGTTGGCGCACGCTGGGCATCACCTCGTCCTACAGCGGCGCGGAGGGCACTCTCAGCGCAAGCGGCAGCACGAATGACACGGCTATGGCCGCGAACGCCAGCGCGACCCCGCTTGCCGGCATGTCGGACCGGCGCCTGGAAGCGCGCGGTTACGCCGCGCATGCGGGCCGCTTCACGGTCGGCGGCGCCGGCAACATCACCTTGAGCTTTCCGTATCAGTATCAACTCGAAGTGCAGAAGGCGCGGTCCGAGGACGGCGCGTTTGCGGGCATCTCCGGCTTCCTGAGCCTGGACAACTATGGCCCGACACCGGCGACGAATACGCCACCGTACACGCCGCTCACGTCGGTGTATCAGTTCGGCGAGCAGCAGCAGGCGGGGCTTGGCATCGGTGACACGCAATTGGCCAAGTCGGTCAGCGGCACGGGGATGATGACGCTGACGCTGTTCTTCAATGACGGTGACAAAGGCTATTTCGCGCTCGGCTTCACCGGTGATGCCTATGGCTACACCGCACCGGACGTGGTGCCATTGCCCGGCGCACTCGGCCTGATGTTGGCGGGCGTAGTCGGCGTGGCCGCCACGGCACTGCGGCGCGGGCGGCCCGGCGCCTGACCGGCGCGCCGCGCGCGTATCGCGCGCGGCGGGGGTGTCATCGCGCGCGCCTGCTCAGCCCGCGCGATACTCCGCCAGTGGCGGCATGCCGAGCGCGCTGCGGTAATTGTTGTGAAAGTGGTGCAGCGCGGGCTCGTTGCGCCCGAACAGGAAGTATTCGACCTTGCCGCTGTTCGCCGTCGCCTGCGTCTTCTCGCCCATCGCATAGTCTTCGTGTTCGACGGTGCTGACGAAGAGTTCGACCGTCGCGGTGACGTCGAGCGCGAGCTGGGCGGAAGTATCGGCCGCGTAGAGATTCTCGGCGGTGACCTTGCTGACTCTGCCGGCGGACTCGATCAGGGCTGCTATCTGCGGCGTCGCGAAGTGCGACACGCGGCTCAGCGATTGGCCGACCTTCTCGCGATTCGGGTAGATGCGCACGAGCACCAGCATGCCGGCGAGCGCGACGAGCTGAATGTTCGGGAACAGGTAATAGGCGACGGCACAGGCGGAACTGAGCTTCCACTCTTCCTCGGGCAGTGCGCGCATCGCATCGATATAGCGGCTGGCGAGTGTCAGCCGATGATGGCGGCCGTATTCGCGATAGCCGAGCGCATCGCCATGCAGCAGGTTCGACACCGTCTTCTTGTGCAGCGCGGTGAAGTGGTAGATCTCGCCGAAGGTGTCGTTGGCAATCTTCCAGTTCAGCGGCTTGTCGAGCACCGACTCGCCCTGCCACACGCAGCTGCCGAGATCCCATGCCGCGAGTTCGGCCGCGAGTTCGGCGCCGAGCAGCGCGTCGACGTCGATCTCGCCATCCTGCCGCGGATGCACGAAGAGCATGCCGTACTTTTCCTCTGACGGCAGCTCGACGAGACCATGACAGGCCTTGTCGATTTCGCCGAACTGGTCGGCGAGCCGAACGCCGACGAGACGGCCGTCGGTGGCGAAGGTCCACGAATGGAACGGGCACACGAAGCGCGACTTCTCGCCGCGCGCCTCGCTCGTCAGCTGCGCACCGCGATGGCGACACGCGTTGACGAACGCGTGGAATTTGCCGCGCTCGTCACGCGTCGCGAGGATCGGCAAGCCGAGATCCTCGCAGGTGATATAGCTGCCGGGCTTCGGCAGTTCGCCCGACAGACCGATCACCTGCGGGTGATTGACGAAAAACTCCTGCCACTCGCGCTGCGCCAGCCCCTCATCGGTGTAGGACGAGGTCGGGCTGACGGCGACGCGTCCGGCGTCTGCCGTCTGCTTGCTGTCGATGTAGTCGATCAGTTCCCGGATGATGCCAAGTTCAGCTTCGCGATTCATTTCGTTTTCTCCTGTTGACGTCGTGCGCGGCGCGCCGACGCGGGCGCAGTGGCTGCCCGCTCGGCGGATGCCGACAGGGCTGCGATCTTCTTCAAGAGCTGGGCGTGGAAGGTATCAACGGCGTCCGCCGCGAGCGCCAGATGAATGTCGAGCAGCGCGACGCGACGGAACTCCCCAATCGAAATCTGCCCCGACGCCCACGCCCGACAGCTCGAGCGGTAACTGCGGAACACGAGATCGGCGATCGCGTCAGGGCGCACGCGCCCTGCCAGCAGGCGTGCTTCGCGGCAGGCGCGAATGCCGTCGTCGATCAGGCGGTGGCCCCAGGCATAGAGGCGGGCGACGCGGTCGTCGTCCGGTCCCACCTGGGCGAGGTGTTCGACGGCGAGAAATGCCGGCCGGTAGAACTGCTCGTCCTCGGCATACAGCGCGGTGGACGCAGTGACGATGGCGGTCGCGAGCGCGAGCGGTTCGGCATCGCTCGCGGTCTGGATGCGGCTCTCGACCTCGAACAGCGCCTCGCCGATCAGGGCGACGATCACTTCCTCCTTGTTGCCGATGAGGTTGTAGATCGTCGGCACGGTGACGTCGGCGAGGCGCGCGAGATCGCGCAGGTTCATCGCCTCGAAGCCGCCGTGCGCGAGCAGGCCCCGCGCCTCGGCGAGGATGCGGGCACGACGCTTCTGCATGTTGTGGGCGCGGAGGCTGACGGGTTCGAGCATGGCCGAAGTTTGGCACGCCGTTAAAATTTCAACAACGATAAAATTTTTCTGCGGTGCAAAAAATTCCGCGCATCGGACGGCCTCGGTACACTGCCGACCTCACCCCAGCCCGGAAGCTGTCCCTGCATGGAACTCGACGAACTTCGTGAGCGCCTGACGCGCTTTGCCGCCGCCCACTACGGACCCGGCCAGATCATCCACGGCCTCGGCGGTTTCTCCGGCAGTCACGGCGGGCTCACCTTCGGCTTCGAGATCCGGGAGGCGGCGCGCGACACGTGCACCGCCGCGCTCGTCATCCGCCTGTCGCCGGTCGGCGTGCGCCGCGCGTCGAACACCGACGTGCTGCGCCAGGTGCCCCTGCTGCAGACGCTGGCTGCGCACGGCTTTCCGGTGCCGCCGATCCGCCATCACGGCGCTGACGACGAATTCTTCCCCACGGCCTACGTGATGTTCGACAAGTTGCCCGGCCACTCCTTCATCGTGTGGGAGCCCGATGCGAGCTTCGATCTGGGCGACGCGGCGGTCGGTGGCCTGTGGCGGCAGGCGATCGGGCTGGTCGCCCGCGTGCACCAGTTCGACTGGCAGCGGCACCTCGGCGACTGGGAAAAGCCGCTCGACATGTCGCGAGAGGTCACACGCTGGGATCCTGTGCTCGAGAAGGCGGCCGAAGCGCAGTGGAAGGCGCTTGGCGAGGGCGTGCGCGCGCTGCTGCTCGCCACCCCGCCGCCGCCGTCGCCGCTGGGCCTCATGCACGGCGACTGTCAGCCCGGCAATATCCTGTTCGACGCACGCGGCGACGTCGTCGCGCTGCTCGACTGGGAACTGTCCGGTATCGGGCCGCAGTACTACGACCTCGCGTGGCTCATCATGATTGGCGATCGCGCGAACTGGCACGCCGATTGGTACGCGCACAATCCGCTGACACCCGACGAGATGATCGAAGAATACGTGCGCCTCACCGGCCGCGACTGCGCCGGCCTCGCGTGGTATCGCGCGCTCGCCGGCTACAAGATGGCGACGATCACCGGCCTCTACGTACGCCTGCACCGCGAAGGCAAACGGCCGGATGCGGCATGGGAAAAAATGGCCCTCGCCCTGCCTGCGATGTACGGCCACTGCCGCGCGTTGCTGGGCGGCTGAGCTGCGTCGGGGGCGCTGAGCCTTCGATTGGCGTGGATGAATCCAGCCATGGAGGGCACGGAGGACACGGAGGACACGGAGAAAAACGTTGCAGGGTGATGAGCCGCCGATTTGTTCGCACCACCTGCCCGCCTGCGCTTCGGAGGCACAAAACCAAATCATTTTTTCTTCTCCGTGCCCTCCGTGGCTAAATGGATGATCACAAATGTCGATCACTCGCCATGAACCCGCGCGAAAGTCCGGGACACCGTATAGGTTGGGCTGACGCAGGAAGCCCAACAACTGCGTCTCTGTGACTACCCGCGAACGCGGGGCCATCGATCCCGGTCGGACGCGAGCCAGGGCACGACACAGGAGCGCGGCGAGGGCGCACGCGTTGGGCTTCCTGCGTCAGCCCAACCTACGCGCTGGATTTCCGTTTTCGCCACCGAGAACACGGAGAAGGGAAAGGGAGATGGCGCCCCGAAGCGCCCGCGCCGCGTGTGGCGCCTGCATCGCAGAGACGCCGAATCAATTCCCCTGTTTCACTTCCTCGGTGTTCTCGGTGGCTATTCCGCGCCTATTTGATCACCACCGGATTCACCGGCGCCCCCGCGCCGTTGACGATCTTCAGCGGAGCGGCGACGTAAAGGAAGGTGTACTGGCCGTCGGCGGCGCAGTCGGTGGCGAGGTCGTCGAGCCAGGCGATTTCCGTCAGGGTCACGCCGAGATTGCGCATCAGCGCGTTGTGCAGCGGCAGCACCACGCCGGACACGGGGTCGACCGTGACTTCATTGGCGATCGTGTCGGTGACGAGATTCGGAATCTCCATGTCGTGGAACCACTGTACGAGCTCGGGGCTGTAGGTGAGACCGGGTTCGATGAAGTTGCCGTAGAACTCTTCGCGCGAAACCTTGTAGAACTTCGCGATCCAGCCCGTGCGCACGATGAGGATGTCGCGCGGCCTGATTTCCGTGCCCTGCGCCTTGGCGCAGGCCATGAGATCTTCGTGTGTGAAGGTCTCGGCGACGTCCAGCACCTCCTTGCCACGCCAGCGCGCGATGTCGAGCAGGATGCCGCGACCGACGATGCCGCGCTCGGCCAGTGGCATGATGCTCGCCTTCGACAGACCGCCGATCGTGGTCTTGGCGTCATAGCCGTTCCAGATCTGGCCGTCGCACCACACGTGGCCCAGCGCATCGTATTGCGTCGAACCCTGCGGAAAGCAGGTCATGTAATCGTCGGCGTAGTGCACGCCGCCATCGAAATGCTGGCCCTTGCCGGCGATCCAGTGGCCTTCGTCCATCACGTTGACGCGAATCGCGCCGGAGCGGCCGGGCCACACCGGATCGCCCGCCGGGTTCGCCATGGGGACCTGCAGCGTGAACACCTTGCCCGAGCGGATGCAGCCCGCTGCCGTGACGATCAGCTCGGGGGTCAGGTAGTTCAGGCTGCCGACTTCGTCGTCCGGCCCCCACTTGCCCCAGTTCTTCGGCGCATCCTTCAACAATTCGCCGACTGGCGGCACGTCCTTCTTGGGGGTGGCGGTCATGGCACTCTCCTTGACGGGTCAACGGGACGCGAAGCGTCGGTGGAGGCTGACGATAATGTCCCGACCGTCGCTCGGGCAAGCGCTACGTCCATGCGCGCACCGGATGCATCGCGCGACGCGGACCGATATCCTGAGCGAAGCACGTCACGCATCGCGTCCGACGTCAGACATCCACTCAGCCGCCGCACTGCCGCAGGCACGAGCCGACGGCCTTGCACATTCCCACCCGTCAGGAGGTTTCAATGGCCAGCAAAGAAGTCGTGATCCCAAAGGGACAGGAAGCGTACTACGACAGCTATCACTTCGCGCCGGCGATCAAGGACGGCAATCGCCTGTATTGTTCGGGCGTGATCGGCGTGGGCGCCGATGGCAAACCGCCGGCCGATCCGGAAGCGCAGTTCGTCTGCGCCTTCGATGGCGTCAAGTCGGTGCTGGCCGCGGCCGGCGTCGGTTTCGCCGACGTGATCGAGATGACGACGTTTCACGTCGGGCTGCAGCAGCATCTGGCCACGTTCATGCAGGTCAAGGATCGCTACGTCGAGAAGCCCTACCCGGCCTGGACGGCGATCGGCATCACCGAACTCGCGTTTCCCGGCGGGCTCGTCGAGATCAAGGTGATCGCGCGGCTGGCCTGACGCAGCCCACGGCAGCGCGTCGATGATCGCGTTTCTCGAAGCCAGGCGCGCGGGGCTGTACGCCCGCGCGCAATGGCTCCCGAACATCGTCGCGGGCGTGATCGTCGGCGTCGTCGCCCTGCCGCTCGCGATGGCCTTCGCGATAGCGTCCGGCGCGCGTCCCGAGCAGGGCATCTACACCGCCATCATCGGCGGCGGCCTCGTGTCGCTGTTCGGTGGCAGCCGCCTGCAGATCGCCGGGCCGACCGGCGCGTTCATCGCGATCCTGTCCGGCATCACGGCGCAGTACGGCATCGCCGGGCTGCAGGTCGCGACCTTGATGGCGGGCGCGATGCTGCTGGTGATGGGGCTCGCGCGCATGGGCGGCGTCATCAGGTTCATTCCGGCGCCGGTGATCGTCGGCTTCACCGCGGGCATCGGCGTCATCATCTTCGTCGGCCAGTGGCGCGATTTCCTGGGTCTGCCGACGATCACCGGCGAACACTTCCACGACAAACTCTGGCAACTCGTGCTCGCCCTGCCGCAGACGCACCTGCCGACGGCGGGCCTCGCGGTGCTGAGCCTGCTGCTCGTGATCTACGCACCGCGCTTCAGGCCGCTTGCGCGGATCCCGGGGCCACTGATCGCGATGCTGGTCGCCACCGGCCTGCATCAGGCGCTGCAGTGGCCGGGGATCGCCACGATCGGCAGCGCGTTCGGCGGCATCCCGACCGGTCTGCCGCCGCTGGTATGGCCGGATCTCACGCTGTCGCAGGTGATCCTGCTGATCGGGCCGGCCTTCACGATCGCGATGCTCGGCGCCATCGAATCGCTGCTGTCGGCGGTCGTCGCCGACGGCATGGCCGGCACGCGGCACGATTCCAACCAGGAGCTGGTCGGCCAGGGGCTCGCGAACATCGTCGCGCCGCTGTTCGGCGGCTTCGCGGCGACCGGGGCGATCGCGCGCACCGCGACCAACATCCGCAACGGCGCCACCAGCCCACTCGCCGGCATCGTGCATGCGCTGACGCTCGTCGCCATCCTGCTGTTCCTGGCCCCGCTCGCCGCCCACATCCCGCTCGCCGCGCTCGCCGCGATCCTGTTCGTCGTCGCGTGGAACATGAGCGACGTCAAACATGTCGTGCGCATCGCGCGCACGGCGCCGACGGCCGACCGCGCGATACTCGCGATCACTTTCGTGCTGACGGTGTTCGCCGATCTCGTCGTCGCCGTCAATGTCGGCGTGATTCTCGCGGTGCTGCATTTCATGCGCCGCATGTCGGACGCGGTCGACACCCAGGCCATCACGCCGGAAGCGCTGCGCGCCGAGCTCGCGCAACTCGGTGTGCCGGCACTGCCGGCCGATGTGCTCGTCTACGAAATCTCGGGACCGATGTTCTTCGGTGCCGTCGAGCATTTCGAACGGGCGCTGGTGCACACACACACGACGCCACGCGCGCTGATCGTGCGCCTGCGGCTGGTGCCGTTCATGGACATCACCGGCATTCACACGCTCGAAGAGGTCGCGACGAAACTGCGACGCCAGGGCGTGCGCGTGGTGTTCTGCGAAGCCAATGAACGCGTGCTCGCCAAGCTCGAGAAGGCCGGCGTGATCGGCCATGACGGGTCCGCCGCGCACGCGGAGGACCTCGCGGCCGCCGTGCAGGTGGCGACTTCGACACTGGCCGTTCCGATCATCCCGACAGTGCACCACGCGTCGCCATGACGCCGGCCGTCTGTGTCGCCCCGGCACGCGCAGCAGGCAGGCGCCCGTGAAAGTGCTGCCCGTCATCGCGCTCGCCGTGACGCTGGCGCTGGCGGGCTGGCTGTGGACGCCCGATCTCGATCGCGCGACGCTCGAAGCACGCTACGCGCGTTCCCCCGCGGACTTCATCGAGGTCGCCGGCATCCGCCTGCACGTGCGCCGCGAAGGCCCGGCCGACGCGCCTGCTGTGGTGCTGCTGCACGGGTTCGGCGCGAGCCTGCAGAGTTACGACGCCTGGGCCGCGGCACTCGGCGCCGACTATCACGTGATCCGCTACGACCTGCCCGGCGCCGGGCTGACCGGCCCGGACCCGAGCGGCGACTACTCGGATGCCCGCAGCATCGAGGTGCTGACGGCGCTGCTGGATGCGCTCGGCATCGAACGGGCCATCGTCGCCGGCCATTCGATCGGCGGCCGCATGGCGTGGCGTTTCGCGGCTGCCCGACCCGATCGCGTCAGCCGGTTGGTATTGATCGCGCCAGACGGCTTTGCGAGCCCGGGCTTCGAATATGGCAAGGCCCCCGCGGTGCCCGCGGCGCTGAACCTGATGCGCCATGTGCTGCCGAAGACCTTGCTGCGGATGAATGTCGAACCCGGCTATGCGCAGCCGGGCTTCGTCGACGCCGCGCTGCTCGCGCGCTATCACGACCTGCTGCGCGCGCCCGGTGTGCGCCAGGCCCTGCTCGACCGCATGCGGCAGACCGTGCTCGTCGAGCCGCGTGCGCTGCTGGCGCAGATCCCGGTGCCGACCTTGCTGCTGTGGGGTGAGGCCGACCGGCTGATCCCGATCGCGAACGCGCAGGACTACCTCGCCGCGTTGCCGCAGGCGAAGCTCGTATCCCTGCCCGGCATCGGGCATCTGCCACACGAGGAAGCCCCGGCCGCGACGGTGGCCCTGCTCCGCGAGTTCATCGGATCACCGGCCAGCCCGGCCGACACGGCCCTGGCTCAGAAGTCGAAGTAGACGAACTTCTGCGCCGCGCCGCCGAAGACGGTCAGGAACACCACCAGCCCGGCATACGCGCAACCGCGCAACCACGCCGGCCGCGACCACCACAGCGTGACGAGATCGCGCTTCGCGAGCGCGCCGACGATGCGCGGCTCGAGCAGGCAGATCGCGAGCGAACCGCCGATGATCGCGTACTGGAAGCTGCGGTAGCTCACCGGATCGCCAGTCAGCGCCGGCATGCCGAGCACCGCGTAGAACATCGTCCACGCGTCATCCCAGCTCTCGGCGCGGAAGAACACCCGGCTGCAGACCATGATCAGCGCGAAGTTGCTGAACCAGCCGAGGAAACTCAGCACGCTTGACAGGCGCGGCATGCGGTCGACGCCGAGCTGCCGGTAGATCCACAGCAGAAAGCGATGGCCGACCAGGAACAGGCCGTTGAGGAAGCCCCAGAAGACGAAGGTCCACGCGGCGCCGTGCCACAGGCCGCCGATCAGCATCGTCAGCATCAGATTCACGAGCCCGCGCGAGAAACCGACGCGATTGCCGCCCAGCGAGATGTACAAATAGTCGCGCAACCAGCGCGAGAAGGTCATGTGCCAGCGCTGCCAGAACTCGCGCGGATTGCGGCTCACGTACGGATACAGGAAGTTGCGCGGCAGATTGACGCCGAACATGCGCGCGAGGCCGATGGCCATTTCGCTGTAGCCGGAGAAGTCGAAATACATCTGCAGCGAGAACGTCGCGCTGCCGATCCACGCCATCGTCGTCGTGAGGCCGGTGGGGTGGGCGAAGGCCATGTCGGCGAGCGGGGCGAGCTGATCGGCCAGCAGGACTTTCTTCAGCAGGCCGCCGAGAAAAATCAGCGCGCCGAGACGCAGGTTGTCGCGGTCGATCGGCGCCAGCTGTTCGAGCTGCGCCACGAGTTCCGAGGCCCGCAGAATGGGGCCGGCGACCATGTGCGGAAAGAACGTGACGTAGAGCGTCCACGTGCGGAAGCTGATGCGCTCCGTCCACTGGCCGCGGTAGACGTCGATCATCACGCTCAGCATGTGGAAGGTGTAGAAGCTGATGCCGAGCGGCAACGCCCAGTGCATCCACTCGGGCACTGCGGCCTGCTGACCCGACACGGCCGTCCACACGAAGATGAAATTGTCCGTGAGGAACACGATGTACTTGCTGATCGCGAGCACGATCAGGTTCAGCGTGACCGCCGTGACGACGAGCGCTTTCGAACGATGGCGCGTGAGCGCCGAGTAGAACCAGTAGTTGACCGTCAGCGAGGCCACCAGCAGCAGCAGGTAGGCGGGCTTCCACGACGCATAGAAAAGGAAGCTCGCGACCAGCAGCACGCCGGCGCGCTGCGCATGGCTGCGCGCGCCGGCGTAGAGCGCGAGCACCGCGACCAGGAACACCATGAAGGTCATCGTGTTGAACAGCATGACGGCTCAGTCTCTCTGGCCGAGGCGCGTGCCAGCGCCGAGCTTTGCCGACAGCAACGCGGTGAAACGCGTCGCGCCTTCGCGGTTCAGATGTCCCGGGTTCGCAAAGAACTGCGCCGCGATGATCGGGCGCACGTCGACCTCGAGGATGTCGATGCCGCGCTCGGTGAAGGCGGCCTTCATCCGCCCGTACGGGCTGTCCGGGCCACCGGCGTCGCCGTCGAAAGCGTTCGCACTGCGCAGCGACGGCGTGAAGAACACTTTGACCGCCACGTTCGCAGCCTGCAGGCGTTCGGTCGTCGCCCAGAAGCACTCGAGCACTTCGGGGTCCGGTGGGCGGCGCGACGCACTGTTCTGGGCTTCGATCTGCGCCGCATCCTGATTCACGACTTCGTCAGCGGCGCGAAAGCCCGCGGTGCTGCGCGCGTTCCCGCCCCAGCTGTCGACCTCGCGAAAGCTCGCTTCGATGGCGCGCAGCAGTTTCGCGGGCTCCTGCAGCGTGCGCAGGCTGTCGGCGAAGCCCCACAGGCGCACCACCGATCTAAGCCAGTCGCGATGGCGGCCGTGATCGAGCAGGCGCGCGCGATCGTCGAACCAGACCTCGTAGCCGAGGCCGCCGACGCGCTGGAAAAAACCGTCGTCGAGACCGATCAACACCTGTTCGGTGCGGCCGGGGCCGAACACGCCGTGAGCATGGAGACGGGCGACGACACCTTCGAGATTACAGGCCTCGGCGCCGGGCAGGCCGAGGTTGAAGGCCTCGAGCCCCGTTTCACGACGGAGGACCGCCGGCGCGATGCCGTTGTCGACGCGGCTGTTGCCGATGGCGAGCACCGTGGCGGGCTGGGCTTCGAGCGCGAGCACCTTGTCCATCGCGCGCCCCGCCGCGAACACCGAGCGATAGCGATAAAGAAAGGCGTCGCTGTGCAGGACGGCCTCGACCCCGGCGAGCAGCAACGCGGCGATCAGCACGCCGCCAAACGGCGTGCGCCAGGGCGAAGAATTCGGAAGCTGATGCACTGACTGCGGTGCCTGTTCTCGTCCACTGATGCGAAATTGCGCTCATCCCGGCGCCGGGGCAACAGTATAGCTGCGCCCTCTGGCGGCCGGACGCGTTGCGATGGCCTGGCGCGGCGCGGCGCGGGCCAGCAGCCTTATAGCGGGCGAGAGGGCGAGGATCTGCAATCCGATGCCGGTGATGTCAATCGTTCACAGTCGGATGGCGTCCAAGCGCCGATCGGCACCAAATGCAGGTTGGGCTGACGCAGGAAGCCCAACAGGGGCGTCTCGGTGAGCAGCCCGTCAGCTGGCCCTTCGGTCCCGGTCGGCGGCCTGCTCGAACACGGTCCGACAGCGCGATGAGGGCGCCCGTGTTGGGCTTCCTGCGTCAGCCCAACCTACGGCGGTGATCCGGGGTTTTCGTGCCAGATCGTCAGGCCGGCGTCTGCCCCGGGCGGCCCAGCCACCACAGCCACGCGAAGCCGAGGGTGCCGCTCAGCAGCGAGGCGGCCAGCACACCGGTCTTGGCCATCAGCAGGTCGGCGGGATGGTCGGCGAAGCCCAGCTCCGCGATGAAGATCGACATCGTGAAACCGATGCCGGCCAGCAGGGACACCGCGCTGATGTGCGCGAATCGCGTGCCGGTCGGCAGCTGGGCGAAGCCGAGCCACAGCGCCAGTGCACTGGCGCCCGTGATGCCGATGAACTTGCCGAGCACGAGGCCCGCCGTGACGCCCAGGGCGACAGGGTGCCCCGCGCTGTCGACCAGCGAGCCCAACTGCAGCGGAATGCCCGCATTGATCAACGCGAAGATCGGGATCACCAGGAACGCGACCGGCATGTGCCAGAGATGCTCGAGCCGCTGCAGGGGCGTCTGCACCTTCAGCGCGCTGGTGGTCAGGGCCTGGACGACCGTGCGCAGCTCGTCATTGGTCATGATGTTCGTGCCCGGCGTGTTGCTCGCATCGAAGCGCGCCATCATCTTTTTGATCAAGTCGCTGAACAGCCCGGGATCGTATTTCGGCCGCGCCGGCACACTGAACGCGCCGAGCACGCCCGCGAGCGTCGCGTGCACGCCCGACTGCAGCAGCGCATACCACAGCAGCACGGCGATCAGGAAATACGGCACCACCTTGCGGATGCCGGCCAGGTTCAGCAACGCGAGCACCGCCACCAGCGCCGTCGCTGCGGCGAGCCAGTGCAGCGCAAGCGCCTTGGTATAGAAGATGGCAATCACCAGCACCGCGCCGAGATCGTCGACGATTGCGAGCGCCACCAGGAAGGTGATCAGGGCCTTCGGCACGCGCGAGGCGAGCAGCACCAGCACGCCGACCGCGAACGCGATATCGGTCGCCATCGGAATGCCCCAGCCGCGCGCGGCAGCGCCGGCGGGATTGAACGCAAAATAAATCAGCGCCGGTACCACCATGCCGCCGATCGCCGCGCAGATCGGCAGCGCCGCCTGGCGCAGATCGGCCAGTTCGCCGACGAGGATCTCGCGTTTGAGCTCCATCCCGACAACGAAGAAGAACAGCGCCATCAGCCCGTCGTTGACCCAGTGATGCAGGCTCATCCGCAGCGACCAGTCGCCAATGGTGATGCCGATCGGGAGGTGGGTCAGGTGGGCATAGGCCGGCGCCAGCGCACTGTTGGCGAGCGCCAGCGCCAGCAGCGCCGTGCCCATCAACAGGAGGCCGCTGGTGGTCTGACGATGAATGAACTCTTCGAAGGGGCTCAGGAAGCGGTCGAAGGTCCGCTCCCAGGGGGCGTAAATCACCCCTTTGCCCGGCAGTTTCGCCATCGGGGAACTCCTCGGAATCAGGATCGGTGGCGACGACGTCGCGTGCCAATTGGTCAGTCTACCCTGCCCGGCACGGGTGCCATGCCTCGGGATCTTCGAACCGGCGTTGCGCAAATCCGGCACTTGGCCTGCTCATCCGCCAGCCCGCGCGGCCTCTGTGCGCGGCGCCCGCCGCCCGGAGGCTGCTCAGTCCTCGAATCCGGGCAGGGTCTCGCGCAGCCACTCGAGCGCGCCGGTCTGCACCCACAGGGGCCGCGCGGCCTCCCGGTACACCCAGGCTTCGAACGCCCCGCCCGGGGTGATCCCGCGGGGATCGGCGTCCGGCGGCAAGGGCGCCCGGTCCTCGAGCAGCAGGCGCAAGGCCAACGCGCAGGCCGGCTGCGCCGCCTTTAGCGCCGCCAGGGCACCGTCGACGTCGCCCGTCATGTACAGGGCGAGCACGCGATACAGGCGAGTCCCGCAGCTCGCGTCGACGTCGCGGTCCAGCAGCGCCAGGGCGCGGGCGGGCTCGCCGCGGGTCAGGTAGCCGAGTGCGAGCAGTTCGCCGAAGTCATGCTGGTCAGGCGGATTGAGCGTCAGCAGCCATTCGCCGTGCGCGATGAAATCCTCGCTGGCCGGGCCGCGTGCCGGATCGTCGAACGCACGAAACGCGCGGTGCGCGAGCAGGCGCAGTGCCGGCCGGTTCTCGGTCCAGCTCCACGGCAGACTGCCGGCGGAGGCCGTCATCAAGGCCCGCAGCAGCGCGACGCCACGCTCGAGCAGCGCGTCGAGCAGGGGATCGCGCGTGTCGCCGCCGAGGATGTCGGCCACCGCGACCACGAGGTCGTCGAGGATGTCGAGGCTGTGCCAGCAGTCGGGCTCTGCGGCCAGCAGCGCGAGCCAGCCCTGGGTGTCGTCCCAGACGTCGTGATTCTCGATCTGCAGATCGGTCTGCAACGGCTTGCGTCGCGCAAAGACATCCGTCCAGCGCGCGTCGAGCTTGCGCAGCGTCGTGTCCGGCATCGCGCTGTGCTCGCCGTCGTCGTGTTTTTCGAGCCGGTAGTGCGCCGCGTCCGGGGGTGGCGCGGCGGCGAGCAGGCGCTCGAGTTCGACGATCTCGGGGTACTCGGCGCGATCGATCGCGGTATCGTCGAGCGCGGTCTGCGGATCATCGATCACGCGGCGGATCAGATCGAGAATGTGATCGAGCGCCGGATCCCGTTCGCGTTCGATGCGCGGCAGCCAGTAGCGCGCACGTTCGCGCGCCTCCTCGAAGCGCTGCGTCGACACCAGCAGCGTGAGTTCGATCACCGCGTTCGACGGATGGCTGGGCGCGAGGCGGCGCGCGTCGGTGAAGTCTTCCCATGCGTCTTCAATGGCGCCGGCATCGAGCCGCAGCAGACTGCGTTCGCGCAGCGCGGCGGCACGCAGCGGGCGATCGCCGCGCTCGACCAGCTGCGCGACGAGGCTGGCGGCATCGTGGTCGCGCCGGAGCGCGAGATAGCTCGACATCAGGGCCTCGAACAGCATCTCGAGCGCCTCGGTCGGTTTTGCCGGCGGCGCGAACCACGGCTCGAGCAGGGCCACGACCTGCCCGTGCAGGCCGGCGGTGAGCCATTGATCGACGGTGTCTTCGACATCCGCCAGCTTCACGTGCGACGCCGGCAGTTCGGCGTAGCGCGCCTCGGGCAGCTGCCCGAGCACGCTCGCCAGCGCGCTGTAGCCCGACATGTCGAAGGTGCTCGCGAGGGGCGCGCAGCACTGCTTGAACTTCGCGCCCGAGCCGCACAGACAGGGATCGTTGCGGCCCGGCAGCGGCGTGCGGACCGGGCGAAAGCCGGTCTGGGGCAGCGGCAGCTCGTTGTACACGGCGGCGCCGATCACGCGGAACAGGCGCGCCGGTGGCAGCCCGCCGGCATCGACCCGGTCCGGCCTCCACGAGCCAGTCGAGATAGGCGGCGCGGTCGGCGTTGGCGATGCAAAAGCGGGCGCTGGCGTCGAAAATTGCGGCGACATCGGCCACGGCCTGTTCGGTGGCGTCGTCTGCGGCTGCGTTGGTCACGAGGCACTCCGGAAGTGAGATGTCCGGACCATAACAGATGGGGATGCAGCCGGCAGGGCCGGCGCTTCGCCCTGCCGCGGCGGCGCCAGGCGGGCCAAGTCGACAAAGAGCGACATCCGGGGGGACTCCTGGTGGCGGCAGGCGGGTCCTGCGCTGCTGCGTCAATCCTGCTTTGACAAACTGTCAATCGAACAGGTCATTGTCAAACCGCTGCGCGCGTTCGACGATCCGGCTTTCCTTCTCAATGAGACCCACGCCATGGCCCTCGACCAGGACACTTTCGACCTTTTGAAGGACACCGTGCGGCGCTTCGTGCGCGAGCGCCTGGTGCCGGCCGAGGACGCGGTCGAGGAGCATGACGACGTCCCGCCCGACATCCTGCAGGACATGAAGGATCTCGGCCTGTGCGGCGTGTCGATTCCGGAGGAGTACGGTGGCCTGGGGCTGTCGATGGCGCAGGAATGCGAGGTCGCCTATGAACTGGGCCAGACCGCGCTCGCCTTCCGCTCGGCGGTGGGCACCAACATCGGCATCGGCTCGCAGGGCATCCTGATGGACGGCACGCCGGCCCAGAAGGCCGAGTACCTGCCGCGCATTGCGAGCGGGGAGCTGATCATGTCGTTCGCGCTGACCGAACCCGATGCCGGCTCGGACGCCGCGTCATTGAAGACGCGCGCCGTCGCCGACGGCAGCGATTACCTCTTGAGCGGCAGCAAGCGCTACATCACCAATGCGCCGCGCGCCGGCGGCTTCACGCTGATGGCGCGCACGGGCGGTGCCGGCGCGAGCGGGATTTCGGCGTTCATCGTGCCGGCGACCTTGCCCGGGATCACGATCGGCAAGCCCGATCGCAAGATGGGCCAGCGCGGCACCAAGACCTGCGATGTCTTTCTCGATCAAGTGCGCGTGCCGGCCGCGAACCTCATCGGTGGCGAACCGGGCAAGGGCTTCAAGACCGCGATGAAAGTGCTCGACCGCGGCCGCCTGCACATTTCGGCAATCGCCTGCGGCATGGCGCGCCGCATCCTCGACGTGAGCATCGCCTACGCGCAGAACCGCAAGCAGTTCGGCAGCCGCATCGGCGACTTCCAGCTCGTGCAGGCGATGCTCGCCGACAGCCAGGCCGAACTGCTCGCGGGCTGGGCGCTGGTGCGTGAGACGGCGCGCGCGTATGACGCGAAACCGCCCGGCGCGAGCGATCCGGACGTCAGCATGCAGGCGTCGTGCACCAAGCTCTTCACGACCGAGATGGTCGGCCGCGTTGCCGATCGCGGTGTGCAGGTTCACGGCGGCGCCGGCTACATGAACGAATACAAGGTCGAGCGCTTCTACCGCGACGTGCGCCTGCTGCGGCTTTACGAGGGCACCTCGCAGATCCAGCAACTCGTCATCGGCAAGCATCTGATGCGCGCGCCCTGAGCGGCGCCGCCACGACAGGAACATTCCCATGTCTATTTCTCGCGGCAGTCTGGCGGGCACGATCGTCGTCGACGCATCGCGCGTGCTCGCCGGCCCCTATGCAGCCCAAATCCTCGGCGATCACGGCGCGGATGTCGTGAAGGTCGAATCCTTCGACGGTGACGACACGCGGGGCTTCGGGCCGCCGTTCGTCAACGGCACGGCGCCCTACTACCTCGGCCTCAATCGCAACAAGCAGGATCTCGCGCTGGATCTCTCGACACCACGCGGCATCGACGTGCTGTTCGGCATGCTCGAGACGGCGGACGTGTTCATCGAGAACTTCAAGATGTCGACGTGGCGCAAATGGGGCATCGAGGATCTCGATGCGATCAGCCGCCGCTTTCCGCGCCTCGTGCACTGTCGCGTGTCGGGCTTCGGCGAAGACGGCGAGTTCGGCGGCATGCCGGGCTATGACGCCGCGCTGCAGGCGATGTCCGGCATGATGAGCGTCAACGGCGAGCCCACAGCCGACGCCACCCGCGTCGGCATGCCGATCGTCGACACCTCGACCGGCATGCACGGCGCGATGGGCATTCTGCTCGCGCTGCTCGAGCGCAATCGCTCGGGCAAAGGCCAGCGCCTCGAAGTCACGCTGTACGACTGCGCGATCTCGATGCTGCACCCACATGTATCGAACGTGCTCTACGGCGGCCGCGCGGTGCGCACCGGCAACGGCCACCCGAACATCGTGCCCTACGATCTCTTTGCGACCGGCACGGTGCCGCTCTTCGTCGCCGTCGGCAACGACCGGCAGTTCGCGGCGCTGTGCCAGGCGCTGGACGCGCCGAATCTCAGCGCGGACCCGCGCTATGCGTCGAACGGCAAGCGCGTGGAGAACCGTGTGCCGCTGCGCGAGTCGCTCATCGAACTGCTCGCGAGCCACGACGGCGTGAAGCTGTTCGATCAACTGATGGCGATCGGCGTGCCCTGCGCGCCGGTGCTCACCGTTGAGCAGACGCTCGCGCTGAAGCACACGGCAACGCGCGAAATGCAGGTCGAACTCGGCGACTACCGCGGCGCCGGCATCCCGGCGAAGCTGAGCCGCACGCCCGGCACCGTGCGCATGCCGCCGCCGGGGCTCGGCGAACACAGCACTGAGGTGCTTACGCGTTTTGGCTATACGCCGGCGCAAATCGAAGCGCTGTTCGACGCGAGAGTAGTGAAGTAGCCTTCAGCGCCCTTCTGTTCGGCTGACGCACGATACCCATCACCTACCGGCGACCGCCTTCACGGCAAGTTTGTTCTTCTCCGTGGCTGAACAACTGATCGCGAACCCGCTTCAGCCGTAGGTTGGGCTGACGCAGGAAGCCCAACACCCGGCGTCTCCAATGCTCCACGAGACGGTGACGGGCGGGTTGGCTCGAAGGTACGTTGACGTTCGCCCCGCTCAGCGCGGGCGAATGTCTCGAACCCTCAGCAACGTGCTGACAGAGCAACAATCAGGGACTCCCACATTTCGTCGCATGCTGCGGCACGGCGACCGATTCGAATCGGTGGGTGTCCATAATCCCCTAATTCCACTGCGATTATGGGGCCAGTACGTGAATTCATAGAGAGTCGGTGTCCCAGCTTACCCAGCTTGCCGGTGTAGACTGCTCGCATCCCATCCATCGACGAGCAACCACCATGCGCAAATGTGTCAGCCTTGTATCGTGCGGAATTGTCAGCCTCATTCTCGCCCTCGTCAGCGTATCGGACGCGAATGCCAAACGGCTCGGCGGCGGTGCATCGTTCGGGGGCAAGTCGTCTTACAGTACCCCGGCCAAACGCAGTGCTTCGGCACCGGCCCCCTCTGCTAAGCAGCAGCAGGCCTCACAACAGAATCAGGCGGCGAAACAAGGCCTGGCGCAACGCGGCGGACTGATGGACATGTTGGGTGGGCTGGCCATCGGCGGCCTACTGGGCGCGCTACTGTTCGGCGGCGCGTTTGAAAATCTGAACTTGATGGACTTCCTGATTTTCGGCGGCATCGCGTTCATGCTGTATAAATTGCTCAGCGCACGCAGCAGAGCGACACCCCAGCCGGCTTACAACCGGGCCCCACACACACGCCTCGATAGCAGCGCTTCCGCATCGCGCGACGGTAGTAGCGGTTTCGACTCCCAGAACTGGTTTCGCGGTGAGGCGGCGGCCGCAAGCAACGAGGACCAACCCACCACCCTGCACGCCATCAAGGCTTCAGCAATTCCGGAAGGGTTTGACCCGGAGGCCTTCATGGCCGGCGCGCGCATCGCGCATCGCGAGCTCCAAAAGGCGTGGGATAGTCGCGATCTCGCGGCGATCCGCGGACTCACCACGGACACCATGTTTGGCGAGCTGCAAGATCGCATCAAAGCCCTCGATGCGAATAATCGCACCGATGTCTTGAAGCTCGAAACCGAACTCCTTGAAGTACGCGAGGTTGGTGACGCGCTCGAAGCGGTGGTGTTATTCGATGCAATCATGCGTGAGGATGCCAATACGCAGGCCAGCCAGGTCCGCGAAGTGTGGCATTTCACCAAACCAATCGCCGCGCCGCAGCCGAAATGGTTCCTGGATGGGATTCAGCAACTGGAGGGTTAGCGGATATCCGCGGATATCCGGGACACCCGCTCATTGATGCATGCTGCGGCACCACTCCGACTCACGCCATTCTGCGCGCTCGATTTCACGCACTGCAGCCATCACGCCGCGCTCGAGGGCGATGATTCATCAATCTTCGATTTGAAAGGCCGCGAGTGTTCGCGCAGCGACGCCGGCCGGTCGCTGCAGGGCCAATGGCTTTATGTGGTGGCGGTATGTGCGGGCGGTATGTGGGCGGTATGTGGGACACCCACTTTTTGTCCACTTTTTGTCGCATGCTGCGGCACGGCTTGGCGCGTCACCATCTTTAGTCGCGGTGAACAATGAGTGGGTGTCCCGTCTCGTCCTCCGGCGGCATCGTCGGCTTCGACCCCGCGCGCGTGGCCTTGGACACGCAGGGCTTCCTGAGCCCGCTCGCTGGCGGCAACCTGCAACTGGCCGTGCAGAACGGCGACCTGTACGTGCAGTTCGCGCCCGTGCCATTACCCGCGGCCTGGTGGCTATTGGCAGGCGCGGTAGCGCTGTTGCCGATGCGACAGAGGCGGGGAGAGTGTCGGGCGGTTGAGCGTGCTACCGCGCGCGATCCGCAGGATTCTTGAGGCGTGGGAACCTGACGGGGAGAGATCTTTTTTCGGCTTGTGACGGCCACCGCGCTTCGACATGGCATGGGCATCGCGGAAACGGAAGGTGACGCCTCCTTCGATGCGGGCTACCGCGTGAGGAGGCTCGAGCGGCTGATCTCGGGCTTATTCGGGACGGATTTATTTAGACCGTCTGATCGGAAATAAATAGATCTGTCCCGGATTTCCGAAGATCCCGGATTTCCGAAGATCCCGGGTTTCACTTCGTTGCTCCCGGGCTACCCGGAGACTCGAAGTAACCCGGGTGCAGCGCGCAGCCAACACGCACCGGCGATCGCCTTCACGGTACTGCCCGCACATTCCCGTCTTTCTCTGTGTTCTCTGTGGCTGGATTAATCAGCGCATGGAACGCCACGAGCGCCGGACGACATCGTCAACCCGTCACGGCGCGAGCACGACCCGCCCCGACACGCGCCCATGCCGTAGGTCATCGAATGCCGTGTTGATCGAGTCGAGCGGACGACGCGAGATTGGAATCGCGCCGAGGCTGCCGCGCTGCGCGAGTGCGACCAGTTCGCGCAACTCGTCGACCGTGCCCACGTAGCTTCCTTCGAGCCGGAACGGCCGCAGCACGATGCTCGGCAGCGGCAGCGTGATCTCCCCGCCGATCAATCCGCAGGCGACGATGTGCCCACCGCGCGCGAGGGCGGCAAGCGCCATCGCCACGGTGTCGTGGGTGCTGACGAGATCGAGCACCGCGCGGGCGCCGCCACCGGTGGCCGCGACGATGGACGGCACCGCATCGTCGGCACGCAGATCGATCGTCGCGAGCGCGCCTGCCTGCCGCGCCGCCTCGCGTTGCGCAGGATCTCTCGCCACCACGACCGCGCCAACGCCGCCCATCGCGCGCAGCACCTCGATCGACATCAGGCCGAGCCCGCCGGCGCCGAAGATGAGCGTGGGCTCCTCGAAGATCCGCGAACCGAACTTCTTCAGCGCGCTGTAAACCGTGACCCCGGCGCAGGCCAGGGGGGCGGATGCGCCCGGGTCGAGCGCGCCGAGTTCGACGAGATAGCGGGGATGGGGCACGAGCACGTAGTCAGCGAAGCCGCCGGGGTGCACGACACCCAAGGTCTGTGGACGGATGCAGAGGTGCTCCTCGCCGCGCCCGCAGGCCGGACAGACGCCACAGCCTATCCAAGGATGCACGAGCACGCTCGCGCCGACCTGAACCGGCGGGGCCGCCTCGCCGCTGCCGACGATCTCGCCCGCAATTTCGTGGCACAGCGTCAGCGGCGGCCTGATGCCGCGATCGGCGAGCATCAGCTTGCGGCCGCCGCCGAGGTCGTAATGGCCTTCCCACAGATGGAGGTCCGTATGGCAGAGGCCCGCGGCCTTCACCTGCACGAGCACTTCGGTGCCGGTGGGGCGTGGCAGCGGGCGCTCGACGCGTTCCAGCGGCGTACCGTGTTGCGTGACGCAGTAGCAATGCATGGGCCTGATCTCCAGCGGCGACGGGATGGGGTTTGCGCAACGGCTCAGGTCGCACGCTGCAGGTGGATGCATTGTTGATGGGAGTATACGGCTTTACAATCCAAGCCCAGATTGAATATTTGTTATATCTGCTTTGACAAACGACACCTCGCTGGACGCCCATGGCCTGATGCTGCTCGTCGACATCGTCGAGGCCGGCAACCTGAGCCTCGCGGCGCGCAACCTGAAAATGAGTCGCGCCAACGTCAGCTATCGCCTGCGGCAGATTGAGCATGCGACAGGCATGCAGCTGTTTCGCCGCACCACGCGGCGCATCGAGCCGACCGAGGTCGGTTTGCGGCTGTACGCGCACGGCAGACGCATTCGCGACGAGGTGCTGGCCGCGCAGGAGTCGGTCAACCTGCTCGGCAGGGGTTTGCACGGAACCGTGCGGCTCAGTCTGCCGACGGGCTTCGGTGAGGTGGTGATGTCGGCGTGGCTGCTCGACTTCAAGCGGCTCTATCCGGACATCGCACTCGACGTGCTGTTCGACAACCGCGTCGACGACCTGCTGCGCCAGGAGGTCGACGTCGCCGTGCGCGTGATGGCCGAACCGCCGGAGCAACTGGTGGCGATTGACCTGGCGCGCGTGCGCTACGTCGCCTGCGCGTCGACGGGCTATGCCGATGCGCAGGCGATGCCAACGAGCCTCGACGAGCTCTACACAGTGCCGCTGATCACCTCCAAGGTCGAAGGTCGCGAGCAGCGCATCTCGGCGAGCAGGGGCGGCGAGCGGCACGACCTCGCGTTGCGCCCGGCACTCGCGTCCGAGAATTTCCGCTTCCTGCGCGAGGCCGTGCTCGCCGGACTCGGCGTCGGCGTGGTCCCCGATTACGTCGTGCGCCAGGACATCGCCGACGGCCGCGTCGTGACCGTGCTCGACGACTGGCGACTCAGCATCTACGGCACGCGCATGTTCCTGCTGCGGATGCCGGGGCGCTATGAAACGCTCGCGGTGCGCACGCTGATCGATTTCATCATCGAACGCACGCGGGCCTGGGCTGCGGAATAAGGGTGCAGCGCACGCGCCAGTTGCGACAGCATGCGACACCGGCAGTCGCAGACTGTGGCAGCTGCGACAGTGCGCGACAGTCAAGGCGCTGATTATTCGGCAGCAACCGCTGGCACGGTCTCTGCAATCTGCATCGCGCCGAACGGTGGGACAGCGGCCCGATGCGCCCCCACGTCGACGGCGTCAATGCGCGCAGGGCATATGACCTTCGGACGCATCGACCACCCCATTCAAATGCCGCGCGCGACACGCAACGTCGACCGCGGACCTGCCTGAGGAGGCACACATGAAGCTTGGACTGTTCGGGATGCCGCTGCATCCACCTGCCCGCCCGATGTCGGAAACCTACGAGGAAAACGCGCAGAAAGTGCTGTACGCCGACGAGATCGGCTTCGACGAAGTGTGGATCGGCGAGCACATGTCGTGCACGACCGAGCCGATTGCCTCCCCGATGATCTTCCTCGCCTCGGTGGCGCGGCAAACGAAGCGCATCAAGCTCGGCACCGGCGTCGTCGCGTTGCCGAATCATCACCCGGTGATCGTCGCGGCCGAGATCGCGCAGTTCGATCACATGATGAAGGGCCGGATGCTGTTCGGCATCGGCCCCGGCGGCCTCGCCAGCGACATGGAAGTGTTCGACGTGCTCGACACCGAACACCGCAACGAGAAGATGATGGAGTCGATCGACATCATCCTGAAGATCTGGTCGCAGGACCCGCCCTACGACATCCAGGGCAAGCACTGGACAGTGTCGCTGAAGAACACGGTGATGCCGGCGCTGGGCGTCGGCTATATCCCGAAGCCCTACCAGCTGCCGCACCCCGAGATCTCGATGACCGCGATGTCGCCGTTCTCCGGCAGCGTGAAGGTCGCGGCGACGCGCGGCTTCGGCGTGATGACCGCGAACTTCTGCCCTGAGTACGTGGTGGCGAGCCACTGGAAGAAGTACGTCGAGGGCTGCGAGGCCACCGGACGCACGCCGACCGGCCACGACTGGCGCGTCGCGCGCAATATCGTGATCGCGCAGTCCGACAGCGAAGCGCGCGATCGCGTGATGGATCCGGCAGGCAGCAACTACTTCTACTTTCAGTACCTGTGGGAAGTGCTGAAGGCCGCGAACTACACCGCGGTGATGAAGGCCGATCCGAAGCAGGCGGACGCCACAGTGGCGATCGAACAGCTGATCGACAGCATGGTAGTGTACGGCTCGCCGACCACCGTGCTCGACAAGCTCGTCGCCTTCCGCGAACACGTCGGGCCCTTCCACGGCCTGCTGATGGCGTCGATGGACGGCGCCGGCAGAAATCGCGAATGGGAATGGGAGTCCATGCGGCGCCTGGCGGGCGAGGTGATGCCGGCGTTCCGGGAAGCGACCGGTTTCACGGCCTGATCGGTCCGCCGCGTGACAGGGGCGACGACCGCCAGCAGAATCGCCTCCTCGGACGAGGAGGCGACAGCCATGACATCCAGCGGTCACCGCGACGATCACATCCCGGCCCTGCTGTCGGCGACGGCGGTAGAGCGCAGCCTCGCCGCCTCCCGCGACCGTTGCTGGCAGCAGCACCGGCTGACGCCCGAACGCACGGCGCGGCCGCCGGTGCTGACGGCCAGCGAACTCCACGACCGGCGCGAGCGTGTCAGCGATCTGCTCGCTCTGTCGCACGGTGAAGTGCAGCGCCTGTTCGAGCTGCTGGCAGAGCAGGACTACCTGGTCCTGCTGACGGACGACGCGGGCGTGGCCGTCGGCTTCCGCGGCAACGAAGCCGTGCTCGACGCCTGCGCCGCGGCGGGCGTGCACCCGGGTTCCGTATGGTCCGAAGATCAGCAGGGCACGAACGGCGTCGGGCTCTGCCTGCTCGAACAACGACCGATGTCGGTCGTCATGGCCGATCATTTCGCCACCAGCCTGTCACGCGTGAGCTGCACCGTGGCGCCGATCTTCGGCGCGGCCGGGCAGCTGGCCGCTGTCCTGAACGTGACCACACTGCGCCCGACCGACCACGCGACACAGTCGATCGTGCGTAAGCTCGTGGCGGCGTCTGCGCGGCGCATCGAGAATCTGTATTTCGATCGCCGGCACAGTGCCAACACCGTGCTCAGGATTTCGAACCAGGTCGAGTTCTGCGACGTCGCCGTCGAATCCCGCGTGGCGCTCGATGGCGCCGGCCGCGTGCTCGACGTCACGCCGGATGCCCAGCGCATGCTCGCGGCCGCCGGTACGCCGCTGATCGGGCAATCACTGGCCGCCATGCACGGCCTCGACGACTGGTTGAAGGGCACGCCGAATGAGCACACGGCGGTCGCGCTCGATCGTGGCCGCCTGTTCGTCCGGCTGCAGGCGCCGGCCGCCTTGCGCATGACACGACCCAGCGCCCAGGCGGCGAACAACGACGTGATCGAGCACCTGTCGCTGCAGCAGATCGTCGGCCATGACGAGGCTGTCGCAGCAGCCGTCGACGTGGCGCGACGGCTCGTCGGCCATCGCGTGCCGGTGCTGCTCCAGGGCGACACGGGCACGGGCAAGAGCGCGCTGGCGAAGGCGCTCTTCCTCGACGCCGGTGGCGATGCGGACAAATTCGTCGCCGTGAACTGTGCGGCGATCAGCGCGGAGCTCATCGAAAGCGAACTGTTCGGCTATCGCCCGGGCGCGTTCACCGGTGCCTCCCGCCACGGTTCGCCGGGGCGTCTGCTCGAAGCCGATGGCGGCATGCTGTTCCTCGACGAAATCGGCGACATGCCGCTCGCGCTGCAGACCCGCCTGCTGCAGGTGCTGGCGGACGGTGAGTTCGTGCCGGTGGGCGCGGTGCGGCCCGTGCGCGTGAGTTTCGCGCTGATCGCGGCGAGCCTGCACGACATCGCACAGCACGTGCGCGAGGGGCGCTTCCGGGAGGACCTGTATTACCGCCTGGCCGGGGCAACGGTGCGCCTGCCGGCCATGCGCGATCGCGAGGACCGCATTGAACTGATCGAGCGCGCGTTCGCGCAGGCAGCGGCCCGCGCCGGCCGCCCCGCGCCAGCGATCGCGCAGGACGCACGCCGCGCGATGGCCGACTACGCGTGGCCGGGGAACCTCCGCGAACTCCACCACGCGGCGCGCTTCGCGCTCGCAGTCGACACCGACGGCACCATCGCCTGCGACGATCTGCCGCCGCTGCCCGTGGGCGCCGCATGCCCAGCCGGTGGCACACCGCCGGGCAAGCGTCAGCGCATCACCGCCGCGCTCGTGCAGGCGGACTGGAACGTGTCCGCCGCCGCGAAGCGGCTCGGCGTGTCGCGCTCGACGGTGCATCGCATGATGCGCGCGCTCGGCATCGAGCGGCCGGACTGAGCCCCGACGGCGGCATCGCCATGGACTCGTTACGCAACTCGAGAAAGACACACCGGGTGCACGCGCACTCGCATCACTGACACCGGGCGGGCCCGTGACGGGCTCGCACAGCCCTGCACCTAATGAGGCACTCCATGGAATTCGGCTTCAACATCCCGAACGGCGGCCCGCTCGCCAACAACGACGACATCGTCGCCATCGCGCGCAAAGGCGAGGACTGCGGCTACTCGCTGCTGGCGATCCCGGACCATCTCGTGATTCCACGCCACATCGACGCCAACTACCCCTACTCCGCCGACGGCACGCTGACCTTCTCCACCCTCGGCGCCGGCGAATGTCTCGAACCCTTCGCACTGATGGCAAGCGTCGCCGCGCAGACCCGCACGGCGCGCCTGCTGACCTCGGTGCTGGTGGTGCCCTATCGCGAACCGCTGCTGACGGCGAAGTTGCTCGCGACGATCGATCACCTCTCCGGCGGACGCACCATCCTCGGTTGCGGCACCGGCTGGATGCCCGAAGAATTCGTCGCCGTCGGCGCGCCACCCTACGCCGAACGCGGCAAAGTGACCGACGAGTACATCGATATCTACCGCGAACTGTGGACGAAAGAGAGCCCGTCGTTCAAAGGCTGCTACCGCAGCTTCGACGATATCTGGTTCGAACCGAAACCGAACCGCAAGCCGCATCCGCCGATCTGGATCGGCGGCGAGAGCAAGGCCGCGATGAAACGCGCCGTCGCCCGCGGCGACGCGTGGTTTCCGATCGGCTGCAACCCGAAGATGCCGCTCGACTCCCTCAAGCGCTATAGCGCCGCGATCGACAGACTTGGGGAGATGGCGGAAGAGGCTGGTCGGGACCCGGCGACGATCGACCACGCCTACTGGTCCGTCTGGACCCACGGCACAGGCAAGCCCGCGACGGCTGGCGACGGTGAGCGCATGTTGCTGACGGGCTCGGCGGACGACATCGTGGGAGATCTTGCGGCAATGAAGGCGTTGGGGGTCAATCATGTGCTGTTCAACTTCCTCGCGAACAGCCGCGAGAAGACTTGCGATCGGATCGAGGCCTTTGCGGCGGAGGTGCTAGCGCGGGTGTAGTTAGGTTCTGCATGCTTGGATTTTCTGCCAGTAGTGTGGCATCCATTGCGATCACCAAGCCCTCGGCTTATTGGGGACGGATTGATTTAGACTGTCTAATTGGAAATAAATAGATCTGTCCCGGATTTCCCTCGGACAGATCTGTCTGATCCCGAATTGGCGCGAGTCATCCTTGCTGCTCCCGGTGATGCGCGGGCGTCCTCGCCGGCCGTTCACACGCCAGTGGGGCAGCGGTACGCAATCAATGAGTGGGTGACCCTGGCGTAGATCGATTCCTCGGCGTACATCGATGAGACGCCCGCCATTTCCTCCGGGTTGAATCGTGCCGGTGAATCGGGCCGCGAGTACGCTGACGAATCGCTGACCTTCTCCGCAACACTTGGTCGCGCCTGCGTCGCGGCCCGTTGGGGTAGTGAGCGACGTGCAGCCGTTCTGACGGCGAAGGTCAATCGCGCAGAGCGGTAGTGGGTCACGGATTTCTTGAGCGGGGGCCCCGATTCTTCGTCTGGTCGACCGTGCGCCGCGATGGCCGCTGCGCGTCGAGGTCTTGCCACTCGAATGGCATTGCTATATCCGCCGGAGGCGCGGCATGACATCTCATTTCCATCGTACGCATCCGTGCAAGCCGCGCCTGGCGCTCAGCGCCCTGCTCCTCGGCGTGTCCTTCGCGCCCTGGTCTGCGTTGCAAGCGCAGGTCCTGTTCAAGGTCAGCGAGGGCAGCTGGTTCGAAGCCATCGTGTGGTCGCCACGCATGGTGCCGCGGGCGGTGGACGATGCAATCATCGAATCGGCGACCGACATCGTCGGCAGCACCGGGGCCGCCAAGCTCGTGTATCTCAACAGCTCGCTCACCATGGGTGAGGATGGAGCGCTCACCACGAGCAGCAACTTCCATCTTGGGACCGATTTCGACGGCGGTGGAACGCTGCTCATCGAGGGTAACGAGAGCACGCTCCTGAACATCGGCAACGGCCTGCTGATAGGTTCGGGCAGCAGCGGCTCGGTCGAGGTGAACGCGGGCACCATCAACGTGACGAACCGGCTGGCCGTCGGCGGTGGACCCTTCATCAACGAATTTGCCCTCGAACTGCTGGCACGACGCAGCGAGGACCCGGCTTACGAGCCGCCCGATGCCACGGGCTCGCTCACGATCCGGGGACCTGACGCCAAGGTGTTCGCGCAAGGTTTCGCCGTGGGTAGTGAAGCGGGCTTCGGCGCAGGGGGTCAGATCAACCTGCGGGCCCGTGGAAACCTGCTGGTGACCGACGGCGGACAGCTGCAAACGGGTTTTGGATCGACCATCTCCCTGGGGCCGGGGATCGTGAACCGTCTGGGCAGCGCCACCGTCGAGGGCGCTGACAGCCTGTGGCGCGCCACCAGCATGCGTATCGACGGCACGCTGCTGATCGCCGACGGCGGCCACGTCTCGAGCAGAGGAGTCGTGGACGTGCGGCGTAATCCGCGCCGGGACGTGGCGGCTCGGATCGAGGTCGACGGCGCTGGCTCACTGATGGAAGTGGAGCAGAGCGATCTCAATGTCAACGGCGTCATGACGCTGCGACGCGGCGGGGAGGCGCGCGTCAACGCCATGCGCGTGCAGGCCGGGGAATTCGATGACGGACAGGCTGGCACCGTGCGTGTCGAGGCCGGGTCTGCCCTGCATGTGGCGACCACGCTCGAACTCGAGACCAACATTTCGGACAGCACCCTGCTCACCATCGAGGCCGGCGGCGTGGTGACCGCTGGCGAACTCACGCTGTCGCGCAGTTTTGCCAACCACACCAATACCGCCACCATCCGCGCTATCGGGCCCGATGCGCTCCTCCAAGTCAGCGGTGCCACCGGCATTGGCAGTGGCACGGGCGGCGTGCTCGAAGTGTTGGGGGGCGCGCGTGCACTGCTCGCGGATGTCGGCGTGGGCCAGAGACTGTCCGCGTCCGGCCGTGACGGTCGCCTGCTGGTGGACGGGGAAGGCTCTGTCGCCCATGCGTCCGTGCGCTGGCAGGTAGGCACGCTGGACAAGGGCGTGGTGACGCTCGCCAATGGCGGCATGCTCACCGGCCAGGTGGTGAACCTCGGGGGCGTGGTGGGGCCGGGATTCGATTCGACGGGGACACTCAACATCGGCGGAGCGGTGGACACCGGCCCGCGGCGGGCCGGCGCGCTGGACATCGTCGAGGACATCAACATCGGACAGTCAGGCCTCGTGGTGTTCAACCATCTGGACAGCGCCTACCAGTTCGACACCCGGCTCGAATCCACGGTCTTCCGAGCCGGTCGCGTGGAGCAGCGCTCGGGCACGACGGTGCTGACGAGCGACCAGGCGGCATACACCGGTGCCATGCATGTGATGGGTGGCACCTTGATCGTCAACGGCAATCTTGGCTCGCCGCTGGTCGAGGTCAACGCCGGTGCAACGCTCGGCGGCAGCGGTGCGGTCAACGACATCCTGGCGCACGACGGCGCAATCATCTCGCCGGGCAATTCGCCGGGGAACCTCACCGTCACCGGCGATCTCGTGCTGCAACCGGGGGCCACGCTGCGCCTGGAAGTGCTGGGCGACGTGCCGGGCACACAGCACGATGTGATCGAGGTCGAGGGCGATGCGAGTCTGGGCGGTGCAATCATCGAACTGGTGTTCGGCAACGGCTTCGCGCCGCGCGCCAACCAGGCACTGGGCCTGCTGGACATCGGGGGGCAGCTCACCGGTCTGCCCGCCGTGCAGTTCACGGGCCTCGAGGACGGCTGGCTTTACGACCTGGACTTCGACCCGCTCCTCGGCAAGCTGATGCTCACCTCGCTCAACGACGGCATCGCCACGACACTACCGACCGCGGTGCCGCTGCCCGGTACGCTCGTACTTCTGGTCAGCGCCTTGGCTGGTGTCGGTATCCGGACGAGGCGGCGGGCGCCTTAGCCAGTGAGCGCAGCCCGGCTACACATGCAGGGCACTGCACAGCAGATCCGGGACCGCCCAATCAGCCAATCAGGTAGCCAAAGGGACACCCACTCTTGGCTGCATGCTGCGGCACGACGTTGCATGTCACCGTCTCGAATCAATGGGTGGGTGTCCCCGCTTACCCTCCGCACGGTGGGCCTGAGTGACAAGGGTATCGTGCAGCTCATTCACCTGGTGTCGGACTTCGCTTCCTACAACCGCCTCAACCTCGCACTCGCCACGGACTACGACTCCCGCGATATGTGGCGCGCAGGCCTTCGACTGGCAGCCCGGCAGCGGCGAGCCGCCCGGCGGAAATGGAAATCCGGGACAGATCTATTTGATTCGTGACGGCCACAGCGCATCGACATGACATGGGCATCGCGGAAACAGAAGGCGACGTCTCCTTCGATGCGGTCTACCGCGTGAGGTGGCTCGAGCAGCTGATCTCGGGCTTATTCGGGATGGATTAATCTGGACCGTCTGATCGGGAATAAATCAGAGATAAATAGATCTGTCCCGGATTTCCATGATGAGTCCGCGATGAAAATCAGAGCAATCCATTCTTGCTTTCCTGCTTCCTGATTAGTCCTTCGCGACGATCGGGCGGAAAGACCGGATAGAAAACCTTGACGATCCGGGAATCCACCGCGACCAGCGTCATTCGCTTGTAGAGTTCCATCCCATCCACGCTGAAAGTGGGCAGATCGAGGGCGGTTCTCAGCTGCAGGGCCGTGTCGCTCAACAGGCTGAAAGGCAGATTCAGTCGCGTTCGCGCTTCTTCCTGGTAGTCGGTCGTCTGCGTACTCAAGCCGAACACGCCGGTATTGAGCGCCTGGAGTTCTGCGTAATGGTCCCGGAAGCCACAGGACTGCGGTGTGCAGCCACGCGCACCAGGGATGATGTCCCAGGTGTTCGGCAAATCGACGCCGGGGCGACCCGTCATCGGATAGATATAGATCACCCATCG
>LNEL01000021.1 GCA_001464935.1 Gammaproteobacteria bacterium Ga0077536
CCGTTGGCAATCGCCGCCTGCACGGTGCCCATCAGGATGTTCGTGTAGCGACTGTTCTTGACCGTCACCTTGCTGACCATCAGCGTCAGCGGGCGCACCTGCACGTCGGTGTTCAGCAGCGCGAACACCCGCGTGTGGCCCTTGACCTGATCGCCTGTCAGGGTCGCGAGCGCGGTGCCGACAGGGCCGTCGAGTTCGCCGATGATGACTTCAGGTTCGGCCGCGGTGCCGGGCGGGCCGCCGGCGACGAGTGACTCGCCGCTGCGCAGGATGATTCGGTCGCTCATGGGAAAGGACTCCTGAAGGGTTGAAGACGGAGATCGAGTCCGGCCCGCGCGACGTCCGCGGGGCCGGGGCCCCGCTCGCCGGCGTGCGGCGCCCGGGACCTCAAGGCATGGCGCGTCGGGGCCGCGCCCCGGCGCTCACCACGCCAGTTTGCTGCGAAACTCGTTCTCGTAGCGCATTTCGAACTCGGTGCGCGTGAAACGGTGATTCTGCGTACCGGCGTATGCGTCCGATGACGGGCCACTCGAGCCGGTGCATCAGGCCGTACAGCAGCCCCGCACGATAGGCGTCGCCACAGCCGGTCGGGTCGAGGATTTGCTTCGGCTTCGCGGCGGGGATCTCGATAGTCGCGTTCTTGCGATAGATCGTCGAACCCTCACCGCCGCGCGTGACGATCAGTGCCTCGACGTGCTGGCTGATTTCCGCCGGCGTCCAGCCCGTGCGTTCCTGCATCAACTGGGCTTCGTAATCGTTCACCGTGACCCAGGTCGCATCCATGATGAAATGCTTCAGTTCCTCGCCGTTGAACATCGGCATGCCCTGGCCCGGATCGAAGATGAACGGAATGTTGGCCGCGCGAAACTGGCGCGCGTGCTCGATCATGCCGTCGCGGCCGTCGGGGGCGATGATGCCGATCGTCACGCCCTGCGCATCGCTGACCTTGTTCGTATGCGACTGTTCCATCGCGCCCGGGTGGAAGGCAGTGATCTGGTTGTCGTCGAGATCGGTGGTGATGAACGCCTGCGCGGTCAGCGTGTTCTCGGCGACCTTGACGTGCGTGCGGTCGATCTGGTGCTGATCCATCCACTCGGCATACGGCGTGAAGTCGATGCCGACGGTACCCATCGGCAGCGGCTGGCCGCCGAGCAGTTTGAGGTTGTACGCGATGTTGCCGGCACAGCCGCCGAACTCGCGACGCAACCGGGGGACCAGGAAAGACACGTTCAGGATGTGAATCTTGTCCGGCAGGATGTGATTCTTGAACTGGTCCTGGAAGACCATGATATTGTCGAAGGCGAAGGAGCCGCAGATCAGTGCCGACATGGCGTTGTCCCGAAAGCTTTAATCAGCGCCAATGGTGCCTGAGCGAGTCGTTTTTGACCACAACGCGACCGCGGCCCCGCCGCCCGGCAGGCGCGCGGTTCTGGCCAAGCGTGAGGCGCTGAGGCACCATGCCCCGCGTGAATTTCTTCGCTGCGATCTTCGACGGTCAGGTGTTGTTGGCGATCGGCGTGTACGCCGTGCTCGCGGCGCTCGAGCCGTTTCTGGAGCGCTTCATCGAGCGCCACTGCCACGACAACACGCCGACGCTGTGGTTCTGGGAACACGTCGGCATTCCGCTGATGCGCGCCGCGTGCATCGTGCTGTTCGTGCATCTCGCCTATCCGGGCCTGTTCGGACTGCGCGAGGCACCGGACCTGCAGGTGCTGCTCGCCGCCCATGAAGCCGGGCCCAGCACCGTGCTCGGGGTCGCCTTCCTGCTCGCGCTGTTCGCGCCCGTGCTGCCACTGCTGCATCGACATCCCGAACTCGTGCTGCCGCTGCAGGGCATGCTGGCGACGGCCTTCCTGTTCGCGTGGCTCACGGATTACCTGCACATGAGCGCGATTTCGATCTGGCCCGGTGTCGACGTGATGGTGCTCGTGCTCGCCGGCGCCTGGCTGATGCACCGGCTTGCGCGCCACGTCGGGCGCACCCTCGGCGAAACCGCCGACAGCCTCAACGGCACGCGCGGCTACGACACGCTCGCCGTGCACGTCGTGACGATGATGGCGCAACTGCCCGTGATTCTGATCTACAGCACGGGCCTGGCGGATCAGATCGCAATCTGAGTGCCGGCTCAATCATCGTTGGGCGTGGCCTCTGCCACCGCGAACACCGGGCAAGTCAGGTGCTGACAGGGGCGCTCCGACATCGCGCCGCCACGCTCATTCGCCTCGATGCCTGCAGCAGTCGATTACACCATGCTGCTGGTCGATGTCGATGGCGTTTCACCACACCGTTTACCCTCTTGATACCTCGGTGTTCCCGGTGGCCAAAGCAGCTTCACCGCCGCTACCGTTTGCCGGCCTTGGTCTTCGCCTTGGCCTTCGGTGTCGCCGCCGGCGGCGCGAGCAGCGGCGCGAGGAAGTGTCCGGTATAGGAGCCGGGATGGGCGGCGATGTCCTCCGGCGTGCCGACCGCCACGATCGTGCCGCCACCATCACCACCCTCGGGCCCGAGGTCGATGACCCAGTCGGCGGTCTTGATCACGTCCAGATTGTGTTCGATGACCACGATCGTGTTGCCGTGATCGCGCAGGCGATGCAGCACCTTCAACAGCTGCTCGATGTCATAGAAATGCAGGCCCGTCGTCGGTTCGTCCAGGATGTAGAGCGTCTTGCCGGTGTCGCGCTTGGACAGCTCGCGCGCCAGTTTCACGCGCTGCGCTTCGCCGCCCGAGAGCGTGGTCGCGTTCTGTCCGAGGCGGACATAGGACAGGCCGACGTCCATCAGGGTCTGGAGTTTCGGTGCGATCATCGGCACCGGCGCGAAGAACTCGTTCGCCTCCTCGACCGTCATCTCCAGCACTTCGCTGATGGTCTTGCCCTTGTACAGGATCTCCAGTGTTTCCCGGTTGTAGCGCTTGCCCTTGCAGATGTCGCAGGCGACGTAGACATCGGGCAGGAAGTGCATCTCGACCTTGATCACGCCGTCGCCTTCACAGGCCTCGCAGCGGCCACCCTTGACGTTGAAACTGAAGCGGCCGGGCTGGTAGCCGCGCGTGCGCGCCTCGGGAACCCCGGCGAACAGCTCGCGGATCGGTGTGAACAACTGCGTGTAGGTTGCAGGATTCGAGCGCGGCGTGCGGCCGATCGGGCTCTGATCGATATCCACGACCTTGTCGAACTGCTCCATGCCTTCGACGCGTTCGTACGGGGCCGGGTCGAGGCTGGCGCCGTTCAGTTCGCGCGCGGCGAGGTGATAGAGCGTGTCATTGACCAGCGTCGACTTGCCGGAGCCCGACACGCCCGTCACGCACACCATCAGCCCGAGCGGAATCTCGATGTCGACGCCACGCAGGTTGTTGCCGCTCGCGCCGAACAGCTTCAAGAGCCGCAACGGATCCGGTCGGTGGCGCTGCGTCGGCAGCGCGATCTCGCGCCGCCGCGACAGGTACTGGCCCGTCAGCGACTCGACGCACGCTTCGATATCCGCCGGCGTGCCCTGCGCCACCACCCGCCCGCCGTGGACACCGGCCCCCGGGCCCATGTCCACGACATGATCGGCGAGCCGGATCGCGTCTTCGTCATGTTCGACGACGATCACGGTGTTGCCGAGGTCACGCAGATGTTTGAGCGTCTCGAGCAGGCGCGCGTTGTCGCGCTGGTGCAGGCCGATCGACGGCTCGTCGAGAATGTACATCACGCCGACGAGGCCGGCGCCGATCTGGCTGGCCAGGCGAATGCGTTGCGCTTCGCCGCCGGACAGGGTTTCGGCGCTGCGGTCGAGCGTCAGGTAATCGAGCCCGACATTGACCAGGAACTGCAGACGCAGCTTCACTTCCTTGACGATCTTCTCCGCGATCTCGCCACGCTTGCCGCTGAGTTTCAGTTCATCGAAGAAGCGCTGGCAGCCGCCGATCGGCAGCCGCGTGATTTCCGGCAGCGCGCGGCCGGCGATGAACACATGGCGCGCCGCGCGGTTGAGCCGCATGCCCTTGCATTCGGTGCAGGGCTGCGAGCCGAGGAAGCGCGCGAGTTCTTCGCGCACGACCGCGGACTCGGTCTCGCGGTAACGCCGCTCCATGTTCGGCAGCACGCCTTCGAACGGGTGCTTGCGCGTGTAGCTACGGCCGGCTGACGTGAGGTAGGTGAACGGCAGTTCATCCTTGCCGCTGCCGTGCAGGATCACTTTCTGGACGTTCGCCGGCAGGTCCCGGTACGGCGTGTCGATGTCGAACTTGAAATGCTTCGCCAGCGCGTTGATCAGCTCGAAGTAGTACGCGTTGCGGCGATCCCAGCCGTGAATCGCGCCGGCGGGCAATGAAAGCTCGGGGCGTGTCAGCACCCGCTCGGGGTCGAAGAACTGGATCACGCCGAGCCCGTCGCAGCTCGTGCACGCGCCGCTCGGGTTGTTGAACGAGAACAGCCGCGGCTCCAGCTCGTTGATGCTGTAGCCGCAGCGCGGGCACGCGAAGCGGGACGAGAACAACAGTTCGGCCTGCTTCGGGTTGTCGATGAACTGCGCCTTCGCGACGCCCTCGCCGAGCTTGAGTGCTGTTTCGAAGGACTCGGCGAGCCTGAGCTTGAGGTCACCGCCAATTTTCACGCGATCGACGACGACGTCGATGTCGTGCTTCTTGTTCAGCTCGAGCTTCGGCGGATCGTCGAGCATCACCACCTGGCCGTCGACGACCGCGCGCACATAGCCCTGGCGCGCCAGCTGGTCGAACACGCCCTGGTGCTCGCCCTTGCGGCTCTTGACGACCGGCGCCACGATCATCAGCCGCGTGCCCTCCGGCAGTTCGAGCAACTGGTCGACCATCTGCGAGATGGTCTGCGCTTCGAGGACTTCGTCGTGATCGGGACAGCGCGGTTCGCCGACCCGCGCGTACATCAGGCGCAGGTAGTCATAGATTTCGGTGATGGTGCCGACGGTCGAGCGCGGGTTGTGCGACGTCGATTTCTGCTCGATCGAGATGGCCGGCGACAAGCCTTCGATGTGATCGATATCCGGCTTTTCCATCATCGACAGGAACTGTCGCGCGTAGGCTGACAGCGATTCGACGTAACGACGCTGCCCCTCGGCGTAGATCGTGTCGAAGGCGAGCGAGGACTTCCCCGAACCCGAAAGTCCCGTGATGACGATCAGCCTGTCCCTGGGCAGATCGAGATCGATGTTCTTCAGGTTGTGGGTGCGCGCACCCCGCAGGTGAATGTGGTCCATCGGCAAGGCGGGTGATCTCGCTGGCTAGCCGGAACGGCAAACGGGTAATATACGAGGATTCCAATCCGCCCGACAAAACAATTTCACCTGTGGAAATGCCTGACCGGATGAGCCGCGGCGAGGTGCAGACCGCCCTTGCGCTGGCCGCCGTATTTTTCATGCGCATGATGGGCCTGTTCATGGTTCTGCCCGTCCTTGCGCTCTATGTCGAGCACCTCGAGGCAGCGACCCCGCTGCTGATCGGCTGCGCGCTGGGCATCTATGGCCTGACGCAGGCCAGCCTGCAGATCGCCTTTGGCAAGTGGTCGGACCGCATCGGACGACGGCCGGTGATCACCGTGGGCCTGGCGATCTTCGCGTTCGGCGGCCTCGTGGCGGCGGCCTCGGACCACATCTATGCCGTCATCCTGGGCCGCGCGCTGCAGGGCGCGGGGGCAATTTCCGGCGCCACGCTCGCGCTCGCGGCCGACTTGACGCGGCCGGCGCAGCGCACGAAGACGATGGCCATCATCGGCATGAGCATCGGCGCGGCCTTCACGATTTCGTTTCTCGTGGGCCCCCTGCTGGACGCCTGGTTCGGTCTGCGTGGGGTCTTCATTGGCGGCGCCGTGCTCGGCCTTGGTGCGCTGGCGCTGCTGTGGCTGGTGGTGCCGGTGCCCGACGCGGCCGCGCTGCCGGTCGAAGCGCCGCGCGGCGACGGCCGCGACACCACCCGCGAACTGTGGCATCTGCAGACGGGCGTGTTCTTCCTGCACATGATCCTCGCGGCCAGTTTTGTCTCGATCCCGGTGCTGCTGGCCGGCGAACTCGGCATCGCGAAGGACCAGCACTTCGAGATCTACATCCCGGTGCTGGCGCTGTCGGTGCTGTTCATCTGGCCGCTGCTGCGCTCGAGCCGCGAGCAGATGGACCGACGGCTCTTCGCCGGCGCCATCGTCTGCCTCGGCATCGGTGAAGCGCTGCTGTGGACGCTGCCGGCCGAGCTCTACGCCATCGGCATCGCCCTGACCATCTTCTTCACTGGTTTCAACTATCTGGAAGCCCTGCTGCCGAGCTGGATCTCGCGCGCCGCGCCGAGCGCCCAGAAGGGCTCGGCGCTGGGGGCCTATGCGACCGGCCAGTTCCTCGGCACCTTCATCGGCGGCCTCGCCGGCGGCGCGCTGGCGGGCTATGCCGGCAGCCGCGGCGTGTTCGCCGCCGCTGCGCTGCTGTGCGCCGGCTGGCTCTTCTACAGCCTGCGGCAGACGGCACTGCGCGCGGCCGACGCACCGGCCTGAGGCGCGGACCGGAACGCCGCTCCGCCCGATCTGCCGGCAGACCGGCCAGTCGATTAGAATCGCGCCAACGCGCTCAACCACCACCACTCACGGAGAACCCCAATGGCTCGCGGACTGAACAAGGTCATGTTGATTGGCAACCTCGGTGCCGATCCGGAAGTCCGGTACTCGGCCGGCGGCAGTGCGATTGCGAATATCCGCCTGGCCACGGCCGAGTCCTGGCGCGACAAGGAAACGGGCGATCAGCAGGAACGCACGGAATGGCATCGCGTGGTGTTCTTCGGGCGCCTCGCCGAGATCGCCGGCGAATACCTGAAAAAAGGCAGCCAGGTCTACGTCGAGGGCAGCATCCGCACCCGCAAATGGACCGACAAGGAAGGCGCGGAGAAATTCACGACCGAAATCGTCGCCAATGAAATGCAGATGCTCGGCGGCCGCGGCGGCGCCGGGGGCATGGGCGGTGGCGGCGAGGGCGGCGGCAGTTACAGCGGTGGCGGCGGTGGTGGTGGCGCGCCGCGCGGGGGCAACCGAGGGGGCGGCAGCGGCGGTGGCGCCAGCGGCGCGCGCGACCAGGGTCCGCCGCCGGACGACTTCGACGACGACATCCCGTTCTAGGAAGCCCGGAGCGGGCGCTGGGGCACCTGGTTCCCAGCGCGCGGCACGGCTTGCGCCACGGCATCGCCGGGCGCCTGTCGTGTCGGAACAACCCGGGTTCTTTTCGCGACGCCGCCAGCAGGCCCGACGTCGGGCCCGATGACGGCCTGCGACGGCTTCAATCGCCCGTGAATCGCGGCGGGCGCTTCTCCAGATAAGCCTTTGCCGCTTCCGGATGATCGGCCAGCGTGCGGCAGAACAGGTTCTGATCGCCGTCCATGTGCATGATGCTCTGGTCCAGCGCCGACACGATGCGGTTGACGCTGTGCTTGATCATCTGCACGGCGACCGGCGGTTTGGCCGCATAGAATCCGGCCAGCGCCAGCGCGCGCGGCATGAGTTCGGCGGGCGCAACCATCTCGTCGAGGATGCCCCATTCGAGCAGCGTCGGTGCATGCAGGCGTTCACCGCCCGCGACCAGGCGCTTGGCACGCGCCGGGCCGACGAGATGCGTGATCAGCGGCAGACTCTCCCACATCAGGTTCATGCCGAGGTCGATTTCCGGATACTGCATGAAGCAGTCGCTGGCGCCGAGGCGAAAGTCGAGCGCGGTGGCGAGACAGGCGCCGCCGCCCATCGCCGCGCCGTTCCACGCGGCGATCGTGATCTGGTCGATGCCGCACAGCGCCCGGATGGCGCGCGCGCCCGCCTGGTTGCGGCGGCGGCGCAGCACCATCGGCGCATCCGTTGCCCGCGACTCCTTCAGATCCATGCCTGAGCAGAAATGCTTGCCGGCGCCGGTGAAAATCACGACGCGGGTGTCACCGTCCTCACGCAGCGCGAAGGCGCAGGCCTCGAGTTCGACCAGCAGTTCATGGCTGCTGGCATTCGCGCGCGCCGGGCGATTGAAAGTCACGACCTTGACATGACCGTGTTGCGCTTCCAGCAGATGGCGATACGACATTCGATGGACTCCTCGTGCATGACGGCCTGTCGCCATTGTGCCGGGCGTGTCGGGGCGTGCCTATCGCGCATCAGCGCATCGCTGACCCACCCCGGCGACGCCACCAGGGCTTCGTCGACGCGCGCGGAGCGCGGGATCCACGCCACCGCCCCGGGACAGCAGCGGGGTCGGTGAACACATCGCGCTGCGCCGGCGCGTCGCTTGCCGGTAAAATCGACGCGACCAATCCCCGCGTGCGGAGGCTGCGCGATGAGAGCCGGGTCGGAAGTCCCACCGAGGCCACTGCGGGGCCGCGCCGCCATTGAGTGGATCGACGGACAGCGACGCGCCCGGCGCACATTCGAGCAACCGATCGTCGTCCGCGCGCCACGCGCCGGCCGTCTGGACTGGATCGAGCGCATCCGCGGTCGCCCGCCCGGGCTGATTGAGTTGCCGCTCGCCAAGGCACAGGCGGTGGCTGCGCGATGACACGCCAAGCGCATGTCGTGCCACCCTTGCTCGAAACGCTGCGACAGGCCGGTGACTGGCCCGCCTGCCGCCTCGATACCGACAAGCTCAGTCGCTATCCCGGGTGTCGGTTTCTCGCCGACCTCGATCTGCAACTCCATGCGTCCCCGGACGAGGGCGACGAAGATGTCGACGTGCTCATGCGGCGGGCGGAGACGCCCTTCGAGGACGGTGCGATCGATTGCAAGGCCAGGCGTGGCAGCGCGACCACATCGCCCGTCGAGCTGCCGTTCATCGACGTGGAACAGGTGGTCTGTATCGGCGGCGGCTGTGACATCGGAGATGACACGTGGCTGCTGCTCGACTATCGCCTCGATCCGTCCTGCCCCCGCGTCCTCGCCAACGAGCACGTGCACACGACGCCGGATCGTTGGCCGGACATCTACTGGCGTGAGATTGCCGCGTCGTTCGAGGAATTCTGTGCGCGGATACGCTCGAGCGAAGGCCAGTGGGTATCGGCCGAGCCCGGGCCGCTGTCGGACTTCGTGCTCGCACACCTGGCGGCATTGAACGATGCGCCGCGGCCCACCGTGAGCCTGCTCCTCGGGCCACCAGGCATCGCGCTCGACAGCGTGGTCGGTTCGGTGCTGCTCTGTCAGGGGACGGACGGGGTGCCGATCGGCAGCGGTGCCAGGCTGCCGACCGCCGGCTTGCTGAAAATCGCTGCGGGTTCGGCGCTGGAATTCACCCATGGCGGCGCATTGTTCTGTCGAATGAACTGTGACGACGAGCGGTGGATCGAGCTGAGGCCGCACCGGCGCACCATGCTGTGGGACATGCAGTCCGCGCAAGACACGCCGACGGGCTGAGTGGTGCACAGCGGGGCGCGCTTCGCGCCGGCGGGCACGCATTGCCCGCAGCCTGGCAGGCGTTCAGGACTCCACGCCGCGGCGCAGATCCTCGACCAGGGCATTGCTGGAGCGGTTGCTGCGGATCGCGCCTTCGACGACTTCGCCGAGCCAGGGCCAGAGACCCTGGCGCACGTCTTCCGGCAGCACGTTTTCGAGATACTCGAGCGCCGTGCCACGCAGGCCGCGATCGCGGCTCGCGACCGCGCGCAGCGCGAGGCGCAGCGCCTCGCGGTCGAGCACGAGGCCGAGCAGCGTAAAGACGTGCTCCATGCTGTAGTTCATCCGCGGATCGTCGAGGTCGGAGAGTTCGCCGCCCTCGCCGCGCAGCTCGAGGTCGTAGCTCAGATCGCGCGACACCCACGCGCTCTCGTCGACGCCCAGCTCGCGCTCCACCGCGGCGAAGATGCGCCCGCCGTCGATCGCGATGTCCACATCGCGCGCGTGCATGCGGGCCAGCGCGCGTGCGCTGCTGTAGCGCACGTTGAATTCCTCGTCTTCGAGTCCGCGCATCAGCGCATCGACCGCGCGCGGGTTGTGCGTGACTTCGAGCACGCTCGGAATGCGCTGGCGCGCGGCGAGCGGCAAATCGGGGTCGAGCAGTGCGTCAGCGAGCGTACCGATCAGCCGCGGTGCCATCCAGCGCAGTTCCATGCGCACGTCACCGGCGAATGCATCGTGGGCGAGCAGCGGGATGAGATAGGGCGCGAGGCGCGCGTCCATGAAGCGGCCCGCCAGGCAACGCCGGATTGAGGCCTCGTCGCCGGACACCAGCGCGGCCACCGCGGCGCCGAGGCCCGCGGCGGCCGGATCGGGCGCGACGTCGGCAGTCGTCGCCGTGCGTTCGGCGGCAACGGCATCCACCAGCCCCGCGCGCTGCAGTTTCATCTGCCGGATCTTCGACAGCAGCATCTCGCGTTCGCTGGCGGCGGACGTTTCGGCCAGCGTGTGGCGCGTCGTCGCGTCGACGACTTCGTCCGCCTGCAGCGAGATCGCACCGTCGCGCAGGCTCGCCGCGAGCTGTTCGACATAGCCGCGATGCAGTCGCAGGGTCACCCCCAGCGCGAGCAGCGCGACGACCACCGCCACGATCACGACCGACGCCGAACTCAGGGCCGGCGCGATCGCGAGCAGCGCGAGCAGGATGCCGCTGCCGACCACGTCGCCGAGCCGATCGGAGGCGACATCGATGATGGCTTTGGTTGGCCGCTTGGTCAGCGGCGGCAGCGGCGTGTAGAGCAGTTCGAACGCCGAGCGGAACAGCGAGTTGACCGTCACCATCTGCACCGCGCGAATCGCCGTCGTCGCCCACAGGCGCCCCACCCCGGCACCGAGGAGGCCCGCGAACACCGTCACGCCGGGCATCAGCGCGAGCACGGGGCCGATGCCGAAACGCTTCAGCAACCGCGGCCCGAGCAGCCACTGCACGAGGAAGGTCGCGACACCGACCAGCGCGTAGAACTGGCCGAAGAAGCCGACGAGATCCTCGCTCTCGGTGTAGCGCAGACTGGCTTGCGCTTTCATCGCGTAGTCGAGCAGGGCCGCGAGTACGGCGACGAGCACCATCAGCGCGCCCATCCACTGCAGGTACGGCTGGCGTCTGAGCAGCTGCAGCCCCGGCAGCAGGCCGAGCTCGGACGCGACACCGGCCGGCCGCCGGCCTTCGCCGATTGCGCGCACGCCGAGGCCGCACAGCGCGTGCAGGAAGCCGAGCACGAGCAGCATCGCGCGAATGTCGATGGCGTCCGCCACGCGGCCCGCGAGCACGCCGCCAAGCAGGCCGCCGAGCGTGGCCGCGGCACCGACGCGCGCAATGGTGTGCTTGGCCGTGTAGGGATCGAAGCGCTCGTTGACCACCGACCAGAAGCCGCTGATCAGCACCGCGCCGAACACGCCCATCTGCAGGTAGAGGAGCACGCTGATGAGGTCCGGCGACACCGCGTACAGCAGCCAGCTCGCGAAGAAGAGCAGCGCTGACACCACGAAGGCCCCGGGCATCACGCGCGAGGGCCCGAACTGCGCGAGCAGGCGCGCGATGACGACGACCGCCAGCATCGACAGCACGGCGGAGGCCATCACCATCTTCGGCAGCGCCGTGACCTCGAACTGCGAGAGAAAGAGCGCATCGCGCGTCGCCTTGCCGGCAACCTGGTGCGCAATCATCAGCGTGGCCGTCACCACCGCCCAGGTCGCGGCCGGCAGCCGCCCGGTGCCGCCACTCATGCGCGCACGAGCACCGCGCGATAGGCCTGCGCGACCTGGGCCACGGCCAGCACCCACACGAAGCAGATCGCGATCGTGAGCCATGACAGGTCCATCGCCACCGAGGCCGGCGACAACCAGTTGATCGCGAGCAGGATGAGGCCGGAGCCGATGCCCTTGAACAGGCGATAGCCGACCATGTCGATCCAGGCCTTGGCCTGGTAGGTCAGCACGGGGTCGACCGGGATGTACAGGAGTTCCTTGGACGCGCGATTGATCGAGTAGGACAGGCCGCGGTCGCCAATCTTCATCGCCCCGGCCATCCACAATGTCGGCGAGTAGTAGAAGAGCGCCGAGCACACCCCGAGCACCAGCGGCTGCAGCGCCAGGCCGCCAATGGCGCCGAACAGCCGGTGCATCAGCGGCGTGACGACCACGTTGATTGCAATCGACACCACGCCGAGGAGGCTGAAGAACTCGCTGATGAACGCGGTGCGCGCGTCGAGTTCGACGTATTGGCGTTCGGCCATGTTCAGGAACTGGAATTCGACGACGGGCTGCGCGAGCTGGGAACAGCACAACAGGACCGCAATCAGCACCAGGTATCGGTTGCGGAACATCACGCGCCAGTCGCCGGCTTCGCGCGGCGCGGCCTCGTGCACCTCCGCGTACACGCCGGCGCGGTGCATGCCGAGGTTCAAGGCCCACACGACGAGCAGCAGCAAGGCGCAGGCATAGAGCAGATCCGGCGTTTCGAGCGGCGTGAACCTGACCAGCCAGCTTGCGAGCAGCCCCCCGAGCACGCCGCCGACCAGGCCACCGGTGCCGACGAACCAGAAGCTCTTGCGGCCCTCGTCGGCGCTGCTGACCGAGTCTGTCAGGCTCCAGAACTGCTCGACCAGCACCACGCTGAAAATGTCGACGAAGACATAGAACGCCGTCGCGCTGACGATGTCGTCCGGCGTGAACAGCGTGCGGAACATCACGAGCAGGGTCGCAAACACCAGCAGGGACGCGAGCACCACGCGCACACGCTCATAGCGCTCGACGATCACGTGATACGCAGCAATGACCACGACCAGCGTCAGCGCCGAGTAGACCCATGCATAGGGCAGGGCACCCGATCCGCCGTACTCGATCAGCAGCGAACGGGACGCGGCCTTGACCTGGTAGTAGGCCAGGATGATGAAGAAGAAGTTCGCGAACAGGGCGAGCGCCCGCCCCCAGGCGTGTGGGCGCGGGGTATTCGGGGCCTCTGCGGCAGATTCCGCGCGCATGGGGAGCTTCGCGCCTCGGCTCATTCCTGATGGGTTGCGGGCCGCGGAGACCCGATGTTAGAGTCCCGACCAGTATGGGGGGATACCGTAACATATTCAGCCAGGTCATGACTTTCGTCGTGGCGCTGGCCCTGTGCGCATCGGCGTGGGCCGACGGCATGGCGGATGGCGACGCGCTGCGCGAACGCTACGATCCCGATCTCCAGTACGGCCTCGAGGCCGCGCTCGAACGCCTGGCCCTCGATGATGACGTCGCGCGCGAAAAGCTCTGCGTCGCCCTCATCGACATCACGGACATCCGCGAGCCGCGGGTCGCCGAGGTCAATGGCGATCACATGATGTATGCGGCGAGCCTGCCGAAAATCGCGATCCTGCTCGGCGCCTTCGTCGAGATCGAGCGCGGGCGGCTGGCGTTGAACCAGACGAATCTCGATTCGATGACGCGCATGATCCGCGTGTCGTCGAACACCGATGCCACGCGGATGCTGAACCTTGTTGGCAAACGTCGCGTGAACCGGATCCTGCAGTCCGAGAAGTTCCGTCTCTACGACCCGGTCGTCAACGGTGGCCTGTGGGTCGGCAAGGAATATGCGCAGGGCGCCGCGTTCCAGCGCGATCCGCTGCACAACCTGTCGCACGGCGCGACGGCGATGCAGACGGCCCGTTTCTACTATCTCCTCGAAGCCGGCGAACTGGTGAACCCCAGGCTCACCAGAATCATGAAGTCGATGCTCGCCGAGCCGGGCATCAAGCACAAGTTCGTCAAGGGCCTCGACGGTCTGCCGGGCGTGAAGATTTATCGCAAGTCCGGCACCTGGCAGCACTGGCATGCCGACAGCGCGCTCGTCGAAGCACAGGGCCGCAAATACATCCTAGTCGGCCTCGCCGACGACAACCGCGGCGGCGAATGGCTGTCCGCGCTCGCACCCGAACTGCACCGCCTGATCGTCCCGACCCGCCTCGCGTCCGCCCGCGTGCGCTGAGCGCGCGCAGCGCCTGCCCTCTCCGTTCGACGCCGGCACCGGCCTGGACGCGTCAGCGCGGCACCGGGCTCACACCATCATCAGCGTGACCGTCGGGGTGTTCAGCTCGGGATCCGCATGGAAGCCGCGCACCAGCACGATGTACTGGCCGGGTTCCGCCAGGCCCAGTCGCAACACCACGCGACGCGCGATCAGATTCGGATTCTCGGTCCCGGCTCCCGTGTCCACGACCGGCAGCGCACCCCACATCAGGTTCATGCGCCTGCACACGGCGGGATCGCGCGACACGGCAACGATCGGGGCATCGGGCCGCGCCGCGCTGATCGTGCCGGCCGTCACGCCCGCCATCGACAGCACCACCACGGCCCGGGCGCCGGTATCGGCAACGAGCTGGGCGGTGGCATTCGCGATGGCGTCGCCGAACGACAGGTGGCCGGTGCCGCTGTCGACGTGGGAACGCCCGCCCGCGGGGCGCGTGAAGAACTGGTAGGACTCGGTCTGGCGCGCGATGCGGCCCATCATCGCCACCGTCTCGACCGGGTAATCGCCGACCGCCGTCTCGCCCGACAGCATCACCGCGTCGGCGCCGCTCGCCACGGCGTTCGACACGTCCGTGACCTCGGCGCGCGTCGGCCGCGCATTGGTGATCATGGACTCCAGCATCTGGGTCGCGACGATCACCGGCTTGTCGCAGCGGCGCGCGAGCCGAATCAGCTGGTGCTGCGCGAGTGGCACCTGTTCGGGTTGCAGTTCGACGCCCAGATCGCCCCGCGCGACCATGATGACATCGGTGGCCTCGATGATTTCGACGGCGTTGTCGAGCGCCTCGGGCTTCTCGATCTTCGCCACGATCGCCGGTCGTACGCCATAGCCGTCGATGATCGCGCGCAGCGCATCGATGTCGGTCCGCGTGCGCACGAAGGACAGCGCGATGAAATCAACCTCGTGCGCGAGGGCGAAGGCAGCGTCGGCCATATCCTTCTCCGTCATCGACGGCGCCGAGACCTGTACGCCCGGCAGGTTGATGCCCTTGTGATTGCCCACCGGGCCGCCGCTGACGACGAGGCAGCGCACTTCGGTGCCGGCCACGCCGAGCACCTTCAATTCGACCGCGCCATCGTTCAGCAGCACACGATCGTCAATCCTGACATCCCCGGCCAGGCGCTCGTACTGCGAGGGTATCAGCGTCGTGTCGCCGACGACGTCACGCGTGGTGATCGTGACTTCGCTGCCGGTGGCCAGCAGCAGCGGACTCGTGACAAAGCGGCCAGTGCGGATCTTCGGCCCGCAGAGATCGACGAGTATCGCCGTGTGGCTGCCGAGTGCTGCCGCGTGTTCGCGGATATGCGCGATCGCCGCAGCATGTTCGGCATGGCTGCCGTGCGACATGTTCAGACGGAACACATCGACGCCGGCGAGGATCAAGCCGCGGATCGACACCGCATCGGTGGTGCGCGGCCCGAGCGTCGCGACGATCTTGGTGCGGCGATGTTTTAGGAGATCGAAGCTCGTTACAATCGACATCGCGCTGCCTGTCGGTTCGGGGCCGGAATCTGGTTTCGACAGCGGCGGTGGCCTGGAATACTTGAGCCGGCGTGCGCGCCACTGCGGGACATTATGAGTCAATTCAGCCTGCTGACCACCCGTCGCTTCCTGCCGCTGTTCATCACCCAGTTCCTCGGCGCGCTGAACGACAACATCTTCCGCTTCGCGCTCGTCATCTTCATCACCTTCACGCTCGCCGAGCGCTCTCCGCTGCCAGCGAGTCTGCTCGTGGTCGCCAGCGGCGGCATCTTCATCCTGCCGTTCTTCCTGTTCTCCGCCTTTGCCGGCCAGTTCGCCGACAAGTACGAGAAGGCACGGCTGATCCGCTACATCAAGTTCGCCGAAATCCTGATCATGGCCCTCGGCGCCGTCGGCTTCTGGTTGCAGAATGCCGTCTTCCTGCTGGCGGTGCTGTTCCTGATGGGCACGCAGTCGGCGTTCTTCGGGCCGCTGAAATACGGCATCCTGCCGCAGCATCTGCGCGAGGGGGAACTGACCGGCGGCAACGCCCTGATCCAGATGGCGACCTACATCGCGATCCTGCTCGGCGCGATGATCGGCGGTTTCATCGCAAGCCTGCGTGGACACGGCGCCGTGCCCGTGATCGCCTGCGTGGCGGGCGTCGCTGTGCTCGGCTGGCTGGCGGCCCTGAAGATTCCGTCGGCGCCACCGCCCGCGGCAGCGCTACGCATCGACTGGCGCATGGGTCGCGCCACCCTGCAACTCCTGCGCACGGCCGCGGCCGATCGCCCGACCCTGGTGCTCACGCTGCTGATTTCGTGGTTCTGGTTCGAAGGCGCCACGTTCCTGAGCATGGTGCCGATGCTGGGCAAGGACCTGCTCGGCGCCGACGAGCAGGCGGTGACGCTGCTGAACGCCGCGTTCACCGTGGGGATCGGGATCGGTTCGCTGCTGTGCGAAACATTGTCCCGACGTCGCGTCGAAATCGGCCTGTCGCCGTTCGCCGCGCTCGGACTGTGCGTGTGTGCGCTGGACCTGTGGTGGCAGGGCGCGGGCGGCGCCGCGCCCGGCAGTCTGACGCTCGGGAATTTCGCCACCGACCCGGCAGCGCTGCGCGTGTTCGCCGACCTCGCCGGCATCGGCGCCTGCGGCGCCCTGTATATCGTGCCGCTGAACGCGGCGCTGCAGGCCGGCGCCGCGGTCGATTACCGCTCGCGGGTCATCGCCGCGCTGAACGTGATGAATGCGCTGTTCATGGTCGCCTCGGCGCTGTTCACGATGGCCTGCTTCAAGCTCGGCGCGAGCATCCCGCAGGTGTTCGCGATCGTCGCGGTCATGAACGTGCTCGCCGTCGGCGCCGCCCTCATCGCGCTGCCGATCCTGCGGGAACGGGCGGCCGCCGTCCTGCGGCACCGGAACGCCTGAACTCTCGCCGCGGCTGACGACCCGCCCAGGCGCGACGACCGGGCGACTGCCCGCGTCGCCGTCACGTCGCACGTGCCCGGCGTCGCGGCTTGCGGAAGGCCTTGTCGACGACTTCGCTGAAATGGGCGACGAACTGCACCTTGATGCCGCGTCGGATGTAGTCCGGCAGTTCCTCGTAATCGCCGCGATTCGCCTCTGGCAGCAGGGCTTCGCGGATCCCGACCCGCTTGGCTGCGATGAGCTTTTCACGGATGCCGCCGACCGGCAGCACGCGTCCCGTCAGCGTCAGCTCGCCGGTCATCGCGAGCGGCCGCGCCAGTTCCTCGTTGCGCGCGAGAGACAGCAGCGCCGTCGCCATCGTGATGCCCGCACTCGGACCATCCTTCGGCGTCGCGCCTTCGGGCACGTGGAGATGCACGTACGCCTCGTCGAAGAACGCCGGGTCGCCGTCATAGTCGCCAAGGTGCGACGACACGTAGCTGTAGGCGATCTCCGCCGATTCGCGCATCACTTCGCCCAGTTGCCCCGTCAGTTTGAAGCCCCGGTTCTTGGTGTGCACGCGGGTCGCTTCGATTTCGAGCGTCGCGCCGCCCATCGCGGTCCACGCCAGGCCCGTGACGACGCCCACGCCGTGCTGCGTTTCCTCGAGGCGAAACACGGGCTTGCCGAGGAACTCCGACAGGTTGTCGGGCGTGACCTTGACGGTCTCGGTCGGCTTGCGCAGCACCTTCAGTGCCGCCTTGCGCGCGACGCGGTTCAGCTGCTTCTCGAGATTGCGCACACCGGCTTCGCGCGCATAGCCGTCGATGACGGTGCGCAGGGCCGCGTCGCTGAACGTCAGCTGCGTCGCGGACAGGCCCGCCTTTTTGCGCTGCTTGGGCAGCAGATGCCGCTTCGCGATGGCCAGCTTTTCCTCGGCGACGTAGCCGGCCAGGCGAATGACTTCCATGCGATCGAGCAGCGGCCGCGGAATCGTGTCGAGCTGATTGGCCGTACACACGAACAGCACGCGCGACAGGTCGACACGCACGTCGAGGTAGTGATCGAGAAAGCCGACGTTCTGCTCCGGGTCCAGCACCTCGAGCAGCGCCGACGCCGGATCGCCCTGGTAGGAGCTGCCGATCTTGTCGATCTCATCGAGCAGGATGACCGGATTCGCACTCTGCGCTTCGCGAATGGCCTGGATGAACTTGCCCGGCATCGCACCGATGTAGGTTCGGCGATGGCCCTTGATCTCGGCTTCATCGCGCATGCCGCCGACGCTGAAGCGATAGAACTTGCGGCCGAGCGCATCCGCGATCGAGCGGCCGATGGACGTCTTGCCGACGCCGGGCGGCCCCACCAGGAGGATGATGGAGCCCGCGATCTGCCCGGTCAGCGCGCCGACCCCGAGGAACTCCACGATCCGATCCTTGACGTCCGACAGCCCCTCGTGGTCCCGGTCGAGCTGGCGCCGCGCGGCATCGATGTCGAGATGGTCGGTGGTGTACTTGCCCCACGGCAGCGAGGTCAACGTGTCGAGATAGTTGCGCGTGCCCGCGTATTCCGGCGAGCCGCTCTCGAGCATCGAGAACTTCTGCAGTTCGTCATCGATCCGCTTCTGCGCCTCCGGCGGCACGACGCAGTCCGCCAGCCGCTCGCGAAAGCGCTCGGCCTCGATGGTCTTGTCATCCTTCGAGATGCCGAGTTCCTTCTGGATTTCCTTCAGTTGCTCGCGCAGGAAGAACTCGCGCTGGCGCTCGCTGACACGCTCCTCGACCTTCTGGCGGATTTCGCTCTGCAGCCCGACGATCTCGACCTCGCGCTGAAGCAACAGCATCACCTTCTCGAGGCGGCGCAGCAGCGATACGGATTCCAGGACTTCCTGCAGTTCGGCCCCGCTGGCGCTGGTCAGCGCAGCGGCGAAATCGCCCAGCGGCGACGCGTCGTCAGGGCTGAAGCGCTCGAGGTAGGCGCGGACGTTTTCCTTGTAGAGTGGGTTGTGCGGCAGCAGCTCCTTGATCTTGCCGATGATCGCGAGCGCGTAGGCGCGGATTTCCTGCGCGTTCTCGTCCGGCGGCCGCGGATAGTCGACGAGCGCGACGTACGGCGCCTTGCGCGACAGCCAGCTGCCGATCTGGAAACGTTGCAGACCTTCCGCGATGAACTGGATGCGGCCGTCGCCGCGCACGGGCTGATGCATGCGCGCGACCGTGCCGAACGTCGCGAACTGGCCGGCGTCCGGTATTTCCTGCCCGTTGCCTGGCGCATAGACCAGGCCGACCATCTGGTGCGGCGTCTGCCCGACCCGGTCGACGGTCTCCAGCCAGAGATTCTCGGGGAGCACGATCGGCATCGTCTGCGCCGGAAAGAACGGACGCGACGGCAGCGGCAACAGCAGCAGCTTGCCCGGCAGACTGTCCTTGAGGAGAGCCGGAACGCCGGCGGTGGTGGCCTTGTCTTGCTTGCTTTCCATGGTTCCCCGTGAGGACGCCGCGCGGGATGCGCGTCACGGGTACATGCGGCCCCTCGCCGCCCAATTCAAGCCGGTGGGGAGCGCGGGTTCAGCGCTGGGTCTGGTGGGCGCGATTGATGCTGCGCAGGGCGTCGATGAAATCGTCGGCGGAATTGAAGCGCTGGGCCGGATCCTTGGCCAGCAGGATGTCGATGATCGGCTGGAAATCGCGCACGGCATCAGGCAGTTGCGGGATATCGGCGTGGACGTGCTGATAGACGAGCGCCGCGGCGCTCTCGGCGCGAAACGGCTTCCGCCCGGTCAGCATCTCGAAGAAGATGACCCCGGCGCTGTACAGATCGGAGCGCTGGTCGACCTTGAGCCCCAGCGCCTGCTCCGGGCTGATGTAGTTCGGCGTGCCGAGCACGCTGCCGGCCTTGGTCAATTCGCTGGTTTCGTCCAGCCGCTTCGAAATGCCGAAATCGGCCAGTGCAAGGCTGTCGTCGGAGCGGAACATGATGTTGCCGGGCTTGAGGTCCCGGTGGACGATGCCAAGCTCATGGATGGCACGCAGGCCATAGGCGATATGCAGGATGTAGTTCACGGCGTCACTGACCGATACACCATGTTCAATGCGCTGCTTGAGATCGCCGCGCGTGAAGAACTCCATCGCGATGAAGCCGTAGTTCTCGGTAAAGCCATGTTCGAGGAACTTGACGACATAGGGGCTGTTGACGGCCGCGACCAGCTCGGCCTCGCGGACGAAGCGCTGCAGCACCTGTGGTTCCTTGATGCTGGCGACGTCGATGACCTTGAGCACCAGCGTGCTGCGTTCCTGCGCACGCTCGGCGAGGTAGACGCGGGAGGTGGCGCCCTGGCCGATCAGGCGCACGAACTTGTAGCCGATGCGACGGCCGTCCGGCGTGCGCCGGTCGTGCGGCAGGCGCATTTCGCGAAAGATGAAGGCGTCGCGCTCGAGCTTGAGGTTCGGCGTCGTCACTTCGCCGTCGGCGCGCTGGGCGTCGCGTTCGCGCACGGCGTCGCGGACCAGGCCGAGCAGGCGTTCGGGCGTGATGTCGGACTTCTTGATGAAGTCGTGTGCACCGCCCTTGATGGCCCGCGCCGCGACGTACTCGTCGCCTTCGGCGGTCATCATGATCGCGGGCGGAAACCCCGGCGCGTGACGGTAACGGGTGAGCCAGTCGATGCCGGTGCTCGCGGTACCGAGCTGGTAGTCGATGATCAGGACATCGTAGATGGACCAGTCGAACTCGGCACCGGGCTCCCCCTGCTGTTCGGGATCGTACTCGGTGACTTCGATATCGGGCATCTCGCGCGCCAGCATGCGACGCACGAGTGACATGTACTCCTTCGAGTCGTCGATGATGATCAGTTTCATATGCGAGGTGCCAAATCCATCCGAAAGGAAAGTGACGGTGTCGGAGTATTCATCACCTGTCCCGGATGGCAGCTCGCCGATCTCAGAAGGCGCCGTAGAAAATTGCTCTATCATTCGATTATGAAACTTATTATTCCCGGAATAAAGCAGCCGGATCGGTGCTGCGAGCCAGTCCTCGGTCACGGCCCGCGGCCCCGTTCGACACGCGCGGCAAGGCACTCGACGCGCGGCCGGTCTTGAAGAAAGATGGCATAAACCGCGGCGGGTTATTGCAAGGATCCATGAAGTTGCGACGGACGACACAATGAGTACATGCCGACTGGGCCTCCTTCTGCTTGCAGGCAGCCTGCTCTGCCTGCCCGTGACGGGAACGGCTGCCGACGAAACCGGGCACCGCGCGTGGATCGAACAGATGAAGGTCTCACCGCGCGGCCCCTTCGACCAGATCCGGTGGTTCTGCAAGGACGGCAAGGTGCTGCTACCGAAGCCGAGCGCCTGCCAGCCGCACGGCGGCGGCCATCAGCACGGCCAATGGTCGGCACAGACGCTCGCCCTGCGCGCTGCCGGCTATCGGGTCGCCAACTTCTTCGCCGATATCGACGCCGCCGCGCTGCTCGCCGAAGACCCGCTCCACACACCGCTGGCGCAGATGCTGGTCGAGCGCTTTCTGATCGAAGCCGACGACGGCTGGATCCTGCGTCAGGCCCGCTACTACCGCGGGGCGTTCCAGGAGGAGGACGAACGCAAGGGCGCCCGCCAGTTGCTGCTGAAGATGGCCGCGCAGCGCGAATGGATCGGGCCGCGCTTCCTGTTTCTGCGAACCACGGCCGGCCTCGTGCCGCATGGGCTCGAGACCTCGTCAATCAAGGCCGTGCGCCAGCTCGCCGCCACCCTGTCCGATCGCGATCCGGCGTTCAAGCCGCTGCGGAACAAGATTCACGGCCGGCTCGAGCGCACCGACGCCGACGCGGTCGACACCTACGCGGCCGCGCTGCCCGATACGCGTCAGGCGGACTACCGGCGACTGGCGACCGGGATTCGCAGCCTGTACGACGAGGACTTCGGCGCGCGCCTCGACACCCTCGCGACTGCCGCACAGAAGTTTCCCACCGCCGCCAACGGCATCGAGACGCTCGCCGCCCGTTGGCGCGCCGCGGCGACCGATGCCGACCGCCTGCACGTCACGGCCACAGCGCTGCGCGAACTGCGCGAACTGACGGCCTCCCCCGTCAGCGCCGACCTGCGCCTCGCCTGCGTCGACGCGAGTCTGCTGGCGGAATCGACGTACTTCACGCTCGCAGCGAGCCTGCGCGAGGTTGCCGGGTCTAGCTCACGACGGGAGCGGCTGACCCGCATCGACAGCGGACTGCTGGCCCTGTACGGCACGGGCCTGTTGTCCGCGCGGCAGTTCGAGGCCATGCGGTCCGAACTCGCACAGTTGACCGACACGGCCACGCCCGCGCTGTACAAGCAGACGCTCGACTACCTCGCGCTCGCGCCGCATTGGGCGGGCCAGCACTATCGCCAGCATTTCGGCAAGGCGATGGATCTGCTGGGCAAGCTCGAACCGAAGGCCGCACTCTTCATCCAGGATCAGGTGCGTGGCAGTGCACTGTTGCCGCACGCGGAGCTCGTCGACGGACTCGTGCGCGACGCGAACAGGTTGAACGGCATCAGCAACCAGTTGTTCGAAGCGGATGTCGGCGGCGGCCTGCGCGCGCTGAACCCGGGGCTCGCGCAGGGCATTCTGACTTTCGCGCTGGACGGCGAAGTCGGGCAACTGCGGCGCGATCATATCTATGTGCTGCCGGAAACGGTGTCGGATCTGCCGCCAGTCGCGGGCATCCTCACGGCCGGCGAAGGCAATCCGCTGTCGCACGTCCAACTGCTTGCGCGCAATCTGGGCATCCCCAATGTCGCTTTCGATCAGCGCCTGCTCGAGCAGCTGCGCGCACGCGAAGGCCAGCGCATCGTGCTGGCGGTGAGCCCGGGCGGCGCCGTGCGCATCCTGCCGGCGAGCGCGGACACCGATGCGCTGTTCGCCGAGGCTTCCAGCGCTGCGGGCAACACCACGATCAATGTCGATCTCGACAAGCTCGATCTCGGCGCGCAGTCGTTCATCAACCTGCGCGACCTGCGGGCCACGGATTCGGGCCGCACCGTCGGCCCGAAGGCGGCGAAGCTCGGCGAACTGAAAGCGCACTATCCCGACGCGGTGGCCGACGGCATCGCGATTCCGTTCGGCCGCTTTCGTGCTTTGCTCGACCAGCCGAAACCCGGCACCGATGGCAGCGTGTTCGACTGGATGAAGCAGGAGTATGCGCGGCTCGACGCGCTGCCGGCTGACAGCGAACTGCAGCGGACCGAAACCGAGCGCTTTCGTGCGGACCTCGAGCAATGGGTCGAACACGCCGATCCGGGGCCGGCGTTCAGGACCGAGCTCCTCACGCAGCTGCGCGCGCTGTTCGGCGCCGACGGCACGTACGGGGTGTTCGTGCGCAGCGACACCAATGTCGAGGATCTGCCGGGCTTCACCGGCGCAGGTCTGAACCTGACGCTGCCGAACGTCGTCGGTGAAGAGGCGATCGTGCAAGCAATTGCGCGCGTGTGGGCCTCGCCGTTCACTGCACGTTCCTTCGCCTGGCGCCAGGCGCTGATGTCGCAGCCCGAGCACGTCTACCCGGCGGTCCTGCTGCTGCAGAGCGTGGACAGCGAGAAGTCCGGCGTGCTGGTGACGCGCGAGATCGACACGGGCAGCGCGGACTGGCTGTCGGTGGCCGTCAATGAAGGCGTCGGCGGTGCGGTCGACGGTCAGGCGGCGGAGTCGCTGCGCATTCACGTGCCGAGCGGCCGCGCGCGTCTGCTCGCGCAGGCGACGGCGCCGGTGCGGCGACAGATCGTGCCGACGGGGGGTATCCGCGAGCTGCCGGTGAGCGGCAGCGACAGCGTGCTGAAGCCCATGGAGATCGCGAGCCTGATCGAGTTTTCGCGTGAGCTGCCGACGCGCTTTCCGGCGATCGTCGACGCTGCCGGTCAGGCCGCCCCGGCCGATGTCGAGTTCGGCTTCCAGCAGGGTGAGCTGCGCCTGTTCCAGATTCGTCCGTTCCTCGACAACGCGCGCACCCGCGGGCTCGGCTATCTGCAAGGCCTGGACGCGAACCGCACGAGCGCCCCGGATACGCCGGTCGATCTGAACGGCGTGCCCTGAGAATCGCCCACCGCCACGGAGAGAGTGCATGACGACTTCATTCCGCGCGCTCGCGCGCAGCCTGATGTGGATGACGATGCTCGGCGCCGGTGCCGCGCTGGCCTATCCGCTCGACAGCTATGAAGCGACGGGGATTGGTCGTCTCGAGGAGGCGCGGCGTGTCCAGGCGGGCGAGATGCCGGGGACCCGGCAACCGCGCGGCGCGCTGCTGGGCCGCGATGAAGTCGATATCCGGCTGGCGGACCAGGCGGCCACGGATCTGCCGGCGCCCGACGAAGGCTTCACGCGACAGGTGCGCGCGCTGCTTGGCGCGCAAGCGGCCGGCTACGCAATCTCGGTGCTCGATCTGAGCGATCCGGCCGCGCCGCGTTATGCGGAGGTCAACGGCGAAACCCTGCGCAACCCCGGCAGCGTCGGCAAGCTGCTCGTCGCGCTCGGCATTTTCCAGGCGCTGGCCGATCTCTATCCCGACGACGAGGCCAGGCGCTTCGAACTGCTCAAGACGACGGTCGTCACCGCCGACGAATTCGTCCTCAGCGATTCACACACCGTGCGCCGCTGGGATCGCGACAATGAACGGCTGATTCGTCGGCCGCTCGCGCCCGGCGATCGTGGCACGCTGTTCGAATACCTCGACTGGATGCTGTCGGCGAGTTCGAATTCGGCGGCTGCGGCGCTGATGAAGGAAGGCATGTTGCTGAAGGCATTCGGCACGCGCTATCCCGTATCGGCAGAGGAAGCCCGCCGCTACTTCAGCGAGACGCCGCGCGCGACGCTGACCGCGGCCCTCGCCGACTTCATCCAGACGCCCGTCACGCGCAACGGACTGAATCTCGAACAGCTGCGCCAGGGCTCGTTCTTCACCGCGACCGGCAAGCGCAAGGTGCAGGGCACCTCGAGCCATGCCTCGACGCGCGAACTGATGAAGTACATGTTGAAGCTCGAACAGGGCCGTCTCGTCGATGCGTTCTCATCGCGAGAGATCAAACGTCTGCTGTACAGCACCGAGCGCCGGATCCGCTACGCATCGTCACCGGCGCTGTTCAATTCGGCGGTGTATTTCAAGAGCGGATCGTGGTTCGGCTGTGCGCCGGAGGCGGGCTTCGTGTGCCGGCCGTATGCGGGCAATGTGCGCAACTTCATGAACTCGGTGGCGGTGATCGAGCACCCTGCCGCGCCGCGCCGCATCCACTACGTGGTGACGCTGATGTCGAACGTGCTGCGCCGGAATTCAGCCGTCGACCATCAGTCGCTGGCGACCAGGTTGCAGAGGCTGATGGAGAAAACCTACCCGGCTGAAGCCGCCGCACCGACGACTGCCACGCCGAACCCGTGACACGCCCGGCTCACGAGCAAGCCGGCCCACAAAAAAGAAGGGCTGCCTGTGGCAGCCCCAATACGCTGGTGACAGGTTGCCCTGTCTTACTCACCCACGGAGGTCGTTGACCGAACTCGCCCGTGCCAGAAGTGCCCGCCCTTTCCGCGTGACGTAGCCTTCATCGCTGACGAATCCGCCGGCGATCGCAGCCTGCAACAAACCGCGCTGCTGGTGCCGCGGTTCATAGACGATCCCGTCGCCGTAGCGATGGTCGAGCAGTTTGGCGATTGCCGATTCAATTTGATGATCCAAAACCCTGATCCTCTGTACTGTCACTGGCGGGACGCGGCCAGTGAATGACTTAACTATTAGGGCATTAGCATAGTTAGCTTATTTTTGTTGTCAAGTAACAATGATAAGCATCTGTTTCAAATTGAATTATGGGGACGGGCGAGGTACTCGTGGGATTGCATTTCCGACAGCCTGCTGACGGTCCGCCTGAACGCGGCGGCCAGGCGCTGGCCACGGTAGAGGCCGTCCGGTGGCGCGTCGGCGCTCAGCAGCAGATTGACGTTGCGGTCGTAGAGTTCGTCGAGCAGGTTGATGAAGCGGCGGGTGGCGTCGTTCTGGTCTTCACCGAGCAGCGGCACGCCACTGAGAATCAGCGTGTGGAAGCAGCGGCCCAGTTCGATGTAGTCGACCGTCCCGCGCGGCCCGCCGCAAAGCGCGTCGAACGTCACCCACAGCACGCCGTCATGGCAACCCAGCACCGGCAGCGGGCGGCCTTCGAGATCGTAATGCGCGGGTACCGCCTGCGTCGTCGTCAGCGCCTCGAACTGCGCGGCGAGCGCGGCGCGCGCGGCGCAGTCGTCCGGCACGTAGTACACGGCCGCCTGTTCGAGCGTCCGCAGCCGGTAGTCGACGCCGCCCGCCAGTTCCAGCACCGTCAGCCGGTCCTTCAGCAACTGGATGGCCGGCAGGAAGCGTTCGCGTTGCAGGCCGCCCCGGTAGAGGTTGTCGGGCACGTCGTTCGACGTCGTCACGAGGATCACGCCGCGATCGAACAGCGCCTGCAGCAGCCGCGCGAGCAACATCGCATCGGTGATATCGGTGACGTGGAACTCGTCGAGACACAGCACCTTCATCGTGCTCGCCCATTTCTTCGCGATCACCTGGAGGGGATCCTGCACCTGCGGCAGCGCCTTCAATTCGGCATGGACGTCGCGCATGAACGAGTGAAAGTGCTGACGGCGACGCATCGCCTCGGGCAGACAGTCGAAGAACATGTCGACGAGCAGCGTCTTGCCGCGCCCGACCGAGCCCCAGAGATAGAGCCCCTTCGGCGCGTCCTGCGCCGGCGCGGCGCTGCCCCACTGCCACCAGCGGCGGGTCGCGGCCGGGGGCGCGATCAACCGCTGATGGATCGCCTCGAGATGCTCGGCTGCACGCCGTTGGGCGGGATCGGCCGCGAAACCCGGACGCGCCAGCTGGCGTTCATAGCGCGCGAGCGGCGTCATGCGGACGAACTTTCGTCACGGACAGGTGGGCGGGAAATTGTGTACGGCACAGCGGCCGGATGATAACCCGCGAGGCGCTTGCCGCGAACTCCGGACGGCGCCGTGCGCGCCTGCTGCCACTGGCCAGAGCGGCCGTGCGGCAGGCATGCTGCGGCCATGTCCCGTGCCCGCCTGTCGATACGCTGGAAGATCCTCGCGCTGCTCGGCGCCATCGCGCTCGGCCCCCTGTTGTTCATCGCGTGGACCGATCTCCGCACGATCGCCGAGCTCGGCTCCGCGCTTGCCGGCCAGTCCGCGCAGTCCCTGAGTGCGCAGACGCGCGCGAACCTGCTGCAGATTGCCGACAGTCAGGCCCAGACGATTCAGCGCCAGCGCGAAGTCGTCGAACTGCTGGTCCGCCTGCAGGCGCGCGAAGTCGAGCAGGTGCTGGCCAGTCGGCCCCGGGGCGCGGCACCGCTGCTGTGGGCCGAAACGCTGGACGCGACGGCCGCCGACGCCAGCCCCAAGGACACGCCGACTCGTTATTTCCGGCAGCTCGACGAGACGCGACAGCAGCCGTTGCGGCTGTCGCTGTCCTCGGTGGCGGTGCATCTCGCGCCAGGCGTGTCGCGCGAGAGCATGGCAGCCGACGCGCAACGCCTCACCAGCCTCACGCCGCTGTTGCGCGAGTTGCATGCGGACCATGAGTCACTGCTGTACTGGCAGTACGTCGCCCTCGAGAACGGGGTGCACGCGAGCTACCCGGGTCACGGCGGATATCCGGCGAACTTCGACCCGCGCACGCGGATCTGGTACACGCGTCAGCGCGCACGGCACGCGATGGACTGGTCGCCACCGCACACGGATGTCAGCACACGGCTCGCGATGGTCTCCGCGACGATGCCGTTGTTCGATCGCCATGGCGGGTTCGCTGGCGTCACGGGCATCGACGTGCGCGTCACCCAGCTGCTGAAATCCCTGCGTTTGCCCCGCCATATCGGCGCCGCCAGCCAGGTGCTGGTGACCGCGCTCCCGACCGACCCGGCCGCCGACGGCGAGCTGCACGTCGTCGCCCGCAACGATCATCTCGACACGGGTGCCGATTGGGAGGAACCGCGCGACGTCGAAGCGCTGCGGCTCGATCGCGCGTTCGATCTCGAGCGGCTCGTCGGCGACATGCGCGCCGGCACCAATGGCATGCGCACCGTCAGCCTGCGCGGCGAAGCGCACTACTGCGTGTACCGGCAAATTGGCGATGACGGCCTCTACCTCGTCTTTCTGGTGGCGACACGCGCCGCGACGCGTCCCGCCCAGGAAGCTGCCGATTACGCGCTGACGACCACGCGCCGCCAACAGGACGCGCTGCTGCTGATCGCCTGCGCCGTTGCCATTCTCGTCGGTCTGCTGTCGATCTACGCGTCGCGCGCGATCACGGGACCCATCTCCGCGCTCGAACGCGCGGTCAGCGCGGTGGCCGACGGCGATTTCTCGAGCCGCGTCGACATCTCGAGCGGCGACGAACTCGAAACGCTGGGCGACTCGTTCAACACGATGATCCCGCGGCTCGAAGCGCATACCCGTGTGCAGGAATCGCTCGCGCTCGCGCGCGAGGTCCAGCAGCAACTGCTGCCGCGCCAGGCGCCGTCATTTGGCGGCCTCGACGTGGCCGGCCTCAGTCTCTATTGCGACGAAACCGGTGGCGATTATTTCGATTTCCTCGACCTGCGCGACGCCGGACGCCAGACGCTGGGCGCCGTCATCGGCGACGTATCGGGGCACGGCGTCGCCGCCGCGCTGCTGATGGCCACGGCCCGCGCGCTGCTCCACGGCAGCATCACGCCGGACGTGACGCCCGCCAGCATCATGACGCATCTCAACCGTCATCTCGCCGCCGACGTCCGGCCCGGACATTTCATGACACTGTTCGCCCTGTTCATCGATGTCGAGCGCCAGGAATTCGTGTGCTCGAGTGCCGGCCACGACCCGGCGTTGTGGTGGCAGGATGCGCAGCAGGCCATCGGCGAGCTGAGCGGTGAGGACATTCCGCTCGCGATCGATCGCGCCTGGCAGTTTCACGATTCGCCGAGCGCTGCATTCGGTGTCGGGGACGTGGTGCTGCTGGCCACTGACGGCCTGTGGGAAACCCGGACCGACGGCGGCGAGCGCTTCGGCAAGACGCGCCTGCGGGCGCTGTTGCGCGAACATCACGCGCGACCGGCGCAGGACATTGCACAGGCGGTGCTCGATGCGCTGGCAGCCTTCCGCGGGCCTTCCGCCCAGCACGACGATGTGACGGTGGTCGTCATCCGCGCCGTCGAACACTGAGCGGACGGGCGGGTGGGTTGCGCGCTGGCAGCCGCGCGTTTCAGAACAGCGTCATCTGCGCGCCGTCGCGCGGTGGCGGGCGAAAATGACCGGTCGACAAGGCATGAGTGCTGCGTCCGAGTCCGAGCCGGGCACAGGCCTTCTGGAAACGTGCCTTGATGATTTGCGCGAACACCCCGGTTCCGGACATGCGGGTGCCGAACTCGGCATCGTTCAGACGGCCACCTCGCAGATCGCGAATCAGCGACAGCACATGCGACGCTTTCAGCGGGTAGTGCTGCGCAAGCCACGCCTGGAACAGCGGATTGACCTCGCGCGGCAGGCGCACCATCACGTAGCCGGCGTGCTGGCTGCCAGTCTCGGCCACTGCCTGGAGGATCGCTTCGAGTTCGCTGTCGTTCAGCGCCGGGATGATTGGCGCGATCATCACACCGCAGCGCACGCCCGCCGCCGCCAGTGCGCGCAGGGTGGCAAGCCGGCGGCGTGGTGACGCCGCGCGCGGCTCGAGTCTACGCGCGAGCGTGGTGTCCAGCGTCGTGATCGAGATGAAGACCTGCACCGCGTCGACGTCGGCCAATGGTCGCAGCAGATCGATATCGCGCTCGACGAGGGCCGATTTCGTGACGATGCTGACCGGATGCCGCGTCGCCGAGAGCACGGCGAGGATGTCGCGCGTGATGCGCAAATCGCGCTCGATTGGCTGATAGGCGTCGGTGTTCGCACCGAGCATGATCGGCGTGGGACGGTAGCCTGGCGCCGACAGCTCCCGGCGCAGGACTGCCGCAGCGTCCGCCTTCGCGAACAGGCGACTCTCGAAATCGAGACCCGGCGACAAATCGAGATACGCGTGCGTCGGCCGCGCATAGCAGTACACGCAACCGTGCTCGCAGCCCCGATACGGATTGATGGTCTGTTCGAACGGCAGATCGGGTGATTGGTTGCGGCTGATGAGAGTCCGCGGGCTTTCCCAGCTGACGGTGGTGCGCAAGGTCGTCACGGCTTCGTCGCCGTCGCCCGGCCAGCCGTCGCTGACGGCTTCGCGTTGCATCTCGAGATAACGCGCATCCGGGCGGGACATGGCACCGCGACCTTTCAGCGGTGGCGGGCGATCGTTTGGCGGTTCCCGATTCATGCGTCCTGCAGCGCCCTTTTCAATCGACCTCTTGAACATTGACAGCGTATCATTCCGACATGGTGTTCCGCGCCGTCTGCCTGCCCCGCGTCATGTCGTCGCCCTGCTGAAGCGCCGCCGATGACCGACGCCCTTCCCGCCCTGCTCGAACTCCTGCGACAAGATGCGATCCTGCTGTTGCCGCTGGCCGGTGCGATCGCGCTGGCGCTGCTGCTGCTGACATGGCGCGCGCAGGCCCGACAGGGCGCGGCGCTGCATGCTCAGCTCGCGCTGCTGCAGGACCTGAAATCGCGTCTCGACGTGCTGACCGAACGCAGCATCGCCACGCACCAGCAAAGCGCGAGCGACGCCGTCCATCTGCGCGAGCAGGTGATCGAGCGGGGCGAGGCGCTGCGCCTGTCCATCACGCGCGAACTCGGCGAGCAGCGCACGACGCAGATGGCGCAGGCCGGCGCCCTGCGCGAACAGGTGCACGCGGCCATGGCCGACCACCGCGCGGCCTTCGAACAGCGCCAGACGGAAAGCACCCAGCGCCTGGCCGAGGGCCTGCAACAGGGGTTTCTCAGTGTGCAGCGACAGGTGGCCGAAGCCCTGCAGCGCAGCTCGACGGAGCTTGGGCAGCGCGTCGAAGCCCTGACGCGCTCGACCGACGAGCGCCTGCGGGAGATCGCGGGACAGGTCGACCGCCGGCTCGCCGATGGATTCGAGAAGACCACGGCCACCTTCACCGATGTGCTCAAGCGCCTCGCGCTGATCGACGAGGCGCAGAAGAAAATCACGGCGCTGTCCGGCGAAGTCGTGAGCCTGCAGCAGGTGCTCGCCGACAAGCGCTCGCGCGGCGCCTTCGGCGAGGTCCAGCTGGCAGCCCTCGTGCGCAACGTGATGCCGGAAGCGAGCTTCAGCCTGCAGCATCCGTTGCCGAACGGCAAAATCGCCGACTGTGCGTTGTTCCTGCCTGCGCCGACCGGCACGCTCGCGGTCGACGCCAAGTTCCCGCTCGAAGCCTGGCGGCGCATGACCGATCTCGCGCTCGGCGATCTCGACCGCCGGCAGGCCGAGCGACAGTTCAAGGTCGACATCCGCAAACACATCCGCGACATCGCGTCGAAGTACATCGTCCCGAACGTGACCGCCGACGGCGCCATCATGTTCATTCCCGCCGAGGCCGTGTTCGCGGAAATCCAGGGCCATCACCCCGATCTGGTCGATGAGGCCCACGCGGCGCGCGTGTGGCTGGTGTCGCCGACGACGCTGTGGGCGGTGCTGACCACGGCCTGCGCCGTGCTCAAGGACGCCGCCACGCGCGAGCAGGTCGACATCATCCAGCACCACCTCGGCCATCTGGGCAAGGATTTCCAGCGGTTTCGCGAGCGCATGGACCAGTTGGCCCGGCACATCGAGCAGGCGCACGACGACGTGCAGAAGGTCAATGTCTCCGCGCGCCGCATTGCAGACCGGTTCGACAAGATCGAGCGCGTCGAACTGGAACCTCCGGCCACGCCCGGACTCGAAACCGACTGATGAACACCGATTCTGCGGACGAACGCACAACTTCCAGCCGCGATGGGGGTAAAGTGGCGGCCGCTGACTTCAGTTGACGAGGACGATGGTCGACACCCCCGACATGGATTCGCTGCAAGCCCTGATATTCGACGTGGACGGCACGCTGGCCGACACCGAAGAACTCCACCGCCAGGCCTTCAACCTGGTCTTTTCCGAATACTCGATCCCGTGGCGCTGGAGTCCCCGGCTCTACGAGCGCCTGCTCGCGATCTCCGGCGGCCGGGAGCGCATCGATTTCTACATGCGCGAACTGCTCGCGAAGGGCCCTGGTGAAATTCTGACCCCAGACCTGATCAGGGAAATTCACGGGCGCAAGACCGCCATTTACGGCGAACTGATCCGCGCCGGGCATCTGAAGCTGCGGCCGGGCGTCGCGCGGCTGCTCGATGAGGCCCGGGCCGCCGGTCTCACGCTCGCGCTCGCGACGAGTTCAGCCCGCCGCAATCTCGACACGCTGCTCGACATGAACCTGCCGGCCGACTGGCGGGACTGGTTCGCCGCGATTGAAACCTGCGACAGCGTGCCGGAGAAAAAGCCTTCGCCGGCCGTCTATCTCGCCGTGCTGCGGGCCATCGGCTTGCCGGCCGCCCATTGCGTCGCATTCGAAGACACACTGAACGGGCTGAAGTCGGCCCGCGCGGCGGGCCTCGCCACGGTCATCACCACGCATCGCTATACCCGCGCGCGCGCTTTCCCGGGTGCGGCCCTGGTGACCGATGGCCTCGGCGAACCGGAGGCCCCGTGCAGGATCGTCAGCGGCGAACTCGGCAAGCATGACTACGTGACGCTTGCCGGCTTGCGCAGACTGCTCGCGGCCCCGCTCCGCGAGCCGCGCCGGACTGGCAGCGCGGCCCTGCATCACGACGCGATCGCGGGCTGACGGAGCCTTACCTGATGACGAGGTAAGCCGAGCGGTTGCCGCGCAGGACGCCAAGCAGCAGCGCTCCCTTGACCTGCCCGACCAGCCCCAGGAACGACGGTAGATCCTCGATCTGCGTGCGATTGACCGAGGTGATCACGTCGCCCTCGCGCAGGCCGGCCGCCCACGCCGGTGTGCCGGTCGACACCTCGAAGACCATGATGCCGGCGACCTGCCCGTAATAGGCCGAGTTCTGCGGGATCTCACCGAGACTGACGCCGGCCAGCCGCTCGTTTTTGATCCCGCCCGCCGATTTGCTCGCCGTGCGCCCGGCGATCACGGAGCTGAGCGTCAGACGACGGCCATCGCGCAACACGTCGAGTTTCATCGTATCTCCGACCCGCAGCAGACCAACGCGATTGCGCAAATCGGATGCGTCCCGCACCGGCTTGCCGTTCGCCGCGGTGACCACGTCGCCGGGCTTCAATCCCGCCTTCTCGGCCGGCGATCCCGGCACGATGTTCACGAGGACAGCTCCCTGGGCGGTCTTCAGGCCGAACGCCGCCGCAAGTTCGGGATCCATGTTCTGCATTTCGGCGCCGAGGTAACCGCGGTTGACCTCGCCGAATTCCACGAGCTGCTCCATGATCTGGCGCGCCATGTTGACCGGAATCGCAAAGCCGATACCGATATTTCCGCCGCTCTGCGAATAGATCGCCGTATTGATGCCGACGAGTTCGCCGCGCAGGTTGACCAGCGCGCCGCCGGAGTTGCCCGGGTTGATCGACGCGTCGGTCTGAATGAGATCTTCGTACCCGGTGATACCGAGACCGCTGCGCGCGAGCGCGCTGATGATGCCGGACGTCACCGTCTGGCCGAGGCCGAAGGGATTGCCGATCGCGACGACGAAGTCGCCGACGCGCGCCTCGTCCGAGTTCGCGGACGGCAGGCCGACGAGGCCCGTCGCCTCGATGCGAATCACCGCGACATCGGTCTCCGGATCGGAACCCACCAGTTCGGCGGCGAACTGCCGGCCGTCGTTGAGCCGCACGTTGATCTGATCGGCGTTGGCGATCACGTGGTTGTTGGTCAGCACGAGACCGCGCTTGGCATCGATGATGACGCCTGAGCCCAGACTCTGAGTCTTGCGCTCGCGCGGCATGTTCGGCACGTCGAAGAAGCGCCGGAAAAACGGGTCGCTGAGCAAGGGGTGCTGCTTCAGCTCGACGTGACCGGCGGTCGAGATGTTGACCACCGCCGGCGTCACCTTGTCGAGCATCGGTGCGAGGCTCGGCAACGGCGCGCCGTTGGCCATGTCCGGCAATGCAGCGGACACGGTGTGGACGAAGAGCAGACACAGGATGGCGAGCAGCGCTCGCGAGGGTCGGGAGATCGGGTGTGCGGATCGCAAGGTCAGTCTTTCCTGTGAAGTGGTTTGAACTGCCATTTTACGTCGCAGCTCGCTGGACGGTGCCTGAACCGGAGCGGAGACAGGTCAGATGCGCGCAGCGACCGCTTTCATCACGGCGGCCTGCCCCTTCATCAGCAGGCGCAGCGGCAGCGGCAGCGGGCGGGCGCCATGGCGAACCGCGGTGACCGAGTGCCGGGCTTCGTCCCGCTGCATCTGGAGCACGATCGCCCGGCTGCGCCGGTCGGTGCGCGGTAGGGCGCCGAGATGGTCATCAAGGTGAGCAACGACCTGGCGCTCGGTCTCATCGAGAAAACCCATGCTCCAGTCGTCACCGACCGCGGCAAAGGCGGTGCCGATGGCATAGGCCCCGGCAAACCAGCACGGGTCGAGGCGGCTGGGGTGGCTGTGCAGCTCGGCCAGACGGCCTGCGCACCAGTCGAGATGGGCCAGCTCCTCGGCGCCGGCAGTCTCCAGCATCGCGCGGACCGCGGGATCGGTCGCCCACGCGGACTGGGCGCTGTAGAGGGCCTGGGCGCAGACCTCACCGGTGTGGTTGACCCGCATCATGGCGGCCGAAAGCCGTTGATCGGCCTCGGACATCGGCACGTCAGGGAGCGGGTCGGCCGGCGACGGCACGCCGGTCGGGGGCCGTTCGCCGAGGCCTTTGACGGCGCCGTCGACGGCCATGATCAGGCGGTCGAACAGGCCGTAGTGGCGGGTTGCTCGGGAAGGATTCGCGGGCTTCATAACGGCACCTCGAAATGCGAGTCAAAACAGGTGGATAGCAGCCCCGCCGTCGTTGACAAGCCCACACGCCATCCGTAACATTGCGCCTCTTTTCGAGCAGGCGCAATCATGAAGACGTTCACGGCCACCCCATCCACGATCAAGCGCGACTGGTTCGTCGTTGACGCAACCGACAAGGTCCTGGGTCGCCTCGCGGCCGGGCTCGCCAGCCGTTTGCGTGGCAAGCACAAACCCGAATTCACGCCCCACATGGACACCGGTGATTACATCATCGTTCTCAACGTAGAGAAAATCCGTGTCACGGGCGCCAAGACCCAGGACAAGAAGTACTACGATCATTCCGGCTATCCGGGTGGCATGAAGGAAATCACCTTCGAAAAGCTCATCCAGAAATCGCCTGCCTCCACGCTGGAGCGCGCCGTCAAAGGCATGCTGCCGAAAGGCCCGCTGGGCCGCGCGATGTTCAAGAAACTCAAGATCTACGCCGGTCCGCATCACGAACATGCGGCCCAACAGCCGCAACCCCTGGAATTTTAATCAATGGCAACCGAATCCTTTTACAGCACTGGCCGCCGCAAGAGCTCGTCTGCTCGCGTCTTCATGACGAAGGGCTCCGGCAATATCCGCATCAACGGTCGCACGCTCGACACCTACTTCGGCCGTGAAACCTCGCGGATGATCGTGCTGCAGCCGCTCGTGACCGCGGCGCTCGAACACAGCTTCGACATCGATGCCACGGTGTCCGGCGGCGGTATCTCGGGCCAGGCCGGCGCGCTGCGCCTGGGCATCACCCGTGCCCTGATGTGCTACGACGAAGCGCTGCGCCGTCCGCTGCGCACTGCCGGGTTCGTCACGCGCGATGCGCGCGAAGTCGAACGCAAGAAGGTTGGCCTGCACAAGGCGCGCAAGCGTCCGCAGTACTCGAAGCGCTAATCGGCTTCCAGACTGCCCGGCTCCGCCGGGCAGTTTCGTTTTGGGTGTTCAGGATGAACGCCCCCACACACAACAAGGAGGTTGCACGTGGATACATTATCCGAAGGTCTGTTGTGGTCGCGCTGCTGCGATGTGGCGGCCCGCGTCTACCGTCTATTGGCGAACTGGCACGATCGTGCATTCGCCGAGCGCGTGCTCGGCAACACGCTGGGCATCCCGGAGCACCTCGCGGCCCGCATGGCCGCGGCCGATCAGGCCGCCCGCACGCGCCACGCGCGCGCCACCGTCGAGGCGCTGACCATCCTGCAAACCCAGCTCTACCTCGCCTGCGAATGCGGGCTCATGGGCCGGGATGAATCGGCCAGCCTGTGCTTCGAGGCCGCCAGCCTCGTCGAGCGCCTCGTGCGAAGTCATCAATCGCAGGCAATTGAGGATAGAGACAGCCGATAATTTCGGCTATTATTCGCGGCGAATTCGGCCTTCGATCCACTGGGGGATCGTCTAATGGTAGGACAACGGACTCTGACTCCGTCAGTCTAGGTTCGAATCCTAGTCCCCCAGCCAATAACGCTTCCAACGCGTTCCAAATCCAAGTCGACTCACCGTCAACCCCGCGTAGCTGCGGGGTTTTTTATGCCTGCGGCGACCAAACCGTTCCAATCAGAGCTGATGCCACCTGTGTAGCAATCGGTGTAGCAAAGTTGAGTAGCAATCTTTTTTGCTACACACTCTGGCCTATTCTTCGAACGGGCTGCTACACATGGCCTCCAAACTGACTGAATTACAAGTCAAAAATGCCAAGGCAAGAACCGAAAAGTACACCATGGCGGCCGGTGGCGGCCTGACACTGCTCGTCATGCCCGATGGATCGAAGTACTGGCGGTTGCGTTACAGAATCGGTGGGCGACCGCGCATGATTTCGCTGGGACGGCCTTACCCGGTTACCACCCTGAAACAGGCGCTCGCCCAGGCGGCAGAATTCCGCGCTCTCCTTGACCAAGGCATCGACCCCGCCGATCAGCGACGGATTGAAAAGCTGACAGAGCACCAACGCGTCGCCAATACCTTTGGCGAGGCCGCTGATGCCTGGCACGCGTTCCGCAGCAAAGCCTGGGACAAGAAAACCAGTCAGCAGGCGCGTATCTACCTCGACAAGGATATTTTGCCCAAACTCCGCAGCCGTCCCCTCGATCGCATTTCACCTCCAGAGCTGGGCGCTCTTGTGAGCGGGATCGAACGGCGGGGAGCCTTGGACGTGGCGAAGAAGGCCCGCCAGTGGCTGAAGGCGATTTTCAGTTACGCACGCGCCAGCGGCTGGACGACCGCCGATCCGGCGCGTGATCTCGCCGCCATCGCGAGTCCGGGTCCGCGAGTTCGAAACTACGCTCATCTCGCACAGGACGAATTACCAGGCTTTCTGCATGCCCTTGATGTCTACGACGGATCTCAGCTCGTCAAAGCATGCGCGCGCCTGGCGCTTTGGACTGCAAATCGACCCGGCGTCACCCGCACGGTGCGATGGTGCGAGGTGGATTTGGAGGCAGGTCTGTGGACCATTGAAAAAGATCGGGATGGCATGAAGCGCGGCTACTTTCATCTGACTCCTCTCCCCACGCAGGCTGTCGATTTGCTTCGGGAGATCAAGGGAATCACTGGAAATTTCGAACACGTCTTCATCGGTCGCAACGACCCCCGCATTCCGCTGAGTGACGGCGCGGTGGCGGGGATGCTCAAGCGCATCGGGTATCACAAGAAGCAGACGATGCACGGGTTCAGGCACTTGATCAGCACCGCGCTTAACGACAAGGGTTACGAGCCTGACTGGGTTGAGCGGCAGTTGGCCCACGGCGATCCCGACAAGATTCGCGGGACCTACAATAAGGCGGCCTATCTTGAGCCGCGCCGGAAGATGATGCAGGAGTGGGCAGACTACCTAGATCTCATTGCTCGAAGTGCTGAAGTTATCCCAATAAGACACAAGGCGATTTGAAGGCGCAGCCACAATCGCCCGCGCTACGGTGTGGCACCGGCATATCAATTTGTATGTCCAAACCTTCTCGCCGAGCAGTCATCTGAATACGGTGTGTATCCGTTCGATTCAAGATAATTCATCGCTCATCGGACTTGGGGGCCTAAAGTTCCGTCGTCCACCACCGCTAAGACGACGTATCGGGCTCTACCAGTTACTGTAGCCTGGTAGCAATCAGCTCTGTTCTAGTGTACATAGGCCCCATGTCCTTCAGTCCTCTCAACTTTGCTCGCGTCATTGCCTGGTGCACGCTGCTTACCTTTGGCAGCAGCACGCTCGCGAATGCGGCCGCCATGCTGGGCCAGGTGCTTTGCATCGGCGATGACGGACACGTGGCTGTCGAGCTGGTGTCCGGCGTGGATTGCGATCATCCTGCACACTCCGCTCCGGCGACTGAACTGCCAACTATCCAGGCAACCCACTGTGGGGGTTGCACGGACTTCGAACTGTCATCAGCGAGCGTCGTCTCAAACCCACAGGTTGCGAAAGCCCTCGAGCGTACCGCCGACGAAGACCCCGCACGCACGCTGATTGAGGGTTTCTACATCGCCGTTGTCGTCATCGCGCGTCAGCGGCTGCTGTTGTCCTCCTCTGCCTTTGACCTTCCCAACCTCACGCTCATCGCGCGCCGCACGGTCGTTCTGATCGTCTAGCAGCCCCCCGGACCAGCGATAGTTCGCTGGTAGCTCATCTGCGCCGCCATGGCGCCGTCATCGATGACTATCCGGAGTGTGGACCATGCGCCTTAGCTTGCGCCTGTTCTCAATTTTTTGGCTGCCTGTCGCCTGCATTGCTGGCGATTTCAAGGCGGATTTCGGCAACAACGCGTGTGTCAAACATGAAGTGACCGGCGATGTCTACTCTGGCGAACTTTCGCTGGAGACAGCGATCCAGAGTTCGTTACAACATCATCCAGCCCTGCGACTAGCAGGCTGCCAAATAATGGCGAGTGACGGCCGGCTCGTGCAGGCCGGATTGCGGCCTAATCCTGAGGCGAGCGTGGCGGTCGAAAACTTTGCGGGCTCGGGGACTCGCAGTGGCCTCAATGCTGCTGAAACCACCCTTCAAGTCAGCCAATTAATCGAACTCGGCGGCAAGCGCGGAAGGCGCATTGCACTCGCCAACTCAGAGCGCGAGATTGCCAGCTGGGAACTGGCTTCGCAGCGGCTGTCCATTGTCACCGGTACCCGGCTCGCTTTCATCGACGTGCTCGTGGCTCAGGCGCGCCTTGAATTGGCCGTGGAACTGTCTGCTCTCGCGAAGTCGCTTTCGCGCGGTGTGGCGACCAAAGTGAAGGCCGGGAAGGTCTCCCCAATCGAAGAGTCACGCGCGATGGTGGATGTCAGCCGCGCTGACATTGCCGTTACTGCCGCACAGAGCCGCCTGGAAGCCTCACGCCAACGTCTGGCCTTGAATTGGGGTGAGAGCGGCGCGCATTTCACACGGGCACTCGGCACGCTCGAGACACTGCCGACAAGTCCTCCGCTGGCTCAGGTACTTCAGCAGATTGACCACAATCCTGCCTTGGCGCGCTGGCCCAGTGAAATGAAGAGGCGCGACAGCGCGCTGCAACTGGCGTCCGCGATGGGCGTTTCCAACATCGTACTGAGTGGCGGACTCCGGCAATTCGCAGACAGTGATGATGTCGGGATTGTCGTCGGGCTCTCCGTCCCGCTGCCTCTGTTCAACCGCAATCAGGGCGCGATTCTTGCCGCTCAGGCCGACATGGCGGCCGCCGACGCGGGCCTCTCCACTGACCGTCTTGCGCTTCTGAATGAAGTACACACTCAGTATCAGGCGCTGCAGACGGCACGCGCAGAGGAGGAGTCACTTCGCACTCGCGTGCTACCGCTGGCCCGTCGAGTGTTGAAGGCAACCTCCGAGGGCTACCGCCAGGGCAAATTCGGCCTCATGGAGGTACTCGATGCACAACGGATCGTGTTCGAGTCGCGCGCGGTCCATGTCGAAGCAATGGCCAGCCGTCATCGAGCCGCTGCACAGCTAGAAGGTTTGATCGGCACTGGTCTGGACAAACTCGCTGATGTGGATTTGCTCAACCCGGAGGTATACCCGTGAGCACCGCGACTCCTCTCGGGTCCGTCCTCGCACCACTATTCGCCGGCTCGTGTACCGTACCCGGCGCCCTTCTCACTTGGACAGGCGGGAGATTTCCCATGACCGTTCACTTCAACGTGATCTTGCGCTGTTCCGCGCAGGCAATTTTCGTCGTTCTTCTCCTGTTCACCGCCCCGGTCTCCACGGCTGCTGAACACGAAATATCGACGAGGCCGAGTCTCGTGATCATTCCTGACGCCACCACCACCATCCAGTTCGTAGATGTCGACATTAAAGTGGTGGAGCGGGGAGTCCACGTGTTCGGGGCATTACGGGGTCAGAGACTCCGTCAACGCTTGCTTCGAACTGCCTCTCCGCGCGTTCTCGTGATTCAGCTGCGCGGTGATTCCGGGGATATTCGCGCGTCAAAGCAAATCGCCCTTTCTGCGCATGCCCTGCACCAGCATGGGAGTCAAGCGTTCAAGTTCGACACGACTTTAGAACAGCAGCCCGAGCCCGGCGACACCGTCATTCTCAACATTGTCTCAAAAAGATCAGGCGATACGTCGCCCCATCTCGTGACGCCTTGAGAGCGAAAGGCGCAGTCGGCGCGTGCCAGAAAGCCGCGCTATCTGCTCCAGGCATCAAGTGCGTCGCATTCATGCTCTCAGTGAACAGGATCGACAGGGATCTTAAATGAAAATTACAGGCTTCAGCAGGCACATTATTGGCATCTCACTCATGCTCGCGGCCAGCGTGATGGTCGGCTGGCTGATACTCGGATCAGCGACGCCTCAGCCCGGCGTGGACGAGCACGACCGCGAGTACGCTGAAGCCACCCACCCTGAAGCTGGCGCCCACGCCGATGGCGACAAAACCCATGCCGACACGGGGCCACGAAAAGGCCCGCACGGCGGCAAGCTGTTCGTTCGTGACGGGTACGGTGTCGAGGTCACCATCTTTGAACAGGGTGTTGAACCGCAGTTCCGGATCTATACCTACCGCGACGGCAAGCCGCTCGTGCCGACGACCAGCAGCATCACCATCACGCTGGAGCGCCTGGGTCGAACGCCCGAGCCGTTCACCTTTGTCGCGCAGCAGGACTACCTCCAAGGCGACCGGGTGGTCGAAGAACCGCACTCTTTCAAAGCGGTCATTGCCGCGAACCATGACGGCAAAACATATGAATTTGCTTACGACCAAGTGGAGACGCGCATCACGATGAGCGACGCTCAAATCAAGCTCAGTGATGTCGACGTGTTGATCGCGGGGCCGGCCCGGATTCGCCACCTGCTGCAGCTCACCGGCGAGGTGCGCCTGAACGAGGACCTCACGGTGCACGTAGTGCCGAGGCTGCCGGGCATTGTGCAGTCCGTGTTGGCGAATGCCGGTGACAAGGTCAAGAAAGACCAGATCATCGCAGTAATCTCGAGTCAGGCACTTGCCGACCAACGGGCTGACCTGCTCGCCGCACAACAACGGCTCGACCTCGCGCGCGCAACGTATGCGAGGGAGCAGAAACTTTGGGCAGACCAGATTTCGGCAGAGCAGGACTATCTGCAGGCGCGGACATCGCTTCGAGAAGCGGAAATTGCCGTGCGCAGCGCGCAGCAGAAACTGGCGTCACTGGACCGGCAGACGAACGGCGGCGATCTGACGCGCTACGAAATTAGGGCTCCGATCGAGGGCGTGATCGTTGAGAAGCATCTGGCGCTCGGGGAAGCGGTCGGCGATAGCGCCACCATTTTCGTGGTGGCCGACATGCGCACCGTGTGGGCAGAAATGGATGTTTACGCCAAAGACCTGAATATTGTCAAAGTGGGTCAGGTCGCCACGGTCAAAGCGAGTGCCTTCGACTCGGAGAGTACCGGCACCGTGTTTTACGTGGGCTCGCTCGTCGGCGAGCAGACGCGGGCAGCCAAAGCTCGGATCGTGCTGCCCAATCCGGACGGAATCTGGCGCCCAGGACTGCCGGTGAACATCCAACTTATCGCCGGAGAAATCGACGTACCCGTCGCCATTTCACAGGAGGCAATCCAGACGGTGCGCGACTGGACGGTTGCCTTCGGTCGGTATGGCGAATACTTCGAAGCGCGCCCGCTCGAATTGGGGCGACGTGATGATTCGCTGGTGGAGATCGTGAAGGGCCTGGACGCCGGTGAAAGGTACGCCGCAAAAGGCAGTTATCTGTTGAAGGCCGATCTGGACAAGGCAGGCGCGAGCCATGACCACTGACTATCGAATCCGCTCTCCTTCCCCCCCTGTGCACACCCGCGCGGCAGTCCGCAAGCAGAGGCAAGAAAATGTTTGAGAAACTGATTCGTTTTGCGATTGAACAACGCTGGTTGGTGCTGCTGGGGGCACTCGGCATGGCGGCCGTCGGCGTCTACAGCTACCAGAAGTTACCTATCGACGCCGTCCCAGACATCACTAACGTTCAGGTTCAGATCAACACGGCGGTGCCCGGCTATTCACCGCTGGAGGCCGAGCAGCGAATTACGTTTCCCATCGAAATGGTGATGGCCGGGCTGCCCGGCCTTCAGGAAACCCGGTCCTTGTCACGCTACGGTCTGTCGCAGGTCACGGTCATCTTCGAAGACGGCACCAACCTTTATTTTGCCCGCCAGCTCGTGAACGAACGCATTCAGCAGGCGCGAGAAAAATTGCCGGCCGGGATTGATCCGGCCATGGGACCCATTGCCACCGGGCTCGGTGAGATCTACATGTGGACGGTTGAAGCCGAGAGGGATGCCCGCAAGCCGGACGGCTCTGCTTACACACCGATGGATCTCCGCGAGATCCAGGACTGGATCATCAAGCCACAGCTGCGCAACGTGACAGGCGTCACGGAGATCAACACGATCGGCGGATATGCGAAGGAGTTCTTGGTTGCACCACACCCGGATCGCCTGATAGCTCATGGATTGGCGCTGGAGGATGTGGTATCGGCACTCGAACGCAATAACGAAAACCTGGGTGCCGGTTACATTGAGCGTCGAGGTGAGCAGTATCTGATCCGGGCACCCGGGCAGGTCGCCGGCCTTGAGGACATTGGCAATATCGTGGTCGTCGCACCCGAAGGCGTGCCTGTACGCATCCGCGACCTCGCAGAAGTAACCCTCGGCAAGGAATTGCGCACTGGCGCGGCGACCAAGGACGGGCAGGAGGTTGTGCTGGGAACGGTGTTCATGCTGATGGGCGAGAACAGCCGCACGGTGTCGCGTGCAGTGGACGCCCGCATGCAGGAAATCAATCGCAGTCTGCCCGCCGGGGTCGTGGCCCGGACCATGTATGACCGCACCATTCTGGTTGAAAAGGCAATCAGTACGGTCCGCAAAAACCTCCTCGAGGGCGCTGCGCTCGTGATTGCCATCCTGTTCCTGTTTCTCGGCAACATGCGGGCCGCAGTAATCACGGCGCTGGTCATTCCTCTGTCGATGCTTTTCACCTTCACAGGCATGGTGGGCAACAAGGTCAGCGCCAACCTGATGAGCCTGGGTGCGCTTGATTTCGGCATCATCATCGACGGCGCCGTTGTCATCGTGGAGAACTGCGTTCGGCTACTAGCGCATGCGCAGGCGAAAGCAGGTCGACCGCTGACGAGAGCGGAACGTTTTCAAGAAGTCTATACCGCGGCACGTGAGGCGCGCCGCCCGCTGCTGTTCGGCCAGTTGATCATCATGGTGGTGTATCTGCCGATTTTCGCATTGACGGGTGTCGAGGGAAAAATGTTCCACCCGATGGCATACACAGTGGTGATTGCCCTGCTTGGAGCAATGATTCTGTCGGTCACCTTTATTCCCGCAGCGGTTGCACTGTTCATCGGCAAAGAGGTCGCCGAAAGTGAGAATCGCTTGATGACCTGGGCCCGGCGCGGCTACGAGCCGGCATTTCGCTTTGCGCAGCGCAATCAGCCCGTCGTGCTCACATCAGCGGTGTTGGCTGTGACGCTCTCGCTGTTGCTGGCGACGCGCATGGGCAGCGAATTCGTGCCCAATCTTAATGAAGGCGACATTGCGCTGCACGCCTTGCGCATCCCGGGCACCAGCCTGACGCAGGCTGTCGAGATGCAGGGCGAACTCGAGCGCGTCATCAAGGGCTTCCCCGAAGTGGACAGCATATTCGCAAAAATCGGCACGGCAGAGATCGCCACCGATCCAATGCCGCCCAACGTTGCCGACAACTTCGTTATGCTGAAGCCGCAGGCGGAGTGGCCCGATCCGACGCGAAGCAAAGCTGACCTCTTACAGGAGATGCAGGGCGCTCTGCGCAAGGTGCCTGGCAATAATTATGAGTTCACCCAGCCGATTCAAATGCGGTTCAATGAACTTCTCTCAGGCGTGAGGAGTGACGTGGCGGTAAAGGTATTCGGTGAGAGCATGGACGTGATGAACACCACGGCGGGTGAAATTGCCGAAGTGCTGGAACAGGTGCCGGGCGCGGCTGACGTGAAGGTCGAGCAGACGACCGGGCTACCGATGCTGACACTCAATATTGATCGCGTGAAGATCGCTCGTATCGGCCTCAATGTCAGCGATGTCCAAAATGCTCTGGCCATTGCTGTGGGTGGGCGACAAGCCGGCCAGTTATTCGATGGTGACCGACGCTTCGACATTATCGTGCGCCTGCCAGATGCGTTGCGCAGCGATCTGGAAGCAATCGAACAGATTCCCATTCGTCTGCCGACGGCGAGCGCCAGTGGTGAGACCGGCTATGTGCGCCTGGGCGACGTGGCGCACCTCGAGCTTGCGCCAGGCCCGAACCAAATCAGCCGCGAAAACGGCAAGCGCCGCGTGGTGGTCACCGCGAATGTGCGGGGACGCGACATCGGCTCCTTTGTTGCCGACGCTCAAAAGCGGCTTGAGCGCGACGTTCAAGTGCCTACAGGCAATTGGCTCACTTGGGGCGGGAGCTTTGAACAGTTGCAGTCAGCCGCCAAGCGGCTGGAAATTGTAGTGCCGGTTGCATTGCTACTTATTTTCGTGCTGTTGTTTACGATGTTCAACAACCTGAGGGACGGCCTGGTAGTGTTCACCGGCGTCCCTTTCGCGCTGACGGGCGGCATACTCGCGCTCTGGCTGCGCGACATTCCGCTGTCCATTTCCGCGGGCGTCGGTTTCATCGCTCTGTCCGGAGTGGCGGTGCTGAACGGCCTCGTGATGATTGCCTTCATCCGTTCTCTCCGCGAACAGGGCAAACCACTCGATGAGGCAATACATGAAGGCGCGATGACACGATTGCGGCCGGTGTTGATGACAGCCCTCGTCGCCTCACTCGGCTTCATCCCGATGGCGATCGCAACGGGCACCGGGGCTGAAGTTCAGCGCCCGCTGGCGACGGTCGTGATTGGCGGGATTCTGTCGTCGACGATGCTCACCCTGCTGGTACTCCCGATCCTGTACGGCCTCGTGCATCGAAGGGACGAATTGCACCAGACCGAGCCGAATCCCGGTCCAGCCAATCCGGCTATTGTCTTTCCGTGAGGTTTTGCGTGTCACCATTCGGCGGGCGCTTGAATTCGGAGTTGGACGCGAAATATACGGTCACCAGCCTGTCTATAGCTGTGTCGAATTCCGCGGTAGCAAACCCATTCGTGCGACTGCCAGAATTCTCGCCGCCGCGCCATCCTGCGGGTTCGCTTGGATCACCGTGGAACCCAGGAGAGAAGCCTCTTGTGCACCCGTCCGGCATACTCATTTCAGATCATTGATACGGACAACTCGTCATGCTGGACGCCATTCGAACTACCAGTCTGTTCGCCATTACCGCTGTTGCAGAAATTATCGGCTGCTACCTGCCGTGGCTGGTGCTGAGGGGCGGCGGGTCCCGGTGGCTGCTCGTGCCCGCCGCAGTTTCGCTCGGGCTGTTCACGTGGCTGCTGACGTTGCACCCGGCGGCCGCCGGGCGCACCTATGCGGCCTATGGCGGTATGTACATCGTGATTGCGCTCGCTTGGTTGTACGTAGTTGACGGGGTGGCGCTGTCGCGTTGGGACGTGGCGGGCGCCACGATTGCTTTGGCCGGTATGGCCGTCATTGCGTTTCAGCCCGCTGCAGGTTGAAACACTAGTCCGCAATGCCCGCCCGGTACTTGGCCGGTGACACGCCACTCCATTGCCGGAAAGCGTGCGTGAAATTGCTCTGTTCACTGTATCCCAGCAACTGCGCAATCTCGTGAATGCTGAGCGGCGTCAACTCGAGATACTCCCGTGCCAACTGGTAACGAAGCTCATTGACCAGTGCCGAGTAGGAACGGCCTTCTACCTGGAGCTGTCGTCGCAGACTGCGAGCCGAATGCCCCATCTGCCGGGCGACCTCCTCGAGGCTGGGGAAATGGCCCGGGCGTGCGAGC
>LNEL01000022.1 GCA_001464935.1 Gammaproteobacteria bacterium Ga0077536
CCGGCATGACGATTCAACTGTGTCACCAGCATCTCGCATTGATGCTCTGTCAGCCGCGCCGTGCGTGGATCACTGTGAGGAAGCGTGTCCGCAAGCACGGCTGGCGCCACGTGCAGCTCTGTGCAGTCATGCCCGAAGCTGACGGGGCACTTGAAGTATGCCTCGTATTGACTGCGGAAACGTCCGCCTCGGTGAACGAACTGGACCCTTTCAAGAGGCAATGGACGACCCAGCATTTCGCCCGCCAGACAGTACAGCGCCGATGCATCCCGGTCGGTGATGACCTGCGTGCACTCTTCGTAGTCCCGCAGCGCGAGCAGTTGCAGGACTGCTCGATCGGGCCCTGATTGAAGTGAAATGTCGTGGCACGTGTAGGTAAGATAGAGAAAGCGAAA
>LNEL01000023.1 GCA_001464935.1 Gammaproteobacteria bacterium Ga0077536
CAGGTTGGGCACGGCGTCCGACTGTCCTGTCGCCCCGAGACGCGACCTCAGGGCGACCACGGAACAATACAAGGTTGGGCTGACGCAGGAAGCCCAACGCGTATGCCGTCATGGTGCCACCGGTACCTGCCCGAACACGTCGTCGGCCGGGACCGGCAGGCCGGCGCGATGGGGAGCGCAGGGGGCGCAGATGTTGGGCTTCCTGCGTCAACCCGACCTTGCGCAACGCGCCGAAACGTCTCCCGGGTTCATGGCAAGCGCTCGCTGTTCACGCCCGACTATTCAGCCCGCCTGCGACGCCCAGGCCTGCAGCTCGCGGATGCGCGTATAGCCGCCTTCACCTTCGACGACCCCCTGCTGACGCGCGTCGTGAATGCAGTTCACCGGACACAGCGGCACACAGATACCACAGTTGATGCAGTCGTCGGCGACGATGGCGAAACGGCCGAGGAAATCGGTTTCGACGCGATAGATCGCATCGACCTTGCCGGGGCAGGCATGATCGCAGGCCCCGCAGCCGATGCAGGTCTGATCGATGTAGAAATGACCATAACGTTCTTTCGGCATGCAGGAGTTCCTCGTCTGCGCGGGTCAGCGCACTAGCGGCCGAACACCGTGGTGAAGCGGGCGCAGGCGTTCACGAATTCCTGCAGGCTCTGGTTGAAGCGGAAGTAGCAGTCGGCCTGGACGGGATCCGTCGACACCAGCTTCATCGGTGTCCCCATGTGACTGAGGCGGTTCAGGCTGTGCTCGAGATCGGGCCGCCCGTGGCCGTCGACGATGTTCTCGATCATCTCCTTCCACGTCGCGTAGTCGCCTTCGAGTGCAAAATCGGCGACGCCGAGTTCGCGTGTCGGCACCTCGTCGACGGCGATCGCGGAAAACTCTTCGAAGGTCACCCGGTAGGCGAGCGGCGCGCCGCCGGGCCCGCCGTCGAGCACCGTGAACTGCGCCACGCAGTCCACGTAGCCGAGCTGCTCCTGGCGCGCGCGATTGGCGTTCATCTGATCGGCCAGCTGCTGGAACCATGCCTGCGACGGAAAACTCACCGTCGCCGCCTTCATGACTTCGACCGCCGCGCTCATTTCGCGACGCCCCACGGCAGGTCGAGCGGAATCGTGCAGCGTGCGCGCCGATCGAAGCCGGCGCTCGCACAGCGCTGCAGGTATTCGTCGATGAACATGCGCCACATGTGGGCCAGGCCTTCCATGCCCTTGTCGATGTGCTTCAAGCCGCCGCCGAGCAGCACCGCCACCGGCTCAATCAGCGCGGCTTCGGTGAACGCGGTCAGGATGACCTGCTCGCCGACGTCGGCAAAGCGGTGCATTTCCTCGATGCCCTGCTCGCGCTGCGGATGCGTCGCCAGGTAGTTCTTCAGCTCGAGCACGCCGTAGGACACGTGGCGGGCTTCGTCCTGCAGGCAGCGCCGGAAGATCTCCTTGTCGACCTGGGTTTTCGCAATCATCTCGCCCGAACGGAACACCGACAGCACCAGCCCTTCGCCGAGCAGGTTCAGCAGGAAAGTGCCCATCGTGTGGCTGGGTGCGTCGAGAATCGCCTTCAGCGCCCACTCGAAGCCGGGCGACGCATGCAACAGACCGCCGCCGGCGATGGCGCGCTTGCGGAACACTTCCTGATGGCGCGCTTCGTCCATCAGCTGCGTGGCGAGGAAACTTTTGACTTCGAGGAAATCCTGCGGCGTGCGGTACAGCCATTTCGCCGGAAAATCGCCAGCCACGAACTCGACTTCGGTGAGGAAGGTGCACAGCTGGCAGGTCGCCTTTTCGAGATCTTCCGGCAACGCTTCCAGTTCGTGCCACGGAATGTCCTTCGTCGCATTCCACTGCCGTGCCTTCGCCTCCTCGTACAGCGTGATCACGTTGTCCGCCCACAGTTCATCGCGGTTCGTCACGACGTAATCGGTGACCACCGGCATGCGGTCGCGGTAGGGCTCGCGGATCGACCCGCGCGGCGCGAAATTGAACCAGTCCGCGCGTTGCGGAATGTCGCCATAGCCGCGCACGCGATTGATGTCGGTGTAGGTGAGGCCGCGGGACGAGGGCTTGGCGCGCTTGCCCCAGTTGCCGCCGTCGGTGTTCAGCCAGTGCAGCGAATAGCTGCCGCGCCGGATGCGCTCGACGTTCTCGCCGAGCACCTGGGCCCAAGCGTGGTAATCGTTGCGGTACGAGGCTTCATAGTCCGCGAGTTGCGCTTCGTCCATGAGGTAGGGCTGGTCGAGGGGCTGCAGATTTTCGACGCGGATGGGTTCGTTCATCGGGACCTCCGGCCGCGGCGGCGCGGCGCTGTGCGTTTTACTGTGCGTCGAGCATCGGCCATTATTAACAACATTGTCAATAACGCGCTGCGGCAAAATAGTGACATGGATCAGAAAACCCGCACCCGTCCTCCCCGCGCCGCCCGGCTGAGTCCGCAGGACCGGCGCGCCCAGCTCCTCGTTTGCGCCATCAAGGCCTTCGCCGACGCCGGGGTCAGCCGCGCCGGGCACGCCGATGTCGCGCGCCTGGCCGGCGTATCGGTGCCGACGGTGTTCGTGTATTTCCCGACCCGCGAGGTGCTCGTCGACGCGGTGCTCACCGAAGTCGGACGCTGCATCGTCGATGACGTGCTGACGCCCGTGCAGCGTCTCCCTGGCGAGGTCCCGGCCCTGCTGGTCGAAACCGCCATCGCGTTCACCGAGTTCGTCGGCACCCATCCCGATCACGCGCGGGTCTGGCTCGACTGGAGCACGGCGTTTCGCGGCGACGTGTGGCCGCAGTACCTGTTGTTCCAGGAGCGCGTCGTCGAGGTGATCAAGGCCACGGTGCTGCGTGGCAAACGCGATCGCTCGCTCGCCCAGCGCCTCGACGCCGACGACGCGACGCGCCTGATCGTCGGCTCCGCGCACATGCTGGCGCAGATGAAGTTCATGGGGCGCGAGACCGCGCAGGTCGTGCGCTTCGTGCAGACGCTGGTCGACGGTTTTCGTGCGCCCGCCCGCGCGCCTCGCGGCCGCACGCCCAGCGGTGGCCGCCAGCGCAAGGGAGAAACCGGCGGCGCCTGACGCCGTAGCGCCAGAGGCCTGGCTCGCCCGGCTTCATGAAACCTCGGTGTAGCCCGGGTGTAACGCAGTGGAACCCGGGATCAGCGGGGGCTGACAGGCTGCTCCCGGGTTCCGCGCTGCGCGCTGCACCCGGGCTACACGAGGGCGCCGGACATGCGCCTTCACCGCACCCGCGATGAGCCTGGCTTCTCGACCGCTTCATGGCCGGTGATCGATAGTGGCGCCCAGCCATTCAGCCCTGCGCGGGCGTCGGCGGTGTCGGCGGGCGCGGACCGAACGGCAGTTCTGCGGCGCTCAGCGTTTCGCGTTCGAGCAGCAGCGTGGTCGCCGCGTCGAGCACTGCGCGACGTTCACGGAGCACCGTCGTGGCCCGCGCGTAAGCTTCCTCGACCAGTGCCTTCACGCCGAGATCGATCTCGCGGGCCGTCGCCTCGCTGTGTTCGCGCAGTACCGGGCGCATCGCCAGTCCGTCGCCGAGAAACTGCGGCCGCGCTTCGTCGTAGACCACCTGGCCGACCGTGTCGACCATGCCATAGCGCATCGTCATCTGCCGCGCGATCTCCGTGACCTTGTCGAGGTCGTCGGCCGCGCCGGTCGAGATCTCGCCGAGCACGAGCGCTTCGCTCGCGCGGCCTCCCATCAGCACTGCCATCTTGTCCTTCAGGTTCCGGGCCGACATCAGGAAGCGGTCTTCGGTCGGCCGCTGGATGGTGTAGCCCAGCGCGCCGATGCCGCGCGGGATAATCGACACCTTGTGCACCGGGTCCATGCCGGGCAGTGAGCTCGCCACCAGGGCATGGCCCATCTCATGACAGGCGACTGCGCGCCGTTCGTCCGGGCTCATGAGGCGGGAATGCTTTTCGATGCCGGCGACGATGCGCTCGATGGCGCCGGTGAAATGATCCATCGTCACCGCGTCGGCGTTGCGCCGCGTCGCGAGCAGCGCCGCTTCGTTGACCAGGTTCGCGAGATCGGCGCCGGTGAAGCCGGGTGTCAGTGCCGCAATGTCGTCGAGCGCGACGTCCGCGCCCAGTACCACCTTGCGCACGTGCACCCGCAGAATCTGCACGCGGCCCGCCCGATCGGGCCGATCGACGAGCACCTGGCGATCGAAGCGCCCCGCGCGCAGCAGCGCCGGGTCGAGGATCTCCGGCCGATTGGTCGCCGCCAGCAGCACGATGCCGGTGCTCGGATCGAAGCCGTCGAGTTCCGACAGCAGCTGGTTCAGCGTCTGCTCCTTTTCATCGTGTCCGCCGAACTGTCCGGTGCCGCGGGCGCGACCGAGCGCGTCGAGTTCGTCGATGAAAATGATGCTCGGCGCGGCGAGCCGCGCCTGCTCGAACAGATCCCGCACGCGCGCCGCACCCACGCCGACGAACATCTCGACGAACTCGGAACCGGAAATCGAGAAGAACGGCACACCGGCCTGGCCGGCGACCGCACGCGCGAGCAGCGTCTTGCCGGTACCTGGCGGGCCCACCAGCAGCACGCCTTTCGGGATGCGCGCACCGAGGCGTCCGTGCTGTTTCGGCGCCTGCAGGAAATCGACGATTTCCTTCAGCTCGGCCTTGGCCTCGTCGACGCCGGCGACATCGTCGAAGGTCACCCCGGTCGAGCGTTCGACGTACACCTTCGCATGCGATTTGCCAATCGACATCAGGCCGCCGAAGCCCTGGCGCTCCGCCATCTTCCGAATCGCGAACATCCAGATCGCGAAGAAGAACACCACCGGCAGCAGCCACGACAGGACGTCGCGCAGCAGCGTGCTCTCGATCACGCCCGCGAACACCACGTCGTGCTGCTTCAGTTGTGCGGCGAAGTCCGGTGCGACGCGCGTGGTGATGAAGCGGTCGCGGCCGCCGGGACTCGGGCGCTTCAGCCGGCCTTCGAGGAAGCGATCGGAAATGCGTATCTCGGCCACCGCGCCTTCGTCGAGCAGCTGTTCGAACGCGCTGTAAGGAATCTGCTCGACGCTGTGGTACTCGGTCCACCACGACTGGAACAACAGAATCGCGACGAGCGCGAGGAGCGCGTAACTGACGTTGATCTGTTGCGATTTCTGCATGCTGTACCACTCCGCATACGCTTGCGCCGGCGGGCGCGCCTGTCACTATAATCGGCCCCCACCCGGACCGGGTCACCCGATGACGCAAGGCCTGCAGTCGATCAACGGTCAGCACTGCGCGCGACTGCTGGCGCGCGAAGCGTGGCTGATGGGCGTGCGCCTGTCCGAAGTCGCGGCCCTGTACTGCGAACTCGGCGACGGGCGCTGGTTCGCGTTCCACTTCAGCGAGACCGCGCAGGACTGGATCGGCCGCTGGCTCGTCCGTTCCCCGCTCGCTGGCAACGTCGACGATGACGCCGACGATCGGCATCCACTGGTCGATCTCGCGGTGCACTACGGCATTCGCCCGGCCCGCATCGCCGACATCCACAGCCGCCTGCTCGGTGCGCTGGCGGAGCTCGTCATCGGCTTCGAGGATGGCAGCGCACTTGTCGCCCATCATCGCCCAGCGCCGGGCGCGAACAGCCTGACCTATGTCAGGCCTTGAACGGACGAGCCGGCGCACAGCACACTGCGTTCGGCACTCCACGCAACACGGGACAGCGCATGAGCTATCGAATCTCGATTGACACCGGCGGCACCTTCACCGATGCCGTCGTCGCCGATGCCAGCGGCATCCTCGCCATTGGCAAGGCGCTGACGGACCCTCAGCGCAACTTTGCCGGCGTGCAGGCGGCGATTGCCGACGCCGCCGGGCATCTCGGACTCGACCTGCGCACCCTGCTCGCCGCGACCGACGTGTTCATCTATGGCACCACGCGCGCGACGAACGCCATCGTCACGCAGCGCACCGCGCGCACCGCGATGCTGCTGACCGAGGGCTTTCCCGACATCCTGGTCTACCGGCAGGGCGGCAAGCTGAATGCGCACCAGCTCAACGTGGACTATCCCGAGCCGTACGTCCCGCGCCATCTGACGTTCGAGATCCCCGAACGCATCGATGCCGAAGGCAATGTCGTCCTGGCCCTCGACGAGGCACGCGTGCGGACCGTGCTGCAGGCCGTGGCCGCGGAGAACGTCGAGGCCGTCGCGGTGTGCCTGCTGTGGTCGATCGCGAACCCCGCACACGAGCGCCGGGTCGGCGAACTGGTCGCGGAGCTGCTGCCCGGCGTGCCCTGCACGTTGTCCCACGAGCTCAATCCGGTGCTGCGCGAGTATCCGCGCGCATCGTCGACTGCGATCGATGCGTCCCTGAAACCGCTGATGCAGGAACAGCTGCGACTGCTCGAACGCAATCTCGCCGAGTCAGGCTATACCGGCGACATTCTCGTCAGCGCCTCGGTCGGGGGCGTGATGCACGTCGAGGACATGATCGAACGGCCGATTTACCTGGTGAAGTCCGGTCCGGCGATGGCGCCCATCGCCGGCCTGTCCTATGCGTCGCTCGAGTCGGCGGGCACGAACGTCGTTGTCGTCGACACCGGCGGCACGACCTTCGACGTCAGCCTCGTGCGCGACGGACAGGTCAGCCACACGCGCGAGACCTGGCTCGGCGAGATCTATACCGGCCACCTGCTCGGCATGGGCTCCGTCGACATCCGCTCGATCGGTGCCGGCGGCGGGTCGATAGCGTGGCTCGACGCCGGCGGCCTGCTGCGCGTGGGCCCGCAGAGCGCGGGGGCGCGGCCCGGCCCGGCGTGTTATGGCGCCGGCGGCCAGGAGCCGACGGTCACCGATGCGGCGGTCATGCTCGGGTACCTGAATCCTGCGCATTTTCTCGGTGGCAAGATGCCGCTCGACGTCGAGGCCGCGCGGCGTGTCATCGAGCCGCTGGCGGCCAGGCTCGGCAAGTCGAATGCGGACACCGCGCTCGCCATCGTCACCGTCGCCAACGAGAACATGATCAAGGCGATTCAGGAAATCACCGTCAAGGAAGGCTTCAACCCGGCGGATTCGATCCTCGTCGCCGGGGGCGGCGCGGCGGGGCTCAACATCCTGCCGATTGCCCGTTCGCTCGGCATGCGTCAGGTGCTGATTCCGCGCACGGCCGGCGCGCTGTCGGCCTGCGGCGCGCATTTCTCGGACATCGTGCGCGAAGTCAGCGCGAGCCGCTATGCGACGACCGGTGATTTCGATTTTGCCGCCGTCAACGACGTCATCGCTGCGCTCGACGCCCGGCTCGACGCGTTCGCCGCCACGCTGGCCAGGCGCGGTCTCACCGACGTGACGCGCAGCCTGGCGGTCGAGGCGCGCTACGCCGGCCAGATCTGGGAGCTCGAAGTACCGTTGCGCGGGCGTCGCTTCGACACCGCCGATGAGGTCGCCGCGCTGGTCGACGATTTCCATGCCGAGCATGAACGCGTGTTCGCGGTGCGCGATCCGGACAACCCGATCGAATGCATTCACTGGCGGGCGCGGCTGTCGGCGAATCTGCCGCGCGGCGCGCAGGCGCCCGACACGCGGCGGCGCAGTTCGCCGCTCGCCGCGCGCGCGACCCGCACGGCGTACTTCGGCCTGCTGCAGGCCGAGGCCTGTGCCGCGCAGATCCACTACGGCGAGGATCTGCGGCCGGGTGATCGCGTGAGCGGCCCGGCGATCATCGAAGAACCGACGACCACCCTCGTGATCTACCCGGGCGCGACGGCCGTCGTCACCGCCTACGGCCATTATCTGTGCGAGCTCGCGTGAGCCCGTCGCTGGAGATCTGCCGATGACCAGTCCCCCTTCATTCGATCCCGTGCTGCTGGCCGTGTTGAGCAACCGCATGGATGCGATCGTTCGCGAAATGACCAACACGCTGCTGCGTGCCGCGCGCTCCGCCGTGATTGCGATGTCGCGCGATTTCTCGTGCTGCCTCGTGACCGGCGACGGGCGTCTGCTCGCCACCGCCGAGGCGGCGCCGGTTCACGTGTTCGGCACGCACCTGCAGGCGCAGGCGATGACCGAACTGCATCCGGATCTGAAGGAAGGCGATGCCTTTCTGCACAACGATCCGTATCTCGGCAACACGCATCCGGCCGACCACACGATTCTGGTGCCGGTGTTCTGCGACGGCGTGCACCTGTTCACGGCGGTAGCGAAAGCGCACCAGGCCGACATCGGCAACAGCATCCCGACGACCTACCACGCCGCGGCGCGCGACATCTATGAAGAGGGCGCACTGATATTTCCATGCGTGCGCGTGCAGCAGGATTTCCAGAACGTCGACGACATCATTCGCATGTGCCGGCGCCGCATCCGCGTGCCGGATCAGTGGTACGGCGACTATCTCGCCGCGATCGGCGCCGCGCGCATCGGCGAGCGGCGCCTGAAAGCGCTCGCCGACCAGGTCGGCGTCGATGCGCTGAGGGACTTCGTGACCGCGTGGTTCGACTATTCCGAGCGCCGCATCGTGCAGGAGATCCGGCGCCTGCCTGCCGGCCGTCTCGAGAACACGACCTGCCACGATCCGATTCCGGGCGTGGTGCCTGACGGCATTCCGCTGAAGGTGGTGCTCGAGATCGATCCGGTCAACGCGATGATCGACATCGATCTGCGCGACAACCCGGACTGTCTGCCCTGCGGCCTCAACGAATCGATGGCCTGCGCAATCAACAACACGATGACGGGCGTGTTCAACTGCCTCGATCCCGATATCCCGCACAACGCCGGCACGTTCCGCCGCATCCGCGTGCACCTGCGCGAAAACTGCGTCGTCGGCATTCCACGCTTTCCGGCGAGCTGTTCGGTGGCGACGACGAACGTCGGTGACCGCCTCGTCAATGCGACCCAGTCGGCGTTTGCCGGGATCGGCGACGGCTGGGGGCTCGCCGAAGGCAACACGGCGCTGACCTCGGGCTGTGCCGTCGTCTCCGGGCGCGATGCGCGCCACGGCGAGCGGGACTTCATCAATCAGATGTTCCTGATGGGGGGCGGCGGGCCGGCGTCGCCGGTCTCCGACGGCTGGATCAACCTGCTGATCCCGGTCGGGGCGGGCCTGCTGTATCGCGACAGCGTCGAACTCGATGAACAGAAATATCCGCTGCTCGTGAAGAGCCTGAAGCTGATGCCGGACAGCGGCGGCGCCGGGCGCTTTCGCGGCGCGCCGGGCACGGAAGTCGTCTATGGTCCGCGCAAGCGGCCCATTCGCGTGGTGTCAGCGCCGGACGGCTGGCGCACGCCACCGCGCGGCGTGCGCGGCGGGCTGAACGGCACGCTGTCCGCCGATCACGTGCTGCAGGCAGATGGCGTCGAGACCAAGGTCGAAGGTTTCATCAATGTCGAACTGCAGCCCGGCGAGTTCATTCGGGGTCGCGACTGCGGTGGTGGCGGCTACGGTGATCCGCTCGAGCGCGAGCCCGCGCGCGTGCTGCACGATGTGCGCGAACGCTGGGTCAGCCGCCAGCAGGCGGAGACCGTCTACGGCGTGATGTTTCACCAACCTGCGAGCGGCACGCTCGAAGTCGACGAGCCTGCCACGCAGGCGGCGCGTCTGCGTCTGGCCGAAGCCCGCGGCTGAGCGGGCGTCTGCCGCGCAGCGCTTGGACGGCCCTCGAAACGCGGCGCAGTGTGGTGACTCGCCGGGAATTTCGAAGCGAGTCTTCAGCCCGGCGGCGGACGCGGCCAATCCGGTATAACGTTGACCTCAAGTGCCACCCCAATCTGGTAATCCGATGACCGAACCGACGATCACCTGTCCGAACTGCCAGACTGAAATCCGGCTCACCGAGTCGCTTGCCGCCCCGATGCTGGCAGCGACGCGTCGCCAGTTTCAACAACAACTGGCGCAGAAGGACGCGGCCATTGCACAGCGCGAGCAGGGACTGCGCGCCCAGGAAGAACAGCTCCTGCAGGCTCGGCACGGGCTCGAGAAGCAGGTCGCCGAGCAGGTCGAAGCGAAGCTCGGCGCAGCGCGCGCGCAGCTGATCGCCGAAGAGGCGCGCAAGGCGCGGCAGCACGCCGCCGCCGAACTGGACGCGAAGTCACGTGAAGTCGCCGAACTGCAGGACGTGCTGAAGAGTCGCGAGGAGAAGCTCGCCGAAGCGCAGGCCGCACAGGCCGAGCTCATTCGCAAGCAGCGTGAGCTCGACGATGCGCGCCGCGAGCTCGAGCTGACGGTCGAGAAGCGCGTGCAGGACGGGCTCGGTGAAGCACGCACGCTGGCGCGGCGCGAGGCGGAGGAGGGGCTCAAGCTCAAGGTGATGGAGAAGGATCAGACCATCGCCTCGATGCAGCAGACCATCGAAGAGCTCAAGCGCAAGGCCGAGCAGGGCTCGCAGCAGATGCAGGGCGAAGTGCAGGAACTCGAACTCGAGAATCTGTTGCGGGCGAAGTTTCCGTACGACCTGATCGAACCCGTGCCGAAAGGCGAGTTCGGTGGTGACGCGCTGCAGCGGGTGATGAATGCGGCCGCCCAGCCCTGTGGCACGATCCTCTGGGAGTCCAAACGCACGAAGAACTGGAGCGATGGCTGGCTCGTGAAGCTGCGCGAGGATCAGCGCGCTGCCAAGGCCGAGATCGCCGTGATCGTCACGCAGGCCCTGCCGAAACACGTCGAATCTTTCGACGTTGTCGACGGCGTGTGGGTCACGCACCCGCGCGCCGCACTGCCGGTGGCGACGATCCTGCGCCATTCACTGCAGCAGGTGAGCCTGGCGCGACAGGCCGGCGAAGGCCAGCAGACGAAGACCGAGATGGTCTACCAGTACCTCACCGGGCCGCGCTTCCGGCACCGCGTCGAAGCCATCGTCGAAGCCTTCACGTCGATGCAGGAAGACCTCGACCGCGAGCGCAAGACCATCACCAAGCAGTGGGCCAAGCGTGGCGCCCAGATCGAACGCGTGATGAATGCCACGGTCGGCATGTACGGCGACCTGCAGGGCATCGCCGGCAAGTCGCTGCAGGAAATCGAAGGCCTCGAACCCGATGCGCTGCCTACTCCCGACGCACCGTTGCTGTCGTCACCGCTGGCGGACGACGATTGAGCAACCTGGCGTTTTTTGCACCGGGAAGTCACACACGAGCCCGTAGGTTGGGCTGACGCAGGAAGCCCGACAACAGACCTGGCACACCGACAAGTCCTCCGCGCACAGCGTTGGCTTGCGCACGACGCGTCGGTGCCGGGCGGGCGCCCTTTTTGCCACCGGGAACACCGAGAACACAGAGGAATATGGGCTGAGATCGGCAACCCAATCGCGTCGGATCAAAACCAAAAAGGAGGAACGACGGACACGGCCCGGTCATTCTTGAGACGCCCGACCCTCTCTCGCTTTTTTTGACCTCCCGGTGTTCTCTGTGTTCTCGGTGGCAAAAGAAACGCCAAACCCGCCCCCCCACAAAGGAGCCCTCACCGCTCCCGCAAATGGCGAATGAGCGTGTTGTCGATCTTGGCCTTCGCGTCGAGCACGAGGCGGTCCTGCGACAGCTGGATCTGGTGCAGGAAGAACATCACGATGATCGTCAGCGTCAGTGCGACGAGGGTCGCATTGAACGTGATGCCCAGGCCCTGCGTCACGCCGGTGACGTCGCCGGCGGCGGCGCGCTGCGCTTCCTGCAGCGCGGCGCCGATGCCGCGCACGGTGCCGACGAAGCCCACCGCCGGAATCGCCCACACGCTGAAGCGGATCATCGACAGTTCCGCGTCGAGTTTCGACGCTTCGAATTCGCATTCCTCGCGTGCCGCCGACGCCGCGTGCTGCACGCTGCGGGTCGCTGCGAAGCGGTTCATCGCGATCTTCAGCGCCCGCGGCAGGAAGCGCTGCTGCTCGACCGGCGAGAGCTTCTCGATCTGGCGGGTGAATTCGCGGATGTCGTCGGCGAACACGACTTCGCCGTCCTTCATGCCGACGAAATCCCGTTCCAGCAGCTTGCGTTCCCGCATCACGAGATACTGACGATAGCCGAGAATGAAACCGGCCCAGATGGCGAGCACGAAGCAGGCCTCGGGCTCATGGTCTTTCACGATCACCCACATCGAGCGCGGCATGCTCGCCAGCGGGTCCTCGGCCCACACTTCGCGCTGATGGGCGAGCACGGCCTCGGCCTGCGGCCGCACCGCTATCGTGTACACGGCGTGGACCATCGTGAAGCTCAGCAACAGGGTGATCAGAGCGTAGAAGAAGTCGAAGGGAAAGGCTTTTTTCATGACGGACCTTTGCTCGTGTAAGCGATAGTCGGCGCGGGTTAGCGGAATGAGTTGAGGCCGACGAAGCTGCCGCCGTTCTGCCGCGTCAGCTCGCGCATCAACGCGGAGAAGCGGATCCCGGTCATCTGCATGCTGGGCGGATTGGCGAACTGCGTCGGGAAGCCGATCGCGTGAATGCGCACGCGCGGCACGCCGCTGCGATCTGGCCGGTTGAGCCGGCGCACGAAATTCGCGACGTCGGAAATCGACTTGCCGGTGAACTCGTCACCGTAAACATACAGGCTGATCTTGCGATCCGGCCGATAGAACTGCTCGATCGCAGCCTCGATGCCCTCGCTCGGACTCGAGTTCGAGAACGCGTTCCAGGTCGACAGCCGCTCGATCACGGCGCGGCGCCGGGCCGGCGTGTCAGGGATCCAGTCGCCGGCATACTCGGGAAACATGTAGCTTCCTTCGTCGTTCATCACCTGCAGGCCCTTGACGCGTGGATACACCGTCAGCGTCTCGACGATCTGTTCGAGCACCTTCGGCCACGCGTAGTTGAACATGCTGCCGGAGGTGTCGATGATGAAGCAGATGTATTCGGAGTCGACGGGAATGCCGCCGATCAGATCGCGGGCTTTAGGCCGGTTCTTCTGCGCGTAGAGCTGCTCCATTTCCGCCGTGAGCCGCTGCTGCGCGGTCTTCAGCTGGCCGTAGATCGCGGCATTCATCGCGGCGTCCTGATCGGCCCTGGCGTCGTTCGCCTGCGAACCGAGGAGGGCGGCAATCTGCGCCTTGATGCGCTTCAGTTCTTCATCGGACAGCTTTTGCGTCGCCAGTCGGGCCTGCGCGTCGGCGGTCGCCGCCTCGGCCGCCGCGCGCACCGCGAACAGTTCGCGCTGCAGCTCGCTGATCTGTGCCGCACGCGGATCGTCGACCGGGGCTTCCGGCGTGTGCGGGCGCGTGGTGGTGACCGTCATCAGCAGGATGATCGCGCCGATCCCGCAGGTGATCGTATCGAGAAACGAGATCCCGATTTCCGGTGGTTCGCGCCGCGTGAGTTTCATGGCCAGTCGTACGCCGGGGTCAGGAACGCGCCGCGCGTGTACATCGCCATCGACCAGTAGGCCCAGGCGGCCATCGGATCGCCCTCCATCGGCAGCAGGATCACGTTGAACGGCGCGAGCGGGGTCGGGATCTGTTGCACGGCCTCCTCGAAGTAGAAGCTGCGCTGCGCGCCCGAGACGCGTTTGCCGCGCGGGCCACGCAGGCCCTGCGTCGGCAGGCCGTCGGTGATCAGGAACACGTTGTCGGGTCGGGGGTTCAACTGCGCCAGCACCTGCATCGCGCGCGACAGGTTCGAACCGCCTTCGGGCACGGTGGTCTTGAGTTTCATCACCGTTTCGTTGAACTGCTTCGCGTCGTTGACGTCCAGCCAGCGCCCGGCGCTGCCGGCGAGCGCGGGCCGCGCCTCGGTGTTGAACGTATAGATCTGGTATTGCGTGCCCGGCTGCAGCCGCGCGGTGATCCAGTCGACGGTGTCGAGCGCCTGCAGCCATTTCTCCGAACGTCGCTTCGCGGCGTCGTCCATGTTGCGTCGGCGCAGCACGTTGACGATCGAGGAGTCGAGCATGCTCGCCGAGTTGTCGAGCAGGATCAGCACGTGGCGGCCGCTGGTCTTGATGCCGGTCAGATACTCGCGATTGCCCTGGCCGACGAACTGGCGCACCTGGCGTGACTGCTCGTTCAGCTGCGACATCAGCTGCTGCTTCTCGGTCTCCAGCTTTTTCAGGGCCGCTTTCAGCGCCGCGACGTCGCGCGCGGTGATCGCAGGCGCCTCGCGCGGCTTGCGCTCGGATTTCGCCTGCGCCAGCAGCTCACGTGCGCTCGCGGAGTCGGCGACGAGTTGCGCAATCTGCTCGTCGATCGACAGCGCCTGCGCGCGCGCGCTGGCAGTCGAATCGCGCGCCGCGGCAATCTGGGACTGCAGCGCGTCGATTTCCGCCGACAGGTCCACCGCCGCCACTTCGTCCTGCACGATCGCCTCGTGCTTGAGGATCATGAACAGGAGCACCACGGCGCCGAAGCCGCAGCACATCACGTCGAGAAACGACAGTGTGAAGACGGAGAACGGGCGGCGCTTAAGCGTCATCGTCCGCCAGGACCACGATGGCCGTGAACAGCGCACCGGCGCCGGAGAAGGTGATTTGATCGCCGGCGGCGAGCGCCACCCGCCCGCTGACGCCGCGGCCGTTCACCAGCACACGGCCGCCGTCCTGGACGAGCAGTTCAGCGCCGGTCACGGTGAGGCTCGCGCTGCACGGGGCCGCGGGCTCGGGCTGACGCGAGCAGCCGCCGCGGGACAGCAGGTACAACGGCGCGCCGTTCAGCGCGAACGCGCGATGCTGATCGAGCAGATGCGTCGGCGCGCCGCCGGCAACGGCGGCTTCGGCCGAGACGATCGTCGGCGCGATGCTCGCGCGCAGCGCCGTGACAAGCCGAATCCCCTGATCGCCGGGGGCCACCGGCGGCACTGACAGGCCGGCGAAGGCCGCGCCTGCCGCGAGCACCGGTGTCGCGCCGAAGACCTCGGCAAAGCCCGGCTGCGCGGCGAGCCGATGGCTCGCCACCGCGGTGCTCGAGCCCGGCAGCGCCGCCCGCACGCGTGTCAGCAGCGGTGCGACAACGCGGACGATCGCGGCGCGCTCGACGCGCGTGTCGAAGCGCGCGCCGCGATAGTCGAGCTGCACGCGGATTTCCGCGCTGCGCGCGAGCAGCTCGAGCCACGCCGGCAACTGCGCGTGCAGCAGCTGCTCGGTGGTGGCGTCATGCAGCGGGTCGAACCGACAGTGCGTGACGAACGCCTCGGTGATCACGCGCACGCAGGCCTGCCGGATCGCATTGATGCCAAGACCCGGCAGCACTTCCACCACGCCACGCGTCACACGATCGTCGACGGTGAGGCTGGTGATCACCGCCTGGTGCTGCTGCAGATCGATGTGGGCCCAGTGGCCGCCGCCAAGGGCCGCCGCGCCGGCCGCCACCGCGCTGTCGACGAGCGCGACGGGCTTCAGCCGGCAGGCCTGCGCAATGCCGAGCAGCAGCGCGAGCTGTTCGTGCGTCATGCTGCCGGGCACGGCGAACACGGCCTCCGATGGCGAACCGGCGCGCGTGCGCAGATGTTCGAGGTGCAGGTAGGCGAGATCCGCGTGGTGGCGCACGCGCTTGCCGAAGTGATGGACGGGCGCGGTGTTCAGGTCGCGCCAGAAGCGGTTCTCGGTCTCGCGCGGATGCAATTGCGCCTGTGCCTGTGCGCGGTCGCCGACCTCGACCTGGCCGTTCGACACCGAGGCATAGCCCGGGCTTGCCGCCGCGACCTCGCCGTTCACGGCGGCGCGCAGTTCGAAATCGTTCACGTCGATGACGCAGGTCGCCATGCTCAATCCTGTCTGTGCGGCGGTCGCGGCGGCCGCGACGCGCGGTGGTGGGTGTTCATGCGCAGAGGCCGTTCCACGGTCAGATGTCTTCGGGAAACGGCACCGGAAAATCCTCCTGCACCTGTTCGCTCGGTTTGAACGTGTCGTTCGGCAGCGCGCGTGCCCGATACTCGGGCCGCTCCTGGTTCTCTGCCGGGGGCGGTGACTGCGGTGTCTGCTGGGCCTGGGCCGCGGCGCCGGCCAGGGCCAATACCACCGCGAACAGTCGTCGAGCTGCGTGTTTCATCGGACGCATGGCCTCACTGGAGATAGCGCGCGATGCGGAAGCCGAGGTCGGGTCGCGGCCCGCCGGACGCCTCGCGATACGCGGCGCGCAGTTTCGCGTCGCTGGCCTGCGCCCAGCTCGATCCGCGCACCACGTGCTGGGCCGCGCTCGACGGACCCAGCGGGTTCAGACCGTCGGCCGGGGCCGGCGCAAAGTAATCGTGGATCCACTCCGACACGTTGCCCGCGAGATCGTGCAGGCCATGGGCATTCGGCGGATAGCTGCCGACCGGCGCGCTCGCGGCGAAGCCGTCGTCATAGCCGGCGATCACCTGTTCGAGAAACTGCTTCGCCGACTGATCGGCAAAATTGCCGGCGAGCACGCGCGGCGGGAAGCCGCTGCCCCACGGATACTGCAGCGGCTCGCTTTTCGTGCCGCGCGCCGCGGCCCAGTCCCATTCGGCTTCGGTTGGCAGGCGATACCCGACCGCATCCGGGTTGATGCCGAGCACGCGGCCGTAACGGATCTGGTAGAACACCGGCAGCGAATCGCGCCGCGACAGCCAGTTGCAGTAGGTGGCCGCGGCCTCCCAGCTGATGCCGACGACCGGCAGGCGATCCGCGTTCAGATCCTGGCCGCTCGCGCCGCGCGACACGTGGCTGCTGATGAAGCGGCGATAGTCCGCATTCGTCACCTCGCGCAGCGCGAGGTAGAACGGGCGCGTGAGGCGCGCCGGTGGCCGCTTCGGCAGGACGAGTTCGCCGCCGTCGAAACGCTTCAGCGTCTGGCCGAGGCTGGTCTTGATTTCGCCTTCGCCGGCCGCTGGAGGCGCCCGCAGCAGGGCTTCTGCCTCCGCGCGGATTTCCTCGGGGATGAACGGATTGCCGGCGATGTCGACGCTCTGCTGCGCGGCGTTTGTCTGCGCCGACAGCGGCGGTGGGGCTGCGCTCGGCGCCGGCACGGATTCCGGCGGCGGGCGCGTCGCCTGCGGCGGCGGCGGTGCCGGTGTCGGCGGGGGCGCGCTGCGGGCTGTTTCAGCGGCCATCTGCGCGGCCGTCTTCAGCGTGATGCGCAGATGCTTGTCGACGCCTTTGCGCGGGGTGACGACCGTGCGATACGTCGCATAGCCCGCCTTGCGCACGATGATCTCGTGCTCGTGCGTCGGCAGGCTCAGGCGCTGGGTCGCCGTGCCGGCGGGCTGCCCGTTGACGAGCAGTTCGGCATCGGCGGGGTCGGTGATCAGATTGATGTCGGCGAGCTCTGGTTCGAGCTGCAGTGCGACGCTCTCCACGCCGTCAGGCGCGGCCTGCGCACTCGCGGTGCGCGGCGCATAGCCGGCTTTCATCGCCGTGATGCGATGTTCGCGGTTCGGCGACACGGCAATCTTCACCGGCGCTTCACCGCGGAAGCGGCCATCGACGGTGATCGCGGCGCCCGGCGGATTGGTGACGACCTCGAGCACGCCGTCGGCCTGTGCGAGAGCGACGTCCGGAATATGCACCGCCTGTCCCGCGACGACGGTGATCGCGCGCGACCAGGGCTTGTAGCCCTTCAGCGTGACGCCAATCTTGCGTGCGCCGTGGATCAGTTCGCCGGTGAACGGCGTGGTGCCGAGCGTTTTGCCATCGACGCTGACGGTGGCGCCGGCCGGGGTGGACGCCAGCGTGAAGTCGGCCCAGGCCGGCGTCAGCTTCGCGTCGAGCGTCTCTTCGAGCCGCTTGCCGCGCACTTCGAGCGTGGCGGTGAACGGCAGGTAGCGCTTCGCGGTGATTTCGACCGTGCGCGTGCCCGCTTCGATCTCCTCGATCGTGCCGGGCGCCATGCCGACCCGCTGGCCGTCGACGCGCACGACGGCGCGTGCGGCCGGCGTCAACGTGATGGTCAGGCTGCCCGGCAGCGGTGTCAGCACCACGCGCTGCGTCTGCAGCGTGTCGGTGGTGACGGTGATCTCGGCGGTCAGCGGCTTGTAACCGCTCGCCCGCGCGCGCACGGCGTGCTGACCCGGCGTCAGCAGCCAGTGCGAGCCGATGCGCGGCGCGAACCAGCCGCCGACGTCGAGCTCGGCATTCGCCGGTTCGGTTTCGAATGACACCGAGCGCGCGAGCATCAGGTAGCCCATCACGAGCACCGTCAGCGCGACGGTGGCAATCAGCGCGAGCGGCACCCACGGCATCGCGGGCCATTCGACGCCGCGCAGGGCGCCCGGCGGGCGAAAGGCCGCGGGTTCGATCAGGCCAGGCTCGCTGGCATTGCGTTCGGTCGGCACGGGTCAGCTGGCCACGGTGGTCAGAGCGTCAAAAATGAAATGTCGGGGCCGTTCCCGGTTCGTCAGAACTGGACGGGTTCGGTACAGCGCACGGTGATCGGTGGCGGCGGCGATGCGGGATCGACCGCGAACTCGACCCGTACATCCCGGTACCCGTCACGCTTGCCGACCGCAGTATAGCGCCCGGCCAGCAGCGTCAACTGCTGTTGCGCAAACGGCGCGAATTCGCCGATGCGCGGCACGCTGACCACGGTCATGCCGTCGGAGGTCAGGACCACCGTCACCGGCGTGCGGGCGCGGGTGACGGCCGTCGACAGGGTCGCGATCTGGCGCTTCAGACGCGGGCCCGCGTCCGCGACCGCGCGCGCGCTGTCGAGCAGCGTCTGCGCCTGGCGGTACAGCGTTTCTTCGCCGAGCTGATCGGCCTGCGCGAGGGTTTTCTCGAGCTCCATGTCCATCGCGGTGCGCGTGCTCGCGCGGGCCAGCCCGCTGTTCGCGACGTCGAGGTTGCGGTCGAGCGCCAGCGCGGCGCGATACTGGCCGGCGGCTTCGTTCCAGCGTTCGGCCCGTTCGTGATTCGCCGCGGCGGTCAGCGCCAGTTCGATGCGCGCGGCGGTCGCGCGCAGCGCGGTCTGCTTCAGCGCATTGCTCGCTTCACCGGACTCGGGACGCAATCGGTTCGCCTCCTCGAAGCGCTGCTTCGCGGTCTCGAACTGCTTCGCCTCGAGGGCGCGGTAGCCGGCTGACATCGCGCGCGCGTATTCCTTTTCGGTGCGCGCGCGGTCGATGCGCTCGAGCGCCTGTGCCGCTTCGGTCGCCGCCGAGTCCAGCGTCAGCGCTTCGCGATAGGCGCTGCGCGCGCGCGCCGTATCACCGACTTTCTCATGGCCCTTCGCTTCGGCGATCAGCGCGATCACGCGGTCCAGTGACTGGGCACGGGCGAGGCCTTGCCGGGCCCGCGCGTCGTCGGGCGCGAGCGCCAGCGCGCGTTCGAACGCCTGCTGCGCGGCAATGCTGTTCGTACTGAGCAGCGCGCGCTCGCCTTCGTCGACGAGGCCGGCGACGATGTCGGGAATGTTCTTCTCGATGTCCTGCAACTGCCGCGTCGCGGCCGCATAGGCGCGCAGCGCGGCGGGAAAACGCTGTTCGCGGTACGCGGTTTCACCGTCTGCAATCTGCGTCTGCGCGGCGGCATACGCCTGCGCGGCCCATTCGTGCGCGGCGCGCGCCCGCAGTGCCTCGCTCACGCGCAGCACGGCGGCGAGCGCGTTCTGGGCGTCGAGTCGCGCGCTCGCCTGTTCGGCCGGGGTCAGCAGCGGATCGGCGTCAGGGTCAGGGGCGGGCGCCTCGGCGGCGTCGGGGGCGGTGGGGGCGCTCGACGCGACCTCGGCCGGTGGCATCTGGACGGAGGGGACCATGCGCGGCAACACGAACATCACCGCGCCGGCGAGCAGCACCGCACAGACCAGCAACGCGTAGCCGATCAGCGCGGCCTGGCCCGGCCCGGCACGCTCGTCGGGCCGTGGCGACGCGCGCTCGGCCGCGGCGTAGCGGCTGGGCGCGATGGTCGGCGTGTCCGGCGGCGTGTAGTCGGATTGCATGCGAATAAGCTACCACAGCCGCCCGCGGCGGCCCTTCGACGAGCCTCTCAGGGGGCCGGCGCCGGCGCCGGCGCGGCGGCGTCGACCGTGATCTGCGGCAGCACCGGGGGCGCGCCCGCATTCTCGGCGACATAGAGGTCTTTCAGCAGGCCGCGCCATTGCGCGTACTGCTCTTCGACCGTGCCGGTCAGCGTGAAAGTCTGATCGCGCAGCGTGATGTGGTGGGGCCGCATGTCGCCGCCCATCGACTCCGCCAGTTCATTCAGCGCCTGGGCGTGAATGCGCGCCTGCGCACCCTTGTCCATGCCGCTCTTGAACAGGTAGGCGCCGCCGGCCACGCTCGCGGCGCCTGCCACCCCCACCGCGGAATCGCCGGCCGCCATCGCAGCGATGCCGCCGATGACCGCCAGTGCACCGCCGATCTTGCGCGCCACCTCCTGGCCCTTCAGCTTGTTCATCGCCGTGAGCTCCTGGTGACTGACGCGTCGCCAGTTGTCGTACGGCGCCGCCATGCGTTCGCTGTAGGCGTGAAAGTAGCTGCCGATCTGATCGGTGAACTGGCGATCGCGCTGGCGCATTTCATTGACGCGCGCGAGCGCCGGGTCGTCGACCGCCGGCAGCCGCCGCACGCTGACGAGGCCCTTCTCATCGGTCCCGAGATAGTCGCTGAACTGTTCCGGCGCGAAGCGCTGCGCGAACTTGAGCTGGCTGATCGCGCGCAGCTCGGCGATTTCACCGGCGGGCCTGCGCGCGAGTTCCTTCAACAGATCGTCGGTGATCTGCTCGTAGATCGGCTGGAACGGGTCCCGGCGGGCGAGCGTCGGATCGGGATCGTAGGCGTAGCGGTTCACCTCGTGGTCGTACTCGCGCGTGTACCACACGCGGCCTTTGGCATCGCTGACGGTGATGGCGAGTTCGAGCCGGGTGCCGGTGGATTCAACGATGCTGCCGTCTATCCACAGATCCATTTCGCTCTGCCGTTCCGGCAGCACGCGCACGTGGCCGAAGCCGCTGCGGCGCGCGATCGTCTCGGCGAGCACCTGCGGCATGTAATGGGCTTCCGCGCGCCGCACACTGGGCGTGGTGATCAGTTGATCGGGATCGAGATCGACGACGCCGTCGTTGAACACCTTGACGCCTACATCAACGGGCGGAGCCGGCATGCCCGCCGCCTGGCCGCCGGCAGCAGTGCCCGCGGGCTGGAGAGTGCGGGTGGATTGGCAGCCCGTCAGCAACAGCAGGACGGACAGCCACAGGGCGAGACCGGGACGTATCAACATGCGTTCATTGACCCTTGTATTGGCGATATTCGGCCCACAGTTTTTCGCGCAGCACGGGATCCGTTTCCCGTTGCGCCGCTTCGCGAAGCTGGCGCGCGACGATGTCTTCGTCGGCCTCGTCGATGCCGCGCACGGCCGAGGGCCCGCCCCGGCGTGCACTGTCGGCGCTCGTGTCGCCGCTCAGATCGGGTGACGCGCCGATGCCCGTGGCCCGGTTCGCAGCACCGCCGCTGCCGAATTCGTCCGGCGGCGGTTCGAGCAGGCCGCCGCCGCCGCCGGGCTTGCCGCTGCGTGAGGCGGCGCTACCGGCGCCGAGCGCGGCGCGCTCCCGATCCGCTTCGGCCTGCGCGCGTTTCATCAGTTCATCGAACTCTTTCATCTTGCGCTCGAGTTCGCTGTTCAACGCGCCGACCTGCGCGGCGCGCGTCTGCACCGGGGCGGACGCCGCGCCACTGACGGCGGCCGGCGGCGGACCGCCGGGCGCGAGCTTGCCGACCGAGGCTGCGGGCGGCGGGGCGCCGGCGCCGGGTGGGGGCGCACCGGCGGTCGGCGGCAGGCCCGGCATCGTGCCGCCGGCGCCACCGGCGGTCGCCGCCGCCGCGGGACCGCCGGGCGCGCCACCCGTCGGCGCACCTGCGTTCGGCGAGGCCGGTGGCGGCGCCGCGGACGGCGACGGCGGCGGACTTCCGGCCGGCGTTTCGGTCATTTCGACATAGGCGCCCTGCTCACTGGGCGGCAGATACTGGGGCCCTGGCGGCGGCTGCGCCTGGCCCGTGGCCGGCGCGCCGCTCGCGGGCTGCGCGCCGCCGGTTTGTGGGGCGTTCGGACTCGGCGGCGGCTGATCCTGCGGCGCCTGGCGCTGCTGGGCGGCGCGCTGCATTTCGGCCTGCTGCACGGCCCTGATGCGGCTGTCGGCCTGGCTCTGTGGCGTCCGGCGGGTCTGTTCCTGCTTGCAGCCGGCAGTGGCCAGCAGCACGCAGGCGAGGACAGTGATGGCGCGTTGTTTCATCGGGACAATGTACACCGGGGACAGCCCCACTTGGCGACGTTTACACGAGCTTACGACGCCAGACTGAAGCACCGCTGAATGGACGGCGGCGGCAGCCTGCGCGGAGGCGGCGCCCACGAGAGGGGCGCCTGTGCATCGTCGTGGCGGTCCCGGCAGATCGTCTACGCGATTGCCGGGGAGTGGTAATCGATCACAACTCGGGCGCGTTGTGCTGCCATTCGGCGGGTACGCTTTCTACAGTGCCTGAACAGGACGTCATGAAAGCCTGGCGTCCGGCGCAACGGCCCCCCACGCCACAGCGCCGACGGCACATGCGTCCGAACTCAAGACCGCCTCCATTTTGAGGCCCGCGACGAAAGCCGCTGCAACAGGAGTTCTCGGCCGGTAGTCGCGAGGCCTCATTCCTGTTCCGCGCGCCGACGGTTTCCCGTCTGCCGCGCGGTCCACACGCCTCAATGATCGCGCAGGAAACGCCCGATGTTCGCGCGCAGTCGCGCATCGAACGGCACTGCGCGTCGCGAGTCGAGCGACATCTGCACCACCGTGATCTGAGCGCGGGCGCGGAGTTCCGCGCCGCCCAGGGCTTCGCCTTCAAAGGCCAGCGAGCTGTTGCCGAGTCGCACGGGTTCGAGGCGGAACCGGACGAGGTCGCCGAGCCTGCTCTGGCTCAGGAATTCGCAGTCGGCGCGCACGGCCGGCACGCCGAGGCGCGCGGTGCGGATGTATTCGCCGTAGTTGGTGTCGAGCGCTTCGTTGAACCAGTCTTCCATCAGTTCATGGAACAGCACGAAGTACTGCGGATAGAAAATGATCGCCGCGGGATCGCAGTGATTGAAACGGATCAGCTTTTCGCGCTCGAACCACATGCGGCGTCATCCTGTTGGCGTTGTTCGGCGACCAGTGTCGCGAGGCACGTCGGGCAGTAGCAGCCGGCCGCGGCATCGAGGCGGGCCGGATCGAGCGTCGGCAGCGTCTGGCACCAGCACGAAGCCTGATTGATGCCGCAGCCGAAGCTCGCGCCACAGCGCGCGCAGTTCGTCGCCTGCGGCGCGCCCTGCGTCATGCCGGCGGCAGCCGGCCGAAATCGTCGACCATGAAGCTCGCCTCGGCGCTCGCCACCACGCTGCCGTCGTCGACCCGTTCGGCCACCGATTCCAGCTGCATCAGGCGCCCCTTGCGTTGCTTCAGTCGGCAGCTCAGCGCGATCGCGGTGCCGACCGGCAGCGGCTTGCGATAGCGGATCTCGCACTTCGCCGTGAAGCCGCGCGCGCCCTGCAGGAACAGCCAGTTCGCCATCACGTCGTCGAGCACGCTGAAGACGATGCCGCCGTGGGTCACGCGATCGAACCCGGCGTGGTTGTCGCCCGGCGTGAAGCGGCCGCGACAGGTGTCGCCGTCGAGCGTGAACGCGATGCGCAGGCCGATCGGATTGTGCGGGCCGCAGACGAAGCAGTTGTCGGCGTCGCCGCGCGCGCGGGAGTCTTCACTCATGTTCACACCATGTCTTCGTAGCGGTTCGGCAGATCGAGATCGACCGCCTGCGCAATGCCCGGCAGGCGCAGCGCGTGGGCGTCGATCTGGATGTCGGTTTCGTCGATCAGGTCGTCGCCGAAACGGTAGATCGGTTTCATCGGCCCGCGACAGCAGGCCTCGTCCCACGCGGCCGCCGCCGCGCGCGTCGTCTCCAGGCGGCCGAGATAGTCCTTGATCGCCGCCGCGCCATGGCGCTTTTCGATCATGCGGCGCGCGATCACGGGCGAGACGATGGCACCCGTCGCATTGTTGCCGCCGAAGCCCTTCGAGTTCAGGAAACCGACTGCCACCTCGTCGCCGAGTTCGAGATCGGTCAGCCGGATGTCGAGCCGCTCGCGATGCACGTCCGCGGCAATCGCCGGCGTGGTCTTGATGCCCGGCAGCAGCCCGTGATGGAACGCGCCGAGCGTGCTGATCAGCTGATCGGCGCTCGCCGGCGCCAGCGAGTGGCCGACGAAGGCCTTGATCGCGGTGACCGGCCAGTCGTGGATGTCGAAGGCCTTTGCCACCTCGTCGAAGATGCGCGATTCGGTGACGCGGTTCTGCGGCGTGCTCGAGCCGTGGGCCTGGATGAAGCTGTGGTGGCGGACGGCCTGCTCGCCGAGCAGGCTGCGCATCGACGCCACTGCTTTCGCGAGCGTGATGTAGTTGCCGGGGCCGGGCGAGGAAATCGACTTCTTGAAGCCGTCCGCATTGACGAACACATCGGGCACTGCACCGTAGATCTCGGCGCCGAGTTCGAGTGCCAACGCGTCGTCGCACAGGACGAAATACTGGCCGGACTCGCCGAGCACGAAACCGCAGTTCTCGCCGAACGGGCGGCTCGCGCGGCGGTGATTAGCGGTGGCGGCGCCATCGAGCCTGGCGAGCGCGTCATCGGTCGCGAGCGCGCTCATCGCGTTGTAACCCTCGATCACTTCGGGCACGAGCGGCGCTTCGGAATTGCCGACCACGGCGAGCCGCCGGCGACCGGACTGGATGTCCTCGACGGCGAGTCTCAGGTTGTACAGGAAGCTCGCGCAGGCGCCGGCAATCGCGCCCGTGCAGCCGACGTTGCCGAGCACATAGGCGTTGACGAAATCCGCCGGCATCGTGTTCAGGCCCAGCGGCAGCTGCTTCGAACTCACGCGGCCGCCGCGCAGCCGGGCCTGCAGCATGCCGCCGGCGCCGTGCTGGTCGAGCTGCGCCATGGCGCTCGACGCGTAGACCGAGATTTCGTCCGGTCGCAGTTTCGAAGTGATCGTGTCCCAGTCGATGCCGACGGATTTCGCGGCGTCCGAGGCCGCGATGATCGTCATCTGCAGGCCACGCGGATGAAAGCGCGACGGGTACAGCGCGGCAGGGTCGAAACCGGTCGGCAACTGGCCGGCGGACTGCACCGCGAGCCGGCGATGCGACTCGATGCGCATGTCGACGGGCGCGCTGATCTCGATCCGCGTGTGGCCGTCGGCGGTGCCCAGCACGCGCCAGCCGGCGGGCAGGGGCTCCGGCAGTTCGCTGGTACGCGTCGAAATCACGAGCGCCTGGCCCTGGTCCGGGCCGACTTCGAAATTGAGCTGGACCGACATCGCGTCGGGGTCGAAGTACTGTGGTTCGAGGCGACGGATCAGCGTCTGCTCGAGCACCTGCCGGTGGTAGCGCGTGGCGACTTCGGCGTCGCTGAGGCGCTCGCCGCCGGGCGTCACATACCCGCTGCCGTCGTGCCTGACGAGGCCCATCATGGCCGCGAGGGCGCGCACGGTGTGGTCGCGGGCGGCAGCCGGGAGGTTTTCCAGCACGGTGCGGCGGTAGGCGTGGAAGCCGGACGAGCGCCCTGCGGAACTGATCCCGCCGAAGCCGATGATTACGGGGAGCTTGGTCATGCGGGCCTCGGCGCGATGGGAATGGGCGGCAGTGTACTGCGCTGCACGCGGATCGAGGCCGGCATTCACGCCAAAAGATTGGCCATTTCCGTCAATCGGACTACGCTGCCCGGATGCGCCTTGCATTCGTCCTCACCGATCACATGCTCGCCGCGAGCAGTCTGCTGCCGATCGAGATGTGGCGGGCCGGCGCCGAGACGCTGGTCGGGCGGCGGGGTGACCGCCTGCCGGTCGACATCGTCACGCTGTCGAGCGACGGCCGCGCCGTCGCCACGCTGGCCGGTCTCGACCTCGCGCCGCAGGCCGCGATAGCCGGGTCGGGCCAGTTCGATGTCGTCTACCTGCCGGCGCTGTGGCGCAACCCGCGCCCGCAGATCGCGCGCGACCGGGCGCTGCTGCCGTGGCTGACCGCCCAGGCCGGGGCCGGGGCGACGATCGCGGCCGTCGGCACCGGCTGCTGCTTTCTCGCCGAAGCGGGGCTGCTCGACGGCAAGGCCGCGACGACGCACTGGCACTACTTCGAGCGCTTCGCGCGCGACTATCCGGCCGTGCACCTGAAACGCCAGTACTTCATCACCCAGGCCGGCCGGCTCTACTGCGCGGGCAGCGTGAACGCGCTGGCCGACGTGACGGTGCATCTGATCGAAGCGTTCTGCGGCCGCGAAGTCGCGAGCCACGTCGAGCGCAATTTCTCGCACGAGATTCGCCGACCCTACGATCAATACCGCTATCTCGAAGGCGACGAACTGCAGCACGCCGATGAATCAGTCATCAGCGTGCAGTGGCGCATGCAGCGCGAACTTGCGCTGCCGCTGCGCATGGCCGATCTCGCGCGCGACGCCGGCATGAGCCCCCGCACCCTCGACCGCCGCTTCCGCGAAGCCACCGGCCTGTCGCCGCTCGCCTACCTGCAGAGCCTGCGCATCGCGGCGGCCAAGCAGATGCTCGAAGCGACGAACCTCACCGTCGCCGAAGTCGCGTTTCGCGTCGGCTATCACGACCAGGGCCACTTCGCCCGCGTCTTCACCCGCAGCATGACCATCGGGCCTGCGGAATATCGCCGCACGGTGCGCGCGAAGATGTTTTCATTGCGGGAGAGCTGAGGTTCGGGTGCTGGCGGATGTGGGGATTGGCCACCGAGAACACCGAGAACACCGGGGGAAGAGGATAGACAAATAGATCATGGGTCGTCGGCTGCTTGTGCGGGGGCTCTTCGCAGCCGGTGTGACGCACACTGAAGTCCTGGGTCAGGGACGTGTGGCTGGTCTCGGACCCGACTCATCGGCTCGAGCGAACACCCGGCAGGGGCTCCGAGTGGCGACTGCTCCCTGCTGTCGCAACCTCGCGCCAGGCCGCGTGGTGATTGTCACCATGGCTCCTCGTCTCTTTCCAACCCGGTGTTCTCGGTGTTCTCGGTGGCAAATCACGGCCTCCGCCCCCGGCTCGCCAAGCCCGGCACAAGCCGGCGCGATTGCATTACCATGGCGCCACTTCAGAGGAGAGCGCTACATGAGTGGACCGCGTTATCTCGGGTTCGACACCCTCAGCCTGCATGCGGGCCAGCGGCCGGATCCGGCCACGGGCAGTCGGGCCACGCCGATTTATCAGACCACCTCGTTCGTGTTCGACGATGCGGCGCGCGCGTCCGGCCTGTTTTCCGTGGGGCGGGCGGGCTACGTGTACTCGCGCATCGCGAACCCGACCGTCAGCGTGCTCGAAGAGCGTGTCGCGGCGCTCGAAGGCGGCGTCGGCGCGGTGGCGACGGCGAGCGGCATGGCAGCCATTCATGTCGCGATTTCCACGCTCGTCGGCGCCGGCTCGCACATCGTCTCCTCGCGTGCGCTCTACGGCGGCACGCACAACCTGCTGGCCTACACATTGCCGCGCTTCGGCGTCGAGACGACCTTCGTCGATCCGCGCGATCCGCAGGCGTTCGCGCGGGCCATCCGCCCGGAGACCAAACTCGTCTACGCCGAAACCGTCGGCAACCCGCGCGGTGAAGTGCTCGACATCGAAGCGGTCGCGAACATCGCGCATGCGGCCGGCGTGCCGCTCGTGATCGACGCCACGCTGACGACGCCGTGGCTGATGAAGCCCATCGACCATGGCGCCGACATCGTCGTGCACTCGCTGACGAAGTTCATTGGCGGCCACGGCATCGCGATCGGCGGCGCGGTCGTCGACGGCGGGCAGTTCGACTGGGAAGGCTCGGGCCGCTTTCCGCAGTTGACCGATCGCGACATGGGCCTTAACGAGCTCGATTTCGCCGAGGATTTCGGCCCGTCCGCGTACATCATGCGCGTGCGTCTCGAAGGCCTGCGCGACTTCGGCGCGAGCTTGAGTCCGACGAACGCGTTCCATCTGCTGCAAGGCCTCGAGACCCTGCCGTTGCGGATGCGTCGTCACTGCGACAACGCGCAGCAGGTTGCCGAGTTCCTGGGCGCGCAGCCGGCGGTTGAGCAGGTGACCTACGCAGGCCTGCCGAATCATCCGGATTACGCGCTCGCGCAGCGTTTGATGCCGAAGGGCTGCGGCGCGGTGTTCAGCTTCGTGCTGAAGGGCGGGCGCGCCGCTGGACGCAAGTTCATCGATGCGCTGCAGGTGTTCTCGCACCTCGCGAATGTCGGCGATGCGAAGTCGCTGGTCATTCACCCGGCGAGCACCACGCATGCGCGGCTCGACGCCGACGCGCTCGCGCGCGCCGGTGTTTCCGAAGGCCTGGTGCGGCTGTCGATCGGTCTCGAGGATCCGCAGGACCTCCTCGACGATCTCGTCCGCGCCCTCAACGTTTCGCAGAAATAGGCGGCCGTCATGGAAATCGTCTACCAGGGCAAGACCACCTACGTACAGACCGCGGGCTACGGTCTCGATCCCGCGAAGCCCACCGTGTGCTTCGTGCACGGCGCGGGCATGGATCACGCGGTGTGGACGCTGTTCGTGCGTCACTTCTCGCGCAACGGCTACAACGCGATTGCGCCCGATCTCCGCGGGCACGGCCGCTCGGCCGGCGAGCCGCTGACGACCATCGAAGCCTGCGCGCAGTGGCTGCTCGGGCTGTTCGACGCCCTGAAGCTCGGCCCGGTCGCCGTCGCCGGCCACAGCATGGGGTCGCTCGTTGCGCTGCAGGCCGCGGCCGACGGCGGCGAGCGCATCCGCGCGCTCGGCCTGCTCGGCTTCGGGTACCCGATGGCGGTCGGCGCACCGCTGCTCGACGCGGCACGCGCGAACGATCACGTCGCGGTCGACATGATGACGATCTGGGGCCATGACTTCGGCGCACAGATCGGCGGCCACCAGATACCGGGGCTTTCGATCATCAACGTCACGAAGCGTCGCCTCGAAGCGGCGCGACCCGGCGTCATCTACGCCGACCTGAACGCCTGCCACACTTATGCCGGCGGCGCGGAAGCGGCAGCGAAGATTCAGTGCCCGGTCACCCTGATCCTCGGCGATCGCGATCGCATGACCCCGGTCCGCGGCGCCCGCGAATTCGCGAAGTCGTTCAGCCGCGCGAGCATCGAGATGATCCCCGCCTGCGGCCACGGCATGATGGAAGAGAAGCCGGAACAGACGCACAAGGCGCTGGTGAAGGCGCTGGGCGTCTGAATAGCCGAGCGGTCAATCTCGAACGCTGGTCATGAAGTGCGGTGAAGATCCCGGCCCATCGCGTAAGTTGCTGTGAAAGAGAATTGTCGGGTGCTCTTCGGTAGCCCGTAGGCAGCGCGAGCATGGCCTCTCGTAGCCCGGATGCAGCAACGCGAAATCCGGGATGCGGCGGTGGCACGGCGATGAGCCGCGGCAACCTGTAACCGTCATGAGTGGTACGCGTGCCGGGGATGATCGCAGGCGCCTCCGCGACCCCGGATTGCACTGCGTTTCATCCGGGCTACGGGATCGGGAACGCTCGGTCTATGCTGTTGCTACCCGGGGGCAGAGGAGCGCAACCCCGGCTCTGCGCTGCCATCGCGACTGCCCCCATGGTTCAGACCACACAGCGTTTGCCCGCGTTGATTTGCACTCAGCGATTCAGCACCAGGCAATGCGGCTTCGCCCCGGCGGCATGGGCTGGTGACTGGTGGACAGCCGGCGCCAGAATGTCGGCCATGGTGCAGTATCGACGCGCACGATTGAGTGGCGGCATTTACTTTCTGACAGCTGCGCTCGATGAGCGTGGATCGACACTGCTGGTCGACCATGTCACCACCCTGCGTCTGGCGTTCCGGCTTTCGATACAGCGACGGCCGTTTCGGATTGATGCCGTGTGCATCCTGCCTGATCACATGCACCTGCTGATGACGCTCCCGCCCGGCGACGCCGATTTCTCGGGACGTATGCGGCTGATCAAGGCCGGCTTCACGCGCCTGTTGAAGCGCCGTGGCGTGCGCCTACGCATCAACGACAGGGGTGAACATGCGCTGTGGCAGCGGCGATTCTGGGAACACCTCATCCGGGATGACGACGACTACGCGCGTCACGTCGACTACATCCATTACAACCCGGTCAAGCATCGGTTGGTGACGAACCCCGCCGATTGGCCATGGTCTTCGTATCATCGATTCGTACGCAATGGCGGCTGTCCACTGTCGTAGCCCGGATGCAGCCACGCGAAGTCCGGGATCGGGCGCTGGCACGGCGATGAGCCGCGGCGACCTGTGGCTGACATGCGTGGTGGGCGTGCCGGGGATGATCGCGGTCGCCTCCGCGATCCCGGATTTCGCTGCGCTTCATCCGGGCTACGGGATGGCGGTGCCCGGGTCGCGCTACTGCCCCGGCTTGATCCCCATCGCCGAATGATCATCGAGGCGCGTCAGCAGCATGTGCACACCGTGCGCGGCGAGGTATTCGTCGATCGCTTTCTTCTGCCCGAGCCAGCGGAAGTAGTCGTCGATCAGAAAGACGCCGCCGGCGGCGAGTTTGGGCCAGAGATATTCCATCTCGGCCTTCGTCGACTCGTACAGGTTCGTGTCGAGGCGCAGCAGCGCGATGCTCGCGCAGTCGTTCGATGGCAGCGTGTCCTGCACGAAGCCTTCGATGAACAGCAGGCGGTCGGCCGGGTAGCCGGTGTGTTCGAGGTTGCGGCGGACGTCCGGCAGCGGGTAGTTGTGCCAGGTGCACTGGCCGTCCTTCATCTTGCGCTCGTATTTGCGTTTCGCCGGCTTGCCGAACACGCTGACGTCCTCATCCGTCGGCATCGCCATGCCGCGGTAGGTGTCGTAGAGGAAGATGCGGCGCTCGCGGCTGCCGAGTTCGAGCAGGGTCCACGCGGCGGCCATCATGCTGCCGCCCGCGCCGACGCCGCATTCGACGATGTCGCCCGGAATGCCGGCCGCCTCGATGTAACGCACGGCGTATTCGAGGTTCACCACGCGCTCCTGCGTGGTCATCGTGTACGGCGACACGCGGTCCCACAGGTCGCGGGTGAAGGGCCCGAAATCCTGCGGATATTTCGGCGGCAGTTCACGCACGCCGCTCGGCGCCATCAGTTTGCGATACGCCTTGCCGCTCTCGCGGACGAGGTTGGTGCGCACGATGCCGAGTTGCGTCGACAGTTTGTCCAGTAATCCCATCGCGGTCCGATCTGTTGTGCTGTGTCACAATGGCGCGCATCACGCATGCCCGCCGCCGCGACTATTCAAGAACTCCCATGAGCGCGAATCTCATCAAGCCCCAGCACAGCGCCGTGGCGTTGCTCGTCGTGCTGTCCTTCGCGCTGCTGACCACCGAACATCTCGTGCACTACGCGCTCGCGCTGCTGATGATCGGCGGGCTCGCGCTGGTCGTGCGCTCGCCACGCAGCCTGTGGGCGGACCCCGCGCTGCGCGCCTTCAGTCTGGCCTTCCTGTGCCTGTGGCTGCCAATGCTCGCGAGCCTGCCGGACGCCGTGAACCCCGCCCACGCGCGCAAGACGACGTTGGCCTACCTGCACTTCTGGCCGGCGGGCCTGTGCATCGTGCTGGCCGCGCGCGAGCCGAGACTCAGACACTGGATCCTCTCTGCCGTGGCGCTGGTGATGGCGTTCTGGCTGGCGGACGCCCTGCTGCAACTCGCCACCGGCCGAGATCTGTTCGGCCATCCCCCGGTCGGCAGCATCCTGACCGGCGCATTCTATCCCAAGCAACGGCTCGGTTTGGTTCTCGCGGTGATGACGCCGGTGTACTTCATCGGCGTCGCCGCGCTGGCCCGTCGCTGGCCGCCGGCCTGGCTGTTGCTGCTGCCGCTGTTCCTCGTGATCGTGCTGTCGCTGAAGCGCACCGCGTGGATCATGCTCGCCGTGTCGCTCGCGGGCCTGTTGTGGTTCGCGTGTTCGCGGCGGCAGGGCGGCCTGTGCCGGGCGATGCTGGGCCTGTCCGCCGCGCTGGCGCTGCTGATCGGCGGGGCGCTGGCGGTCGACCCGGCGCTGCGCGCGCGGGTGTCGGAGACGGCCGGCATCGTCAGCGGCGATTTCGACACGATGGACCGCGCTTCGTCGTACCGCCTGACCTTGTGGCGCACGGGCTGGCGAATCTGGCAGGCGCACCCGTTCAACGGCGTCGGCCCGCGCGGGTATCGCTATGCGTATCCCGAGCACGCGCCGCCGGACGATTTCTGGCTGCTGCGCGGCAACGGACAAACCCATCCGCACCTGATGGCGCTGGAGGTCGGGGTCGAGACCGGCGTGCTCGGCCTCATCGGCTACGCCGGCTTTCTGTGGCTGCTGCTCGGCCGCCTGCGCGCCGCGGTGGACGAAACCCAGGCCGCGTGGGGAATTGGCGCACTGGCCGCCGCCTTTCCGCTGAACGCGCATCTCGCGCTCTACGGTTCCTACTGGTCGACGATCGTCTGGCTGCTGACGGCGCTGGCGTTCGCCACGGCGCCGAACCGGCACCCGCCCTGAGCGTCACTGCGACAGGGTAAGCCCGAGCGCGTCGTGCATCAGCGCACGAGCCGCAGATTCATCGGGCACCGCGCGGCTCGCGATCAACACCGTGATGAGTTGTGCCCGCAGGGCCTGTGGAATGGCGGCCGGATGCGCGAGCGCATGACGCGTGAACGCGGCGGTCGCGACGGCATCGAGCCCGCACGGCGCCGTGCCGCGCGCCTCTTCGAACCCGGCCAGTGCCGTGGCCGTGCCGGCGTGGCACCACAGCGGCGCCGGCAGGCGATGCGCGCTCGCCACCGCCTCGCCTTCGGCGCCGCGCATCAGCACGGCATCGCCGTCGACGCCCGCGAAGTACTGTTCCATCAGCGCGCGATACGGCGGGTGCGTGTAGCCGGCCAGCACGAGCGCCGGACCAGCGCACGGATTCATGACCTTCACGAGCGTATGCCCGAGGTGGCGCACGCCCAGCAGCTCACGCCAGGCGAGCAGGCGCGCGAGCGACGGCGAGAGCACCTCGAGCGGCACGAAGGCCAGGTGCCGGGCGCAAAGCGCCGCGGCGGCGTCAGTGAGGTGCTCAGCGGTGTCGATGCCGAGTTCAGCGAGGATCTCGCGCGTCGCCACGCGGCCCGCCGACGTCCGCACCCCGTGAATGAGGACCGTGAGCCCGACGCGCGTCAGCAGCAGCGCGAGCAGCGGCAACAGGTTCGGCTGGCGTCGCGCGCCGTTGTAGCTGCCGATCACCACCGGCAGGCCGCGATCTGGCGGCGGCATCGCCAGTGGCACATGCGCGGCGCGCCACGCGTCGTGCAGGCCGAGCAGTTCGTCGAGCGTTTCGCCTTTCATGCGCAGCGCCACGAGCAAGGCGCCGAGCACGCCGTCCGGCATCGTGCCGGCGAGCGCGTCGGCGAACAGGCCGGCGCTGTCGGCGCGCGACAGCGGCCGCGCGCCGTGCTGACCGCGCGCAATCTCCTTCAACAGCGGGGCGTAGTGCATGCGTCGATTCTACCCGTCTTCGACCCGGGGGACTGTCCATGCGGTGTGTCCGGCTGAACCCATGTTGGGCTTCCTGCGTCAGCCCAACGGCAATGAGTCGCCAGCCCCACCCGGCCTGCTGAAAGCTCGGGGTAGCCCGGGTGGAACGCAGTGGAACCCGGGATCTGCAGGGTCTGACAGGCCGCTCCCGGGTTCCGCGCTGCGCGCTACACCCGGGCTACACCGAGGGCTCCGGACAGGCACTTTCACAGCAACCTACGGGGAGATACGCGCCGTGACGCCGCGCAGGTTGAGCAGACGCAAGGAAGCGCAACACCCGACCCTGCGAACTTGCGCCGTCACGCTCGCAGGCGACGGCATGTCGGCGTCGCCGCTAAGCCCGCGCAGACGGCGCATCCGCATCCTCCGGCATGCGCGCGGCCTGCAGCCACACGCGTCCGGCGTCGACCTTGACCGCATGACGCGGGGTGCGGCCGGCATCGGGCGCCTGCGCTTCGCCGCTGTCCAGCGCGATGACCCAGGCGTGGAGCGGGCAGGTCACGGTATGGCCGCAGACGAGGCCCTGAGACAGCGGGCCGCCCTTGTGCGGGCAGCGATCGGCGAGCGCGAACACGTGATCATCGATCGTGCGGAACACCGCGATGTCGCCACACGTCGCCCGGAACACGCGCGCGCCGGCCCGCGGGAGTTCGTCGACATCGCACAGCGCGATCCACGCACTGTCACGCTCCGTCGCGGATGCGTCGCTCACGGCGTGGCCGTTGCGCCGAGCAGTGCATATTCGCTGCGCGCACCGGCCGGTTGATCGACACGCCACGGATCGGGCAGATCGCGCAGCGCGAACATCAGCCGGTCGAACAGTTCGCGCCGGCGCGCCTCGTCGTCGACGACCTGCCGCCGGCAGTAGTCGAGGCCCACGCGCGCGACGAAGTGCACGGTGCGTTCGAGGTAATGACCTTCCTCGCGGTACAGCTGCAGGAAGGCGCCGGTGTGTTCGAGCACTTCGGCGGCGGTCTTGACCTTGACGAAGAACTGCGCGACTTCGGTCTTGATGCCGCCGTTGCCGGCGACATAGATTTCCCACCCGGACTCGACGCCGATGATGCCAACGTCCTTGATGCCGGATTCCGCGCAGTTGCGCGGGCAGCCCGACACCGCGAGCTTGACCTTGTGCGGCGCGACCATGCGCCACAGCGCGCGCTCCAGATCGATGCCGAGGTTCGTCGAATCCTGCACGCCGAAGCGGCACCATTCGGACCCGACGCAGGTCTTCACCGTGCGCAGCGCCTTTGCATACGCATGGCCGGACGGCATGTCGAGGTCGCGCCACACCGCCGGCAGGTCCTGCTTCTGGACGCCGAGCAGGTCGATGCGCTGTCCACCGGTGATTTTCACCGTCGGAATGCGATAGCGGTCGACGACGTCGGCGATGCGCCGCAGTTCGGCGGCGCTCGTGGTGCCGCCCCACATGCGCGGTACCACCGAAAAACTGCCGTCCTTCTGGATGTTCGCGAGTGCGCGCTCGTTGATGTAGCGCGACTGCGGATCGTCCTGCGCCTCGTGCGGCCACGTCGAGAGGAGGTAGTAGTTCAGCGCCGGTCGGCAGCGCGCGCACCCGTCGGGCGTGCGCCATTCGAGGAAGTGCATCACGGCCGGAATGCTGAGCAGGTGGGCATCGCGGATCGCGTGGCGCACGTCGGCGTGCGTGCGATCGGTGCAGCCGCACAGCGGCTTGGCGGTCGGTGTGGCCGAGTAGTCCGCCCCGGCGACTGTCATCAGGATCTGCTCGACGAGGCCCGTGCACGAACCGCAGGAGGCGGAAGCCTTCGTGTGGCGGCGCACGTCCTCCAGCGCGAACAGCTTGTGTTCCCTGATCGCGCGCACGATCGTGCCCTTGCACACGCCGTTGCAGCCGCAGACCTCGGCCTCGTCCGGCATCGTCGCTGCACGGTGCTGGCCCTGGTGGCCCGTGTCGCCGAGATTCGCCTCGCCGAACATCAGCCGCCCGCGCAGTTCGGCGACGTTGCGCCGGTCGCGCATCAGCCCGAAGTACCAGCTGCCGTCGACGGTGTCGCCGTAGAGCACGCTGCCGACGAGCCGATCGCCCTGCAGCACGAGTTTCTTGTAGGTGCCGCCGCCCGGATCGGACAGCACGATTTCCTCGGTGTCCTCGTTGCCCTCGAAGTCGCCGGCGGAGAAGAGATCGATGCCGGTGACCTTCAGTTTCGTCGCTGTCACCGAGCCGGCATACCGCGAGTAGCCGCGCGCCGCGAGATGGTTCGCCGCGACTTTCGCCATCTCGAACAGCGGAGCGACGAGCCCATAGGTCTGGCCGCGATGTTCGACGCACTCGCCGACGGCGTAGATGCGCGGATCGAAAGTCTGCAGGGTGTCGTTGACCACGATGCCGCGCCGGCAATGCAGCCCGGCGCGCTGCGCGAGGTCGACGTTCGGCGCGATGCCGACGGCCATCACCACCAGATCCGCCGCCAGCCGCGTGCCGTCGGCGAGGAACACCGCGCGCACGTGACCGTCGTCGTCGCCGATCAGCGCGCTGGTCTGTGCCTGCAGCACGAAGCGGATGCCGCGCGCCGCGAGCGACTTCTGCAGCAGGCGGCCGGCCGCGGCGTCGAGCTGACGTTCCATCAGCGTGGCGGGCAGGTGTACGACCGTGACGTCCATGCCGCGGCAGCGCAACCCGTTTGCCGCCTCGAGGCCCAGCAGGCCGCCGCCGATCACCACCGCCCGGCTGGCAGTCGCAGCCGCCGCGATCATGCTTTCGGTATCGGCGATGTCGCGGTAGCCGAGCACGCCGGCAAGGTCGACGCCCGGGATCGGCAGCCGCCCCGGGCGGGCGCCGGTGGCGATCAGCACGCGGTCGTAGGGCACGCTGACACCGGCTTCGTTGCTGACGGTCCGGCGCACGCGATCGAGCATCGTGACCGGGCTGCCGGTGTGCAGGCGAATGTCGTGGGCCGCGTACCAGTCCGGCCCGTTGAGAATGATGTCCTCGAACGCCTGTTCACCGGCGAGCACCGGCGAGAGCAGGATGCGGTTGTAATTCGGATGCGGCTCGGCGCCGAACACCGTCACGTCGTACGTGTCGGGCGCGATCGCCAGCAGCTCTTCGAGGGTGCGCATGCCCGCCATGCCGTTGCCGATCACCACGAGCCGGGGCCGCCCGCGCGCGCCGCTGTCGCCGTCCTGGCGGTGCTGGGTCATCGTGATTGTCGTCCCCGGGTGGGCATGCATGACAGGAAACGGGGCAAATAGCGCGCCAGCCCCGACGCCCGCAGATTCAGAGGTTTGGCAGCCAGGCGGGGACCGGCGGCGAGGTCACTGCACCACGATGGGGAGGTGGTGCGCGAAAGTCGTGCCGCGCCCGCTCCACGGTCAGGTTTTCTTGCGGCGTGCCTTGCGCGCCTTCAGCGTCGATTTCTCGGCGGCGAAGTGCTGCTTGTCACCGGCCGGCGCCTCGTGCACGCAGCCCCAGGCGAGCTCCTCGTCCTGGTTGTAGCGCTTGCCGAGTTGCCAGGCGATCTGGGCGCGGGCGAGTTCGAGCCCCAGGTAGAACGCGTGGGGCGCGTCGTCATCGACGTTCAGCAGCGGGAACAGCTCGTAGGGGTCCACGCCCGTGCGCAGGCCGTCGCGGTTGTAGACGTGGATGCCGTCGGCCGCGACCTGGATGCGGAAGTTCGGATCCCGGATGGCCTGCGCCATTTCGGCGATTTCGGCCGCGCCGTACGGAAACGGTTTGCGCTCGTGCAGCGCCATCAGGCCTTCGTCGAGATGGCGCGGCGGCATGTTGTCCTCGCGGGCGGCGAACATCACGCGCCGCGCATGCGCGATTTCGCGGACCACCGTGCGGCAATGGCCGCTGACCTCGGTCGTCAGCACGGCGCTCGCGCCGAGTTCGGACACGATGCCGAGCAGCAGCGTGTTCACGCCGAGCGTGTCGGCGTGCGTGAGTTCGGTGAGATTGCCGATGCCCATCATGATCGGCGCCGCCGGGTAGCGCTGCCGCAGATCGCGGTAGCGCACGATGGATTCGGTGAAGCCGTGATGGATCGGGTCGAGGATCGCGTCTGCGAAATACGGGCGGCCGCTGGCCGCGTAGCGTTCGATGGCGCGCCCCAGCGAATCGAGATCGCGCGGATCACGGCCGATGAGGATCGGCGTGACGGGCGCTTCGTCGGCGATCCACAGCGTGTCTTCGCTCAGGCTGAACAGGTAATCGGCACCGGCGCGGGCGCCGGTGAGGAGATCGGCGTCGAGCAGCGAATCGACGCTCACCCGGTGGCCGTCGGCCTTCAGCGCCTGGATGGTGTCGGCGAGATGCGGAAACGGCGTGTCGGGCAGGCAGCCGACGTCGATCACGTCCGCGCCGTCGCGACGATAGGCCGCGGCGCGCGCGAGCACGGTGTCGATCGACACCTGCGGTGCGTCGACGATCTCGGCGAAGATCAGCACGTCGCTGCGCTCGAGGCTGCGCTGTTGCCGTCGGGCGCCGAAGTGCCGGGGCAAGTCCTTCAATTCTTCGGGCCCGCGCTCGAACGGCACGCCGAAGGCGGCGCTGAGGTCGGCCAGATCGCCGCGGCAGCGGCCCGGCAGCACGATGCGATCAAAGCCTTCGACGTCGCGCAAGCGGCGTTTGATGAAGTCGCCTGTCATCAAGGCGGCGACCGTGATGCCGAGTACGCGCACTTCGAAGTCGAAGCTGCGCGGCTCGAGTTCGGACAGCACGCGCAACAGGCTTTTTTCCGCCAGTTTGCCGGTCAGGAACAGCAGCCGATCGCGACGGGGCACAGCCTTGGGCATGAAGCGTTTCGCAGATACGCGGAGCGCGCGTTGGCGCCGGATGGTACGTTGAATTACCCTCCCTCACCAGCAGCCCCAAGTCCAGGTCCACCGCTGATGTCCAAGTCCGCGCTCTATCCGCCGATCGACGCTTACGACAGTGGTTTCCTGCAGGTGTCGCCCGTGCACCGCGTGTATTACGAGCAGAGTGGCAATCCGGACGGCAAACCCGTCGTGTTCATCCACGGCGGCCCCGGCGGCGGCACCAATCCGCGCATGCGGCGCTTCTTCGATCCGGCTGCCTATCGCATCGTGCTGTTCGATCAGCGCGGCTGCGGACTCTCCACGCCGCATGCCTGTCTCGACGACAACACCACCTGGACGCTGGTCGCCGACATGGAGCGGATCCGCGCGCACCTCGGCATCGAGCGCTGGCAGCTGTTCGGCGGCTCGTGGGGATCCTCGCTCGCGCTGGCCTATGCGCAGACGCATCCCGCGCGCGTGACGGAACTGGTGCTGCGCGGGATCTTCACGCTGCGCCGGCAGGAACTCGCCTGGTTCTATCAGCAGGGCGCGAGCGCGCTGTTTCCCGATGCCTGGGAAAGCTATGTCGCGGTGATTCCGCCGGCGGAGCGCGGCGACATGATCGCCGCCTACTACAAGCGCCTGACCAGCGACGTGCCGTCCGTGCGTCTGGCGGCGGCGCGCGCCTGGAGCGTGTGGGAAGCGTCGACGAGCCATCTGCTGATCGATGAAGAACAGATCAACACCTTCGATGGCGAAGAGTTCGCGCTCGCCTTCGCGCGCATCGAATGCCACTACTTCGTGAACCGGGGGTTCTTCGACACCGACACCTTCCTGCTCGACGGCGTGGCGAAGATCCGCCATCTGCCCGGGGTCATCGTGCAGGGGCGCTACGACGTGGTGTGCCCGATGGAGACGGCCTGGGCGCTGGCCCGCCGCTGGCCGGAGGCGCGCCTCGTGGTGGTCCCGGACGCGGGCCACGCCGCGCTCGAGCCCGGCACGGCTGAAGCCCTCGTCGCGGCGACCGACGCCTTCCGCGAGCGCTGCTGAACCACACGGTTTTCTCTATTTCAATCAGCTGATTAGCTGTCCCGGCGGCCTGTTTGTGGCGCCGGCGCGTCAATCGTAGTCCAATAAAAACAACAACTTGCACCCCTTGAACAGGGGTTTCAGGCCCCTTGCCGTAGGCCGATAGCTGAACTAGCTTCAGTCATGTAACGGTCATGAAACCTTTCCAAGGGGGCCTGATGTTCGAATTCGATCAAGATGCGGTTGACGCCTTGCTGGTGGACAGTGCAAAGTTTCGGCGGCTCTACGACAAGTACAGCGCGCTGAAGTCGAAAGTCCACGACGTCAACGCAAAGGAAGTCACGCTGGACCAGTTCAACCTTGAATCCCTGAAAAAGGAAAAACTGCAACTGAAAGATCAGATGGCAGTGATGATCAAGGATTACCGGCAGGTCCAAGCCTAAACAGAGTCCCTGACGAAAACGACAACACCACCAATTGATGCTATGCCCAGCGCCGGCTGAGACCCTGTCCCAGCCGGCTTCTTTTTAGGCGGCGCCCGGTCCGCCTGAGCCTGCCCCAGGCCCTCCCCGTTCCGGTTTACGCGGGGGGCCAAAGCCACAACAATACGGTCCGTTCCAGAATGACAGGCGGACCCGCCCCGATGAAACCAGAATTCCTTGAAGTCTCCCAGGCGGACGGCCTGCTGCGCGTGCTGATCAACCGCCCCGAGAAGCGCAATGCGCTGTCGCAGGCGGTGCTCGATGAAATCGGGTCCGTGTTCCGGACACATGCCGCCGACGACACCCTCGTCGCTGCCACGATCACCGGCGCCGGCGAGCGCTGCTTCGCGGCCGGTGGCGATCTGAAGGAGTTCGACAGCCTGCGCGAACCCGCCGCCGTCGAACGCATGACCCGGGCCTCGAGCACCGCGCTCGACGCCATCCGGGATTTCCCCGTGCCCGTGATCGCGCTGCTGAACGGCGACGCGCTCGGCGGCGGCGCCGAACTCGCCGTCGCCTGCGACATGCGCGTGTTCGCGAGCCACGCGAAGATGGCCTTCGTGCAGGGCACGCTGTGCATTTCGCCGGCGTGGGGCGGCGGCGCGGATCTGGTGCGCCTGGTGGGTCCGTCGCGTGCGCTGCGCCTGCTCTCCCGCGCCGACATGCTCGACGCCGGGGCCGCGCTCGATCTCGGCCTCGCCGATGCGGCAGCACCCGCCGGCCAGTCTTTCGCCGAGTTCACCGCCGGCTTCCTCAAGCCGATCGCGCAGCGCAAGCCGCAGGTGATGCGCGCGTTCAAGGCGCTGACGAACACCGCGCGCAACAACCCCGACCGCGCCACGCTGCGCGCCGTCGAAACCGAATCGCTGGTCCGCACGTGGTTGCACCAGGACCATTGGGACGCCGCCGAGGCGGTGCTCGCCCGCATTGCAGGAGCCGCGAAATGAACAAGCCCGAAGACATCAATCTAGAACCGGCGCAGCCGGGGTTCCGCACGCCCTCCGGCATCGAAGTACCGGAAGTCGCAACGGCCGACATGGTCGACCCCGCGCGTGTCGGTGCGCCGGGCGAATACCCGTTCACGCGCGGCATCTTCGAAAACGGCTATCGCGGCCGGCTGTGGACGTTCCGGCAGTACTCCGGCTTCGGCTCGGCCGAGGAAACGAACGAGCGCTACAAGTTCCTGATCGCGCAGGGCCAGACCGGTCTGTCCGTCGCGCTCGACCTGCCGACGCAGTGCGGTTACGACCCGACGGATCCGATGGCGAGTGCCGAAGTCGGCAAGGTCGGCGTGTCGCTGTCGAACCTCGCGGAAGCCGAAATCCTGTTCGAAGGGCTGGACCTCGCGAAGCTGTCGACGTCGTTCACGATCAACGGTACGGCGGCGATTGTCTACGCGATGTACCTCGCGGCGGCCGACAAGCGCGGCATCCCGCGCGCGAAGCTCACCGGCACCATCCAGAACGACATCCTCAAGGAGTATGTCGCGCGCGGCACCTGGATTTTCCCGGTACGCCCGTCGATGCGCCTCATCGCCGACTCCATTCTCTATTCGAACGAACAGACGCCGCGCTTCAACCCGATTTCCATTGCCGGCGCACACGTGCGCGATGCGGGCTGCACGGCGGTCGAGGAGATTGCCTACACCCTCGCGAACGCGTTCGCCTACGTCGACGAACTCGTCGCGCGTGGTGCGAACCCGAACGAGTTCGCGAAGCGCCTGTCGTTCTTCTTCTATGTGCACATGGATTTCTTCGAAGAGATCTGCAAGTTCCGCGCGGCACGCCGCTACTGGGCGCGCAAGCTGAAGGAACGCTATGGCGTGACCGACGAGAAGGCGCTGATGTTCCGCTTCGGCGTGGTCTGCGGCGGTTCGTCGCTGACGGCGCAGCAGCCGCTGAACAACATCGTGCGCGTCGGCATCGAGAACATGGCCGCCGTGCTCGGCGGCGCGCAGTCGATCTTCACCTGCGCCTACGATGAAGCGTTCCAGATCCCGACCGAGACGAGCGCCGAGATTGCGCTGCGCACGCAGCAGATCGTCGCCTACGAGAGCGGCATCTCGCGCACCGTCGACCCGCTCGGCGGCAGCTACTACGTGGAATGGCTGACCGATCGCATGGAAGAGGAGATGGAGAAGGTCATCAAGGAAATCGACGACTACGGCGGCACCGTGCGCGCCGTCGAGGACGGGTACCTGCAGTCGCGGATTGCGCGCCGTGCGCTCGAGCGCAAGCTCGACGCCGACAAGGGCGAGCGCGTGGTCGTCGGCGAGAACTATTTCCGCCACGCCGAGCAGACCAGCGACTTCGGCGAAGTCTTCCGCATGGATCCGAACATCAGCAGCAAGGTCGTCGAGCGGTTCAAACGCGTGAAGGAAACCCGCGACAACGCGGCCGTCACCCGTGCGCTGGCGAAGCTGCGCGAAGCGGCGGTCAAGGACGGCGAAAACCTGATGCCCTGGCTCGTCGACTGCTGCCATGCGTATGCGACCGTGGGCGAGATGGTCAGCACGCTGAAGGCGGAGTGGGGCGAGTTCCAGGAACCGGTGCGACTGTAGTCCACGTTGGGTCGACCACGCGCGCGAATTCCGGGCCCCCGATGGCGGGCCCGCACGAACACAGAGGTAAGCATGAGTCTCGCCGGTAAAAGAATCCTGATTGCAAAGCCCGGCCTCGACGGCCATGACGTCGGCGCCAAGATCATTGCGCTGGCGCTGCGCGACGCGGGCGCCGAGGTGATCTACACGGGCCTGCGCAAGGCCCCCGAATACATCGCACGCGTCGCGGTCGAGGAAGACGTGGACGCGGTGGGGCTGTCGATCCTCTCCGGCAGCCACGTCGATCTCGTGCGCGAAACGGCGCGCTGCCTGCGCGAGGCGAAGGCGGGCAACGTGAAGCTGTTCGTCGGCGGCACGATTCCGCAGGAGGACAACCCGGCGCTGATCGAAGCGGGTGCCGCCGGCATTTTCAATTCGAGCCAGCGCATTGAAGACGTGATCGCCGAACTGGCCCGCGTGCTCGATGCCGGCTGAGTCGATGCTGAGTCCGGACGAGCGGCGCGATCTCGCGCGCGAGATCTCGCGCCTCGCGAGCGCCAGCGTCGAGCAGATGCTGGCAGCGCCGCCGGCGGCGCCGGGCCGCTCCGCGCGGCGCATCGGTTTCACCGGCCCGCCGGGCGTTGGCAAGAGCACGCTGGTCGGGTCGCTCGTCGAGCGTCGGGCCGCGCGCGGGACGAGTGTCGCGGTGCTCGCGATCGACCCTGCGAGTCCCTACAGCAAGGGCGCAATCCTCGGTGACCGCATCCGCATGGATCGCGCGTCGGACAACTCGCGCGTGTTCATGCGCTCGGTGTCGAGCCGCGATTCGCAGGACGGCATGTGCAACAACGTCGCCGACATCCTGACCACGCTCGAAGCGAGCGGCTTCGATGAAGTGGTGCTGGAGACGGTGGGGGTCGGCCAGGCCGAACATGCGGTGAAGGCGCTGGTCGACACCGTGGTGCTGCTGATGCAGCCGGAAACGGGCGATGCAATCCAGGCGCTGAAGGCGGGCATCCTCGAAGTCGCGGACATCATCGTGATTTCGAAGAGCGATCTGCCGGGCTCGGCGCGCATGCGCGAGCACCTGGCCTCCACGGTGCGCTTCGGCGCGAAACGCGCCGTCGACTGGACGACGCCCGTGCTCGGCGTGTCCGTCGACACCGGCGCCGGACTCGAGGAACTCGAGCAGGCGCTCGACGCTCACGCCCAATGGGCCACCACGCACCGCGACGCGGTGGCCATCCAGCGCAGCCGCATGCGTTACCGCGTGCAGGACCTCATCCTGCGCCAACTCGACCACACGCTCGCGAGTCTCGATGACACCGACTACGCCGCCGCCTTGCCGGCACTCTACGCCGCCACCGTCAAAAAACTCTTGCCCCGGCCCTGAGCCTCGCCGCCTCACGTAGCCCGGATGAAGCGCAGCGAAATCCGGGAACGCGGGGGCGCCCGCGATCATCCCCGGCACCCATGCCAGGCGTGACGGCGAGCGGGGTGCCGCGGTTCGACGAGGAGCCCGCTTCGTCCCTGGATTCCGCTCCGCTTCATCCAGGCTACGACATCATCGCGACACCCTCATGTAGCCCGGATGAAGCGCAGCGAAATCCGGGATCGCGGCGGCGCCCCGGTTCATCGTCGGCACCCGCGCGAGGCGTGACGGCGGGCGGGATGCCGCGGTTCGCGCCGGGCCGGTCTGGTTCCACAACTCCGTTGCGCTTCATCCGGGCTACAATTCACCCATGAAGCTTCAACAGCTCCGCTATATCTGGGAGGTCGCGCGCCACGATTTGAACGTGTCGCAGACGGCCGAGTGGCTGTACACCTCGCAACCCGGCGTCAGCAAGCAGATCCGCATGCTCGAGGACGAACTGGGCGTGCAGATCTTCCTGCGCAGCGGCAAGCAGTTGACGTCGGTGACGCCGGCGGGCGAGGCGATCATCGCGCTCGCCGGCAAGATTCTCGCCGAGACCGACAACATCAAACGGGTGGCGAAGGAACACAGCGATCACCGGCGCGGCAGCCTGTCGATTGCGACCACCCATACGCAGGCGCGCTACGTGCTGCCGCCGGTGATCAAGACGTTCGCTGCGAAGTACCCGGATGTGTCGTTGCACATGCACCAGGGATCGCCGATGCAGATCGCCGAGCTCGCGGCGAAGCACAACGTGGATTTCGCGATCGCCACCGAGGCGCTGGAGCTGTTCGACAACCTCGTGATGCTGCCGTGCTACCGCTGGAATCGCAGCATCATCGTGCCGCCCGCTCACCCGCTGACGAAAGTGAAGAAGCTCACGCTGAAGGATGTCGCCGACTATCCGCTCGTGACCTACGTGTTCGGCTTCACCGGCCGCTCGCAGCTCGACGAAGCTTTCCGCCGTGAAGGCCTGGTGCCGAAAGTGGTGTTCACCGCGACCGACGCCGACGTCATCAAAACCTACGTGCGGCTCGGCATGGGCATCGGCATCGTCGCGACGCTGGCCTATGACAAGGACGAAGACACCGAACTCGTTGCGCTCGACGCGAGCCACCTGTTCGCGAACAGCATCACCAAGATAGGCTTCAGCCGGAACACCATGCTGCGCGGCTTCATGTTCGAGTTCATCCACCTCTTCGCGCCGCATCTGACGCGCGAGCTCGTCGAAAAGGCGATGGCTGCACCCGACAAGGAGTCCGTCGAGGCCCTGATGCGCGACATCGAACTCCCCACGCATTGAGCGCAACCGGGCGCGGGCTGGGCTGACGGGAGACGCAGCGCGCGGCGCGGGAGCAGGGCGGTTGGGCGGTTACCTGTTGGGCTTCCTGCGTCAGCCCAACCGACGTCATTGTGCGGCCGTCGGTTGGGCTGACGCAGGAAGCCCAACGCGCACCCCTCGACCCGCCGCTACGAGAGCACTTCCCGCACGAACTTCAGATAGATGCTGTACACCTGCGTCGCCTCGCCTTCACGCACCACGAAGAACGGCGCATAGGCCACGTCCAGTTCGCGCGCGAGACGCATGCCGGCGCTGTCCGGATTGGAGACGTCGGCCTCGAGCACCTCATCAATCCGCGCCATGTGCCCGTCGCGCACCAGGCGGCGCTCGACCTCCTCGCACTTGCCGCAGGTACTGCCGTCCGGATAACGCTTCTTGACGAAGGTGATGTGCATGCTCGCCGCCTTGCTGGGGCGTGAACCCTAACCCAGGCGCGCGTTGCCAATAAATAACGAATCGACCTAGCGTTATGCCGGGCCACGACTGCAGACAGCGGGCATCATCGACCGGCCGCGACACCCTCACGTAGCCCGGATGAAGCGTAGCGGAAACCGGGATCGCGGCGGCGCCCCGATCATCCCCGGCGGCCGCGGCACGCATGACGCTGAGCAGGGAGCCGGGGTTCGACGCCGAGCCCGCTTCGATCCTGGATTTCGCCGCGCTTCATCCAGGCTACGACAGCTGGCGATATGCCGAGCGCATGCGAACTCCCTCGCCCCCTTGCGCCACGCGCCATCGACGCGGAGGCACGACGTAGCCCGGGTGAAGCGCGCAGCGCGTAACCGGGGATCTGCGATGACATGCTGAAGTTCCCGGGTTTCACTGCGTTCCACCCGGGCTACAGGGCGGCTACAGCCTGGCCGCTGTCCGCCCGCCCAAAGTCTGCAGCTCTGCTTTCCGCGCCGGTGCCGCTTTCTGGCCCAGAGCCTCGACCTGGCGATAGAACGCCGGGAAGTCCTCGCCCGCCGCGGCGAACAGCGCTTTGAATGCCGGCACGAACTCGTGATAGGTCGCCACCGACGACAGCTTCGCGTTGTTCATGTCCTCGTCCATCCAGCGGTCGTAGCGCGTGTCGCCGCCCCAGCCCGCGCGCAGCTCCGCGAAATCCGCCGCCAGCGCCGCGAACTGCGCGCGCTTGAGATTCAGCTTCTCCGCGTCGCCAAGGTCCTTGCGTGCGTAGAGCTGCTTCAACACACCGCGATGTTCGATCAACAGCGCGATCAGCGCCGCGTCGCGACCCTCGTCGACATCCTCTTCCGCCGTCGCCCCCTGCGCTGCCCGCCAGCGTGCATAGCCGAGATCGGCGACCGCCATCGCAAAGGACTCGTTGAACGTGGTGTCGTCCGGCACGTAGAACCGCTGATGCGCGAGTTCGTGAAAGATGGTTTTCACCAGCCGCTGATCGTCCCACACCACCATGGTGTTCAGCAGCGGATCGGCGAACCAGCCTAGCGTGGAATACGCGGCGACGCCGCCGACGTACACATCGTTGCCCGCCGCCGCGAGTTCGGCGCCGTGCAGCCGTGCGCGCGCTTCGCGGAAGTAGCCGCGGTAGCTCAGGCAGCCGACCACCGGAAAGCAGGTTTCCAGGGGCTTCAGCGACAGCGCCGGCGCCGCGAACACGTTCCACACCACGAACGGCCGCCCGAGATCGGTGTAGCGCAGATAGCTCTTGTTGTCCGGCAGCCCGAGTTCGCGCGCGGCGAACTCGCGCGCCTCGCGCGCCAGCGCCAGCTTGCGTCGCAGCTCGGGTGAAGTCTTCGGATCGGCGATCACGGCCCCGAGATCGCGCCGGCCGAGCAGGATCTCCGCCTGCCCGCGCGCCGCCTGGCCGTAGAACCCGAGCGAGGCGCAGCCGCCGACCAGCGCGAGCGCGGTGAGCAACAGGTAGATGCGCTGTTGTTTCAGTGAGGGCCCCTGGTGTGAAATCGGTGGCGACGGGGTCGCATGCTGCCAAGCGTGCACTATGGCACGGTCAATCGTCGCCTGCAGGCAAGATGAGGCGTGAAAAAGCAGCGCCGTGGCTCAACGCCGCGCGCATCCCCGTCCCCGGATTTCGCTGCGCTTCATCCGGGCTACGACTCGCCTTGCCACGATGTCTTCATTGCACGATCAATCGTCGCCTGCAGGCCATCCGAGGCGCGGAAAGCAGCGCCGTGGCACGATGTCGTCGTAGCCCGGATGAAGCGCAGCGAAATCCGGGATCGTGGCGGGCAGGGCGCTCATTGTCGGTCTCCCGGAAACCCGGGCCTCCATGAGGCGCCCGGGATTGCACCACAGGTCGTCACGGGTGGGCTGACACCTCGTGTGACAACGGGCAGCCCCGCTGCCTGCCCTGGCGCGCTAGAATCTTTGCCCCAGCCAGGCACGGGGACCCCAGTGGCGCTCTACACCACCCTGATCGACGCCAGCACGCTCGCCGGCCTCAACGCGGCGGTCATCGTCGACTGCCGCTTCAACCTGATGGACACCGCGCGCGGCGAGGCGGCCTACGTGGCCGGCCACATTCCGGGCGCCGTCTACGCCCACCTCGAACGCGATCTCTCGAATCCGCCGACGACCGATCACGGCCGCCATCCGCTGCCGCCACCGGCGCGGCTGTGCGAAGTCTTCGGCAGGCTCGGCATCGGCAACGGCGTGCAGGTGGTCGCATACGACGACGCCAGCGGCATGATGGCCGCGCGCCTGTGGTGGATGCTGCGCTACATGGGGCACGACGCCGTCGCCGTGCTCGACGGCGGCCTTGCCGCGTGGACGGCGGCCGGCCTGCCGCTCGAAGCGGGCGCCCGCGTGCCGGCGCCGGCCCACTTCACCGGCACCGCGCGCCACACCCGGCTCGTGCAACTCGACGAAGTGGCGGCCAGCGTGGCAGGGGAGGGCGGCCTTGCCCTCACCGATGCCCGCGATCCCGCCCGCTACCGCGGTGAAGTGGAGCCCATCGACAAGCGTGCCGGCCATATTCCCGGCGCGCGCAATCACGGCTGGCAGGGCAATCTCGCTGCGGACGGCCGCTTCCTCGAGCCCGCCGCCCTCAGGGAGGCATTCACGGGCAGTTTGGGTACACTACCGGGCAGCACGACCGTGCATTACTGTGGGTCTGGCGTGACGGCCTGCCACAATGTGCTGGCCCAGGTGCACGCCGGTCTGCCCGAGCCGCGGCTCTACTGCGGCTCGTGGAGCGAGTGGAGCCGTGACCCGCAGCGGCCCGCCGCCACCGGCGCGTACACGCCAACCGCCTAGCCCTGATGGAAGCACTGGGATGAATGCCATGAGCAAGTCCGCGCTGAGATTCACCGCCTGCCTCCTGCTGAGCCTGTTGACCCTCGCGGCCAGCGCCGCCCAGCAGGATGTGATCTTCGTCTTCGACAACTCCGGCAGCATGCGCAAGGCGGACCCCGCATTCGCCGCGCGCGAGGAAGCGAAGAAGTTCCTCGGCAGCCTCGGCTCGGACGTCAACGCCGGCGTCATCGTGTTCGACCAGGAAGTCGCCCTCACCGCGCCGCTCGCCCCCGTCGGCGACGGCAGCCCGCTCGCCGCCGCGCTCGACGGCGTGAACTACAAGGGCAAGTTCACCAACAGCCCCGCCGCGATTGAACGGGCCATCTACGAACTGAAAACGAACGGCCGGCCGGACGCGCAGAAGGTCGTGGTGTTCATGACCGACGGCATCGTCGACACCGGCAACCGCCAGCAGGACGCCGAGCGCACCCGCTGGCTGCGCGAAGACCTGGCCGCCGACGCCGTGCTGAACGGCATCCGGATTCACGGCGTGGCCTTCACCAGCGCGGCCGATCTGCTGCTGATCCAGTCCCTCGCCGCGAAGACCGGCGCCGAATACTTCCGCGCTGCGACGGCTGACGAACTCCCGGCCGCGTTGACGAAGGTGCTCGAGGTGTTGAACAAGGCCCCCGCGCCGGAAGCGCCCGCCGTCGCCGAGCCGGCCCCGGTTGCGCCAGTTGTGCCAGTTGCGCCGGTCGACGCTGCCGACACCACGCCACCCGCCGCCACCGAGCCCGTCGCCCCCGCGCCCGAACCCGCCGCCGTGGCTGAACCGGTGCCGGCCGAGGTGCCCGCTGACACCGCGCCCGAACCGGCGCCACCGGCCGAAGGCGGCCCGGCGCTGTCGCAGGAAGAGCGCGAGTCGCTCGAGCAGCTGTCGAAGGAAACCGGCATCCCGCTCGAGCAGCTCATCAAGGAACTGGAAAGCGCGGAGCCGGGCCAGGCCGTCGTGATGCGCCCCGGCGAGGAACTGCCCGCCGAGCCTGAACCCGCGCTGTCGATGGGCACGCTGGGGGCCGTCGGCGCCGGCATCCTCGCGGTGCTGATCGCGCTGTGGTTCATCTTCCGCAGCCGCGGCGACAAGCCGAAGAACGAAACCACGAAAGCCGCGCCCGTGCCGGCGAGCGCCGCGCCCGCCGCCCGGCCGGCTGCCGCCGCCGCCGCCGGTGGCGCCGCCGAAGCCTGGCTCATCGACATCAACGGCCTGTCGGGCGAGCCGCCACGCAAGCTCACCGACAAGCCGATGATGATCGGCCGCATTGCCGGCAGCGATCCGGACTATCTCGACTACTACGTCGTCAACAAGGCCACCATCGGCCGCCGCCACGCGGTGATCAAGCAGAAGGATCGCGCGTACTGGATCGTCGACCAGGGCAGCGTCAACGGCACCTTCGTCAACGATGAAAAAGTGCTCGGCGAGCGCCAGCTGCGCCATGGCGATCGCGTGAAGTTCCACAAGTTCGAGTTCGAGTTCCAGTGCCCGGACGGCGTGAACCAGACGGTCGTCGGCTTCCCGGCGGACCAGACCATCGTTGCCTCGATGGACCAGACGCTCGCCGCAAGCTCCACTGCCGCCCTCGCCGCGACGGGCGCGCAACAGGCGGCCAGCACGATCACTCGCGCCGCCACGGGGCTCGCCGCCGGGGCCGGGGTGGCTGTCAACATCGGCGACATCGGTGACGACGCCGACGTCACCGCGGTCGACGGCGATCTCGAAGCGCTCGAGGAAGACCGCAACGCGTTCTTCAATGGCAGCGGCAAGCACGCCGCCGCGAGCGTCGAGCAGAAGACCCAGGTGCTGAACACGGCCGAGCCGGACGAATTCGACTTCGAGGAAGTCGAGGACGAACCGGAAACGATGGCCGTGTCCGATTTGCTCGACAACACCGCGGTGCGCGCCGAAGCCGAGTTCGATGCCGACGCCTCCGCGTTCTTCGAAGACCTCACCGTGAGCCCGGCCACGGACATGCTGAAGATGGGCAACATGGAGCCGGATCTCGACGTGCTCGACATCACCGTCGCGCGCGATCCGCACAACCTGCCCGGCGCCGACATTCCCGACGGCGAAGTCTTCGCCACCGCCACCACCATCATGCCGTCGCACGCGAACGTGATGGATGGCACCGCGAAGCAGATGAGCACCGGCACCTTCGGCCAGATGGATACCGTACTGAACGCCCCGACCAGTGATCGCGATGACGGCGACGAAACCCTCGAGGACTTCCTCGCGACGAGTTCCTTCGACAACATCCCGCCAACGCCGGACTC
>LNEL01000024.1 GCA_001464935.1 Gammaproteobacteria bacterium Ga0077536
GTGGTAACAACGATTAGATCAGAGGGCAGCATGCACGTCGATCCTCTATCTCCCTGATTCGACGAATCTTACTTCCTGGATTCGGGGGGATTCCTCAGCGCGATGCTGCATCCGGGCTACGCCAGGCGACACCGAGCTTTTTTGAGGCGCCCGTTTCGCCCGGCCTGATGAAAGCTCGGGGTAGCCCGGGTGGAACAAAGTGGAACCCGGGATCTGCGGCGTCTGACAGGCCGCTCCCGGGTGGAGCGCGCAGCGCGGCACCCGGGCTACACGAAGGTGACGGTCAGGCACTTTCACAACAACCTACGACTGGGCGTCTCTTCGTCCTGACGCTCAGGCATCCGGCAGTTCGAGCACCGCTTTCGCCAGGATGTTGCGTTGAATCTCGTTGCTGCCGCCGTAGATTGTCGCCGGCCGCGAGTTGTAGAAGAGGTTCAGCGCGTCGACCATCTTCTCGCCCTGGCCGACGCGCCCGCGCAGGCCGCCGGCGCTGCCAGCCGCTTCGAGCAGCAGTTCAGCGAGTGCCGAGTAGGTCTCCGTCGCCCAGATCTTCAGCATCGACACGTCCGCGCCGAGCGTCCCGCCGCTTTTGACGATGTCGGCAAAGCGCGTGTAGATCGTTTCGAGGTCGGCGACATCCAGCGTCAGCTTCGTGTACTTCGTCGCGAACACGGGATCGTCGAACAGCCGCGCGCCGTTCGCGAAATCGGTCAGCGCCTGCAGCGCGAGCTGTGCCTGCTTCGGGCTGCCGAGGAAGATGCGTTCGAAGGACAGCAGCGCTTTGGCCATCGTCCAGCCGTTGTTCAGCGCGCCGACGATGTTCGACTGCGGCACGCGCACGTTGTCGAAGAACACTTCGCAGAACTCCGCATGGCCGGCGAGGTTGCGGATCGGGCGCACCGTGATGCCCGGCGTCGTCATGTCCGCGAGCAGGAAGCTGATCCCTTTCTGCTTCTTCGCGGTCTTGTCGGTACGCACGAGCAGGAAGATATGCGTGGCGTCCTGCGCGAGCGTGGTCCAGATCTTCTGGCCGTTGACGATGAAGTCCGTGCCGTCCGGCACCGCCTCGCAGCGCAGGCTCGCGAGATCCGAGCCCGAGTTCGGCTCCGAGTAGCCCTGGCACCAGATGGTTTCGCCGGCGAGTATCTTCGGCAGATAGTGCGCCTGCTGTTCAGGCGTGCCATGACGCAGCAACAGCGGCCCGACCATGATGATGCCCATGTCCGGCGTGCGCGCGACGCCCCAGCGCTCCTGCTCCTCGATGAAGATCAGCAGTTTGCTCGGTGACAGGCCCATGCCGCCGTGCTCGCGCGGCCACGCCGGCGCGGCCCAGCCGCGCTGCGCGAGCTTCATGTACCAGTCCTTGACCTCGTGCCAGTGCAGGCGGCGCGGCGGATGGCGCATGTCGCGCGGGTACTCGCGCTCGAACCAGCTGCGCACCAGCGCGCGGAAGTCCTCGTCCGGCATCGCGTCCCAGTTGCCGTCGGCCGGGTCGGCGGCGCGGGTGGCCGTCGTTGCCGTCTCGGTCACGCGCGGCAGCGCGCTGAGGCGGGCGAGCTGGGTCGCGGCATTGCCGTGCGCGGCGCCGAGCACCAGCGCGCGATTCAGGTACAGGCCGATGTCGCAGTCATCGGTGAAGCCGATGGCGCCGTGCATCTGGATCGCTTCGCGCGTGACGTGCCGGGCCGTCAGGCTGGCGCGGTACTTCGCGCGCGCGGCGAGGCGTTGACGGTCCTGCCGCCGCTGCGCCGCGGGCCACGCGGCGGCGGCTTCATGCACCACGGCCGCGGTGATTTCATTCTGGATGTGCAGGTCGACGGCGCGGTGCTGCAGCGCCTGGAATCCGCCGATCGCGCGGCCGAACTGTTCGCGCGTCTTCAGATACTTCAGCGTGATCGCAAAGCTTTCCTGCGCGAGGCCGTTCAGCGCGAATGCGCACAGCAGTGCGCCGCCGTCGACGGCGGCATCGAGCGCGGCATCGGCGAGCGGGCCGCTGCCGACGAGCGCGGCGTCCTCGAGCACGATGCCCTCGAGGACGACCTGCGCCATGCGAGTGCCGTCGGCAAGGGTCTGTTCGACGAGCGTGAGGCCGGGCGTGCCGCGCGGCACGTGAAACAGGGCCGGTTCGTCGATCAGCAGGGCCGGCACGAGCAGGCCGTCGGCGGCCGGCGCGTGCGCCACCGCGTGCAGCGTGCCGCGCAGGGTGTAGCCGCCGGCGCGCGTCTGCGCCTGCACGGCGCGCCAGTCGACCGTCGACTCGCGCGCGCAGCCCTGCCAGGCGGTGACGATCAGGGCCTCGCCTTCGGCAAGGCGGGCGGCGAGCGCGTCGGCGTGTTCGTTCTCCAGCGCGCCGAGCAGCAGCGCGGAGACGCCGCCGACTTCGAGCAGCGGCTCCGGCGCGACGACGCGGCCGAGCTCCTCGAGCACGATGCCGAGCGCCGCGAGCGGCAGGCCGCTGCCGCCGGCGCGTTCTGGCAGCAGCATGCCGAGCCAGCCGAGTGCTGCCATCTCGCGCCATTGCGCGACCGAGAAGCCCGGCGCCACGTCGCGCAGCGCGCGCAGCCGGCTCACGGGCGCCGACTTCGTGCAGAAGGCGCGCGCGCTGTCGCGCAGCACGCCCTCGTCAATGCTGTCGTTCAGTTGATCGTCCTGTGCGGTCTTCGTCACTGCGTTCATCAGAGGTTTCCTCGGTCAGCCGGCGCGCAGGCGGCGCACCAGGTCGGCAATTTCATCGAGTCGGGGGAGCACCGTCTGCGCGTCGGCGGACGGTACGCTGAAAATCAGTTCATGGTAGCCGTCGGCCAGCAGCTGCCGGCATTCCCGTTCATCGAGCGGCGCGTAGTACAGCGCAAGCGTGAGATCGTCGAAGCGCCGGCCGCGTTCGGCGCAGGCCGCGCGCAGTGCGTCGATGGTCGCGCCACCGGGGCGGCCGTGGATCGGCATCCAGCCGTCGGCATATTCGGCGATGCGATCGAGGGCAAAGCGCGAGTTCGAGCCGATCCAGAACGGCGGGCCGCCGGCCTGCACGGGTTTCGGATAGGAGTACATCGGCCCGAAATCGACGAACTGGCCGTGAAACTCGACGACTTCACGCTGCCAGATCTCGCGCATCGCCATCACGCGCTCGCGCAGAATCGGCCAGCGCTGGCCGAACGGCGTGCCGTGGTTCTCGAGTTCCTCTGCATTCCAGCCGGCACCGATGCCGAGCGTGACGCGGCCGCCCGACAGGTGGTCGAGCGTCGCGACTGTTTTCGCGAGCACGATCGGATCGTGCTGCGTCAGCAGGCAGATGCCGGTGCCGAGCCGGATGCGCTGCGTCACGGTGGCGGCCATCGCGAGCGCGACGAACGGATCGCAGGTGCGGCGATAGGACGCCGGCACCTGGCCGTCGGCGAAGAACGGCGAACGTGAGGAAAGCGGCAGATGCGTGTGCTCGGGGAAGTACACGCCGTCCAGTTCGCGCGCCTCGACGGCCGCCGCGAACTCGGCGGGCGGTATCGAGCGATCGGTCGTGAACAGGCAGACGGCGTAGCGGGGCATCGGCGCGGGCTCCGGCTGGGCATCCAGGGGACGCCTATGCTAACGCATGGACCTGTCGGCCGGGCATCGGTCGCCCCATCGCCTGCCGCCCGCCGTGCGGCGTTGCTTGCGACCATTGCTTCATTTTGCAACAGTCCTGCCATGGACAATCTGACACACGTGGCGATTTACCTGGCGGCGGCCGTGCTGTCGGTGGCGTTGATGAAGCGGCTCGGCTTCGCCGCCGTGCTCGGCTACCTGCTGGCCGGCATCGCCATCGGCCCGTGGGGCCTCGCGCTCATCGAGGATGTCGCGAGCGCCCAGCATCTCGCCGAGTTCGGGGTGGTGCTGCTGCTGTTCGTCATTGGCCTCGAACTCCAGCCCAGCCGGCTGTGGGCGCTGCGCCGGCCGATCTTCGGCATGGGCAGCGCTCAGGTGCTCGGCACCGGCGCGCTGCTCGGGGCTGGTGCCTTCTGGGCCGGACTCGGCTGGCAGGTGGCGACGATCGTCGGGCTCGGGCTCGCGATGTCGTCGACCGCCTTCGTGCTGCAGTTGCTCGCCGAGAAGCACGAACTGGCGACCGTGCACGGCCGCGCGAGTTTCGCGATCCTGCTGTTCCAGGACATCGCGGTGATTCCGCTGCTGGCCGTGGTGCCGCTACTCGCCGCACCCGGCGCGCTCGGTGACGTCAATCCGCTCGTCGGCATCGGCAAGTTTCTCGCCGTCTGCGCCGGCCTCTCGTTCGCCAGCCGCTTTCTGCTGCGGCCCCTGTTTCACCAGGTCGCCCGCAGCGGTGTGCCCGAACTCTTCACGGCGACAGCGCTGCTCGTGGTGGTGGGCACGACACTGCTGATGCACGAAGTCGGCCTGTCGGCGACGCTCGGGGCATTTCTCGCCGGCGTGCTGCTCGCGGACTCCGAGTATCGGCACGAACTCGAGGCGCGCATCGCGCCGTTCGAAGGTCTGCTGCTCGGACTGTTCTTCATCTCGGTCGGCATGAGCGCGAATCTCGGTCTCGCAGCCAGCGCGCCGCTGACGGTGGCCGGGCTCGTCGCCGGCCTGATGCTCGTGAAGCTGTGCGTCATGACGGTCCTCGCCCGCCTGTCCGGCATGGCGCAGGCGCCGGCGCTGAAGCTCGGGGCCGTGCTGTGTCAGGGCGGCGAGTTCGCGTTCATCCTGTTTGCGCTGGCGCGCGACCAGCAACTGCTCGATGGCGGCACCGCCGACATGCTGATGCTCGTCGTCACGGTGTCGATGGCGCTGACGCCGATGTTCTATGCCGCTGCCGCTCGCTATACACGCCGGCCCGCGCCGGCGGCCGCGGACTTCGAACGCGTCGTCGACACCGATCATCACGTCGTTCTCGCGGGCTTCGGACGCTTCGGCCAGATCACCGCGCGCGTCCTGCGCGCGCTGCAGATTCCGTTCACCGCGCTCGAAATCAATCCCGAGCAGGTCGAGCTCGGCCAGCGCTTCGGCAACAAGGCCTATTATGGCGACGCATCGAATCTCGACCTGCTGCACGCGGCGCGCGTCGACAAGGCCAAGGTGTTCGTGCTGGCGATCGACGATCCGGAGGCGTCGGTGCGCACGGCGGAAGTCGTGTCGAAGCATTTTCCCGAGGTCACGATCTTTGCGCGCGCGCGCAATCGACGACATGTCTACCGGCTGATGGACCTCGGCATTTCGCATATCGAGCGCGAAACCTATCATTCGAGCCTGCTGATGACGGAGCAGGTGCTGATCGCGCTGGGCCTGTCGGCGCGGCAGGCGCGTCGCGCGGTGAGCGCGTTCCGCCACCACGATGAAAAGGCCCTGCAGGACGCGCATGCGATATACAAGGACGATACCAAGCTCGTGCAGAGCACGCGCGAGGCCGCTGACGAACTGCGGACCCTGTTCGAGGGCGATGCCCGTCTGCGTCCCGGCGGCGAAGACTGACGTGCCAAACGGCGGGCGGCCGCATGGGCCCGCGACAGGACCCCCCGGCGCGGCGGCCAGCCGCGGCGTATTTCGCCTGAATCTCGCCGACCTTCTGCAGGATTTCCGCTTCCATCTGCAGCTGCAGCTTGTCGTGGCCCGCCGGCAGGCGGGGCATGCGAATCATCTGGCCCATGCCACCGTGTTTCATCATCGGACAGCGCTTGCCCATCTTTCCCGTCTGGCCCATCTGACCCTGCTGCATGCCGGGCATCGGCGCCGGGGCCGGATCGGCGGCCAGCACGAAGCCGGGCGCGAAGGCCAGCGTCAGCAGGCCGGCGGTACGTAACAGGGAATTGAACGTTTTCATGGATGCTCCTTCGACAATGTCTGCGGTTCAGAAGCTGACCCTCGCGAGGGTATTCGCTTCCACATTCTGCGAGCTGATCGCGGTGCTGATGCTGATGCCCGTCATGACCCTGCGGCTGGCGGCGCGGGCCGAGCCGCCGTGGGTGATCGGGTTCTTCGGCGCGACACTCTACGTCGCCATCTTCATCGTGACCCCGTTTGCCGCCGCCTGCACGCGCCGTTTCGGACTGCGCGCGACCTATGTCCTGTCCGGCAGCACGCCGCTGCTCGCAGTGGCCATCGTGCTTGCGACCTCGCAACTGGCCTGGTGGTTCCTCGCGGCAGTGGTGCTCGGGCTGTTCGGCGGGCTGCGCTGGGTGACTGCCGAAGCCTATGTCGCCGAGGTCGCACCCGCGAACAGGCGCGGCGTCGTCATCGGCGCGTTCGAAACGATGGTCGGCGCCTGCTTCGTGATCGGGCCACTGCTCATCAGCTGGACCGGCATCGACGGTGCGCGGCCGCTGTGGGTCTGCGGCGGGCTGCTGTTGCTCGGGATCGCGTGCCTGTTCGGGCTGCCTTCGCTGGTCACGCACGGCGAAGTCAGTTCACGGGTTGCGTTCACGCAGCTCGCGCGCGAACGACCCCTGATCGTGATTGCCGCGCTGATCGGCGGCATGCTCGAAAGCACCCCGACGACCTTTCTGCCGGTCGTCAGCCTTGCGAGCGGCGCCGCCGCGGCGACCGCGGCAATGCTGGTCGCGGTGCTGGGGGTCGGTGGCTTCATCTGCCAGGTGCCGGTGGGCCACTATGCCGACCGGCGTCCGCTCGACACCCTGTTCCGGCTCTGCCTGTGGGGCGTGCTGGCCGGCGGCGGGGCGCTGCTGGCGGCGGTGCACTGGCCGATGCTGCTGTGGCCGATTGCGCTGGTCTGGGGGGCGGCGGCCGGAGGCATCTACACGCTCGCGATGATCACCATCGGACATGCTTACAGCGGCGTTGCCCTCGTCGGCGCGACCGCCGCGCTGGTGTTCGCGTATTCGCTGGGCGGTGCCGCCGGTCCGGCGCTGGCGGGGCTTGCGATCGACCTGGCGCCGCAAGCCGGCCTGCCGTTGCTGATGTGTACGGTGGCGCTGGTAGGGCTGGCACTGATCCGGCAATGACGATCAGCGGTTGTCAGCCGCGCGGCATCGCAGACCCGGGACTGCGCGCCGTGACACCCGGGTGGCGCTGCAGATTGTCAGGCGGCGGGCGCTAACCCGGGCATTGAATCCGTGGAGTCCCGGTACCGCCGTGCCTGTCGTCGCTCGTCTGCCCGCCCGTCAACTGGGCGCCCTGTTGACCCGCCTGTGCGTCGGCCGGTCCTTGCCCGACGAACCGCTGGGGCAGACGCGCGCGTTCGTGTTCACGCTGGCCACCTTGCTGACGACGCTGGTGTGCTCGTTCTACTTCGTGTTCTTCCTCGCCGTGGGCCGCACGTTCGATGGCTTCGTGATGCTCGGACTCGTGCCGTTGACCCTGCTCAATACACTGCAATGCCGGCGGCCGGGCGGCCTCGATCGCGCGGTGATCGGGCTCGCGGTCACGGCCAATGTACTGATTCTGTACCTGGTCTACCGCGAGGGCGGCGTCGGCCCGACATCATGGTGGCTGATCGTGCCACCTTACATGCTCGTCAACTGCAGCATGCATCGCGCGTCGATCGTGACCCTGGTCGTCAATGTCCTCGTCGAAGCGGCCCTGCTGCTGACCAACCGCTACGGCACACCGCTCGCGAGTGATCTCGGCGCCGAGCCGGAACTGCTGATCCTCAGTTCGCGCATCGGTCTCGCCATCGTCGTGCTGTCGTCGATGATCGTGCTCGACCGCTCGCGGACCATCACCTTCGCCAGTCTGCGTCGCGCCAACAGCGATCTCGCCGCGGCGTCGGCCGCGGCGCTGGCGGCGGCGGAGGCCAAGGCGCGGTTTCTCGCGACGATGAGCCACGAAATCCGCACCCCGTTGAACGGCGTGATGGGCGCCTCGGAACTGCTGAAGCGCACGAAGCTCGATGCCACGCAGGCGCACTATCTCGACACCCTGCAGCACAGCGGCGGGCATCTGCTGGAGCTGATCAACAACGTGCTCGACTTCTCGAAGCTCGAAGCCGGCAAGGCCACGCTCGAACCTCACCCGTTCAGCCTGCGCGCGCTGATCGAAGACGTCATCGAGTCGCTCGCGCCTCGCGCGCAGGCGAAAGGCCTGATGATCCACGCATTCATCGCGAGCGATCTGCCGGAGACGGTCGTCGGCGACGCCTTGCGCCTGCACCAGGTGATCGCGAATCTCGGGGCGAACGCAGTCAAGTTCACGGCCGCCGGCGAAGTCATGATTGCCGCCACGCGGATCCCGCCTGCGACAGCCACACGGTGCCGCATCCGCCTCGCGGTGCGCGACACCGGCATCGGCCTCGAAGTCGAGCAGAGCGAGCGGCTGTTCCAGGCCTTCACACAGGCCGACGGGTCAACGACGCGCATTTACGGCGGCACGGGTCTCGGCCTCGCGATCAGCAATGAGCTGGTGCGCATGATGGGCGGGGCGATCCGGGTCGACAGCACGCCCGGCGCGGGCGCCGAGTTCAGCTGTGAACTCGAGTTCCCCCTCGCGGCCGACGCCGCCGCGCCGCCCGCGCTCGGCGGCAAGGTGCTGCTGCTCGACCCGATGCCGTCCACGCGCGCCAGCCTGGTCGAGACGCTGCGCTCTCTGGGCACCGAGGTCACGGCGCCCGAGCGGCTCACGAGCGGGCTGGCGAAGGGGCTTGCGATAGACGCCGACACCATCGTGCTCGTCAGTGCGCGCGCGCTCGACGACACACGGCAGGCCCCGGTCGTGCTCGCTGCCTGTCGCACCGGTCGCCTCGTGCTGATGTTGCCGTACGACACGCCCCCGCCGGGGGCCTGTGCCGACGCGCCGCGCCTGCTGGAACCGGTGCGTCGCGAACAGCTGCGCGCCACGCTGGCGGCCCGCTGGCAGCCTGCGTCCGTAGCGCCGCCAAGCGTCGCAGCGCGGCTCGAGCAGCCGGCGAACCCGGTGCGCCAGGTGCTCCTCGTCGAGGACAATCCGGTGAATCTCGAAGTCGCCGCCGCGATGCTCGAACAGGCCGGCTGCGAAGTGGACACGGCCGGCGACGGTCGCGAAGCGATCGAGCGCTGGATGCGTGGCCACTACGAACTGATCCTGATGGATTGCCAGATGCCCGTGCTCGATGGCCTCGAGGCGACCCGTGGCATCCGCGCCGCCGAAGCATCGAGCGGACGCCCCCGCTGCCGCATCGTCGCGCTGACGGCCAATGCGTTCGCCGAGGATCGCGCCCGCTGCCTCGAGGCCGGCATGGACGATTTCCTGGCCAAACCCTTCACCTTCGCGCAACTCCAGCAACTGGTCGAACGGCGGTCCGCCGCGCACGCGGACTGAACGGGACGCTGCGATCGCCCGGCCTGCGTCGGCGGCCGGGGCCCTCGCGCGCGTGCTGCGCGCAGGCAATGACAACGCGCTTACGGCGCTTTCGCGCTGAGGAGCTTCGCGCGCAGCTTTTCGGCATCGGCGCGCGCGGGAAACTCGGCGTGCTGTTTCAGCAGCGCCAGCACGCTCGTCAGCGCTGCCTCCCGCTCGCCGGCCGCGTCCAGCGCAAACGCATGGTGATAGTGCACCGTCGGATCCGCGGTCAGTCCGGCTTTCGCCTGCTCGATCAGTTTCAGGCCGCGCTGGATCTTGCCCTGGCGCACGAGTATCCACCCGAGCGTATCGGCGGCCTCGGGACTCGAAGGCAGCCGCTGGTGGGCCTGCTCCGCCATGTCGAGCGCGCGTTCGTCACCGGCTTCGTCGTAGAGCCACGCGAGGTTGTTCAGCGCGACCGCATGATCGGGTCGCGCCTGCAGCAGCTGTTCGAACTGCGCGGTGGCTTCCTTCATCCTGCCGTCGCCGAGCTCGACCATGCCGAGCGCTTCTCGCGCCATCAGGTCGCCGGGGTGTTGCTCGAGCCAGTTCGACAGCAACGCGCGCGCGGCGTCGGACGCGCCACGCTGACGTTGCGCATCGACGAGTTGCAGCAGGCGCAGGGTGCTGCTGTCCTTGTCGAACGCCGCCCTGAGCGATGCGACTGCGTCCGCGGCCCTGCCTTGTTGGGCGGCGAGCGCAGCGGCTGCCGCATCGCCGTCCGGCGCGTTCGGCCCGATGGTCCGCAGGCGGGCGATCGCCGCTTCGGCCGCGGGCACGTCCTGTTGCTGGAGGGCGAGGGCGAACAGGCCGCGCCAGGGTTCTATCGCGTCCGGTGCGCGCCCGGCTGCCGCGGTGTACGCCTGCCGGGCCTCGTCATGGCGCGACGTCGCGCGCGCGGCGTCGGCATAGAGCATCAGCACCGAGGCATCGTTCGGAGCTTCCTCATGCAGCGCCGCGAGCTTCGCGTAGGCATCTTCGGCCTTGCCGGCCGACAGCCGGACATAACTCCACAACAGCCGATGGCGCGGATGCGCCGGCGCGACCTGCAGCGCTTCATCCGCCAGGCGCAGGGCGCTGTCGGCCTGACCGGCGCGCAGACGACGCAGCGCGAGCATCCAGCGCGGTTCGCTGGCCTGGCTGTCGGCCTCGATGGCGCGCTGGAGGATCGCGTCCGCGTCGGCGCCGCGCCCTTCGGCATTCGCGAGTGCCGCCAGCGCGAGCGTCGCCGGCAGGTGGCGCGGATCGGCGGCGAGCGCTGCTTCGAGCCGTGCCCGGCCTTTCGCGGCCTTGCCGTCGCGCACCTCGAGCAGACCCAGCGTACTGAGCGCCGGTGCGAACGTGCGATCGATTTTCAGCGCCCGTTCGAGCGCGTGCCGCGCCTGCTTGGGATCGCCGGCTTCGGCTGCGGCGACACCGAGCAGGTTCAGTGCCATCGGATCGTCGGGGCGCAGGTCGACGAGCGCGCGCGCGGACGTCAGGGCGGCCTCCTGCTGTCCGCCGAGCAACTGCAGGTAGGTCAGGGCCTGGCGTGGCGCGGCATTGTCCGGTGCCTCTGCGACGAGACGCTCGAGCTCCGCCACGCCCTGATCGCCTTCACCGCCGAGCAGACGCCCGATCGCCTGCTGCGTCTTCAACGCCATCGAATCCGGCGCGAGCGTCTGCGCCTGCGCCAGCGCGGCTTCCCCCTTGTCGATCTCGCCGGCTTCGAAGTAGGCCTGGCCCAGCAGCGCGAACATCGACGCATCCGCCTCGCCCTCGGCGGCCGCGGGCGCCAGCACGTCGATGGCTTCGCGTGCGCGGCGCTGTTTCAGCAGCACCATGCCGAGCAGGCGCTGCGCGGGGGCATGCCCGGCATGATGCTTGTTGAACGTTGTCAGCAGGGTTTCGGTGCGGGCGTAATTGTCCTGCTGGAACGCGGCGTCCGCGGCCATCAGCAAGGCGGCGGGATGGGTGGGCGCTGCCTTCAGCACGTCGTTCAGGGCCACGTCGGCGCTGGCCCAGTCCCGGCGGGCAAACGCGAGCCAGCCTTCGAACAGCCGCGTCACGACCGCCTTCGGTGCCGCTTTCTTCAGCCGCGCGACGACAGGCGCCGCGTCGTCCGCGCGCTGCAGGAGCAACAGCGCTTCGGCGAGGCCGGCGAGCGCATCGGCGTCGGCGGCCGCGTGGGTCAGCGCCTGTTCGAAACTCGCAGCCGCGTCGGCCGGCCGCTGCGTGCCCAGCGCGATGCGGCCCTTCAGGATCAGCGCCGCGCGATCGTCCGGCGCAATCGCCAGTGCCTTGTCGACCGCCGTCGTCGCGCCTTCGAGGTCCTGTTCGGACAGCGCGAGGCGCGCGGTTGCCAGATGCAGGCTCGCCGTCTCCGGTTCGCGCGAGGTTGCCTTGTCGAGCACGTCGCGCGCTGCCGCCACTTCGCCGAGGCTCGCGCGCGCCGTCGCTTCGAGCGCGTCGACTTCACCGCTGCGGGGCCCGCGGTAGACGCCGAGCGCTGCCAGGGCTTCGCGGAAATCGCCGAGCGCGAGGCGCGCACGCGCGACGTCGAGATCGAGCTCGGGGTGCTGCTCGCGCAACGGGGCGGCGCGGCGTAGTTCCTTCAGCGCGAGCGCGGGTTGATTCAGCGTCAGGTAGAGCTGGCCGAGGCGCCAGCGCGCGTCGAGATCCTTCGGCCGCTGCTGCAGCAGGCTCTTGTAGCCGATCACGGCCTCGTTGTGGCGGCTGCCGGAGATCCTCGACGCTTGCGCCCTGGCGCAGGAACATCAGCGCGCCACCGGCGACGACGGCGGCCACGACGAGGGCAAGGACCAGGGCTCGCCACGGGCGGCGAGCTGGTGCCGGTTCAAATGGGGTCATCGGGCATTCCGCAGCTGGGGTGGGCCTGGTGAACGAGATGCCGCGCGCGGGCCGGACTCAGCCGCGACCCTCGGCGCTCGCCATCGGATCGTAGCCCGGTGCGCGAAACCGCGTGTGCAACTGACGACGCCGCACACCCATGTTGCCGCCGTCGTAGAGCGGAAAGCACAGCGCGTCCTGCATGAGGCCGGCGAGTGGGGTCAGATCGGTGTAGCTGTCGACCCCGACGAGCCGCATGGCGTCGTACACCACCTGGACGCAGAGTTCGGACGCGTAGATCTTCGTCATGATCGCCAGCTCGTCGCTGCGCCGCTCGGTGAGGTCGAGCTGATGGCAGGCTTTCCAGCTCAGATAGCGCGCGGCCTCCAGACGCATGCGGATATCGGCAAGCATGTAGCCGACATTCTGGTGCTCGATCACCGGCACAGCGCCCGAGCGCCGGTCGTTCTTCGCGAACTCGAACGCGATGTCGAACGCCGCGCGCATCACGCCCGTGCAGGCAGCGCCAATCAGCGCCGCCGTCCATGAAAACGCGTGCTGGCAGATCTTCATGCCGTCGCCCGGCGCACCGAGGAGATGCGACACCGGCACGCGCACGTCGTTGAAATGAATGCGCGGGGATACCACGGCGCGGTGGCCGACGGTGTCGAGATACCCCGTCACTTCGACGCCGGGCGCGGTGCCCGGCACCACGATCACGGCAAGCGATTCCTGCGGTGGTCGCGTGAGATCGGTGCGGCACACCACGCTCAGCAGATGCGCGCCCTTGCCGTCCCAGCCGCAGCCATTCGTCGTGTAATGCTTCTGCCCGTTGATCACCCAGTGATCACCATCGCGTCGTGCGTGCGTCTGCACGCCGGCCGACGGATCCGGGTTGTCGAAGTTGGCGCCGCCGGTGACTTCGGTGAAGGCGAAGGCGGCAAGCCGCTCGCCGGGTCGCGCGAGGATCTCGCCGAGCCACTGCCGCTTCTGCGCGTCGTTGCCGAAGCCGAGGATGGGTTCGAGCCCGAGGCCCGTCGCCAGCAGCGTCGACGGCACGTTGATGTCGACCGCCGCGAGTTCCTCTGCCGCGAGCGCGAAATCCACCGTCGACATGCCGCCGCCACCATAGGCCGTTGGCACCAGCGCATGCACGAAGCCGGCCTCGGCCATCGCGGCATAGAAGGGCCGGGTGGCGAAGAATCGATCCTCGGGCCTGGGATACACCGCAATGGTGTCCTTCACCTTCGACAGCACGTCGCGTGCAAACGTGCGCGCCTGCTGCTGCAGCGCCTGCTGGGCCGGACTCAGGGTGAAATCGATGGCCATCGTGTCGCCTCGTCGGGAATGGTTGGACCGGGACTGCGCGGGATCCGCCGGACGGCCCCGCGCAGTCGACTACAGGCGGTAAACCCGCGTCGCAGTACCGCGGAACATCGCGTCCTGCTCCGCTTCAGAGTAGCGCGCGGCCATTTTCTTGAACGCGTTCCACAGCACCGGGTACGACACGGCGCACTTGTCGACCGGGAAGTTGCTCTCGAACATGCAGCGCTCGGGGCCGAACTGCTCTATCGCATAGTGGTAGTACTCGCCCTGGCGCGCGACGATTTCATCCGAGCCCGGTGGCTTCGCCGCGGTCTCCCAGCCGTAGCCGCACCACGGCATCGCAAGGCCGCCGAGCTTGATGCTGACGTTGGGGCAGGTCGCGATGTCGGCGAGATCGCGTTTCCACTGCGCCTTGATCTCCGCTTCGCGGCCTGCATACGGGCCAACCCCGAGCGGCGTGCCGAGGTGATCGAGCACGATCGGCACCGACGGGAAGGCGCGCGCCAGCGCCGCGAGATGCGGTGTCTGGTGATAGTAATGATAGGCATCGAACACCAGGTTCATGTCGGCCAGCACCGCGAATCCGGCACGGAAGGCTTCCTGGCCGTAGAGATTGCCGTCGGTCAGGCCCTCCATGCTCATCAGCGTATCGCTCGCATCCCACGCGGCAATCTGCCGGATGCCGCGAAACAGCCTGCTCGCCGATTTGTGCGCCTCGAGCACTTCGCGCACGCCGGCACCGAGCCGCAGTTCAGCAGTGGCCATGATCGCGGCAATCTGCGCGGCCTTCGGCCGCGTGCGCGCTTCGGCCGCGATCGAATCGACCCATTCGGTTTCCCCGACCACGCGCAGATGGTCCGGCCCTTCGGTGCGATAGCCTTCCCAGCACTGCAGGTACACCGTCTGCTCGACGCGGTGCGTGCCGGTGTCGGCCCACAGGTCATCGAGTTCGTAATGCGGAAAATCGGGGTTCTGCACGAAGAAGTGATGATGCGGATCGACGATGCGGCGATCCGGATCGATGATCTCTTCCCGGACCTGGTCCAGCCAGTCCTGTCGGACTTCAATTGCCATGGTGATGCTCTCCCTCTGCCGCCGAACCGGCGATGTGTTTTGTCGATGCGTGCCCGCAGCCTATCAGACCTGGTGCGGCGAACGGCACGCCTGCGCTGCAGCAAGCTGGCGTCGGAGAAACACCCATCGCGGGGCCACCGCGCAGCCGGTCACGACAGTGAGGGCGGCTTCGGAGGCTGCGCGAAATGCCGGATGGCGACCGCCATTGCCGCGAACTGCAGCAGGGCGCAGAAGTACATCGGAGCGCCGACGCGCCAGTCGAGGACGGGCAGGTCCGACACCAGCGCCATCAGCGGCGCGCCGAACAGCGGGGCGACGACGGCCATAAGGCTCGCCAGCGACGAGACGGCGCCCATCGTCTCGCCCTGCGCGCGGGCGTCGGCGGCGTTCGACACGATGCTCTGGATCGATGCCGTGACCGTCCAGCCGAGCAGGTTGCACGCGATGACGACGAACATGACCCAGTCGGCGGTCGCGAGACCCCAGCACAGGTAGCCGATGCCGCTCGAGGCGAGGCCGGTGATCGCGAGGTGTCGCGCGCCGAAGCGACGCAGCAGCGGCGTCAGCATGAAGCCCTGCACGAGCGTCGAGGCGAGCCCCATCGCGAACAGCGACCAGCCGCTCTCGCGCGGACCCCAGCCGAAACGATAGGTCGTGTACAGCACCCAGGTGGTGTACATGACGAAGGTCGAGAGGTTGGTCGCCGCGATTACCCACAGCAGCCGCCCGATGCCGTGCAGTCGCGCGACGCGCTGGAGCGAGGTCACGGGATTGATCGTGGCGAGATCGATCGCGCGGCGGCGGGTCTTCGGCAGCGATTCCGGCAGCACGAACACGCCGTAGAGCAGGTTCGCCAGCGCGCAACAGCCGGCGGCGAGGAAAGGCAGCTTGAGGTCGATGTCGCCGAGTACGCCGCCGAGCACGGGCCCGAGGATGAAGCCGATGCCGAACATCGCGCCGAGCTGGCCGAAGCGCCGCGCGCGATCCTCGGGCGCCGAGATGTCCGCGACATAGGCGTTCGCGATCGCCGCGTTCGCCTGCAGCGCGCCGCCGAACATGCGCACGACGATCAGAATCCACAGCTCCGAGGCATAGGCCATCGCAAAGAAGTTGAATCCGAGGCCGCAGAAACCGATCAGCAACACGCGTCGACGCCCGTAGCGATCGGACAGCGCGCCGAGGATCGGCGCGCCGATGAAATTGGCGACGCTGAAGGCGAACGCGAGCACGCCGTACCACAGCGCATGATCGATCGGGTCACCGGTGAAGCGGCCGACGAGCGGCGGCAGCACGGGCACGATGATGCCGATCGAAATCATGTCGATCAGCACCGCGATCATGATGAAGCGCATCGCCGCCGGACGTCCGGGCGGCGCATCGACACTCGGCAGGGCGGTCACGTCGGACACGGGTGGCACTCGCTGGGGAGCCGGCAGTATACCCGGCTGTACGCGGGCCGCCGTCGCCGTGACCGCGTCCTGCGACGCCCCCCCGCATCCATTTCCTTCAGCGTCTCACATGGTTTCACTTGCGCGAGTCGCCCGGACAGACGGAAGTGGCGCCGCCGGCGCGGGCGTGAAAGCGCAGCCCGTCGCCGCAGTGCGCGAGCGGTCGAACGGCTGTGTCCTTGCGTTCCTTTTCGCTGTTCCCGGTGTGCTCGGTGGCTGGACTTCTGTATGCAGCGCCCGGCGTGATGCGCACGCCGGGCGCCAGGCCTCACGCGTAGTTCGGCGGCCGACGGCTCGCCCAGGGCTGGGCCTGTTCGAGCTGGCCGGCGAGGCTGTAGAGGGTTTCCTCGTCCGCCAGCCTGCCGACGAACTGCATCGCGAGCGGCAGGCCGGCTTTCGACTGCCACAGCGGCAGCATGATCGCCGGCTGGCCGGTGGTGTTGAACAGCGGCGTGAAGACCGAATAGTCCTGGATGATGTGCTTCCACCAGCCGAGCATGTCGAGGTTCTTCGCGTTCTGATCGAGCTCGCCCAGTTTGGCGACATCGCGCGCGAGTCCCGGGGTCAGCAGCACATCGTAGTCGCGCATCACGGCGCCGACCTGGCGCGAAATCGCGTTCTGCCACGCCATCGCCTCTTCGAGCTGCATCGCCTTGAGACCCTGCGCGTAGCGGTAGACTTCGAGCGTCACGGCCTCGACGGTTTTCGGCCCGATCTTGCGGCCGGTGATCCCGGCGAACTGCTCCATGAAGTAACCGAGCGTGACCGCCCACAGCCGGATCGTCGACTCGTTGAAAAGGTCGGCGTCGTAATTGATGCGCACCGGCTCGCAGACGTGTCCGAGGTCCTCCAGCAGTTTCACGGTGTCGGCCAGACGGTCCTTGATCTCGCGCGTGATTGCGCGCCCGCCCGGCAGGCGATCGACGACGCCGATGCGCAACCGCCCCGGGGGCGTTATCGCGGCGGTCAGGAAGCCGCGGCGCGGCGGCGGCGCGTCGTAGAAATAGCCGTCATCGGGGCCGGCGAGCGCATCGAGCAGCGCCGCGGAGTCGCGCACCGAGCGGGTTTCGGCGAACTCGATGGCCATGCCCCACAGGAAGATGCCGGCATCGGGCCCGGTCGGTGTGCGGCCGCGCGAAGGCTTCATGCCGACGACGCCGTTGCAGGCGGCCGGAATGCGGATCGAGCCGCCGCCGTCGTTCGCGTGCGCAATCGGCACCATGCCGCTGCCGACCGCCGCGCCCGCGCCACCGGACGAACCGCCGACCGAATGGCCGAGGTGCCAGGGATTGCAGGTCGAGCCGTAGACCAGCGCTTCGCTGTTCGCATTGAAGGCCATTTCCGGCGTGGTCGTCGTGCCGATCGTCACCAGCCCGCTCGCGCGGCAGCGGCGCATCAGTTCGGTGTCGTTGGCAAAGCGCACGCCCTGCGCGAGCCGCGAGCCGGCCGACGTGACCATGCCCTTGTAGTGCATGCCGAATTCCTTGACGAGGAAGGGCACGCCGCGGAACGGGCCGTACGGAAGGCCGGCCTTGATTTCGCGCATCGCGCTGTCGCGCGTGCGCTGCACGACGCAATTGACCTTCGGGTTCAGGCGTTCGATGGCATCCAGGGCGCTGTCGACGAGATCGGCGGGCGACACTTCGCCCCGGCGTACGAGTTCGGCGAGCCCCAGTCCGTCGAATTGGCTGTATTCGGCAAAAATCATGCGTGCTACTCCGCTGCGAGCAGGTGAAACGGCCACCGTCGAAGCCGGTGGATCTGCGCCCGATTATAAGGACGCACTCGACTGCGGCAATCGAATCCGTCGGCGGACGACGATGCGGCGGCGCGTCGCACGCGCGTCTTTTTGGCCTCGGTGCGTCAGGCATCGTATGCTCCCGGCCATGAAAGCTCCGCAACGTATTGCCGTCATCCCCGGCGACGGCATCGGCCGTGAAGTGGTGCCGGAAGGGCTGCGCGTGCTCGAAGCCGCGGCGCGCCGTCACGCCTTGGCGCTGCAGTTCGATCACTTCGACTTCGCCAGCTGCGATTACTACCTGCGGCACGGCCGCATGCTGCCCGAGGACTGGCAGGCGCGCCTCGCGGGCTACGACGCGATCTTCTTCGGTGCCGTCGGCTGGCCGGCCAGCGTGCCCGATCACGTGTCGGTGTGGGGCTCGATCCTGACGTTTCGCCGCGAGTTCGATCAGTACGTGAATCTTCGGCCCGTGCTGCTGATGCCGGGGATCGAATCACCGCTGAAGGGCAGGCTGCCGGGCGAGATCGATTTCTACGTCGTGCGCGAGAACACCGAGGGCGAATACAGCAACATGGGCGGGCGCATGTTCGCCGGCACGCCGCGCGAACTGGTGATCCAGGAAACCGTGCTGACGCGCACGGGCGTCGACCGCGTGCTGCGCTATGCGTTCGAACTCGCCGCGCGCCGGCCACGGCGCAAGCTGACCTCCGCAACGAAGTCCAACGGACTGTCGATCACCATGCCGTTCTGGGACGAGCGCGTGGCGGCGCTGGCCCGCGAATACCCGACGGTCGCCGTCGACCAGTTCCACATCGACATCCTGACCGCGCATTTCGTGCTGCACCCGGACTGGTTCGATGTCGTCGTCGCGAGCAATCTCTTCGGCGACATCCTGTCCGACCTGGGCCCGGCGTGCACGGGCACGATCGGCATCGCGCCGTCGGCCAATCTCAATCCGGAACGCCTGCATCCGAGCCTGTTCGAGCCCGTCCACGGCTCGGCCCCCGACATCGCGGGCAGGGGCATCGCGAACCCCGTTGGCCAGATCTGGTCGGGCGCGCTGATGCTGGACTTTCTCGGCCATCCGGCGGCCCATGACAGCGTGCTCGCCGCGATCAAGACCGTGCTGGGTGCCGGCCCGGCCGCGGCCCCGCTGACCCCCGACCTCGGCGGGCGCGGCACCACCACGGCCCTCGGCACCGCGATCGCCGAGGCCCTTCGATGACCTGGGACAGTGCGATGAACGACGAGGCGATGGAGCGGATTGAACTGAAAATCGCGTTTCTCGAGAGTGCCGTGCAGGACCTCAGCGATACCGTGTACCGCCAGCAGCGCGAGATCGAGGCGCTCCAGAGCCAGCTCGCCGTGTCGCAGCGCCTGCTCGAGGCCCTGAAGTCCGACCTCCCACCCCAGACCGCCGAAGACGAGCGACCGCCACACTACTGAGCTGCCGTCCCGCCGGCCCGCCATCGGCCGTCCGTCCGCCTTCAGCGCGGGCACCCGCCGCCGCTACACAGGGTGTGTTTCCACATTTCGCACCGGGCTGCGCGCCGGGCGTGCCGCTGCCTGCCCGTCGAGGCCGCTGCACTCCCTCGCGCCGGCGCCCGCTGTTCAGGATCAGGGCTGCATGGACATCGAGATCGACGTCAACAACGTGAAACTGGGCATGTTCGTCGCCCGTCTCGACCGGCCGTGGATCGGGACTCCGTTCCGCTTCCAGGGCTTCTGGGTTCGCAACATGGAGGCCATCGACAACCTGAAGATGTACTGCTCGACGGTCTGGGTGCGCACCGACAAGAAAGGCCAGCCCACCGACGTCGAGGAAACCGGCGACGTCGACTGGCGAGACCGGGTCGTGCGCTCCGATCGCGAGGCACGGCTCGTCGACTACCTGCCGCACAAGCCCGTCCAGCATCTGGACACGGTGGTCGTCGAAGAAGAGCTCGACGCCGCGCACCTCGCGCGCCGCCGGCTGTGTGATGCGCTCGACGAGGTCGTCGACGACATCAAGCGCGACCGCAAGATCGCCGTGGCAGGGCTGCGGGAAGCGGTCGGCGGGCTCGCCGACAGCGTGATGCGCAATCCCGATGCCTGCATGTGGCTGCGGCTGGTCAAGAACCGCGACAGCTACACCTATTACCATCTGCTCGACACCAGCGCGCTTTCGATTGCGTTCGCACGCCACCTCGGCTTCTCGCCCGCCGAACTGTCCGACATCGGGCTCGGCGCGATGCTGATCGACATCGGCAAGCTGAAGTTGCCGGCCGATTTGCTGGCGAAGAGCGACAGTCTCACGCCCGCCGAGCACCAGCTGGTCCGCAAGCACGTCGAGTACGGCGTCGAACTGGTGCAGGAAGCGCCGGGGATCAACAAACGCATTCTCGAGATCGTTGCCAACCATCACGAGCGCTATGACGGCAAGGGATATCCGGGAGGACTCGCCTTCCGCAAGATTCCGCCGTTTGCGCGCATGGTCGCGATCGCGGATTTCTTCGACGCCGTGACGAGCGACAAATCGTACGCGGCGGGCATCTCGCCGCACGACGCCATGCGCAAGCTCTACGACGAAGGCGACAAGGCCTTCCAGCGGGAACTCGTCGAGCAGTTCATCCAGTGCATTGGCATTTACCCGACCGGTTCGCTCGTCGAACTCTCGACGGGCGAGGTGGGGGTCATCGTCGGCCAGAATCGCGTGCGGCGCCTGAAGCCGCGCCTGATGCTGATACTCGATGCCGACAAGCGGCCGCTCGATCCGTTCGTCGACGTCGACCTGATGGAACAGCCCGGGGCGACCGACGGTCGCGGCGTCGTGTCAATCCGGCGCAGCGTCGAGCCCGAACAGTTCGGCATCGACCCGCGACAGTTCTACATCACGGCGGAACGCATCACGCCGGACATCCTGCGCAATATCGCACAGCTGATGTGAGCGAAAACTTCGCCGGACTGCCGGGCTATCGACGCTTCCTCGCAGCGCTGGATTCCGCGCTGCGTCGCTGCGGTCCGCGCAAGCGCGTGGGCGTGGTGCTCGTGCGCGCGCGTCATGTGCAGGAAATCAAGGCAAGCCATGGCTACGAATGCGCCGAAGCGCTGGTACGCACCCTCGCCGGACGCATCGTCAGGGTGCTGCGCGACAACGATGAAATCGAACGCATCGAAGACAGCTGCATCGCGCTGATCCTGCCCGATCTGTCCGCGACGGCGCAGGCCGAGCTGGCGGCCAACGGCATTCTTGCCGCCTGTCAGCAGCCCTACGAGGCGGGCGGCGACAGACTGTCGCCGAAGGTCAGTGTGGGCGTGGCGATCTATCCGACCGACGCCAGCACCTCCGGCGATCTCGTGCGCTGCGCCGACATCGCCGCCGCCGAAGCAACCGACACGCCTGCCGGCTACGCGATATTCAACCAGGCGATGGATCAGACCCGTCAGTCGCAGCGCAGTTACCAGCTCGAACGTGAACTCGAAGGCGCAATCGGGCGCGGCGAACTGCATGTCTGCTTTCAGCCGAAAGTGGCACTGCGTGACGGCGCGCTCGTCGGGGCTGAAGCCCTGCTGCGCTGGACGCGGGCCGACGGCAAGGCGGTCCCGCCCGATGTCTTCATTCCGATTGCCGAGCAGAGCAACCTGATCGTGCCGCTGACGGTCTGGACCTTGAACACGGCGATGCGCGCCTGCAGCGATCTGCTCGAAAGTGATCCGGGATTCTCGATCGCGGTCAACCTGTCGCCGGTCGCGCTCAACGATCCTGACATCTTCGCGCTGATCGCGCAGGCGGCGAGCATCTGGTGCTCCACGCGTCAACAGCTGGTGCTCGAGATCACCGAAACGGCGCTGTTCCGCGATCCGGTCACGGCGTTGCGCACGCTCGAAGAGTTTCACGGCGAGGGCATCAGGCTCTCGATCGACGATTTCGGCACGGGCTATTCATCGCTCGCGCAGCTGGCACGCGTGCGACTGAACGAACTGAAGATAGACCGTTCGTTCGTCAACGGCGTGACGCGCATCGAACGCAACATGCAGATCGTGCGCAGCGTGATCGACCTGGCCCACAACTTCGGCCTGACGGTCGTCGCCGAGGGTATCGAGGACGATGAAACCTACGCCTGTCTCGCGGCGCTCGGCTGCGATCACGGTCAGGGCTATTACATCGCCCGGCCGATGGTGACCGATATCTTTCTCGAGTGGGCGCAGACCGGGCGCGTGACGCGACCGGCGCTGGACCTCGCCTGACGCAGGCCGCCTGCGGGCCTGACGCGGTATCGGTGGCCACGCCGGAACCCTTGACCGTGGCTCCGATCCGGATCGGCACCAAGGCGGGCCGCTTCCGGTCTTCGCGGCGCGCCGTTACATTAGGGTTTCCGTCCGACAGGTAAGCCCACATGAAACTCGGTGTCGTCATCTTTCCGACCGATCAGTCCATCCAGCCCGTCGAACTGGCGCAGGAAGTCGAAGCCCGTGGCTTCGAGTCGCTGTGGTTTCCCGAACACAGCCATATCCCGGTCAGCCGCGAAACGCCGTGGGGCGGGCGCAAGAACGCGCCACCGCTGCCCGACATCTACTGGCGCTCTCACGATCAGTTCGTCGCGCTCGCCGCTGCCGCTGCGGTGACGAAGCGCCTGCGTCTGTGCACCGGCATCACGCTCGTCGCCCAGCGCGATCCGATCTGGCTCGCGAAGGAAGTCGCGAGTCTCGACATGATCTCCGGTGGCCGATTCGAGCTTGGCATCGGCTATGGCTGGAACGTCGAGGAGATGCGCAATCACAAGCTCGAATACAGGAAGCGCCGCGAGATCCTGCGCGAGCACATCCTGTTGATGAAGGAACTGTGGACGAAGGAAGAGGCGAGTTTCCACGGCGAACACATCCAGTTCGAGAAGAGCTGGGCCTGGCCCAAGCCGGTGCAGACACCACACCCACCGATCGTGCTCGGTGGCGCCATCGGGCCTGGCACCGCGAAGCATGTCGCCGAATTCTGCGACGGCTGGATGCCGATCACCGGGCGTTACAGCATCGAGGAAGGGCTCGCGATGATAGCGACGGCCTGTCGCGACATCGGACGCGATCCGGCCAGCGTGCAGCTCGGCATGTTCTATCTCGGCAACGTCACCGCCGAGGAGATCAAGCGCGATCGCGATCGCGGTGCCGCGCGCTGCATCCTGCCGCTGCCGTCCAAAGGCGCCGACGTGGTGCTGAAGACGCTGGACGAGTACGCGAAACTGCTGTGAGCGGTGCCGCCTGTGCCTGCAGTCTCCGGGCAGCGCCCGGGGATCCCGGCCGGTCACGCGAACAGCGCCGCGTCAATGCAGGGTGGGTCGTCCGCCGCTGATCTGGGTCAGGCGCTCCCTGATCTGCGCTGCCAGGTGGGCTGACGGGTTCAACAACAGGGCCGTTTCGAGATCCGGGCGCCCACGATCGGGCGCGCCGACCGCCTGCCACAAATCGGCGCGCGCGATGCGCAGCTCGAGCATCCGCGGCGCCAGGGCGAGCTGATAGTCGGTCAGTTCGAGCGCGCGCTCGAAGTCTTCGCGCCCGTGCGCGATTCCGCGCAGGTTGTTCAGCATGCGCAGCACGATCTCCGGCGGTGTCGCGACTTTCAGGGCCTGCGCCGTCGACAGGCCGCTGGCGGCGACGCGCGCCCGGCATTCGGCGCTGTCGATAGGCCGCAGCGCGTAAGGATCGGCGAGCTGCCCGCCGATCGACACGAGGAAGTGGCCCGGAAAATTAATGCCGACCGTCTCGATGCCCAGCGCCTCACCGACGCCGATGATGACGACGGCAAGCGAGATCGGAATCCCGCAGCGCTTCCTCAGCACGGTGTCGAGCGCGCTGTTCTCTTCGGCGTAGTACTGCTCCGCGCCGGCGAAACCCAGGGCGTGCAGGGTGTCGAGCACGGCGTCGGCCGACGCCGCGGGCCCGATGCGCTGCGCGATCAGCGCGAGTTCGGCCCGACACCAGTCGGGATCGGTCGCCGGTTCGACGACGCGTGACACGAGCAGGGCGCCCTCCACAACGCCGCGCGGATGGCGGGCGTAGTCTTCGAACGCGAGCATCAGGGCCTTGGTGGAGTCAATCATCGGTGCGCTGCCGTTGGTCGCTGCAGTCTAGCAGGCTGGTGAAAGGCGTCGCGAGGTCGTCGTCCGCGCGGCGCGCGCGACGATTGGAAATGATTGCCGGGGTCGGTGATCGCGGCGGGCCGGCGCCCCTCGATGGCTGGCTCGCCGTGCTCGGCCCAGGCCCTGTTCACCGGGCCGTGAGTGTCCCGGCTGCCAATCGCGGGGCCGGTAAGCCCTGCGCGCGCCCCGGCGGCACTCGTGATGCGCGGGAGCAGCCGAACGTGGTGTCCTGTCGGATCGCGGCAGGGCACCGGCGGAAAATGATAGTCTTTCGGAACGGCAGTTCCGTTCCTTTTTGTGCGCCATTTCTGCCCCTGGCGAGTCCAAACGTTCCAAGTGCGACGCGTTGTGTTGTCGGTGGTCGTGCACCTCGGCGGTTCACGCAGACCACAGCCCGCCACCCGGCCCTCGGGGCCGTGACGCGGTCGCGTTGGGGAGACCGAACATCGAAACGCTCGACCACTACGACATCAAGATCCTGGCCGAACTGCAGCGCGACGGCGCGCAGTCCGTCGAAGCGCTCGCCGAGCGCATCGGTCTGTCGAAGACCCCGTGCTGGCGGCGCATCAGCCGCCTGCGCGAGTGCGGGGTGATCACGGGTATCGTGACCCTGCTCGATCCGGTTGCGGTGGGGCTCGGCACCACGCTGTTCGTCCATATCAAGGTGGAAAAGCACGACGCCGATCTGTTTCGCAAGATCGACCAGGCGCTGTGCCTGATGCCCGAAGTGCTCGAAGCGCACCTGATGCTCGGCGAAGCGGACTATCTGATCCGGGTGGCCGTGCCGGACGTCGCCGCGTTCGAGCGCTTCATGACCGACAAGCTGCATCGTCTGCCGGGCATCAAGGAAACGCGCTCGAGCCTGTCCGCGCGCCAGATCAAGCACACGACCGAGCTGCCGCTCGCCCACGGCGGCGGTGTCCGCGCGCACACGACGCGTCCGCGCCGCCGCGCACGGCCGCCGCCGCGCGCGCCCGGATCCTGAGCACCCGCGCGCCACGCGCAAACCCGCCCCCGCGTCATGGATGGGGGCCTGTCCGGCGGGCCCGGGCCTGTGCCGGGGGCGGCCCGCGGGTGTGAGCGATCGTCAATTGCCGGCCCGGGGCGCTCAAGCTGTGACGTCCGTCCGGTCCCGGACCGTGCCGGCCGTCGCATTTGACGTTACGCTGGGAGTCATAAGAAGCCCCCGTTGCAGGAAGCAAGCATGTACGAAGCCTTTTACGGTCTGCGCACCAAACCCTTCAGCCTTCTGCCCGACCCGGCCTTTCTGTACGGCAGTCGCAAGCATCAGCTCGCCCTGTCGACGCTGCAGTACGCCGTGCAGAGCCGGCTGGCCCTGTCGGTGATCACCGGTGAAGTCGGCTCCGGCAAGACCACGCTCGTGCGCCAGCTGATCAACGAACTCGGCGACAGCGTGACGGTCGGGCTGATCTCCAACACGCACCGTGGCTTCGGCAACCTGATGCAGTGGGTCGCGCTGGCCTATGGCCTGCCGTTCAAGGGCCGTGACAAGGTGGAGCTCTATCACGACTTCGTCGAATTCCTGTGCGCCGAATATGCGCAGGGCCGGCATACGCTGCTGATCGTCGACGAAGCCCAGAACATGGACGCGGAAACGCTCGAGGAACTGCGGCTGCTGACCAACGTCAATTCCGACGACCACATGGTCCTGCAGATGCTGATCGTCGGTCAGCCCGAACTGCACGACACCCTGAAGCGTCACGAACTGCGCCAGCTCGCCCAGCGCATCAGCGTGGCCTGCAAACTCGAACCGCTGGATGTCAACGAGACCGCCGCCTATGTCCGGCATCGTGTCACCGCGGCCGGCGGCAGCCCGAACCTCTTTCACAAGAATGCATTGCGGCTCATCTGGAGCAACAGCGGCGGCATTCCGCGCGTGATCAACACGCTGTGCGATCTGGCGCTCGTCTATGGCTATGCCGATGAGAAGAAGCAGATCGATGCGCTGCTGATTGCCGACATCGCGCGCGATCGCATCGACACCGGCCTGTATGGCGACAAGGTCTACGACGTCAATTCGCTGAACCTGCCGCACCGTACCGGCAAGCGCGACCGGCGCGCAGCAGGCCCGGGCGCGGCCGGCGAGGGGGCCGCACCGGCGGCGCCGCCGACGGACGCGGACGACACGCTGCTGGACGACGCCGTATCCGCCGGCGTCGACCTGATAGTCGACGGCAGTGCACCGACGGCGGCCGGGCCGTCGCCGACCGAAGCCGACATCGACGAAGAACGCCGTGCCCTCGCGAGCAAGGTCACGACGCTGCGTCCGGACGGCAGTGGCAGCGAGCGGCGCACACGCGACCGCAGCGGCTGAAGAAGCGGTCGTGCGGGCCTGGCGTTGACGCGCCACCGCGCCGCACGCCAGCCGCACCCCTCAACGTCCCCGCAGCGCCGGCATCACCTCTTCGCCGAACAGGCGCAGCGAACGCTCGAAATCGACGGTCGGAATCCCGGGCAACTGCATCCGACAGATGATCTCCGTCGGCGCCAGCTCGTCGATCAGTTCATCGAGCTGGGCGCGCACGCTGGCCGGATCGCCAATGATGTAGCGTGAGGCGAAGCTCCTGAAGTCGAGCATGTCCTCCGTCGTCACCAGTTCGCCGCGGTCGTTGCGCAGCTGCCGCTCGCCTTCGACCGATTTCCGGCTGTAGAGCCCGAACAGTTCGACGATAGCCGGGCCCGCGAGCGCTTCGGCCTCCGCGGTCGTGCGGGCCACGAACAGCTCACGGATGATCGGCCGCTCGCGGGTGGCGAAGCCGACGGCCGCCGCGGCCTCGTCGAAACGCGCGTAATGAGCCTTCAGTTCGGCGTTGGTATGACGCGGCGAGGCCGTCACCGGGCAGCCCCGGCGCGCCGCGCGCGTCAGCAGCTTCGGCCCCGACACGCCGTACCAGACCGGAATCATCGGCTGCACCGGCCGCGGCACCACGCGACAGCGCGGAATCTGGTAGTAGCGTCCGCTGTGTTCCAGGGTGTCGGCGCGCCACGAGGCTTGCAGGATGTCGAGCATTTCCTCGCTGCGCGCAAAGCGCTCCGCGTACGGGATGCGATACGCCGCGCACTCTTCGGACACATAGCCGGGGGACACGCCGAGCGTCAGCCGTCCGTTGCTGAGATTGTCGAGCGTCACGACGTCTTCGACGAGGCGCAACGGATCGTACAGGGGCAGCAGCAGTACGTTCGTCACCAGCCGCAGGCGCGTGCTCAGGCCGCTCGCGTGCGCGAGCACCAGCAGCGGACTCGGCGCCCAGCCGTTGTGCTGGAAATGGTGTTCGGTGGTCTGGAAGGAATCGAAACCCAGCGTTTCGGCGAGCGGCACCAGGCGGTCCATTTCACGAAACGTGGCCTGGTGCGTGATCGAACCGTTGGCGGGGGTGATGAAGCTGTACAGCAGGCCGAATTTCATCGCAGCACCCTCATGCCGGTTGGTGAGTGCGCAGTGTAATCCACGCGCCACCGTTCCCGCCTGTCGTCGATTCAGTACACTGGGCGAAAAGACACGAGGAAGCCGCGATGAAGAAGCACCGACTGGCCGACAGCGCGCTCGAGGTCACCGACCTCTGTCTCGGCACGATGACCTGGGGCGAGCAGAACACTGAAGCAGAGGCGCATGCGCAGATCGACTGGGCACTCGCACACGGGATCAATTTCATCGACACCGCCGAGATGTATCCCGTGCCGCCGAACCGGGACACCCAGGGTCGCACCGAGAGCCTGATCGGCGGCTGGAACACGCGGCATCGACACCGCCGCGGCGAGTTCGTCCTCGCCTCGAAGATCGCAGGCCCCGGGCGACGCGACTGGATCCGCAACGGCGACACCCGGGTTTCCGCGCGCACGATTCCGTGGGCCATCGACGACAGCCTGACGCGCCTGTGCACTGACTACATCGATCTGTACCAGATCCACTGGCCGGAGCGGAACGTGCCGATGTTCGGCAACTGGCAGTTCGATCCGCGCAAGGAGAAGGAGTCGACGCCGATCCTCGAACAGATCGAAGCGCTGGCCGCGGCGATCAAGGCCGGCAAGATTCGCGCGTACGGGCTGTCGAATGAAACGGCCTTCGGTCTGTGCGAGTTCAGGCGGCTCGCAGAGCAGCACGGACTGCCGTCACCGGTGTCGGTGCAGAACGGCTACAACCTCCTCAGCCGGACCTTCGATGGCGATCTCGCCGAAGTCAGCTATCGACTGGGGATTCCGCTGCTCGCCTACTCGCCGCTCGCGATGGGGTTGCTGTCGGGCAAGTATCGCGGCGGTGCTCAACCGGTCGATGCGCGGCTGGCGAAGTTTCCGAATTTCGGCGAACGCTACAAGCGTCCGCGTTGCGTCGAGGCGGCCGAGGAATACTGTGCTGTCGCCGGACGCCACGGCCTGACACCGACTGCGCTCGCGCTCGCCTTCGTGCGCAATCGCCCCTTCGTGGCCTCGACGATCCTCGGTGCGACGTCGCTCGCGCAGCTCGACGAACTCGCGCAGAGCTTCGAACTGGAATTGCCGGAGGCGGTGCTCGCCGACATCGAACAGGTCCACGAGCGCTATACAAGTCCGGCAGGGCAGTAGACACCCTCTGCACTGCCGCGCGGGGCCAGTCCGGGCAGAGCGCAGTGACGCACAGCCCGGGCCGTCGGTCAGTAGCCCGGCGGCGGCGGGGTGTTGATCGGCGGGTACGCCGGGGCCGCAGCAGGCGGTGGCGTGCCCGGCGCAGGCGTGGCCGGATAGGTCGCTGTCGGATAGGTGGCGGCATTCAGGCGCTGCTGTTCGGCGACGTTCGCCGGCACCGGCACCTGGTGGCCTTTGGCATACATGCACTGCACGTAGGCGTTGTCGTAGCGCTCCTGCACGTTGTAGGCAGTGCCGCCATACGCGTCGGTGCCGGCCGCGCTGCCGAGCACGAGGCCCCCGCCTGCGCCGATCGCGGCACCCGCGCCCGCATTGCCGGAGGCCGCGCCGATCAGGGCGCCCGCCGCGGCACCGACCGCCGTCCCGATCGCGGCGCTGTTGACGGCGCTGTCGGTGGCCGCCTGCTGCGTGGGCGGCAGGCCGGTCGCCTGACGCGCATAGGACTGGCACTCGTAGTCGTCGGCGCGGAATTGCTCGAACGACATGCCGGTGCCGGGCAGGGCCATGACATCGGGGCCGTTCGGGATGCTGGCGCAGCCGGCGGCGCTCACGGCGACGATGATCAGGGCAAGACTGGCACGTGTGTTCATGACTCGACTCCGGAACTGGCTGGCGTTCAACGCGGCGGTACGGTCGACGGATCGACCGGTATCCACTGCTGATTGCAGCGTGGCACGTGCGGGTAATAGCCGGCCGGACTCTGGCAGTAGTACCAGATCGTGGCGGGCGCCTGCGCCTGTGTCGGCGCGGGCGCCGGCTGGCGCTGCACGTAGACCGGCGGTTCGCGTTCGATGATCACCGTGCGCGGCTGGTAATAGGCCGGCGGAAACGGCCGATAGTAGGGCCAGGGATCCCAGAACGGGTCATAGAACGGACCGCCGAAATGAAACCCGAAGCTGGCGCGTGAGTGATGGTGTCGCCCGCCCGCATGGGCAGTGGCGGGCAGGGCCAGCAGCGTGCCGAGTACGCCGCAGAGCGTGGCGATCGCGATGGTCTTCTTCATGTCGTTCCTTCTCCTGACTCGACGGCCGCCATCGTAAGCGGTCTAATCTGATTGGATGCTGAACAGCGTGTCGCGTTGCAGGCCTGTGCGTAACAGTGTGTAACCGGCGCGCGCGCTTCCTCCTATACTGGCAACGGACGGCAACAGGGATACAGCAATGTCCGAGACGACGTTTGATGTCGTATTCAGCGGCAAGTTGCAGGCCGGCGCCGATCCGGCGCAGGTCCGCGTCAACCTCGCCCGTCTGTTCAAGACGGAGCCGGCGAAGGTGGCGCACCTGTTCAGCGGGCAACCGGTGCCAATCAAGAGGGGCGTCGATGCGGCCACTGCCCTGCAGTACCAGGCGGCGCTGGCCAAAGCAGGTGCGCTCGTCGAACTCCTCGACACCACGGCGGCCAGCGCGCCGGCCCCGGCCGCCGTCGCGGCAGCGTCCGCGGACATCGTCGCCGCGCCGGCCCCGGCAGTCGCGCGCGACGCACCCGTCACCGTACCGCCGGCCATGGCCGCGCGCGGCACGCCGCCGCAGGCGCCGGATTATTCAGTCGCCGAACCGGGCGCGGTGCTCGTCGAAGCGGTGGTCATCGCGCCGCCCGTCATCGACACCGGGCATCTCAGCGTGGCGGCTCCCGGCGAACTCCTCGACGCGACGCCCCCTGTGGCCGCTCCGCAGTACGATCTCAGCGGCCTCACGCTCGATCCGCCAGGCACCATCCTGTCGCAAGCGACGCCGGTCGCGCCGCCCAGCTTCGATCTCAGCCAACTGAAGCTCGAATAGCGCGGCGGGCACCAATCCCGCCGGGCGGCGTCCAACCCGCCAGCACAGCCGGACGGAGAGTGAGATGGGCAAAGTTTTCAAAGGGGCGTTCGCGCTGCTTGCGCTGGTGGCAATCGCGCTGGGCGCCTGGCGCTGGGTGACACGGAGCGACAGTGAACTCGCCACGCTCGTCGAACAGGCGCCGCAGCGCGTGCGGGAAGCGCTGGGCGCGCCGCCCGCGTCATCGCCGGCCCCGACCGACGTGGCCACGCCGCCCGCTGACGCACCGCTGCAATATCCGGTGCCGACCGATCCCTATACCGCGTTGCCGATGCTCGAGGCGAGCGATGAGGCATTCGTCGCCGCGCTCGGCGAAGCCGTCGCCGAACCGACGTTCACGCAGTTCGTCGAGACGCAGGGGCTCATTCGCCGCCTCGTCGTTGCGATCGACAACCTGCCGAACGGACGGCTGTCGATGAAGCAACGACCTCTGAAAGCGGTCGCCGGCGCGCTCGCCGTGACCGGCGACGAGTCCACGCTGACGCTGTCGGCCGACAACTACGCGCGCTATGGGCCACTGGTGGCACTCGCCGAGCGCGTCGATCCCGCCGCGCTGGCCGGCGTGTACCGGCACTACTACCCGCTGTTCCAGCAGGCCTACCAGGAACTCGGTTACCCGGACGCCTACTTCAACGATCGCCTCGTGGCGGTGATCGATCACCTGCTCGCGGCCAGTCCGGTCGACGGACCGGTGCGGCTGGTGCAGCCCCATGTGCTCTATCGCTACGCCGATCCGGCGCTCGAGGCGCGCTCGCCGGGACACAAGATCCTGCTGCGCATGGGGCCCGAGAACAGCCGCCGCGTGCAGGCGGTGCTCCGGTCCTGGCGCGCACAGATCCTCGCGCAGTAGCCGTCGAGGGATCTCAGATCAACGGGCTCAGCAGCCAGCTCAAGTCCTCGGCCCAGCGCCCGATCCGCCCCGGGGTCGCCGGCTGACCCTCGTCGCACGCGGCCATCAGCTGTTCGATCCACTCGGCGCCGCGGCCGGCGGCGGTCGCGCCGTAGGCGAACAGGGCGAGTTCGTAGTTCAGGTACAGACTCCGCGCGTCCATGTTGACCGAGCCGCTGATCGCCACCCGCTCGTCGATCACGATGAGCTTCGCGTGAATCATCGTGCGCGGATGCAGGAACACCCGCACGCCGGCTTCTGCGAGATCGCGCAGCAACCGGTTGCGGGCGAAATCGGCGACGCGATGATTCGAGCGCCGGGGCAGCACCACGCGCACGTCGACGCCGACTCTTGCCTGCAGCGTGAGTGCCCGCAGCAGACCCTCGTCCGGCACGAAGTAGGGCGTCACGATCCAGATTCGCTGACGTGCGTTGTAGATCGCCGAGGTCAGCACGTCGTAGAACGGATCGCCCGCCACGTCCGGGCCGTTCGGGACGACCTGCAGCGTTGTTTCGCCGGCGGGCAGGCCCGGGGCGGGCAGCGGCAGCGCTTCGCGCGTGGCGAACTGCCAGTCGCGCGCGAAGACCGTGGCCAGATCGGCGACGGCAGGGCCGCGCACTTCGACACAGGTGTCGATCCAGCGCGCGGGCGTCGCCGCCGGGCCCATGTATTCGGCGGCGAGGTTCATGCCGCCGGTCAGCGCGATGTCGCCATCGAAGATCGCCATCTTGCGATGGTTGCGCAGGTTCGCCGACCAGCGCCGATGCAGCGGCAGCACCGGCATGAAAATACCGACCTGGGCGCCGGCCCGGCGCAGGCGCTGCAGGCGCATGAACCGGATCGGCAGGCTGCCGAGCGCATCGACGAGCACGCGCACCTCGACGCCGGCGCGCGCCCGTGCCGCCAGGCGCTCGACGATGACGCGGCCCACGACGTCGTTGGCGAGAATGAAGGTCGTCAGGTGGATCGAATGCGTCGCGTGTTCGATCAGCGCGAGCAGGCGCGCGTACGCGATGCCGCCGTCGGTGATCATCTGCAAGGCATTGTCCGCACGCGGCGGCGGCATCGCGCAGGCGGTGAGCCGGCGTGCGATGTCGTTGGGCACCTCGGCGATGTCGGGCAGCACGCCTGGCGCATACAGCGGCGGTTTGCGGCCGGCGAGCTGGCGCAGTTTGCGCCCGCCGAACACGAGGTAGGCCGGTACGCCGACATAGGGGGCCAGCACCATGAACAGGAACCAGGCGATCGACGTCGCCGGCCGGGTGTGTTGGCGCAGCACGCGCGAGACGAGCAGCAGTGCGAGCACGAAGCCGACGATGGTCGCGAGGTGCTCGGTGACGAGCAGCAAAAAACCCTGGCCCGGGACGACGGGGGACGCGTCGGTCATCAAAGCACGACAGGCGTCAGGCGCAGGCGGGTGGCGAGTGCGAGATGATCGGACAGCCGGTGCCACGGCTGACCGTGCATCACCTCGGCGGCCTCGATCGTCAGACCGCGGCAGTAGATGCGGTCGAGCGGCAGCATCGGCCGCCAGGCCGGAAACGTTCGCGCATGCCTGCCATGGACTTCGACATAGGTGTCGACGACGCCGAGCTCATCGCAGATCCGCGTGCCGGCCTGCTGTCGCCAGTCGTTGAAATCACCGCCGACGATCAGCGGCGCGTCGTCGGGCACCTGCGCGCGGATATGCGAGATCAGGCTCGTCACCTGGCGCAGGCGGTCGGCGTGGCGCAGGTTCAGATGCACGCAGCACACGTGCAGCGGCGGTCCGGGGCCACCGTGTTCGAGCGTCGCATGCAGAATGGCGCGTTGTTCCCAGCGATTGACGCTGACATCGATGTTCTGCCATTTGCTGACCGGGAGTTTGCTGAGAATCGCGTTGCCGTGATCGCCGTGCACGTGGCGCGCACTGAGGCCGTACACCGCATGCGGCCACAGTTCGGTGGCGAGAAACTCCGTCTGCGGCAGCAGGCTCCAGTCGGCGAAGCGGCGCGCGTGTGCCGCATGCACGCCCACGATCTCCTGCAGCAGCGCGAGATCCGGATCGGTAACCTCCAGCGCTTCGCGGATCTGGTGCAGCACGTGCCGCCGGTTGCCCGCCGACAGACCCTTGTGGATGTTGTACGAAACGACGGTCAGCGGCGGCATGGCGTGCGCGGTGTCGAGAGGGCGATGAGGCCGGTGGCGCCGGCGAAGGGCCGGGCCACCGGGTGCCGGCAATTCTGCCGTGCGGCGGGGGCTTGGCGCGAACGTCCGCTGCCCGCGCCCGCGACGCACGTGCAGACGGCGACGCCGTGCGTCGCCGTGCCGGCTGGCCGGAACTCAGCCAATCAGCTTCGCGTACTGGTCGAGGATGGGCAGCACCTGGTCGGCGCCGGCCGGCGGCAGCGGCAGGATCGCGCGCTTGAAGCCGAGCGCCGGCAGCTTCTTGATCGCGTCGGCGTCCGGCGCCATCGCGAAGAACATGCCGAGATCGAGTGTCTTCACGTCGCGACCGATCTTGTTGCAGGCCTCGACGATGTGCTTCATGCCCCCTTCGAAGTCATACAGGCCGCCAATCGGCATCCAGCCGTCGCAGAACTCGGCGACGTGCGCGGCGGTTTTCGGCCCGGCAGCACCCCCCATGACGATCGGCGGATGCGGGCGCTGCGTCGGCTTCGGCCATGCCCAGCTCTTCTCGAACTGGATGTGCTTGCCCTGGAAGCTTGCCTCGTCCTTGGTCCACAGTTCCTTCATCAGCAGGATGTTCTCGCGCAGGATGTCGCGGCGCTGCTTGAAATCGAGTTTGTGATTGCGCATTTCCTCGACGTTCCAGCCGTAGCCGATGCCGAGTTCGAAGCGGCCACCGGAGATCATGTCGAGCGAGGCGACTTCCTTCGCGAGCCAGATCGGATCGCGCTGCGCGACCAGCGTGATGCCGGTGCCGAGACGGATTTTTTTCGTCACCGCGGCGGCAGCGGCGAGGGCGACGAACTGGTCATGCGTGCGCCAGTATTCTTCCGGCAGCGGCGGCATGTCCTTGAAGCCACCCCAGGGCGTCTCGCGGCTGGTCGGGATGTGGCTGTGTTCGGGGAACCACAGGGATTCGAAGCCGCGGGCTTCGACTTCCTTTGCGAGTTCCATGGGCTGAATCGCCTTGTCGGTCGGGAAAATGATGACGCCGATATCCATTGCGGGGCTCCTTCGTTTGCGCTTGTGTCAGCCCCCAGTATACGGAAATGCCCGGCCCTCAGGCCGGCTGCAGGCGCCGCAGGTGGCGCTCCATGACCTCGCGCAGGGCGTCGGCGCGGAACGGTTTGCCGAGGTGGTCGTCCATGCCGGCGGCGAGACAGCGTTGACGATCGTCGTCGAAGGCATTGGCGGTGACGGCGATGACGGGCGTACGACGGGTGGCGGCTGCCGCCTCAAGGGCGCGGATCCGTGCGGTGGCGGCATAGCCGTCCATCACCGGCATGTGGCAGTCCATCAGGACCAGCGCGGGCCGCGCATGACGAAAAGCGTCCACCGCTTCCGCGCCGTTGGTCGCCACCACGACGCTGACGCCCAACGTCTCGAGCATGGCCTCGGCCACCATCAGGTTCACCGGGTTGTCATCGACCAGCAGGACGTGGCCGTCGATCTCGATCCGCGAGGCCGCCGGTGGCGCTGCCTCGGGCTGGGTGTCCGGCGCCGGGGCGGGCCGCCACGGCAGTGTAAGGGTAAACGTGGAGCCGTGGCCCGGCGTGCTGTCGCACACGAGTTCGCCGCCCATCGCGCGCGCGAGCTGGCGCGAAATCGTGAGGCCGAGGCCCGTGCCACTGAACCGCCGGCTGTAACCGTCCTCGGCCTGGCTGAACGCATCGAAGATGCGCGCGACCTGGTCCGGTGCGATGCCGATTCCGCTGTCCCGCACCGCGATCTCCAGCTGGGCGCCGCTGCGACTCACGCGGATGCCCACTGCGCCACGCGGCGTGAATTTCACCGCATTGCCGACCAGGTTCATCACGACCTGCCGCAGGCGCGCCACATCGCCGAGCACCCATGCCGGCGTCGCGAGATCCAGTTCGAGCGACACTGTCACGTTCTTCTGCAGGGCGCTCTGCGCGCAGAGATCGGCAACATCGCGCAGGGCTTTTTCGAGATCGAACGGGGCCGACTCGAGTGGCATCTTGCCGGCCTCGATCTTCGAGAAATCGAGCACGTCATTGATGATCGACAGCAGGTGCTCGCCCGAGCGCTCGATCAGCGCGAGTCGTTCGCGCTCCTCACCGCCGACCCGGCCGTGCAGCAATTGCAGTGTCCCGAGCATGCCGTGCAGTGGCGTGCGCATCTCGTGGCTCATGGTGGCGAGAAAGCGGCTTTTGACTTCACTGTGCCGTTCGGCCAGCGCGAGCGCGTCGGCCCGATCGCTGGCGAGGCGCGCATGTTCGAATCTCATGCGCAGCAGTTCGTGCACGGTGTTGGCCGCCCGCCGGCCGTCCAGCAGCATCAGCCCAAGAAAGAACAGCAGCGAGAGGCCGGCAAACGTTTCCTGCGCGTTACCCGAGACGACGTGCCACAGCGCCGCAGGCAGCAGCAGCGCACTGGCGAACGACGCGCTGGCGCGATACCAGCTCGACAGCGTCAGCGTCCCCACAGCTGAGACCCCCACCATGCATGCGAACAGGATGGCGCTGGGCCCGGTTTGTGCCGGAGACGGAAAAATGATGAGCGCCGAACCCCAGACCAGTCCGTCGATGATCAGCAGCGTCATGAAGACGCCTTCTACGAGCGGCGAGACGGTCGCCTGCCCGCCGCGACTGTAGAGGAGGGTCTGCGCGATCCGCGTCGCCGTCACCACCACCTTCGCGCCGAGCCAGCTGAGCAAGGCCGCGTGCGAAAAGCTCGGCCACAGAATCCACACAATCAGACACGCAAATGGAATTCCGGCCACCAGGGGTGCCAGCGCGCGGGACAGCGCGATCCTCAGCAGTTCCTGATGGATCCGCGCGGCCAGGGTGGCGGGTAGCAAATCATGCGGGTGGTCTGGCGTCATCGCCATGGCTGATGCTTCCTGTCGGTCCATGCGGCCGCTGGCCCTGACCCCTAGTATCGACGCATCATGGCCGCCACTGGAACAGGCTGGGCCCGGAGTACCGGAAATAATGCAGACCCCCTACGAGCAAATCACCCTGGACATCACCGATCCCGTCGCCCGTATCACGCTGAAGCGGCCGGAACGACTGAATGCGATGACCACGCGCATGCTGGCCGAAATCCGCCACGCGTTCGCGGCCGCCGAACGTGACGAACGCGTAGTCGGCATCGTGCTGACGGGCGAGGGGCGCGGCTTCTGCGCCGGCATGGACATCGAGGCGCTCGACGCCATTGCAGCGGCCGGTCGAGTGTCTCGCGAAGGCCCGGCCGAACTCGCCGCAAGCCCGGGGGACCCGGCGCTGGGCGAGGATTTCGCCGCGGTCTACAGCTACCTCCTCGCCTTGCGCAAACCCGTGATCGCCGCCGTCAATGGCGCGTGCGCGGGGCTTGGTTTCTGCTTTGCGCTACTGTGCGACCTGCGCTTCGTCGAGCGCGACGCGCGGTTCAGCACGGCGTTCTCGCGTCGCGGACTGGTCGCCGAACACGGCATCAGCTGGCTGCTGCCGCGCGTGATCGGGCCCTCGCGCGCACTGGACCTGCTGTGGAGCGCGCGCAAGTTCGACGGCGTCGAAGCCGAGCGCCTCGGCCTCGCCGATCGGCTGTGCGACGCCGGCACCAGCGTCGACGCGGCCTGCGCCTACCTCCGGGAACTGGCCACCCACACCTCGCCGACTTCACTGAAGGTGATCAAACAGCAGGTCTATCGCCACCTGATGATGCCCCTCGGGCCGGCCATGGCGGACACCGAGCGCCTGATGAACGAGAGCCTCGAACGTGCCGATTTCCGCGAAGGCGTGCGCTCGTTCGTCGAGCAGCGGCCGCCGGTGTTTGCGCGGCTGAAAATCTGAAGCATCGCCGATGCGTTTTCGTTCCCCGGCGCGCGACGCGGTGCCGCGCGCCGTGTTCGACCATCCGGCCTATGCGCCTTTCCAGCCACATGCCGCCTGGCTGACCGGGCCCTGGCCTGCCGTCGATGCGCTGAACGAGGGGTTCGACGCGCCCCGTCATGCGCGGTCGGGCGCGTCACTGCGCTTCGTCGAGCAGACGCCGGCGCTGCTCGCGGACGGGCGCCACTATGAAGCGCGAATCCACGACACGGGCCTGATCGCGACGCGCGCGGCAAACTGGCACGACCTCTTCAATGCCCTGATGTGGATGGAGCGCTTTGCGTTGAAGTGCGCCGTCAATGCGGCGTATGTCCGCGAAGCGGCGCGTGGTCTGCCCGGCCCGCGTACGCGGCCGCAGTGCGCGCTGACCCATTTCGACGAAGCCGGCGCGCTGGTCGTGCTGCGCGACACCTCACTGCTGCCGGCCTGGGATGCGCATGACTGGCATGCGCTGTTCTGGTGTGGGCACTGGCATGCGGACGCGCAGCTCGTGCTGTTCGGCCACGCGCTGCTCGAGCACCTGCTGCTGCCGGGCGCCATGCCGGTCGCGAAGTGCCTGGTGACGATCGGTGACGACACCGCGTCCGCCGTCCAGGCGGTGGCCGACGCCATTGCCGCCGGCGACGCGCTCCGTGATCCGGCCGAACTGCGGCCCCTGCCGCTCGCCGGCCTCGCCGGCTGGCATCCAGACAATTCGCACGAGCATTTCGTGCGCGAAGCCGCCTGCTTCCGGCCGCGCCGTCCGGACCGCGTCTACCCGGCACCGCTACGCGTCATGTAGTCGGGGAGTGCGGTTCGGGCTGGGGGAGGGATTGGCCACCGAGAACACCGAGAACACCGAGGAATTCGGTGACGGCGCCGAGCCTGTTGCAGGCGGCGGCGCCGGACGGACGGCATGCTCCTGGCGCATATGGACCGGGTTTGGTGAGCCGCACCTCGTTACGGCCGGCTGTAAATCTCATCCATTCTTCCTCGGTGTTCTCGGTGGCCAATCCCCTTCCCCCCCCCCAAAAGTGGCCCATCCGCAGTACCCGAAACGCTGCCGCGTCAGCGCCTGTCCGGTGCCGGCCGGATGACGAGGTTGCGGATTTCGGTCATGTCCTCCATCGCGAACAGCACGCCTTCGCGGCCGAGGCCGGAATCCTTGACGCCGCCGTAGGGCATGTTGTCGACGCGGTACGACGGCACGTCCCCGATCACCACGCCGCCGACTTCGAGCACGTCCCAGGCCTGCTGCGCCTTGTAGAAGTCGCGCGTGAACACGCCGGCCTGCAGGCCGTAGCGTGAGTCGTTGACGAGGGCGAGCGCCGCATCGAAATCGCTGAACGGCATCAGCACCGCGACGGGCCCGAACGCCTCCTCGGCACAGACTTTGGATGTCTGAGGCGCGTGTTCGAGCAGGGTGGCCTGCAGCATCGCGCCCCGACGCCCGCCGCCGCACAGCACGCGGGCACCGGCGGCCTTCGCTTCCGCGATCCAGGTCTCGAGGCGGATGGCTTCGGACTCGGCGATCATCGGGCCGATGAACGTGGTCTCTTCCTTCGGATCGCCTTCGATCAGTGCACTCGTCTTCGCCACCAGCTTTGCTTTCAGTGCGTCGTAGATCGACTCGTGCACGATGATGCGCTGGACGGAAATACAGCTCTGGCCGGACTGGTAGAACGCGCCGAACACGATGCGCTCGACCGCGTCGTCGATGTCGGCGTCTTGGTCGACGATCACCGCCGCGTTGCCGCCGAGTTCGAGCACGACCTTCTTCTTGCCGGCGCGGGCCTTCAGGTCCCAGCCGACATCGGGCGATCCGGTGAAGGACAGCAGCTTCAGGCGCTCGTCGGTGGTGAACAGATCCGCGCCGTCGCGCGCGCAGGGCAGGATCGAGAAGGCCCCGGCCGGCAGCGGCGTTTCGGCGAGCACCTCGCCGATGATCAGCGCCCCGAGCGGTGTGCGCGACGCGGGCTTCATCACGAACGGGCAACCGACCGCGAGCGCCGGCGCGACCTTGTGCGCGGCGAGGTTCAGCGGGAAATTGAACGGCGAGATGAACGAGCAGGGCCCGATCGGCACGCGTTTCCACATGCCGCGGTAGCCTTTTGCACGCGGCGAAATGTCGAGAGTCTGCAGCGCGCCGTGCATGCGCACGGCTTCCTCGCCCGCGATGCGGAAGGTGTCGATGAGCCGTGTGACCTCACCGCGCGCATCGCGAATCGGCTTGCCGGCCTCGATGCACAGCGAGTAGGCGAGTTCGTCGGCGCGCTCGCGAAAGCGCGTGACGCAGTGGTTCAGGATGTCCTGGCGCTCGTAGGCGGCCAGCGCGGCCATTGCCGGGGCGGCGGCCACGGCGGCGGCGATCCCGGCGTCGATCGCGCGGGCATCTGCCAGCGCGACTTCGGTGACCACCTCGCCCGAATACTTGTCGGTGACCGGCAGCGTGCGTTCGGCATCGACCGGCTTGTTCGCGAGGTAGTACGGATAGCGTGATTTCAGTGTCGACATGACGGCTGCTCCTGGCTCGCGCGGCTCAGACCGCTGCGCTGAGCCGCTTGATGTCCCGGTTGAGGATGGCGTCGTTCTCCGTGTAATCGACGGGGCAGTCGATCAGGTGGAAGCCGTCGGTGTTCAGGCAGTGAGTCAGCAGCGGGCCGAGTTCGGCGGCGGTCGCCACGCGATGACCGTGCCCGCCGTAACTTTCGACGTAGCGCACGAAATCGGGATTGCCGTACGTCAGGCCGAAATCGGTGAGACCCATGTTGGCCTGCTTCCAGCGAATCATGCCGTAGGCATCGTCGCGCAGGATCAGCACCACCATCTGCATGTTCAGGCGCACTGCGGTCTCGATCTCCTGGCTGTTCATCATGAAGCCGCCGTCGCCGCAGATCGCCATGATCTTGCGTTCCGGGTGCACCAGCCGCGCCGCCATGGCCGACGGCAGGCCCGCGCCCATCGTCGCCAGCGCATTGTCGAGCAGCACCGAGTTGGGCGTGTGTGCCTTGTAGTTGCGCGCGAACCAGATTTTGTACACGCCGTTGTCGAGCGCGATGATGCCGTCGGACGGCATCGCCTTGCGCACTTCGGCGACGAGCCGTTGCGGGTAGATCGGGAAGCGATCGTCGGTCGTGCCCTGCAGCAGGTTCTCCTCGGCCGCGCGGCGGATGACATCGATGCGGCTGAAATCCCACGCCGCCTGTTTCGTGATCGTCTCCTTCATCTGCCAGATCGCGTTCGCGATGTCGCCGACCACCTCCACCTGCGGGAAGTACACCGGGTCGACCTCCGCCGAGCGGAAGCTGACGTGGATCACTTCCGTGCCGCCGCGCTTCATGAAGAACGGCGGCTTCTCGATCACATCGTGGCCGATGTTGACGATCAGATCTGCAGCTTCGATGGCGCGATGCACGAAATCGCCGGCCGACATGGCCGCGTTGCCGATGAACAATGGATGCCGTTCGTCGACGACGCCCTTGCCGAGTTGCGTGGTCACGAACGGAATGCCGGTCAGTTCGATGAACTCCAGCAGCATCTTCGACGTCAGCTTGCGGTTCGCGCCGGCGCCGATGATGAGAATCGGCGTGCGTGCCTTTTCGATGCGGTTGACCGCGGCGCGAATCGCCTTCTCTTCCGGCACGGCGCGCCGCAGCAGGCTGCGCGGCAGCGGCAGGTTGTCGGTGTCCTCCTCGGCGATGTCCTCAGGGAACTCCAGGTGCACGGCACCGGGCTTCTCTTCTTCGGCAAGGCGGAAGGCTTCGCGTACGCGCGAGGCGATGTTGTCGGCAGACGCAATCTGGTGCGTGTACTTGGTGATCGGCCGCATCATGTCGACGACGTCGATGATCTGGAAGCGGCCCTGCTTCGAAGATTTGATCGGCTTCTGCCCGGTGATCATCATCATCGGCATGCCACCGAGATACGCATAGGCCGCCGCGGTCACGAAGTTCGTCGCGCCCGGCCCCAGCGTTGAAAGGCATACGCCGGCATGGCCGGTCAGCCGGCCGTAGGTCGCCGCCATGAAGCCCGCGGCCTGTTCGTGTCGGGTGAGGATCAGCTTGATCTGCGTCGAGCGTGAGAGAGAGTCCAGAAAGGCCAGGTTCTCCTCGCCCGGGATGCCGAAGATGTAGCGAACGCCCTCTTCCTCGAGCGCCTTGATGAACAGGTCCGATGCATTCATGTGCTGTGCTCCCGCTGCGTCATCCGGGTCCGCCACTGGCGCACCCGGTTCCCCGATTGATTGGTGTATGGCCCGCCCGTTTTGAGTTGTCGTCGGGTCGGGTCCGTGCCGGCAGGCGGCTGCGCGCCCACGCAGACCGCTGCCTCGTCCAGATTCGTGCCTCGCTGTGTATCGGCGGCGCGAGCCGAAACTGGCAGGGGGCCGGTATTGCGCATCGGCAACGCCGGACCCTCCGCCTTCACTGTAGCAGGCTAGGGTCTCAGCGGCCCTGCCAGCAGCGCTGCCGCCGCCCGGGCGATGACGAGTTCCTCGTCAGCCGCGATCACGGTGCCGACGACCGGGGATGACGCCGTGGTGATGATGGCCGTGCCGGCCCGGTTCGCCTGTTCATCGAGTGTGAGTCCGAGCCACTGGAGGCCGTGCACGATGCGCGCCCGGATCCCGGCGCTGTGCTCGCCGATGCCGCCCGTGAACACCAGGACGTCGAGTCCGCCGAGGGCAGCGGTCAGCGATCCCACTTCTCTCTGGACCCGATAAACGTAACAGGCGATCGCAAAGGCCGCGGCCGGGTCCGCCGCTTCCCGTGCAAGCAGCGTCTGCATGTCGCCGCTGCCGCCCGACAGGGCGCGCAGACCCGACTCGTGATAAAGCAGCTCCTCGAGTGCGGCGGGCGACAGTCCGTCGCGTAGCAGGTGGAGCAGAATGCCCGGGTCGAGACTGCCGCAGCGGCTGCTCATCGGGGGACCTTCGAGCGTGCTGAAGCCCATGGTGGTCGCGAGGCTGCGGTGGTCGTGGATCGCGGTGAGGCTGGTGCCGCCCCCGAGATGCGCGACGATCACCCGCCTGCCGGCCAGATCGGGCAACAGCTTCGCAAGGGCGAGGACGCTGCTCTCGCACGACAAGCCATGAAAGCCGTAGCGCCTGAGCCCCTGTCGGCGCAGCGCGGCAGGCAAGGCATAAGTATGTTCGACTGCGGGTAACTCGCGATGAAAGGCGGTGTCGAAACAGGCGAACTGCGGCAGTCCGGGCCATCGCCGGCTGACAGCGTGCACGCCGGCGATGCCTGCCGCCTGGTGGAGAGGGGCGAGCGCCTGAAGTGCCGTAATCGCCTGCAGGGTTGGCCCGTCGATCTGCACCGGCTGCGCAAACTGCTCGGCGCCATGCACGACACGATGCCCTGCGGCCGTCACAGGGGCGAGGTCCGGCCAGCGGCGCAAGCCCGACAGCATCAGGTCGAAGGCGTGGGCGTGGTCGCAGGCGTCACGGCTGTCCATTGCCTCCTCTCCGCCCCCTTCGGCGTCTCGCCAGCGCAACACGGGGGCGGCGCTCCCGATGCCGCTAAGAACCATGCGCAGGTGCTCGTGCAGCGCATGGTCGCCGGTGCGGAACACGGCGCACTTGATGCTCGACGAGCCGGCATTCAACACGAGCAGCGAACCCGCGCTCATGCGACGCCTCGTCTGGCGGCTATCACCTTCTCCAGTTCGCGCGTATCGGCGGCAAACCGCCGGATACCGTTGGCGAGCAGGTCGACGGCCATCGGATCTTCGTTGTGCTGCCAGCGAAAGCCGGCTTCATCGAGTTGAAGCTTGTCGAAGCCGGCTGCGCGCGCGCTGACCGGATCGAGACACCTGGACACTGCGCCAGGACGCGCTGCCAGTTCGCCCAGCAGCCCCGGACTGATCGTCAACAGGTCGCAGCCGGCCAGGTCGAGGATTTGCGTGGTCTTGCGAAAGCTCGCCCCCATCACCTGGGTCGAGTAGCCGAACTGCTTGTAGTACTGATAGATCCGCCGGACCGACGCGACCCCCGGATCCGCCTCGCGGGCGATCTCCGTCAAGCCCTGCGCGTGCAGATGCCAGTCATGGATGCGGCCGACGAACGGGGATACGAGCGTGACGCCGGCATCCGCGCAGGCGACTGCCTGCGCAAGGCTGAAGATCAGCGTGAGGTTGCAGTGGACGCCCTGGCGCTCGAGGCGTGCAGCGGCACGCACCCCTTCCCAGGTACCCGCAATCTTGATCAGGACCCGGTCCGTGTGGATGCCGGAAGCCGCATAGCGCTCGAGCAGACGTTGCGCGCGGGCTTCGGTGGCCGCGGCGTCGAACGACAGCCGCGCATCGACCTCGGTCGACACCCGGCCTGGAATCATGCCGAGGATGCGGCAACCGAATTCCACGTGGAGCTCATCGAGGCAATCCGCGCTTCGCGGCGTGCGCACCAACACGTCGTCGATCATCGACGCATGGCGCGGATCCGCTGCGGCCTGCAGCATGAGACTCGGATTGGTCGTGGCGTCCTGCGGGCGGTAACGGGCGATCGCCGACAGATCTCCCGTGTCGGCGACGACCGTGGAGTGCACGCTGAGAGCGTCGAGCTGGCTGGTCATCGCGTCACGCCGGCCACGTCCAATGTCGGATCTCGTCCGGGTCGATGCCCTCGCGGTGCGCATGGTGGAGACAGTCGATCTGGCGGTCCCGCAGTCGCTCCTTGATTTGACCCGCGATCGGCTGCAGACGCGCGACGCGATCGAGCACGTCCATGGCGAGACTGAAGCGATCGACCTGATTGTTGATCGCGAGTTCGAGCGGGGTGTTGATGCTGCCTTTCTCCTTGTAACCGCGGACATGGAGATTGTCGTGATTCGCGCGGCGGTAGGCCAGGCGGTGAATGAGCCAGGGATAGCCGTGAAAATTGAAAATGACGGGCTTGTTGCGGGTGAACAGGCTGTCGAAATCGCGATCGCTCAGTCCACTTGGATGTTCGCCCGCGGGTGTCAGTGTGAACAGGTCGACGACATTCACGAAGCGGATGGCGAGGTCCGGTATCGCGTCGAGCAGCAGGCGAGTCGCCGCCAGCGCTTCCTGTGTCGCAATGTCGCCGCACGCGGCGAGCACGACGTCGGCTTCACGGCCTTCATCGCTGCTGGCCCAGGCCCAGATGCCGATGCCCTTGGCAACGTGACGCGCAGCAGCCTCGATGTCCAGGTACTGCAGATGCCGCTGCTTGTCGCAGACGATCACGTTGATCTTGTTCGTGCTCTGGAGACAGCGCTCGGCAACCGCCAGCAGACAGTTCGAATCGGGTGGCAGAAGGATGCGGGTCACCGTCGGGCTCTTGTTGGCGACGATGTCGAGAAAGCCCGGGTCCTGATGGGTGAAGCCATTGTGATCCTGACGCCAGACGGTGGACGTGATCAGCAGGTTCAGCGACGACACGGGTGAACGCCACGCAATCTGCGCGCAGGCATCCAGCCATTTCGCGTGCTGATTGAACATCGAGTCGATGACGTGCGCGAACGCTTCGTAAGTCGAGAAGAAGCCGTGCCTCCCGGTCAGCAGGTAACCCTCCAGCCAGCCCTCCAGTGTGTGCTCCGACAGGATCTCCATCACCCGGCCGTCACGCGCGAGATGTCCGCCGTCCGCGTCGACCGGCAGCATGTCGGCAAGCCATGTCTTGCCACTCGCCTCGTAGACCGCATCGAGCTTGTTGGACGTGGTCTCGTCGGGTCCGAACACCCGAAAGTTGTCCGGGTTCAGGCGCAGAACATCGCGCAGAAACTCCCCGAGTCGCCGCGTATTGCCGGCGAACACGCGTCCGTGATCCGGCACGTCCACCGCATAGTCCCGAAACGATGGCAGGCGCAGTGGGCGGCGCAGGCGGCCGCCGTTGGCGTGCGGATTGGCGCTCATGCGCCTGTCGCCGCTGGGTGCCAGTGCGCGAAGGGCGGGCAATAGCCGCCCTGTCGGGTCGAACAATTCGTCGGGACGGTAACTGCGCAGCCATGTGTCGAGCGCGGCGAGTCGCGCCGGATCGGTGGCTGGATCGGCAATGGGTACCTGGTGTGAGCGCCAGTAGCCGGCCACCGTGCGCCCGGCGATCTCCGTCGGTCCGGTCCAGCCTTTCGGACTGCGCAGCACCAGCATCGGCCAGCGCGGGCGCGCGATCTCGCCGTTGACCCGGGCGGTATGCTGGATGGCGCGTATCGTCTGCACACAGGCTTCGAGTGCGGCTGCCATGTCCTGATGCATGGCCATCGGATCGTCGCCGGTGACGAAATGGGGTGTCCAACCGTAGCCCCGAAACAGCGCGTCCAGTTCTTCTTCGCTGATGCGGGCGAGGATCGTCGGGTTGTCGATCTTGTAACCGTTGAGATGAAGGATGGGGAGCACCGCGCCATCGCGCAGTGGATTCAGGAATTTATTCGAATGCCAGGCCGCGGCCAGTGGGCCGGTTTCCGCCTCGCCGTCGCCAACGGCCACGGCCACGAGCAGATCCGGATTGTCGAAGGCGGCGCCGAACGCGTGCGACAGGCTGTAGCCGAGTTCACCGCCTTCATGGATCGAGCCCGGGGTCTCCGGCGTGCAGTGGCTGCCAATGCCACCCGGAAACGAGAAGTCACGAAAGAAGTGGCGCATGCCGTCTTCGTCATCGCCCTTGTCCGGATAGAGTTCGCCGTAAGTGCCTTCCAGGTAGGACGGCGCGAGCACGCCCGGTGCCCCATGTCCGGGGCCGGCCAGAAAAATGGCGTTCAGATCGTGCCGGCGTATGCAGCGGTTCAGGTGGGTATACATGAAGGACAGGCCCGGGCTCGAACCCCAGTGACCCAATGGCCTGCGCTTCACGTGCGCGGCGCAGAGTGGCTGGCGCAGCAACGGGTTGTCCTGGAGATAAATCATGCCGACGGCGAGATAGTTGCAAGCTCGCCACCACGCATCCAGGAGTAGCGCTTCGTCGTGTTCCAGTCCTGTCGGCAGGTCGGCTTCGTTGTCGGCCATCTGCATTCCTCCAGTCTTGGCTCAGCAACCCATTCTCGACCGCAAAACGATGTGGCGGCATCAGGATTTTTCGCGCTGATGCGGCCGTCAATCCGGTTGGTCGTGGTCGTGATAAAGGCAGACGCTGGGCAGGATAAGCTGTAGGTTCAGTGCTGCGCTGGCATGGTGCCGATGTCGTGTTCGACAGGAGGTTTGACTGATGAAGATCAAGAACAACCATCACCTTTGCCAGCATGTTTACGCGATCATCCTGGCCGGCGGGCGCGGCTTGCGGCTGGGCCCGCTGACGGCGCGGCGCGCAAAGCCGGCAGTGCCTTTCGCGGGCAAGCTGAAGATCATCGATTTCACCCTCAGCAACTGCGTGAACTCGGGAGTCCGGCGTATCGGGGTACTCACGCAGTACAAGGCGCAAAGCCTGATTCGGCACATCGAACGGGGTTGGGGTTTCCTGGCCGAGAGTCTCGGAGAATTCATCGACGTCGTGCCGGCGCAGCAGCAACAGGGCGAAACCTGGTACTCGGGTACCGTTGACGCCCTGTGGCAGAACATCGATCTCATTCGTGAAACCGGCGCGAGCCACGTGCTGGTGCTGGGCGGCGATCATGTCTACAAGATGGACTACTCGGTGATGCTGCATGAGCATCTCGCGCGCGGCGCGGATGTCAGCGTCGCCTGTGTTGAAGTGGGGATCGACGAAGCTCACGCATTCGGCGTCATCGAAACCGATGACGATGCCCGGATCGTCGGCTTTCACGAGAAGCCGACGAACCCGGTGCATCTGCCCGGGAAACCCGACAGGGTGCTCGCGAGCATGGGCATCTACCTGTTCGACACCGATTTTCTGCTGGCGGAAATGGTGCGCGACGCGGCCGATGAAACGTCAACTCATGACTTCGGCCGGGATCTGCTCCCGCGCCTGACCGGCCATCCGGGGCTGCGGGCGCATCGTTTCGAAGACAGCTGCGTCAACATGGTCGAGGGGCGGCCGTATTGGCGCGATGTCGGCACCATCGATGCGTACTGGGCGGCGAACATGGATCTGACGCAGGTCGTGCCGGAACTTGACCTCTACGACGACACCTGGCCGATACTCAGCCAGCAGCGACAATTGCCCCCGGCCAAGTTCGTGTTCGACGATGACGGCCGGCGCGGCCAGGCCATCGATTCCCTGGTGTCCAGCGGCTGCATTGTCAGCGGCGCTGTGGTTCGACGCTCCATTCTCTTTTCAAAGGTCCGCATCGGCGACGGCAGCCTGATCGAGGATTCGCTTCTGCTGCCGGACGTCGTCACCGGGCGTGGGGTCAGGCTGTCACGCGCGATCATCGACAAGCACTGCGTCCTGCCTGATGGTTTCAGCGCCGGCCTCGATCACGACGCCGATCGCGCCCGGGGACTCGTCGTCACGACTGGCGGGGTCACGCTCGTGACCGCCGAGATGATTGGACAGCCCGCACGCGTCGGCTGACGCCGGTTGCGGGACCGGCCTGCGAGTTCAACCGATCGGCGGTCGACGCCGATGCCACTCCGTGGCGCGCTCATAGGCGGCGGCGACGCGCATGATCGTGGCTTCGTCGCCGAGGCGGCCGATGAACTGCATCGCGGTCGGCAGACCGCTCGCCGTGAAGCCGTTCGGGACGGTGATCGACGGATGCCCGCTGAAGTTGGTCGGCGCGCTGTAGCGCACCAGCGGCGGCACGGTCTCGGGCGGCGCGACCTGCTGCGGTGGAAAGTCGGCCTGCGGCATCGCCGGACTTGGCGCCGCCGGGCACAGGATACAGTCGACGTGCTGCAGTTCGCGCTCGAACAGCGCGGTCACGGCCTGCCGCGCGCGCTGGCCGCGCGCGTACTCCTCGGCTGTCACCTGCGTGCCGTGGTCGAGCAGCGCGCGGAACACCGGGCCGTACGCGGCCGCGCGCTCGGGATAGAAGCGGCGATGATGCAGCAGTGCATCGACGGCGCAGATCGCGAGCCAGTGATCTGCGGCCGCGGTGATGCCCGTCAGATCGATGTCGACGATCTCCACGCCCTTGCCACGCAGCATGAAACAGGCGCGCGCCGTGGCGTCGGTCTGTGCCGGATCGGTGTCGGCGGCGCAGTACGCGCGGTCGATGCCGACGCGCAGACCGCTAGCGCCGGCGGCAATCGCGGCGGGATAGTCGACGGCCGGATCGCTGCGGGTCGCCGGGTCGCGTTCGTCGCGACCTTCCAGAGCCGCGAGCATCAGCGCCGCGTCGCCGACACTGCGCGTCATCGGCCCGAGGTGATCGAGCGTGTCCGCCAGTGGGAACACGCCGTGGCGCGACACCTTGCCGAAGCTCGGCTTCAGGCCGACGATGCCGCAGGCGGCGGCCGGAAAGCGGATCGAGCCCCCGGTGTCGCTGCCGATGGCGCCGAAGCACAGTGATGCGGCCACCGCCACGCCCGATCCGCTCGACGACACCCCCGCCCAATAATCGAGGTTCCACGGGTTGCGCGGCGGGTCGAACGCCGGGTGATAGCCGTACAGCGCGAACTCGGTGAGATTGAGCTTGCCGACGCACACCGCGCCGGCCGCTTCGAGCCGCTCGACGATGGCCGCATTCGCGCCCGGTCGATGGTCGCGCAGCAGCGGTGACGCGCAGGTCGTCGGAATGCCGGCCGTGTCGATCAGATCCTTCAGGCCGATGGGAATGCCGTGCAGCGGACCACGGTAGCGACCGCCGGCAATCTCGCGCTCGGCGACCCGCGCCTGCTCGCGCGCGAGATCGGCCGTGACCAACAGAAAACTCTTGAGCTGGCCGTCGAGCGCGGCGATGCGCGCCAGCTGCGCCTCGACCAGATCGACGGGCGACAGCTCGCGGCGTTCGATCAGCGGCGCGATGTCGGCGATCGTGCGGGTCAGGTGTTCGTTCGCGGCGGTCATCCTGTGCTCCTCGGTCCGAAGGAATCCCCATCATGCGGCCGGGCCGATGTGGCCGTCCAATGTGGCCGAGATGCGCCCGCAGGCACAGGCTGCCGCAGGCCGGACGCCTGTGGTCAAATGAGCGGGACTGCCCGCTGTCGTCGGGCATATGCCCGCCGATCGGAAGCATGGAACTCACCACCCAGACCCAGCTCGCTTACTTTGCCGCGCTGCTCATCGGACTCGCGCTCGGCGCGCTCGTCGGTTTTTTCACGCATTTCACCCACGGCCTTACCGTGGGTCTGCTGATTCCCGGACTGGTCGCCGCCCATTTCGGTTGGCGGTGTCTGCAGGAATACCGTGCATTCACCGCCGGCCCGACGCTGCCGGGCGCGGTCATCGAGGTGCGCGACGTGCCGAGCAACGAGCGCGGCACGATCACGCACGAGGTGCCCGTCGTGCGCTATCGCGACAGCGGCGGCGTCGAGCGCGAATTGCTCGGTCCCGCGGCCAGCGGCTGGCAGAGCGGCGATCGCGTGCGGGTGATGCCGGGCAGCGCCGGCGCGCCGGCCCGTGCGCAGCAGCCGAAACAGCTGCGCGGCGGTGCCATTGCGATGATGCTGTTCGGCACCTTCCACCTGAGCCTCGGGGCGTGGTTCGTGCTCGACAGTCTGTTGGCACGCCCGCCGTCGCCAGCGCCGGTGCCGGCTGCCAAGCCCGGCGACGGCAAGCGCCGCCGACGCGCGCTGCGCGCGGCGCAGGCGCAAGCCGCGCGACCGGCCGTCACGCCGGCAGCATCCCCGCCGCCACGTCTGCACGGCCGTTGGGCCTGGCGCTTCGAACAGGGCAACCTGCTGTTCATGCTCGGCGTCATCGGCGGGCTGGTCTGGATCAGCGCCGGCCGTGGCGAACTGATCGCCCGTTTCGCGATCGGCTTCGGCCTGATCGCGGCGACGCTGGTGCTCTACGCGGGGTGGGCAGTGGTGCTGCGGGTGGGCTCGGTGTCGACGCGTTGCGGCTATCTGGCGCTCGCCGCGAACTTCGCCGCGTTCAGCGCCGCGCTGTGGCTGCTGTCGCCGGCGGGCGGCGGCTGAGCGCGTGTGAGCGTGGTTGCGCAGGACCGGGGATTGACTACCGGGATCGCCGCGAAAGTAAGAAGAAGAGTTTCGGCACGCTGGCCGGCAGCAGGGCTCGCCGGTTCAGGTTGAGGGCGATCACGCGAGGCCCATCCTCAGGCAAGTGCGCAGGTTGCGGTGAAAGTGCCTGTCCGACACCCGCGGTGTAGCCCGGGTGTAGCGCGCAGCGCGGAACCCGGGAGCGGCCTGTCAGACGCCGCAGATCCCGGGTTCCACTGCGTTGCACCCGGGCTACACCGGGCTTTCACGAGGCCGGGTGAGGCAGGCCCCTCATGACCGTTGGGTTTCCTGCGTCAGCCCGACCTACGAGTGGCGCACATCTGCGGTCCGCTGTTCGGGCCACAGGGAACACGTGTGGCAGGGTGGCACAGGGGAACGCACCACTGCAGGCGGTTCTGCGCGGCGTCAGACGAGCCCGATCAGTTCCCGCAGATGCGCAATCGTGTGCTGCGCGTCGATCGTCGCGCGGCCCGATTGCAGCGGTGGCGGCAGCGCCGGGTCGACGATCAGCGCGGTGCGCATGCCGAGCGCCGCGGCGCCGGCGACGTCGTGTTCGGGCGAATCGCCGACGAACAGCACGTCCGCGGCGGCGAGGCCCGATTTCTCCAGGCACAGCTCGAAGAAGCGCCGGTGCGGTTTG
>LNEL01000025.1 GCA_001464935.1 Gammaproteobacteria bacterium Ga0077536
GAGATGACGAACACGCTGCTGAAGACGGCGCGCTCGGCGGTGCTGGCGGTCGTGCGCGACTTCTCGTGCTCGATCGTCACCGGCGACAACCGCCTGCTGTGTCCGGGCGAGGGGCTGCCGGTGCATATCTTCGGTTCGAGCCTGCAGTCGCAGTCGATGGTAGACCTGCATCGCGATCTGAAACCGGGTGATGCGTTCCTGCACAACGATCCCTACCTCGGCAACACGCATGCGGCCGATCACATGGTGATGGTGCCGGTGTTCGTCGACGGCGTGCACCTGTTCACGACCTGCGCGAAGGCGCACATGGCCGACTGCGGCAACTCGATACCGTCGACGTATCACGCGTATGCGCGGGATGTGTACGAGGAAGGGGCGCTGATCTTCCCGTGCGTGCGCGTGCAGCTCCGCATGTGCAAGCGGCGCATTCGCGTGCCGGAGCAGTGGTACGGCGACTTCCTCGCGCAGATCGGCTCCGCCCGCATCGGCGAGCGGCGGCTGATCGAGCTGACGAAGCGCTACGGGGCGGAGACGATCAAGGCCTTCATCAACGAGTGGTTCGCGTACTCGGAGCGTCGCATGGTCGATGCCATCGGCCGCATGCCGGCCGGCAAGCTGTCGAACACCACGACCTACGATCCGCTGCCGCCGGTATTGCCGAACGGTCTGCCGATTCGCGTCGATGTTGCCGTCGACCCGGCAGCGGGCTATATCGACGTCGACCTGACGCACAACGCGGACAACATGGACTTCGGGCTCAACGAGTCACTCGCCTGTGCGACCTCGAACGCGATGTGCGGCGTGTTCAACTGCATGGATCCGGACGTGCCGCACAACGCCGGCAGTTTTTCGCGCATCCGCGTGCACCTGCGTGAAGGCTGCATCACGGGCATTCCGAAGTTCCCGCACAGCTGCTCGATGGCGACGACGAACATCGGCGACCGCATCGTCAACGTCACGCAGTCCGCGTTCGCCGCGATCGGCGATGGGCACGGGCTCGCCGAGGGCTCGATCGGCATGGGCGCCGGCGCGGCCGTGATCTCCGGCATGGACTGGCGCCGCAACGGGCCGTTCATCAACCAGGAGTGGCTGCTGACGAACGGCGGGCCGGCGACGCCCGAGACCGAGTCGCGGCGGGCCTGATGTATCGCGGCAGCGTCGAGGTCGACGAGTCGAAGTACCCGATCCTGGTCAAGCAGCTGAAGGTCATCCCGGGCGGTGGCGGCGCGGGCCGCATGCGCGGTGCGCCGGGGTCCGAAGTGATCTACGGGCCGCGCAAGGATCCGATGATGATCGTCGTGTCCTGCGACGGCCAGGTGCATCCGCCTCAGGGTGTGCGCGGCGGTCAGGCGGGCCCGGCGGCGGCCACGTACAAGATCAAGGCGGACGGATCACAGGAGAAGCTGCCCGGAGTCGTCGAATGCCGGCTGGAGCCGGGCGAGTGGATACGCGGCGTCGATGCGGGCGGCGGTGGCTATGGCAATCCGCTCGAGCGCGATCCGAAGCGCGTGCTCCGTGACGTCATCGAACGCTGGGAAACGTCGGCGCGCGCCAACGACATCTATGGTGTGGTGCTGACGGGCAGTGTCGGTGACGACACGCTCGCGATCGACGAGGCGGCGACGCTGGCGCGACGCAAGGCACTGGCTGGCTGAGCCAGCGCGTCCCCGGGCATCAGACACGCCCGGGGACGCTGACGGCGCCGGGCGCAGGAGGACTGTGATGAGCAGAACGACCACGCCGGGCGGCGACTTCGATCCGATCCTGATGGCGGTGCTGGCGAACCGCCTGAACGCCATCGTGCGCGAGATGACGAACACGCTGTTGAAAACGGCGCGTTCGGCGGTGCTCGCGGTGGTGCGCGACTTCTCCTGTTCGATCGTGACCGGCGACAATCGGCTGCTGTGTGCGGCCGAAGGCGCGCCAGTGCATATCTTCGGATCCAGTCTCCAGACTGCCGCAATGTGCGAACTTCATGCCGATCTGGGACCGGGCGACGCCTTCCTGCACAACGATCCCTATCTCGGCAATTCACATCCGGCCGATCACATGTACATGGTGCCCGTGTTCATCGACGGTCAGCACCTGTTCACTGCCTGCGCGAAAGCCCATCAGGCCGACTGCGGGAATTCGATCCCGAGCACCTATTTCGCCAACGCGCGCGATGTCTACGAGGAGGGCGCGCTGATTTTTCCATGTGTGCGCGTGCAGCGAAACTATGAACATGTGGATGACATCATCCGCATGTGTCGTCGCCGCATCCGCGTGCCGGAACAGTGGTATGGCGATTACCTTGCGTCTATCGGGTCCGCACGCATCGGTGAACGCCGACTGATTGAGTTGACCAAGCGCTACGGCGTCGACATGCTTAAAGCGTTCGTCGAGGCGTGGTTCGCCTATTCCGAGCGTCGCACGGTAGAGGCGATCCGGCGCATGCCGGCTGGACGTTGGACAAGTACCTCCGTCTACGATCCGTTGCCGCCGCTGCTGCCCGACGGTCTGCCAATTCGCGTCGACATCGAGGTCGACCCGGCGGCGGGGCGAATTGAAGTCGACCTGACACACAATGCAGACAATATTGCGTTCGGACTGAACGAATCCGTCGCTTGCGCAACGTCCAACGCAATGTGCGGCGTGTTCAACTGCATCGACCCGGACGTTCCGCACAACGCGGGAAGTTTTGCCCGCATCAACGTCAAGCTGCGCCAGGGCTGTGTAACTGGTATTCCGGAATTTCCACACAGTTGTTCAATGGCAACGACCAACATCGGCGATCGAATCGTGAACGCCGTGCAGGCCGCATTTGCACAGGTCGGCGAGGGTTATGGGAACGCCGAAGGGGCGATGGGCATGGGCGCTGGCGCCGCCGTGATTTCAGGCTATGACTGGCGGCGAGATGGCGCCTACATCAATCAGGAGTGGATGATTGCGAACGGGGGGCCGGCAACGCCGGCGACAGACGGCTGGTTGAATTTTGGTTTGCCGGTTGCCTGTGGCGTGATCTATCGGGGCAGTGTGGAAGTGGACGAATCAAAGTTTCCGATGCTGTATCGGTCCATGCGCGTCGCGCGCGGCGGCGCGGGCGCAGGCACGTTCCGCGGCGGTCCGGGCGTTGAGGTGGTCTACGGACCGCGGCGTGACGCGATGACAATCGTCGTGTCATGCGACGGGCAGGTCAATGCCCCGCGCGGTGTGCGCGGCGGCCAGGATGGGCCGCCAGCGGAGACGTGGAAGATTCTTCTCAATGGCGCTGAAGAGAAGCTGCCTGGCGTCACGATCTGCACATTGAAAGCCGGCGAGTGGATACGCGGCGTCGATGCTGGCGGCGGTGGCTATGGCAGCCCGCTCGCGCGCGATCCGCAGCGCGTGCGGCGTGACGTGCTCGAGCGGTGGGAAACGCTCGAGAGCGGCGAGGTCGATGACGAATCTCTCGCAGTCGATGTGGCCGCCACGGCCGCGCGTCGTCTGGCGCTGGTGACGGGCGGGACCGGGTGACAGGTTCTTGAAGCGCACCAGCTGTCTGCGGCGCGCGGGGGCGCGTGATCTCCTGTGCCTGTTGCTCGCTGTCGTGTGCCCGTCAGGCGCGACGGCGCAGCAAGCCCCGGTGCCCGCCGAATCCTTCGACTGCGCCGACGCCTTCGATCTGATCGCGATGACCGTCATCATCCGCTGCGCCCACTACACGTCGCCTGCCGCCGCGCACGCGCGGATCGACGCGGCGCGTCATCGCCTGCAGGCTACCGGCCTCGCCACGGTGGCGGAGTTCGAGACCCTCGAGATCACATTCTGTCCGCTGATGCAGGGGACGGGCATGGTCCCCGGACCCGAACGGCTCTACCTCGACGATGGCTTGCAGGGCCTGAGCGTCGACGGCCTCGCCGAAATCATCGCGCACGAGCTCGAGCACGTGCGGCAATTCGCGAACCGCGGTGAGCGTGGCTTCAAGTGCGACTACGTGCGCGACATGATGGCCTGCGGCGGCTGCCAGGATCGGCGACATCCGATGGAGCGCGAGGCCTACGAACGTCAGGATGCCGCGCGGTTGCGCCTGCTGCATGAATCCCCGTCGACGCCCGGATCCGTGACGACGCGGCTTCGGCCGGCGCCGTGACGCGCCCCCGAAACCGGAAATTCTTCACGCTATTGGCCCCACCCGCCCGTTGACGACGGCCGGGGTCGAGGCGCTACATGATGACAAGGGAGCGGGTGGAAGGCCCGCGCGTTCAACGCAGGTTCCAGAAGGACTGGAACAGGGAAGCGAGGGAACCATCATGAATCAGGTCATTTTCGGGCGCGCAGGCCTGCTGTGCGCAGCGTTGCTGCTGTCGTCCGGCGCGCACGCCATTTCGACCATCACAGCCAATGGCCGGGCCAGCCCCGAGCTGGCGCCGCCGACTGGTTCGATTCTGACCGATACCGCTGCCGGATCGCCGATCCCCAGAACGATCGTGTCAGTCGCGGATGAAGAGGCCGGTCTGTGGCGCTATGCGGCGACGGCGGATATCGCGACCCCGAAGCTGCAGGTGTTCGGGTCCATCAACAACAGCGGCGGCGGGGCGCTTGGTAATTTCGAGGTGGCAGTGCTGTCTGCCAACGCCACGGTGCGCGACACCATCACGATCACCGCACCTTCCGCCGATCCGTACATCGTGACGGCCGCGATGGTGATCGATGGCGTACTCGATGTCGATGGCACGAACGGCCGGGTCAACGCGCTGCTGACGATTGCCCCCGAAGACAGGCTCAGCGCCACGCAGTCGCGCGCTTACACCACGAACGCGACCATCGTCGACGACGTGTTGCCGATCAGCTTCCAGTTCAGCGGCGATGCCGTGTTCGATCTGAGCTCATCACTGTTCTTCTCCGTCTCGCGCGTCGACGCCGGTGCCAGTCTGCTTGCGGACTTCAGCAACACGGCCCTCATCAAGCTGACGGTGACGACGCTTGCCGGCGACGTGATCGAGGGTGTCGATATCGCGAGCGAATCCGGCAACTTCGGGGTGGCACCAGTACCGGTGCCGGCCGCGCTGCCGCTGATGATCACGGCCCTGGCTGCGCTCGGCTGCAGGCGCGTCAGGCGCACCGGCGCAGGCAGAATCAGGTCGTCGCCCTGAGTCGGCGCACCGTGCGGGCTGCGAGCTGCCGACACCCGGCAATCGTGGATGACCAGGGAGCGGCGGGTGCCTGGCGCTCCAGCGCACTGAAGGCTTCTTCGAGCTGCACTGCGCCGATCGTGCCCGCGGCACCGCGCAGCCGATGCAGCGCCGAGCGACAGGCAGGTTCGTCCCGATTGACGACGGCCACCATCAACTGGCCGAGCAGGCTTTCCACTTCCTGCTCGAACTGACTGACCAGCACCTGCCACATCAGGTCGTCGACGCAGGTGGCGCGCAGCTCGTCGACCAGCGCTTCGTGCAGCAGATGTTCATCGTCATCACCCTGTGGCGTGGTGCCGGTGTCCGCCGGTGCCGCATTTCCCGGGGTCGGCAGCGGGGCGTCGACCATCGCCGGCGCGTGCACGGGCGCGCGCTGAACCTGCAACAGGTACAGCGGAACGGCGATGAAACAGATGTAGTAACCGACGGTGACCGCCGCACCCGGCTCGAACAGCGGGTTCATCATCCGCGCGACCGAAAAGGCCACGAGGCCCAGCACACTGGCAGCGAATCCGTAGCCCGTCCCGAACCGCCAGCCATAGCCGACGATGATCGCGAGAAACACCGGCAGTGAAATCGGTGCGTACTGGCCGCCGAGCGCGGTGAAGCCTGCGGCCACGAAGACATCGGTGACGAGCGCGACGCCGAGTCGCAGAGGCAGGCTGCGTGTGCGTGCGCAGCCGCGCTTCAGGGCCAGCGACCACGCCAGCAGCAGTCCACCCGCCGGCACGTAACCGAACAGCAGAGGCAGGCACTCGCAGGCAGCGAGCGCGTGCGACAGTGGCAGGTCGAGATGCAGCAACAGTGCGCCGATCACGGCCCCCGTGAGCAGCAGCCGGATCACGGCCTGTTCGACGTGCGTGTCCATGCGCGAGCGCGCGAGCAGGGAAGGCCTGGCAGCGCTCATTGCGCGCAACCCGGTCGTGGTGTGCGATTGGCGTGTGCCGCCCTGCGTGCACGCCGCTCCCGGGCCCCGGCAAACAGGCCAGGCGCGCGGCTGCGGAAAAGCTTCATGACCCCTCAATGCGATCTTGTTTTGGCGTCAGTGTGCCACGCACGGCGGTACCGACGAAGCGCGTCCGGGCGGTCAGGCATGCGTCGGGGCGAGCGTCGACCCGAGACAGGGCCGGGTCCGGGACCCGTGACCACGATGGCTGCGCCGCAGCATGGCAACACGGCGAATGAGGCGCAGATGCGTGCTTTATGCCTCAATCAACGGGGAATTTAGCCACGGAGAGCGCGAAGAAAGACAAGAATTGATGGGAAATTTCCGCCATGAGATCGCCCGGCCTGGCAGGAGCGCCTCGGCGGCGCCCCTCGAATTTTTCTTCCTCCGTGCCCTTCGTGTCCTCCGTGGCTGGATTCGGATTTCGAAACACCACGGGCATCTCCAGTGGCCTGTCGTAGATGAAGTCCCGATGTTCGCGCCGTGCCGGGATCTGCGCTTGCTCGACGCGCGGCCCGGGCGCCGGTTCCCTGGCCGGGCGCTTCAGCGCACTACTGTCACCGCACACGGTGCGTGATGCAGCACCTGCGAACTCGTACTGCCCAGGACCAGCGCCGCGAATGCCGAGCGGCCGCGGGATCCGATGACGATCAGATCCATGGCCTGCTCACGCGCGAAATCGCAGATCACCTCGGCCGGCTGGCCCCAGACGATATGGCGTGACACGCCGGCGTCGACCGTCCCGAGGGCCTGTTGCGCGCTCGCGAAAGCCGGATCCTTGTCGGGATCGTTCATCTGCTTTTCCATGACTTCGAGGTATTCGAAATCCGTCAGCGGTGGAATCTCGGACAGCACGCTGAGCTGGTAGATTTCGGGACTGTGAACGCGCAACAGCGCGACGCTCGCGTGGGCCAGTCGTGCCAGTTCGCCGGCATAGGCCGCCGCCTGTGTCGCACCCGTCGAGCCGTCGATGGGCACCAGGATTTTGCGCATCGGGAAAGCCATGCGTCACCCCCTCGGAAAATCATTGCCGTTTGGAGCCAGCGCAGGCGCTGCCAGGGCGCGACTCGCGGAGACCCCGTCTGTCCGCCTGCGGTCACGGGTTGATGTTTGCCAGGCCACACCAGCAGCGGGCCGCGACGCACGGACAGGTGAATGATGACGCTTCAGCTTGCGCCAGCACAGTAGGTAGTTGTCCTTACGCCGCCGTCCACCGACGCTTGCCGCCCCCGTTCGTGGTCATTACCCTTGTCGCCAGCTACCGGAAATCACCCGATGACCCCTGATGACGACTCTGCGCGCTCCGCGCGCGATCTGGCCGCGAAATATGAAGGCCTGATCAAGGCTGCCGTCGATGGCGTCGTGCTGATCGACGAGCGTGGACTGGTCGAGGTCTTCAACCCGGCAGCGGAACGCATCTTCGGCTATGCGACGGGCGATGTGATCGGGCGCAACATCACGATGCTGATGCCACAGGGTGACGCATCGCGACACGATGCCCATCTCGATACCTACCACCAGACCGGTCGCCGCCAGATCATCGGCATCGGGCGCGAACTGGTCGGCCGGCGGCGCAACGGCGAACTGTTCCCGATGGATCTCGCGGTCGGCGAGGTGGCGAGCTCGGAAGGCCGCAAGTACGTGGGCTTCGTGCGCGACCTCACGCAACGCAAGCGGATGGAAGACACCATCCGCGCGCGCGAGGACGAGTTGCGGGAAGTCGTCGACAATGTCCCCATCGGCATCTTCACCGCCGAACTGCCCGGTATCATTCAGGCCGGCAACCCGGCCTTGCGCCGGCTGCTGCGATACGACCCGGGTGAACTGGCCGGCATGTCGTTCATCCGCCTGCTGTCAGGCGACGACTACCGCCAGCTGACCGCGATGGTCACGGACCTGACGAACGGTGCCGGCACCGAGCGGGTCGCTGAATTGCGGATGCGTCGCAAGGACGAAGTGGTGCTCGATGTCGCCCTGCACATCGGCCTCGTGGCCCGCGCCGGTGCCTCGCCGCTGATCGTCGGCATGGTGATCGATCGCACCGAGAAGGTTCGCAGCGAAGAGGTCGCGCGACAGGCGCGAGAACACCTGGCCCATGTCGGGCGTCTGACCACGCTGGGTGAAATGGCGTCCGCGATTGCGCACGAAATCAATCAGCCGCTGACCGCCATCGCCAACCACGCACAGGCCTGTCGACGGCTGCTGAGCACGGATCAGATGGACATCGCGACGCTGCAGGAAGCCTGTACCCAGATTGCCGAACAGGCACTGCGGGCCGGGCAGGTGGTGCGTCGCATCCGCGCTTTCGTCACCAAGCGTGAAAGCAACAAGGAGTACGCGGACCTGAACGAAATCGTCCGTTCGGTGCTGGAACTCGCCGCCGGCGACGCGCGTGAGGCGGGCGTGCGTGTCGAACTGAACCTCCAGCCCTCACCGCCGTCCGTGCTCGTCGACCCCGTGCAGCTGCAGCAGGTCTGTCTGAACCTGATCCGCAACGCAATCGACGCCATGCGCGATACCGCGGCTGATGCCCGTGTCATCGAAATTGCGAGCCGGGAACAGGGCGGCATGCATCTGCTGTCGTTCGATGACCGGGGGCCGGGCGTGGCGCCGGCGGCCCGCGACCGGCTGTTTCATCCGTTTTTCACGACCAAGTCCGATGGCATGGGCATGGGGCTGTCGATCAGTCAGTCGATAGTCGCGGCCCACGGCGGCACGCTGAAGTATGAAACGAACGCGCACGGCGGCGCGCGCTTCATCATCGCGCTGCCGGTCGTTGTCGGGTAAGCGCGGGAGCCCTGTGATGAGCGATGAGAATCCTGTCGTATTCGTGATCGACGACGATGCGGCCGTGCGCAGTTCGCTGGCGCTGCTGCTGAAATCGATGTCGCTGACGGTCGCCACTTTCGAGTCGGCAACCGAGTTCCTCCAGAAGCTGCAGCCCGACGCCTGCGGTTGCCTCGTGCTCGACATCCGCATGCCGGGCATGAGTGGCATCGAACTGCAGCAACAGCTCAAGCAGCGCGGCTATCCGCTGCCCATCATTTTCATCACCGGCCACGGCGATGTGTCGATGGCCGTGCACGCGATGCGCGAAGGCGCGATCGACTTCATCGAGAAACCCTTCCGCGATCAGGAACTGCTCGACCGCATTTACCAGGCGCTGGAGGTCGATCGCGCGCGCCGCCGCGCCGACGACGAGGCCGTGCATATCAGGGAGCGCTTCGCCGGACTCACGCCGCGCGAGCACGAAGTGATGCTGAGAATCGCGCGCGGGCAGGCGAACAAGGTCATTGCTATCGAACTCGGCCTCAGCGAGCGGACGGTCGAGATTCATCGCGCCAAGGTGATGCACAAGACGGGGGCCCGGTCGCTCGCCGAACTGGTCGGCATGGCCGCCAAGCTCGGCGTCGCGTGACGCCAACCACCGACTGACGACTTCCTGAATACGTAATTCCCCTTACGTAGAACCCGCAGGCGCTGTACGCGGGATCGCGAATATCGCTACAGGCGGTCGACCCTTAGAGTTCTCCCCACAACGTGCATCCAACTTGGGGAATCTCAAATGGCCGACAACAACATCATCAGCTTCCCACCGCTCAACGCGACCTGTGGCAACTGCCGGTGGTCGAAATTCTGTGTGGCGCGCGTGCTCGAACCCGAGACCCGCACCCAGGCCGCCAAGAACCTGGTCTGCAGCGGACCGCTGCGTCGGGGCGCCCACCTGTTCCGCCAGGGCGACGAACTGAAGTCCCTGTACATCGTGCGTTCGGGGTCGGTGAAGGCGTACATCGACAGCGAAGACGGCTGCGAACAGACCGTCGCCTTCCATTTCCCCGGGGATTTGCTCGGTTTTGACGCCATTGCCGGCGACATGCACCAGAGTTCGGCCGTGGCGCTCGAAACGACCGCCGTGTGCAGCATTCCCTACGCCCGCCTGGCTGCGGTCGCAGTCGAGGTGCCGGCGCTGTGGAACGAACTGATGCGCTCCGCGGCGATGCAGCTGATCGACAAGCAGAGCCATGCGCTGCTGCTGGGGCAGAAGTCGGCCCAGGCCCGCTTCGCCACCTTCCTGCTCTTCATCTCGAACCGCTTCGCGGCCCGTGGCTGCTCGCGCACCGAGTTCAACCTCAGCATGTCCCGTCAGGAAATCGCGAATTACCTCGCGGTGGCCGTCGAGACCATCAGCCGCCTGTTCACGGACCTGCAGCGTCGCGGGGTGCTGGAAGTCGATCGCCGCTTCGTGCGCATCGTCTCGCTCGACGCGCTGAACGAACTGGCGCACGAAGGGCGCTCGCTCGGCGTGTCCCACGCCTGACGCGGGACCATGTTCGATACCGACGCCATCACCCGGCGGGCTGACCCCGAGGCATTGACGACCGTCGTCGTCGTCAATGCGGATCCGTCACAACGGCGTCGCCTGGTCGACGCGCTCGAAGCGCGCGGGCATCGCGTGGTCGGCTACGCAAGCGCCCGCGCGGCGATTGCATCGATGACCCCGCCGCGCCGCACCGTCCTGCTCGTCGACCACGACCTCGAGGAGATGAGTGGGGTCGATTTCATCGACGAGGTCCGCGCCCGTGGGCTGCGCCTGCCGACCATCATGACCGTCCCGATGCACGCCATCCAGGCGGCAGTGCAGGCCATCCGATACGGTGCAACCGACGTGCTCGAAGCACCGCTCGACGATGCCGTCGTTGCGCAGTCCGTGCGTCAGGCACTCGCCCGCGAGGAAGACGGCGAGGCGACCGGCTGAGTCGCTGAGCGCAGAGACCGATGGTCAGGGGGCTTGCCACCCGTGACGGCGCTGCCGAATGCGCCGGTGTCGAGGCGTTCGATGACATCCCTCTATCGCTCGAATGCGCGCTGAGTCGTAGCCGGCGCGCCCGACACCACCGTCCGGCTGCTGCCACATTGGCCGTCGTTGATCTGCGCTCAGCCATTCAACGCAACGGGCGCCCGTCGTTCCGGCCATCTCACTTCAGCGAACCGACCCGCGAGTTCTGCAGGCGCCAGGCCGGCGTCGTCGACTGTGGCGTCGATGATCCCGCCCGTTGACGGCGGACGTGCGCCGGCTGCACCCCCATGCTTTGCCGAAGACCCGGGTAAGGCCGCCACTCGGTGCGCGAGACGTGCGCGCCTCGCGAGGAGCGGCGGATGTGCACAGCTGGCCGGCGGGCAGCGCCGCACGCCGCGACTGTTCTTCCGCCTGCGCTTGGCAGGACAGACCCGATTGATGCACAGCGCCTCAGCGCTGGATCTGCTCGATCAGTCGCCACTCGGGGGTTTCGATGTGGACATGCCAGTGGCCGGCGGGCAGGTCGCCGATCGGGGCCGAGTAACGGCCGAGGCCGGCGGACGGGATTTCAAGCTCGCGATCGAGGCCGGCGCGCGTTGCATGAATGAACGCAACCTTGATCACCGGCGGCAGGGCCGAGCCGCGCGTGCTCGATAGCCTGACCGTTACCGTGTCCCGTTCGACAACGACACTGGCGACGAAGCCTCCCTGCACCGCGACTTCGTCGCGCGCGAGGGTCTTGTTGATTTCGAGCCCTTTCTTGTAATAGTCGTCGACGACGAGCCCGTCCCATGACTGGATGGCAAGATAGAGCGTGGCGAAGCCGCCGATCACGGCCGCCAGCGGAAAGGCGATCACGAGCCACACGAGCGGTTCGCGATGCCACGGCAGTTTGCGGGTGCTGTCTTCGATCATGGTAACGGTCCCAGGAATTTGGCTTCGGCGGTGACCGTGAGATTGGGATCATCGACCGCCGTGAGCGTGAAACGAACGGGTGTGCTGCGCCCGGGAAGATCGTCTTCCTCGGCACGCACAGCGATGGGGTAGTTCACGATGGCACCGCCGGCGGCTTCGATCGGTGGGTTCTCGCCCGCCACTTCGAGTTCATCGATGCCGCTGACCGACAGCGCGTAGCGATGCATCCGATCGTCCTTGTTCATCACCTTCAGCAGGTAGACGTTCTCGATCTTGCCGGCGGCCTCGCGATAGAGCTGATTGCGATCGTGCAGCACGTCGAGCCCGATCGGCAGACGCTGCGACAGCCGCCAGCCGAAAAGGCCGCACAGGAGCACCAGAATCACCCCGTAAACGACGATGCGGGGACGCAGGACGTGCGTTTTGCCGCCGTCGAGTTCGTGCTGCGTCGTATAGCGGATCAGCCCCCGCGGATACTTCATCTTGTCCATGACGTCGTTGCAGACGTCGATGCAGGCCGAGCAGCCGATGCACTCGTATTGCAGGCCCTTGCGGATGTCGATGCCGGTCGGGCAGACCTGGACGCACATCGTGCAGTTGATGCAGTCGCCGAGCCCTTGCGCGCGCGGATCGACGTTCGAGCGTCGCGAACCGCGTGGCTCGCCGCGCTTTTCGTCGTAGGAAATGATCAGTGTGTCCTTGTCGAACATCGCGCTCTGGAAGCGCGCGTACGGACACATGTACTTGCAGACCTGTTCGCGCATGAAGCCGGCGTTGCCGTAAGTGGCAAAGCCGTAGAACAGCAGCCAGAACCATTCCCATGGGCCCAGATCGAGCCGCGTCAGGCTCACGGCCAGCTCGCGCGTCGGCGTGAAATACGACACGAACATGAAGCCCGTGAACAGCGAGAACACGATCCAGATCGAGTGCTTGGTCGCCTTCAGGCGGAACTTCCGCAGGCTCATCTTCGACTCGTCGAGCTTGATCTGCTGCTGGCGCGTGCCTTCGATCAGGCGCTCGATCCACAGGAAGGATTCGGTCCACACCGTCTGCGGGCAGGCGTAACCGCACCACAAGCGTCCGGCCAGCGCCGTGAAGAAGAACAGGCTGTAGGCCGCGAGCATCAGCAGGAAGGTCAGGTACAGGAAGTCCTGTGGCCACAGCGTCAGTCCGAACAGGTAGAACTTGCGTGCCGGCAGATCGAACAGCACGGCCTGCCGGCCGTCCCACTGCACCCATGGCAACAGGTAAAAGATGCCGAGCAGCACCGTGGCGGCGGCCACGCGCGCGGTGGCGAAAATGCCGTGCACTTCGCGCGGATAAATCTTCTGGCGCTTTTCGTACAGCGCATCGTCGATGTCCTGCGCCGGTGCTTTCGTCGGCGTCGGCGTCGGCGTCGGGGCCGGGGTGGGGACTGGCGTCGTCGGGCCTGGTTCGAAGGTATTCACGGCCGGGCGCTCGGTGGCAATTCACTCGCCGCTGAAGAGGGCTGCCCAGGCGGACCCGGATAGACGAAGAACACGGCGATCAGCGCCGAACTGGCCGACAGCAGCCAGAACAGCAGGAAGCCGATGGTGTAGGCCCCGATGCGGCTGACTTCCGGGAAACTCACGCAGTACTTCAGCTCGAAAGGATCGATGGCGCTGAAGAAGGCACCGGTGGCGATGCCTGCCATCAGGAAGGTGATCCAGAGCACGGCCGCCACCCGCTGCGGCGCTGGTATCCAGCCTGTCTTGTCCCACAGCGGCATGGCGTGCGCTCTTTCCTGTTCAGTCTTCGTAATGCGCTGCCGCGCTGCCCTGCAGGCTCAGCACGTAGGCGGCGAGCAGGTGGACCTTGGCCTCGCCGAGCAGCTCGCCATGCGCCGGCATCACGCCGTTGCGACCTTTCTCGATCGACTCGGCAATCTTCTCGGTGCTGCCGCCGTAGAGCCAGATGTCGTCAGTCAGGTTCGGTGCACCCATCATCGGGTTGCCCTTGCCGTCCGGCCCGTGGCAGGCCACGCAGTTGGTCTGGTACAGCTGCTGGCCCTGGCCAGCTGCGGCGTCGTCGGTGGCGCGGCCGGACAGTTTCTCGACATAGGCGGCGACCTGCTTCACGCCGTCGGCACCGATGACAGCGCCCCATGCCGGCATCGCGCCCTGGCGACCGTTGAGGATCGAGGTCTTGACCATCGCCGGCTCGCCACCGTACAGCCAGTCGCCGTCGCGCAGATTCGGAAAGCCGCGCGCGCCGCCGGCGTCCGAGCCGTGGCAGGTCGTGCAGTAGGTCGAGAACAGGCGGCCGCCGATCTTCTGCGCTTCAGGATCCTGTGCGACCTGCGCCAGGTCGGCGCTTGCGAACTTCTCGAACAGCGGCGCGTACTTCGCCTCGGCGGCCGCCATCTCGGTTTCGTACTGATCCTGCTGCGTCCAGCCCAGCAAGCCCTTGTAGGTGCCGAGGCCGGGATAGGCAATCAGGTACAGACCGGCCCAGATGATGGTCAGGTAGAACATGTTCAGCCACCAGCGCGGCAGCGGATTGTTGTACTCCTCCAGATCTTCGTCCCACACGTGACCCGAGGTTTCCACCGGGCCGCTGTCGGTACGGCGTGCCGAGAGTTTCCACGCCAGAAAGAACAGGGCGATCAGGCTCACGATCGTGACGATCGTGATGTAAAGGCTCCAGCCGCCGCTCGTGAAATCAGCCATGACGGTCTACTCCGAAATTCTCGTTTAATCTGCCAGTTCGTCGTCTGCTTCGAGCGGCAGTCGCGCTGCCGACTCGAACTCGGCGCTGCGCGCGCCGCTCCAGGCCCACAGGCCGATACCGGCCATGAGCACACAGACGACCACCGTCCACGTGGAAAAAATGGTGCTGAGGATTTCGTTGCTCATCGCTTGAACCTCACCGCGGTGCCGAGCCCCTGCAGATAGGCGACCACCGCGTCCATCTCGGTCTTGCCTTTGATCGCCGCGGGCGCTGCTGCGATTTCTTCGTCGGTGTACGGCACGCCGACCTTGCGCAGCGCCCGCATCTTGGCCTCGATGTCATCGGTTGGCAGCTGCGTTGTCGCCAGCCACGGATAGGACGGCATGATCGATTCCGGCACCACGTCGCGTGGATTGTTCAGATGCACGCGATGCCATTCGTCGCTGTAGCGGCCGCCGACACGCGCCAGATCCGGTCCGGTGCGCTTGGAACCCCACTGGAACGGGCGGTCGTAGACGAATTCGCCGGCCAGCGAGTAGTGACCGTAACGTTCGGTCTCCGCGCGGAACGGGCGAATCATCTGCGAGTGACACAGGTAGCAGCCCTCGCGGACATAGATGTCGCGCCCGCTGAGCGTCAGCGGGGTGTAGGGCTTGACGCCTTCGACCGGCTGGGTAGTCGAGTGCATGAAGAACAGCGGCACGATCTGCACCAGACCGCCGACGCTGACCGTCAGCACGACGAGGATGATCATCAGGCCGATGTTCTTCTCAATTTTCTCGTGAAAGGTTGCCATGATGCTTTACCTCAATGTGCAGCAGCGGGGACGGGGACCGGTGCGTTGACCGGGCTCGCGTTGGCAACCGTGCGGTAGATGTTGTAGCACATGATCAAAGTGCCAACGAGGAACATCGCGCCGCCGAGCAGCCGGATGATGTAGAACGGATGCATGGCCTTCACGGTCTCGATGAACGCGTAGGTCAGCGTGCCGTCGTCATTGACCGCGCGCCACATCAGGCCCTGCATGATGCCGGCGACCCACATCGAGGTGATGTAGAGCACGATGCCGAGCGTCGAGACCCAGAAGTGGGTTTCAACGAGCCGCAGGCTGTACAGCTCGCGGCCGTACAGACGCGGGATCAGGTAGTACAGACAGCCCATCGACACGAAGGCCACCCAGCCGAGCGCGCCAGAGTGCACGTGGCCGATGGTCCAGTCCGTGTAGTGCGACAGCGCGTTGACCGTCTTGATCGACATCATCGGACCCTCGAACGTCGACATGCCGTAGAAGGACACGGAGACGACGAGGAAACGCAGCACCGGGTCGGTACGCAACTTATGCCACGCGCCCGACAGCGTCATGATGCCGTTGATCATGCCGCCCCATGACGGCGCCAGCAGCACGATCGACATCACCATGCCCAGCGACTGGGCCCAGTTCGGCAGCGCCGTGTAGTGAAGGTGATGCGGGCCGGCCCAGATGTAGGTGAAGACGAGCGCCCAGAAATGCACGATCGACAGCCGGTAGGAATACACCGGCCGGCCGGCCTGCTTCGGGATGAAGTAGTACATCATCCCGAGGAAGCCGGCGGTCAGGAAGAAACCGACCGCGTTGTGGCCGTACCACCATTGCACCATGGCGTCCTGCACGCCCGCATACGCGGAGTAGGACTTCAGCGGGCCGACCGGAATTGCGGCGCTGTTGACCAGGTGCAGGATGGCGACGGTGATGATGAACCCGCCGAAGAACCAGTTCGCGACATAGATGTGCTTGATGCGTCGCTTCATGATGGTGCCGAAGAACACGATGGCATAGGACACACACACCAGCGTGATCAGGATGTCGATCGGCCATTCGAGTTCGGCATACTCTTTCGAGGTCGTGATGCCGAGCGGCAGCGTGACGGCTGCGAGCACGATGACGAGTTGCCAGCCCCAGAACGTGAAGGCGGCGAGACCGTCGCTGAACAGCCGCGCGTGACAGGTGCGCTGGACCACGTAATAGGACGTGGCGAACAGCGCGCAACCGCCGAAGGCGAAGATGACCGCGTTGGTGTGCAGGGGACGCAGGCGGCCGAAAGTCAGCCACGGCACGTCGAAGTTGAGCGCCGGCCAGCAAAGCTGCGCGGCAATGATCACCCCAACCAGCATGCCCACAACGCCCCACACGAGGGTCATCAGTGCAAACTGACGGACAACCTTGTAATTGTATGTTTCTGTATTCGCCATCCGAAGTGCTCCCATAGATGCGCCCAAAAGCCGCGCGATTCATCCGGAAAATCGCGATGCAACAAGCGAGAGGTATTCTGTTGGGTCAGGCCGAGTCGTTAGTGATCCATGTCAACTTTGCCGTGTTATCAAGCAGACAAGATGCAACCCCGCAACGATACGAAGATGCCGATGGCTCACACGCAGGCCCTGCCGGTCAGGCTAGCACCGGCGCGCGATGCCGGCACTAGCCCGGTGCAGTGTTTTCATTGCAGCGAAACTGTGTCCGGCGGGAGCCGCTGGACGGCCCTGATCGATGGCCAGCAGCGCCCGCTGTGCTGCGCCGGCTGCCAGGCGGCCGCGGAAACGATCGCCGCGCACGGGCTGATGGCGTTCTATGCCCAGCGCACCGTGGCCAGCGCGCGACCGGCCGGGCCGGTCCCCGATCTGTCGGCCTATGACGATCCGTCGCTCGATGAGGCCTGTCCGCTCGTCGACGACGGGGTGCGTGAAGCGCATCTCGTGCTCGAAGGCATGCGCTGCGCGGCCTGCGCCTGGCTCATTGAATCCAGTGCGCGTCGCGTGCCCGGCGTGCGGGACATCAGCGTCAATCTCGCGAACCGCCAGGCGACGCTGCGCTTCGATGCCGACAGTGCGCGCCTGAGTGGCATCCTCGAGGCAATCTGGGCGCTCGGTTATCGCGCCTATCCGTTCGATGCGCGCCGGCGTCAGGCGGGGCTGCAGCGGGAACGGCTCGATTACCTGCGCCGGATTGGCGTCGCCGGCCTGTTCGGCATGCAGGTGATGATGGTCGCGACCGCGCTGTATTTCGACCCGTCCGCGAGCGGCGTCGGCCGTTACCTCGCGGTCCTGAACTGGCTGAACCTCGCGATGACGCTGCCGATCGTCGCCTACGCCGCCGTGCCGTTCTACCAGGGCGCGTGGCGCTCCTTGCGCAGCCGCCACCTCGGCATGGACGTCCCCGTCACGCTCGGCATCGTGCTCGCCTTCGCCGGCAGCGCGTGGCACACCGTGGCCGGCGGCGCGACCTATTTCGATTCGGTCGCGATGTTCGTGACGCTGCTGCTGATCGCGCGCTATCTCGAACTGATCATGCAGCAGAAGGCGTCGAGCCAGCTCGACCATGCGACGCGGATCATGCCGGCCTTCGTCGAGCGGATCGACGCCGGTGACGGCGAGCGGCGGCTGCAGCGGGTCGCGGTGCGCGAGTTGCGCGTCGGCGATCGCCTGCTGATCAAGCCTGGCAGCACGCTGCCGGTCGACGGACTCGTGCGGGCGGGCGAGTCGAGCTGCGATGAAAGCGTGCTGACGGGCGAGAGTGTGCCGGTGCCGCGGGGGATTGGCGACCCGGTGCTCAGCGGCAGCGTCAACGTCGAATCGCCGCTGGAAATCGAGGTCACGGCGATTGGCCGCGGCGTGTTCATGGCGCGCATCGCCGATCTCGTCGCGCGTGCGGCGTCCGGCAAGCCGCAGCTGGCCCAGCTCGCCGGCCGCATTGCCGGCTGGTTCGTGGCCGGCGTGCTGGCGGTCGCCGTCTTCGGCGCCGTCTATCACGGACTGTGGCTCGGTCAGGACTGGTTGCCGGTGGTGGTGGCGGTGCTCGTGATCTCCTGTCCGTGTGCGCTGGCGCTCGCGACGCCGGCGGCGCTCACCGCGGCGAGCGGCGCGCTGCTGGCACGCGGCGTGGCAGTGCTGCGCACGGGCGCGCTCGAAGACCTGGTGGCGGTGACCGATGTCGTGTTCGACAAGACGGGCACGCTGACGGCCGGACGTCTGCGTCTGCAACGGGTGATCGTGCATCACGATCTGTCGGGCGATCGATGCCGCCAGCTGGCAGCGGCGCTCGAGGCCGGATCCGAGCACCCGCTGGCCGCCGCGCTGATCGACGCGGCCGGCGCATTGCCGCCGCTGCACGCGAGCGGCCTGGTGAACACGCCGGGTGCTGGTATCCTCGGCACGATCGACGGCGTGTCCTATGCGCTCGGTTCGCGCGCGTTCATCGCGGCGCGGGTGGCGGATCTGCCGGCCGCCGCCGACGAAGACGACGGTCCCGAGCAGGAGGCGCTGCTCGCCGCCGACGGACAATTGCTCGCCGAGTTCAAGCTGCGCGACACGCTGCGGCCGGATGCCGCGGCAACGCTCTCGGCGCTGCGCGCGGCTGGCATCCGCATTGCGATGTTCAGCGGCGATCGCCCGGCCGTCGCCGAGCGCATCGGCCGCGCGCTCGGCATCGACGACGTGCGCGGTGGCATGACACCGCCGGACAAACTGGCCGCCCTCGAGGCGATGCAGGCGGCTGGTGCCGTGGTCGCGGTGGTCGGCGATGGCGTCAACGACGCGCCGATGCTGGCGCGCGCGGCGGTTGCCATCGCGGTTGCAAATGCCGCCGAACACGCCAAGCTCAATGCCGATCTGGTGCTGTTGCGCGAGGAAATCGCCGGTGTCGCGGTCGCCTGCGCGCTCGCCCGACGCACGCGGCGCGTGATGCGCCAGAATCTGTGGTGGGCGCTCGGCTACAATGCCGTGGCACTGCCGCTGGCCCTCGCCGGGCTCGTCGCGCCCTGGCTCGCGGCGTTCTGCATGTCCGCCAGTTCGCTGGTGGTGACTGTCAACGCGGCGCGTCTGCGTCGCACCGTGGCCTGAGAGGACGCGCGACCTTGGAAATCATCTACCTGCTGATCGCGGTGTCGCTGGCGCTGGTCGGCCTCATCACCTGGGCCTTCCTGTGGGCAGTCAACAGCGGCCAGTTCGACAATCTCGACGGACCTGGGACCGCCATCCTGATGGACGACGACGACGTGTAATCGGCAGCCGCCCGGTCAGGGCCGGACGTTCTGCGGTCCGGTGACTGTCGGCCGCGCGGCGGGTGCATGGCCCCGTTCCGGATGCTGCATCGAGCCATGGTCCATACCGGAGTGATCCATGCCGGCGTGATCCATCTCCGGCGCATGGGGCGGGTGGCCTGCGTCGGCCGCGCCCGCCGCATGGCCGGCATGGGCGGCGTGGTCGTGCGCGTCGCCGCCGAGCCATTGCAGCGCATACCACACGACAGCGAGCGCGATCAGGGCCGCGCCCGCGTAGCGCCGCAGTGTGCCGCCCGGCCCGAGGCCGCCGAAGCGTTTGGCGAGGACGCCCGCCACCACCATCCCGGGCAGGGTGCCGGCGCCGAACGCGAGCATCGTCAGCGCACCGCCGAGCGGCGAGCCGGTGCCGGCGCCCACCGGCAACATGGCGTAGACGAGGCCGCACGGCAGGAATCCCCACACCATGCCGGCGGGCAGGGCGCGACTGACGCGGTCGATCGGCAGCAGCCTGCGCGTCAGCGGGCTCAGACGCCGCCACACGCGCAGGCCCTGGGTTTCCACCCAGCCGTTGCGCGGCAGCCAGCCCCCAAGTCGCAGACCCGCGAACACCAGTGCCACCAGCCCGAGGGACTGCAGCGCGCGATAGGCGGGCGTGCCGTCGCCCGGGGTGCTGACGAGGACGCCCGCCACGGCGCCCATGCCGCCGTAGCTGATGATCCGTCCGAGGTTGTAGGCCAGTGCGAGTGCGGTCTGCGCAGGCAGGCGCTGTCCGTTGCCGGCACCGAGCGACAGCGCGGCAACGATGCCGCCACACATGCCCCAGCAGTGCAGGGTGCTCAGCAGGCCGGCGCTGGCGGCCATGATCAACGTCGATAGCACGGTGCGATTCCGGAGTGTCGAGCGGCGCAGTGTAGCGGGCGTCTGCTGCATAGCGCTTGATCCGGCACGCCATCGATGCGCGACGGCGCGTGCATGCAGGCCGTTGCGCCGGTTGGAGTGGCGCGGGCGCGGCACTATAGTAATGGGCCCGCCCGGGATGCGCTGACGTTGGCCGTCGACGCCGCGTCCTGGGCCCTGCTGAATCCGTTGCGCGCTGCGCGACGTCTGGAGGTTGGATGATGAGTGCTTCGAAGCGTCGGGTCGTGGTGATCGGGGCGGGCGCGGCAGGCCTGGGCGTGGCGGCCCAACTGGCGCAGACCCCGGGCATCGAGACCGTTCTCGTCGACCCGGCCGGCGAACACTTCTATCAACCGCTGTGGACTCTCGTCGGCGGCGGCGTGTTTCCGAAGGAGAGCAGCCGGCGCCCGATGGCCGATCTGATCCCCGCCGGCGTGCGCTGGGTGCGCGCCGAGGCGAGCGAATTCCGTCCCGAGGAGAACATCGTCGTCACGCGCGACGGTGAATCGCTCACTTACGACGCGCTGGTCGTCGCGCCCGGCATCCAGATCAACTGGGGGCAGATTTCGGGACTCAAGGAAAACCTGGGCCGCAACGGGATCTGCAGCAACTACAGCTTCGACTCCGTCAACTCGACCTGGGAAAACCTGCAGCGTTTCCGCGGCGGCCGCGCGCTGTTCACGTTTCCGACGACGCCGATCAAATGCGCCGGCGCGCCGTTGAAGATCATGTTTCTCGCCGAAGATCACCTGCGTCGCACCGGCATGCGCGGCAGCAGCGAAATCGTCTACATGTGCGGCGTCGGCGCCATTTTCCGCGCGCCGAAATATGCCGCCGAACTGGTCAAGATTGCCGCCGCGCGCGATGTCGCCGTGCACTACAAACAGGACCTCGTCGCGCTGCGCGCCGAGCAGAAGGAGGCGGTGTTCCGCGACACCGATGCGGGCACGGAGCGCGTCGAGAAGTACGACATGATTCACGTCGCGCCGCCGATGGGCCCGCCGGATCTGATTCGCCAGAGTCCGCTCGCCGACGCGGCCGGCTGGGTCGACGTCAATCGGGCCTCGCTGCAGCACACGCGCTATCCGAATGTGTTCAGTCTGGGCGACGCCAGCAGCCTGCCGACGTCGAAGACCGCGGCCGCCATTCGCGCGCAGCGCCCGGTGCTCGTCGAGAACCTGCTGTCGGTGCTGGCCGGCCGCGCGCCGCGCGCGGTTTACGACGGTTACACGTCCTGCCCGCTGATCACCGGCTACGGTCGCCTGATGCTCGCCGAATTCGATTACAACCTCGAACCCTGCGAGACCTTCCCGTTCGATCAGGCACAGGAACGTCGCAGCATGTACCTGCTGAAGAAGTACGTGCTGCCGGTGATGTACTGGCAGGGCCTGTTGCGGGGCCGGAAGTGGCCGTGGCCGATCCCCGAGGGCGCACCACGCCACGTCTGAGTCCAGGCTGCACGCCCACCCTTCGCTGCGGCGTGGAGAACGCCGCGGCCCTACGCCCGGAGCAACACGATGAGCCGTCATATCAATGTCATCGGCGTCGGCATGACGCCATTCAAGACACCCAAGCATTCCGACCCCTACACGGTGATGGGGCGCGCGGCGATCGCCGAGGCGCTGGCCGACGCCGGCATTCCGTATGCGGCCGTCAACCAGGCCTATGCGGGCTATGTCTATGGCGACAGCTGCAGCGGACATCGCGTGGTGTACGAGGCGGGCCTGAGCGGCATCCCGATCTTCAACGTCAACAGCAATTGCTCGAGCGGTTCGAGCGCGCTGTACCTCGCGCGGCAGGCCATTCTCAGTGGCGCAGCCGACTGCGCGCTCGCGGTAGGCTTCGAGCAGATGGCACCCGGCGCGCTCGCCGAACAATGGGCCGATCGGCCCACGCCGCTCGAACGCTTTCTCGAGGTCGCGAACCGCAAGCTCGGCGAGTCGTCGGCGCCGATGGCGCCGCGGCTGTTCGGCGCGGCCGGCCGCGAATACATGGAACAGTACGGCATGACGCCGGCGACGCTCGCGCAGATTCCGGTCAAGGCGCGCCGCCACGCCGCGAACAATCCGCGCGCGGTGTTCACCGAACAGTTGACGGTCGAGCAGGTACTGGCGAGCCCGAGCGTCTGCGATCCGCTGACGCGGTTCCAGTGCTGTCCGCCCACGTGCGGCGCTGCAGCGGCGGTGTTGTGCAGCGATGAATTCGCGGCCCGCCACGGCATCCGGCCGAGCGTGCGCGTGCTGTCGCAGGCCCTGGTGACCGACATGCCGAGCAGCTTCGATGGTTCGGCGATGGATGCGGTCGGCCGCAGCATGGGTTTTGAGGCGGCGCGCCAGGCGTATGAGGCCGCCGGCGTCGGTCCGCAGGACGTCGATGTCGTCGAACTGCACGACTGCTTCTCGATCAACGAAGTGCTCGCCTACGAGGCCCTGGGCCTGTGTGCGCCGGGCGGCGCGTCGGCGCTGATCGAAAACGGCGACAACACCTACGGCGGGCGCTTCGTGACGAATCCGTCCGGCGGCCTGATCTCCAAGGGCCACCCGCTCGGTGCGACGGGGCTCGCCCAGTGCTTCGAACTCGTGTCCCAGCTGCGCGGCCGCGCCGAGCGCCGGCAGGTCGACGGCGCCCGCATCGCGATTGCCCACAACATCGGGCTCGGCGGCGCATGCGCGGTCACGCTGTACGGCCAGGCGGCCTGAATCCGTTTGAACCCGAATCACATCGGCCGGAACTCAAGCTCAACCGCCTGACCATGCCCGACCGGGGCGAGCCTTTCGCTGGCGCGCCCATTCGTGACAGAATCCGCGGACCTTCGCCCGTATGGGGGTTGTGGAGGGACAGGAAGACAAGCATGTCGGGGAGAAATCGCGACTGACAGTCGCCTCAAAGCGGCGAAGGGTGCGCGCAAGGCTGGCCGGACGCAGGACGCGAACGGGCAGCAAATAATCAGCTGAGCTGAAGGAGGTTCAAACAATGCATATCAAGAAATACGGCCGGGATTTCTCCCGCCGGCATTTCCTGCAGACCATGGGCGCAGGCTTTACCGCCGGCGTGCTGGCCCCTTTGTGGGACGTTATCGCTGAGGACGGCGACATCACCAAGGCGTACCCGGAAGAGCTTTTGTCGCTCGACCTGTACACCAAGGGCAAGGTCAAGGCCGGCGACCAACTGACCGCCGACAACGTTGATTACGTCAAGGATCTGCTGGACGACGTCACCTACATCCAGGTGAAGCAGCAGGGCCGCGTGATCGACATCGCGCCGACCACCACCAACGCGATGATCATGAATCCGCCGCCGTACATCGAGGCGACGCTGAAGAACCAGGGCCAGGCCAAGTTCGACGAAAAGGGCAACGTGGTTGCCGCGGACGGCGGCCCGTGGATCGGGGGCAACCCGTTCCCGAAACCGAAGGACGCTGCAGAAGTCATCGCAGGTCACAACCTGAGCTGGGGCCGTTACGACGTCGCGCAGTACTGCATCGACGAGTTCGACATGGACGGCGAAGGCAACGAGCAGTACCACTACAATTTCTGGTGGTGTGAAGTCGCCGGCACCGGCCGCATCACGACCGACCCGAAGCCCGTGCTGCGTGACGAAGGCAAATACCTGCGTTACCAGTCGGCGGTGTGGACCTACCCGAACGACGTCAAGGGCACCTCGATTCTCAACATCTGGCCCTACGATGCGACCCAGTATCCGGACTTCTTCGGCTACCTCCCGGCCTTCAAGCGTGTGCGTCGCTTCCCGACGAACCAGCGTTTCGAGCCCGTGATCGCCGGCTCCACGTTCTTCCTGACGGACGCCTGGATGACGGGCGACCCGACGCTGACCTGGGGCAACTTCAAGCTGATCGGCCGCGGCCCGGCGCTGTGCTGCGTGCACGACAACTGGCAGGGCGGTCGCGATCCGGAAAACTGGAAGCATCTGCGTCACGGCGGCAAGGCGAACCAGAAGTTCTTCAACACCGTCATGCAGCTGTGCCCCGAGGTCTACATCGTGGAACTCGAGCCGACCGGCTACCCGCGTGCGCCCTACAGCAAGAAGCGGATTTGGTACGATGCGCGTCACGTGACCCCGCAGGTCATGAACAGCTACGACCGCCGCGGCCAGGTGTGGAAGCAGTGGGAAGGCGGCTTCGACTGGTACGAGAAGAACGGCAACTCCTACAACGGTGAGCGCCTGCCGCACCCGGTGTGGAGCTGGACGCACGTGCATTCGCACGACATCCAGAGCGACCGTATCACGAGCTTCGAGTCCGTGCCGCGTATTGCCGGTGGTATCACCCAAAATATGAACAACCCGGACGCCTACGACCAGTTCACGACCGAAGCTGCGATTCGCCGCCTCGGTACTTAAGACTTTACTGTCTGCTCCCGGCGGCCGTTCTGGCCGCCGGGCCTTTCAAGCCTCGCCGCCCCGGCGGCCCGCCCTCACTTCAATAAACGACTGTCCTCACGCCGCGGGCGCGACTGCTGTGCGCATGCCGTCCAGCACGCTTTTGTGGTCGGGGAAGTGGCGCAGCATCTCCAGACAGGCCTTGCGCGCCTGCTCGTGATCCGAGACCCCGTGCTTGTGCGTCGCCTTGCGCGACTTGCGTGGAAACCGCCCCATGCCGGCCAGAATGCAGAACCATGAGGTCGGGCTGTACGTGATCTGCGCGCTCTGGCGCTTGATTTCGCTGAGCAGGTCGCCGCCGTTGTCCCACACATCGAGAATTTGCCGCACCGACTCCGACATCACCGGGTTTTCGCGCGCCGCTTCCCAGTACGCGGTATCGCTGCGCGAATTCAGTTTGTAATGCATGTAGATGTAGTCGCGGATGCTGTCATAGATGCGGTTGACCTTCGTGTTGAAGTCCTCGCGCACCCGTGTCGGGTTGTCGGCCCTGTCATGGGCCTGGATCAGGTTCTCGACCGTGTCCTGCACGATCATCAGGGCCGTGGCCTCGAGCGGTTCGATGAAACCCTGCGCGAGCCCGATGGCGACGCAGTTGTGCTCCCAGGTGCGCTCGAGGCGGCCCACGCGCATTTTCAGATGACGCGCCTCGACTGCCGGATCATGCTGCTTCAGGTGCGCACGCAGTTCCTGCTCGGCGGCCGCTTCGTCGATGAAGTCCGATGAATACACATAGCCATTGCCGAAGCGGTTGGTCAGCGGAATCGTCCAGGCCCAGCCGCATTTCATCGCGCCGGAGACCGTCTCGGATGGTAGCGAATCGGGGGCATCGAGCGGCGTCGGCATCGCCACCGCGCGATCGTTGAAAAGATAGGACTTGTAGCTCTGGAACGGCACGCCGAGCGTCTTGCAGATCAACACGCTCGCAAAGCCCGTGCAGTCGACGAACAGGTCGGCACCGAGCACACCGTGGCGTGAGGTTTCTACGCCCGCGATATCGCCGGAGGCCTGGCGCGTCACACCGGTGACGGTGTCGACGAGATGTTCGACGCCGCGCGCCGCGCACCAGTGGCGCAGGTACTCGCCGATCAGCCGCGCATCGAAATGGTAAGCGTAGTCGGCCTGGTAGCCCAGCCGTCCCAGTTCGACGGAAAGAAATTGTCAGGGTGCGCATTGGCATCGATGTTGTGCTGGCGCAGCACCACGTTCTGATAGAACGCGCGAATGAAGGGGTCGTCCGAGGCGGTGAAAAACGGGTGGTAGTAGCTTTCGTAGCCCGGTCGCGTGGACCAGCCCGGAAAGCGGATCCCGCACTTGTAGGTGCCATTGCACGCGGGCATCCACTCGTGGTCGGCGATCCCCAGTCGCGCAAAGAAGCGCCGCATTTTGGGCGTTGATCCTTCGCCGACGCCAATGATGCCGATCGCATCCGATTCGATCAGCGAGACCTGCGTGCCCAGTGGTCGCCACGCATGGTTCAACAGGGCGGCACACATCCAACCGGCCGTACCGCCACCGACAATCAGCACCCGGGACGGCACGCGTCCGGGCACCGCAGATCCTGCAAGCATGTTCGCTCCCCGTCTTCTGAAGAGTACCGACCCGCCGCATATGGTCTTTCGGTGTGATCTGGCCGCCATTTTCGCGCTGCGGCGCACCACCCCCATTTGCGGTAAAAATATGCTAGCGCGAACTGCTGGTCTTTGACACGCTCCTCGCCATCCGCACAGCCCATCGCGGGTGTCCGGTCGATGAACACGATGGCTGCGGTCAGCGTGCATCGCATCGAAGCACATGCTGTTCGTCGTGCTGGCACATCTCGTCGTCATCGTCGGCGGTGTCCGTCTGGGTGGACGGCCGGCGGGGACCCTGGGACAGACGCGGGTCGTCGGCGGGCTGCTCGGACCGAGCCTGTTCGGTGCGCTGACGCCCGGGGTGTCGGTGGCGGTGTTTCGCGTCGAGTCCGGTCAGCCGATCGTGGTGATGAGTCAGGTGCCGGCCTGTCGGCGGCGGCTCTCGCTCCGGGCATCGACGGCACCGTCGACCGACAGTTTCTCTGCACCGCGTTCGCGAGCACGGCGTTGCCGATCCGCGTCCGCATCATGCTCGAATGCCAGATGACGCGCAGAACATTGTTCGTCATCGCGATCGGTGCGGCCGCGATCAACGATGTGATCAGCTCGCTGCTGCTCGCCGGCGTCTCGCTGATCGCAATCGCTGATTTCGACGCCGATGGTTTTGGCCAGTGACTGCTCGCGCGGATGGACCGCGTCGCGGTGTGCTCGTGGCTGGTCCGTGCGGCGCTGCATACGCTGCTGCATCGCAACGACGTGACCTCGCAGCCCCTGCCGCCCGACGTCGTCCGGTTCGTGCTGGCGACCTGCAGATTAGGCTTCTTGACGATTTTCAGCGGCTTCGTGATTGCCGTGCAGGTGCACGAGTATCCCGGTTTGGTAACGGCCTGGCGCCGGCAGATGAACAGTTTGGTGACGGTGTTCTTGCCGCCGATCTTCGCTACCTGCACGGGGCTGCGCATCGATGCCGGTGCCATGATGGACACGCGCGCGTTGATGGAACCGATGGTCATCAACGTTGGATTCGATACGGGCGTCGTTCCACAGCCGGTGTTTTTCAATGTTCGTGCTGATGGCGATCGCCCGCACCGTCATCACCACGTCGCTGCTGAAGCGCTGGCTGCCAGCGGCTGGCCCGCCAGCGAAACATCATCCCCAGTGAGCCTTGCAGGCCTTCGACGTCGATGTCGTGAATGGTGCGTTGCGATAAGCGGTGTCGTCGCGCGCATCGTTGATGTGGCTCAAACAATGGCGCAATGCAGCGCTGTGTCAGGGCTTGCGGCAGCGGTACCAAGTAAGATTTAATCGTACCATCGTTGCGTGACCGACAGGTCTGCACGACGACAGCGCCGGTTGCAACGATCGCGCGCGACAACCCGCGAACCAGCCCGTCTGCGCAGCCCCCTATTCCGGACCGCGATGGCAGGTGTCGAGCGGATACACGCCAGATGGCCATCTCAGGGCCGCACAATCTTTTGGGGGGATCGCGAATGGGATTCCTGGTGAACATCGACAACGGTGGCACGTTCACCGACGTCTGCATCAGCGACGGCAGCCGGATGGTTCACGCGAAGTCGACGACCACGCCGCACGACCTCACGCAGTGTTTCATGGAAGCGATGAGGCGCGGATCGCGCGAACTGTTCGGTGACGACGACCTTGCACGCCTGATCCGCGAAACGGATTGCCTGCGCTACTCGACGACGTCCGGTACGAACGCGGTCGTCGAACACAAAGGCACGCCGGTATCAGTCCTCGTCGACGTCGGCACCGAAGAACGGTTCTACGGTGACAGCGGTCTCGGTGCCAGTGACCTGTGGCGTGCGATGGTGCCGTCCAGGCCGAGCGGCATCAAGGTGGCAGCCGATGGCGCCATCGATCCGGATGAGCTGACGCGCATCGTCAACCAGTTGCTGTCGACCGGCGCCCAGCGCCTCGTGGTGTGTCTCAAGTCCGCAGTCGCCGAAAGCAATGTGAAGTCGGCGCTGCTCGATCGCTATCCGCGCCATCTGCTGGGCGCCATCCCGTTCCTGATTTCATCCGAACTCGTCAATGACGATGACATCGAGCGTCGCGTTGCGACGTCGGTGATCAACTCCTACCTGCATCCGGGCATGGAGCATTTCCTGTACAGCGCGGAGAACGTCTGCAAGAGCCAGCATCTGAAGCGGCCGTTGCTGATTTTTCGCAACGACGGCGATTCCGCGCGCGTCGCCAAGACCACGGCGATCAAGACCTGGGGCTCCGGACCGCGCGGCGGTCTCGAAGGGTCGGTCGCCTACGCGCGGCTGTACCGGCTGCCGACGGTGGTCGCGATGGACATCGGTGGCACGACGACCGACGTGTCAGTCGTCAGCAACGAAAAAGTCGCGTTGCGCCCGTTCGGTGAAGTCGAAGATCTGCCGACCTCGTTTCCGCTGCCCCAGTTGCAGAGTTTCGGCCTCGGTGGCAGTTCGATCCTGGGGGTTGTCGACGGCGCGATCAGCATTGGCCCCGAGAGCGTTGGCGCGGTGCCGGGACCGGCCTGCTTCGGTCGGGGCGGCACGCATGCCACGTTGACCGATGCGCTGCTGGTGCTCGGCGTGCTCGACCCGGAGCAGTACCTCGGTGGCGAACTCAAACTCGACCGCGAGCGCGCGCTGCTCGCCCTGAAAGCCAATATCGGCGATCCGCTGCAGAAGACGCCCGAACAGGCGGCCGCAGCAGTCATCAGCGCTTTCCAGCAACAGGTCGGCCAGCAGATGGCGCGCGTGATGAAAGCGGCCGGCGCGGATCCGGCGCAGTCGACGCTGCTCGCGTTCGGTGGCGGCGGTCCGATGATCGTCTCCGGCATTGCGGAGGCCATCGGCGTGAAGCAGGTGATCGTGCCGCGTCTGGCGTCGGTGTTCAGCGCCTTCGGCATCGGCTTTTCGCATCTCGCGCATGAGTACCAGGTGCCGATGAGCGAGGCTGCGCCGAAGCTCGACGCGGTCAAGGCCGAACTCGCGACGCGGGCGCGTCGCGATATGGCGGGTGAAGGCGTCGACCCGGAAGCCTGCCGTTACCAGTACTCCGTATGGCGTGCCGTCGATGGCGCCGTCACCGAGTCCCCGTTGAACGGCGTAACCGCGCCGGCAGATGCACGCTTGACCCTGAAAGCGGTGTACGAACTGCCATCATCGACACTCGTGGCCGACAGCGCGTCGGGCGGCACGCCGGCGCCCGCACACGGCAGCGTCACGCTCGACCTCGGCGACGGCGCCGGCAAGGTCAACGTGTATCTCGATTCCAATCTCAAACCCGGCCACACCGCGAGCGGTCCCTGCCTGCTGAAAGGCGACTACCTGACCTGCCTGATCGGCAAGGGCTGGAACCTCCGCGTGACGAGCAATCAGGACCTGGTGCTGGAGGCAGCAAAGCAATGAGCACGCAACGCGTCGCGATCACCGAATACCTTGAAATCGACCTCGGCCAGGAACGCTGGCACTGCCGCCGCTGCGGGCATGACATCGCCCCGGCCCGCTCGAACTACAAGGAAGGACTGCTCGTCTACAACCGGGATCCACGCGAGATCCATCGCCCGATCCTGGACGACAGCTATCCGTTCACCTATGCGCCGGATCCGAAATGGTGCCGGATCATCGAGTTCTATTGCCCGAGCTGCGGCACGATGATCGAAAACGAATACCTGCCGCCAGGCCACCCGCTGACCCACGACATCGAACTCGACATCGACAGCCTCAAGGAGCGCCACGGGAGCGCGGAAGGGAAAGCCAATGCGGCGGGTTAGCGTAGATATCGGCGGCACTTTCACCGACTGCTTTCTGGCCTATGACAGCAGGTATGTCGAATCCAAGGCGCTGACCACGCATCACAACCTCGCCGCGGGCTTCATGGAAGCGCTCGGCAAGGCGTGCGAGGAACTGGGCGAATCGATCCAGACCGTGCTCGGCAACGTCGACGCCGTGCGTTACGGCACCACGCTCGGCACCAACTCGCTGATCCAGCGCACCGGACCGCGGGTCGGTTTGATCACCACCGCCGGCTTTGAGTCGTCCGTGCCGCTGATGCGCGCACGTGGCTACGGGGACGGCCTGTCCGACGCCGAACAGACCGACCTGCCGGGCGCCGACCGTCCGAAACCGCTGGTGCCGATGACGATGATCGTCGGTATCCAGGAGCGCATCGACTACAAGGGCGAGTCGGCGCTGTCGGTCGACGAGGACGATGTGCGCCAGCAGGTGCGCAAGCTCGTCGACCAGGGTGCGCAGGCTTTCGTCGTCGCGCTCGTGAACGCGGTGGTCAATCCGTCCCACGAAATCGAAGTCGAGCGCATCATACTCAACGAATACCCGACGCACGTGCTCGGCGCGATTCCAATCGTGCTGTCGCATCGTGTGGCCGGGCGCAAGGCCGAGTACTCGCGCACGATGTCGGCGGTGCTCGATGCCTATCTGCACGACCAGATGTATCACGGCATGTCGACGCTCGAAATCGTGCTGCGCCGGAATGGTTACAAGCGGCCGATGCTGCTCGTCCACAACACCTCCGGCATGGCCCAGCTCAATTCGACGCATGCGTTGCAGACGATTCATTCCGGCCCGGTGGCCGGCCTCGAAGCGTCGAACTACATCTCAGCGCAGTTCAAGGAGCCGAACATCATTGCCACCGACATGGGTGGCACCAGTTTCGACATCGGCCTCGTGACGGCTGACGGTGTGAAGTTCTACGACTTCAATCCCGTGATCGATCGCTGGCTGGTCAGCACGCCGATGACCTACCTGCACACGCTAGGCGCGGGCGGCGGCTCGATCGCGCGTTACGACCGGCTGTGGGACGCGGTTGAAGTGGGGCCGGACAGCGCAGGGTCGGACCCGGGACCGGCCTGCTACGGGCGCGGTGGCAAGTTTCCGACGACCACCGATGCGAACCTCGTGCTCGGCTATCTCGACGAGAACAACTATGCCGGCGGCACGATCAAGATCAGCAAGCGTCGCGCCGAGCGCGCCATCGAGGAATACATCTGCAAACCGTCCGGCATGTCGCTGATCGACGGCGCGAAGGCGATCAAGCGCAAGGTCGATGCGAACATGGCAGCTGCGATCTTCAAGGAAGTGGCCGTCAAGGGGTACAACCCGAAGAATTTCGTGATCCTGAGCTATGGCGGCGGCGGTCCGATTCATGCCTGTGGCTACGCGTCGCGCATCGGCATCAATCGCGTGCTGGTGCCGCCGTTCAGCTCCGTCTTCTCGGCGCTGGGCGCCGGCAACATGGACGCGCTCCACATCCACGAGAAATCCTTGTATCTGATGCTGTACGACGCGACGAAGCGCACGATGCTCGAGGACTTCACGGTGTTCAATGCCACCGTGGCCGAACTCGAGCAGCGCGGACGCGAAGACCTGGCCCGCCAGGACGTCAAGCCCGAGCAGATCAAGACGCGCGTCGAACTCGACATGCGTTACGGCAACCAGCTCGCGCAAATCGGCGTCACCAGCCCGCTCGCGCGACTCAGTTCGATGCAGGACGTGATCACGCTGCTCGATCGCTTCAGTGTGAACTACGCGCAGCGTTTCGGCGAAGGCAGCCAGGCGCCGGAGGCAGGCGTGCGGGTGAACGTGATTCGCGTGGTGTCCTATGTCGAACACGAGCGACTGGACCTGCAGCAGTCCACCAAGCGCCTGCCGGATACGCCGAAACCCGTCAGCCAGCGGCAGTGCTGGTTCCCGGAGGTGGCCGAGGCCATGATGACCTCCGTCTACGATCATCACGGGGTGCGCGAGGGCATGACGGTGGCCGGCCCCGCCCTGATTGAAACACCACGTACGACCTATCTCGTCGAACCAGGCTGGCGCCTCACCATGGGGCTGTCGGGTTCGGCGTGGATGGTGAAGGAATAGCAGCGAAAGCGCGAGAGGTAACGGCCATGGGTGGTGACAAAGAAAAGTCCATCATCGAGAAATTTCTCGAAGACAACGTGCTCTTTCTGGGGCCCGATCCGGACATCATGGAAGACCATAGCGTGGTGCCGACCACGCCACGTGAAGCAGCCGCGCTGAAGGCATTCACCGACACGGAGACGATGAACCTCGTGCGGCACAAGCTGCAGACGGCGTGCAACGAATCCTTCGACATGGTCGAGCAGATGGGGGCCGCGCCCGGCGCGAAGTGGGGCGATCTGATCTCGGGCGTGTGGACCGCGAACGGCGATCTCGCGATGGCCAGCATGGGGGGCGTGCTCATCTTCTCCGTGCTGACGCAGCACCCGGTGAAGTTCATCCTGAAGTACTGGAAGGACGATCCGACGGTGGGCCTGAAGGATGGCGACATCTTCATGCACAACGATGCGCGCTACGGCAACATTCACAACACCGACCAGAGTCTCGTCATCCCGGTGTTCCACAACGGTGAGCTGATCTGCTTCACCGGCGCCATCGTGCACGAGGGCGAGAATGGCGCCATCGAGCCGGGCGGCATGCCGTCGGCCGCAGAATCGCCGTATGACGAAGGCCTCAAGATGTCGCCGATCAAGGTCGGCGAAAACTATGAATTCAAGCGCGACATCATGACCTTCCTGCAGAACTCGGTGCGCGAACCGAAGCTGCAGCTCGAGGGCATGAAGTCCAAGTTCTTCGCCGCCATGCGCATGAAGTCGCGCGTCGAAGACGCCATAGCCGAATACGGCGTCGATGCCGTGGTCGCGACGCTGCGCAAGACGCTGACGGACACCGAGACGGAAGTCCGCCGCCGCCTGACCTGCTGGCCCGACGGCAAGGTGCGCACGAACGTGTTTGCGGACGGCACGCTGCGTGAGAACTGCCTGATCAGAATCCGTTGCGAACTGCACAAGAAAGGCGACGAGCTGATCATCGACTTCCGCGGCTCATCGCCCGAGTTCCTGAACCGCCCGAACAACACGGTGCTGGCTTCGCTGAAGGGCATGCTCGCGCAGGAATTCCTGAGCTTCGTGTGGCCCGATCTGCCGCGCAACCAGGCAGTGTTCGCGCCGATGACAGTACTGACCGATCGCAAATCGGCGCTGCACTGTTCGGCCGATGCGCCCAACGCGCAGAGCATGATGACCTTTTTCCCGGGCTTCACCGCCATCCAGATCGGCGTGCCGAAGTATCTGTACAGCTCGAGCCATCGCGCGACCGATGTCATCGGTGGCTGGTACAACATGATCGTCACCTTCCTGTACGGCGGCATCAACCAGTACGGTGAGCTGGTCGGCAACGTCTGCGCGGACCTGAACGGCATGGGCGGCGCTGCGCGCTGGAACCGCGACGGCGAGCATTCGCTGGCGCCCGTATTTGCGCCGATGGCGGATATCGGGGAGCAGGAACTGATCGAAGAAGAGGTGCCGCTGATCAAGATCGTGCCGCACAAGCTGATGACCGATGGTGAAGGCTTCGGCAAGTTTCGGGGCGGCCACGGCTACCAGCAGATAGCGACGATGAAGGACTCCTCGATGTGGGGCTTCATGTGCTGCAGCATCGGGTCGAAGTTTCCGTCGACCTACGGCATCTTCGGCGGTTACGCCCCTGGGACGCTGCCGTTGTGCAAGGTCAAGGGCGTCAACGTGTTCGAAGTGATGAAGGATCACCGCGAACTGCTGCGTTATTCGATACCCGAGATCATGAACGAACGCCCATTCCCGGGCGCGAAGTACTCGACGCACCACATGGGCCTGCAACTCGAGTTCGCCGAACCCGGCGAACTGTACATGATCACGCAGGGCGGTGGTGGTGGTTACGGCGATGTGCTGGAGCGTGACCCCGCACTGGTGTCGAAGGATTTTCTAGACGGCTTGTTGTCGATGCGCAGCGTCCAGCAGGTGTATCACGTGGTGCTCGACGAGAAGACCGGCGCGGTCGACCAGGCGGCCACCGATCAGGCGCGGCAGGCGGAGCGTGAGATGCGCAAATCACGCGCGAAGCCCTATCACGAGTTCGTCAAGGAATGGGAAACCGAGAAACCGCCGCGCGACGTGCCGTTCTACGGTTCGTGGAAGGATCGCAGCCTGTTGTACCGCGGTTCACCGGACGACACCTGCCCGGCGGACGACATCCGTTCGGTGATGATGCCGAACCCGAAGGATGTGCGGATTGCCGAACTCGAGGCCCAGCTCGAGTCGCTGCGCGGCGGGGCCGACGTCGAGCGCGCCCATCGGCGCTCCTGAGGGTTGCGATGAGTGCGGGCATTCTGAAGGGCTGGCTGGCCGGTACACGGCCCGGCGCCCTGTGGGTCGAGTATGACGACTATGCCGGGCGCGTTTTCGCCGGCGCGCCGGCCGACTGGCTCAGCGATGCGGTACGCTTTGCGAACACGCTGGGGCAGGCGCGCAAGGTCATACGCACGCAGGTGCTGACGATCGATCTGACTGCGCCCGGCCTGGCACGCACGACAGGTGACGGCACGCCGGCCGAACTCGCGGCGCAGGCACTGAGCGATCCGGTCGGCCGCGCCTTTGGCGTGCAAGTCGTCGACGCGCTGGCCCACAAGTTCGCCGGCGATACCGATCTCGTGCTCAAGCTCCGCTCGCCGCGCGACCTGCTGCGTCACTTCGGTGCCGGCGGTGAACCCACGTTCGACGAACTCGACGATCTCGCGACGGCGCTCGCCGCCCTGGTGCGCGGTCTGGCGGACAGGCCGATTGCCGGGCTGCTGGTGGCGCGCGCCGCCGCTGAGCCCTGGACGGCGGACGAGGCGGACGCCTGCGAGCCGCTGTTCAGCGCCGCCCATCACTATGGCTGGGTGACGGCCTTGAGCGTCGATGAATCCCTGTTGGACGATGGGGATCTCGAGCTTTCCGGTGTGGATATCGTGCTATGCGCTGCGCTCGGGGCCGTGAGCCTTGAGGCACGGGTCGGCGGCTGCCGCGTTGGGGGGGGCTTGCCGGCGGCGTACTGGGCGGGCGAATCACCGCCTGCACTGCCAGCCGGCGCGCTCGCCTACGGCGTCATCCCGGTCGACGCGGCGCCAGAGCGGATCGTCGAGCGCTGCGCGCAACTGCCGCTCTGAACAACGGAACGCAACTGCGCGCCAGTCGTCGGTGGCTGTGAAAGTGCAGGTCCGGCGTCCTCGTGTAGCCCGGGAGGAGCGCGCAGCGCGGATCCCGGGAGTCGCCTGTCAGGCGCTGCAGATCCCAAGTTCCACTGCGTTGCACCCGTTCTCGTGAAAGCCCTGTACCCCTTGGCGTAGCCCCGATGCAGCATCGCGGAATCCGGGACCGGGTGCTTGCACGGCGTTGAACCGCGGCAGCCCGACACTGCGTCCACGGTGCCCGCGATGAGTGGGGGCGCCCCCGCGATCCCGGATTTCGCTGCGCTTCGTCCGGGCTACGCGAGACCATGCACGCGCTGTGTTGTACTCGCCCGGGATCAAGGCGGGTCATCGATATTCGCACTCAGCTGATCGGGCAGGCGACGCAGTCCTTCTCGGGTAGCGCGACGGACATCCGTCAGCGCATGTCATGGCGGGACGATGCGGTGGCGGCGTTCTTGGCCAGCAAACCCGTCAGCAGGATCCGGTAATACTCTTGGAACGCCGCGGACGTCGAAATCCGTGTGCTCCTGTAGAAATCGGGCTGGCGCAGACGGTCGAGGCCCGCGAACACGATTTCGGCGACGAAATGCGGGTTCACGTCGCGAAAATCGCCGCGCGCAATGCCGGCTTCCAGCAGGTCGCGCAGTCCCTGCACGCGCAGCTTCACATGTTCCTTCCAGATCCCGCGCGTCGGCTTCCACTGGTCGATGTCGGCAACCGCCTGCGCGCTGAGACGTGACGCCGCATTCACGCCGGCCTGCAGGTACACGAAAATCTGCCGCGTCGGGTCGCGCTCGGTGTTCGCCGCCGCGTGACCGGCCACGCGGATGTCGTGAAAAAAGGCGCTGACGATCCTCGTCACCAGTTCGCGCTTGCTCGGGGCCAGTTCGTAGATCGTCCGCTTCGAGCAGCCGATGCGTTCGGCGACTTCGCCGACTGTCAATTTCGCAAAGCCTTCGCGCAGCAGGATCTGTTCGATCAGCGCGAATACTTCCTGCGCGCGGCGCGACAGCGTTACACCATCGCGCGCGATCGAAGCAAGAGCGGACTGCGGAGACATCGCGCCATTTCCAGCCGTGGAATGAAGGTGTCAAGTGTTGCGTGTCCACGCCCCACAGTTCAAGTTCAATCGATGGAACAGGTCCGCGCGTCGGCGCGCTCGCAAGCCCGCTCGCAGTCGTCATTGCGAGCGCCGAAGTTGTCCTACGATCTGCTGCGGCGCAACACCAAGCTGATGAATTTTCGGCTAATTGACACCCCTAGAATGGCTCCATATAGTCCGGCCAAGTCCTTGTGTGGACCGCTTCATCAGCATCGATGAAGCCCGGCTCTAGCAGGAATGCGGCCGCTAGGATGGTGGGGTCAGGAAGACATTGCCGTAGCGCATGACTCGCGTGTGGCGCGCCACCAGACCATTACAACAATTCGTTCTACCAAAGGGATCCCGTCGAGGACATCTGACCGAGATGAACCGGCCTGCCGCCGGTGCATGCCGGATGCCGGATTGCCCGTCGCCCAAACTTAGGTTGAAACAGCAATGGGACTTCGTCATCGATTTGCGGCATGGGTGATCAACAACCGCGGGCTGTCGCTTGCCATTCTCATGGCGATCACCGCGTTCTTCGGGGTTGGCCTGACCCATGTCCAGATCAAGACCATCTTCTCGGACCTGTTTCCGAAGGATCACCAGTACGTCCAGACCTTCAAGGATCACGGCAATTTCGGCAATCCGCTGACCGTGGTGTTGATGGTGAAGCGCAAGGACGGCGACATCTACAACAAGGACACGCTGGCCAAGGTCTGGAACCTGACCCGCGACATCGACCTCGTCGCCTCGGTCGACCATGACCAGATCATCTCCATCGCGACGGAAAAGGCGCGCTACGCCGAAGCGACCCCGTACGGCGTCGACGTCAAGCCGCTGATGGACGCCAAGGCGCCGGAGACCGAAGAGGAACTGATCGATTTCAAGCATCGCGTGGACCGCGCGAACAACGTCCGGACCTTCCTCATCTCGGGTGACGAGACCGCCACGATCGTCCAGGCCACGTTCATCGAGCGCACCCTCGACTACGGCGAAGTGTTCAAGAGTGTGCAGGCGCTGGTCGAACGCGAGCGTGACGCGAACCACGAAATCTACGCCGCCGGTCAGCCGATGCTGACGGGCTGGGTTTACACCTACCAGGTGCAGATGCTGAGCATCTTCGGCATCACGGCGGCCGCGCTGATCCTCTCCCTCGTCATCTACATGCGCAACATCCCGGGCGTCGTCGCGCCGATTACGGTCAGCATCGTCGGCGGTATCTGGGGTTTTGGCCTCACGGGCTGGCTGCGGCAGCCGATCGAACCACTGATCATGGTGGTGCCGATGCTGCTGGTCGCGCGCGCGTTCTCGCACTGCGTGCAGTATCTCGAGCGCTATTACGAAATCCTCCACGAGGTCAAGGACAAGAAGAAGGCCGCGCAGATTTCGCTGGGCGTGATGATGGCGCCGGGCATTCTCGGCATCATCACCGACTGCGTCTGTCTGTTCCTGATCGCGGTTGCGCCGATTCCCGTCATGGAGCGCTTCGCGCTGTTCACGGGCTTCTGGGCCATGAGCCTGGTGCCGACGGACGTGTTCCTGTCCGCGCTGCTCGCGTCCTACCTGCCGACACCGAAGAACGTCGCGCAGCTGATCGGCAAGTCCGACAAGAAAACCTGGCACGACAGCCTGATTTCTCTGCTGGGCGTCATCGGCAGCCTGAGCCACGGCAAGAAGGCCGTGCCGACGACCATTGCATTCGTGATCCTGTCAGTGGTCGCGATTTACACTTCGTCGCTGCTGCGTATCGGCAACCCGGTCGAAGGCAGCAACCTGCTGTTCGAGGATTCCCAGTTCAACACGGCGGTGCGCGCCATCAACTCGCACTTCCCCGGCCTGATGACGCTCGAAATCGTGTTCGAGACGAAGGGTGAGGGCGAGGCCGCGCCGCGCATCCTCCGCGAAGCGCACACGCTGGCGACCATGACCAAGATCCAGCGACTGCTCGAAGCCGAGCCGACTCCGCCGGAAGCCACGCTGTCGTTCGCCGACTACCTGCCGGAAGCGAACCGCCTGTTCGGCGGCGGCAATCCGAAGTGGTCGCCGATCGACCCGATCGACCAGTCGGTCGACGGCGCGGTGACCGCGCTGCTGCTCGGCTCGAACGCGAAGAACTACGGCCACGTGTCCGACTTCACGATGCAGAACGGCACGCTGTCACTCTGGTACAAGGACAACAAGCAGGAGACCGTCGACATGGCGCTCGACCAGGCGCAGCGCGCGGTCGACGCGGTCGGTGAGGACCATCCGAACTTCAAGATCCGGATGGCGACCGGTGCCATTGCGCTCCAGCAGTCCGTCAACGACGTCGTCAGCGACAACAAGTGGTTCATCCTGGGCCTGCTGAACGTCATCATTCTCGCCGTGACCAGCCTGGCCTACCGCTCGCTGCTCGCCGGCATCCTGCTGCTGATCCCGGTGAACCTGTCGAACGCGATGCTCGAAGCGGTGATGGTGATGATGGGTATCGGCCTCGACGTCAACAGCCTGCCGATCGCGAGTATCGGTATCGGCGTCGGCATCGACTACGGCATTTACCTGCTGAGCCGCATGTGCGAGGAATTCCAGGATTCCGGGCACTATGGCGATGCCATCCAGCGGGCGGTGCAGACTTCCGGCAAGGCCATTTTCTTCACCGCCACGATCGTCATGATCAGCATCCTGCCGTGGTACTTCCTGTCGGATCTGAAGTTCCTGGCCGACATGGGCCTGCTGCTGGTGATGGTGATGACCATCAACATGGTCATCTCGCTGGTCGTGCTGCCGCTGCTCGTGTGGTGGATCAAGCCGAAGTTCATTTCTTCCGAGCACCAGCTGATCTCGGAGAAGGTGGATCTGTCCGCGCACATGGCGACCTGATCACCAGCCCTGTGCTGCGGCTCAACGTTTTCAAGTATTGGTAGAACGAGGACAACGTGAACATCATCAATGACACATTCGGTCGCGGCGCGCGGGCACTGCTGGGCGCGACCCTCGGCTTGGGCCTGTTCATCGCGGCTACGGGCGCGACACTCGCCGAAGAGGGCGCCGCGAGTTCGCAGCTTGCCGTCGTGCGCAGTGGTATCCCCCACGATGCCATCTACGCGATGAACATCAACGGCAAGAACGGCATGGCGGTCGGCGCCGCCGGCGCGCTGCTCATCACCAAAGATGGCGGCGCGACCTGGACCGAGGGCAGTTCGGGCTCGGACTTCGGGCTGTTCGGCATCGCCGTCGCGGGTGACCACCGCCTCATCGTCGGCCAGCGCGGCACCGTGCTGCTCGGCGACGCCGAGGGCAAGTGGACCCCGACGACCAGCGGCACCGAGAACCGCCTGCTGAACGTCGACGTCAACAGCGCCGGGCTCGCGATTGCGGTCGGCGAGTTCGGCACGATCATGCGCTCGAAGGACGGCGGCAAGAGCTGGGAGCAGCGCACGATCGACTGGACGACCTTCCGCGACGACGGCTACGAGCCGCATATCTACGCGGTTGACGTGCAGGACAACGGCCGCATCGTCATCGGTGCCGAGTTCGCCTATGTGATCGTCTCCGACGACGGCGGCGAGACTTTCTCGCTCGCGAACAAGGGCGAGAAGTCGATTTTCGCAATGCACATGCTCGACGACGGCACCGGGTACGCGGTCGGCCAGGAAGGGCTGGCGCTGAAGACCACCGACAACGGCGCGACCTGGGCCGAACTGTCGACCAACTCGAATGCGAACCTGTTCGGCGTGTGGGCGTCGGCGCAGGGTGAAATCGTCGCCACCGGCATGCGCGCCCTCCTGCGCAGCAGCGACGCCGGCGGCACCTTCACGGCCTCCGAGGACCTCGCGGTCGTGCGCAACTGGTACGTGCCGGTGGCGATGGGCCAGGCCGAGTTCAAGGGTGACGGCGGTGCGATGGTGCAGGAAGTCGTGTACATCGCCGGCTACCAGGGCACGATTGCCCGCGTGTTGCGCTGAAGCATACGAACTCGAATCCGGTGTGGCGTAAAGGTCTTAGTCCTCTGCGCCACCCCTTCCCATCAAAATGGGGGATATCAGTGGTTGAACATTGGTGTTCGATGGGCTAGATTGCGCCAAATGGGTGATAACGTCGCCAGCGCGCGTCATTTTGGCCCGATTTGACGAAAAACTGTTGCATTCAAGCAACGCGGCATGGGAGCCGATAACGAAACCTGCGCCCCGAGGTGCAGGCAGCTGTGGCTACCATCCAACGGGGGACGAAGAGCAATCTCACGTTTAGCATGAGGAGAGCGGGAGTGGATAAAAATTACATGTTGCGCATGATGCTCGCCGGCGGTGCCACCGCAGGCGTACTCGCATCAGGAGCCGCACAAGCCGTCGATTTCAACATCACCGGTTTCGTGCGCCAGGAAATCGCGATTTCCGTCACCGACGACGAGAATCCGTTCAACCAGTCCGGCAACCCGTTCATGGGTCGCGTGGTGCCGAACACGCTGCTGGGCCAGTCCACCGCCAAGGGAGCGCCTTACGACAACGGTACGTACGGTACCCAGCTCGGCAGCGTCGCCACCCGTGGGGCAGGCTATTTCGCGGCTGACAACACCGGCATTTTCGGCCGCATGGCGGGTGCCTGCCAGAACGCGAACTGCGGCAACTACGCGAACGCGGCGCGCGAAGAAAGCAATTTCAACATGTTCGCCACGCGCGCCGAAATCGACATCCAGGCGCAGTGGACGGACTCGATCAAGACTTTCGTGAAGTTCCGCGCTTTCGGCGAAGCCGTCAGCAACTTCTCCGATTCCTTCAATGGCGATCACTTCCGCTCCACGGGCGGCGGCTGGCACGGCGGCAGCGCCGGCAACATGCTCGAGTGGAATTCGCCGGACTTCATGGTCGACATCCCGTCTGCCTACCTCGACTACAACAGCGGCTCCCTGTGGGTCCGCGTCGGTCAGCAGCAGATTGCCTGGGGTGAAGCCTACTTCTTCCGCGTCTTCGACGTGCCGAACGGCCTCGACACCCGCCGTCACTTCACGCTCGACGTCGCCGCTGAAGAATTCTCCGACAAGCGCGTGGCCTCGCCGGGCGTGCGCGCGAGCTACACGTTCAACAACGGCTTCGAACTCGACACCTTCGTGCAGATGTTCGCGCCGACCACGATTGTCGGCACCAACACGCCGTACAACGTCGTGGCCTCCGGCTTCAGCTGGCGCGACAGCACGGGTGAGTTCGACGAAGCGGCGAATACGCTGAACTTCGGCGCCCGCCTGAACATGCCGCTGACCGACAAGCTGACCGTCGGCGTGATGGCTGTGAACCGTCGCAACCCGGATGGCGTCGTGCGCTGGGAAGATGCGCCGCTGACCCTGTCCGATGGCACGGCGAACCCGTTCTGCTTCGGCCCGAACAACGCGGCGGCCGCCGCGCTGGGCGGCGCCGTGACGGATACCAACGGCAACGGCATCACCGACACCGTCGAACTGACGACTCCGCTGTCCGGCGGTCGCTGCGGCGCGAACGCTGCACCGGATCCGGTCGGCACCGCGTCCTGGGCCGAGTGGTACACGATGGCCGGCAAGTCCCGTCTGAACCCGACCGAGGGTACGCTGGGCTTCCTGAACGGCGGTGCGCTGAACCAGAGCGGCACCAACGCTTCGACGCTGGCCGGTGCCAACTTCGGACTCGGCACGCCGCAGCAGCTGTTCGACACGCTTTGCCAGGGCAGCAACTGCTCGTTCAACAGCGCGCGCGACGAGTACAACGTGGCCAATGCCCGCGCCACGCTGGATGCGTTCTTCAACTCGTTTGCATTCCCGCGCGGTTACATCACCCGCGAGTTCAAGCGTGAAAGCATCTTCGGTGCGTCGTTCAACTACATCTTCGAGTCCGAACCGGGCACGTGGCTGGACCAGTTGATCATCCGCGGCGAAGTCAGCTACACGCCGGACAAGAAGTTCACGGCACTGGACCTGCGCGGTGGTGCGTACATCGAGAGCGACGAGGTGTCCTCGGCCTTGATTCTCGAGAAGTACCACAACGTGTTCCCGAACCTGCCGGCGACCTACCTGGTGGCCCAGTGGATGCACAAGACGGATTCCGATCTGTTCGGTCGTCACCTGAGCGGCAACGAGCATGACTTCGATGACGACGCGACCTGTCTCGTGGACCCCGCGAATCAGACGAACAATGCTTCCCGCTGCGGTCGTCCGAAGGGCCAGGACAGCGCGAACTACGTGTCCTTCGCCTTCCAGCAGCCGTTCCCGAACCTGATCTGGCGCGCGGACTTCGCGATGCTCGTCGACATCAAGGGCGGCCTGCTGCTGCAGCCGGGTCTGCGCTACAAGCCGAGCACCGACTGGCAGTTCGACCTGTACGCGAACATCCTGCAGGACTTCACGCCGGACCGGAACAACGACGTCATCGAGACGCTCGACTTCGCGGATGAAGTGTTTGCACGCGTGAGCTTCTACTTCTAGGAAGCGAGCCCGACCTCATGTGATTTTCAGGGCCGGCTTTATGCCGGCCCTTTCTTTTGCGCGGGGCACCCCCTTAAACTCGGTACAGTTCAACCGAGAGTGTTACCGCCCCCGCCGTAGCCGTGCCGTCCGCGCGCCCCCACCGTTGCCCGCGTCCGCCCCGTTCGCTATCGATGTCCGGCCGGTCCGACTCGAGCCCCAGGAAGTCACATCGTCATGCAAGACCCGATCAGCTACGTCCTGAGTTCTGCGCGCACGCTCGTCGAACTCGGTGGGCCCGTCGTCGCCGTCCAGATCGCGATTTCGGTCGTCGGACTCGCGATGGTGCTCTACAAGTTCTTCCAGTTCGCACTGCTGAACAGCAGTCGTTTCGAACCCCTGCGCAGCGCGGTGGCCACCTGGCAGCGCGGCGACCGCGACCAGGCGCGTGCGCAGCTCGATAAATCGGGTCTTGCCCTCGCCCAGGACGTCAAGTTCGGCCTGGAGCACCTCGACACCGCGCCGCGCGACGCGCTGCGCGAAGAGCTGGCACGCCGCGGCACCGGCTTCGTCAAACCCTACGGCAGCCTGTTGCGGACGATCGAACTCGTTTATTACCTCTCGCCCGTCCTCGGTCTGCTGGGCACGGTGCTCGGCATGATCGACGCGTTCCGCGAGCTGGCTGCCGTCAGCGGTGCGGATCAGAACTCGAACGCGCTCGCGTCGGGCATCTGGGAAGCGCTGCTGACGACGGCCGTAGGCCTCGTGATTGCCGTGCCCTTCACCGTATTCCACGCGATGCTCGAGACGCGCTATGAGCGCATTGGCGATCAGAGCGCCGATGTGCTGACGCGCGTGATGACGGCCGAAGTGGCGTGATCGCGCGCGCGCCGACACTGCTGCCCGACCGGGGCGCCCTGCGCAACCGATGAGTCTGCGAAGCACCGCGCCATGAGCCTTGCGCCCGACGCGATCGAACTCGGCCTGGCGCGCCGCAAGCGCAGCGCGGCGAAGCTGTCGCTGACCCCGCTCGTCGACTGTGTCTTCATCCTGCTGATCTTCTTCATGCTCCAGAGCAACCTGCTCCAGCCCCACAGCATGAACCTGCAACAGACGAAGAAGGAGCCGCCACCGACCGAAGTCGCGGCCAATGACCGACCGACTATCCTCTATGTCGAACTGCAGGCCGACGGCAGCCTGTGGCTCGACGGTGCCCGACACACGCCGGACTCCCTGCGAGCGGCGGTGCGTGCGCTGGACCTGACGAACGTCAAATCCGCGATCGTCGCCGCCGATCCCGGCGTGCCGCTGCAACGTGCCGTCGACATGATCGACCTGTTCACTGCACGAGGACTCACGAGCGTCAGCCTGCGCGAAGCGAGGCAGTTCAAATGACGCGATGGCGCAATGGGGCAGAGCCGCGATGATCGACAGCAGCGGACGGCAGCGCCTGTTCGACGTCGGTGGCATCGGCAACTCGAGGGACCGTCGGCTCGAGAGCACGTTCTTCATGATCAACGTGATCTTTCTGCTGTTGCTGTTCTTCGTCGTCGAAGGCAATTTGAACATGAACATCGAAGTCAGCCCGCCGCGCGCCGACGCCGAGCAGGCGATGTCCCTGACCGCCGCGCAGCTCGTAATCGACGCGAAGGGGCGTTTGCGCTTCAACGGCAACGCTCTCGATCTCGCCGCACTGCCCGTGGCCGTGAAGGGCGCGGGGCGGCTCGCCGAACTGTCGATATCGGCGGACGCCGGCGTCGACGCCGTGCTGGTGGCGAAGGTGATCGCAGCGCTCGCCGGACTCGATGTCGGGCAGATCACGCTCGTCACGCTCGGCCGCGCCGGCGCCACGCCGGCGGCGTCAGCCCGTTAGGCGCGGATGTTGCGCTGGCCCTTCTGGGTGGTGCTGGTCACGGTGTCCGTGCTCGTGCATGCGCTGATTTCAGCCCGCGTCGGCGAAGACATCCAGGCCGGCATCGACGCCAGCCGGCGCGCGGCCGAGGCAAGGGCGGATCAGCGCAAGGTGGTCGTCAAGCTCGAACCGGCTGACGCCCAGCCTGAAGAGGAAGACCAACCGCTGACCGACGAGCCTCTCGACTTCGAAGAGGAGTTCGAACTCGAACCGCCGGAAATCCTGCTCGCGCCCCAGGCCGTCGTGCCGCCGCCGCCGGACGTGCCGCTCGCGCTGACCGCGCAGGCCGGCGGCGCTGGCGAAGACATGATGCCCATCCAGATCGCGCAGCCCACCGAGGATGCCCAGTCAATCGCAGGTCGCGCCACGGTGCCCACCGTCGGCATTCTCGCGCCGGTGACGGCGGGCGGCACGAGCGGCGGCGAAGGCGGCGGCATAGCCGGTTTCGGCGTCGGCATCGGCAACGCGCTGGGCGGCTCGTCGAACCAGTTCGCCGCGTACATCCAGGGCATGCGCGAAGGGGGCCTCGATGTGCTGTTCGTCGTCGACGCCACCGGCTCGATGGGTTGGGTGCTCGACGAGGTGAAGGCACGCATCATCGACATTGCCGCCGTCGTGCGCTCGCTGGTGCCGATCGCCCGTTTCGGCGTCGTCGCCTACCGCGACAAGGACGACCCCGGTTTCGTCACCCGTTCGCAGCCGCTGACCTACAGCACGATCAAGGTGCAGGGCTTTCTCGGCGGTCTGCGCGCCGAAGGCGGCGGCAACATGTTCGAAGCCGTCTACGACGGCATCAAGGTCGGCGTCGAGGATTCCGACTGGCGCAGCGGGGCGCGCAAGATCATCATCCTGATCGGCGATGCGCCACCGGACGAGGACCGACTGCCGGCGGTGATCCGCCTCGTCGAGCGCTTCGCCGGCAGTGGCGGGGTGGTGTCGACGCTCGACGTCAGCGACATGTCGAACCCGGCGGTGATCGAAGCGCGCGTCGGCCGCAAGGTCAACCATGCGCTCTATCGCACCGAATCGATGTACCAGTTCCGGAACATCGCCGATGCGGGCAATGGTGACGCGGCGACGCTCGAAGGCGATGTCACGCTGACGCGCCGGCTCGTGACACTGATCATGGGCGACCAGTTCGCGCGCGAAATGCAGGCGCTGCTGGAACTCATCTGATGTCATCCGTTCGCAAAGTCCTCTCGCGCCCGCTGCTGCTGCTCGTGCTGTGCGCGCTCACGCTGCCGGGGCTCGCCGCCGCGGCCGGCGATCCGCTCGCACGCGCCCAGGCCTTGCTGGCCACGCTCGGACCGTCGACACCGACCGACGCGTATGCCCAGACGGCGCGTGACTTCGGCGCCGTCGTCGACGAAGTCCGCCAGGCCGGTGCGAGCGACGCCACGCTGATCGCGATGCGCAAGGTGGCGGCCGACATGCGCAAGCGCGCGCAGGACCGGTTGCAGGCCGCCGAGGCCGCGGCCGGTGACGACGAGGGCGCGCTCGAGAGCCTCTATCGCTCTTCAGTGTGGGAGCACCTCAGTTTTTCGCTGTCGGCATTTCCGTTCTGGGGTTCGTGGCTCGATCTGACGCTCGCCGAGCGTCCGTCCCAGGCCGCCAACCGTGTGCAGCTGCTGTGGCGCGCGAAGCGCGGCTTCCGCGCCGCGTCGATGCAGATCTATCAACCGAGTCTCGTCTATGGTGGCTGGCTCGGCGTGGGTTTCGTCGCGCGCGCTGAAGGGCAGACCTCGCGCGCGCGCCAGATTTTCGACAGCCTCAAGCAGGCGCTTTCGTTCGATGCCAATCACCCGGTGCGCAAGGTCGTCGAACAGGAACTCGCGCGCATGGACGGACGCGAACCGGCGCCCACTGCCGCGCCGGCCGCGCCCGCGACGCCGGCCGCGCGCTACGCCGGGGAGCGCGCGCAGGCCTTTGCGCTGCTCGCCCAGCACCGCAAGACGAAATCCGGCGCCCGCGACGCCGCGGCGGCCTTGCGCGGAATCATCGACGCCGGCGGCATGGACATGTCGCTGCTGGTGGACATCCTGAAGTACCAGGCCGAGATCGTCAGCGAGGATCTGCGTGAGTACACCGATCTCGTCGGCGCCGAATTCGCGTTCACGAACCAGCAATGGTTCACCGCGGTGCAGAAGTACCAGGCCTTCTTCGCCCAGAAGCCGCGCGGACAGGACATGAAGTTCGAACGTTTCCGTTACCGTCACGCCGTGGCCTGTCTGAAGGCCGACCTCACCACGGAGTCCGCCCGACTCGCCGAGCGGCTGCTGCAGACGCCGAAGCTGGAGCCCGAGTTGCGCAAGGCGGCGACCAAGCTCGCCTACGTGGCGCGCGCGCAGCGCCTGGATTCGAAGTCGACGGCGGACGCGCGGCAGGCGCTCTCGGTCGCCGCGCAACGTTTCCTCGCCGCGAGCCCGTCAGACCCCGACGCCGACGGCGCACGCGTGGTGCTCGCGCAGGCGAGCGGCGACCCGAACACCGCGCTGAAGCTGCTGTCCGGTGTCAGCGCCAAAGGGCAGGCCAATGTCGGCAGCACGCGCTTTCAGGTCATCGCGAAACAGTTTTCGAAAGTGGCGAACACGGTGGGCCCCGGCGTCGAATCGCTCGCCCGCCAGGGACTTGACGCGTGGGACGGACTGCCGGCCGAGCAGAAGAAGGTCCCTGACACCTACGCGTTCTATCTGCAGTTGAAGGCGGTCGGCGATCGCGATCCTGCGGCCGTGCTGAAAGAAATCGAACGCGCCGAACAGAAGCCGGGGGCCAGCACCACGAGTCGCCGGGCCTACTTCTGGGCGAAACTCCGCTGCTACGATCGGCTCGGCGATCCGGGCCGCGTACGCGACGAAATCAACCGGCTCGGGGACGCGCCGCTGCCGAGCTGGATGGCCGAGGCGCTCTATCCGTGGGTCAGGAAGCAGGCGGACCTGGCCGTGCAGGTCGCGTTCGCTGCCCAATTGGCGCCGAAGCTGAAGGCACTGCCGGACATGGAGCGCCGTTTCCGTCTGCTCGAGATCGAAGGGCTGCTGGCGCTCGATCGCGGCGAGGAGGCTTACGCGGCTGCGCGGCGGCTGATCGCCGACTATCCGAAGGCTGGCGACGGTTACCGGGTGCTGGCGCAGTCGGCGGCAAAGACCAGGCGCCTGATCGAGGCGGACAATGCCTGGGCGGTGATCACGAACAAGGTGCCGCCGAGTTTCGACGTCTGGTGGGAAGGCATGCTGAGCCGGATCGAGCTGCGCGCAGGGTCCACGCGCCCCGCCTCGGCCTGCGAACTCGTGAACAAGGTCGCGCGGCAGCCGAAGGCGCCGACCGCGGATTTCGAGCGCCGCTGGGCCGCGCTGCGCGCCCGGGTGGGGTGCGCGGGCGAGTCCTGAGACCTGCGCCGCGCGCAGATGACGCTTACAGGGCCTACAGGGCCATGGGGAGCTGGCGGCGCCGTCGCCACAGCTGCCGCAGACGAACACGCAAGGGAGAACTTATGCGAGTCATCGACTTCTTCGACAAGGCCGTGCTGGCGCAGCCGGAGCGGGTGGCGTTCATTTCGAAGGAGCGCAGCCATACGTATCGCGAGATGGATGCGCTGGCGCTGCGCATCGCGCGCGCGATCGTCCGACAGGGGCTCAGCGAGGCGGGTCGTATTGCGGTGTACGCGCCGAACGACGTCACCGCCTTTGCGTGCGTGCTCGCGACGTTCCGCGCGAACGCGACGTGGGTGCCGATCAATGCCCGCAATGCCCTTGATGCGAACATCGACTTCATGAACCTGACTGAATGCGAGTGGCTGTTCTATCACAGCAGCTTCAGGGACAACGTGCGCGAAATCCGCGCCCAGGTGCCTACGCTGCGGGCCGTGATCTGCATCGATGCGCCGGGCGAGAACGCGCCGTCGCTGGACGAATTCATGCCGCAGGGCGACGGCCACGAGATTCCCGATCTGCCGTACGATCCTCATCGCATGGCGACGATCCTCGGCACCGGCGGTACCACCGGCCGCTCGAAGGGCATCATGTGGGACAACCTCACGTGGTCGACGCTGATCGCCGAGACCTCGATCACGATGCCGTGCGATCGGCCGCCCGTGCATCTGTGCGCGGCGCCGATGACCCACGCCGCCGGCATCCTGACCTTCATGCTGACGCCGCAGTGCCCGACGAACGTCGTGCTCGACAAGATCGATCCGCTCGAAATCATGGAGACGATTCAGCAGCACCGCGTGACGCACGTGTTCCTGCCGCCGACCGCGCTCTACGCGATGCTGTCGCACCCGCGCGTGCGCGAGTTCGATTACTCGTCGTTGACGCATTTCCTGATTGCCGCCTCGCCGGTGTCGCCGGACAAGCTCGCAGAAGCCGTCGAGGTGTTCGGCCCCTGCATGTGCCAGTGCTATGGTCAGGTGGAGACGCCGATGCTGATCACCTATCTGCCACCGGCTGAACTCGCGGCGGCCGCGCGCGAACCCGCCCTGCGTCATCGGCTGAAGAGCTGCGGCAAGCCGTGCGCGCTGACGCGCATGGCCATCATGGACGACGACGGCGCGATTCTGCCGCGCGGTGAGCGTGGGGAGATCGTCGCCCGCGGCGATCTCGTCGCGCCGCTGTACTATCGCAACCCGGAGGGGACCGCCGAGGCGCGGCGTTTCGGCTGGCATCACACCGGCGACGTCGCGTACTGGGACGACGACGGCTATGTCTACATCGTCGACCGCAAGAAGGACATGATCATCACCGGCGGCTTCAACGTGTTCTCCGCCGAAGTCGAAGACGCCATCAATGCCCACCCGGGTGTCGAGAACTGCGCGGTGATCGGGACGCCGGATGCGAAATGGGGCGAAATGGTCACCGCCATCGTGGTGCTGCGGCCGGGTCAGTCGCTCAGTGCAGACACGTTGATCGAGTTCGCGAAAGGCAAGCTCGGCAGCGTCAAGGCACCGAAGAAGATCGAGATCTGGCCCGAACTGCCGCGCTCGCCGGTCGGCAAAGTGCTGAAGACCGAAATCCGCAAGAAGTTCTGGGCCAACACCGAGCGCGCAGTCAATTGAGACGGCCCATCCCGGTCACGCTGCTGACAGGCTTTCTCGGCAGCGGCAAGACGACGCTGCTGCAGCATCTGCTGGCCGCGCCGGATTTCCACAATGCCGTGGTGATCATCAACGAGTTCGGTGAAGTCAGCATCGATCACCTGATTGTCGCGAGTCTGTCCGAGAGCATCGTCGAACTGCGCAACGGCTGCCTGTGTTGCACGATACGCGGCGACCTGGCGCTGACGATTCACGACCTGCTCTATCGCCGGCAGCTCGGCAGCATCCCGACCTTCGATCGCATCGTGATCGAGACCAGCGGCGTCGCCGATCCTGTGCCCATCGTGCATACGCTGATGGTCACGCCGGCGCTCGCGAAGACCGTGAGCCTCGCCCAGATCGTGACCGTCGTCGATGCGCTGAACGCACCGGCGACGCTGCCGGGACACGACACCGCGACCGATCAGGTCGCGATGGCCGATGTGCTGGTGCTGTCGAAGGTGGACCTCGCGAGCCCGGCAGAACTCGACGCCGCGCGCCGGCTCATCAAGCGCATCAACGCGGCCGCCCCGTGCGTCGACGCGATGCAGGGCGACGTGCCGCCGGCACTGTTCGCGGTGGCGGAGACGGTCGATGCCAGCCGCCGCGCCGGCCTCGTCGCTGCGTGGATAGACCACCACGCCGCCCATGCGCCGGACGCCGGACACGATCACGGCAGCCATTACACCAGCCATGTATGCCGTCATCCCGAACCGCTCAGCCTCGCCGGCACTACGGTTTTCCTCAATCGGGTCGTTAACGAACTCGGCCCCCGAATCCTGCGCATCAAGGGTATCGCCGGGTTTCGCGAGAAGGGCGGCCGGCCGGCCATCGTGCAGGCGGTACAGAACAAGTTCTACCCGCTACAGTGGCTCGACGACTGGCCCGATGCCGACCATGGCAGTCGCCTCGTGTTCATCGGCCGGGATTTCGATGTGGCTGCGATCGAGGAACGATTCCAGGGCCTGTGTGTCTGAACGGCCGGCCGCAACGCGTGACATGAGACCGGCATCCGAATTCAATCGAGAGTGGGAACAATCCGATGCATATCCGCAAATACGACTTCAACTACAGCCGTCGCCATTTCATGCAGCAGACTGCCAAGGGCCTGCTCGGCGCCGGGGTGCTGGGGTCCGTGTGGGAGGCAGTCGCGCAGAACGGCGGCTTCGAAGCGGCCTACCCGGATGAACTGCTGTCGATCGAGATGTACACCAAGGGCAAGGTGAAGCCCGGCGATGTGATCGACGCGAGCAACGTCGATGTCGTGCAGGATCTCCTCGACCCCGTCCGTTACATGCAGATCAAGCAGATGGGGCGCAAGATCGGCATCGTGCAGAGCACGACCGACATGACGCGCCTGTCACCGGTCGACTACATCGAAGCGACGCTGCGCAACCAGGGGCAGGCCAAACTCGACGAGAAGGGCAACTGCTTCACGCTCGACGGCCAGCCGTGGATTGGCGGCAATCCGTTCCCGAACCCGACGTCCGCGCTCGAAGTCTTCGTGCCGATCACGCTGTCGTGGGGCCGCCACGACGTGTCGTTCTATGCCGTGAAGGATTACGAAATCGACGCCGAGGGCAAGCAGGGTTACTACTACGAAATCTGCTGGTGCGAATATGCGCCGGTCGCGCGCGTGACGCTCGATCCGAAACCCTACATGCCCGGCATGGAAAAGAAGCTGCGCTACCAGTCGGTGTTCTTCACCTACCCGAACGATGCGAAGGGCACGTCCTTCCTGAACATCTGGGATTACGATCAGGCGGTGTTTCCCGAACTGATGGGCTATCTGCCCGCCTTCAAGCGCGTGCGACGTTTCCCGTCGAGCCAGCGTTTCGAACCGCTGATTCCCGGCACCACGCTGTACCTGTCGGACGCCTGGGCGGCCGGCGATCCCTACCTGACCTGGGGCAACTACAAGATCATCGGCCGCGGCCCCTTCCTCGCCGGGCTCACGCAGAACTGGAACAGCCAGCACGAGAACTGGGAAGGCACGACGCACGGCGGCCCGCAGGGCACGACGTTCTGGGACACCAATGTCGAACTCGTGCCGGAAGTGATCATCGTCGAAGCCGAACCGACGTCCTACCCGCGCGCGCCGGTCGGCAAGAAGCGCGTGTGGTTCGACGCGCGCACGCTGCTGCCGGTCAACATGGTCACCTACGACCGCCGCGGCGAACCGTTCAAATCCTTCGACGGCGCCTATTCGCTGTACGAAGACGGCGACAAGAAGGTGATGGACGGCAAATACCCATACTGGTCCTGGTGCAACGTGCACGCGCACGACGTACAGAGCAACCGCATGACCCGCCTCGAACAGACCCGCACCGTCGGCGGCGGCTACGAAATGAAGGTCAACGACGAAAGCCTGTTCGACAAATACCTGACCGAGGCGGCGATTCGGCGACTGGGTACTTAGTGACGAATAAAAACGGAATCTAAATAGCTGAGCGCAAATATCGATCAGTAGAAATGAACTCGGGCGAAAACCTCGGATCAGATCGGTTGCTAAAGCCCACTGAATCCAAGGAGTT
>LNEL01000026.1 GCA_001464935.1 Gammaproteobacteria bacterium Ga0077536
TTAGAAGCGGACTACTAGCATTTCTCATTTTGTCGGAGGTACTTCGGGTTCGGTTGGAGAATTGAGAGCAGCATATTAAAATTTCAAGCGCCTCAAGTATTTGAAAAATATCTACATTTTTCCACACTGATAACGAATGGGCCAATCAAGTTGCCCGATGGCTGCTGTGTCGCAAGGCGCTCTAAGTTCGTTCAAGTCGGTGTGCAAACGCATATACTGGCATTTTGCTTATCGGACCGGAATCGTCAGCTTTGTTCTACGTATTGAAGCTTTGGCATGCTGCACAATATGTTAGTGCAGTTCCCGCAGCTTATTGCGCCCCGCTCCAGGACGTGACGTCGTCCACTGGGCGCTTCTTGGATCGTGTAGCGGTGATTCGC
>LNEL01000027.1 GCA_001464935.1 Gammaproteobacteria bacterium Ga0077536
GCCGCGAGGTCGACGCCCGACCTGTCGCTGACGACCCACGGAACCTGAGGACCGGCCCCAATCATGAAGATACTAGTGACAGGCGCGCAGGGTTTCATCGCGCGCGCGCTCGTAACGGCGCTTACCCCCGAACACGAGGTTTTCGCGTTGTGTCGCCGCGACGCGCGGTTCGACCAGCCGAACGTCACCGTCATCCAAGCCGACCTGTCGGTGCCGGCGAACCTGCGTGTGTTGCCGTCCCGCATCGATTGCGTGGTGCACCTTGCGCAGTCCTCCCGTTTTCGAGATTGGCCGGCCGCTGAGGCGGCACAAGACATCTTTGGCGTCAACGTACTCGCGACCCAGGCGCTGCTGGCGTACGCGCAGCAGGCCGGTGCCGGCCAGTTTTTGCAGGCGTCGACTGGCAGCGTCTATTCACCGTCGGCGCAGCGCCAGTCCGAGCAGGCGCCAACGGCGCCATCCGGTTACTACGCCGCGACCAAGCTTGCCGCCGAAGTACTGGCGCGGCCTTACGATGCGCTGTTTGCGACCTGCGCATTGCGCCTGTTCTTTCCGTACGGCCCGGGTCAGACCGATCGCCTGATGAGTGACCTGATTGGCCGCGTCGCGAGCGGCAGGGCCATCAGCCTGCGCGGCGACGCCGATGGTTTCCGCTTCAATCCGACCTATGTCGACGACATCGTGACCGTGATCGTGCACGCAGTCGAAACGCAGTGGCGCGGCGTGGTCAACGTGGCCGCGCCGGAAACGATCAGCCTGCGTGAAGCCGGTTGCCTGATCGGCGCGGCGCTGGGGCGTGAAGCCGTGTTCGAGGTGCTCGAGGGCGCACCGCCATTGCCGGTGCTGCCGGCACTCGACGAACTGCAGGCGCGGCTGCCGGAATTGCGCTGCCGCGGTTTCGCCGATGGCGTACGCGCAACCGTCGCCGCCCACCAACCATAGAGGCCCAACGAAGGGACCTCAGAACAGACCATTCGATTCTGCGAGGAATGAACGACGATGCGCTCCGCAATCAAGCCGCTGCTGTGCAGCCCGACCGAGCAAGACCTGGAACTTGAGATCTACGAACAGCAGGGCGATCAGATCATCGAAGGTGTCCTGCGCCAGTCCGATGGGGCATGGTTTCCGATCGTCAACGGAGTTCCCTGTTTTCTGACCGGTGGCCTGCGTCCCGATCACCGCGAGTTCGCGGCGCGTCACGGGCTGCCGCCGCCGCCGGACGGAGCGGGCAGTGAGCGTGACGAAGAGCAGAGCAAGACCAACACCACATTCTCCGACAAATGGCGTCGCTTCAAACGCTATGGACTTGAGCCCGCGCATCAGGACTTTCTGTTCGAGTGGTATCGAAAGAAACTCGGCCTCGCGACGCGCGATGATCTCGCGGGTTTCTATGCGGGCAAGCGCGCGATTCTGGAATGCGGGCCGGGATCGGGGTTCAACAGCCGCTTCATGGCGGAGCATAGCCAGGGGCAGGTGTTCGCGCTCGACGTCTCGGAAGCCGCCAACACCACTTATGAGAACACGCGACACCTGCCGAACTGCCATGTCGTGCAGGCCGATCTGATGGCCGCACCGTTCGCTGACGAATCCTTTGATTTCATTATCGCCGACGGCGTGCTGCACCACACGCCCGATACGCGCCTCGCGGTCAACGCGCTGTATCGCAAGCTGGCCCCGGGCGGCCAGTTCTACTTCTATGTCTACCGCAAGATGGGGCCGGCGCGACAGTTTTGCGATGAATACATCCGCAGCCACTTCACGCAACTGAGCCCCGAGGCGTGTTACGAGGCATGCGAAGGACTGACGGAACTCGGGCGCGAACTGAGTCACCTCAACGCGCGCGTGACGCTCGACAAGCCCATCCCGGTGCTGGGCATTCCGGCCGGCACTCACGACGTGCAACGACTGCTGTACTACAGCTTTGTGAAGTGCTTCTGGAACGACGCGTTCGATTACGAGACGAACAACATGGTGAACTTCGATTGGTATCACCCGCACAACGCGTGGCAGCACAGCGAGGAAGAAGTCGCAGGCTGGCTCGCGGCGCTCGGTGTCGCCGACTACCAGTTCAACGATTCGAATCCGAACGGCATTTCGGTGCTGCTGCGGAAGCCCGCCTGAGACGCACCGCCGCGTTGCCGTGGTAAGGGGCTCGCCGTGAGCGACAGCGTGGCACAGGACGCTGTGGACGACTTCGATCCGCAGTTGAAGGCCCGCGTCCGCGCGTTCCAGGCCCGGCACGGGCGCCCGTTGCGTGTGCTGCACATCGGCAATATCGCAAATAACGCGTTTCACAATGCGACGCTGCTCCACCGTCTGGATATTGAGTGCGATGTACTGTGTCACGACTACTATCACATCATGGGTTGCCCCGAGTGGGAGGAAGCGGACTTCGACAATCGGCTGGCGGATCACTTCCGGCCGGACTGGTCCACCCAGGATCTGCACGGCTATCAGCGGCCGCCCTGGTTTGCACAGGGGCCGCTGTTCCTCGCGATGGATTACCTGATCGCGCGCATCGAGGGTGATCTGGCGACGACGAACCGACTCTGGCGACAACTGGGCGTCCTCAACCGCACGCGTGCCCCCGATCCGGTCGAGCGCCTGCGTGGCCGCGCAGCAACAGTCGCCGGCTGGACGCGGCGCGGCTACAACGTCTGGAAGCACGCAGCGCGGTTGCGAACCTATCTCGAAGACTGGGCGCAGCCCCATCGCAATCCGGGCGGTGTATGGGGGGCGCGGGCCGTGCGGCTGCTCGCGCCGCTGCTGCTCGCGGGCGCCGCCGGCTGGCACGCACTCGGGCCCTTGCGTGCCAGGCTCAGGCCCTCGTCGGCCGCAAACCGGCAGGAGCAGATGCGCGCGCAGGCGCGCGCGACCTGGCTGTGCGAGCGCTTCCACGCCGCGTTTCCGGCACGTGCCGATCAACTGACGGTAGCTGACATCGCGCCATGGCAGTGGACGCTCGAGCGGTGGCGTGCGCTTTTTGATCGCTATGACGTCGTGCAGGGCTTCGCGACGAGCGCCATCGTGCCCATGGTCGCCGGCCGACCCTATTTCGCGTTCGAGCACGGCACACTTCGCGAGATCCCGTTCCGCACGACCGCCGAAGGGCGACTGACCGCGCTCGCCTATCATCTTGCCGAACATGTGTTCGTCACCAACGCCGATTGTCTGCCGAATGCGCACCTGCTCGCCGACGAGCGCGTGTCAGCGATCAATCATCCCTACGACGAGGATGTGGGCTTTCCGATCAGCGGCTGGGAAGTCCTGCGCGCGGAACTCTGCAAAGAACTCGACGCCGATTTCCTGCTGTTCCATCCGACGCGCCAGGACTGGGTGCCCGGCACCGGTTATGCCGACAAGGGCAACGACATCGTTTTTCGCGCGCTGGCGGCACTGCGCGCCCAAGGCTTGCGAGTGGGTGCGGTGTGCTGCGCATGGGGCGCGAACGTGACGGAGAGCCAGCGGCTCGCGACGGAACTCGGCCTCGCGCGCCATGTGCGCTGGGTCAGTCCATTGGCGAACGTGCGCTTCGTCCGCATGGCCCGCGCCTGCGGCCTGGTCGTCGACCAGTTCCTGCTCGGCGGCTTCGGCGGTGTGACGTTCAAGTCGCTCGCCGCCGGCGTGCCGGTCTGCACGAACCTCGATGAAGCGGCGGCGCTGCACAGTATCGGCGCCGTGCCACCGGTGTTGAAATGCGGGGATGAAGCGACATTGACATCAATCGTCGCCGGCCTGTATCGCGATCCGGCGCGGCTCGCGGCCCTGTCGGACGAGAGCCGCGCCTGGATCAAGCGTCATCACAGCGGTCGCGAGGTCATCGAAACGCAACTGCGGCACTACCTTGACAGCGTAGAGAGGGCCGGGCGGCCATGACCAGACCGGCCCGGATCGGCCTGGTCCTGTTCGGGGTCGGTGATCTGACCGGCGGGGGCGGCGCGGAGCGTTTCTTTGCCGATCTGTTCGCTGCTTATGAACACAGCGCGTCGCGACGTGCGCACGAGCTCTGGCTGATCTGCGACGCGAGCGCCGTGTCACGTCTGCGGGAGATCGGCCGCCTGCCCGAGTCGCCGCGCATAGTCGACCTGTCGGCCGTGGGTGGCAACCGGCTCGCGATGATGCAGGCGATGTGGCAGTTCGCCAGTGGCACGCACTTCGACCTGCTGCATCTGACGCTGGCCTTGCCGCGACACCTGCCGTGGCTGTGGCTCAGCGCCTGGCGCCGGCCGCGCGCGGCGGTGACGCTGAACGTCAATGACTACGAGGTTGCGGCGCGCATGCATACGGCCCCGGCGCCGCTGGGGCTGGATCTCGCCTGGCGGACCTATCGCGCGTACTTTCGGGCACGTGCCCTCGATGGCGTGATGGCGTGGTACCGGAATCTGATCAGCGCGATAGAAGGCCTGTCGCGGCGACCGCCGGTGCTGCGCGCGATTCGCCACTGTTTCGTCGACACTGCGCGCTTCAGGCCTGCCGGCACGAAGGAGAACCTCGTCGTGCATGCCGGGCGTCTCGTCGCGGTGAAGCGCCCGATGCTGTATCTCGACGCGATAGCCGAGGCACGACGTCGCAACCCGGCCGCGCTCGCAGCGTGGCGTTTCGTGCTGCTTGGCAAGGGACCCCTCGAAGCGGCACTGCGCGCGCACAGCAGCGCGTTGGGGCTCGATGACCTGCTGCAATTCGACTTTGCGGCGGACACCAGCCACCTGTTCAGCCGCGCGAAGCTCTTCGTCTCGACGCAGGACCACGAGAACTTCACCTCCCTGTCGATGCTCGAGGCGATGGCCTGCGGTAACGCGATCCTCGCTCGGGACGTTGGCCAGACCGCGGATTTCGTGCGCGAGGGCACGAACGGGCTGCTGGTGCGCGAGGCGACGCCGGGCGCACTTGCAGACGGACTGCTGCGGATGCTGGGCGACGAAGCCACGCTGGCGTCCTACGGTGCACAGAGCCGCCGCATCACGCTCGAAGAACACTGCGCCGAGAATCTGCTGGAAGAATTCGATCAGTTCTGGCGCGACGTGCTCGCGCAGCGCCGATGACGTCCGTGGCGCCCAGCGCTGACGCGCAGCGGAACCGGCGTCCGATCCGTGTGCTGCACCTGATCCCGAGTCTCGAGGTGGGCGGCGCCGAACGTTCGCTGGTCAATCTCGTTGCCGGTCTCGACCGACAGGAGTTCGAGTGCACGGTTGTGTCAATGACGGGAGAAGGGGCGCTCGCCGCGGCGCTGCCGACACCACCGCTGTCGCTGTCGATGCAGCGTGGGCGGCCGAGCCTCAGGGGCTGGCGCGCGTTGCGTCGCATCCTGCGTGAACGGGCCCCCGACATCGTGCAAACCTGGCTTTATCATGCCGATCTGCTCGGCCTGATGGCGCTTGGCGTGCACGAGCGCCCCGCGCTGTGCTGGAACATCCGGTGCTCGAACATGGCTCTCGTGCACTATCGGGCGCTGACCCGGCTGGTGATCGGGCTGCTGGCACGCTGTGCCTCGCGGCCGGCGGCGGTGGTCGCCAACAGCGCCGCGGGGCGGGATTTTCACATCGCGCTCGGTTATCGCGCGCGACATTGGGAAATCATTCCGAACGGCTTCGACACCGCTCGCTTCGCGCCCGATCTGCAAGCACGCTCGATGCTGCGTGCCGAACTCGGGATCGCGACCGAGGCGCCGCTGTTCGGCCTCGTCGGACGGCGCGATCCGCAGAAGGATCACGAGACCTTTCTGCTGGCGGCGCGGCGCGTGCGCGAGCGACTGCCGACGGCCCGCTTCATTGCGGTGGGCACGGCGGTGCCGGATCTCGCTGCGCGCCGTGCGGCGCTCGCGCTCGACGACGCGGTGTTGCTGCTCGAACAGCGTGCAGACATGCCGCGGCTGATGGCGGCCCTCGATATCGGCTGTCTCAGTTCCGCGTTCGGCGAAGGCTTTCCGAACGTGCTCGGTGAAATGATGGCCTGCGGCGTGCCCTGCGTCAGCACGGCGGTCGGCGATGCGGCGGCGATCGTGGGTGACACGGGACTCATCGTTCCGCCGTCGTCGCCCGACGCATTGGCCGACGCGCTGCTTGCGCTGTGGCACGAAGGCCCCGCGACGCGACTCGCGCGGGGGCACGCGGCGCGTACCCGCATCGAACTGCATTACACCCTGTCCCGGACGATAGACCGCTATGCGGCGCTTTACCGACGGCTTGCGCCCACCCACGAACCCGATCGCGAACGGAGCTAGACGGCATGTGCGGACTTGCAGGCGTATGGACGGTACGACGCGCCCTGGACGCAGAGACGCTGCAGCGTCACGCGGTGGCGATGACGGATGCCATCGTGCATCGCGGCCCGGATGCCGGTGATGTCTGGTGCGATTCGTCGCTCGGCCTCGCCCTCGGCCACCGCCGCCCCCGCCGGTGCGCAGCCGATGCATTCGAAATGCGGGCGCTATGTCATCGTCTTCAACGGCGAGATCTACAACTTCGCGGCCTTGCGCCGCGATCTCGAAGGGCTCGGCGCGAGCTTCATCGGTCATTCGGACACCGAAGTGCTGCTGGCCGGCTTCGTCGCGTGGGGTGTCGAGGCCACGTTGAAGCGCAGCAACGGGATGTTCGCGATTGCGCTGTGGGATCGCGAGGCGCGCGAACTGTGGCTTGCGCGCGACCGGCTCGGCGAGAAGCCGCTGTACTACGGCTGGCATGACGGCAGTTTCCTGTTCGCGTCCGAACTGAAGGCGCTGCATGCGTGGCCGGGCTTCAGGCCGACGATCGACCGCGACGTGGTGACGCTGTACCTGCGCCACAACTATGTCCCCGATCCGTTCTGCATCTATCGCGGTCTGGCGAAGCTGCCGGCGGGTACTTACGTCAAGCTCGATGCGGGGAGCAGCGACGGCCGCATGCCGACGCCCGTCGCGTACTGGTCGATGCTCGACGCTGCGCGCGACGGGCTGGCGTCGCCGCTGACCTGCACCGCGGAGGAGGGCGTCGATCTGCTGGAAGTGGCGCTGCGCAAATCGGTGGCCGAGCGCATGGTCGCCGACGTGCCGCTCGGCGCGTTCCTGTCCGGCGGCATTGATTCATCGACCATCGTCGCACTGATGCAGGCCCAGAGCCCGCGGCCGGTGCGCACCTTCAGCATCGGTTTCACCGTGCCGGCGTACGACGAAGCACCGTTCGCGCGCGCAGTGGCCGCGCACCTGAAGACCGATCACACCGAGCTCTACGTCAGCCCGGAGGAAACGCAGGCGGTCATTCCGTCGCTGCCGGGCATGTATGACGAGCCGTTCGCGGATTCGTCGCAGATCCCGACCTACCTCGTCTCCGCGCTCGCACGCCGGCACGTGACGGTCGCGATGTCGGGCGATGCCGGCGACGAACTGTTCGCAGGCTATACGCGCTATTCGACCGCAGTCGGCCTGTGGCAGCGGCAGAAGCGTCTGCCGCTCGCCGTGCGTCGGACCATTTCGGCCATGATGACGGCCGGCAGCCCCGTGGCCTGGGATCGGATTTTCGCGCTGCTGTGGCCGGTGCTGCCGCCGCGACTGCGGCAGCAGATGCCGGGCGACAAGCTGCACAAGCTCGCGCGGCTGCTGACGCTCGACGATCCGCTCGCGATGTATCTGCGCCTGATCTCCCTGTGGCATGAACCGGCGCGCGTGGTGCCGGGCGCGACGGAGCCCGCGAGCATCATGGCGCTGGCCGCGCAGTTGCCGTCCGCGCTCGGGCTCGTCGAACGCATGATGCTGATCGATACCCAGCACTATCTGCCGGGCGATATCCTCACCAAGGTCGACCGCGCGAGCATGGCGGTGAGCCTCGAGGCGCGCGTGCCGTTTCTGGATCACGACATCGTCGAACTTGCGTGGCGGATGCCGCTCGCGTGGAAGGTGCGCGAGGGCAAGGGCAAGTGGGTGCTGCGCGAGGTGCTCGCGCGACACGTGCCGCGCGCCCTGTTCGAACGGCCGAAGATGGGCTTCGGCATTCCAATCGACAGCTGGCTGCGCGGCCCGCTGCGCGACTGGGCCGAGGATTTGCTCAGCGAGTCGCGGCTGCGCCAGGGCGGGTACTTCGACGTCGCGTCGGTGCGGCAGGTGTGGCAGGCGCACCTCGCCGGCGGACAGAACCTGCAGTACCTGCTGTGGGGCGTGCTGATGTTCGAGGCCTGGCGCGAGCGGTACGGTCATTGAGGCGGAGGGTGGCAGTGCTTCCCCTGCGCGCAGTTGTCGGGCTTCCTTCGTCAGCCCAACCTACGGCGCTCAGCAGACTGGTAGGCTGGGCTGACGAAGGAAGCCCAGCGCTCGGCGTGTCCGGCCCTGGCGGACATGTTGGCGCTGGCTTCTGCGTGTTGCGGTCGGCGGTATCGGTACTTGCTCTGCGCGCGGCTGTTGGGCTTCCTTCGTCAGCCCAACCTACGGGGCTTGTCTGGCCGGCGCTCGCCGCTTCGTGCGCGGCGGACGTTACAATGGCCGCGCCCGTCGGCGCGAGTCTGTCTGCCCTGTGAACACGCTGCTGTATGTCGTCACCGAGGACTGGTATTTCTGGTCCCACCGCATCGACCTCGCGTGTGCTGCCCGCGCGGCCGGCTATCGCGTGCTGCTCGCCGCCCGCTTCGGCGCACACCGTGCGCGCATCGAGGCGCGTGGCATCGAATGCATCGACCTGCCGTTCGAGCGCTCGCTGCGTCATCCGCTGCGCGATCTGCGCCTGCTGTTCGCGTTGCATCGGCTGATCGGCCGCGAGCGTCCCGCGCTCGTGCACCTGGTCGCGTTGAAGCCCATTCTGTTGAGCGCGCTTGCGGTCTGCCTGCGCCGCACGCCGCGCTACGTGCACGCGTTGACGGGCATGGGTTACCTGTTTTCCTCGCGCGACGGGCTTGCCCAGGGCATCCAGCGCCTCGTGCGTCCCGTGCTGCGCTTCCTGCTGTCGCGACCCCATGCGCACGCGATCGTGCAGAACGACGACGATCTCGCCCTGCTCGGCGCGCTCGGCGTCGTGCGCTCACAGGCCAGCCTCATCCGCGGCGCCGGCGTCGACCTCGCGCGCTATGTGCCGCAACCGCCGGCCGCGAACGATGCGCCAGTGGTCGTGCTGCCGGCGCGGATGCTGCGGGACAAGGGGGTCGCTGAATTCCTGGCCGCCGCGCCGCTCGTGCACGCGGTCCATCCCGCGGCACGCCTGGTGCTCGCCGGGGGCATCGACGCGGACAATCCGGCCGCCTACGCGCGCGACGAACTGCTCGCCGCCGCACAAGCCGCGGGCGTCGAATGGTGGGGGCATCGCGAGGACATGCGCGAGGTCTATGCCGCGGCCAGTCTCGTGTGCCTGCCGTCGTATCGCGAAGGGTTGCCGAAGGCACTGCTCGAAGCGGCTGCCTGCGCGCGGCCGCTGGTCGCCGCCGATGTGCCGGGCTGTCGCGACATCTGTCGGGCCGAGGTCAGCGGTGTCCTCGTGCCGGCGCGCGTGGTGCCGGCGCTCGCCGCGGCGATCAATGGCCTGCTGTCGGATCCGGCGCGCCGCGCACGGCTGGCCGACGGCGCGCGCCGGCTCGTCGAACGTGAGTTTTCGAGTGCGCGTGTGCACGCCGACACATTGGCCCTGTATGCGCGCCTGCTCGCGCCGGCGGGGGCCTGAATGCGTGTCGTCGTCACCGGGGCGACGGGCTTCGTCGGCCGCCGCGTCTGTGTCGCCCTGCTCGCGGCTGGTCACGCCGTATGCGCGGCGGTGCGCGGCGGTGCGGCGCCGGTTGCGGACATCGCCGAGCACATCGTGGTCGGCGACGCGGGGCCCGACACGCCCTGGCGCGCCGCGCTGCGGGCGGGGGATGCGATCGTGCACCTGGCCGCGCGCGCGCATCAGGGCGACGACGTGCAGGCGCGGCAGGACTTCCAGCGCATCAACGTCGACGGCACGCGTTCGCTCGTCGAAGCGGCGGTGGCGAGCGGCGCGTCGCAGCTGCTGTTCGTCAGTTCGGCGAAAGTGTTCGGCGAGACCTCGCCGCACGATGCGCAGGGCAGACCGCATGCCTACAGTGCCGCCGACATGCCGCAGCCGCGCGGGCCGTACGGCGCATCGAAACTGGCGGCCGAAGTGCTGTTGCAAGAGCGCTGCGCGGCCGCCGGCATCGCCCTGACGATCCTGCGCCCGCCGCTGGTCTACGGCCCCGGCAACAAGGCGAACATGTTCGCGCTGATGCGCGCGATCGACGCGGGCTGGCCTTTGCCGTTCGGGTCGATCGACAATCAGCGCAGCCTGATCTATGTCGACAATCTCGCCGACGCCATCGTGCATGGCATCGCAACCGCGGTCGGCCAGCGCTGCTACACCGTCAGCGACGTCGAGCTGTCGACGCCCGGCCTCGTGCGCGCGCTGGCCGCGGGCCTCGGCACGCCGGCCCGCCTGTGGCCGTGTCCCTTCGTCGCCCTGCGCGCCCTGGGGCGGCTCGCGGGGCGGTCTGACAGCGTGGCGCGGCTGACGGACTCGATGGTGCTCGATCGCGCCCAGATTGCGCGCGAGCTCGGCTGGCGGCCGCGCATTGAATCGGCGACGGCGATGCGTGCCACCGGCGAGTGGTTTCGGAGAGGGACAGCATGCTGATGATCGTTCTGGTCGGATCGTACCTTGCCGCTGCCGCGCTGACCTGGCTGGTGCGGCGTTATGCGCTCGCCCGCGCTGTCATCGACACGCCGAACGAGCGCAGCCTGCACGCGACGCCGACGCCGCGCGGTGGCGGTCTCGCGGTGGCGCTCGTCGTGCTCGCCGTGCACGGCTGGTGCGTCGCCCGGGGGCTGTTGCCGATGCCCGCGGGCGGGGCGTGGGCCGCGGGCGCCGGCGTGCTCGCCGCGCTCGGCTGGCTCGACGATCACCGGCCGCTCGGCGCGACGCTGCGGCTGGGCGTGCAGGCGGTCGTGTTCGCCGTCGTGCTCGGCGCGATGAGCGGCGTCACTGCGCTGCCGGGCCCGGCGGCCCTGGTGGCGCTCGGCTGCGGGGTGCTGGGCCTGGTGTGGTTCGTGAACCTCTACAATTTCATGGACGGCAGCGACGGCCTCGCGGGCTGCCAGGCGGTGCTGACGGCACTGCTGCTCGCCGTGCTCGCGCATGCCCACGGCGATCGCGGACTCACCCTCGGCGCGCTGGCACTGGCCGGGGCCTGCGCGGGCTTCCTGCGTTTCAACCTGCCGCCGGCGCGCATCTTCCTGGGCGATGTCGGCAGCTATTTCATCGGCGCGTGGCTCGGCCTGTACGCGTGCTACCTGGTCCTGCGCGGCGAGTCCCTCTGGCCGTGGCTGATCGTCCTCGCGCCCTTCATCACCGATGCCAGCCTGACCCTTGGCAGCCGGATCCTGCGCCGCGAGCGCTGGTGGACGGCCCACCGCGGCCACGCCTACCAGCGGCTGGTCACCGCCGGCTGGTCCCACGGGCTGGTCGCCACGGTGTTCATGCTGCTCGGCGCGCCGCTGGCCGGCACGGCCTGGGTCGCGTTTCACCGACCCCAGCTCGGGCCCTGGCTCGCACTGTCCGCCTACGCCCTTACTGTTACCATATGGCGCATCACCATCGTCCTCACGAGCCGCCGCGCCGCCTGACATGCGTTTGCCCAACGTCAGAACTGTCGTCATTACCCACGATCTGCTGATGATCGCGCTGGCGTGGCTGCTGGCGCTGCTCGCACGCTTCAATTTCACCCTGCCGCCCCCCGACTATCTGCACAGCAACCTGCAGGCGCTGCCGGTGGTGCTCGGCGTGCAGGGCGCGATCGCGTGGTATTTCCGGCTCTATCGCGGCCTGTGGCGCTTTGCGAGTCTGCAGGACCTGTGGAACATCGTGCGCAGCGCGGCGCTCGGCGCGCTGGCCATCGCACTGGCGCTGTTCGTGGTCACGCGCCTCGAGGGCATTCCGCGCTCGGTGCTGATCGTCTATCCGATGTTCCTGGTCTTCCTGCTCGGTGGCCCGCGACTGCTGTACAGGCTGGCGAAGGACCGCAGCCTGAACCTGCGCAATATCCGTGACGGCGAGCGGATCCTGATCGTCGGTGCCGGCAACGGCGGTGAAATGCTGTTGCGCGACATCCTGCGCGACGGCAACTACGTGCCGGTCGGATTCGTCGACGATCGGGGCGGGCTCGCCCGCATGCGTATCCACGGCATTCCGGTGCTGGGCGCACTCGAGCGTCTGCCCGATCTCGTCAAACGCTACCAGGTCGACCGCGTGTTCATCGCCATTCCGTCGGCGACGAACATTGAAATGCAGCGCATCGTGTCGCTGTGCGAGCGCGCCGGTGCGCCGTTTCGCACGCTGCCGCGGTTGCAGGATCTCGTATCGGGACGCGTGGGTCTGCGCGAAGTGCGCGAAGTCGCGATCGACGATCTGCTCGGGCGCAGCGCCGTCCAGCTCGACTGGGACGGTATCCAGCGTCAACTGCTCGGTCAGACGGTGCTGATCACCGGCGGCGGTGGCTCGATCGGTGCCGAACTCTGCCGCCAGGTTGCGCGCCTCGGCGTTGCCAGGCTCGTGATTTACGAGCGCAGCGAGTTCCAGCTGTACCTGATCGAGCGCGAACTGCGCCAGACCTATCCTCATCTGCCGTTGCAGGCGATGCTCGGCGACGTCTGCGATACCGTGGCGCTCGATCACGCGTTCGCGACCTCTCAGCCGCGACTGGTGTTCCACGCGGCGGCCTACAAGCACGTGCCGATCGTCGAGGCGCAGATTCGCGAGGGCGTCCGCAACAACATTCTCGGCACCAGCAACGTCGTCGACGCCGCCGATCGCCACGGCTGCGAGGCGATGGTGCTGATTTCGACCGACAAGGCGGTGCGTCCCAGCAGCGTGATGGGGGCGACGAAGCGCTTCGCCGAACTGCTGTGCGAGCGGCGCAATCAGCAGTCGGCCACGCGCTATCTGACGGTCCGCTTCGGCAACGTGCTGGATTCCGCCGGCAGCGTGGTGCCGCTGTTTCGCGAGCAGATCCGCGGCGGGGGCCCCGTGACGGTCACGCATCCCGAGGCGACGCGCTACTTCATGACGATACCCGAGGCCAGCCAGCTGATCCTGCAGGCGGCCGCGGTCGGCAGCGGCGGTGACATCTTCGTGCTCGATATGGGCGAGCCCGTCAACATCACCTATCTCGCCGAGCAGATGATCCGGCTGTCCGGCCGGATCCCGGGCCAGGATGTCCGCATCGTCTACACGGGCCTGCGCCCCGGCGAGAAGCTGCGCGAAGAGCTGTTCCATGCCGAAGAGAACCTGCGCGCGACCAGCCACCCGAAACTGTTGCTTGCCGCACAGACCATGCTCGAAGCAGCCCGTATTCAGGAACTGTTCGAACGCCTGATGCAGGCCTGTGATACGTTCGACGAAAAGCGGATTCGGGAACTCTTGACGGAGGCGGTGCCGGAGTTGTCCGATGAGAGCAGCCGCGCCGGAGCGCGCGAGACCACAGTTGTGCCATTCAAACGGAGTTCATCGTGACCCGCAAAGTACGCAAGGCGGTATTCCCCGTCGCTGGCCTCGGCACCCGGTTCCTGCCGGCGACGAAGGCCAATCCCAAGGAAATGTTACCGGTCGTCGACAAGCCGCTGATCCAGTACGCGGCGGAAGAGGCGGTCGAGGCGGGCATCGAAGAGCTGATCTTCGTCACCGGGCGCGCCAAACGCTCGATTCCCGATCATTTCGACAAGGCCTATGAACTCGAGGCCGAACTCGAGAAGGGCAACAAGGGCAAGATGCTCGACATCGTGCGCAACATCCTGCCGCCGCACGTGTCCTGCATCTACATCCGCCAGGCCGAACCGCTGGGGCTCGGGCACGCCGTGCTGTGCGCGCGCCCGGCGATCGGCGACGAACCCTTCGCGATCATTCTCGCCGACGATCTGATCGACGGCCGTCCCAAGGGCTGCCTCGCGCAGATGGTCGACGTGTTCTCGCACTACAACACGGGCGTGATCGCCGTGCAGCCGGTGCCGCACGAGGACACCGACAAGTACGGCATCGTCGAGGTCAAGGCCATCGACGAGCGCGTCGGCAAGATCCAGAGCATCGTCGAAAAGCCGAAACCGGACGTCGCGCCGTCGAATCTCGCGGTGGTCGGTCGCTACATCCTGCCGGCCAGCATCATGGGGATCCTGGAGCGCACACAGCGCGGTGCCGGCGGTGAAATCCAGCTGACGGACGGCATCGCGACCTTGCTGAACCAGCAGCAGGTGCTGGCCTACGAGTTCGAAGGCACCCGCTACGACTGCGGCTCGAAGCTCGGTTACCTGGAAGCGACGATCGACTATGCGTTGCAGCACCCGGAACTGAAAGACCAGTTCCGCGCGCTGCTGAAACAGAAGCTGCCGACCCTCGTCTGAGGGGTCGGGAAGCGCAGGACCCGCGTCAGAGGCGGGTCAGGAGGTTGCGTTTGCGGGCGAGTTCCGCCTGAAGATAGGTGAGCGCCCGCAGCGACTGCTCGTCGTCCGGATGGCCGGCCGCGGCAATCAGTTCTTCCAGTTCGCGGATTTCCTCTTCGACTTCGTCCTGTTCGCCGGCAACGCCGAGCAGGGGGAAGAAGGTCTCGAGCTGCTTGAGCTCGTCGACCAGCGCGTTCCAGCCTTCAGAAGCCATATTCGAACCCATCGCCCCCTCCGTATGCCCGTTTATGCAATTTAGCGCCTTGATCGGATCGCTTTTGTTATTTTGATCGGGTAATACCCTGATCTTTCAGCGAATGGTATATGATTCTCACAAAACACTTCAACCAGTCAAGCTGAATTTGATCTGGCAAGCCTTTGATCTTTACCCCGGAAATTTTAATGAGCCCTGACTCCTCCACGATTGACCATGCCGTAGTCAGCCCTGAAAACGTGCTCGCCGTGCTGTCCCAGGCGGAGGTCAACAAGCTTTGCGCGGCTCGCCAGGGGCCTATTTTCGATACCTTCCGGCGCTGTGCGCTCGCTGCCCTGACCAGCGGTATGGAAACCGACAACGCGCGCGAACTGCTCGACGCCTACACCGACTTCCAGGTCAGTTTCGAGCAGGTCGACCGGGGCCTGCGCCTGCATCTGCGCAATGCGCCGGCCCATGCCTTCGTCGACGGCGTGATGATTCGGGGCGTCCAGCAGCAGCTGTTCGCGGTGCTGCGCGATATCGTCTACATGGCGGGCGAACTGACCCAGCGCGAGCGCTTCGACCTTGCCACTCCGGCCGGCATCACCGACTCGGTCTTCCATATCCTGCGCCATGCCGGCCTGCTGCGGCCCGGCCCGCAGCGCGGCGTCACGGTCTGCTGGGGCGGGCACTCGATCGGCCGGGTCGAGTATGACTATTGCAAGGAGGTCGGCTACGAACTGGGCCTGCGGTCCATGGACATCTGTACCGGCTGCGGCCCCGGGGCGATGAAGGGCCCGATGAAGGGCGCGACGATTGCGCATGCGAAGCAGCGCATCGGCGACGCGCGCTACATCGGCATCACGGAGCCCGGGATCATCGCCGCCGAGGCGCCCAATCCGATCGTCAGCGACCTCGTGATCATGCCGGACATCGAAAAGCGGCTCGAAGCCTTCGTGCGGCTCGGCCACGGCGTGGTGGTCTTTCCGGGCGGCGTTGGCACCGCCGAGGAAATCCTCTACCTGCTCGGCGTGCTCGCCCATCCCGACAACCAGGACATCCCGCTGCCGCTGGTGCTGACCGGCCCGGCCGGCAGCGCGGCGTACTTTGCCCGGCTCGATGCGTTCATCCGCGGCATCCTCGGTGAGCGTTTCGCTGCGCGCTACGACATCATCGTCGACGACGCGCCGCGCGTCGCGGCGCGCATGCGGCGCGGTGCGGAGGAGGTCATGCGCTTTCGCGACGACAACGACGACGCGGCCTACTTCAACTGGTCGCTGCGGATCGACCCGCGCTTCCAGCAGCCCTTCGTCGCGACGCACGAGGCGATGAAGTCTCTGCGCCTCGATCGCGATCTGCCGGCGCACGAACTCGCGTGCAACCTGCGTCGCGCGTTCTCGGGACTGGTCAGTGGCAATGTGAAGGAAGACGGCGTGCGCGCGGTGGAGCAGCACGGTCCCTTCGAGCTATGCGGCGAACGCGCGATCATCGAGGCCCTCGACCAGCTGCTGCGCGACTTCGTCGCCCAGGGCCGCATGCGCCTCGCCGGTCGCGAATACACGCCCTGTTACCGCTTTGCGGGCTGAGTGAGCAGCCTCGTCGGTGGCCGAGCGCGGGTGCGCTCTGGCATGCAAATCTGCCACCGAGAACACCGAGAACACAGAGGAAGACGATTGATTGACTTGCCGGCAGCCGGCGCCGCGCCATTCGAATGCAACTGACCGGCCAGCCGGCACGGCCCACTCAATTCTTCCTCGGTGTTCTCGGTGTTCTCGGTGGCAGATACAGGCCATCGGCCACGCCGAAGCAGGATTTTCGATGCGCGCCGCTCAGGCGCTACTCGTAACCCGTCATTTCGAGGTAGCCGAGGCCGAGTCGGGTGTTGCCGTCGCGGACCTCGACCTGGCCTTCCCAGTAGCGCAGATCGCCGGTCCATTCCTGCGCGTCGAGGCGTGACTGCAGCGTGAGATTGAGCTGCGCGCGCGGCACCTCGACGCGCCAGGCGACAGGGTAACGGATGCGGGTGCGTGGGCTGCGCCACCAGCGCACGGGGGTCATGACGACGTCGCTGGCGGCGAGAGGCTGCGCGCTGCCGTCGGCGGCGATCAGCAGGCCGCGGCTGTGCGGGTCGGGGCTGCCGTCGAGCCGACGCAGACGATAGAACGTCAGTTCGCGGCCATCGTCGAACTGCAGCGCGAACCAGTCCCAGCCCGACTGGCCGTCGCCGAGCGCGCTCGTGCCCCATTCGCGGTCGAACCACGCCGTGCCGGTGACGGCCTGTGTCGCGTGATTCAGCGTCAGTTCGCCGCTGGCAGCGAGACGCGGCAGCGAGTAGTAATGCGAGGCGTTGCCCGGCGCGTCGCTCTTGCGCGAGTAACCGGCGTCGCCCTGCAGCACCAGCGGTTTGGTCGGGATCAGCGTCAGCGTCAACGCGGCGTGTGCGGTCGCCGCCGTGAAGCGCCAGCGTCCGGCGTCCGCGTCGGTGAGCGCGAGTTGCCAGTCCTTGAGCCAAAGGCATGGCTTGGCCTCGTCGGCGCCGGCGAGGCCGAGCGCGGCGCGGGCGCGTCGTGTCGCATGATGAAAGCGCTGGCCGGCGACATCCGTGACGGCGAAATGCGCGAGCACGAGATCGCGCGCGCGCCAGCGCGACGGCGATTCAATCGCGCGCGGCGTCAAGGCATAGCGGAAGAAGGTCATCTGGAACCCGAACTCGCGCGCCTCGTCGCCACGCAGATGACCGGTGACATACCACCACTCGTGTCGAAACGCCGGATGGGCCGCGTGGTCGCGCGGAAATTCGAACGCTCGAGGTCCTTCGACGCGGGCAAAGCCCGCATTGCGCTCGTTGTCGCGCAGCACCGCGGCCACGCCCGACGGTGCGTCGACCGCCTGGCCTCGCCACCAGCGCACACCGCCGGCGACGGCCAGCGCGCCCAGCCCGAGCCACAGCCTGCGGCGCCGATCAGTCATTGCGCAGAATGCTCGCCGGTGCCTGGTGCACGGCGCGCCAGGCCGGCAGGGCAGCGGCGAGCAGGGCGGCGGCGATCGCAGAACCCCAAGCGGTCAGCACGCGGGTCCACGGCACGTGCATGTTCATCGTCCAGCCGAACGATCGCACATTGATCACGTCGATCAGCAGCACCGCGAGCACGAGTCCGACCGGCACCGCGAGCGTCGCCGCGACCGCACCGGCCGCGAGCGTCTGCGACAGCACCACGCGCAGCAGTTCGTCGCGGCGAAAGCCGAGAGCGCGCATCAGCGCATAGTCCGTCAGGCGCTCCATCTGCTGGGCGAGCAGCGCCGAGACGATACCGACGAACGCGACGCCGAGCGCGAGCAGCCGCAACAGGTCCGTCACGGCGAAGGTTTGATCGAACACGGCGAGCGACAGTGCGCGCAGACTCGCATTGGACTGCAGGCGCAAATCCGCTGCTGGGCCCATCGCCGCGCGCAACGCCTGTTCGAGGCGTGCGGCACCGACGCCGGGCGCGGCATAGACGCCGAGCCCGGCATCGTCGCGCGGCGGGAAGTGGCGCAGGTAGGTGCGATGACTCATGGCGACGCTGCCACGCTCGCTCGCGTAATCCCGATACACGGCCGAGATCCGGAACGCGACCGGGCCCGCGGCGGTATCGATCGCCACGCTGTCGCCGGGGGCGAGGCCGTGACGCCACGCGTAGGGCTCGGTGATCATCACCGTGTCCTCGTCCCAGGCGGCCCACACCGCAGCGGCCTCGCCGGCGATGAACCGGAAGCCTGGCCGTGCGGCCGCGGGCAGATCGTAAGCCAGCAGACTGATCGGACCGGCGGCCGTACGCGCGGTGGTCCGCACGACGGCACTGGTCGCGGCCACTTCAGGCAGCGTGTCGATGTGCCGGCGAAAAGTCGCAAGTCGCCGGCTGTCGTCGTGTGCGCGCGTCGTCAGGCTGACGTACACGTCGGCGCGCAACAGCGTGCTCAGCCAGTCGGCGACCGACACCCGAAAACTCGCCACCATCACGGTGATGGCGATGCCGGTGGCGCACGCGACCATCAGCGCTGCGGCGGCGAGACCCGCGCGCTGTCCGTGCATCGACAAGGCGCGCAGCGCGAGCAGCGTCGTCGGGGCCAGCGCGGGGCGGCGCGCGAGCGCGCGAGCGCTGCGGGTCAGCAGCCAGGGCACCAGGCACGCGGCGCCGAGCAGGCAGGCGAACAGCGCCGCGAAGCCCGGCACCAGCGCACGCGTCGGCAGCGCGAGCAACAGCGCCGCGACGGCCCAGGCCGCGCCGGCGAGCCGCACGAGCAGCGCGCCGTGGACAGGTGTGCGCTCGATGCCGGGGCCGGGGCGCGCGACGCGCATCACCGACACGCGTGTGGCGGCCAACATCGGTGGGAGCGCGGCGGCGAGCGTCGCCGCGAGGCCGAGACCCGCAATCCCTGCCAGCAGCGCCGGTGACGTCGCGACCTCCGTGATCGCGGCCCGGTAGTACAGATCGTTGATCGTACGTGCCACGTGCGCCAGCAGCAGGCCCGCGATGCCGCGGCCGATCGCGAGCCCGGCCAGACAGCCGAGCAGGCCGAGCACGGCAGCTTCGCTCAACAGCGCGACCAACAGTTCGCGGCGTGACACGCCCAGCGCGCGCAGTCGCGCGAACAGCGGCTGACGTTGCAGCACCAGAAAGCTCGAGGTGTTGTAGATCAGGAACATGCCGACCAGCAGCGCGAGCAGGCTGAGGGCCGTGAGGTTGACGTCGAACGCGCGCGTCATCTCGCGTGCAGCGCCGAGGCGGGTCGCGTTCGATACGAGGCGCCACCCGACGGGCAGGCTGGCCCGCAAATCGGCGGCGCGCAGGCCCGCCGGCAGCGCGACTTCGATCGCACCGAGGTGCCCGGCCATGCCGAGCAGCTCCTGCGCGCTCGCGATGTCCATCACGAGCATGTCGTCCGCGGGCCCGCCATCGCGCGCGGCGGGCGCGATGCCGACGATCGTCACCTCGACCGGTCCGTCATCACCGCGCACGCGCAGGCGGGCCTCGTGCACGACACCGAGGCGCGCGGCGGTGTCGGCATTGAGCAGGGCTGCGCCCGGGGTGTCGAGGAAGCGGAGCAGATCGAAGCCCGGCCCAAGGCGGGCGTCGGCAGTGCCGGATGCCGTCAGCGGGTCGACGCCGATCACCTGCAGGCGTTGCGACGGCGCGTCCGCCAGCATCACGTCACCGCTGACACCCGGCATGAACGACAGCTGCGGCCATTGCTGCGCGAGTGCGGCGAAGGCCTGTTCGTCGAGCGTGCCTTCCGCCGCTTCGATGCGATGCGTCGACGGCCCCACCAGCGAACGCTGCGCATACTGCAGCGCCTGGCGCGCGCTCGCCTGCGTCAGTTGCACCGCGCAGACCACTGCCACCCCGAGCGCGATCCCGAGCAGCGCCAGCCCGAGCTGCCACGGATGATGGATGAGATGACGCGCTGTCGCGCGCAGCAACAGCAGGTTCACGCGTCGACGAGATGGCCGTGATCGAGGCGCAGGACGCGATCGGCCCGCGCACAGGTCTCGGTGCTGTGCGTCGCCATGATCAGTGTGCGGCCGCTCTCGCGCACGAGTTCGACGAAGAGATCGAGCACACTGCCGGCCGCTTCCTCGTCGAGGTTGCCGGTGGGTTCGTCGGCGAGGACCAGCAGCGGGTCGTGTACCAGCGCGCGGGCGACGGCGACGCGCTGCTGTTCGCCGCCCGAGAGCTCATCGGCATAGCGCGTCGCCTTGCCCTGCAAGCCCAGGCGCTCGAGCAGACGCGCGCTGCGACCGTCGTCCGGGATGCCGTTCAACTGCAGCGGCAGCAGCAGGTTCTCCTGCGCGTTCAGCGTCGGGAGCAGGTTGTAGGCCTGGAACACGAAGCCGACCGAGCGCCGCCGGAAGCGCGCACGGGCTTCCTCGTCGAGGGCGACCAGATCGGTGTCGCCGACCGTGAGACTGCCGGCCGTCGCGCGTTCCATCGCACCCAGCAGATGGAGCAGGGTCGACTTGCCCGATCCGCTGCGGCCCAGAATCACGACGAACTCGCCGGCTGCGACGCGCAGGTCGAGATCGTGCAGCACCCGCGAGCGCAGCTCGCCGGCGCCGTAATCCATGCAGAGGCCGTGGGCCGCGACGACAGGGGAAGGGGGCATCGCCGCAGCGTACGCAGCCGGGGAGGTGTGAGCAATCTTGGGGCAGGTCGGGCACGTCGCGCTGCCCGGACCGTCGACGCGTCGCACGGTCCTTGCGGGCAGGCAGACGCTCGAACGCCCGGACGTCCAGGCGGTCGCCGGCCTCGCAGCCGTCGGCGTTTTTCCAGTGGCCGGCCGATCGGCCCTCATGCGCCGACACGGTAGACTGGCCGTCTGCGCCCAAAGATAGTGCGGGCATGCGTGGCCACGCTCTTCAATGGCGCGCCCGACGAACGGTCGTGGGGCAGAACGCGTTGCAGCGCGCGGCAATCCCGGGCTGGCACGGTTCTCGCAGAACCAATTCCGAAGGACCGGCGGTGAAGGCAAGGCGCCGCAGGATTCGATTGCAGAAATAGGTCGCTAGGGTTCCGACCCGCTGACGCGGGTGACTGGTCCGAGAGCAACCGACCTCTCCTCAGAGGTTACACGGCGGGACAAAAGCCCGGGAGGTCACTCGCCAGGTCCTCCTGTGTGCTTGCGTGTTGTAGCCGAATCACGATCTGAGGAGACATTCCATGATGCGTTCCATCGCCCGTTTTACCCGTCGCAGTGCCCTGCTGGGCCTGCTGTGCGGACTCGTTGCGCTCGCTGTGAGCAGCCCGGTCGCGGCGGCCGAGGCCAAACAGAAATTCAAGATCGCGTGGACCATCTACGTCGGCTGGGTGCCGTGGGACTACGGCGAGACCTCCGGCATCATCAAGAAGTGGGCGGACAAATACGGCATCGAGATCGAAGTCGTGCAGTTGAACGACTACGTCGAGTCGATCAACCAGTACACCGCCGGCGCGTTCGACGGCTGCGTGATGACGAACATGGACGCGCTGACGATTCCGGCCGCGGGCGGCGTCGATTCGACGGCGCTGATCGTCGGCTCCTTCTCGAACGGCAACGACGGCATCGTCCTGAAGGGCAAGTCGGATCTCGCCGCGATCAAGGGCCAGTCGGTCAACCTTGTCGAACTCTCGGTGTCGCACTACCTGCTGGCGCGCGCGCTGGAGAGCATCGGTTCGAGCGAGAAGGACATCACGGTCGTGAACACCTCGGACGCCGATATCGTGTCGGCGGCGGCGTCCGACGATGTCACCGCGCTCGTGACCTGGAACCCGCAGCTGGCCGAAATTGCCAAAATGCCGGACGCGCACATCGTCTACGACTCGGCGAAGACGCCTGGTGAAATCATCGACCTGATGGTCGTCAACACCGAGATGCTGGCCGCGAACCCGGCCTTCGGCAAGGCGATGGCCGGCGCGTGGTACGAAATCATGTCGATCATGACGAAGAACGACGAGGCGGGACTTGCCGCGCGCACCAACCTCGCCAAGGTGTCGGGCACCGATCTCGCGGGTTATGACAGCCAGCTGAAAACGACACGCCTGTTCTCGTCGGCCGCCGACGCGGTCGCGTTCACGCAGAGTGCGGACGTGCAGAAAACCATGAAGAGCGTCGCCAAGTTCTCGTTCGAGCACGGTCTGCTCGGCGAAGGCGCGGGCAGCGAGGATTTCATCGGCATCGGCTATCCGGGCGGCGCGGTGACCGGCGACAAGGGGAACGTGAAGTTCCGCTTCGACGACACCTACATGAAGATGGCCGCCGAGCAGAAGCTCTGAGCTGCGGCTGAAAGGCAGAGCGCCGGATCATGAAACGTCTGATCAACCTGCAGCCGCCGCGGATCTCCGCTGTCATGCTGGCGCTTCTGCCTTTCGTCTTCGCTTTCTTTGCATACGTCAGCTTCTCGAACGAGAGACTGGTGGCGAATCCCAATGACAAGCTGCTGCCGGCGATGTCGAGTTTCGGCGCGGCGATCGAACGCATGGCGCTGGTGCCGAGCAAGCGCAGCGGCGAGCTGCTGTGGTGGGTCGACACCGCGTCCAGCCTGCGGCGACTCGGCACCGCGGTGGCCATCAGTGCGGCGATCGGGCTCGTCGTCGGCATCGCGCTCGGCGCGTTGCCGCTCGTCAGTGCCGGCATGTCACCGTTCGTCGCGAGCCTGTCGATGATCCCGCCGATGGCGGTGCTGCCGATCCTGTTCATCGTGTTCGGGCTCGGCGAGCTGTCGAAGGTGGTCCTGATCGTGTTCGGCATCGCGCCGGTCATCGCGCGCGACATCCAGGGCCGCGTGCGCGAAATCCCGCGCGAGCTGATCGTCAAGGCCCAGACGCTCGGCGCCTCGACCTGGCTCGTGATCCTGCGCGTGGTGTTGCCCCTCGCGCTGCCCCGACTCATCGACGCCGTGCGCCTGTCCCTCGGATCGGCGTGGCTGTTCCTGATTGCCGCCGAGGCGATTGCGGCGACTGACGGACTCGGCTATCGCATCTTTCTCGTCCGGCGCTACCTGGCGATGGACGTGATCCTGCCCTACGTGCTGTGGATCACGGTGCTGGCATTCGCGATGGATCGTCTGCTGCGCTTCGTGGGACGCAAGGCCTTTCCCTGGCACAACGCGGGGGCGTCCGTATGAGCGCGCAGGTGCCGCTGATCGAAGCGCGCAATGTCTGGAAGCGTTATGGCGACAACGTGGTCCTCGAACGGCTCAACCTGCGCATCGAGGAAGGTGAGTTCTGCGCGGTGGTCGGGGCGTCCGGCTGCGGCAAGACGACGTTTCTGCGGATGGTGCTCGGCGAGGAGCCGCCGGACCGCGGCGAAATCCTGCTGGCGGGTCAGCCGTTGCGCATGGAGCCGGATGCCGAACGCGGTATCGTGTTCCAGCGCTACTCGGTGTTTCCACACCTGACGGTGCTCGGCAATGTGATGCTCGCGCGCGAACTGAAGGGGTCGAAGGTGCTGGGCCGCCTGTTCGGCGCACGCCGGCGCGCAGCGAAGGAGGAAGCGCTGGCGCTGTTGTCCCAGGTCGGTCTCGACAACGCCCAGAACCGCTACCCGAGCGAGCTGTCGGGCGGCATGCAGCAGCGCCTCGCACTGGCCCAGAGCCTGATTGCGCGGCCGCGGATCCTGTTGCTCGACGAGCCTTTCGGGGCACTCGATCCCGGCATCCGGCATGATATGCATCGGCTGGTGACGACTCTGTGGCAGGAACACAGGCTGACCGTGCTGATGATCACGCACGACCTGAAGGAAGGCTTTGCGCTCGGCACGCGACTGTTCGTGTTCGACAAGGTGCGGGCCGATCCCCAGGCCCCGAATGCCTATGGCGCGCGGGTCACCTATGACCTGCCACTCAACAAGCAGACGGCGGCGCTCGCGCCGGCCTGAGTTCATCGAAGAGGGACGACATGAATCCGACTCTGCCTGCGATCGGCACCATCGTCAGAAGCGAGATCGTGCCCGGCGCGCGCCACTGGTCGGTCGAATTGCGGCGCGGTTTCGCGCTGCGCCTGACCGATCTCGAAGGCGGCGCGAACTGCGCCGCGCTGTTCTACAACGCGCACCAGGTGCTCGAGCGCTACAACATGGCCGATACGCTCAAAGGCCAGCACACCGCCTTCCTGACGCGCGGCCACTGTCTGTATTCGGACATGGGCCGCATCCTCGTCTCGATCACGGCGGACACCTGCGGCTGGCACGATGCCTTCTGCGGCGTCGGCAACGCGGCGCTGGTCGACGCGAAGTACGGTGTGTCGCACTACCAGCAGGCACGCAACGAGTGCCATCGCAACGGACGCGACTCGCTGCTGGTCGAACTCGGCAAGTGGGGCATGGGTGTGCCGGACCTGATGGCGAACGTGAATTTCTTCAGCAAGGTGGCGGTCGACGCCGACGGCAACCTCCGCTTCGTGCCGGGGCATTCGCCGGCCGGCAGTCTCGTCGAACTGCGCGCCGAGATGGATACGCTCGTCGTGCTCGACACCTGTCCGCATCCGCTCGACCCGGACACCCGCTGGCAGCCGAAGCCGGTGCGTGTCGACATCGTGCACGTCGGCCCCGCGGGCGACGACGACGTCTGCCGCCTGTCCCGGCCCGAGAACGCGCGCGGCTTTGCCAACACCGCGCGTCACCACTGCCAGCATGACCATGCCGGCCACTGATCCGGCAGCGGAGGAGCAGACATGACCATCGTGGCAAGCACCCTCGATCCGGCCCGCGCGGTGTTCCAGTGCGACGTGCTGGCAGGCGATCCCTGGCTGCACCGGCTCGAAGCCGGCCAGACGCTGCGCATTCTCGATCTGGAGGGCAACCAGGCGGTCGATACGCTGTTCTTCAATGCCGAAGACCCGACCGAGCGCTACAGCGCGCAGGACACCGTGCGCGCGCAGGGCAACCTGTACCTGAGCGCCGGCACCGAGCTGCTGTCGAATGAAGGCCGCGTCATGCTGACGATCACCGCCGACACCTGCGGGCGCCATGACACGCTCGGCGGCGCCTGCGCCGCGGAGAGCAACCAGGTGCGCTACGCGCTCGACAAGTGGCCGATGCACAGTTGTCGTGACAGCTTTCTGCTCGCCTGCGCGCGCTCGCGCGGCCTGCTCAGCAAGCGCGATCTGCCGGCCAACATCAATTTCTTCATGAACGTGCCGGTGACGCCGGAAGGGCGACTGACCTTCGAGGACGGCATTTCGGATGCCGGCAAGTACGTCGAGATGCGGGCCGCGATGCCGGTGCTCGTGCTCGTGTCGAACTGCCCGCAACTCAACAACCCGTGCAATGCGTACAACCCGACGCCGGTGCGCATGATCGTCTGGGACTGAGTGGCCGCCGGCATCGGGACGACCCGATGTCGCAACCTCTACGCGGGACGGCCCGCGAGCTAGTCGAGGGCATGCTGTGTTCAAGAAGGTTCTGATAGCCAACCGCGGGGCGATTGCCTGCCGCATTGCGCGCACCCTGCGCCGGATGAATGTCGGCGTGGTAGCCGTCTACACGCGGGCCGATGCCGATTCCCGTCATGTCGGCGAAGCGGACGAAGCAATCTGCATCGGTGAAGCGCTGGCGGCCGAGAGCTATCTCGACTTCGGGAGGATCATCGAGGCCGCGCGCTGCACCGGCGCCGAGGCCATCCATCCCGGTTATGGCTTTCTGTCCGAGAATGCGAACTTCGCCGAAGCCTGTGCCGCGGCGGGCATCGTGTTCATCGGGCCGACGCCGTCGCAGTTGCGCGATTTCGGGCTCAAGCACACCGCGCGCGCGCTCGCCGAAGCGAGCGGTCTGCCGCTGTTGCCGGGTACGGGCCTGCTCGCCGACGCACAGGCGGCGGTCGAGGCGGCTGCGGCGATCGGTTATCCGGTGATGCTGAAGAGCACGGCCGGCGGTGGCGGCATCGGCATGCAGCTGTGCCGCGACGAGGCGACGCTCGCGAGCGCGTTCGAGTCGGTGCAGCGGCTCTCGCGCAGCAACTTCGCCGACAGCGGGCTGTATCTCGAGAAGTTCGTCGAGCGCGCGCGCCACCTCGAGGTGCAACTGTTCGGCGACGGACAGGGTGGGGTGCTCGCCCTTGGCGAGCGCGACTGTTCGCTGCAGCGGCGCAACCAGAAAGTCATCGAGGAAACGCCGGCGCCGGGACTGAGCGATGACACGCGCCGTGCGCTCGCCGCGCAGGCGGTCGTGCTGGGTCGCTCTGTGCACTACCGATCGGCCGGCACCGTCGAGTTCGTCTACGACTGTGATACCGATCGCTTCTATTTCCTCGAGGTCAACACGCGCCTCCAGGTCGAACACGGCGTCACCGAAATGGTGACGGGCGTGGACATCGTCGAGTGGATGGTGCGTCTGGCGGCGGGTGCATTGCCGCCGCTCGAGACGCTCGTGCCGGCGTCGCGCGGCCACTCGATCCAGGCGCGCGTCTACGCCGAGGATCCGGCGAAGAACTTCCAGCCCGCGGCGGGACTGCTGACCGAGGTCGTGCTGCCCGCGGACGCGCGCTGCGATACCTGGGTCGACGCCGGCGTCGAGGTGTCGCCGTTCTATGATCCGATGCTCGCGAAGATCATCGTGCACGCGCCGACGCGCGCGGCGGCGCTCGACAAGCTCGGCGCGGCGCTCGCAGCGAGCCGTTTCGCCGGGCTCGAAACCAATCTCGACTATCTGCGCTCGGTTGTCGCCAGCCCCGTGCTGCACGACGGGCGCCAGATCACCGCGACGCTCGCGAGCCACGTGTTCGTCTCGCGCACGATCGACGTGCTCGCGCCCGGCACCGACACCACCGTGCAGGATCATCCCGGCCGGCTCGGTCACTGGGACGTCGGCGTGCCACCGTCGGGGCCGATGGACGACTATGCGTGTCGTCTCGCGAATCGGCTGGTCGGCAACACCGACGACGCGGCGGCGCTCGAGATCACCGTCACCGGGCCCACGCTGCGCTTCAACACGGCGGTCACGATCGCGCTGACCGGCGCGCCGCTGGTGGCCGAGATCGACGGGCAGCCCGTGGCATGGTGGACCGCGCTCGAACTGCCGGCGGGCAGTGTGCTGAAGCTCGGCGCGGTCAGGGGGGGCGGCGTGCGCGCCTATCTCGCGGTGCGCGGCGGCATCGACGTGCCGCGCTACATGGGCAGTCGCGCGACGTTCACGCTGGGGCGCTTCGGTGGTCATGGCGGTCGCGCGCTGCGTCTGGCCGATGTGCTGCACATCGGCGAGGACATCGCCGGCCCGGCGGCGACCACCTCGATTGCCGCCACGGCGCCGACGTACACGCAGGAGTGGACTCTGCGCGTGATCTACGGTCCGCACGGGGCGCCCGATTTCTTCCAGCCGGAGGACATCGACACGCTGTTCGCGACCGCCTGGGAAGTGCACTACAACTCGAGCCGTACCGGCGTGCGCCTGATCGGTCCGAAGCCGCGCTGGGCACGCGCCGACGGCGGCGAAGCGGGGCTCCATCCGTCGAACCTGCACGACAACGCGTACGCGATCGGCGCGGTCGACTTCACCGGCGACATGCCCGTGATCCTCGGACCCGACGGCCCGAGTCTCGGCGGCTTCGTATGTCCGGTCACCGTGGTCGCGGCCGATCGCTGGTGTCTCGGGCAGTTGCGGCCCGGCGACCGCGTCCGCTTCGCGCCGGTCGACCAGCACACCGCGCGGGCCCTGGCCGACGCGCAGACCGCGGCCATTGCCGCGCTCACGCCGGCCGCGCCAGCGTGGCGGCCGGCGATGCCGGCCGAGGCGCCGATCGCGCGCTACGCCGCGCCGGATCCGCGCGACGAGATCGTGATCCGGCCCGCCGGTGATGAATACATCCTGATTGAGTTCGGGCCGCTGGTCCTCGACATTCCGCTGCGCTTCCGCGCACAGGCGCTGTGGCAACGCCTGCACGACAGCGGCCTGCCGGGCATCATCGATCTCACGCCGGGCATCCGATCGCTGCAGGTGCATTTCAATCCGCGGCAGATCACGCAGGCAAGCCTGTTGCGCGAACTCGAGGCACTGGTCGGCGATCTGCAGCGCGCGACGCTCGATGAAGTGCCCTCGCGCATCGTGCACCTGCCGCTTGCGTGGGACGATCCGTCGACGCAACTCGCGATCGACAAGTACATGCAATCGGTACGGCCCGATGCCCCGTGGTGCCCCAGCAATATCGAGTTCATCCGCCGCATCAACGGGCTGGCCGACGAGCAGGCCGTGCGCGACATCGTCTACGGCGCGTCCTATCTCGTGATGGGGCTCGGCGACGTGTATCTCGGCGCGCCGGTGGCCACCCCGCTCGATCCCCGCCATCGGCTGGTGACGACGAAGTACAACCCGGCGCGCACGTGGACACCCGAGAACGCGGTGGGCATCGGAGGCTCTTACCTGTGCATCTATGGCATGGAAGGGCCGGGCGGTTACCAGTTCGTCGGCCGCACGCTCCAGATGTGGAACCGCTATCGCCAGACCGACGCCTTCACCCGACCGTGGCTGCTGCGCTTCTTCGACCAGATTCGCTTCTTTCCGGTCAGCCCCGAGGAGCTGGTGCAGATCCGCGAGGATTTCCCGCGTGGCCGCTATCCGCTGCGGATCGAGGACACGACGTTCAGCCTGTCGCGCTACGAAGCGTTTCTGGCCGAACACCGGACCTCGATCGCGGACTTCAAGGCCGGACAGCAGGCGGCGTTCGAGGCGGAGCGCGCGCGCTGGGCCGCGGCGGGACAGGACCTGGTGATCGACGACGGTCATGCACTGGCGTCCGATGCCGACGAGTCGGCGCTCGCCGACGGCGAACGGGGCGCGAGCACGCACGTGCACGGCAGCGTGTGGCAGGTGCTCGTCGAACCCGGCCAACGCGTCGCGGCCGGTGACACGCTGCTCGTCGTCGAATCGATGAAGATGGAGATAGCCGTCGTCGCCGAGCACGCCGGCACGGTGACACGCGTGTTGTGTAAACCCGGCCTGCACGTCGCCCCGGGCCAGACGCTGCTCGTGCTCGGCGACTGATCCCGGTCTGACAGGAGAGTGTTCATGAGGGACATGTCGATTGCCGGCCTGCTCGAGGCCTATACCGCCCGCACCCTGACACCGCGCGCCCTGCTCGCGGCGTTGCGGCCACGACTCGAGGCGACCCGCGAGCATCGGGCGTGGATTCATCTGCTCGATGACGCCGCGCTCAAGCCCTACCTCGCCGCGCTTGAAGGCAGATCCCCGGCAGATCTGCCGCTGTTCGGCATTCCGTTCGCGATCAAGGACAACATCGATCTCGCGGGAGTGCCGACGACGGCGGCGTGCCCGGCGTTTGCGTACACGCCTGCGACGTCGGCGAGCGTCGTCGCACGCCTGCTGGCGGCCGGCGCGATCCCGGTCGGCAAGACCAATCTCGATCAGTTCGCGACCGGGCTGGTCGGCACGCGCTCGCCGTACGGGATCACGCGCAATGCGTTCGATGCCGATTACGTGTCAGGCGGATCGAGCGCCGGCTCGGCGGTGGCGGTGGCGCTCGGTCTGGTGTCGTTCTCGCTGGGGACTGACACGGCCGGCTCCGGACGTGTGCCGGCGGCATTCAACAATCTGCTCGGCGTGAAGCCGACGCGCGGGCTGCTGAGCGCGCGTGGCGTCGTGCCGGCGTGCCAGAGCCTCGACTGCGTGTCGGTCTTCGCACTGGACGCGGCCGACGCACAGCGCGTGATGGCGGTCGCCGTCGACTTCGATGCGGACGACCCGTATGCACGCGAGGCGCGCCCGGCCGCGCCACCGCGCGCCGATCTCGTCGTCGGCGTGCCGGCGACACTGGAAACGGCCGGCGACATCGAAACGCAGCGCGCGTTCGATCGCGCGGTGGGTGCGCTCGAAGCGCAGGGCGCGCAGATTCGCAAGATCGACCTGGCACCGATGCTCGCCGCCGCGCGGCTGCTGTACGAGGGGCCGTGGGTCGCCGAGCGCTATGCGGCGATCCGGCAGTTCATCGACACCCAGCCGTCGGCCCTGCATCCGGTGACGCGCGCGATCATCGAACCGGCGGCCGGCCGCAGCGCTGCCGACTGCTTCGATGCGCTGCATCGCCTGCAGGCGCTCAAGCGCGACGCCGATCGGGTGCTGGCGGCGGTCGACTGCATCATGACGCCGACGGCACCGACGATATTCCGAATCGACGACGAGCAGCGCGAACCGATCGCACGCAACTCGATGCTCGGGCATTACACCAACTTCATGAACCTGCTCGACTATGCAGCCGTTGCCGTGCCGGCCGGGTTCGCCGCGGGCGGGCTGCCGTACGGCGTGACGCTGTTCGGGCCGGCATTCAGCGACGAGGCGTTGCTCGCGTATGCCGATCGCCTGCATCGTGCGCTCGACATCCCCGTCGGCATGACTTCACGGCTGCCGGCGCCGCTCGCGCCGCGCGCCGTGACGGATGCAATCAGGATGGTGGTGTGTGGCGCGCACATGTCGGGTCTGCCGCTGAATCACCAGTTGACCGAGCGCGGCGGCAGTCTTGTCGAGGCCACGACGACCGCGCCGTGTTACCGGCTTTATGCACTGCCGGGTGGTCCGCCGTGGCGGCCGGGCCTCGTGCGTGTCGCGGCCGACGGCGCGCCGATCGCGGTGGAAGTCTGGTCGCTGCCGCTGGCCGCGGTCGGCAGCTTTCTCGCCGGCATCCCGGCTCCGCTCGCGATAGGCAGCGTGCTGCTGGCCGACGGCTCGACCGAGAAGGGATTCGTGTGCGAGGCGATCGGCATCGACGGGGCGCAGGACGTCACCGCGCACGGCGGCTGGCGGGCCGCGCTGGCGGCGCGCCCGGCCTGAGGCCGCCCGTCGTCCGTGACCCGGCGCGTTACGCCGCGCGCCGTCGCCACCAGACGGCAGTCACGGCCAACGCGCTGGCGAGCAGCGGCAACGTTGCCGGCACGGGAATGGGTGCGACGGTTGCGGTCACCGCGTCTGCAATCAGACGGTGCACGGCGCTCGTCGGATGCAGGCCGTCCCAGAAGAAGTATTCGTCAGGATTGCTGCAGCCCTGTCCCGCATTCTCGAAATGGCAGGGCGCGGTGACGTTGGTGAAGCCGAAGTCGGCGGGATGATCGAGCACCGTGGTGATCAGGGCGTAGATGTCGAGCGTCATGATGTCGAGCGTCGGTGATGCATCCAGCGCGGCGAGCAGGCCGGCAAGCCCGCTGTTGTAGCCCTGGACGAGCGCGTGCACGCCTGTCTGCGCATCCTGCCCCTGGGCGATCACGGCAGGAGTGCGACTCAGATCGGGCATGTTCGGGACCAGGAACTGACGCGCGCCGGCGCCCGCCAGCGTGCCCAGCATCTCGCCGATATTGCCGAGGCTGTCGGCCATGATGGTCTGCGCCGCGGCGGTGCTGCCCGAGACAGCCGCATCGCGCGCATCGTTGCCGGCGCCCCACACCACGTACAGTGCATCGGCCGGCAACTGCGGCACGAAGTTCAGCAGAGTGTCGACCTGCGTCTGCAAGGTCGGGATGCCGTCCGGCGTCACACCTGTCAGCGGGCCGCTGCGCGCGCCGCCGAACGCGAAGTTCGTGCCGAAGGCGAGCGAGGGCGCGATCGGCGCGACGCTGACGCGCGGCCCGAGCAGATCGACCCACACCGGGCCGTTGGACAGGCGCTGGGAGCTGTAGGCCCGATCGGGGATCAGATCGGTATACGGGACGGTTTCGATTTCACCGAAGGTGGCGCGGAACACGTTGCCGTTGTCCGACAGGCTGTCGCCGAACACGAACACGCCGCTGTACGCGGCATGGGCCGCGCTGCCGAACAGACTGGCGCAGAGCACAGCCGCACAAATCCCGAGTCGCTGCATGATGACCCCTTCCATTCGGATGGTTGTCGACGGATGGCGGCAGCCGGCGCTGCCCGTGTGCGCCAGCCTAAAGAGTCTGGCGTCGCGCCGCTACCATTCCCGGCCAGCCCGGCGCAGGCTCAGCGCAGCGGCGCACCGTCCCTGAACATCAGCAGTTCGCCGGGCGCTATCGGCGTCCAGGTTTCGTTGTCGGTCAACGGCACGGTCGCAATCACGGCGACGCGATCCTCAGGCGTCGTCACTTCGCTGAAGTCCACGCTGTAGTCCTCGTCGACGAGGTGCGCGGTGGCGAACGGCGCCTCGCGGATGAGATAGGCGAGCCGCGTCGCGCAGCGCGCGAACAGCAGGTCGCCGTTCGACAGCAGGAAGTTGAACGTGCCGTCAGCGCCGATCCGCCCGCCGATGTCGGCGATGGCGTCGTACAGGGCGTGCTCGTCCGGCGGCCCGTCCGGGAAGCACTGGCGCAGATGCTCGAGCATCAGGCAGAACGCGCGCTCGCTGTCGGTGCCGCCGACGGGCCGATAGCGGCTGTCGGGCCGCATGGCCGGCAGCGTGCCGACCGTGCCGTTGTGCGCGAAGCTCCAGTAGCGGCCCCACATCTCGCGCATGAACGGATGGGTGTTCTCGAGCGCGATGCCGCCGACGGTGGCCATGCGGATATGCGCGATGACGTTCGTCGAGCGGATCGGGTACTCGCGGACCAGCGTCGCCACCGGGGACTCGGCCGCCGGCTTCGTGTCGAGATACACCCGGCAGCCCGGGCCTTCGTAGAACGCGATGCCCCAGCCGTCGCGATGTTCGTCGGTCCGTCCGCCGCGCTGGTGAAAGCCGGCGAACGAGAAGCAGATGTCCGTGGGGACGTTGCAGTTCATGCCGAGCAGCTGACACATGCGGGCAGTCTAGAGTGAGGCCTGTGACGCGGCTACACCGTGGGTGTCGCGGTGACGCGTGCGCCGGCGGCGACGGCGGAGGAAGACGGGCTGCGCCCGGCCACCGAGAACACCGAGATAGTGGGTTTGAGTGGGTGTGCCGCCGGGACGGCAGCGGTGACGCTGGCGCCTGCCTCGTGGAGTTTCCTTCCGGCCTCTGGCTCCCCTGTGTTCCCGGTGGCCTGCTGAAATTGACCGCGCCCCACCCCGGAAAACATGGAGGAGTACCGGTTCGAGCCGGGCGGCTGACGCCCGCCCGAGCGTGGGCACCGCCCGAGGCAGCTCGGCAATCACATTGCCGCAGCCGGCGGTTCGTCAGACTGTGTTTTCGTGCCTTTCTCCATGTGTTCCATGCGTGCGTCGCTGAATTTTCCAGCGCATCCGGCTCACTGAAGCTTGCGGCGACGGGTTCTTCGATGTCGCAATAGCGCTCGCACCCGGGCGCTCGCCCGGTCACGACACACAGGAGGCGGCCATGCCCGAGCAATTGGACCAGCAGCTGGATACCCTGAACCGGATCTCCGCGCTGATCGTCGATTTCTTCGTGAACTATTCGTTCCAGGTGATCGGCGCCGTGCTGATCATGGCCGCCGGATTTCTCGTGGCGCGGGCCGTGTCGCGCGCGCTGCTGCGCGCGCAGGAGCGGCGCCAGGTCGACGTGACGCTGCGGCAGTTCATCGCGAGCACCGTGCGCGTGCTGATCATCGCGCTGTTCGCCGTGGTCGCGCTCGCCAAGCTCGGGATCAGCATCGCGCCGCTCGTCGCGGCCGTGGGCGGGGTGGCGCTCGGCGCCGGCGTCGCCTTGCAGGGGCCCGTGTCGAATTACGGGGCGGGGTTGTCGATCATCCTGACGCGGATGTTCAAGGTCGGCGACACGATCGAGGTGCTGAACTGCGCCGGGGTCGTCAGCGAGATTTCGTTGGCTACCACGCGGCTCAAGGCGGAGGACGGTGAGGACATCATCATCCCGAACAAGCAGATCGTCGGCGAGGTGCACCGGAATTCGTATGGCAGCCGCATCGTCGAAGGGCGCATCGGCGTGGCGTATTCGGCCGATCCCCGGCGGGCCGCCGAGCTGATCAGGCATCAACTGCAGACCATCGCGCAGGTTGCCGCGACGCCGGCGCCGCAGGTCGGCATCGAAGCCTTCCAGGAAACCGCGATCGCGCTGAGCTACCGGTACTGGGTGCCGAGCGGGGTGTATTTCGAGACGCGGCATACGGTCAACGAAGCCATCTTCTCGGCCCTGACGGCCGCCGGCGTCGACATCCTGCCGCAACGTGAAGTGCACCTGGTGCAGGCGGGCTGAGCCGGCCCGCGAACGCGCCGCGGCGGGGCGTCGCGCAGACGATCGCGCCTGCCCCCAGACCCTTTCTTCACACCGATGCGCGTTTCTGGTGCGTCCGTTGAGGGCGCGCACCATCACGGCGCGCAGATCGGCGTGCAGTCTCCATCATCCCCTTGCCCCAAACCCCTGCTGCCGGACTAAACCGCTGAGTGTTTTAGGGTTTCCGTGCGTGGCACGGTTGCTGCTTTGACACAGTGCAACGCTGCGCCGGGTCCACCCTCATGAACCCGGAGCGGGCGAAAAAACGACAGGGGGACCTCGCGGCCTCCGACTCGAGCCAACCCGCGCTTATCTACGACTGAAGGAGACGGCGAATGACCTGGAAACCGCTGATGGCTGGCGCCGGTGCAGAGCACCGGAGTGCACGGCTCAACTGGGGCCTCGTGCTCACGAGCGTGATGCTGACCCTGTTCTCGTGTGTGGCCTTCGGCCAGGACGCCGCCGCGCCCGCACCGACGATCGACAAGGGCGATACCACTTTCATGATGTTGTGCACCATCCTCGTCATCATGATGGCGATGCCGGGGCTGGCGCTGTTCTATGGCGGCATGGTGCGCGCCAAGAACATGCTGTCAGTGCTGATGCAGGTGTTCGTGGTCTTCTCGCTGCTGACGGTGCTCTGGGTCATCTATGGCTACAGCGTCGCGTTCTCCGGCAGCGGCACCTGGTTCGGCGGGTTCGAGCGCCTGTTCCTCTCAGGCATCAATGCCGACTCGCAGGCCGCTACCTTCAGCGACGGCGTGATGATTCCGGAATATGTCTTCATCGCCTTCCAGTGCACGTTCGCTGCCATCACGCCATGCCTGATCGTCGGTTCGTTCGCCGAGCGCATGAAGTTCTCCGCCGTGCTCATCTTCATGGTCATCTGGTTCACCTTCTCCTACCTGCCGATCGCGCGCATGGTGTGGTACACGGAAGGCTACATGTTCCAGAAGGGCGCCCTGGACTTCGCGGGCGGCACCGTCGTGCACATCAACGCGGGCATCGCGGGCCTTGTCGGCTCCTTCATGCTCGGCAAGCGGCTGGGTTACGGGACGACCGCGATGGCGCCCCACAACCTGCCGATGGTGATGATTGGTGCATCGCTGCTGTGGGTGGGCTGGTTCGGTTTCAACGTCGGTTCGAACCTCGAAGCGAACCCGTACGCAGGCCTGGTGTTCCTGAACACCTTCATCTGCACTGCTGCCGCGGTCTGCGCCTGGACCTTCGCGGAATGGATCATCCGCGGCACGCCGACGATGCTGGGCGGCGCCTCGGGTGCGGTTGCGGGCCTCGTGGCCATCACCCCCGCCTGCGGTGTGGTGGGCCCGATGGGGGCCATCGTGTTGGGCATCCTCGCCGGTCTCGTGTGCCTGTGGGCGGTCAGCTGGCTCAAGCATGCGGTCGGTTATGACGACTCGCTGGACGTCTTCGGCGTCCACTGCGTCGGCGGCATCCTCGGTGCCATCCTGACCGGCGTGTTCGTCGCGCCGAGCCTCGGCGGTACCGGCCTCGATGGCTACTCGATGGGCAGCCAGGTGATGACCCAGGTGCTGGGCGTCGCCATCACGGTGGTGTGGTCCGCGGTGGTGGCCTTCATTGCCTACAAGATTGCCGACGTCACCGTGGGCCTGCGTGTCTCCGAAGATCACGAGCGTGAAGGCCTCGACACGGCCGAGCACGGCGAGCGCGCCTACAGCGCCTGATCTCCGCTTACTTTCTTCCTCCTCCTCACGGGCGCCTCAGCTGCCGGCTGGGCAGCCTGCCTCGACGCTGCTGTTGCCTGCCTGCTGCCGTCCGCGAAAGGATTGGCGGATCCCGGTTTCCGGGTTTAACGTGAACTGTCCGTCATCGCGGCCGCGCGCCGTCGATGATCACGCCGACCGGCAACGGGCCGGCCCGACTGCCAGAGGGCGCATTGCATGAAGCTGACCGTTGTCATTCCCGCGTATAACGAACGCCAGACCATCGCCGCCTGCCTCGAGCGCGTCGCGGCGGCATTGCCGGACGTGCCGAAGGAAATCATCATCGTCGATGACTGCTCGCGCGACGGCACCCGCGACTGGCTCGAGCGCAACGTCCGCGATCTGAAGGCCGAACAGTGCAGCCTCAGCGTCAATGCCGATGGCGATCTCGAGGTGCAACCCGGCCCGATCGCGCAGGTGCAGATCCGTTCCCTGTTCCACCAGCAGAACAAGGGCAAGGGCGGCGCGCTGCAGACCGGCCTGCGCGCCGTGAGCGGCGATATCGTCGTCATCCAGGATGCCGATCTCGAATACGACCCGGAGGACTGGCGCGAAATGTATGCGCTGATCGCCCAGCGCAAGGTCGCCGACGTGGTCTACGGTTCGCGCTTCTACGGCCGGCCTCATCGCGCGCTGTACTTTCACCACTACATGGCGAACCGCCTGATCTCCTTCCTGTTCAATGCGATGTACGACCAGACCCTCAGCGACATCCGAGGTGCTGGACACCCTGCGCATCACCGCGAACGACTTCGGCTTCGAGGTCCAGTTCAGCGCCCAGGTCGCGCTGGCGCGGCGCTGGCGGATCTACGAACTCGGGATCAGCTACTACGGCCGCACCTATCTCGAAGGCAAGAAGATCAACTGGAAAGACGGCGTGAAGGCGCTGTGGTACCTGTTCAAGTACCGCTTCGGCTGAGCCGGGGCAGGCTGCCACGAACACCCATCTGAAGCAGGTGATCATCGGGGCCGGGGGCGTCGCCCTCGGTTGCGTGTTCCTGTGGTGGGCCCTGCGCGCGGTCGATTTCACGGTGATGCGTGACGCGCTGCGCGCGTTGAATCCGTCTTTCGTGCTGTTGTCCTGTGCGCTGTACTGGCTCGGGCTCGGCTGTCGCGTGCAGCGTTGGCACACGCTGCTGAACGAACTCGCGCCGGTGACGCGTCGCGCCGTCGGCGAAACGCTGATCGTCGGTTACGCCGTCAACAACGTGTTGCCCGCGCGACTGGGCGAACTGTTTCGCGCCGATTACGCCAAGCGCCGATTCGGCCTGTCGCGCTCGGCGGTGCTCGGCTCGATCGTGATCGAGCGCGCCGCCGATCTCGTCGCCATCCTCGGCTGCCTGGCGCTCGGCCTGGCCGCGATGCAGATGGCCACGGGCGAGGAGGGCGGTACCTTCGCGCGCCTGCTGCAGGCCGCGACGCTGGTCGTGGCGGCCCTTGCGCTCGGGCTTTACGGACTGCGCGCCAGTGGCCGGCTGCCGTTCGGCCTGCCGCCGGCGGCCAGCCGGCTGGTCGGCGACCTGGTCGCCGGCCTGCGCTCGCTGAACCGGGCCACGCTCCAGCGCACGGTGCTGCTGACGGCGGCGGTCTGGATGGCGGAGGTCGCGGCGCTGTGGGCCATGCTCGCCGCGTTGGGGCTGCAACTGACGACGACGCAGGCGATGCTGGTGCTCAGCGCGGCGTCGCTGAGCACCCTGATTCCGACCGCGCCGGGCTATCTCGGCACCTACCAGCTCGTGTTCAGTGCCACGTTGCCGGCCCTCGGGCTGTCAGCAACGCTCGGCGTGCTGGGTTCGGCGTTGATCCAGGTCTGTCTGTTCGGCTCGGTGACGCTGGCCGGATTCGTGCTGTACCTCGCGCGGTCGATGCATAATATGCGTCCATCCCGTAACGAGGCGCTGCTGAGTGGCACCGACTACCGCTCCCGCTGAATCCACGCTGTCACTGCGCTTTCTGGGCGTCGGCAACGCCCGCGCGTCGGCACTGGGCAGTGCGTCGGCCGTGCTCGAATGCGCGTCGGTGCCGCAACTGCTGATCGACTGCGGCCCGCGCACACTCGATGACTACGCCGCGCACTACGCCGGCGAACTGCCGACTGCGGTCTTCATCACCCACCTGCACATGGACCACATCGGCGGCGTGGAGCAGCTGTTCTATCGCACGTATTTCGAGCAGCGTGGCCGCGTGCAACTGTTCGTGCCGTGTGAACTGATCCCCGCCCTTCATTACAAGCTCGCGAATTCCCCGTTCGTGCTGAGCGAAGGAGGCGCGAACTTCTGGGATGCGTTCCGGCTCGTCCCCGTGGGCGACACGTTCTGGCTCGGCAACCTGCTTTTCAAGGTGTTTCCGGTGCGGCACAGCGGCTACCGCGCGGCGTTCGGCCTCGTGCTGCCCGGCGCGTTCCTGTACAGCGGGGACACGCGACCGATCCCGGAAGTGATCGAAGCCTACGCGGTCGCCGACGAACCGCTGTTCCACGATTGCGGTCTGCACGGCTCGCCGGCGCATGCGGGGCTGGCGGATCTGCAGCGCGAGTATCCGGCGGCGCTGCTGCGCCGGGTCGTGGCGTATCACTACGAATCGGACGCGGCAGGCCGCCAGATCGAAGCCGCCGGGCTCGCGCTCGCGCGGCCGGGCCAGCGTTTCAGCCTGCCACCGGCGCTGGCGGTCGAGGCCTGACGGGGCGCCGCGGGCGCGTCCTGCGCTGGCGGGCGGAGACCGCCACTGTCACTTGTCGGCGAGCGAGAACGGCGTGAAGCGTGTGTCGCGGTCGTAATGGTCTTCGCCTTCGCGGCGCTTGATCCAGTGCACGACGGCGTAGGTCAGCGGGGTCATCAGGACTTCGACGCTGACCTTGAAGATCCAGTTGAAGACCAGCACCTTGAACAGCGTCGACGTCTCCCAGATCCCGAAGAAGGCAATCGGATAGAACACGAGGCTGTCGACGCCCTGGCCGACGATCGTCGAGCCGATGGTGCGGGTCCACAGGGCGCGGCCCTCGGTCCACACCTTCATCCGCGCCATCACGTAGGAATTGGTGAAGTCGCCGATCCAGAATGCGAGCATCGAAGCACAGACGATGCGCCAGGTGCCGCCGAAGACGGTTTCGAGCGCCGGTTGCAGCACTTCGTTGAACGGTTCGGTCGGGCTCATCGGCAGGCCGACGACGATCGTCGACATCACGGTCGCGAACACCATCGCGCCGAAACCCGCCCAGATGACCCGCCGCGCGCGGGCGAAGCCGTACACCTCCGTGAGCACGTCGCCGAAGATGTAGCTGACCGGAAAGAACAGGTTGCCGGCGCCGAAAATCAGCAGCGGGCCGAACCACGGCAACCACTCGGGGAGGGGCAGCGCACAGACCTTCGCCGGCCCGATCAGGTTCGAGCACAGCAGGACGGTGACGAAGCCCGCCATCAGGAAGTCGTAGTAGCGATACGAGCGTTGCATGGGATCCTCGTCCGGCGCGGGCCGGGCAATCAGAAGCGGACCTTCAGGGCCTCGAGTGCCGCGCGCAGGCGCGGAAAGCTCTGCACGGCGCTGCGCAGATCGTCGGCGAAATTGGCCGAGACGAAATAGCCCCGGTGCAGACCGCAGGCGGTGACGCCCGTCAGCATGCGTGTGCCGCGCTGGGACAGCCAGCGCCGTTCCACCAGCGTCACGGGGCCGGCGACGGCGCTGGTGGTCGTCGACCCCAGCATCATCCCCGGATCCTGCGCCCGGAGTTCGCCGAGGAAGGCGGCCAGGCAGTGCGAGGGCAGTTCGTGCGGCGCGCCGTCGAGCACTTTCGGCACCGCGACGACCGTCAACTGCAGTTCACTGGCCTCGAACGGCGTCTGGCCGCGGTAGACATAGGTGGCGCCGAAGGCCGAACGCGAGACAGTGGGGCCGACGAGAAAGCCCGGCGCGGTGAACTCGACGAGCTCGCGCGCCGCGGCCAGGGGCGCGGCGCCAATCAGCAGGCCGATCAGCAGCAGGTGGCGCATACGCGATGTTCGGTGACGACAGTCCCGATTATCTGTCATTGCGCGCCTCCTGCAACAGCGTCGACACGCGGCGCGTGAACGGTCTGGTAGACTCGCCGCACGCTGATCAGCCGGGAGAATCACGGCATGTGGTCGAGTTGCCGCGCATGGGTCGTGGCCTGTTGTTGCCTGTTCATCGCACTGCCTGCGCTCGCGTTGCCGACGCTCGAGGAGGTGACGACGCGCATTGCCGAGACCGAACGGCGTCCGGCGACCGATGCCGCGCGCGACCCGCTCCTGCAGGTGTTGCAGCAGACCAAGGGCTTCATCGAAGCACAGCAGACCAACATCGAGCAGGCGGACAAGTACGCCAAGACGCTGAGCACGGGCCCGGCCTCGATCAAGCAGCTCGCGGGAGAACTCTCACGCCTCGTCGCCACCGCCGATGCGCCGCTGATCACCGGGGACGAAACCCGGCTGTCGCTGGCCGAACTGCAGCAGGTGCTGGAAGCGGCCGTCACCGAACGCGCTGCGCTCGAGAGCAAGCTCAACGGCTATGAGCTGCGCGACCGCGCGCTGCAGAGCCGGCCGGCGGAGATCGTGCAGGACAAGAATCGCCTGTCGGCGCGCATCGGCGAGATCGAACTCGAGATGTCGAGCCTCGGCGCCGACGACGGCAGCGAGCAGGCGCGCGCGCGCCTGGCGATGTTCGAAGCCGAGATCGCGGCGCGCCAGTCCGAACTCGATGCGCTCAACCAGGAACAGCTGAGTCACGGCATCCGTCTCGAGACCAACTCGGCGCGGCGCCGCCTCGCCGACGCCAGGCTGACACGCGCGACTGCGCGCGTCGGTGCCCTGGAGCAGTTGCTGCTCGACAAGCGGCAGACGGAACTGCGCCGCATCGTCGACGACGCGACGAAGGCCCAGCGCGACACCCAGGGGGCGCACCCGCTGGTCAGGAAGCTCGCCGAGGACAACACCGCGCTCAGCCAGTCACTGTCGCAGGTGCTCGACGATCAGGCCCGGGTCGTGCGCGAACGCGCGCAGTACAGCGAGCGTCGCCAGCGGCTGAACGAAGAGTTCGAACGCGCGCGGCAACGCGCGGCGATTGCCGGCGCCTCGTCGAGCCTCGGACGCATTCTCGTCGACCAGCGGCGCCAGATACCTGAAATCCGCTCGCTGCGCCGACTTGCCAAGCTCAATGAGACCCAGGTGTCGAAGGTGGGCCTGGCCCGCATCGAGATCGACGAGAAGTTACGCGCGACAGTCGACGTCGGCGACAAACTGGCGGCGCTGAACGCCCGACTGGATCCGCCCGGTGCACCATTGAACCCAGAGGAGACGGCGCAGGCACAGCTGCTGTTCGATGACCAGACGCGGCTGCTCAACACGCTCGACGAGAACTATGCCAGCTATCTGCGCATGCTCGATGCCGCGGACTTCGAGTTGCAGCAGATGACCAACACGGTCGCCGCCTACCGCGCGTTTCTCGACGAACGCCTGCTGTGGCTGCCGAATGCGCCACCGCTGTCGCTGGCGTTCTTTGGTGACGTGGTGTCTGCGACCCAATGGTTTCTGAGCCCGCCGAACTGGTACCAGACGGTCCGCGATGCCCAGAACGGCGCGCGCCGGGCCTGGCCGCGTCTGCTCGTCGTGGTGCTCGTCATCGCGGCGCTGCTGCGCGCGGTGCCGCGGTTACGCGCCTACCTCATCACGCAGGCCGCGCTGGTCGGCCATCCGACCGATGATCGCCTGCGCAACACGCTGAGCGCGCTGGTCGTGACCTGTCTGCTGGCGTTGCCGTGGCCGTTGGCGCTGTGGCTGGTCGCGGATCTCCTCACGGCCGGCTATGCCGGCGCCGAGTTCACGATTGCGCTCGGCCAGCTCAGCGCCAAGGCCGCGCAACTGCTCTTCGCGCTGCTGTGGGTGCGCGTATTCCTGAGCCGGTACGGTGTCGCGCTGCGCCACCTGATGTGGCCGACGGAGGCGGTCGAGCGCACGCGTCGCCAGTGGCTGCGCTGGGGGCAGCTGTTCGTGCCCGCATATGCGATCGCGACGGCGTTCGAATGGAGCTCGAACCCGGCGTTCCAGTACAGCCTGCGGCGCGGCTTCTTCCTGATCGCGATGGGAAGCGTCGCCGCGTTCATCTTCTGGTTGACGAAGCGGGCTGGTGTGCTCCATCACCAGATGGCGCTGAATCATCCGACCACCTGGCTGACGCGCAGCCGGCCCGTCTGTGCGCTGGTCGCAGCCGGCGCACCGGGCGTGCTCGCCGCGCTGTCGGTGTTCGGCTACCACTACACGGCGCTCGAACTCAGCGGCTACTACCTCGAGACCCTGCTGCTGATCCTTGCCGCCGCGATCCTGTACCACCTCGCACTGCGCTGGCTGCTGGTCGCGCAACGACGCATCGCCGCGAAGGCCGCGATTGCGGAGCAGGCAGAGGTCGATCCGGACTCGCCGGTCGCCGAACAGGAGCTGACGCCGGACCTGACGGTGATGAACACCCAGGCGCGGCTGATCATCCGCAACGTCGCAGGCTGGACCGCCGCGCTGGCCCTGTTCTGGGTATGGCGCGACGTGCTGCCCGCGCTGACGGTCTTCGAAAAAGTCACGCTGTGGCAGATTGAGGTCAAGGACGTCGCCGGCGCGATTCAGCAGGCGCCGATCACGATCGCGAACGCCGCCGTGGCCGTCGTGATGATCCTCATCACGATGATCGCCGCGCGCAACATGCCGGGTATCCTCGAAATCGCGCTGTTGCAGCGGCTCGGCATCCATCGCGGCAGCCGCTACGCGGTGACGACCCTCGTGCAGTATTTCATCGTCGCACTCGGGGTCACGCTCGCGCTGTCGACGCTGGGCCTGCGCTGGTCGCAGGTGCAATGGCTCATCGCCGCACTCGGTGTCGGTCTCGGCTTCGGCCTGCAGGAGATTTTCGCGAACTTCATCTCCGGCCTGATCCTGCTGTTCGAGCGACCAATCAGGGTCGGTGACGTGGTGACGATTGGAGACCTGACGGGCCGCGTCAGCCGCATCCAGATTCGCGCGACGACCATCTCGGATGCGGACAACCGGGAAATCATCGTCCCCAACAAGAATTTCATCACCGAACGGTTCATCAACTGGACACTGACGGACCAGGTCACCCGCATCGTGATCAACATCGGCGTGGCCTATGGCTCGGACATCGAGCAGGTGTCGGCCCTGCTGATGGAGATCGCGCGCAGCCATCCCAAGGTGCTAAAGGACCCGGAACCGGCTGTTGCCTTCAGCAACTTCGGGGACAGCGCGCTGACCTTCGAACTCCAGGTGCACGCGCGGGAGTTGCTCGACCGTCGCGATTTGCGCCACGACCTCAACTCGGCGATTTACCGCACGCTGATGCAGCACGGCATCGAGATCCCGTTTCCCCAGCGCGACGTGCATCTGCGCAGCGTGCCACCCGGGATGGAGATGGCCGCGCCAGGCCCGGGAGGCCCCGCCGCGGCTTGATCCAGGTCAAGGCCCCGCGCCGCGTGAGCGGCGACGCTTGCGAGCAGTCCCGCAAGCCGGAAGGGCCAGCGCACATGTCCATCAATTTCTCGCCGGAGCTGATCCGGAAATACGACGTCGCGGGACCCCGCTATACGTCCTACCCGACGGCCGTGCAGTTCACGCCGGCCTTCGGCGCCCGCGAACTCGCCGCCCAGCGCTCCGTGATCGCCGGACGCGTGACGGGCGGACCGCTGTCGCTGTACGTGCATATTCCGTTCTGCGCGAAGGTCTGCTTCTACTGCGGCTGTACCAAGGTCGTCACCAACAATCGGGCCCGGGGCGCCGATTACCTCGCGCGCCTGCTGCAGGAAATCCCGCGCCGGGCGGCGCTGCACGGCGGCGCGCGCGAAGTGCGCCAGCTCCATCTGGGCGGGGGCACACCGACTTTTCTGTCGACCGACCAGCTGGCTGAACTGCTGGCGACCCTGCGCGCTTCGTTCCACTTCGCACCCGACTGCGAGACGTCCATAGAAGTCGATCCGCGAACCGTGATGCCGGACACCATTCATGCGCTGCGTGCCCTCGGCTTCAACCGGGTGAGCCTCGGCATCCAGGATTTCGATCCCCGCGTGCAATTGGCCGTCAATCGCGTGCAGAGTGAATCGGCAACGGTCGCGGTGGTAGCTGCGGCGCGCGAGGCCGAGTTCGAGTCCGTCAGTTTCGACCTGATCTACGGCCTGCCGCTGCAGTCCCAGGCAAGCTTCAGCCGCACGATTGCGAAGACCATCGCGCTGCGGCCGAACCGGTTGTCGCTGTTCAATTACGCGCATCTGCCGCACATGTTCAAGACCCAGCGCCAGATCGACGCGACCCAGCTGCCCACCGCGGAGCAGAAGCTCGCGCTGCTCGGTGCAGCGATTGGTCAGTTGAGCGATGCCGGTTACGACTACATCGGCATGGACCATTTCGCGCTGCCCGAAGACGAACTGTCGAAGGCGCGCGCCGCGGGTACGCTGCATCGGAACTTCCAGGGCTATTCGACGCATGCGGAGTGCGACCTCATCGGGCTCGGCATGAGTGCGATCAGTTCGTTCGACGACTGCTTCGTGCAGAACACGAAGGAGCTGGACGACTACCAGACGCGTATCGACAACGGCGAGATTCCGGTGACCCGCGGCTATGCGTTGTCCGAAGATGACCGGCTGCGGCGGGAGATCATCATGGGGCTTGCCTGTCAGGGTGTGGTGGACCGCGCGGACGTTGAGCGCCGCTGGGGCATCGACTTCGACCGCTATTTCGCCGGCGAAATCGCGAGTCTCGCGGGCATGGCCGACGACGGGCTCATCGCCTTTGATAATCGGTGCATCCGCGTGCTGACGCCGGGCATGCTGCTGTTGCGAAACATCTGCATGAACTTCGATCACTATCTGCGTCAGAGCGACACCCAACAGCGGTTCTCGCGCGCCATCTGAGCGTTGTCGGTCGGATTCGGCTAGTCTGTTGAGGGCGGCCCGTCCCGGCGCCGCCGCCGGAGTCCGTGTGCCATGACCGTAGCCCTGCCCCTCACGCCTGCCGATGTGCCCGACGCGCTGCCACTGCAGCCGGCGTCGCTCGACATCTGGTCGCGCAAGTATCGTCTGACAGCGGCCGACGGCGCCGGGATCGATCACACGCCTGACGACAGCCTGCAGCGCGTCGCGCGCGCCCTGGCCGCGCAGGAGGCGACGGCCGAGCTGCAGCACCTGTGGTACGAGCGGTTTCTGTGGGCTTTGCGCCTGGGCGCGATCCCGGCCGGACGCATCCTCGCGAACGCAGGGGCCGGCGACTGGCGTGGCGCGGTGTCGACGATCAACTGCACGGTGTCCGGCACCATTCACGATTCGATGGACGACATCCTCGGCAAACTGCACGAGGCAGGCCTGACCCTGAAGGCGGGCGCCGGCATCGGTTACGAATTCTCCACCCTGCGCCCCCGCGATGCCTGGGTGGCCGGCGCCGGTTCGAGAACCTCCGGGCCGCTGTCGTTCATGGACATCTTCGACCGCATGTGCATGACGATTTCGTCCGCGGGCGGTCGACGCGGCGCGCAGATGGCGACCTTCGACATCGCGCACCCGGACGTGCAGGGTTTCATCAGCGCCAAGCGCGAAGACGGGCGACTGCGCCAGTTCAATCTGTCGCTGCTGGTGACGGACGAATTCATGCGCGCCGTGGAAGTCGACGGCCCCTGGCCGCTGGTGTTTCCGCTGACGGCGCGCGAACTCGAGCTCTCCGGGCTCGATGCGTCGAATCCGTCCGAAGTGATTTGGCGACCGGGCGCCACGGACGCGGGTTACCTCGCCAACGCCGCCGGACTCATCGCTCACCGCGTGTATTCGACGGTGCCGGCGCGCGCGCTGTGGGACGAAGTGATGCGCGCGACCTACGACTATGCCGAGCCCGGCATCATCCTCATCGACCGTTACAACGAACTGAACAACAACTGGTTCTGCGAGCGTATTCGTGCCACGAACCCGTGCGGGGAGCAGGGTCTGCCACCGTATGGTGCCTGCCTTCTGGGCTCTGTCGACCTGACGCGCTTCGTCTGCGATCCGTTCACCGATGCGGCGCGTTTCGACTGGGAGCGCTATCGCGAGGTGATCGCGGTGTTCACCCGCATGCTCGACAACGTCGTCGCCATCAATCACCTGCCGTTGCCGGAGCAGCGTGACGAGCTGCGACGCAAGCGTCGACACGGCATGGGCTTTCTCGGACTCGGGTCGATGCTCGCGATGCTGAAGCTGAAATATGGCGAGCCCGCAGCGGTCGCGATGACCGGCGAGCTCGCGCGCGAGCTCGCACTGGTGGGCTGGCGTGCGGCGCTCGACCTGGCTCGCGAAAAAGGGCCGGCGCCGATCATGGACGAGGAGTTCGAGGTCACGCGCGAGATGCTCGCACAGCGGCCCGAGATGGCGGCCGACGGGCTGCGGCCGGGCGATTTCGTCAAGGGTCGCGTGCTGCACGCGAAGTACAGCCGGTACATGCAGCGACTGGCCGCCAAGGACCCGGCACTCGTCGCCGAACTTGCGAGCGTCGGCGCGCGCTTCACGCACCATTCGTCGATCGCGCCGACCGGTACGATAGCCCTGTCGTTCGCGAACAATGCGAGCAACGGGATCGAGCCGAGTTTCTCGCATCGCTACGTGCGCAACGTCATTCGCGAAGGGCGCAACGCGAAGGAGTCGGTCGAGGTGCTGTCCTATGAGTATCTCGCCTATCGCGCGCTGGTCGATCCGTCCGCCGACGCGGCGGCGCTGCCCGATTATTTCACGACCGCCGACCGGGTGGCGCCGGCGCTGCATCTCGCGATGCAGGCGGCGGCGCAGCACTGGATCGATTCGTCGATCTCCAAGACGGTGAACGTGCCGACCGACCTGCCATTTGCCGCGTTTCGCGATATCTACCTCGATGCCTGGCGTCTGGGCCTGAAAGGCTGCACGACGTTCCGCTTCAATCCGGGCGCCTTCCAGGGGGTGCTGGTACGGCCGGAGGAACTGGCCGGCACGCGGTACCGCTTCACCCTCGATGACGGCACCACGCTCGAATTCGCCGGCGACGACGAGATTGAGTACGAAGGCCAGGTGCACACCGCAGCCAACCTGTACGACGCCCTCAAAGAAGGCTACTACGGCAAGTATTGAGGCAACCGATGGCCGCACGCATCAACAGGAAGATTACGCGGGTCGCCGTGGTGACCCCGGGGGACGCGCTCGCACATGAAGTGGCAGCGGCGCCGCGGCAGGAGATGGACGAGAAGGTCGAACGTCCAGAACTGCTGCTGGGCTCGACCTACAAGATCAAGACCCCACTGTCACCGCATGCGCTTTACGTCACGATCAACGACATCGTGTTGAACCCGGAGACGGCCTTCGAGCAGCGGCGACCCTTCGAGATTTTCATCAACTCGAAGAGCATGGAACACTTCCAGTGGATCGTGGCGCTCACGCGCATCGTGTCCGCGGTGTTCCGCAAGGGCGGCGACGTGACCTTCCTCGTTGACGAGTTGCGCAGCGTGTTCGATCCGAAGGGCGGCTACTTCAAGAAGGGCGGGCGCTACATGCCGTCGCTGGTCGCCGAGATTGGTGACGTGATCGAGATGCATCTGCGCAAGATCGGCCTGATGCCTACGGCGGGCACGCCGGGTCCGCGTGCGAAGCCGGCACCGGCGGACGGTATCCCGTCGACGGCCGGCTTCTGCACCGTGTGTCAAAGCAAGGCGGTGGTCAGCCTCGACAACTGCCTGACCTGCCTCAACTGCGGTGATTCGAAGTGCGGCTGAAGCGCGCCGGCGACCACGCGGCCGGCTGACCGGCACTTCCCATCAGATCTCGGGGTGCACCGTGCGACAGGTTGCGCGCGTGGCGGGCCTGCGTCCCTGACCCCCCTGCTGCGCGGTGCATTCGCGCGCCGGAACGAACTCGAAACGCCAGTGCTGCAATCAGCAACTGGAGTGCGCACGTGGTGATCGAAGCGGGAAGGACGCGGGGAGTCGACTGGACTGGGAGTGGACGAAAGTTCGAAGTCGTAGCCGCGGCAGCCCCGACTCAGGGGCCGCCGCGGGCACAGCGCCTGTCGTCAGGCGCTCTGGCGCTTGTTCGCCGCGGCCATGACCGTTTCCGCGACGCTGCGCGGGACCGGGTCATAGTGGGAGAACTCCATCGTGTAGGAGGCGCGGCCGGAGGTCATGCCGCGCAACTGGCCGATGTAGCCGAACATTTCCGACAGCGGCACGTTGGCCACCACGGCGATGTTGGTGCCGCGCTCGAGCTGGTCCTGGATCATGCCGCGGCGACGGTTGAAGTCGCCGATGACGTCGCCGAGGTAGTCGCCCGGGGTCACGGTTTCCACCTTCATCACCGGTTCCAGCAGGATGGGGCCGGCTTTGCGCATGGCTTCGCGGAAGCACGCCTTGGCGGCGATTTCGAAGGTCAGCGCGTTCGAGTCCACATCGTGGTAGCTGCCGTCGAACAGGGTAGCCTTGAAGTCGACGGTCGGATAATGGGCGAGCACCCCGTCTTCCATCTGCATCTGCAGGCCCTTGTCGACTGAAGGCACATATTCCTTCGGCACCGAGCCGCCGACGGTGACGTCCTCGAACAGATAGCCCTCGCCACGCTCGCGCGGCTCGAACCGGATGCGCACTTCGGCGAACTGGCCGGAGCCACCCGTCTGCTTCTTGTGCACGTAGTGTTCTTCGACGCTCTGGGTAATGGTTTCGCGATACGCCACCTGCGGTTCGCCCATCACGCCTTCCACACCGAACTCGGTGCGGATGCGGTCCAGCGTGACTTCGATGTGCAGTTCGCCCATCCCACGCAGCAGGGTTTCCCCGGTTTCGCGATCCGTCTCCAGGCGCAGCGAGGGATCGGCGCGCACCATCTTGCCCAGCGCGTTGCTGAACTTTTCCTGCTCGGCCTTGACCTTGGCTTTCAGCGACACGCTGATGACGGGCTCGGGGAAACGCATGCGTTCGAGCACCACCGGAGAGGCCGAATCGCAGAGCGTGTCACCGGTTTCCGTTTCGGCCAGCGAGACCAGCGCGACGATGTCGCCGGCGCGGGCTTCTTCGATCGGGTTCGCGTCCTTGGCGAACATCTCCACCATGCGGCCAATCTTCTCGCGCTTGCCGCGGGTGGTGTTCATCACCGAGGCGCCCTTGGTGAGCACGCCCGAGTACACGCGAATGAAGGTCAGCGCGCCGTAAATGTCGTTGATGACCTTGAACGCGAGCGCCGAGAAGGGTTCGTCGTCCGAACACACGCGCTCGCCGTTCGGCGTGCCGTCCGCGTCCACGGTGTTGATGGAGGCGACGTCGGTCGGCGCCGGCAGGTAGTCCACCACCGCGTCCAGCACCTGCTGCACGCCCTTGTTCTTGTAGGAGGAGCCGCAGAGCACCGGAGTGAAGGCGGAGGTCAGGGTGCCCTTGCGCAGGCAGGCGCGCAGGATATCGGCGGACGGCATCTCGCCGTCGAGATAGGCCTCCATCGCCACTTCGTCCATCTCGAGGCAGGTGTCCACGAGTTCGGTGCGGTAGCTCTCGATGGCATCGAGTATGGCGCGATCGCTCGGCACGGTGATGCCGAGCTTGTCGGCCATCCCTTCGGTGACGTCGATGATCTGCCACTCGGCGTCCTTGTCGTCGGAGGTCCAGACCAGGGCCTTCATGTCGACGAGGTCGATCATGCCCTTGAAGTTGTCCTCGGAACCGATGGGGAGCTGGACCGGCAGCGGGCGGGCGCCGAGTCTCTTCTTGATCATCTCCACGCAGCGCGGAAAGTTCGCGCCGCTGCGATCCATCTTGTTCACGTAGCAGATGCGGGGCACGCCGTAATTGTCAGCCAGACGCCAGTTGGTCTCGGACTGCGGTTCCACGCCCGCCACGCCGTCGAACACCACGACCGCGCCGTCGAGCACGCGCAGCGAGCGGTTCACTTCGATGGTGAAGTCCACGTGGCCGGGGGTGTCGATGACGTTGATCTTCTTCTTGCGCCAGAAGGTCGAGACCGCTGCGGACTGGATGGTGATGCCGCGCTTCTGTTCCTGCTCGAGGTAATCCGTGGTCGTCGACGTCTTCAGATCCTTGGTGTCATGGATGTCGATGATGTTGTGCTTGCGCCCGGTGTAATAAAGGATGCGCTCCGTCGTGGTGGTCTTGCCGGCGTCGACGTGGGCAATGATGCCGATATTGCGGATATCGGCGAGCGGGGTAGTACGAGGCATGGTGAGGCTTCTCTGGTCAGTTGGAATTCGGGTGTTCGGGGCGCGCGGGTCCGGCAAGCGTAGCGGTCATGCGTTACCGGGGGACGAGGCCGCGCGGAGTATCCGGAATATTGGGGGCTCTACACAATGGTTTCGCCGTTTCCGGCGACGGATCCGCGCTCCACGACCGGTTCCTGCCCGGTCCGGCATGGGCGGCCCTGCAACGAAGTCGCCTGCCCGACAACTCGCGGGCGTGAGAGGGGTGTGTCGGCGCGGCTTTCATTGAATGGTCAGCGTGGGGCATGTCGCACTGACTGTCTCGGAGCCCGAAATGACCACTGAGCAGGTTGAGAAATACCGATAGCCGACGTGCGCTTGCGAGCCGCAGCGTGACCCTCGCTCCGCAACCGACCGACCCAACAGGGCACTTTTCAGCCCCTGAGCCCCGACTGGTCCGGGGCTCCTTTTCGAGTGACTCCTCCGTGACAACCCGGGCCGGCCTGGCGGCCCGGGTTCAGCGGCGAAGGAATCGCCAAAAATCCCTCAAAAAATCAAATGGCTCCCCGGGACGGACTCGAACCGCCGACCCAGTGATTAACAGTCACTTGCTCTACCGACTGAGCTACCGGGGAATGCAAAGGGCGACGTATGGTAATGACCATGTCGGGGTGGGTCAATTGAAAATCGTGTCGGGGACGTGACTGCCGACGCTCGACGGCGGCCATCGAGCGCGTGTGGCGGTCACGGCAATTGAGGTATCGTGAGGTGTCATGCCCATGCGAACCCGATGATGGAAGCGAGACTCCGGCTCAGTGCGCCGTTCAAGCCGACCGGTGGCCAGCCGCCGGCGATCGAGGCGCTCGTCCGCGGTTTGAACGACGGCCTGGCCCACCAGACCCTGCTCGGCGTCACGGGCTCGGGCAAGACCTACACCATCGCCAACGTGATCGAGGCCGTCCAGCGGCCGGCGATCGTGCTCGCGCCGAACAAGACGCTCGCGGCGCAGCTCTACGGTGAAATGAAGGAGTTCTTCCCCGACAACGCCGTCGAGTACTTCGTGTCCTACTACGACTATTACCAGCCCGAAGCCTACGTGCCGTCGTCGGACACGTACATCGAGAAGGATGCGTCGATCAACGACCATATCGAGCAGATGCGCCTGTCGGCGACGAAGGCCCTGCTCGAGCGACCGGATGCGATCATCGTGGCGACCGTGTCGTCGATCTACGGTCTGGGCGATCCCGGCGAGTACCACTCGATGGTGCTGCATCTCAAGCGCGGCGACCGGATGGACCAGCGGCAGATTCTGCGCCGGCTGACCGAGCTGCAGTACGTGCGCAACGATGTCGAACTGAACCGCGGCAGCTATCGCGCGCGCGGTGAAGTGATCGATATCTTTCCGGCGGAGTCCGAGCGCGACGCCGTGCGGGTGCAGCTGTTCGACGATGAAATCGAAGCACTGTCGTATTTTGATCCGCTGACCGGCGAAGTCCTGCGGCAGACGCCGCGGCTGACGATTTATCCGAAATCGCATTACGTGACGAGCCGCGAGACCGTGCTCGGTGCGATCGACGCGATCAAGCTCGAGCTGAAGGAGCGCCTGACGGAACTGCGCAATGCGAACAAGCTCGTCGAGGCGCAGCGGCTCGAGGAGCGCACGCGCTTCGACATCGAGATGATGAACGAGATCGGCTACTGCAACGGCATCGAGAACTACTCGCGCCACCTGTCCGGACGGCAGCCCGGCGAGCCGCCGCCGACGCTGTTCGACTACCTGCCGCCGAACGCACTCCTCGTCGTCGACGAAAGCCATGTGACGATTCCGCAGCTCGGGGGCATGTATCGCGGCGACCGTGCGCGCAAGGAAAACCTGGTGATGTACGGTTTTCGCCTGCCGTGCGCGCTCGACAACCGGCCACTGCGCTTCGACGAATGGGAGCGGATGGCGCCGCAGATGATCTTCGTCTCGGCGACGCCGGGGCCTTACGAGAACGAACATGCGGGGCAGGTCGTCGAGCTGGTCGTGCGTCCCACCGGCCTCATCGATCCGCAGGTCGAGATCCGGCCGGCAGCGACCCAGGTCGACGACCTGCTGTCGGAAATCAATCTGACGGTCGTGCGTGGCGAACGCGTGCTGGTGACGACGCTGACCAAGCGCATGGCGGAAGATCTGACCGATTACCTCGGCGAACACGGCGTGCGCGTGCGCTATCTGCATTCCGATGTCGATACGGTGGAGCGCGTCGAAATCATTCGTGACCTCAGGCTGGGCGTGTTCGACGTACTGGTCGGCATCAATCTGCTGCGCGAAGGCCTGGACATCCCCGAAGTGTCGCTGGTCGCGGTCCTCGACGCCGACAAGGAAGGCTTCCTGCGTTCCGACCGCTCGTTGATCCAGACAGTGGGCCGCGCGGCGCGCAACATTGCCGGCCGGGCGATCATGTACGCCGACCAGGTCACCGGTTCGATGCGGCGAGCGCTCGATGAAATGGAACGCCGGCGCGAGGTGCAGATCGCCTACAACCTCGAACACGGCATCACGCCCAAGGGCATCACGAAGGCGGTCGCGGACGTGCTCGAGGGCGCCTATGCGATCCCGGGCAGCGGGCGCACGCGCGCCACGCGCAAGACCGCCGAGACGCGCGGCGACTACAGCGGGCTGTCGACCGAACAGCTGGCCGCCAGAATCCGCAAACTCGAGCAGGAAATGTACGCCCGGGCGCGCGATCTCGAATTCGAGGAGGCGGCACGCATTCGCGACGAGATCGCCTTCGTGAAGGCGCGTTGCCTCGAACTCGGCGCGGCGTGACGCAGAACACGCGCGAGGGGGTGACAGGGCGGTCGGGATTGGGCTATTCTCTGCGCCCTTCAGGGACCCTAGGCGCGTAGCTCAGCTGGTTAGAGCACCACCTTGACATGGTGGGGGTCGTTGGTTCGAGTCCAATCGCGCCTACCAAAAATCAGTCCCGGCCCGGAATTCGCCGCGCACGCGGCGCCCATGCAACAACGTCTGAAGGCCGTTCGTAGAGGCCTCGGAGATTATCTCGTGCCGACCATCACGCTGCCCGACGGCAGCCAGCGCTCCTTCCCGCAACCGGTCAGTGTGGCTGACATCGCGTCGTCGATCGGCGCCGGCCTTGCGCGTGCCGCGTTGGCTGGCCGCGTCAACGGCAAGGTTGTCGATACCTCCCACGTGGTCGACGAAGATGCCGCCATCAGCATCATCACCGCCAGGGACGCTGACGGTCTCGAGGTCATCCGGCACAGCACGGCGCACCTGCTCGCCCAGGCCGTGAAGGCGCTGTTCCCGACGGCGCAGGTCACGATCGGGCCGGTGATCGAGGACGGCTTCTACTACGATTTCTCCTATGAACGGCCCTTCACGC
>LNEL01000028.1 GCA_001464935.1 Gammaproteobacteria bacterium Ga0077536
GCACTCAGCCGACGATGCAGTGTCCTGACCGACAGGTGCAGTTCGCTCGCTGCCTCGGCCACGGTCGGCGGTACGCGCGCACCGCGTGCGGCATCGAAACTCGCCATCAGGTAATGCCGCAAGGTCCCGACGATCGTCGAGTCGACGCTGCGCTTCAAATCGAGCTCGCAGCGGTTCATCGCCGCCCGCCACAGCATCGGTTCATGCCCGGCATTCGGCATCGCGCGCCACTCGGCGGGCATCACCAGCGCATGCAGGCGCTGGTCGAAGCGGAATTCACAGTGGAAGCGTCGCTCGTACTCTGTGGCGGCGACGCAGGGCGCATGCGCGAACTGCACCGTGGCGCCGGCCATCCGTCCGCTGCGCATCGTGCGCAGGTAGCCGACCAGGGCCAGCATCGGCAGTTCGACGAGCACACTCGCCAGGTCCCCGAGATCGATCTGCGGCTTCAACTCGACGCGGAAGCGGCCGCCGATGATGCGCCCGCGCCAGGCGTGATAGGGGACACGGGACGGCATATAGCGCAGAAAGGCATCGAGTCCGTCACCGAGCGTCGGCGCACTGAGCCAGGCAGTGGTCAGCGGCCCGTGAAAATGCTCGCCGATGGTTTCCGCCCAGCCCAGATGCCAGCCCGGCTTCGTCATCATGGCGCACGCGTTGCGCGCGCATATCAGCTGCTGGCGCACGGTGATGGGTTCGTCCTTCTCCATGATGTCGCGCAGCGTCAGGCCGGAGCCCTCGACCAGGCGCTCCGGATCGCGCGACGCCTGCGCCATCAGCATGACGTAGGTATTGGGCATCGGCGCATGCAGGATCGCACTCATCGGCAAAGTGTGGCATGAAATGACCAGAAAATGGCAGCCTCCCGACTCACCGCGCCGAACCCCGCTTCACTACCCTCATGATTGCGCAGGAAGCGCGCGGGCCGTGCGGCACCGCGCCTCCCGCGCCGAAAGCCGGGCCGCGCGGCGGCCGGCATGTCCGCAGCAGAAGGAGTCACGAGATGAAGTTTCACTGGTTCAACCTGATGCCCTGGCCCTACCTGCCAGATGATTTCGCCGAGAAACATCGCAGCGTGTGGGTCGACGTCGATTCCCGCCTGTTCGATCCGGTCAAAGCCAATCGCGTCTACAACGATTATCTCGACCTGCTCGAGTTCGCCGAAGACCTCGGCTACGACGGCCTCGGCATCAACGAACATCACCAGAATGCCTACGGCCTGATGCCCTCACCGCAGCTGATGGCGGCCACGCTCGCGCGCCGGACGCGCGAGGCGTCGATCCTGCTGCTAGGACAGTCGCTGGCGCTCTACGATCCGCCGACGCGCGTCGCCGAGGAAATGGCGATGATCGACTGCATCTCCGGCGGTCGGCTGATTTCCGGTTTCCCGGTCGGCAGCTCGATGGACGACAACTATGCGTGCGGCGTCAATCCGGCGACGCTGCGCGAGAAGTATCTCGAAGCACACGATCTCGTGCGCCGTGCGTGGTCCGATCCGGATGTCTTTGCGTGGAATGGCAAGCACTACAAGCTACGCTACGTGAACCTGTGGCCGCGGCCGATCCAGAACCCGCCGCCGATCTGGATCCCCGGTGGCGGCTCGGTCGAAACCTGGGATTTCTGCGCGCAGCACCACTACAACTACAGCTACCTGTCGTTCAGCGGCTACATCCGCGGTGCGCAGTTGATGGAAGGTTTCTGGCGGCGCATGGAAGAACTGGGCTGCGAGTTCAATCCCTACCAGGCTGCGTTCGCGCAGCAGATCTGCGTCGCCGAAACCGACGCCGAAGCGCAGCGGCTGTACGAGAAACACGCACGCTACTTCTTCTCGCGCTGCCTGCACATCCATCCCGGCTACGCAGATGCACCGGGTTATCGCACCGAAGCGACGATCCGCGCCGGCCTCGTCACGCAGATGGCCGGCCAGTCGTCAGCGATGAACCAGGCTGCCGCACTGTCGTGGCAGGAGATGATCGACAAGGGCTATATCATCGCCGGCAGCCCGGATTCGGTCTGCGAACAGATGGAGCGCGTGGCGAAGACGCTGAAGATCGGGCATCTCGTGTGCCTGCTGCATTTCGGCGACATGCCGAACGAACTCTGCCGTTACTCGACGGAGATGTTCGCGAAGCACGTGATGCCGAAGGTGCGCCCCATCTGGAACGAGTACGAAGATCACTGGTCGCCGAAACCGATGCCGCGTGAAGATCGCGCCGTGCCGCGCGCGGTGACGATGCCCGAGGTGCCGCCGGTCGGCGCACCGGCCCGAATTGCGGGGGCACGCTGATGCAGACGCAAATCATGCGGGCAGGCCCGCAGAACATCGAAGTGCACTACCTCCGCGCGGGCAGCGGCGACCCGCTGCTCTTTCTCCATCACATGCTCGGTCTGCACGGCGCCGAAGCTGCCCTCGCCGAACTGTCGCGTCACTACGACGTCATTGCGCCGTACGCGCCGGGCTGGGGCCCGGCGAAGGACCAGTTGCCGGAAATCGATCCCGGCCCGCTCGACATCACGCTGCACCAGTGCGATGTGCTCGACGCGCTTGGAGTCGACAGCGCGCATGTGGTCGGCACGAGCATCGGCGCCTGGATGGCGGCTGAACTGGCCGCGATCCAGCCGGCACGCGTGCGCAGCCTCGTGCTGGTGAACCCGCTGGGACTGTGGCTCGAAGACACGCCGGGCGAGGATCCGTTCGCGCAGCATCCTGGCTACCCGTCGCGCATGCAGTTCGCGGAAAAGTCGATGCGCGAGACCTTGCTGATCAACGGCCGCGACAAGATGGATGCCCACGTCGAGGAATTGCTGAACCTGCGCGCGAGCGCGAAATTCCTGTGGCCGATTCCGGACACCGGCGTCAAGCGTCGACTGTCGCGCATCAGGGCGCGCACGCTCGTGGTCACGAGCGGCAAGGATCGCATCGTGCCGGCGGCCTACGGGCCGGCGTGGCAGCAGGCGATCAACGGCGCGACGCTGCAGACGCTGCCCGAAGCGGGCCATGTGGCGGAACTGGAACAGCCGTCGGCGTTCGCGGACCTCGTGCACGGCTTTCTGCGCGCAGCCCACTGATGAGCACCACGCACGACAGACCCGCGACCGGCGCGGGTCTGTCGGCTGGCGCGGCGAAGATTACTTCTTCTTGATGCCTTCGATGCCGATCTCGAGCTGCAGGCTCGCGGAAGCCGGGCCGAGATCGTAGTCCATGCCGAAGTCCTTGCGCGTCATCGTGTAACTGCCTTCGAAACCGGCGCGATAACCGCCCCAAGGATCGGCGCCTTCGCCGATCTTCTTGATGTCGATCTCGACCGGCTTTTCGACGCCATGCACCGTCAGCACGCCGGCGAGCTTGCCCCCGTTCGCGTCCCCCTTGTAGCCGGTGGTCTTGAAGGTCGCCTTCGGATGCGTTTCGACATTCAGGAAGTCGCCGCTGCGCAGGTGCTTGTCGCGTTCGGCATGATTGGTGTCGATGGTCGTCGTGTCGACGACAACGTCGATGGCGCTCTCGGCGGGCTTGTCCGCGTCGTATTTGAAGTTGCCGGAGACCCCGTTGAAGCGGCCGAACATCCAGCTGTAACCGAGATGCTGAATCCGGAACTGCACGAACGAGTGCGTCGGATCGATCTCGTACTCGGCCGCGGTTGCTGCGCCCGACAGCGCGATGGCGGCGCCGAACACGAGCCCTGACAGCACGGGGGTTTTAAATCGCATGATTCTCTCCTGATGTTGCGTCGTTGAAATCATCCACGGTGCCGTGGTCCGGCACCAACGCGGATTGAAACAGATAACAGTCCATGGCGATCGCGCCATGCATGAAACCGTGATGGAGCCGCTCGGCCGTCCACGCCACACCGGCCGCGCCGAGCGCGACATACAACGGCAGCAGATGCTCGTCGGTCGGATGCGCGCGCACGGCCGACGGCGCGAACTCGCGATAGGCGAGCAGCGCCTCTAGATCGCGCGCGTCGATGCGCGCGGCGAACCATTCGGTGAACGCCTCGGCGTACGGTTCGGGCGGACTGTCGACCGCGTGTCGCAGCCGCCGAAAGTCCTGCAGATTGTGGGTCATCGAGCCGGAACCGACGATGAGGACGCCCTCCGCGCGCAGCGCGGCAAGCGCGCGGCCGAGCCGCCAGTGCCAGGCCGGCGGCCGCGACGGATTGATCGACAGTTGCAGCACCGGCACGTCGGCCTGCGGATACACCAGGCTCAGCGGGACCCACGCACCATGGTCGTAACCGCGCGTCGCATCGACGGTCACGGGATAGCCTGACGCTCCCAGCAGTTCGGCAACGGTCTGCGCCAACGGCGCCGAACCCGGTGCCGGGTAGCGCAATTCGTAGAGCGGCGCCGGAAAGCCGAAGAAGTCGTGAATCGTTGGCGGCGCCGCCGTCGCCATCACGCAGACCTCTTCTGCTTCCCAGTGCGCCGACACCATCAACACGGCACGCGGCCGCCCCAGGCGCTCGCCCAGGGACGACAGGAAATGACGCGTCGGCCCCTCGTCGGTGGCCAGCGTCGGCGCGCCATGGGAGATGAACAGGGTCGGCATCGGGTTCGGCCGATGGTCGGGGCTGCCGGCGCGCCGGGCAGCCGGCGCGGGCGGGACTGTGCTCTGCTCGATCATGGTGATGATTATCAGTGGCTTCGATAGGCCTTACAATCGACGAAACCGGAAACACGTTGTTCTGTTTATCGAAACAATGCTGGGGGAGGAACCATGGACCGATTCAGCGCGATGCGGGCGTTCAGGACCGTCGCCGACACCGGCAGCTTTTCGACTGCCGCCCGCGCCGTCGGACGCTCGAAGGCGGTCGTCAGCAAACTGGTGTCGGACCTCGAAACCCATCTTGGCGCCCGCCTGCTGAACCGCACCACGCGTCGGGTCAGCCTCACCGAGATCGGTCGCCAGTATCACGCGCGTTGCGTGCAACTGCTCGCCGATCTCGATGAACTCGAAGGTATCGCGCGCGACGCGCAGGCAGCGCCGCGCGGCAATCTGCGGATCGCCGGGCCCCAGACCTTTGGCGAGCTCTACCTGGTGCCGGCGCTGCATGAGTTCGCGGCACGCCATCCCGGGATCAGCATCGATCTGACGCTGACCGATCGCTTCGTCGATTTGATCGAGGATCGTTTCGATCTGGGCATCCGCATCGCCGACCTGCAGGACTCGACGCTCGTCGCGCGCCGGCTCGCCGACATGCGCCTGATCGTCTGCGCGTCACCGGCCTATCTCGCCGAACACGGGGCGCCGCACCTGCCGCAGGACCTCGCGCACCATGCCTGCATCGTCGACACCAATTTCCGGCAACCGTGGCTGTGGCCATTCGAGTCGCGCGGCGAACGCAGCACCGTGCGCGTGAGCGGCCGCCTCGCGGTCAACAGCGCGCGCGCGGCCTGCGACCTCGCGATCGCCGGGGACGGGATCGCGATGACGCCGGATTTCGTGGCCGACGCGCACATTGCGGCGGGCCGGCTGCAGCCATTGCTGGCCGATTTCGCGACTGCGCCACGCGGCATCTACGCGGTGTATCCACATCGAAAGCACATCGCGCTGCGCTTGCGGGTGCTGATCGATTTCCTGGTCGAACGCTGGGCCGTGTCCCGGCAGTGACAGGCCACGCTGCCGGGTGGAGCCGCGCTCAGGGCGACCGGCAGTCCCGCCGCTGCGGCTGTGCGACATCGAGCAGGCGGTCGAGTCCGGGATAATCGCCGGCCGCGATCAGATAGCGTTCGGCGCTGTCGCCCAGGCGCTCACCGGCCAGCATGCGGGTGTGCGCGACACCCGCATTGAGGATCCGCAACCCGCCCACGGCGGCCAGGCCACGCGCCATCAGCACGTCCGGAAACACGCCGGCGGTCGGACCGAGCAGGGTCACGCGGCGCGCGCCGCAACAGTACGGCAGCATGTCTTCGAGGCTGTCGTTGATCAGGGTTGCGCCGGTCACGATGATTTCGCTGCAGCCAGCCAGCGCTGTCGGGTCCAGCGTGATTTCGAGTCCGGGTTCCGCCTGCACCATGTGCACCTTGCGTTCGATGACCGTCACTGCGACGCCGGCGGCGCGCGCCTGTCGCACCAGCGGTGGGAAGTGGCCGATCATCCCCAGCCGCTCGCCAGGCACCAGCGTCACACCCGCCATCGACCCGCCGGCCGTGGGCGGCACATAGCCCGCGCGGGCGTGCACGAAAGCCGTGAGCGCACCCATCGCCGCCAGCGCCAGCGAGCGCTCCGCATCGTCGTCGCTCGCATAACGTCGCGCCAGCGCGACGACATCGCTGCCCATCAGGGTCGACGCCGCGTAACGACCGGCCATGCCGGCCTGCGAGGCGCCCATCCACGCGTAGTAGAGGCCGGCACTGCCGTCTGCGAGACCAATCAGCCCGAACTCGGCGTCACGATGGGCGGCAGGGCGCGCTTCCGGCACATAGACCTGCGCAATCGGCGGCGGCATGCAGCACGCCGCCACGCGGTCGACGGCGGCGATCAGGGCATCGCGCAGTTTCATTGCAGGCACCTCGCTTCCCTCCCCGTCCGGCGCGCCACTGCGCTTCGCCTCCAGTTTCCGTCAGTGCGGCGGGCCTTGCTATAGTCGCCTTCTGCTTCAGGGTTGCAGGACATGACATGCGTCAGCGTTTGAATTCGATGTACAACCAGAATGCCTTCAAGCTCGGCCTGTTCTCGCCGAACTGCGCGGGAGGCATGGCGGTGACCACGGTGCCCGAGCGCTGGCAGGCGAGCTGGGACAACAATCTGCAGCTCGCACAGCTCGCCGATGAGGTCGGCCTCGAGTTCCTGCTGCCAATCGCGCGCTGGACGGGTTATGGCGGTGAGACAGACTTCCAGGGCGAATCACTGGAGACGATCACCTGGGCAGCCGGACTGCTGGCGCGGACACAGCGAATCAGCGTCTTCGCGACCGCCCACACCGCGTTCACGCATCCGCTGGTGGCCGCGAAGCAGTTCGCGACAATCGATCACATCGCCGGCGGCCGCTTCGGTCTGAACATCGTGTGTGGCTGGAACCAGCCGGAGTACGAGATGTTCGGACTCGCGCTGCCCACCGAACACGACGTGCGTTACCGCTACGGCCAGGAATGGTGGGATGTGATCCGTCGCGCCTGGCAGTCCGACGAAACGTTCGACTGGCACGGCGAGTACTTTCAATTGAAACAGGCGCGCTGCACCCCGCAACCCGTCGGCCAGTCGCGCCCGCCGCTGATGAACGCCGGCTCCTCCCGCCAGGGTCGCGAGTTCGCGGCGCGCAACTGCGACTTCCTGTTCACGGTGATGATCGATCCCGAACGCGGGCGCGACGACGTGCGCGCGATCCAGGCCTTCGCCCAGGCACAGCATCAACGCGCGCTGCAGGTGTTCACGACGACTTATGTCGTCTGCCGGCCCACGCGACGCGAGGCCGAGGAATATCATCACCACTACGCGGTGGAGTGTGCCGATCAGGCAGCAGTCGAACGACTGATGACGCTGCAGGGCATGTACGCGCAGTCGTTTCCGCAGGAAATGATCGATGCGATGCGCGTGCAGTTCGCCGGCGGACACGGCGTTTATCCGCTCATCGGCGATCCCGACACGGTTGCCGACGAGATTGCACGCATTCACGCCGCCGGTTTTGCCGGTGCCACGCTCGCCTTCGTCGACTATCTACGGCTCGTTGCGCGCGGTCTGCGCGTCTTATAACCGGCGCGCGTCACTTTTCGCTACAAAGCGCACCTTGCGCTTCGGCGATCGCGAACTAGACTTCAGATCAGACCCAGTGTGATGGGCATATCGCACACGAAGAAGCACGGAGCCGATGGGCGAAGCAGCAGTTCGGGCGTACGATCGAACCGCTGTCACAGTCCGAACTGGCGAGCGCTAATGAGCAAACGCGCCGTTGGCCTGAATGGCAAGCCAGGTGACGAACATTGCCTCCGTCGTATTGGCTGAGAAGTCTGCAAACCCCGCTCCGGCGGGGTTTGTCATTTCTATCGCTTCGAGCGGCAGCGCGGGACGCAAAGGCGCTTTAATCGCTAAATGCTCGGCAAGCTTGGGAATTTTTCTCAAGATGGCTGCGCCGATGACGCTAAGGACGACAGCTTTGCCAACGGCCGTGAACAAGAGCCTGTCATCCCATGTCGTTATCGTCGTCCACATCAGTCAAGCTGTCGCGCCTGCAGAGCGCCACCGATCACGCCGACTACCAATCGATCCTCATCGTCGATGACGACAGCGTTGCGCGCGCACTGCTGACCCAGTACATCGGCGAAATCGGAGGCTTCAAGCTCGAGTTCGCCGGCTCGCAGGCCGAAGCAACGCTCCTGCTCCAGCACGATATCCAGCGCTACTTCTGCGCAGTCGTGAACTACAGTCTGCCCGATGCGCCGCACGGCGAGGCGGTGCAGGCGATCGGTGCGGCGGGCCTGCCGGCGATTGTGCTCACGGACAGTTCTGAGGAGCGCGTGCTCGGCAAGATTCGCGGCCAGCATGTCGTCGACTACGTGCTGAAGAACGGCGTGCACCAGATCGAACACGTGGCGTACATCATCGGCCGCCTGCGCGAGAATCGGACGAAGAAGATTCTGGTCGTCGACGATTCCCGCTGCTATCGCCTGTACCTGACTGCGCTGCTCGATCGGTATTTCTACACCACCTTGCAGGCGAGCGATGGGGTCGAAGCCATGGAAGTGCTCGCGGCACATCCGGACCTGACACTCGTGCTCACCGACATCAACATGCCGCGCCTCGACGGCTTCGGCCTGATCGCGGAAATCCGTCAGCGCTATCGTCGTGAGGATCTCGCGATCATCGGCGTCTCCGACAGCTCGCAGACCGGCATGTCGGCGCGCATCCTGAAAGCCGGCGGCAACGACTTCCTGCCGAAGCCGTTCGAGCAGGAAGAGTTCTACTGCCGCGTGACGCAGAACACGAACATGATTGGCTATGTCCGCCAGATCAGGGATTCGGCGAATATCGACTTCCTGACGGGCGTCTACAATCGTCGACATCTGTTCGACATCGGCGGCAAGCTCTATGCGAACGCGCGTCGCGGCAACATCAATCTCGCCGCGAGCCTCATCGACGCCGATCACTTCAAGCGCATCAACGACACCCACGGGCACCAGGTTGGCGATCTCGCGCTGAAGGCCATCGCCAACCGGCTGACATCGGCGCTGCGCACCGGCGATGTCGTGGCGCGCTATGGCGGCGAAGAGTTCGTGTGCCTCGCAGTCCTGAAGCAGCCCGGCGACGCTGGCCTCGTCTTCGAGCGGGTGCGGCGGGAAATCGAAAGCCTGCGGCTCGAGGTCGGCGGCGCGACGATTCCGATCACGGCTAGCCTGGGCGTCACGACGATGCTCGACGACAACTTCGAAGCCATGCTCAGGCGTGCCGACGAGGCGGTCTACCTGGCCAAGAAGGGCGGCCGCAACCGCGTGGTCGAAGTCTAGGCGCCCTCAGCGCGCGGCGCTCATGCGCCGCCCGAAATCCCAGCTCGTCGCTCGTCGCGGCCGGATCTCGATCACGACTTCGGTGTCGAGACGCGACAACAACCAACGCTGCAGCGGCTCGTCGCGCCCTTCGAGATAGCGATCGATCAGGGTCTGCAGCAGCGCGGCCGGATCGCGCTCCACCACGGCGGCCTCGGCCTGGCCGCTGACGCCGCAGTACGGTGGCGTGGATACGGCAATCTCGAAGCCCACGCGCGGATTCAGGCGCAGGTGCCGGCACAGCTGGGCCGAGCGCTGGGTACAGCACAGCAACGCGCCGTCGGCGTACAGGAACCACAGCGAGGTCACGTGCGGATAGCCCTGTGCATCGATAGTCGACAGGCGCATCGGCAGGCGGCTGTCGTGCAGGAAACGCGCGGCTTGTGCCGCGTTCCACGCACTTTTGGGGCTGAGTACTGCCGCCAGCGCCTGCTCTCCCCGATCTGTGCTCGCCATGGCAGCCGGACTCCGAATCATGAGATGAAGACGTGGTGTAGCATAGCCTGCACGACGCCCGGACACGATCGCGGGATTCGGGCGGCCGCCGGTCCCGCAACCTGCCACGCACAGAGCCACCGCACGGATGATGCTGATCGATGAAGTGGGTCCACAGTCGCCACGCGCCACCGCGGGCGCCACATGGGCGGTGGTCACGGACGGCGTCATGGGCGGCGTTTCGCGCGCGTCTTTGCGCGTCAACACCATCGACGATCGACTGGCCCTGCATCTGACCGGCGAGGTCCGGCTCGAGAACCGCGGCGGATTCGTGCAGATGGCCATCGATCTTGGCGCGGGTGGGCACGGACTCGATGCCAGTGGCTGCAACGGTGTCGAACTGTGCGTGTTCGGCAATGGCGAGACGTATGGACTGCACCTGCGAACCCTCGACCACCGGATGCCGTGGGAGTCCTATCGTCATCCGTTCGGCGCAGCCCCGCAGTGGCGAACGCTGCGCCTGCCATTTGCCGGCTTCGTCGAGCATCGCTGTGACGCGCCGCTCGACCTGCGACGCCTGCGGCGCCTCGGACTCGTCGCCATCGGCCGTGCGTTTGACGCCGATCTGGCGCTCAGCCGCCTGTCGTTCTACTGAACGGGTCGGGGACTGGTCCGGCCGCGTCGCACCGACGTAGCGTGGACATGCCTGCCTCCGTCACGGTCTGGTTCGATGGCGCCTGTCCGCTGTGCCAGCGCGAGATCGCGCTGCTCAGGCGACTTGACCGGCGCGGCGCTGTCGCGTTCGTGAATCTGGCCGATGGCGCCACCGCCTGCCCCCTCGATCGCGCCACGATGCTGGCGCGCTTTCACGCACGGGTCGGTGGCGGGCCGCTGCTGGTCGGCGTGGACGCCTTCGCCGCCGTGTGGCGGACCATTCCGCTGACCCGTCCGCTCGGGCTGCTCGCAGGCTGGCCGCCCGCTGCCGCGCTGTTCGCACGTGCCTACGAACGCTTCCTGCGCTATCGCCCGCGGCTGCAGGCGCTGTGTCGGGGCGCCAGGCCGCACCGCCGATGACGCGCAATGCGAACGGCCCGCGCATGGACAAATCGGCACTGCCGGAGAAAAGTTGCGCGGTCTGCCGTCGCTCGTTTCAGTGGCGCCGCAAGTGGGCACGGGTGTGGGAGACGGTGAAGTACTGTTCGGCGCGTTGCCGAACGACGGCCGGCAGGGCGCGTTGAGGAAGGCCGAAAAAAACAGGGCCGGGTTGACCCGGCCCTGTTGCATGGCGTCGACGGTTGGCGTCAGGTACCGAGACGCTGCATCGCCTGCACCGTCATGTACTTGTTGATGACGTCATCGTTCATGTTCCACTGCGACTTCCAGCCTCCCTGGCAGGATTCCGCCTGGTGGAAGCGCGTGATGCGCTGGGACTGGATGTCGTTGCTGATCACCCAGCTCCAGCTCCACGCGATGTCCTTGCCCGCCATCGCGACCTTGTCGCCCTTCTTGTACTGGCTGAAGCCAGGCTCGAAGGACTTCCAGAGTTCGCCGCGGCGATCGAAGGTGATCATCTGCGGGAAGGTCAGCATGCGCGCATCGATGTAGACGCGCTTCTTGCTGACCGGCGCGCGCGGATAGCCCGTCGGCTCGGCCTCGAGCACGATGACCTCCGGGATCAGCGACTTGCCGACATACATGAACGTGTTGTTCTTCGGGCCGCCGACCAGCGGATATTCCCAGTTCGGTGAATCTCCCTGCCACTGGCCATGCATCGAGCCGAGGAACGGCTGACGGCCGATGATTTTGTAGTTGCCCCAGGTCAGCATCGGATCGCCGGCGGCCCAGGCATCGGAGAGGAACAGGTTGATGCCCGGCACCAGCGGTTCGAAGCGCTGGTTCGTCGGGAAGCGTCGCACGCGCTTGAACGCCGGAATGTAGCCGAAGAGATCCGGGTACTCGCGCTGGTCATACGGCCAGATGTTGACGAAGGCCGTGCCCTTGACGTCGTTTGGCGCCGAGAACCACGTCGACTGCAGCCGGAGCTTGTCTTCGTAGCCCTTAAGGTAGGGACCATCCGGGTGATCGACGAGGCCCGTCGTGTTCTGCTCGGCCCACACGAAATCGTAGCTGTAGAGCACGGTGCCGTTCGAGTCGAGCGCGTACATCGGAATCGCGTACATCGTCTGATCGTGACGGCCCCAGCTGAGCGTCAGGTTGGCGATTGTTTCGAGGCCGTCCTGGGGGTCGGGGAACGGGAGACCGCCAATCCACGGCTTGCCGTCCTTGGTGCGGACGTTGCCGGTTTCATCGAACATGGCCTGTCCCTGGTTGCGCATCGTCGCTTCCAGGAACTTCGGCGGGAACATCGTCGAGACATCGGTGTCGGTCGGCATGATGAAGAACTTGCGTCCCATCTGCTTGACCTCCTGGTAGAGCATCGGGTCGACGATGTCCTTCACCAGGTCGATGTTGTCGGCGCTGATTTCGTCGCCAACCTTGACCTTGCCTTTCGTGAACAGCTCGATGTCGAGCAGTTCGTCCGGATAGGCCTTCGAGATATCGCCGGCTTCGCACATCAGCGGCCACAGTGACGTGAGCACGCCTGCGCCGCCGATACCGCGCGCGACCTTCTCCATGAAGAAGCGGCGGCTGTAATCGAAATCATATTTCCTGATATGCATAAACTCCCCTCAGAGTTGGCGCTGTGCAGGCCAATCGTTGTGATCGTCTTGATCGTCACGCGGATGCGGCCGGCCCTCCGGCCGACCTCTTTTGCAATGTAATCCGGCCTCAGGCGTGCACGCAACGCACGCCGCCTGCCTGGATGTGCCTGTGTTCCGGCCATGTCCGTCCGGGTTCATGCTGCAGGTGCGCTATCGTCATCGACGGGGTGGTGGCCTCATCAAGGACTGAGCTTCGAGCGTCGGTCACGCCGCCCCGTGCCATTGATTGTGCAATCCCGCTCTCATTCCCCGGAGTTTTCTACCGCAGTGCCGCAAGCCCTCCGTATAATGGCGTCAACCACCAAGGGAGCACTTCAGCAATGGCCGGCATCTTCAAGGCTTACGACATCCGCGGAATTTTCGGCGACACCCTGACCCCCGACATCGCGACCGACATCGGACGCGCATTCGTCGACTTTCTGGGTTGCCGCAAGGTCGTCATCGGACGTGACATGCGCAGCCACTCGCCGGCCATGTTCGAGGCGCTCGCGCGTGGCGTGACGATGCAGGGCGCCGATGTCATCGATGTCGGGATTTGCAGCACGCCGATGTGCTACTACGCCAACGGCAGCCTCGGCGCCGACGGCAGCATCATGATCACCGCTTCGCACAATCCGGGCGAATGGAACGGCATGAAGATGTGCCGCGAACAGGCCATTCCGATCAGCGGGCCGACCGGCATCGAAGCGATCGAGCAACTCGTCAACGGCCGGCAGTTGAAGCCCGCCGCCGCCAGGGTCGGCACCGTCAGTCATCACGATATCGTGCCCGCGTATGTGCAGCACATCCGCGGTTTCGCCGAGATCAAACGCCCGCTGCGCATCGCGGTCGACTACGCCAATGCGATGGGCATCGTCGAAGCGCAGGCGCTGGAAGGCCTGTATGCGAGCCGCGCGCTGTTCGACACGCTCGACGGCACGTTTCCGAATCACGAGGCGAACCCGCTCGATCATGAAACACTCGAACCCCTGCAGCACCTGATCAGTCACGAAGGTCCGTTCGATTTCGGCATCGCGTTCGACGGCGACGCCGATCGGGTCGGGTTCGTCGACGAGCGCGGCGACATCGTCCCGATGGATCTGATCACAGCGCTGATCGCACAGACGATGCTGAAGAAGCAGGCGGGACGCATCTTCTACGACTTGCGCAGCAGCAAGGCCGTGCCCGAAGCAATCACCGAAAGCGGCGGCACGCCGATGATGTCGCGTGTCGGCCATGCGTTCATCAAGCGGCAGATGCGGGATGCGGATGCGCTGTTTGCCGGAGAATTGTCCGGTCACTACTACTTCCGTGAGAACTACTTCACGGAATCCTCCGCGCTCGCGGTGATTTACGTCGCGAATCTCGTCAGTGCCGCACAGCTGCCCCTGTCAGCGCTGATTGCGCCGCTGCGGCGCTACTCGCCGAGCGGCGAAATCAACTCGAAGGTCGGCGATGTCGATGCGGTGTTCGCGCGTCTGCGCGCCGCCTACCCCGACGCGCGCTTCACGGAACTCGACGGTCTCACCGTTGAATACGATCACTGGTGGTTCAACGTGCGCGCGTCGAACACCGAACCGCTGGTGCGCCTGAACCTCGAAGCCCCGACCGCCGACGCGATGGCGAAACGCCGCGATGAAGTGCTGGCATTGATTCGGGCCTGAGCCCTTTCGTGCGTCTTCGCCTGTGGTGATGGAGACGCAGCCCCCGAGAACACAGAGCATTCCTGGAGAGGGCTCGCATTGCGTAAGACGCGGGCGCCCTGCCCTCCCATCATGCTGCCCTCGGTGTTCTCTGTGTTCTCGGGGGCTGGTCTTGTTTGCCCCTCGAGCGCAGCTCAGAACACCACCGGCAGCTCGAGATGTTGTTCGTAGATGAACAGGCGGTGGTCGATGAGGCGCTGGCTCAAGGCGGCGCGAACGACCGGGTGGTGATTGGTGTACAGCGGACGGAAGAATGAGGCCATCGGGCACAGGTCTTCGGGCAACGGCTCGATGAGCCCGAGGAAGGTGGCCCAGTAGATGTCGAGCGCCGACAGTCGCCCGCCGATGAAATAGCGGTTGCCGGCGGCCTGCTCGCGCGCGAGCAGCGCATCGAGCAGGGTCAGGCAGTCGGCCATGCGCCCGGGCGCGGCATCGAGGGCCTCGTCCGACAGGCCGTACTTCTGGCCGAAGCGGCGCCAGAAGCTGTATTCGGGACCGTCCTTGACGAGCGGCTCCATGCCCATCGCCACCAGCGCCAGGCGCCCCATCCAGCCGAAGCCAAGCTCACCGCAGAGCTCGTTGGCGAGACCGAACATCAGCACGCGCTCGGTCGGGCTCGAAGGGATCAGAGCCGGCGTCGGCGCCAGACGCTCGGCGAGATAGAGCTGCTCGATCCAGGTCGAGCGCGGACGCTCGTCGTTCCAGATCATCACGGGCGCACTCGACTGCGCCGTCCACTCGCGCAGTTCGCTGTCGGCACCATCGAGGCCGAACTCGGCGTCCGAGCGTCCGGCATTGGCGGTGACGACCGGTGTATAGGCGAGCTTTTTCACATGGCAGATGCCCTTGCAGGCTTCCCGCCACATGCCCGGATCGGCGTAGGCGCCGAGCACGATGCGCAGCCCGGGCATCTGGCGCGCCTGGGCGATGCTCGTGTATTCGAGCCGAATGTCATTGATGTCTATCTCGCGCGCCATGGGGACTCCTGTCGGGCCTGGACGGCCGGCGTCAGCCGGCGGGTGAAAAACGACCGTGACCGCCGCCGGCGGCGAATCGATGCTGGGTCGGGGTCAACGGGACGTTGCCCGTGGTGCTGATCGACCCCCTTGAATTCCGCCTCCATCGCACGCGCCTCGCCGGGCGTTTCACCCGCCTGTTAGAGTGCGCAGGCGCCGCGCCTCCGCCAGCGGGCCGTCGGCGCTTGACCGACCCCGGCGCGTTCAAAATAATCGGTTCCAGCCAACGGGAGCAAGCCATGCCCAGTTTCGATTTTCACTGCGAAGCCAACGGTCAGACGATCGAAGTCATGCTGAAGATGCATGAGGAGCTCTGTACCTGGGGCGAGTTGTGCGCCCGCAAGGGATTGCCGCTGGGCGACACTCCCGCCGACGCACCCATCGCCAAAGTGTTCACCAGCGCTGTCGTGATGGACAAGAAGCGCATGGGCAGCGGACACCGCTCGGTCGACATGTCGTTCTCCGGCAAGTCCTCGATGTTCTCGAACGACCCGCGCTGAGCCGCTGCCCCGCTCGCGCCAGTCACCTCAGGGCCGCGGCAGGATGCCGCGGTCGATGAAGTTCTGCAGCCAGTAGCAGAACATGTCTTCGGTGTCACAGACTTCCGTGAAGCCCGCCTGGCGCAGCTTGATCGCGCTGACGAAGGCCGCCGGCGGTGGTGTCGTCGCGCCATAGGCAAAGCAGAAATCCGTGTAGTGGTGCGACTCACCGAGCAGTTCGTCCATGCTGACCGGCCGCAGGCCGTGTCTGGCGACCAGTGCGTCCCATTGCGCGGCGTGCGCGGGCAGCCAGGTCGCGAGTTCGCGCGGCTTGTCCGGCCCCGGCTTCACACCGAGCGTGTCAGCAATCGCCGGCCACAGGTTGCGCCATTCGAACACGTCGCCGTTGGTCACGTTGAAGTGCTGACCGTTGGCCTGCGGGCTGCGCGTGGCCCAGACGAACACGTTGGCGAGCAGGCGCGCGTCGACCGCCTCCCAGACGTAGGACACGCCGCCCGGAAATGACAGCGGCTCACCGAGTTCGCGGCACAGTGCGGCGTAGGCGCCAATCACCGGCGCGACGTTCATTGCCACCCCGTAGGCCGCGCCAATGATCAGCTGCGGGCGCAGGATCGTGAACTCGAAGCCCTGCGCGACCGCCTGCGCCTTGAGCCAGTCTTCCTGCAGCCAGTAGAAATTCGCGTGGTTGTCGCGCGGATTGCGCTCACGGGCCGGGATCGGCATCGGATGCAGATGGATGCCATAGGCCTTCGTGCCCTGCAGCAGGCTCACATGGCGCACGCCGTGGCCCGGCACCAGCAGCGGCGTCAGGCAATTGCGCAGCATCGCTAGGTTCGTGTCCATCTGGTCACGTTCCTGCCATCCACCGATCAGACCCGGCTTCTCGAACAGCGCGGCATAGACGACATGGGTCACGCCCGTGACTTGGCCAAGCGCGGCGGCGCTGGCCTCGGCGTCGCGCAGATCGACCGGCAGATGCTGCACCTCACCCGCGCACTGGACCTCCGGCGCCCGGCGCGACAGCGCCACGACCGACCAGCCCTCGCGCAGAAATGCCTCCACCGCTGCCACGCCCACCACGCCGCTTGCGCCGGCGATCAATACTTTCTTCGACATCGACTTCTCCGATTGCCCTTTGCAGATGGGCGGGATGATACGGCATGACGACCGCTCCGCGCTGTGTGTTTTGCGCTTACGCTAACGTGGCATTTTCCTCATCCACCGCCCCCGCCACTGCGGGGGCACCAGCCCGGAGCAGCCGCCGATGGCCGAGATCATTCTTCACCACTATCCGCTGTCGCCATTTGCCGAGAAGGTTCGCCGCGTGCTCGCCTGCAAGCAGCTGCCATGGCGTTCGGTCGAACAGCCGATCATGGCGCCGAAACCGGACCTGACGCCGCTGACCGGGGGCTACCGCCGTATTCCCGTCCTGCAGATCGGCGCGGACGTCTACTGCGACACCGCACTGATCGTGCGCGTGCTCGAAAAGCTGCAGCCGGCACCGGCCTGCGTGCCGGCAGGTCTGGCCGGCGCTGCAGCGCTGATCGAGGACTGGGCCGACCACCGGCTGTTCATGCAGACCGTCCCGCCCGTTGTCGTGGCGCTCGTCGACCATCTGCCGCCGGGCTTTCTGGCCGACCGCGCCGACATGACACCCGCTTTCACGCGGGAAGCGCTGATGGCCGCCGCGCCGCAGGCCCTCGCGCAGGCCCTGATCTCGCTCGACCGGCTCGACGCACAGTTGTCCCACACTCCTTTCATCCTCGGCGACGCCTTCACCGTCGCCGATGCCGCCTGCTTCCATCCAGTCTGGTTCCTGCAGCACGGCGGCGACCTGTTTGCAGCGGTGCGTGAACGCCCGGCGCTGTCGCGCTGGTTTGATCAGATCGCCGGCTTCGGCGCGGGCAGCAGCGTACCCCTGAGCAATGCCGAGGCGCTCGCGATCGCGCGCGACGCGCGCCCGCTCGACGTGACCGGCGGCTGCGCCGGCAGCGGCTACGACGCGGGTGAACAGATCGCAATCGTCGCCGACGATTACGGCCGGGAACAGACCGTCGGCAGCGTGATCAGGGCCAATCCCGAGGAGATCGTGGTCCTGCGGCACGACCCGCTGGTCGGTGAAGTGGCGGTGCATTATCCCCGCGCCGGGTATCGCTTCGAGCGCCGCTAGAACCGGTTCGTCGGGCAACAAATCTGCAACATCAAAGCCGTCGCCGGCGCGTGCGCGGCGGCGGACAGTGGCGCAGACTCATCGCACGGCGGCCAGCGCGACCTCAGCGAAAGGACACCCGATGAGCAGCGTCCCTGAACTCGAGACCACGACGATAGAGGCCCTGCCGGGACCGGACGGCTGGCCACTGCTCGGCAATTATCTGCAGATCGATTTCCGGGAATTCCATCGCCAGCTCGAACGCTGGTCCGAGCGCTACGGCCCGACTTACCGCTTCAAACTGGGCCCGCAGGTCTTCGTCGTCACCAGCGATATCGAAGCGGGCAGCGTCCTGTTGCGCGAGCGTCCGGAACTGTTCAGCCGGCGCCGCGCGCTCGAACAGATCTTCGACGAGCTCGGTTTCAATGGGGTGTTCTCCGCCGACGGTGACGACTGGCGACGGCAACGCAGGATCGTGATCACGGCGCTGAACTCGGCGCGTCTGCATCAGTTCTACGCGAAGATGCTCGACACGACACACCGTCTGCGACGCCGCTGGGAAAGCGCCGCCGAGGCGGGTTCGGCCGTCGACCTGTGCGCGGACCTGATGCGCTATACCGTCGACATCACGACACAACTGGCCTTCGGCATCGACTTCAACACACTGGAAACCGACGGACCGGTGATCCAGCACGATCTCGACAAGGTGTTTCCGATGCTGAACCGCCGGCTCGGCGCCCCGTTTCCTTACTGGCGGCTGTTCAGGCTGGGCAAGGATCGCGAGCTCGATGCCGCCGTTGGGGCAATCCGCGCGCGTATCACCGAAATCATCGGCGAATGCCGCGCGCGCATTGCGCGCAATCCCGTGCTGCTGCAGGAGCCAGAGAATTTTCTGGAGGCGATGATCGCGGCGAAGGAAGCGGAGAATGTCCCCTTCTCCGACGACGACATCATTGCGAATGTCTTCACGCTGCTGCTCGCAGGTGAAGATACCACCGCGAATACGCTCGCCTGGGCGATCAAGTATTTCACCGATTACCCGGCGTTCGTCGCGCGCATGCGCACGGAAGTCGATCAGGTGCTCGGTGAATCGGTGGTGCCACCGACGCACGATACGGCCGCGCGACTCGGGCTCATCGAAGCCTTCGCCAACGAAACGATGCGCCTCAAGCCGGTGGCGCCGATCAACGTGTTCGAGGCCAAGGTCGACGTCGACGTGTGCGGCCTTCGCGTGCCGGCCGGCACCGCGCTCATCCTGCTCACCCGGCGCATCGCGACCAGCGCCGAGCATTTTTCGCACCCCACCGAATTCGATCTCGATCGCTGGCTCGATCGCTCGCCCGGCAGCGACCGCGTGCACAACCAGAAGGCATTCACCCCGTTCGGCGGCGGCCCACGCTTCTGCCCGGGCCGCAACCTCGCTCTGCTCGAAATCAAGATGGTGCTCGCGATGCTGCTGCGAAACTTCGACGTCGAACTCGCGAACGATGGCGCCGAAGTCGATGAACTGTTCGCGTTCACCATGAGCCCCACCGGTCTGTACGTCAGGTTTCGCCACCGGGCCTGATCGGCGCGCAGCACCCGCGACGGGCCACTGGCGTCGCCCCCAGCCGCAGACATTCGTCGCCCTGAACTGGCGCCGTGCGTGCTTGCGCCGGCCG
>LNEL01000029.1 GCA_001464935.1 Gammaproteobacteria bacterium Ga0077536
CACTTGCCAGTTCGCTCGCCTCTCTTGCCAGCCTTTCCCTGCCTGGCCGTCGACGCCTGGCGCCTCGCAATGCGAAACAGTTCTCGCTTTTCAAATTGACGTGGGAAAAATTTACACATAATCTTCGTTCCGGGGTGGGCAAATTTCCCACGGATTGATACCTAATAAACACAATGTGTTAAGGAGAACCTTATGCGTTCAATGATGCTCGTTGGCAGTGCGCTTGCTGGCACGTTGCTGATTGCCCTGCCGTTGCAGGCGAAACCGGCGCTCGACCTCGGCAGCGCTGATGTCCGGCGTGGCGGAACCGAGCAGCTGCTCGCCCGCCGTGGCGCCGACGACGGCCCGAACCACGACGTCGGCGACGATCGCGGCCGTGGCCGCGGGGGCCGCAACCGCGGGTACAGCGAGGAGCTGCTGCTCGACGCAGCCCGCCTCGCCCGCCGCGGCGCCGACGACGGCCCGAACCACGACGTCGGCGACGATCGCGGCCGTGGTCGCGGGGGCCGCAACCGCGGGTACAGCGAGGGGCTCCTGCCCGACGCGGCCCGCCTCGCCCGCCGTGGCGCCGACGACGGCCCGAACCACGACGTCGGCGACGATCGCGGCCGTGGTCGCGGTGGCCGCGGTTACAGCGAAACCGTGATCGATGCAAGCCAGATGGCGCGGCGCGGCGCGGATGACGGCCCGAACCATGATGTCGGCGACGACCGCGGCCGCGGCCGGGGAGGTCGCGGCTGATCGATTGATGCGTTGAAGCAGTCAGGCAGTGACTGAATTGCCGGGGCCCTGGCCCCGGCTTTTTTTTGGGCATCGGCGCCCGGCGATGAACCTTCGGCGCCGTTCGGCGCATTAACAGGCTGGAAGACATCGCGGCCGCGCGGTCTGCAGCGCGCGTGGCGTGCCTCTGCGGCCTGCCTGTCGGTGACCCGACGCTCGCCTCTTTCATCCACTTTTCGATTGCAGTGAGCCCGTTCAATTCATGAAGAATCACTCCCTCATCGCGGTGGCCATGATGGCCCACGCCATTGCGGCGCAGGCACAGGACCCGGAACGCAACCTCGAACGCGCGCCCGGACGCGTGACGCTCGGCTCAGGCTTCGAATTCGCGAACGGCGACTATGGCAGCAGCCTTGGCGATACCGAAGACTGGTATGTGCCGCTGTCGCTCGGCTATGCCAGCGGCAACTGGCGTGTGAAGGTGACGGTGCCCTATGTGCGCAACACGGGTCCCGGCAACGTGATCAGCGGCGGCGGCGACACGCGCGTGGTCGTCGACGAAGACCGCGGCGACTGCACTCGCGCGAGCGTCGGCGGCACCATCGTCGACGACAGCAGGGGGCGTGGACGCGGGCGTGGCCGCGGTGGTGACGACGATGACGATGAGCTCGAGAGCGACGACGACAGCGGCTCGACTTCGAGCAGCAACAGCGGATCGGGCTCCGGCGGCAGCGATGACTGCTCGGTGACGACCACGACTTCCGTCATCACGACTCCGATTACGCGCAACATCATCCGCACGACCGAATCGGGTCTCGGCGACGTGGTCGCCAGTGCCCTCTACAGCTTCGATCCGTTCGTCCCGGCGATGCCGTACATCGATGTCGGCGCGAAGATCAAATTTCCGACTGCCAACGAAGACAAGGGTCTCGGCACCGGGGCGTATGATTACACCCTCAACGTCGACCTGTACAAACCGCTTGGCGCTTTCGCGCTGCTGGGCGGCGTCGGCTATACGTTCAAGGGCGATATCGAACCCGATGGCAATCTGTCGAGCGGTCTGAAACTCGACAACGTGCTGTCGGCCTACATCGGCGCCGAGTACCAGGTCACCGACCAGTGGCTGGCGGGCGTGTCGGGCGACTATCGCGAAGCGGCGTCACCGTTTGCGGTGAACGGCAAGGAAGTCTCGGCGTATGTGACCTGGCGGCTGAACCGCCAGTGGTCGATCACCGGCTCCGGCGGCACGGGCTTCTCGAATGCTTCGCCGGACATGTTTGCCGGCCTGTCGCTGGTTTACGGGTTCGACGCGCCGTTCTGATCGTACGCAGGCCGGGGCCTGGTCCCGGCCTGCGCACAGCGCCGTTCGGCACGCTGCCGACAACGCACTGCGAGCGTCGCACGCTGCGTTGACTGCCTGCGGCGCGAGTCACCCCGGCGCCCCTGCTCACGGTGCGCCGGCTCGCTCGCCAGCCTGCCTGTGGTCCGCACACGTCCGGTATACCGATCAGTGGTCGCGCCCACTGCGCTCCACGCGCTCGGGCTTGTCGACTCGCTCGACGCGGTCCACGCGTTCCAGCCGGTCGATGCGCTCCACCCGTTCGATGCGGTCGACCCGCCCGGCTCGTTCGACCCGCCCGGCTCGTTCGACGCGCTCCACGCGCCCGCTGCGTTCAGGCTTGTCCACACGTTCAGGTTTGTCGATACGCTGTTCGGGCCTGTCGCGCTCGACACGTTCACTGCGTTCGTCGCGCCCGCCCGTGTCGTCGCGATGCGCCCGATCACGCGTCTGCTCGTCGCCACGCCCGTCCCGCAACTCCCGCTCGTCGTCGCGCACCGCGCGCTCGTCCTGATCGCGGCCGGATTCGTCGCGATGCTCTTCATCGCGCCGGCTTTCGCGCTCTCCGCTGTCGTCACCGTCGTCCTCGCGGCGAACGTTGCCGCCGTCGTCATCGCGCGCAGCGCCGTCATCGCTGTCATCGGAACCGTCACCGTCGTGCTCATCGACATCGGCGTCCCGGCCGTCGTCGTCATCGGCGGCGTCATCGGACTGGCGGCCCGGTCGCGCGAGCCGGGTACCACGCAGCAGTTTCTCGACGCGCAATTCGCCGTCAGCGCTGACCGCCGCCTCGACCTGCACGAACTCGCCGCTGCGCAGGCCGGTGCCGCCCTCACCTTCGATCGCGGACTGCGCGTCGAGTGCAACACGCGTGTCACCCACCCGCACCTCGCCGTCGCGCGTGTCGAGCACGCCCTGCACACTGACGAAATCGATGTGCTTCGCAAACGCGGGCGTCGCGGGTTCAATGCGCGTCGCGGTGATGGCACCCTCCTGCCACTGGCCCTCGATGCGCACCGTGCGCCCGGCCGTCGCGACGTCGTCCTGGCCGCGATCGACGCGCACGCCCTGCACTTCGATGCCACGTGCCGACGCACTGGTGATTGCGCCCGTCAGGCGGACCGGGCCCGCAGGCGCCGCGTCGATACGGCTCGCGAGGACCTCACCATTCGCGCCGCGGAAACCGCTGACGCGCAGGTACTGTCCCGGCCTCACGTCGCCGGGCGCCGTCGCCCCCGGCGTATGCGGCACCTGGGCCCCGTCCCAGCGCACCGGCTGGTGCATCACTTCGAGGCGTCTGTTCGCCGCATCGACGCGCGTGACGGGACCCACCAGCACATCGTTGACGTGAATGCTCTGCGCAAACACACGCTCGCCTTTGCCCACCGCCGTCACTTCGACGACCTGTCCCACCTTGAGGCTCATCGGGCCTGCGGGCTTGCCGTTGTCGAAGATCGCGGTGCGCGCATCGAACTCGGCTTCGATGCCGTTGACGCAGACGCTCGCGAAGCCCGTGATCACGCCGACGATGCCGGTGCCGCCGGTCCCGGGATCGGCAGACACGCGTCCGGTGCCGCCGGTGCCAATGCCAGTACCGCCCGAGCCGATCCCGGTGCCGCCGGTGCCCGGATCGATCCCCGTGCCGCCGCTGCCCGGGCTGCAGACGGTGACCGCGTGCGCCGGAGCCGCGCCGGCCAGCAGGGCCCACAGCAGCAGCCTGCCCACCGTCATGCATGCGCGGGCGAGCGACATCTCAGCCGTCCGTGTCCGGATCCGTTGGCGCGCGCGGCGCGGTGTAGAAGTAGACCCCGAAATGCACCCGTTCGGTCGCAGTGCCTGCGGCGACATCGGCGCGTTCCAGATCGAACGCGCGGCGGGTCACCGCATGGATGGCCTGCTGGCCCTGTTCGCGCGCGATCGCGGCGAGTTCAGCCACCGAGGCCGGCGCGAGATCGTTGCTGAACACGCTGCGCTCGAGCAACGGGGGATCGCCACCGGCCAGGTTGTGGACGCAGGCTGCGATGTGATCGTGGACGTTGCGACCGAAAAACCAGGCTTTTTCGTCAAAGCCCTTCTCCGGCACGAATGCATCGGCGAGCAACCACACGTGATCCTGCTCGTCGACGCGCGCCACACCGAGCCGCAGCCATTCATCGAGCACCGCGCGCGGACGAATGTCACGGCTCACTGACGCCACCAGGGTCTCGAACGACGGCGTGTCGGCGGCGTTGGAGGTGCGCGGCAAGGGCCGCGGTTGCGCGTCCTCGTCCAGGAACTCGACGTCGGTGGTCCAGCGCGCGACGAGTTGCGATCCCAGCGTCACCACCGTCGGTGCCGCCCGCGCCTCGGCTTCGCCACGCCACAAACGCTTGACGTCCTTGCGATGGACACCGGTCAGCAGGCTGATTCGACTGTCCGTCTGCGCCTTGCCCGGCACCGGGAACTCCTGCGCCGCGACTTCGACGTAAATGCCCTTCAGCAGCCGCACCAGCATTGGATAGGTGAACTGGTGCCGCAGCAACAGGCGCACCAGCGGCCGCAGCAGCTGGGTCAGCGCCTGCACGACGGCCGGCGGTGTCTCGCCCAGGGGATGTTGACTGTCGCTCACGGCAAAACCGGTTCAAAGAGGAGTGTGTGAAAATTTACCACGGGCTCTCGAAAATAGCGCGTGGGCACGGGCGTCAGCCGACAGGCGGATGTCCATCCAGCGCGGGCATCGTCGGCAAGGGCGTGACGAGGCGCGGCGCTGACCGGGCGTCTGTGCTCACCGCAGGCGAGCCCCCCCTCGATCGTTCACCCGGCGCAGGCGGCGAGCGCCAAGCTTTTCGCCAGCCGCTCAGGGCGGCGGCGCGTCGTGCGGCGGGTCGGCCACCCGCGCCACTGTCTGCTCGCCCGCTTGCGGCGTCAGGCCATAGGGTTCGACGAGTTTCCACACGTGCGCGGGCACCATGTGCCGGAGGCGGCGCTGCGCTTCGCGACGCAGGTGTAGTACGGTTTCGACCGCTTTCATCTCGACCCGGGCGCGCGCGAACTCGAGGCCGCGCGGCCCCACGCGCGGCATCAGCCACGCGACAATCGGGCGCAGCCAATTGGGCATCCGGCGCAGCGGCAGCCCGCCGGCCGCGCGCGCCACGTTCGCCATGAAACCCTTCACCGCCCCCTGCCGCTTGCCAGCACTGCCCGGTTCGCTGAGACGCACGTCATCACCCAGCAGGGCCAGCAGCTCCTCGCCGCGCGCATTGCGCACGATCAGCCATTGCTCGCCCTGGCCACCCATGTAGCCGACGGTGATGTCGGCCAGCACGTTGGTGTAGTCGACACAGGTGCGGCAGGTCAGCGGAAAGAAGTCGCCGGGCAGCGTCGACAACGGCAGCTGCAGAAACGGAATTTCGCGCTGCGTGCCGTCGGCGAAGCGGATCTCGACGTGATAGTCGGCGCGGAACTCGAGATAGGTGATCGTGTCAGGCTGCGGTGAGAGCAGCGCGAGAAACTCGTGGAAACGCTCGGTCGTCGTGTTGTCGGAACACGGCGTGCCGATCACGTAGAGTTTCTCGAAGCCGAGTTCGGCTTCGAGCGCGCGCAGCGCGTACACCTGGCAGGGGATCCCGATCACCGCCAGGCGCCGGTAGCCGCGCGCCGCGGCGGGCTCGAGCAGCGCCAGCAGCGGCGCATAGCCCATCCGCATGCCGCGACACTGCGCGAGATCCGACGCGCGCGTCACGAGCACCGGCACCGGCCGCCAGCGATCGTCGGGCGCGGGCGCCATCGTCAGCACGGCGTCGACGGCATTCGACTGCAGCAGCTGTTCGGCGATGCGCGTCGTGATCCCTGTCCACTGCGCGCCAGCGAGCGGTGATTTCAACGCGGCCCGCACCATGCGCCGGAACGGTCCGAAGTGCAGTTCATCGGGCCGCGACGGATCGCGCGCGCGGCCGTGCACGCGCGTTTCGAGGTTCGAGTAATCGGGCTTGATGAACTGGCACGCGCGCGCGCAACGCGCCGCGTCGGCGGTGCGCGAGATCCCGCAATCCGTGCACAGATCCCGATGTGCCGGTGGCGCGAGGGGCGGCGACCACAGCGGCGCGCCCGTCAGCGCCGTGTCGTCCGCCGGGCGCATGCGCTCGCGCGTGCCCTTGCCCGCGTCCGGCCTCACGCGGCGAGCGTCAAGGCCTGACGTGCGTCCATCGCAATCTCGAACGATCGCAGGCGCGCGCGGTGATCGTAGATCGACGCCGTCACCATCAGTTCGTCAGCGCCCGTGACGTCAATGAAAGCCTGCAGTTTTTCGCGCACCGTGTCCGGCCCGCCGACCACGGCGTACTGCAGCGTGCGATCGACGGCCGCCGCCTCGGCGGGCGTCCAGAATGCGTTCATGTCGTCGCGGGGTGGCTGTATCTGGCCCGGCGTGCCGCGATAGAGATTGGCGAACTGCTGCTGCAACGACGTGAACAGGCGTCGTGCTTCGACGTCGGTATCCGCGGCGAACACGTTGACGCCGACCATTGCATGCGGCTGCGCGAGTTGCGCCGATGGACGGAAATGCGTGCGATAGACATGCAGCGCCTCGCGCAGCGCGTCGGGCGCGAAATGCGACGCGAAGGCGAACGGCAGGCCCAGCGCAGCCGCGACCTGCGCGCCGAACAGGCTCGACCCGAGGATCCACAGCGGGACTTCGGTGCCGGCGCCCGGCACGGCGCAAACCTGCTGCCCCGGCTGCACGGGCCCGAGCAACGCCTGCAGCTCGAGCACGTCCTGCGGGAAGCGCTCGGCGTTCGAGGTCAGGTCGCGACGGAGCGCGCGAGCCGTGCGCATGTCCGAGCCGGGCGCGCGCCCGAGTCCGAGATCGATGCGGCCGGGATACAGCGACTCGAGGGTGCCGAACTGTTCGGCGATGACGAGCGGTGAGTGGTTTGGCAGCATGATGCCGCCCGCGCCCACGCGAATGCGGCTGGTGCCGCCGGCGACGTGGCCGATCACGACCGCCGTCGCCGCGCTCGCGATGCCCGGAATGTTGTGATGTTCGGCGAGCCAGTAGCGCTGGTAGCCCAGGCGCTCGGCATGGCGCGCGAGATCGAGCGAGTTGCGCAACGCCTGCGCCACCGTGCTGCCGGCAGCGATCGGAGCGAGGTCGAGCACCGAAAATGGAATCATGCGGGCGCCGTCCGTTCGGGAGATGGCCGCATTATCGCCCTTCGCGCAGCACGGCGCATGCGGTTTGGCCGGTCGGCGTGCGACGGTGTCCCAGGCCGGCTGCCGGGGCCACGCTGTGAGACCGGGATGCGGGCGATCGTCCGGCGGGCTGCGGCCGGCACCGCGGACCTCCCGTTACTGCAACAGCTTGCCGCTGCCCGACTTGTCGAGGTCGTTGTTGTTGAACAGGTCAGGGCTCAACTGCGGCTGCAGTTTGATCGAGTCGCGGTCGATCCGGTCGTCGATGAGCACGGGCACCGGCGGCAGTTCGATGCCAGCGCCCTTGCTGTCGCCCGCGGTTGGCGACGCATCGAACGTCTTGAGGTCACGAATCTCCTGCTTCACGGTGTCATCGAACTTGCCCGACTTCTGATCGCTGCCGATCAGCACCTCCGTCGTCGGCGCGGGCAACGTGGGCTCCAGCGTTCTGACCTTCCCGCCCGCATCGACGCCACCGGTCCAGCGCTGATCGAAACGCTGCTCGAGTCGGCTGTTCCTGATCTCACCGACGCTGGTCTGCGTCGATTTGGTCTGATCGCCGCCGGCAGTGCCGTCGATCGTCGCGGCGGTGTCCTGCTGGCCCTGGTCGGCGGCAGTGTTCGCCGCCGGCGCTGTCGACTGCGCCTCGCCCTTGTCTGTCGCCTGCTTCTGCGGGGCAGCGGGCGCGGCGCGCGCGAAGCTCGGCTCGAAGGTCGAGGGCACCGGCATCGAGAACTGATCGGATACGAAGGCCGCCGCGCCCGCCGGCACCGCGAGTTCGCCGGCTTGGTTCTGCAGCACGATTGCGCCTTCGGTCGTCTTCGCGTGCAGGCCATCCGGCAGCTGGGTGCCACCTTCGATTGCGCAGTCGCGCTGACAGAACAGCGCCGAATAGGCGGTGCCGCGAATGCCGATCGTCGCGACCACGGTCCGCATCTGGTAGCGCTCCCGACGCTGATGGCCGATGGCGCCACTGAGTGCGCGGATGCCGCCTTTCAGCAGTTCGAAAATCGCGTGTTCGGTGCCGTCTTCCTGACCGCCGTAGAAATATTCGGCGATCCGGAAGCGGGAGTCATGCTGCACGGACACGAAGCCGCCATCGCCGAACTTCAACTGGGCCATGCCCTTGCGCGTCTGAATGACGTCGCCATTGAAGACCTCGTCGCCCCGCATCAGCGCGTGGGTGCGGCCATCCTGCGCCAGGCGCTCGGCCTCACCCGACACGAACAACACCCGCGCCGCGGCGGGGGCGGCCAGGGCCGACGCCAACGGCACCGCCGTAGTGAACAACAGCGCCGTCCCCAGCGCGCACAAGAATCTGATCATGGGTCCTCCCTGAACCCCGAGCTTAACGCCCACCGTCCGCGCCCGGCCAGCCATCGCGGCCGCCACACCATCGAATGCCGGTCATGCGCCTCAGCGTCACAAATGTTGACCATTGTCCGCCAGCGCCGCCTGCGGTCACCGGCCCGTCCCGAGCCGCCTGACAGCGACCGCCTCGGGCGCGATCGCGGCCGGGTACAATGCTGCTCCGCCAGGAGAGTTCAGGCATGTCGATCAGCACCAATCGCTTCAAGCTCGCCGTTTTCGGCATCAACGTCAGCCACGGCTGCACGATTTCCACCGCGGCCCACGGCATCGAAGTCGACTGGGCAGAATCGCTGCGCCTCGCGCGCCGCGCCGACGACCTGGGGCTCGAAGCGCTGATCCCGGTGTGCCGCTGGAAGGGATTCGGCGGCCCCAGCGAATTCAATCACCGCAGTTTCGAAACCTACACCTGGGCAGCGGGCCTCGCGCAGGCCACGCAACACATCCACGTGTTCGCCACCACGGCCGTGGCCTCGATCCATCCGGTGCTCGCTGCGAAACAGGGCGCCACCATCGATCACATCTCCGGCGGGCGCTTCGGACTGAACGTCGTCGCCGGCTGGAACAGCCAGGAAGTGGCGATGTTCGGGCAACAGCAGCTGCCGCACGAACAACGTTATGCGTTGACCGACGAATGGATGAGCTTCATCAAGGCCCTGTGGACACGCGAGGGTGCGTTCGATTTCACCGGCGCGTACTTCAATGCGCCGGACTGTTACGCCGAACCCAAGCCGCTGCAGCGGCCGTTGCCGCCGATCATGAGCGCCGGCGTGAGCCCGGCGGGACGTCGTTTCGCGGCCAAACACGCCGACATGAATTTCATCCTCGCGCCGAATCTGGACGCGGCGCGCGAGACCGTCGCCGACATCAGGCGCATTGCGCGGCAGGACTATCGGCGCGAAGTCGAAGTCTGGGGCAATGCGGCCGTGTTCTGCCGGCCGACCCATGCCGAGGCGCAAGACTATTACCGGCATGTGATCCATGAGAGCGGCGATCTCGTCGCCGCCGGCAATCTGCTCGACACCTTCACGCGGGAATCGGCCAGCCAGTTGCCCGATCCGGCGCTGCGCGAGAGCTATCTGCGCAACATGATGGCGGGCTACTCGGGCTTCCCTGTCGTCGGCACGCCCACGGAGGTCGTCGATTTTCTGCAGGCGATGGCCGACTGCGGGATGGCCGGCGCCACCCTGTCGTGGCCGGATTACGCGGCCGGCCTCGATCAGCTCGAACGGGAGATCCTGCCGGCCCTCGAAGCGCGCGGCCTGCGACAGGCCCGCCGCGCCTGACTCGCGTCGCCCGCGGTCATGCCGCGGGCAGGCCTTCGGTGGCGAAGCCGATCAGCATCTGCTTCAGCGTCATCGCGTCCTGCGTCGGCGGCTGACACGCGGAACCGGTGCACAGGTACGCCGTCGCGCGACCGGCCACCGGCGGCAGCGTCTGCGCGAACGCGTCAACGGCCCCCTGCGTGCCCGACACCACCGCGTGCGGATGATAGACATCGTGCGCGGCGGCGAGCAGGGCGCGCGTGTCAGGTGCCTGCGGATCGCCGGCGATCACGATCCTCATCGCGGGCGTCAGCATGAAATCGGCGGCTTGCCACAGGCTCGTCATCGCGCGCGGCATGTGCATCATCTGGCCGGCGAACAGCGCGAGCGTCCGCGCGGCCGGCGCTTCGAAGTCGGCACGACCCGTGATGACGGCGAGTTTCAGCAACGCGCGCGTGGCCATTGAATTGCCTGACGGCTCGGCGCCGTCGTAATCATCCTTCAGACGCAGGATCAGATCGTCGGCAGTCGCGACGCTTTGCCAGAAGCCTCCTTGCTCTGCATCGAAGAAGCGCTCGATCATGGCCTGCGCGAGTTCAACGGCAAACGCCAGGTGCGTGGCATCAAGGCTCATCTGGTAGAGCTCGACGACGCCGTGCAGGAGGCCGGCATAGGATTCGAGCAACTGGGTCGCGTCGCGCGCGCCGTCGCGCCAGCGGTGATAGAGCGTGTGGCTGTCCGCGTCCCACAGATGCGTGGTCAGGAATGCGTAATTCGCCAGTGCGGACGCCCGGTAGTCGGGATCGTCGAACACGGCGGCGGCACGCGCCAGTGCTCCGAGCATCAGGCCGTTCCACGCGGCGAGAATCTTGTCGTCGAGATGCGGGCGCACGCGGCTGGCGCGCACGCGCAGCAGCTGCTCGCGAATGGACCGCAGAGCTGCCGCCTCCGCCGGCGATTGCGGCGGCGAGCGCAGACTGAGCACGTTCTGGCCGCGCAGCGGATCGGGGTCGCTGTGATCGAGGAAATTGCCCTCGGCGGTGATCCCGAACACGCGCGTCGCCAGCGCGAGCCCGGCGGGATCGAGCACGGCGGCAAGTTCATCGACGGTCCAGCAGTAGAACTTGCCTTCCTTGCCTTCGCTGTCCGCGTCTTCGGCGGAATGGAAACCGCCGTCGGCCGCGGTCAGATCGCGCAGCACATAGCGCGCGATGCCGCGCGCCACTTCGCCGTAGCGCGGCTTGCCGCTGACGAGGTGACAGTCGAGATAGAGATCGAGCAGCTGCGCGTTGTCATACAGCATTTTCTCGAAATGCGGCACGCGCCATTGCGCATCGACCGAATAACGCGCGAAGCCGCCGCCGAGCTGATCGTGCACGCCACCGTCGGCCATCCGCTCGCAGGTGTCGAGCACCATGCGCACTGCTTCGGCGTCCCCGCGACGTACCCCAATCCGTAACATCAGCGCCGGATGTGTCGGCAGCGGAAATTTCGGCGCGTCGCCCCAGCCACCGTGGGCGGTGTCATAACCGTCCTTCAGCGCGGGCATCACGGCCAGCAGGCTGCCGGCGGCGAGCGCCGGTGCGGTGCCGCCTTCGCGCGCGGTCAATTCGGTGAGACGAGCGTGGATGTCGGTGGCCGAGGCGAGCACGTCCGCGCGATGCAGGCGCCAGGTGTCGGCCAGCTGTTCGAGCACCTGCAGAAATGACGGGCGGCCGTGCCGCGGTGCGGGCGGCCAGTAGGTCCCGGCGAAAAAGGGCCGCAGGTCCGGTGTGAGGAAGGCGTTCAGCGGCCAGCCACCGCTGCGACTCGTCGCCTGCAGAAATGTCATGTAGATCTTGTCGACGTCGGGCCGTTCTTCGCGATCGACCTTGATGCAGACGAAGTGCGCATTCAGGTACGCGGCCGTGCGCTCATCTTCAAAGGACTCGCGCTCCATCACGTGGCACCAGTGACAGGTCGAATAACCGATGCTGAGAAAAATCGGCCGATCCTCGCGCCGCGCGCGCTCGAACGCAGCGTTGCCCCAGGGATACCAGTCGACGGGATTGTGCTGATGCTGCAGCAGGTACGGAGATTTCTCGCGGGCGAGCAGATTGACGCGGCTCGGCGCGTCGGGCGCGGAAGTGCTCATCGAATTCCTTCAGAAAGTTTTGCCGATCAGAATCCATCCCCTTCCACTGCGATCCTTGTCTGCCTGCGCGTCCTCGGGCCCGATCTGCCAGGCCCATGCCGCGTTGAGCTCGAAGCCGTGGCGCTCCGCGAGCGTCATGCCGATGCCGGTACCGGACAGAAACCGCCAGTCGTCACCCGGTCGCAGCCGGTCACGATCGGGCTGCACGCCACCGGTGTCGACGAACGCCAGCAGCACGGGCGCAAGGCCCGAGAGCGCCGGCAGTTGCCAGCGCAGCTCCACGTTCGCGAGGTAGCCGTCATCACCGGCCGCTTCGCCTTGCGGATAGGCGCGCACGCCGGTCGCACCGCCCAGCCACATCTTCTCCGCCGAATCCAGATTCTGCAATGCGAACTGTCCGTTGAGCCCGAGTGACAGGCTCACCGGGCCGCGCACTGGCTGCAGACGCAACAGCGAGTACGTCAATTTCTGATAAGCGCCGGCCGTGCGATTCGTCGCCGCATCGACGAGCGCGAGCGTGCGGGAGTGGATGTCCAGTTCGCCGGCTTCGATGTTCACGCTGAACGCACTGACGCTGCTGCCGCCGAGTTCGTCGCGCCAGTCGCCGTAGGCGCCGCCGAACACCGACCACAGGGAGCGATCGGCCGACGTGCGCGGCCGGCCGGTGTCGTCGCGCAGCGACGTGAAATCAGCGCCACCACGTGCATAGACGTTCAGGCGCGGCGCGCGGATCACCGGGTAGCTCAAGGCGACGCTCGGCAGGTACGCCGACCCGGAAGCGTCGAGCGCCGCGAACTCGTCGCCGAGTTCGTAGCGCACGGCCATGAAACTGGCCTGCAGCGTCAGTCCGTCGACGCCGAGCGGCAGACGATAGCCCATCATGCCGCTCTGCAGCTCATCGCCGGAGGTCAGCACGCGTACGTGCAGCTGGTCGCCGAGGCCGAGCGGACTGGCGAGGTCGACCGAGCCGCCAAGGCGGTAGCGCCCGATGAATCGGTTGCCGTAATTGTCGGCGGTGATCCCGCCTGTCAGGCGCGGCGGCGCGCTGACCTCGACACGCAACGTCGATTCGCCGGTTGCCGCTCCGGGCCGCAGGGTCGCGTTGACCTCGTCGACGCCGCCCAGATCGCGAATCAGCAGCAGACGCCGATCGAGCTGACCGCGCTCGATGACCCGGTTCGCCGTGATGCGCGCCAGATGGCGCTCGAGCACTTCGTCGCGCACGGGCGAGCGGTTGTCGAGTTCGGGCTGGCCGTAGCGGCCTTCGAGCAATGCGATTTCGACGCGGCTGTCGCGTATCTCCTGGGGCGGCACATAGGCGCGCGCGACGAGGTAACCGCGATCGCGATAATGGCGCGTGATGCGCCGGGCAGCGGCCTGGACCTCGGCGAGCGTCAGCGATTGCCCGGTCAGATCGCTGACGACGTCCGCGAGCTCGGCGGCGGTGAAGACCGTGATGCCGGTGAAGTCATAAGCGTCGACACGAAAGCGCAATTCGCCGGGCGCGTCGCCCGCCGGGGATGGCAGCGGCGCGTCGAGTGTCGGTGGCGCAGTCTGCGGCAGTTGCAGCGCGCGCGGCCGCAGTTCGCGCAGCGTCGTGCCGGCGTCCGGCGCCACCTGCGCATGGACCGGCAGCGCGATGGCCACCAGTCCCAAGGTCAGTGCACACAGGCGGCTTCCAGCCCCCCGCATGCGGATCTGTACGAATGCCGAATCCATGGACTTGCTGGACGCAACGCGTCCGCCTCGATAAGAGTCAAGGCATTATCGGCAAGACCTCAGCGTCGACGCAACATGCCGCTGCGCCGCACACGGCACCCGGACGCTCAGCGCGCGACCGCGCTCAGGGCCGTTGCAGCCGGTGCTGCTTCGAACTCGAGGTAGACCACGCCGTCACGCACACTCGCGACGTTCGCCTCGACGACGCCGTCCTCGTTCAGCGCGGTCCGTCGGACCATCAGGTCGTCGGCAGCCGAAGTCACCAGCACTTCGAGCGGTACGCCCCCCTGCTCTGCCGCGATTGCCGCGTACGGGATCGGCGCCAGCAGCGCCAGCAGCAACCACGTCAGCGCCCGGCGCGGCGCGGTGAGCCCTGTGTCTTGATGTGTCATTGCAAACCCTGCCATCACGGCTCATGCCGTCATGGTGGGTAGCGCCCGTGGCGATCGGGCGCTTGAGGCCCAAACCGCGACGGCCGTCGCGGTTTGCCCAGGCGCGGCGTCGAAGTTCGCGCGCCTGCGTCAGCGCAGGTCGGCCGGCAGCCGGATCCCGCCGTCGATGACCTCGAGCCGCGCGAGACCCGCGATTCCCGGCGCGCCCGGCGGTTCGGGCTGGCGGGCACTGACTATCGCATCCTCACCGCCTGCGCCGTTGGCGCCGGGCGCGGGCGTTGCCGTCACTGTCGCCGGCGCCGGCGGCGAAATCGGCGGCAACAACGGGTCGGCCCGTGCGGACACCGTCAGCGTGCCGTCGACAAAGGTCAGCGCGTAATTGAGCGCCGTGAGCCCGGTGGGCGTGAGGCGATAGGCGCCGGGCGTCGAAGCCTGGTCGGCGGGCGTCAGGAAACCGAGCGCACCGCCGAGCACACCCGGCCCCTCGCCGAACGCAAAGCCGCTGAAGCTCGCGGAGAACGGCGGATTCGGCGCGCCGACCGCGCGCACCGCATCATTCGCGCGTATCGCGAGCGGTCGCGGCACGATGTCGAAACTGCCCGGCACGAAACTCAGCGCGTAGTTCGGATTGTCCAGCGTGCCGCGCCCGATCGCATAGCGGCCGACGTTCTCACCCGGCGCGCGCGTCAAGGCCCCGGCGAGCGCGCCTTCGGGCAGGTTCACCAGCGCACCGGCCGTTACCGTGAACGCGAGCGCCGGATCCGCATCACCGTAGGCTTTGCCGACCGTCGTGGCGGCGAGCGTGACCGCGCGCGGCGTGATGTCGAGGCGACCGGGGACGAAGGTGATCTGGTAGTTCGGATTGTCGAGCGCGCCCTGGCCGATCGCATAAGCGCCGACGTTCTCGCCTGGCGCACGCGCCAGGGCGCCGCCGAGTTCGCCACCCGGGATCGCGGCGAGCGAGCCGCCCGTCACGGTGAAGGCGAACGCCGGATCGGGATCGCCGAACACGCGCGCGACGTTGGCCGCCGTGAGCGCAAGCGGACGCGGCGTGATGTCGAACTGGCCGGGCACGAAACTGATCGCGTAATTGGGATTGCCGAGCGTGCCCTGATTGATCTCATAGCGGCCCACGTTCTCACCCGGTGCGCGCGCCAATGCGCCATTGAGGGCGCCTTCGGCGGTGGCGACCAGCGTGCCGCTCGACACGGAGAAGCCCAGCGTCGGATCGATCTCGCCGAAGACCCTGCTCTGCGCGGTGGCGGCCAGCGTGATCGGGCGCGGGACGATGCTGAAGTCGTTGGCGACGAAACTTATCGCATAGTTCGGATTGCCGAGCGTGCCCTGGCCGATCGCGTAACTGCCGACTGCTTCGCCGCTGGCGCGCGCCAGCGAGCCATTCAGTGCGCTGCCGGCAATGGTGGCGAGCGAGCCGCTGGTCACACTGAAGCCGAGCACCGGATCCGCGTTGCCAAAGATTTTCGACAGCGGATCGGCGGCGATGGTGATCGGCCGCCGCGCGATGGTGAACGTGCCGGGCACGACATTCACGGCGTAGCCTATCGGCGAACCCACGCCGCTCGCCGTGATTGCGTAGTCGCCGGGGGCTTCGCCGGGCAGGCGCGCCAGCGTGCCGGCAAACGCATCGGCCAGCACATCGCCCGCGAGGAGACCGGACGTCGTGACGCTGAGGCCCGGATCCGGATCGCCGAACACGCGTGCAATCGCGTCCGCGGTCACGGTCAGCGCGGGCCGCAACGAGAACACGAAGTGATTGCCGGGCGCGATCGACGCTGGCGGGTTCGCGGCGAAGGTGCGGTCATAGAGGTTCGGCTGCGGATTGCCGGGAGCAAGGCCGTTCGGCACATTGTCCGCAGGACTCGTCGCGTACACGAGCCAGCGGCCCGCGGGCGCCGACAGCGCATTCGCCCCGCTGTCGTTGATGAAATCGCCGCCGCGCGCGGCCAGCACGACATTGCCGGCACTGCTCGCCACACTGGCACCTGGCGCGATGCGGATATCGCCGTTGGCCGTCGCCGTGAACGTGGCGCCGCTGGTCGATGCGCCGAGCACGAGGCTGTTGGCATCGGTGACGGTCACGGCACCTGCGCTGGTCTGCGCGCTGACGGCGCCGACGAAGTCGTTGGCGGGATTGTCGAGCGTGATGGCGCTGGTCCCCGCGCGCACCGTCGTGTTGCCGTCGACGCGCAGTGTACCGGTGTCGGTGACCGGCCCCGCCGCATCGATGTCGAGGTCGCCGAGCAGGCGCGTCGTCGGCAGCGCGACACCGCCGCCCCCGGCGAGCGACAGGGTGTCGAGCGCCTGGTTTTGACCAATCGCGCCGAGCAGACGCACGGTGCCGTTGCCGCTCAGCGTCAGGCTGCGCGGCGTGGCGTCGGCGTTGATCGTCGTCGCCGCCGAATTGAAGGCGATGGTGCCGGCCGTGCCGTTGCTGGTGCCCGTGCCGCGCAGGCTGGTCAGGCTGACGTCCTGACGCAGGGTCACGGGTCCGGTCAAGGTGATTGCACCGCTCGCACCACCCGCGCCGCCGGCGCCATTGCCGCCGTTGGCTGTCACCGTGCCCGGCAGCGAGAGATCGGCGGCCGTGCCCGACACCGTCATCGCCACCGCACCCGCGGCCCCCCCCGCGCCCGCCACCGCGTTCGTGCCTGACGTATCGATATCGCCGGTCGACACGCGACGACCCGTGAGCGCGAGCGCGCCACCCGCGCGGCCGACGCCCGTCGCCGCGCCACCCCGGGTAGTCACGCGGCCGAGCGTAACCACGCCGACGTTGCCGGCATTGACCGTCACCGCCGAGCCGTTCGCGTTGGCGAGCCCACTCGTCGTGAGATTGCCGGTCGCCACGCCCCCGGTGCCCGCGAGACTCACCGTGCCGAGCGGAACGGCGTTACCCAGATCGCCGGTGACGACACTGCCGCTGCCAGCGGCAATCGTGAAGCGGCGGCGTGCATTCGGATTGCTGTCGACGTTGCCGAACGCGACGCTGCCACCGGTGGCACCAGGGGTACCCGTGCCCTGCGTGGTGGTGACCGCGACATCCGCGCTGAGGATCGCGGGATCCGTGATCGTCACCGCGCCACCCGCGCCGCCTGCCCCCGTGCCATTGCCGTTGCCGCCGCGCGCCGTGACGTTGCCACCGAGCGTCACCGTCGGCGTGGCCCCGGTCGCATCGAGGGTGATCGTACCCGCCGCGCCACCCGCGAGATTCGCCCCGACCGCATTGCCGCCGGACGCCGTGATTGCGCGCATGGTGACGGTGCCACCGCTGATGTTGACGTCACCGGCATCGGTGCCGGCGCCGGTTGCCGTGCCGCCGGACGTCACCAGTGCGCCGCCGGCCATGTTGACGAAGCCCGTCGGCCGCGCGGTGATCTGCACGTCGCCACCGTTGCGGCCGGCGGTGCCGGCGCTGGTGATGTTGTTGAAAATGCCGACGGTGGTGCCGCTGATGTTCACGGTGCCACCACCGGTCGTGATGGTGTTGCGCAGCGAGACGCTGCCGGCCCCGCTGTTGTCGCTGTCGCCCGTCAGCACGACATTGAGCCGGCCGGTGGCCGCACCCGAGTGCGAAATCGGGCGCGTCAGTGCCACGTCATTGTGGGCACGCAAGGTCAGCGTGACATCGGTCGCGCCCGCTGATTTGAGAATCGTGGGGTTGCCGCTGAAGGTGATGTCGCCGGCCTGCGCGCCGCCGGCGCCCGTTGTCAGCGTGACGTTCTGTCCGGCGTTCAGCGCCGCGTTGATCAGGTTGACGCCGAGCGTGGCGCCCGTGGCGGTGGCGCTCCAGTCAGGACCGGCGAGGCAGCCGCTCAGACCGACGCAGGCATTGCTGGTCGCGGACAGGATGATGTTGATCGGGTCTATCAGCCATAGCCCGGCGTCGCCCGCCGTCGCGGTCACGAGCGGCGTGGTCGTCAGATACAGCGACTGCTTGCCGGACGTCTCGACGAAGCCGCCGCGCCCGCCCTGCGTGCCGCCGCGTGCCTCGATCTGCCCATGGATCTGCGCCGTGTCGGCGGCGAAGAGGACGATGCTGCCGCCGTCCCCGTGCGCGCCGGCGTTCGCCGTCACGCGGGTTGCCGCGCCGACGAAAATGTCTTGGCTGGCAGGCAGCGGCCCCTGCCCTTCGCGGTTGCCGCCGAGGTTGATCGTGCCGCCGCCGCGCTGGCCGCTGGCGTCGACCTGCGCATCATGCGTCAGCGCGATGCGTTGACCGGTGAGTTCGATCCTGCCGCCGCGTTCATCGCCGGCGTCACCCTGCGCGCGCAGCACGCCGCGCGATTCGACGACACCGGTCTCGCCGCCGCCCAGTCGAATGACGCCTGCGTGTTCACCGACCGTATTCGCTTCGATGATCCCGTCGTTGTTGACGACCGTGTCGAGCAGCGCATCACGCGCGCGCGCCGTCATCAGCACGGTGCCACCGTCGGCGCGAATGAGATCCCGGTTGTCGACGAGTGCATCGAGCGCGGCGCGCTCGACCGTCACCGCGACCAGGCTGCGGTCGTCGAACTTCAGGCTGACCTGTTCACCGGCGGCGAGCGCGACGGTGCCGCGATCGGCGCGCACGCTGCCGCTGTTGACGACTTCGGCCGCGATCAGCGCGACATAGCCGCCCTCGGCAGCCTGCAGCCGCCCCTGGTTCTCGATGCGCGCCGTCACGCCCGCGTGCTGCCCCCGGTCCGTGAAGGTCGACTTGCCGGCCATGAAATCGGCGACCGACAGATCGAGTGTCGACGCGACGAGGCCCCCGACGTCGACCTGCGCCGACGGGCCGAACAACACGCCGCTGGGGTTGACGAGGAACACCTGGCCATTGGCGCGGATCTCGCCGTGAATGTCCGAGCGCGCACCACCGACCACGCGATTCAGCGCCACCGACGACGCCGAGGGCTGGCGAAACTCCGTGCGTTCGCCCGGCGCGAGCGAGAACTGCTGCCAGTCGATCGCGAGTCGATCGGAAGTCTGGGTAATCACCTGCTGGCCGTTGCCGCCCGCAATCGTACCGCTGCCGCCGACGACGACGCCGCCGGCGGGTTCGGCGGCGCTGAACGGCGCACAGAGGCTGCAGCCCAGACCGAGGCCGGCGCCGAGCGTGCGGGTCAGCCGGCGCACGGCGAGCCGCCGGCGGCGACCGTGAATTCCTGATGGTTTGTGCATGATGGGTTTCCGCAGGATCGCCTGTTCGTCTCAGCAACTGTTCCATGTCGCTTCATGCCCGTCGACGTGCGACAGGCAGGTCGCAGAGGGTCGCGGCATTCGTCGCCGTCGCGCTTCCTGCGCGGGCTGTCCACCGGGGACGCGATCGAAAGGCCGCGCCCGCGACTATAACGCGGGCGCAGCGTCGGCACAGCGGAATATTTCCGCCCGCGCATGCGCCTCAGAAGCCGAGCGCACCCGTCAGCAGTTTCGCCGTCGACAGCCCACCCTGCTGCTTCACGTAGTCGACGACGACCGGCACGAACTTGCCGGCCAGCTTCGACTTCATGCCGAGCTGCTCGAACGCCGGGGCGAGCTGCTGAAGGGTCGCGAGCTTGCCGCTCATGCCGCCGAGCTGGCTGCCACCGAGCGCCTGCGCAGCGGCACCGGCCAGCGCCGACGTGCCGCCGGTCGCAGGCGCTGCTGCCGGCGCCAACGGGGGCGCGGCACCGAGGTATTGATCCATGCCGGGCACGGCCCCTTTGAGTTTTGCGAAGTTCGTCGGCGTCATCTGCGCCTGGGCGAGTTTGAAGATCGAACCCGCGCCCCCTTCGGCCTGCGGTTGGGAAACGCCGACGCGGCTCATCAGGAGATCCGTGAGACCGGCCGCCGCGGCCGGCCCGGCGCAGAGGATCAGCAGCGCGGCCAGCAACAGCTTCGCGCGGCGGGACAGGTGATGCAGTCGTTCCATAACAGGGCTCCCGGTGTGGTTCATCTGATTGTTCGCGAGCGCGGCCAGCGCGCGACGGGCAGTGTAGCCTGCCGCGCGGCGTGCGAAATCCCCGTCCGTCGCGCGGCCACGGCTGTTCGCCTGCGGAGCCCTCCGTTATGCTCGCCGCAAGCGGATTGAGCGCTGCAGCCCACGAGAAAATCACCGATGGGGATTGAACGAATCCTGTACGCGGCGGCAGCACGCGGCGTCTCCGTGTACCAGCTCTGCCATGCCATCTCATGCTTGCTGAATCCCGGCGCGGCGTGGTGGCAAGCGTTCACGCGCCAGCGCTGGTCGCTTCGGCTCGTTGGCTGCTGCCTGATTGCCGGCTGCGCATCGACAGCGCCATCACCATCGACGGTGCGCCCCGCGGCCCTGATGCCTGCGATCGGCATGGCCAACGGCGACGGTCAGCCGCAGCGCTGGCATACGTCCTGTTTTCGCCTGCCACTCGATGCCGGCGAGCGCCCGGTGTGGGCCACCGATCTGCTGCTCGCCGATCGCGTCGTCGCGCCGGTGCTGGCGGCGCATGTCAAAGATATCTCGCTGTGGCGCTTTCACCGGCGCGCCGCGCGCGACGGCGCCGGGCATCAGTTCAGCGTGTTGCTCTACACCTCCGACGCAGCCTATGCCGCCATTCACGCGCAGGTCGAAGCGAACCCGGCGGTGCAGACGCTGAAGGCCACGGGCCGGCTCGACACAATCATCAAGGACTGCCGCGCCGAGCAAAGCCGTGCCGACCTCGAGGCCACCAGCGATCCTGCCTGGGACCCGGCCGTCCAGCGCACCTGGCCTTACTTCATCATGGGTGTCAGCGCGAGCTGGCTCGCGCTGATTCAGGACCTCGCTCGACAGACGCCGGTCGACGAATCGAATCCACTCGATGCGTATGCCGCGATCGACAAACGCATCGGCGAACTGTGGGGCGGTCAGGGGCAGCACGCCTATCTGCATCACCTCAGCGGCGTCTACGGCTACAAACCGTTGCGCATCCAGACCTGGATTCAGCCCTGAAGCGGATGGCACGCCGCGCACGGCCTGCACCGGATCGGACATCCCGACGCGGCGAGCGACTGCGCGACTGACCTGCCCGCTTCGTTTTGGCGCGTGCGCGCCGACACCGGGTCGCACTGCCAACGCGCAATACCCGCACCCATCGCCCATGCATGACGCGCACGCCCGTCGACGGCAGCGCGCGCCGCACCCGACACGCAAGTCCATCCCGCCAGTCAATCAAGTGCTTGCGCAGCATCGACGCCGTCGCCATCGACATGGCGCGATGCGTGCTTTGTAAGAACGACAACATCGGGCGCACCGTCGTCGCGCGCAGCAGTGCGCACTGGCGCAGTCCCGATCCGAGAACGCACACGCATCGGTATCGAAGGGGGACTTGATGAATCGTCGGCATTTCATTCAACGCATGACTCTCGGCAGCGCAGGGTTCGCCGCCTCCTTCCAGGCCGCTGCTTTCGGCGCAACGGCACGCGACGGCGCTGACGGCTTTCCGCCGCTGGCGAGCTTCGAATTCGACACCGTCACGCTCGATCACATGGGCCGGACCGTCGCCGTGCATCAGCACGTCGGCCGCTACCTGCGCGTGGCGCTGACCGATGACGTCGCGATCGATCTGATCGCCATCCCGGCTGCGCGGTTTCGCATGGGCGCAGCAGCAGGTGAACTGAAGTGCGGCGCCTATGAATGCGAGCCGCGCATCGTGCGCACCTCGCCACACTACCTCGCGCGCACGGCGATCACGCAGCGCCAGTGGCGGGCAGTCGCGCGGCTGCCGCGCGTCGCGCGCGACCTGGCGCCGGCGCCGGCGTGCTTCGTCGGCGACGAGCATCCGGTCGAATGCGTGTCCTGGCATGACACGCAGGAGTTCTGTGCGCGCCTGTCGGCGCACACCGGACAGGCCTTCAGGTTGCCGAGCGAAGCCGAATGGGAAGGGGCATGTCGCGCGGGTAGTCGCGATCCGTTTCATTTCGGCGCCACGTTGACCGCCGCGCATGCGAATTTCAGCGCTGCGCACACCTACGCCGCCGAGCAGGCGGGCGAGTATCGCCGCAGCACGCTGCCGGTGGGCCAGTTCGCGCCGAACGCGCTGGGCCTGCAGGACATGCACGGCAACGTCTGGGAATGGTGTGCAGATCATTGGCATGACGACTATCGCGGCGCGCCGCGCGATCAGGCCGCATGGATCGACCACGGCAAAGCGGCGTGGCGCAGTCTGCGCGGCGGATCGTGGGCAGATGCGCCCGAGAAACTGCGCTCGGCAAGCCGCACGGGCTATGCCGCGGACGGGCTGAACCGGCTGATCGGCTTCCGCATCGCGCTGTCGGTGTCTCCCGCATGACAGCGGCGGAACAGAATCTCGCGCGGTCCGCAGCCGCCAGCGGTGTGCTCGGCAAGATCCCCGTCACGGTGCTGACAGGCTATCTCGGCGCCGGCAAGACCACGCTGCTGAACCGGATCCTGACCGAGGATCACGGCCTGCGGATCGCGGTCATCGTCAACGAGTTCGGCGAGATCGGCATCGACAACCAGCTCGTCGTCGGCGCCGACGAAGAAATCTTCGAGATGAACAACGGCTGCATCTGCTGCACGGTGCGCGGCGACCTGATTCGCATTGTCGGCGAGCTGATGCAGCGGCGTGACGAATTCGACTACCTGCTGATCGAAACGACGGGTCTCGCCGATCCGGGCCCGGTGATCCAGTCCTTCTTCGTCGATGACACCATGGCCAGGCGCACCGCGCTCGACGCGGTGGTGACGGTGGTCGATTCGAAGCACGTGCTGGCGCACTGGGACAGCGAGGAGGTGCAGGAGCAACTGGCGTTCGCCGACGTGATCCTGCTGAACAAAACCGATCTGGTCAGCACCGCGGAGCTCGCCGCGCTCGAGCAGCGCGTGCGCGGACTCAACGCGCTGGCCCGCATCCATTGCACGCTGCAATGTGTGATTCCGCTCCAGGCCGTGATGGACATCAAGGCCTTCGACCTCAGGAACGCGCTTGCCATCGAGCCCGAATTCCTCTCCGAACAGGCCCACGAGCACGACGATTCCGTGTACTCCGTCGCGCTCAGCGAGCCGGGCACGCTGGACAGCACCCTGTTCAATCGCTGGCTGTACCAGCTGGTTCAGGACCAGGGCACGAACATCTTTCGTCTCAAGGGCATCCTCGACCTCGACGGCGAGGCGCGTCGCTTCGTCGTGCAGGGCGTGCACATGACGCTCGACGGGCGACCCGGCAAACCGTGGCGCGCGGACGAGGCGCGCTTCAACCAGTTGGTGTTCATCGGCCGCGACCTCGATGAGTCGCGGCTGCGGGACGGATTCAGATCCTGCCTCGTGCCGGCATGACCGGCGCGATGCACTCGACCTCGCTTGTTCCAGATATGGGAGTTACTCGATGAAGTTGCAGCACAACCTCGGTGGGCTAGAGAACCTGGGGCCGATCGAATTCCAGAAGCGGGTATTCGTGGCGCCATGGGAAGAACGCATCTTCGGCATTCACGTCGCGATGATGGGCCTCAGCAATCATCTGTCGGAGGCCTTGCCCAAGTATCCCATCGGCGAGGTGCCGACGAAGTTCAAGAGCTTCTGGACCTGGGGCCACTTGAGGACCGGTGCCGAAGGCATGAACCCCTTCGACTACTTCAAGTACCGCTACTACGAGAAATGGCTCGGCGGCATTCGTGCAGGAAGGCTACATCACGCAGGAAGAACTCGACGCGCGAACGGCCGAGTACCTCGCCGATGGCAATCTGACCGACGCACCGCTGCCGAGCGGCGGCAGTCCGAAGATCGACGACCAGGTCATCAAGTACCTGCTCGAAGGCGATTCGCCGAAGCGCGAGGCACCGGCCGGGCCGAAGTTCGCTGTCGGCGCGAAAGTGCGGATCAAGGACGTGCCGCCAGAAGCGCACACGCGACTGCCGGGCCATCTGCGCGGCAAGACGGGCACGGTCACCGAAGTGTACGAAGGCGCCTACGCCTATTTCTTCTCCACCGGTCCGGACGGCATCGGCAGCCCGATGCCCTGCTATGCGGTGGGCTTCGAGCCCGCGGAGATCTGGGGCAAGGCACTGTCGGAAGAAAAGTCGACGGTGTACGCCGACCTCTTCGAGGTCTACATGGAGCCTGCCTGAGCACGGCGTCGCGACCACTGACCGGCGCGCTGCGCCGAACGAATTCGAACCAGGAGAGTAGACGTGAGTGACAAGAAGCGTTTTGGCTATGACACGGACCGCGAGATCTACAGCGCCGCGAAAGTGCGTGCGCTGGAGGCGCTGCTGATTGAGAAAGGCATCATCACCGACAAGACCGTCGACAAGGTGCTCGATTTCTTCGAAACCGAAATGGGCCCGTTCAACGGCGCCAGAATCGTGGCCCGTGCGTGGGTCGATCCCGATTTCAAGGCGCGGCTGCTGAAGGACGCGACGTCCGCGATCGCCGAAATGAAGCTGCCGGCCGGCATGGCCGGCGCCGAAGGCGAACACATCAAGGTCGCCGAGAATACGCCGACCGTCCACAACGTCATCATCTGCACCCTGTGCTCGTGCTACCCGTGGCCGACGCTCGGCCTCCCGCCGTACTGGTTCAAGGATCCGACGTTCCGCGCACGCATGGCACGCGAGCCGCGCGTGGTGCTGAAGGAATTCGGCGTCGAGATCGACCCGTCGGTCGAAATCAAACTGTGGGACAGCAGCGCGCAGATCCGCTGGATGGTGCTGCCCGAGCGCCCGGCCGGGACGGAGGGCATGACAGAAGAGCAGCTTGCCGCCCTGCTGACGCCGGAAGCGATGATGGGCGTGGCCAAGGTCGCAGCCTAGGAGCTTCTGCGATGCAGACGAAATTCGAACATTTCGCGGCCACCAGCATGATGGGGGCGCCGGACTCGCCGCCGCGTGACAACGGCACGCTGCAATTCGAGCGCTACTGGGAAAGCCGCGCGTTCGGCATGGCGATCGCCCTGTCGAAGCACGGCCACTACGAATGGGAGGATTTTCGCGTCAACCTCATCGGCTCGATCGCCGAATGGGAAGCCGAACATGCACAGGATGACCCCAGCTGGGATTACTATCAGCGCTGGTTGCAGGCACTCGAACGTCTGCTGACCGAGCATGCGCTCGTCGACAGCGCTGAACTCGAGTCGCGGACGGCAGAGATCCTGACGTCGCTGAAATGCTGCGATGCAGGCAAGAAATAGATCCGACAGACATCGGGAAGCACACGATCGCCGGCCCCGCCGCGCCCCGCGGGTGGGCTGGCACCGTGATCGTTCAATCATTCAGACCACTACAGAGGCAATCATGAAAAGCGTCTTCGACCTGGGCCGCGCCGCCCGTCTCTCCGGCCTCAGCGTGCTGGGCCTGCTCGCCATGTCAGGCTCAGCCCTGGCGCATCACCCGACGGGTGGGCGCACGCCGGCCAACTTCGCCGAAGGCCTGCTGTCCGGGTTCGGACACCCGATCATCGGCATCGACCACTTCGCCTTCATGGTCGCGATCGGCCTGCTCGTGATCGGGCAACGGCATCGCCTGCTGATCCCGGCCGGCTTCGTGCTGATGACGATCGTCGGCACCGTCGTGCACCTGATGGGCCTCGACCTCTTTTCGGTCGAAGCGATGGTGGCGCTGTCGGTGCTTGCCGCGGGCGCGCTGCTGATGGCCAACCGTCGCTATCGCGCCGGCAGCCTGGTGGCGCTCGGTGCGGTGGCCGGCCTGTTCCACGGCTATGCCTACGGCGAGTCGATCGTCGGCGCCGAAAACACGCCGCTGTTCGCCTACCTCGCGGGCTTCAGCATCATCCAGCTCTGTGTCGCGATGGCGGCGACGTGGATCGGCGCGAAGGTCATCGACGCCGCCAACAGCGCCACGGTCACGCGTCTGTCGCGCGCGGCAGGTGCGGCAGTGTGCAGCGTCGGGGTCGTGTACTTCGGCCTGGCGATGCAGGCGGCCTGAGCCTGCCGGACGCCCCGGGAACACGCGCCCGGGGCGTCTCGTCCATCGACACCGGTGCGGCCCTGCACGGCCGCGACCGTCAACCCGTCACTTCTTCGCAATGTTCTCTGCCGCAAAGGTATCCGGCCAGTAGTCACAGGCGGCCAGGCCTTCGAGCGCCAGTCCGTACGGCAACTGGTCCAGCATCGCGCGCTTCACCTGCATCAACATCGCCTCGCGCGTAAGCCGGGTCGTCAGCGCCGGGCGCTGGCGCAGCAGGCGCGCCAGTGCCCACGCGCGATCGAGCAACGCAGCCTGCGGCATCACTTCGTTGACCACGCCAAGCGTCAGCGCTTCCGTTGCCGTCAGCTGCTGGCCGGTCAGCAGGAAGTAACGGCCGCGGTTGAGCCCCAGCAGCATCGACCACACGACGTGCACGCCGTCGCCCGGCACGAGGCCGCTCGGATAATGGGGCGCATCCTGGAACACGCTGTGATCGGCCGCGAGCACGATGTCGCAGAGCAACGCGAGTTCCGCATGGACCGTCGCCGGGCCGTTGACGGCTGCGATCATCGGCGCCTGGATCTCGAGCAGATTCATCAACAGCCGTTTCGCGTCCGGCAGCACGTGTTCGCCCCAGGTCCGCGCGTCGACCTTGCCGCCTCCGAGATCCTCCTTGTGAATGAAGGTGTCACCACTGCCGGTGAAGATGATCACCTTGTTCTCCGGATCGCTGCCGATATCGCCGAAGCAGTAGCCCAGCTCCTGGTGCGGTGCAAAACCCCACGTCAGATCGCTGTCGTTCGTGTGCATCGTGACCTGCAGGATGCCGTCTTCGCGATGGAACTTCAGGTGTTCGTACTTGCGGGCGTATTCGTCGAGATGCGGCACTCGCATGGCGGTGGTCTCCTGCAGGGTTGAACGGTGCGCGACACGATAGCACCAGATCCACACTGCGGCGGCGCGGTCCCCGCTACCTCAGCTCGCGCGCGAGCAGGTAGGTGTAGCGATCGATCGCATACTCGAGAAAATGCTTCATCTGCGCGCGGCGCGTCTGGATGACCGCGATCACCTGGTCGGGCGTGCTGCCGTCTTCGAGCGCATCGAGGATCACTGAACTCGGCGTGCGTGCCACGGCACCGATGTCACGGTCGAGCAGTCGCTGCACGGTGGATTCGACATTGGCGGGAAACCCGAGGCCCGGATCCTCGTCGAGCAGGTAACCGGCGACCGCCCACAGGTAGTGGCGGGTCTGCGCATCGTCGGTGAACAGCATCAGGTTGCGAATCGAGAGGCGCAGTCCGGCGCGCACGTGATCGAGCACTTCACGCTGCTGGCGCAGACTGCGCGTCGCCTCCCGCATCCTGCGCATCGCGCTCGCGCGATCGGGTTCGGCGGCAAGCTCTTCGAGCAGGTCGAGCAGGCCCAACAGAATCCTGCGGTAATCCGCGTCCACGCTCAGCAGTGCGGCATGCAGATCCTTGATGAACTGCAGTCGCTGCGCGCGTTTCTGCCTGCCGGACGCGACCGAGTTCGCGATCAGCTCACTGAGCCTGCGCGCCCCGCTGGTCAGCAATTGCGACGGATCGATCATGCCGCTCCTCCCCCGTCAGGGTACCTCAGCGCGCGCGGTGGACGCCGCCCCTGGGTCTACGCGCCCGACCACATATTGATGTCCCCGATTGAGGTCGCGGCCAATCACGTGCGCGGCAGTCGTCCACTGTCGAACGCGCTCACAGGCGGCATCGGTGGCGGCCTGCCGACACAAGGTGGCCCGCCCGGGGCGGCCGGCCAGGATGCCCACCCCCTGGACAGGGCGTACCGGTGCCAGTTCGTCCGGCGCCAGCGCCAGGTCGAACACTGGCGCCGCGAGACCCAGCAGGTCGAGGACCAGCCGCGGCAACTCGTACATCGCGAGATTGCCGAGGTCCAGCGGACCCCGGCGGCCGTCGATGACGATCAGCGGCGTGCTTGCGTACTGGCGGGCATCCTCCGCGTTGAAACGCTCGGGGGGCCGCGGAAACGCACCACCCAGACGATAGCCGCTCAGATTCGCCCCGAGCAGCGGCAGATGGTCGCCGAACACGACAATGAGCGCATCCGGATCACGGGCGCGCAGCAGATCGATGTGCGCGGCGATGGCCTCGGTGCTCTCGCGGATGAGATTCGCGTAATTGCCGACCAGGGGTTCCGGCGGCGTCACCGCAATCGTCGGTGCGCGCGCCGGACCGAGCTTGTAGGGCCAATGCGCCGCGATGGTCATGATGTAATTCAGGACAGGCTGCCGCGACCCGAGGCTGGCCAGATGGTCACGGCTCTGTCGCAGCAACGAGGTGTCCGACAGGTAGAACCCGCGCATGTCGTCGCTGACGAAACCCTTGATATCGCGAAAAGTGGCAAAGCCGATTTTGGGATAGGCGTTGTTGCGGTTCCAGAATCCGGCGCGATTCGGATGCGAGGCGAGTGTCAGGTAGCCTGCGTCCCGCAGGCGATGCGGCAGACAGGGGACCGTCGGATTGGTCACTTCGGTCTGGAACATCATCGCCGGTGTCGCCGCGGGCATCCCGCACAGCGCTTCGTATTCCGCATTGGCGGTGCCGCCGCCGAACACCGGACTCATCACGGTCGATCGGCCGGTCGCCTCCCACAGCGCTCTGAACTCGGCCGCCCAGGGATCTTCAGAAAAACGGTAAGCCGCCATCTGGGTCGGATCCCACAGCGATTCGGCGGCGATGATGTGCACGTTGCGCGGCGGCGGATCCGCGGCCCCGGCTGCGACGGCAGGTGCCCCGCCCAGCGCGGAGAGCGCGCGGCCGACGTCGGCCGCGCTGGGGGGCGGCGTTCTGGTCACATTGAAGCGGAGGATTTCGTCGACGAGATACAAGGTCGCACCACGCGCGGTGAAATTCCTGATCGGCGCCCACCGCCAGTAGCCGTAAATCGATGCCAGCGCGTCGTTGGCGAGACCCGGCCTGGCGATCACCGCGCCGAGCAGGGGCACCGCCAGCGCGGTGACCAGCAGCGCGCGCCGCGCCGTCAGCCGCAGGTTGAAAAGCAGCAGGCCTACGAAACCGGCCGCCACCAAGGCGGCGGCGACCGCTACCGCCGGCGGCAGCACCTCCGTCATTTCCCTGATCAGAAACCAGTCCGTGACGACCCAGGGTTCGCCGAAGTTCGCAATCTTCACGCCGTTCCCAACGTAGATGAACAGCATCTGTGTGGTATGCAGCAACAGCCAGATCCAGATCCGGCGCGACATGCAGAAGAGCAGGTAGCCGATGCCCACCTGCAGCAGCAGATCGGGCAGGAGCGAGGCGTTGAGGTTGAGGCCGGGCACATACAGGGCCCACAGCTTGAACGGCGGGCCGAGATAGCGCAGATCGACGGCGAGCAGCTTCGCGTTGACAACAGCCGCGACGAGATAGACCGCGACCGTCACCAGCAGCGGCAACGCCAGTCGGATGAGGTTTCCGAAAGCCAACTGCGCAGGGCGCGGCAGGCGGTTCATGACGCTGGCGGAAACCTTCGTGGCTCTGGAGCATTCACGGCGGGGCCTGCTGGTGACAGGTATGTGACGACATTGTTAACGCACAAGCGGGAGCCTTGGCAACGCCCGGGGCCCCTGCAGACACCCGGCGTGATGCACGAGCGCAAACCAGACAGCTCCCGCACTGCGACGAAACCCGGCGGATCAGCGCTCCCGCCCGCTTTCGCGGGCCTGGCGGATCAGCGGGCTCAGGAGGAACTCGATCACCCGTCGCTGGCCCAGCGTCAGCTCGACGGTGACGGCCATCCCGGCCTCGAGGCTGTAACGCTGGCCGTCACGTGCGAGCCACGTGGCGTCCGGTACGACATGCGCGAGATAGACGGGCCCCAGCTGCTCGTCGGGCACGGCATCGCGCGAGAGCCGAGCCAGCGTGCCGGTCAGATGGCCGTAACGCGTGAAGGGATAGGTGTCGATCTTGATCACCGCCGGCTGTCCTTCGTGCACGAAGCCGATGTCGCGATTGAGGACGCGTGCTTCGACCTCCAGGGCCGCGCCGGCCGGCACGATCTGCATCAGCGGCTGCGCCGGCGTGACGACGCCCCCTTCGGTGTGCACGACCAGCTGCTGGACCGTGCCCGCCACCGGCGCGGTCAGTCGGGTCAGCGCCACGCGATGACGCGCCTTGGCGAGGGCCTCGTCGAGCGCGGCGAGGCGCGCAGTGGTGTCGTGCAGTTCCATCATCCAGCGCGCGCGGCTCTGGGCGACGGTCAGCGCGCGCTGTTCGTCGAGCGCGGCGAGGCCCTCACCGATCTGCTCGCGCTGCTCGCGCTGCGCGGCGAGTTCCTGCGCCACGGCGATGCGCTCACGTTCGACGGCGAGCCAGCGCACTCGCGGCACGACTCCTTTCGCCGTCAGCACACGGTGCGCGTCCGCTTCTTCGGTGACCAGCGGCAGGGTTGCCGCCAGCTGCTCGAGGCGCGCCGCGGCCGCGCGCCGCGCTGCGCGCTTCTCGCGGCGCGCCGCCTCGATCCCGCCGAGCGCTGCGTGATACTCGGCCAGCTGCTGGGCGAGCCGCTGGCGCGCCTGTGGCAGTCGCGGTGCCGCGGCCGTGCCCGTCAGCGCGGCGAACGGATCTGCCGCGGCGTCGCCGCCGGCACTCGTGTCCAGCAGGCTGCTGAGACGTCGGCGGTCCAGATCGAGCGTCAGCCGCTCCTTCGTCAGTTGCGCGAGATCGGCCATCGGCGCCGTGTGATCCAGATCGATCAACGCGGCACCTGCGGCCACCCGTTGACCTTCGCGCACATGGATCGCCGTCACGATGGCCTGCTCGAGCGGTTGCACCGTCTTCGTGCGGCCGGTCGGCACGACGCGCCCGGGCGCCTGGGCCACGATGTCGACGCGGCCTGTCACTGCCCACGCCAACGCGAGCGCGGCGAGCAGCACGATGCTCCACAGCATCACGCGCGCCTGCGGTACCGGCGGCGTGGCCTGCACGGCCTGCGCCGCCGGCAGGAAGTCACGATCGGGCGCCGCGCTGCGCACGTGTCAGCCGCCTATCGGCGTGACCACAGCGCCCTCCGCCTGGTAGCGATGGAGTCGCGCATAGAGCCCGTTGCGCGCCAGCAGGCTGCGGTGTGTGCCACGCTCGACGAGACGGCCCCGCTCGATGACGAGGATCAGATCGGCCTGGCGCACGGCGCTCAAGCGATGCGCGATCACGATCACCGTGCGCCCGCGGGCGATGATCCGCATGTTCGCCTGGATCAGCGCCTCCGATTCGTAATCGAGCGCGCTGGTGGCTTCGTCGAGAATCAGGATTCGCGGTTCGGCGATCAGGGCGCGCGCGAGCGCGATACGCTGTTTCTGGCCGCCCGACAGGCTCGCGCCATACTCGCCGACGACGGTGTCGTAGGCTTCCGGCAGCGCCTGGATGAACTGATGCGCACCAGCGAGCCGGGCGGCTTCGATCACCCGTTCGATCGGCAGCGCCGGCTCGCGCAGCGCGATGTTCTCGCGTACCGAGCGGTTGAACAGCCGGCTCTCCTGCAGCACGACCCCGATCTGGCGGCGCAGCCACGCGGGATCGACGATCGAGAGATCGTGTCCATCGACGAGCACACGCCCCGCCGAGGGCACGTGCAGGCGCTGCAGGAGACTCGCAATCGTGCTCTTGCCGGATCCGGATGCGCCCACGATCCCGACGAACTGTCCCGGTTCGATGTCGAAGCTGAGATCCTGCAGCGCGTCCGCGCGATCCGGTCGATAGCGAAAGCTGACACGATCGAAACTGACGGCGCCGACCAGCGCGGGCAGGCTGACGCGGCCGGGCTGCTGAGCCGGTTCGGGCAGCGCATTCAGCACGTCGCCGAGGCGGCGCACGGACACGCCCGCCTGCTGGAACGACTGCCACAGTTCGGCGAGTTTCAGCATCGGCCCCGACACGCGCGTGGCCAGCATGTTGAACGCAACGAGTTCGCCCACTGTCAGGGTCTGCTCGATCACCATCCGGGCACCGAGCCACAACAGCAGCACGGCCGTCAGCTTCTGCACCAGTGCCGCGAGCTGGGCGGCCAGCGTCGCCAGGCTCAGGGTGCGCAGGCTCGCGCCGGTGGCCGCGGTGAGTAGCTCGTCCCAGCGCCGCGCCTGGCGCGGCTCGACTGCGGCAGCTTTCAGCGTTTCGATGCACGCGATCGTCTCGACCAGGTAGGCCTGTGCTTCGGCACCGCGCTCGAACTGCACGTCGAGCCGACGGCGCAGCAGCGGGGTCACGATCGCGGCCAGCACCGCGTAGCAGGGCAGGCTCGCCAGCACCACGCACGTCAGCGGGCGGCTGTAGAGCAGCAGGACCGCGATGAACACCAGCATGAACACCGCGTCGATTGCGAGCGTCAGCGCAGCACCGGTCAGGAAGCTGCGGATGTGCTCCAGTTCGCGCACGCGCGCGACGGTGTCGCCGACGCGCCGGGCCTCGAACCAGGCGACGGGCAGACGCAGCAGGTGCCGGTAGAGATCGGCGCCGAGCCGCACATCGATGCGGTTCGTCGTGTGGTTCAGCACGTAGGCGCGCAGGCAGCCGAGCAGCACTTCGAACGAGGACACGAGCAACAGGCCGACGCACAGCACATCGAGCGTCGTGAGGCCGCGATGCACCAGCACCTTGTCGACGACCACCTGGAAGAACACGGGCGACACGAGTGCCAGCAGCTGCAGCACGAAAGAAGCGATCAGCACCTCGGCGAGCAGCGCGCGGTGACGCAGGATCGCCGGCAGGAACCAGCCGAAATCGAAGCGTCGCGAGGTCCCGTCCGACACTGCCCGCCGTGCGATCAGCAGCAGATCGCCGCGCCAGCGGGCGGTGAACCGTGCGCGCGACAATACTTCGGCCGGACCACCCGGCGCCTGCACCAGCACCTCGTCGCTGCGCACGCCGGCGAGCAGCACGCAACGCCCGTCGACGTAGCGCGCGATGGCCGGCAGCGGCGTGCCCGGCAGCCGCGCCCAGTTCGACCGGCACCAGCGCGCCCTCAGGCCCAGCCAGCGCGCCGCGCGCAGCAGTTCACGCGGACCGAACGCGGCGCCCTGCGCTGCGAACTCATGGCGCAGCTGCGCGACATCGGCCGCCACGCCGTGCAGGCGCGCCACGCGCACGAGGCATTCGAGTCCACTGTCCCGTTCCGCCGCCATCGCATCCATGCACACGTCCCTGTGCTCCAAGGCCGGCGCATGATCGCCTGCGGACAGCGTGCATGCAGAGGAACGGCCAGCGGGACGGCAAGCACGGCGGGGCCTTGCGGGAAGAAGTCCGGCGGGATCCCGCTCCGAACACGCGTGTGCATGCTCTCCCGGGCCCGCACGCGCGGGCCCGGGAGAGGGAGATCGTCAGCGGCGCCGGATCACCGGCAGCACCAGATACGACGCATGCGCCGCGTCATGCAGCACCTCGTTCGTCGCCACCCGGAAGTCGGCTGCGCTTTCGCGCGCGATCACGCCACCCGTATTGGTGTTGCGGTCGAAGCGGGGGAAGTTCGAGCTCGACACCTCGAGGCGAATGCGGTGACCGGCACGGAACACGTTCGCCGTCGCGATCAGATCGATCTCGAGGCAATAGACCTCGCCCGGGGCCATCAGCACCTGCCGCTCGAAGCTCTCGCGGTACCGGGCGCGCAGGATGCCGTCGGTCAGCAGCATCGCGCGACCGTCCGGATGCACATCGACGAGCTTGCCGGTGAAATCGGTATCCGGCGCGCTGGACGTCACGTACAGCACCAGTCGCACGGGGCCGGTCACTTCGACATCGTGCTCGAGCACGGGGCTCGAATACACCAGCACATCAGCGCGCTGCTCAATCGCCTGCTGATCGCGCGGACCGGCATTCGCGGCGACGAACAGGCCCGGCAGGAACGTCGCGCCACCCACGGTCGGCACCGGATTGCGCGGGTCATAGAGGTAGGAATCCCGCGGCTCGGACGTGGGCGGCGTGATCGACAGCACGCCATCGCTGCGGGGGCCGGCACAGCCCTCGCTGTGCAGATACCAGCGCTGCCAGTCGGTGTCGGGCAGCGGCCAGTCGCTTTCCTCGCGCCACACGTCCGGCCCCATGATGAACAGCTTCACCGGCCTGTCGCCGGGCACGCCGTTGTCGAGCCCCTTCAGATGATGGTCGAACCAGCGGATCTGTTCGGCGGTGACATCGGCCACGGCATCATGCGCCATCAGGCCGAAGTTGCGCTCGGCGTACACGCCACCGTTGTAGCCGTGCACCCATGGCCCGATCACGAGCCTCTGCTGGCAGCGGCCCTTCATCGCCGCATAGTTCGCCAGCGTGCCGCCGAGGAAGAGGTCGTACCAGCCGCCGAAGTTCAGCGCGGGGGCGGTGATTTTTTCGTAGTGTTCGCAGGGCGCAATCGCGCGCCAGTACGCGTCGTAGTCGGGATGCGCGATCCAGTCCGCGACATAGGGTGCAGTGGCGGCCAACGCCGGCTGCTCACACAGCGGCGTGTGCCAGTAGCGCTCGGCCACGCCATCGGCGGCCGCAATCGCTGCACCGATCGTCGGTGGTTGTGCCTGCCCGCGTCCGACCTGCCGCACCGCGTCCGCGACCCCGAAAGTGGCCGTTGCCCATTGCAGAATGAAGCCGAGCTGGAACGCACCGCCCTGATAGGTCCACTTGTCGTAGTACTGATCGGTGGTGATGAACGGCGCCATCGCCTTCAGCGCCGGCGGCGCTTCCGTCGCCGCGAGCCATTGCGTGGCGCCGTAGTACGACGCACCCATCGTGCCGACGACACCGCTAGACCACGGCTGCGCGGCGGCCCACGCGATGGCGTCTGCGCCGTCCTGCGCCTCCTGGAAGAAGGGCGAGAACGCGCCGTCGGACTGCCAGGTCCCGCGACAGTCCTGCACGACGACGGCATAGCCCGCGTGCGCGATGCGCAGGATGTCGCCGGCCAGGAACAGCAGCGCCGGCTGCTCCTTGTTGTAGGGCAATCTGAGCATGACGACGGGATATCGCCCCGCCTCCGCCGGGCGATAGACATCGGTCGCGAGCGTCACGCCGTCGCGCATGGCGACCGGCAGATTCTTTTCTATCAGCACGGACATGCAGGCACCCTCCAGGGCAGGCGCGTCAGGCGCGCGGAATGCGGACCGCCAACCGAACAGGATCCGATCGGCAGCGTCGGCCGAGTGGCGACAGGCCGCGACGATGGTCGGGCAGGCGGGCCGTCCAGCCCTTGGTCAGGCCCTGCGGCATTCTAAATAGAAGATCGCAAATACGCTCCACTACAGCTTAGCACTGGCGTAATCGGCGCCGGGGAAGGGTTGAGCACAGCGCAGGAAGGCATTCACC
>LNEL01000030.1 GCA_001464935.1 Gammaproteobacteria bacterium Ga0077536
GAACATCGTCGCGGCCGTCGGCGTGCTCGGTTTCATGGGCTGGGCCGGCATTCCGCTCGACATGATGACGATCATGGTGGCATCGCTGACCATCGGCATCGCGGTCGAGGACTGCATCCATTACCTCTATCGCTACGGCGTCGAGTACGACCGCTTTCGCGATGGCCTGAAGACCATGTACTACTGCCACGCGAACATCGCCAAGGCCGGTTTCTACACGACGCTCACCGTGTGCTGCGGCTTCTCGATTCTTGTGCTGTCGAACTTCGTGCCGAGCATCATTTTCGGCATCCTCACGACAGTCGCGATGACGGTCGCCATTCTCGGCGCGCTGACGCTGATGCCGAAGCTGATCCTGATGTGGAAGCCTTTCCACTGACCTCAGCGGAAGTTTTGCTGCAGGGCACTTCCGGCGGGGTCGAGCGGCGGGTGCCCAAACGCATACCACCGTTGCGCTCACTGCACTAGAATCGTGCTCGAGCCCCTGCTTCGACGCCAAGGAGACACCTCATGAGCCACCAGACATCTTCACAGCGCAGCGCGCTGTTCGCCATTGCGATTGGCCTTGCCATCACCCCGCTCAGCCAGGCCGACGAAACCTGCAACTCCCCTTACATGAAGCGTCTGACCACCCAGGAAGACTTCATGTACATCTGGACGCTCGGCGTCAGCGGCGTCGGCGACGAGCAGGACAAACTCGTGACCGTCGACACCAACCCGGCGTCGAAGTCCTACGGCAAAGTCATCCACTCGCTGTCAGTCGGTGGTCGCAACGAAGCGCACCATTCCGGCTACAGCGATGACCGGCGAACCCTGTGGGCCGGCGGCCTCGACACCAGCAATATCTTCGTCTTCGACGTCGCCAGCGATCCGGCGAAGCCGACGCTGAAGACCACGATCACCGATTTCGTCGCGAAAACAGGCGGCATCGTCGGCCCACACTCGTTCTACGCGCTGCCGGGCCGCATGCTGATCACGGGCCTGTCGAACAACCAGGACCACGGCGGCCGTACCGGCATGGCCGAATACACCAACGACGGCGAGTACATCACGACGCACTGGATGCCGACCGACGACAATCTGCAGGGTGCGACCAAGACCGGCCAGTTCGCCGATGGCTACGGCTACGACATCCGGGCGCTGCCGCGCCTGAACGTGATGGTCAGTTCCTCGTTCACCGGCTGGAACAACTACATGATGGATCTCGGCAAGATGATGGCCGACGGCGAGGCGATGAAGCGCTTCGGCAACACGGTCACGCTGTGGGATCTGCACACGCGCAAGCCGCTGAAGGTGTTCGATGTGCCCGGCGCGCCGCTCGAAGTGCGTTGCGCGTGGGGTGAGACGCACGACTACTGCTTCACGACCACCGCACTGACCTCGAAGATCTGGCTGATCCACCGCGACGGCAACGGCGAGTGGCAGGCGAAGGAAGTCGCCGACATCGGCGACCCGGCGAAAATCCCGTTGCCGGTCGACATTTCGATCGCGGCCGACGACAGCCGGCTGTGGGTGAACACCTGGAACGACGGCATGACGCGCCTGTACGACATCACCGATCCGCACGCGCCGAAGGAAATCTACAGCAAGCACATCGGCGAGCAGGTCAACATGGTGTCGCAGAGCTGGGATGGCAAGCGCGTGTATTTCACGTCGTCGCTGCTCGGGAACTGGGACAAGAAGCAGGGTCCGGCAGGCGATCTGCAGTACTTCAAGGCCTACCACTGGGACGGCAAGGAGTTGAAGGAAGCCTTCGCGGTCGACTTCGTCGCCGAGAAGCTCGGCCTCGCGCACCAGATGACCCTGAATGCGCGTTCGATGTACGCGGGCCGCCAGTCACCCGTCCCGCCGCAGGCCGGCGCGGCCGGTGGTGGCGATACGCTGGCGGCCAGTCTCGGCCGCTGAACCGTTGCAAGCCCGGCCTGAAGGCGGCCGCCGACACGTCGGCGGCCGCCTGCTTTCCGTCTGCCTGTTGCTCGCCGCGGCCCTCGCCGGCCCGGCGCGGGCCCACGAAGCCCATCACGCTTCTCCCGCCGCCGCGGCGGCGCCTGGCTATCTCGCCCTGCCGTATGCGCCACCGCAGCCCGGCACCTATGCCCTGCCACCGATCCGCGCGGCGGCCGACGGCAGCTTCACCGACGACGGTGGCCAGTCACGCAGCCTGCACGCGCTGTACGCGGACCGCATCACGGTCCTGTCCTTCATCTACACCCACTGCGACGATGCCAATGGCTGCCCGCTCGCGAGTTTCGTGTTAAGCCAGGCCGCCGCGGATATCGCGAAGGATCCGGCGCTGGCAGCCACCGTGCGCTTCGTGAGTCTCAGTTTTGATCCGGCGCGCGACACGCCTGCGGCGCTCGCGCGCCACGCAAAGCCGTTTCGCAAGCCTGGCGTCGACTGGATATTTGGCACCGCGACCGACACGGACGCACTCGACGCGCTGCTCGGCGCCTACGGCCAGGATGTCGAACGCGATGGCGCCGGCGGCAGCTTCTCGCACGTGCTGCGCGTGTATCTGATCGACGGGCAGGCGCGCATCCGCAATGAATACACCACGAGCTTTCTGCACGCGTCGATGCTCGCGGCGGACATCCGCACGCTGGCCATGGCGGCCGCGCCGGCGGCTGTGCCCGTCGCGGCCGGCACGCCCGGCGCGGTGCCGGGCCCCGGCGACGACAAGACCGGCTATGACGAGGCCACCTATGTCACACGCTCACGCGCCCTGACCGCGCGCGCCGCCGCGCCGGCCGCGCTGCGTCTTGCGCTCGAGCAGCCACCACCCGGTCTGCCGCGCAACGCGCTGAACGGCCCGCTGCCCAGCGCCGCGCAGATCGCCCTGGGACGCCGGCTGTTTTTCGACCGCCGGCTGTCGCACAACGGCACGGTGGCCTGTGCGAGCTGTCACGTCCCCGATCAGGGCTTCACCAACAACGAACTGATGACGCCGATCGGCATCGAGGGCCGCACGGTGAAGCGCAACGCGCCGTCACTGTTCAATGTCGGCCTGCTGCCGACACTGTTTCACGACGCGCGCGAGTCGAGGCTCGAACAGCAGGTGTGGGCGCCGCTGCTGGCTGCCAATGAGATGGGCAACCCGTCGATCGGTTACGTCCTCGACAAGATTGCGGCACTGCCCGAGTACATCCCGCTGTTCGCTGCCGCGTTTCCCGCGGCCCCCACGCCAACCATGGAGACGCTGGGCATCGCGCTCGCCGCCTACGAACGCGCACTGCTGTCCGGCGACAGCGCCTTCGACCGCTGGCGTGAGGGTCGGGACGACGGCGCGATGTCCGCAGCGGCGCAGCGCGGCTTCAGTCTGTTCACCGGCAAGGCCGGTTGCAGTGGCTGTCATCTGGTCGGCGACACCGAGGCGATGTTCACCGATCACGAACTGCACAACACCGGCATCGGCTTCCAGCGTTCGATGGCAACGCCGAAGCCGCTCGAGGTGACGGTCGCGCCCGGCGCCCGGCTGCGCGTCGAGCCGTCGACGATCGCAGCCTCCAGCGAAACGCCGCCGAACGATCTCGGCCGCTACGAAGTCACGCTCGATCCGGCCGACCGTTGGCGCTATCGCACGCCGGGACTGCGCAACGTCGCGCTGACGGCGCCCTACATGCACGACGGTTCGTTGCCGACACTGGACGCGGTGATCGCCCATTACAACGGCGGCGGTCATCCCAACGAGGGCCAGGATCCCCGCGTCCGACCCCTGCAGCTGGGTGCCTCGGAGCGCGCGGATCTCCGCGCGTTCCTCGAAAGCCTGACGGGCAGCAACGTTGCAACGCTCGTCCGCGACGCCTATGCCGCCCCGATTGGCGATCACCGCAACGACTGAGCCGCCGCCCGGCGCACCGGGGTGTCGCCTGTCAGACAGACGCGCATCCTGTGCGCACCGACGATTCCTGCGACGCAAGTCCGCGCAGGCACGTCAGCCTGCCTGCACGCTGGTCGTATCGAATCGCAAACGGCCGGGCATGAATCATCTGTACAACATCCAGACGCGTTACGACGTGGTGCACGTCGAACTCGGCCCCGTGTTCATGGTGGTGCTGCACTACCTGCTGAACCTGTGGACCGATCTGCGTGCTGTCTGTCGCGAACAGGCCTGCGCGCGCGTGCTGGTCGAGGGCCGCAATCCGCTGCGCGACATGCGCACGACCGAGGCAAAGGTACGTGGCGACTTCCTGTGCGGCCTGGAACAGCGCGACGTGCGCGTGACGTTCTGTCTCTACAACTATCCGCTCGATGGCCTGCTGGACGAGTTCGAGTCCGCGGCAAGCGCCGGACAGTGCAGACTGACCCGTTTCGAACGCGTCGAAGACGCGGTGAGCTGGGTCGGGTTGCAGTGACCCCGCAACCGATGGGCGCGCCGGCCATCCCCCGATTCCGGGCGCGGTAACGCACAGACCGCTCTGCGATGAGGCGCTACCGTGTGGCTGCTTCTCAAAGCAATTGTCCATCTGGATAACACACCCGCGGCCGCACCCCTGACATCCCCATGTATTGCGCCGCGGGTTTTTCTTGAGTAGCCGGTGGCGAGCCCAATCGCAGACCTTGCACAGGGTGTCGGCACAACCAGGGCACACGCCAACGCGAGCCCGTGCACCACCCCGCTGCGCCCCCAGACGCACCGATGTGTCCGGCGGGATGACACACCCCCCAACGGGGTGCCAGGCAGGTATCGAGGCCAATCCATTGCATGCATCCGACGCTTACCGGCTGGCCATCGGACATCTCCGACAGGCCGCCCGATCGCTGCCCGCCGGCGCCCCTGCGTCGTGTACCGGCAACTTCAGGCTGCGCTACCTGCAGTTCGCGGCAGATCTCGAATCGCTGGCAGAGGTCGGCGATGCGATTCTCGCCGAGGCCGAGAACGCACGGCCGCTTTAGCCGCTGCTGCGCCGGGCCGCCGGGGCAGGATCACCGCGTCACTGCTTGATTGGGAGCTGTCAGCCGCCTTTGAGCGGCGGCACGTAAATCACGACATCGCCGTCGGCCAGTACCGTGGTGTCGAGCACTTCGGGCTTCACATGCGTCCCGTTGCGCATGGCCATGAATTCGGTCTCGGCGCGAAAGCCGAGCTCGTCGGCCAATCCGCCGACGGTCAGGCCGTCGGCGAGTTCCAGATCCTTGTCGTCGAACTTTTCGATATCACTGCGCAGGAACTCGCGCAGCCAGCCCATCAGCCTCACGTTCACTTTCATCGCGATCATGATCCTGGCGGTGCTGTGGGTGCTGCCCAACGCCGGGGTGAAGGTGCTGCAGGACTACCAGGTGCAGCGCCTGACGGCGTTCGCTCGTAGTATTCCGGCAGCATCGTCTTCAGCCCGCTGACGAGGCCCTTCGCCACTCCGCTCGGCGCCGGTTCCTCGAGGATGCGCTTGGGCAGCGTGTCGTCCTTCGACGAGAGCCCGGCGGCGAGATTGAACTGGCGTTCGAGGTTCCAGATCCGTTCGCCCGTCTCGAGCAGGCGCGGCAGCGTCCACTCACCTTCACAGGCACCGTCGATCTGATCGGCGTAGTGCTCGGGCGTCGCGCCCGAATGCAGCGTGAACAGGCACAGGCCCGTGGCGTCAATCGCCGAAATCAGATCCTGCGACGTGCGCACCACTTCGGCCTTGCCTTCGGTCGCCGTGCTCGTGAAGTCCGCGCCATAGGGATTGGCGCGCAGATGGCAGGCGCCGCGGTTGCTGGTCGCGTAGCCCAGGCCCATGCCCTGCATCGCACGACCGTCGTAGGCCGCGAATTCCTGGCCCTTCACCGCCATCGACAGTTCCGGCCGGCCGTATTTCTCGGCGAGACGCTTCGAGCCGAGGCCCAGATCGCGACCGAAGCCTTCACCTTTGCCGGCGAGTTCGGCCATCAGGCACAGCGCTTCGGCGTTGCCAAACGACAGATCGACACCGCCCGTGTGTTCCTTGGTGATCGCACCGACGTCGTACAGTTCCATCGCGCAGGCGAGCGTGCCGCCGAAGGAGATTGGATCCATGCCGTACTCGTTGCACAGGAAGCCGGCGTAGGTCGCCGCGTCCATGTCATCGACACCGACCGCGGAACCGAGCGCATAGGCAGTTTCGTATTCGAGACCGCCGGACGCCTTCTGGTACTGCGGCTTGTCCTTGACCGAGAAGTGCTGCGGGTCGACGTGCGAAATGCGGCCGCAGCCGATCGTGCAGGCGAAACAGGCGGCGTTCTGGATCAGGTTCGTATGACCGTGCTCATTCGGCGCCTTCATCGATTTCGCGTTGAGCTTCGCCGAGCCTTCGAACTGCACTTCGCGGTTGTTGCGCGTTGGCAGTGCGCCGAAGGTGCCGGTGACGTCCATCATCGCGATGGTGCCGTCGCTGGTCATGCCCTTGCGGCCCTTGTTCTTCGCGAGCGCGTCGGTCGCGACTTTCACCGCCGACATGAACTTCGCCGGATCGTGCGGGCGCACGCCCTTCGTGCCGCGCACCGCGATCGCCTTCAGGTTCTTCGAGCCCATCACCGTCCCGACGCCCGAGCGACCGGCCGCGCGATGCAGATCGTTGACGATGCAGGCGTAGCGGCAACCGTACTCGCCGGCCTGCCCGATCGAGGCAATGCGAATCAGCGGATCTTCGTGCGCTTCCTTGATTGCGGGCTCGATCTCCCACACCGACCGCCCCCACAGATGGGAGGCATCGAGCAGTTGCGCGCGATCGTCTTCGATGTAGAGGTACACGGGATGTGGCGAGCGGCCTTCGAGGATCACGAGATCGTAGCCCGCCATCTTCAGTTCGCCGCCGAACTGGCCGCCGGAATTCGATGCCGCGATGGCACCGGTCAGCGCGCCCTTGGTGACGGCCGTCCAGCGCCCGCCGGTGGACGCGATCGTGCCGGTCAGAGGGCCGGTGGCGATGACGAGTTTGTTCTCGGGGGCGAGCGGGTCGACCTTCGGGTCGATCTCCGCCATCAGGTACTTGGTGGCCAGGCCGCGGGAGCCGAGGAACTGCTGGGCCCAGTCCATGTTGAGGGGTTCGTGGACACAGGTGCCTGCCGTCAGGTTCACCCGCAGGATTTTGCGCTGCCAGCCCATGTCATCCTCCGCCATTGGAAATCGTGTTCACATTTTACCGAGGTTCGGGCGGCGCGTCGCCGTCTGTCGCGCAACAGCCCCACGCTTGCAGGGGCCAGGCGCCCTATCCACAATCCGCCGATGGATAAAGCCACGACCCACGCCGAGTTCGTGCGCACCGCGCGCCGGATTTCCCGCCGCTTCGCGAGCGCCGTCGACCGCGTCGGGCCCCTGGGCCAGCCGGCGCGGCGCACGGAACCGCTCGCAACCTACCTGGCCCGGGTGGTCGTCGGCCAGCAGCTGTCGACGACAGCGGCCCGCACCATCTGGGGCAGGCTCGAGCGCCAGGCGACCGATGCGGCGCTGACCCTGCCCGCGTTTGCGGCACAGACCGACGTCGACCTGCTGCGCGCCTGCGGGCTGTCGGGCAACAAGGCGCGCGCGCTGCAAGCGCTCGCGGCGGCCGACGCGGCGGGCGAGCTTGCAGCGGGCCGCCTGAAAGTGCTCTCATCCGCGGCGCGCCTCGACGCGCTGCTCGCCTTGCACGGCGTCGGCACGTGGACCGCGCAGATGGCCGCGCTGTTCTATTTCAGGGAGCCCGACATCTGGCCGGTCGGTGACGTGTCGGTGCGCAAGACGTTCGGGCGTTTCGTCGCCGAACAGACGCGTTTCGACTTCGACGCGGCCGCCGCGCTGTTCGCGCCGCGTCGCTCATGGCTCGCGCGCTACCTGTGGCAGATCGCCGACGCGACGCCCTGAAGCTTCCCGGCAACCCCGTCAGACCAGGTCGAGGATTCACACGATGCAGGCGGCGATCTACGAACGAACGGGCCCGGCGCGCGAGGTGCTGGCCGTGGTCGAGCTGCCGGACCCGACGCCGGCCGCGGGCGAAGTCAGGATCAGGCTCGTGACCTCCGGGGTGAACCCCAGTGACGTCAAGACGCGCACCGGCCTGCGCAGCGCGGCGCTGCCCTACCCGCGCATCATTCCGCACAGCGACGGCGCCGGCGTCATCGACGCGGTCGGTGCGGGCGTCCCCGCAAGCCGCATCGGCGAGCGGGTATGGACGTGGAATGCCGCCTGGGGCCGCGCGCACGGCACCGCGGCAGGTTTCGTCACGCTGCCCTCGGCGCAGGCGGTGCCGTTGCCGTCGTCAATCTCGTTCGCAGCCGGCGCCTGTCTCGGCATCCCGGCGCTGACGGCGTGGTTCGCCGTGGCGATGGACGGCGGTGTCGCAGGCCGGGACGTGCTCGTCACCGGCGGCGCCGGCGCGGTCGGCCACTACGCGGTGCAGTTCGCGAAGGCCGTCGGCGCGCGCGTCATCGCGACCGTCAGCAGCCCGGCGAAAGCGGCGCTGGCGCGCGCGGCGGGCGCGGATACGGTGATCAATTACCGCGAGGAAGACGTCGTCGCCCGGGTGCTCGCGGCCACCGACGGCCGCGGCGTCGATCGCGTGATCGAAGTCGATCTCGCCGCCAACATCGCGGCCGCCATCGGCGCCGTGAAGCCCGACGGCGACATCGTCCCCTACGGGTCCGGGGCGTGGGAGATCCCCGTGCCGTTCATCGGCTCGGTGCTGAAGAACATCCGCTACCGCTTCTTCATCGTCTACAACCTGTCACCTGCCGATCGCGCCGCCGCGCTGTGCGGCCTCACGCGCGCGCTCGAAGCCGGGACCCTGCAGCATCACCTCGGCCCGACCTTCGCGCTGCGCGACATCGCCGCCGCACACGAGGCGGTCGAGGCCGGCGCGACAGGCAACGTCATCGTCACGCTCGACTGAACGCCGGAGCCCGCCCATGCTGAGTGATCGCATCGAAGCCAAGTGGATAGACGCTTTCGCGAACGTGTTCGCCCTGTGCAAGGTGGCGCCCGGCGATCCCGTCGCGGTGCTGTCCGAAACGCAGTCGCGCGACCTCAATGTGCAGCTCGCGCTGCTCGCGCTGCATCGCCTGCAGGCCGTGCCCTGCCAGGTGGTCGTGCCGACGCCGCGCCAGACCGCACCGGTGCCGGTACGATCGACCGGCGCCTCGCAGGCCCTGCACGGACAGGCCGTCGCGGTGGCGGCGCTGAAAGCCTCGACGCTCGTCGTCGACCTCACGCTCGAAGGTCTGCTGCACGCCCCGGAGCTGCCGGCAATCCTCAGTGCTGGCGCGCGCGTGCTGATGATCTCGAACGAACATCCGGAAGCGCTCGAACGCCTGCTGCCCGATCCCGCGCACGAGGCGCAGGTGAAGGCTGCAATCAGACGCTGCAAGGCGGCGCAGCGCATGCAGGTGACCTCCCGCGCCGGCACCGATCTCGACATCGTGCTCGAAGGCGCGCGCAATGCCGGCGTCTGGGGCTGGTGCGATCGCCCCGGCACGGTCGCGCACTGGCCGGGCGGCATCGTCGTCAACTTCCCGCGGGCCGGCTCGGTCAACGGACGCCTCGTGCTCGACGCCGGTGACATCAATCTCACGTTCAAACGGTACCTCGAGCGCCCGGTCGAGCTGGTGATCGAAGAGGATTACATCACCGACATCCGCGGCGACGGCACCGACGCCGAGCTGATGCGGCGCTATTTCGCCGCGTGGGGCGACCGCAACGCGTATGCGACGAGCCATGTCGGCTGGGGACTCAATCCCGGCGCGCGCTACGAGTCGCTCGCGATGTACGACCAGCGCGACACCAATGGCACCGAGATCCGCGCCTATGCCGGCAATTTTCTCTATTCGACCGGCGCGAACGAATTCGCCGGGCGCTTTACCGAAGGCCATTTCGATCTGCCGGTGCGCGGCTGCACGATCGCGCTCGACGGCGACGCCGTGGTGCGTGATGGCGTGCTCGTGACAGGCTGAACGCGCCCGGCAGCGGCGCCCCTTCAAACCGATGACTGCGGACACCCCGATGAAGCCCGACGCGCCCCTCTTCGAGCCCGATGAATTCGGTCTGACTGAACACGAGCGCGCGCTGACGACCCGCGCGCGCGAACTCGCACAGTCGACCTTTACCGCGCGCGCCGCCACATTCGATCGCGAGGCGCGCTTCCCGACCGAGAACTACGCCGATCTGCATCGCGCGGGCCTGCTCGCGATCTGTGTGCCACGCGAACACGGCGGTGAAGGGGCGAGCTTTCGCGCCTACATGCTGAGCGCGGCGGAAATCGGCCGCTACTGCGGCGCGACCGCATTGACCTGGAACATGCACGTCTGCTCGACGCTGTGGACGGGCCCGCTGACCGACGACCTCGGCCTCGATCCCGACACGCGGGCACAGCACGACGTGCGCCGCCGCCTCCACTACGAACGCATCGTGCAGCGCGGCGCGGTGTATTCGCAGTCGTTCTCCGAAGGCAATGCCGCGGCATCAGGCAGCGCCGCCTTCTCGACGACCGCGCGCAAAGTCGACGGCGGCTGGATCGTCAACGGCACGAAGATCTTTGCGTCGTTGTCCGGCAATGCGCACTACTACGGCATCCTGTGCACCGAGATGACGGACGCGCACACGGTGTCGCGTCGCCAGACCGCCTACCTCGCGGTGCCCGCCGACGCCGACGGCGTGCAGGTCACTGGCAGCTGGGATCCGCTCGGCATGCGCGGCACGGTTTCGCGCAATCTCGAGTTCAGGGACGTCTTCGTGCCCGAGCACGAGGCGCTGATGCCGGCCGGTCACTACTACCAGGCCGTCACACGCTGGCCGCACATGTTCATGACCCTGACGCCGACCTACATCGGCATCGCGCAGGCCGCGTACGACTTCACCGTACGCTACCTCCGCGGTGAATGGCCCGGCGCCCCGCTCGCGCGGCGCAGCGCGGCGGTCAAACAGTTGAACGTCGCCGACATGCGCATCCGGCTCGAGCAGACGAAGGCCCTGTGGTTCCGTGCGATCACCGATGCGCGGGTTGATCCGAGCCGCGACCAGGTGCAGCGCGCCTATTGCGCGCAGTTCAGCGCAATGGAGAATGCCAACGAACTGTGTCAGCTCGCCATCCGCACCTGCGGCGGGCAGTCGATGCTGAAGTCGCTGCCGCTCGAGCGGCTCTATCGCGACAGTCGCTGCGGCTCGCTGATGCTGCCGTGGAGCGCGGACCTGTGTCTGGAGCGTCTCGGCCGCGACACCCTTTATCTCCCGGGAGAATCCGACTCGTGATACCCATCGGCCGCTGGCTCGACGCGCATGCGAAAGGCCAGGCCGCGGCGCTCCGCTTCGATCATCGAACGATTTCCTATCACACGCTCGCGGCCCAGGCCGCGCGGTTCGCGAGCCTGCTCGGCAGCTTGCCGGACGCCGGGGCAGGCGCACGCGTCGCCTACCTGGGCCACAACTCGCCCGAACAGATCGCGCTGCTCTTCGCCTGCGCGCGTGCAGGCTGCGCACTGGTCCCGCTGAACTGGCGGCTGACCGCCGGCGAACTCGCAGAAGTCGTCGCCGATGCGGCGCCGTCGCTGCTGATCGTCGAAGGCGGCTGCCTGGACCTGCTGAGTGCACCGCTGCTCGCCGCTTGCGGCGGGCGCGTGTACGCCGTGCGCGCGCCCGGCGCGCCCTGGCCGGATCTGCACGCTGCCGTCGCGGACCTGGCGCCGGGCGAGGATTGCGTTGGCACGGCAGAGACGCCGCTGTTGCTGGTCTACACCTCGGGAACGACCGGCAAATCAAAAGGCAGCGTGCTGAGCCAGCGCGCAGTGGCGGCCAATGCCCGCAACTCGCAACTGATGCACGGACTGCATGCCCGGGACATCGTGCTGACCACGCTGCCGATGTTCCATGTCGGCGGCCTCAACATCCAGACCCTGCCGGCGCTCGCCTGCGGCGCGACGGTGGTGTTGCATGCGCGTTTCGATGCCGCCCTCACGCTGGCCGCGATCGCAGCCGAACGACCCACGCTCAGCGTGCAGGTGCCGGCGACGATGCAGGCGCTGCTCGCCCAGCCGGCGTGGGCGACGACCGATCTGTCGAGCCTGCGCGCGGTGGCGACGGGCTCCACCGATGTGCCCGTCGAACTGATCGAAGCGTTCCACGCGCGACGGGTGCCGGTGATCCAGGTCTACGGGGCCACGGAGACGGCGCCGATCGCGATCTTCCAGCGGATCGCCGATGCGTATCACAGCGTCGGCTCGATCGGACGCCCAGGGCCTGATACCGACATCCGGCTGGTCGACCCGGCGGGCCGCGACGTCGGGCCCGGATCGTCGGGGGAAATCCTGATCCGCGGGCCGCAGGTGTCGAGCGGCTACTGGCGGGATCCGGCCGCCACCGCCACGGCTTTTCGCGACGGCTGGTTCCACAGCGGCGACATCGCCGCACGCGACGACCAGGGTCGCTACTGGTTCCGCGATCGCATCAAGAACGTGATCATCTCCGGTGGCGAGAACGTCTATCCCGCCGAGATCGAGCGCATCGCGCGACGCGCGCCGGGCATCGTCGACTGTGCTGTCGTGGGTCGGCCGGATGCGCAATGGGGCCAGGTACCGGTGCTGTTCGCCGTCACGGCCGATGCCGGCCTCGATCGCGCCGAACTCCAGAGCGTGTTCGTCAACGGCCTCGCCCGTTACAAGCATCCGAAGCTCGTGATCGAAATCGACGCGCTGCCACGCACCGCGCTCGGCAAGGTTGACGTTGGCGCCTTGCGCGCCGCCGCGCTGGACGGCTGAGCACGCAGCGGCAGACCGGACGCCGCGGGCGCTCGCGGCGGTTTCGACGAGCCTGTTAGACTTCAGCACGCGCAGGGCTCCCCGGCCGTGCACGACATCCAATCTCTGGAGGATCTCGATGAAGCGTTCCCTGTGCGGCGTCCTCGCACTCTGTGTCCCGCTTGCCGGCGTCGCCGAAGAAGCCGTGGCGCCGGATCCGGAGAATACCGTCTGGCCCAGTTACAACGGCAACGTCAACGGCCAGCGCTTTGCGGATCTCCGTCAGATCAACACCGGCAACGTCGCACAGCTCGGCGAGATATGCCGCCTGAAGGTCGAGGATGCTGGTTCGTTTCATACCGGCATCCTGCAGATCGACGGCACGCTTTACTTCACGACCGCCACCGACACGCTGGCCGTCGACGCGACGAACTGCGCGCTGCGCTGGCGTCATCACTACGAGACGCAGGAGCACGGCGGGACGGCGCTGCAGGTCAACCGCGGCGTCGCCTACGCGAACAACAAGCTGTTTCGCGGCACCGTCGATGGCCGTCTGCTGGCCATCGACGCCACGAGCGGCAAGACCGTCTGGCAGTACCAGATCGGCGACCCGCTGCAGGGCGAGTTCTTCGCCGCCGCCCCCCAGGTGTTCCAGGGACTCGTGATCATCGGCGCCGCCGGCGGCGACTGGGGCATCCGCGGCCGCGTGATGGCCTTCGACGTCGAGACCGGCCGCGAAGCCTGGCGCTTCTACACGATTCCGCAGGGTGACGATCCGGGCGCGGAGTCGTGGAAGAACGCGCCGAGCGCGCGCTACGGCGGCGGCGGCACCTGGACCACCTACACGCTGGACATGGCGGCCGGCGAAGTCTTCATTCCGGTCGGCAATCCGGCGCCGGACTTTCTGCCCGAACATCGCCCGGGCGAGAACCTGTATTCGAACAGCCTCGTCGTGCTCGATGCCGCGACCGGCAAGCTGAAGTGGTATCACCAGTTGCTGTCGAACGACGGCCTCGATCTCGACCTCGGCGCGGCGCCCGCGCTCTACTTCAACGGCAAGGGCGAGCGCATGGTCGCCTTCGGCGGCAAGGATGGCTATCTCTACGGCGTGAACCGCGAAACGAAAGAACGCGTGTTCAAAACCCCGGTGACCACGATCACCGAACCGAAGCAGGTGCCGGGCACGAACGCCTGGGAACTGTGCCCCGGCATTCTCGGTGGCGTCGAGTGGAACGGGCCGGCTTTCGATCGCGCCAACAACCATGTCATCGTCGGTGCCGTCGACTGGTGCGCGCAGATGACACGCGACGAGGAGTTCCAGTTCAAGCCCGGCACTTTCAATTTCGGCGGCAGCTACAAGCAGCTCGACCAGAGTCGCGGCTGGATCGTCGCAGTCGATGCGGACACGGGTGTCGAGCGCTGGAAGTACGAAACGCCGGCGCCACAGATCTCGGGCATTACGCCGACGGCGGGCGGCCTGGTGTTCGCCGGTGACACCGCTGGCAACTTCGTCGCGCTCGACAGCAAGACCGGCAGCAAACTCTATGGTGTCGACACCGGTGGCGCTCATGCGGGCGGCGTCATCACCTACATGCGCGACAACCGGCAGTATGTCGCCTTTGCATCCGGCAACGTGTCGCGCCTGACTTTCGGCGTCGTCGGCAGCCCGACGCTGCTGATCTACGGACTCGGCGGCAAGGCGCCGGCGCCTGTCGCCGCGGCCGCCGCCGGCAGCCCGACGCATGCGCCCGATCTCGCGGCCGGTGCCGGCCTCTACGGCAAGGTCTGTGCGAGCTGCCACGGCGCGCAGGCCGAAGGGGGTGTCGGCCCGACCTTGAAAGGCCTCGCCCAGCGTCTCGATTTCGATGCCACCGTGCACTGGATCGAGAACCCGTCCGCCGTGAAACCGGGCACGGCGATGCCCAGGCTCTTTCCGTCGCCGCTCGACGCGCAGATGGTGCGCGATGTCGCGGCTTACGTGCAGACGCTGAAGTAAGCCGCAGTCAGATGACCAGTCCGGCACCCGATCCCGCATGTCAGGCCCCGGCCTTCGCCGCGGTCGCCCTGCCCTTCGAAGCCGATGCGGGCGGCTGGCTCGCGCGCATCGTCGAGCGCCTGCTGGCAGCGGGCTATGCGATTGGCGGCGTGAACACCGCCGACCTCGACGACGGTCCCTGGGAATGTCGCAAGCCGATGTACCTGCGCGATCTGCTGAGCGGCGAGCGCATCAAGATTTCGCAGGATCTCGGCCCTGCCGCTGAAGGCTGCGCGCTCGACACGGGCCAGCTCGCGCTCGCGGGGCAGGCGATCTACCGCGCGATCGAAGCGGGCGTTGCGCTGATCGTCGTCAACAAGTTCGGCGCCCAGGAAGCCGCCGGCAACGGCCTGCGCGACGAACTGCTCGCGGCCGCCGAAGCCGGCGTGCCGGTGCTGACCACGGTGAAGCCGGAGATGGTGCCGGCGTGGCAGGAATTCGTCGGCGAACTCGGCACCCTGCTCCCGCCCGACGTAGCCGCGGTTGAGTCCTGGTGCCGGGAGATCTGTGACGTACGCGGCGGGGAGCGGGCTTGACGTTTTTTGGCCACCGAGAACACCGAGAACACAGAGGAAGACGGGCTGGAAATTCGACTGTGAAAGGCGTGGTCGCCAACTGAGTAGCCATTTATCGGAGTGCGGGAAATTGCGCTACCGTCCGGGAAGTGCGCCACTCCATTTTCATTATTTCTTCCTCGGTGTTCTCGGTGTTCTCGGTGGCCAATTCCCCCGCACTCATTCAGTCCCGACGACGATCTCGATCAGGTTCGGCCGGCACGAGGCGATGCCTTCCCTCACCGCGTCGTGGATCTCGGACACGCCTGCGAGGCGTCGCGCCGGCACGCCCATTGATCGCGCGAGGCTCGGAAAATCGATCGGCGGTGTCGTGATGTCCATGCCGATGAACTGCCCGGTGCGGACCGACAGGTAGTGCGGCTGCGAGCGCATGAAGTTCTTCAGGATGTTGTACTCGCGGTTGTTGATGACGATGAAGGTCACCGGCAGATCTTCGTGTGCCGCCGTCCACAGCGCCTGCGGCGAATACATCGCCGCGCCATCGCCGACGAGCGACACCACCGGCTGACGCCCGAGTCCGAGCGAGAAGCCGACGGCGGCGGGCATGCCCCAGCCGAGCGCACCGCCGCGCAGGAACGAGTACTGGCGGGTGGAGCTGTTGTTGAGGAAGGCGCGCAGATGGCGCGCGGTCGCGATCGCCTCGTCGACGATCGGCGTACCGCCGATGCTGGTCGCGAGCGCGCGGGCGGCGACGATCGGGTGGAGGTCGGGGAGATCGGCAAGCTGGCTCGCCCGCTCGTCGAGGGCTTGCCGGCTCGCCGCGAACTCGAGCCTGGCAGCGTTGCCGGCGGCCATGTAAGCGTCTTCCCGCGGCGAGATGCGCTTGCCGATCTGCTCGTTCAGCGCGCGCAGCGAGCGCTCGATGTCGCCGACCACCGACAGCTTCGACGGAAACGTGCGGCCCAGATCGCGACCGTCGACCGACAGCTGGAAGAGCTCGCAGCCTTCGGGCAGCGCGGACGCATCCGAATACAGGATCGTGATGAACGATTTGCCACCGAGCGCGAACACACAGTCGAAACCGCGCATCGCCTCGGCGATGTCGACCGCGCGCGTCGGCAGGTTGCCGCGCCACAGGTAGTGGCTGGTCGGATACGGAATGTGCGCCGGCCACGACGAGCCGAACACGGGCGCAGCGAGCAGTTCGGCGAGGCGCACGACTTCCTTGTACGCGTCGTTGTAGGAAATTTCGTCACCGGCGACGATGGCGACCTTGCCCGGCGCGACCGCGGTCAGTTCCTTCGCGAGTTCGGCGAGCGACCCCGCGACGGGGCGGCGGTCGACGTGCGAGGTGCGCTGCACGTGCACGGCGCTGCTCGCCTCCATCACGTCCATCGGCAGCGACAGGAATACCGGGCCGCGTGGCGGCGCCATGCAGTCCTGGAAGGCGCGATGCATGAGGATGGCGATCTGGTCAGGCGAGGTGATCTCGAGCGCCCACTTGCACGCGGGGCGCGCAATCGACACCAGATCGCCCTGCAGCAGCGGATCGGTGATCGCATGGCGCGAGTCCTGCTGGCCGGCCGTCACGATCAGCGGCGTGCCGGACGTGAAGGCGTTCAGCAGGTTGCCCATGCCATGGCCCAGACCGCCGGCGGTGTGCAGATTGACGAAGCCGGGCTTGCCCGAGGCCTGGGCGTAGCCGTCGGCCATTGCCACCACGCTCGCTTCCTGCAGGCCGAGCACGTAGTGCAGCCGTGTGCGATCGGTCAGCGCATCAATCAGCGGCAGTTCGGTCGTGCCGGGATTGCCGAACACGTATTCGCAGTCTTCGCTCTCGAGCACGTCGAGCAGGATGTTGGCACCGGTGCGCATGATCATCTGGGGGCTTCCTATTCGGGGCGGCGGACGCCGCGCGTTCAGTTCGACGGCAGTCTCAACACCAGCTTGGCAATGATGTTGCGCTGGATCTCGTTGCTGCCGCCATAGATCGTCGTGGGCCGCGAGTGGTAGTACGGGAACAGCGCATCGAGCGTACCGTCGCACGTCTCGACCCCCTCGATCTGGGCGGCGGCTTCGCCGCCGAGGTCGAGCACGAACTCGCTGAGCCGCTGGAAGGTTTCGCTGGCGAAGATCTTCAACAGCGAGACATCGGCGCCGGGCTCCTCGCCCCGCTTGATCTGCTCGGCGAAGGTCTTGTAGAGCGCCTCCAGCGCGGCGATATCGAGCGCGAAACGCGTGTAGCGCTCGACGGTCACCGGATCCTGTGCCAATCCGCGCGCCACGGCGAGTTCGGCCACGCGCGACAGCGTGTGGTGGCAGCTCTTCGGGCTGCCGATGAAAAAGCGCTCGAAGCTGAGCAGGGTCTTGGCGATGGTCCAACCGTCGTTCAGCCGGCCGACCAGGTTCGTGCAGGGCACACGGACGTTGTCGAAGAAGACCTCGCAGAATTCCTGGTCGCCGGCGATGTTGCGGATGGGCCGGACGGTGATGCCGGGCGTGGTGAAATCAATCAGCACGAAGCTGATCCCGGCCTGCGGTTTCGCGTCCCGGTCCGTGCGCACGAGACAGAACATCTGGTTGGACTCCTGCGCCATCGTGGTCCAGATCTTCTGGCCATTGATCACGAAGTCATCGCCATCACGCACGGCGGTGGTCCTGAGCGACGCGAGATCGGATCCCGCGTTCGGCTCGGAGTAACCCTGACACCAGAGGTGCTCGCCGGACAAGGCCTTCGGCAGGTAATGCGCGCGCTGTTCAGGCGTCCCGTGCTGCATCAGCAGCGGACCGACCATGATGATGCCCTGGTCAGGCGTGCGCACGACACCAAGCCGCTCGCGCTCCTCGATGAAGATCAGCAGTTTGGCGGGCCCGAGCCCCATGCCACCGTGTTCGACCGGCCAGGCGGGCGCGGCGAAGCCGCGGCGGTAGAGTTTCGCGTACCACTCCCTGCACTGTGCCCACCGCGCACGATACCGCAGGTTTTTCAGATCGTCCGGATAGTTCGCCGTGTGCCACTGCCGCACGACCTGGCGAAAGGTGTCGTTGTCGAGCGCGTTCCAGTCGCCGTCCGGCGGATTGAAGTCGGCCAGCGCGCGCTCGACGTCGTCGGTGTGCCTGCGCGGCGGGGCGATGGCACCCTGGTTTTGCACGCAATACGCGAGGTGTTCCTGCGGGCGCCCGTAGCGCGCGGTGACGACCAGCGCGCGATTCACGCACGGGGCGACATCGCACTCGTCGGTGTACCCGATTGCGCCGTGCAACTGGATCGCTTCGCGCGCGATGCCGAGCAGCGCCTCACCGCTGCGCTGACGTGCGCGGCTCGCCTGCAGTCGGGCCGCGTCGGGTACAAGCCCGCCGTCGACGGCGGCGATGCACTCCGCCACCACCGCGTCGGCAAGCCGCAGCGCGCCGTACGCATCGACGAGCCGATGCTGCAGCGACTGGAAGCTGCCGATGGCCTGGCCGAACTGGCGCCGCGTGCCGACGTAGGCGACGGTCATCTCGAACAGCGTGGTGGCCAACCCGACCTGATAGGCGCTCGATGTGAGTTCGGCGGCCAACCGGGCCGCCTGCAGCGCCGCGCGTGCGTCGTCGCCGCGCGCCAGCACACGCGCCGCACAGTCAGCAAAGTCGAGGCGCGCATTGCAGCTGCCATCGGCGAGCGGCCGCGCAGTGCATCCGAGCCCGCGCGCGCCCGTCTCTACGAGACAGATCGCGGGCTTGCCGTCGAGCGTCGCCGGCACGAGCCAGGCGTCGGCCGCCGCTCCCAAGGGCACGGCTTCGAGCATGCCGGCCAGCGACACACCGTCGGGTGCGGCAGTCGCGTGGACGGCAGCGAAAGCCTGCGCCGTCACTCTCCCGCCGAGCGCGACGACGATCACCTGCCGACCCGCCAGCAGTGCGTCGACCGTGTCTGCTGGCGCGTCGACGCGCGCGAGCACGGTGGCAGCGGCAACGGCCGTTTCGACAAACGGCTCGGGGGCAGCGACCGCGCCCAGCGCGCGGGCCAGCACGGCCGCCCCCTGTGCGCCGAGTTCAAGCCCGCCCAGCCGGTGCGGCAGTGCGACGCCGAGCCAGCCGAGGTCTGCCATCGTGCGCCAGGCCTCCCGGTCGAGCAGCGTGCCGGCGTCGCGCAGCCCGCGCAGGCGAGTGCGACTCAGTGCGCGCGCACAGAAGTCGTCGGCGCTCTCGCGCAACAGGGCGATGACGTCGTGTCGGTCGTCGGCGATGGGGCTGGTGGCGATGTTCATGGTGCCTCGTTTCGGACCACCACCTCGGCGGTCGTGCAATGGAAATGTTCGATGTCGCCGCGACGTGTCCGGCGCACGGTGCAGCAGTCTGGTGTCACGTCGACAGCATGGTCATGCGGGGTTGTCATGTCCCGATCACGCGCCGAAGGCTCGTCTCATAGCGGAAGCCCTGCGCAGGATGCACGCTGCGCGAGACCTCGAGCAGTCCGCCGCGTTCGTCAACGAAGCGGCGCTCGACGCACATCACCGGTGCGCCCTCGTCGACGCCGAGATCGGTGGCTTCGCGCGCGCTGGCGCTCGCCACTGACAGCGTCTGGCGGATCTGGGCGAAGGTGCAGCCGAACCTGCGTTCGATGGCGACGAACAGCGGTTCGTCAGTGGCTTCGATATCGTTGATGGCGTCACCGAACGCGTCGGGGACCCAGATCTGCGACGAGGCGACGACCGGTCCGGCCGTGTCCTGACGGCGCGTGGTATGGACTTCCCACCACGAATACCCCGGTGCGCAGCCGAGCCAGTCTGCAAGCGCCTCGTCGACGACGAGGCGGCGCCGCGCAACGACCTGACGTGGTGTCGTCGCCGCGTACTGCAGGACATCTTCGATCGAATTGCAGGCGTGGCGATAACGGGGATTGACGGCAGTGGCCTGCACCACGGTACCGCGCCCGCGCTGGCCGATGACGAGACCCTTCTCGTACAGCGCGCGCAGCGCCGCGCGCACGGTGTGCCGCGACACACCGAACTGGCGCGTCAGTTCCGGTTCGGAATCGAGCAGGTCTCCCGGCTTGTAGATGCCGGCGCGGATACGGTCGACGAGTGCATCGGCCACGGCGCTGTATTTCGGCACGCTGGGGGTCATGGGGGCAGGCTCTGCAGCTGACTCAAAGATGGCCGCACCTTAGCATCTTGTCCGGACAAGTTAAACATTTCCCCACCAGATAGCAGACAGGTTTGCGGAAATATGGTGATGTCATGCGTCTATGCCTACAATTTGTCCGTACAGCTTGTCGGGAGCTTTCGGGTTACGTGCCGGCCTCGCCCTACGGCCAGTGACCCTGATCCCGGTCAAGCCCGCCGCCCCTGACGCGCGCGATAGTCCGGCGGCCGGGGCGCTTGGGCGGCAATAACGTGCGCGGACCACGCCACGACAGGCGAGCGTCTCATCAGGCCGCGCCGGTCGGCTCGGCGAATTCAACCAGGCGGGAACCTGACGGCAACAGAGCCCGGGACCCGAATCAGGAGCATAACGGGATGGAACAATTCGATGTCGTCGTGATCGGCGCCGGTATCTCGGGACTCTACGCCCTGCACAAACTGCGACAGGCGGGCTTGAAGACGCGCGTCGTCGATGCAGCGTCCGATGTCGGCGGCACCTGGTACTGGAACCGCTACCCAGGCGCCCGCTTCGATTCGGAAAGCTACAGCTACCAGTATTCGTTTTCACGAGAGCTGATCGACGAGTGGAACTGGAGCGAGCATTTCGCCGGCCAGCCGGAAATCGAACGCTATCTGCAGCACGTCACGGACAAGTTCGATCTGCGACGTGACATCGAATTCAATGCACGCGTCGAATCGGTGATATTCGACGAGCGCAGCCGGCTGTGGAACGTCACCACGAGCAATGGGTTGACACTGCGCGCGACGTACGTGATTGCCGCCACGGGCTTTCTCTCCGCGCACCAGTATCCCGACATCCCCGGCATCGGTGACTTTGCCGGTGTCTCCACGCACACTGCCCGCTGGCCGCGGGAAGGCATCGATCTGCGGGGCAAACGCGTCGGCGTGATCGGCACCGGCGCCACGGCGGTGCAGGTGATCCAGACGATCGCCCCCCAGGTTGGTCATCTGTCGGTATTCCAGCGTTCGCCGAACTGGTGCACGGCCTTGCGCAACCGGCCCATCGACGCCGAGACCCAGCAGGCGCTGAAGCGCGATGCCGAAGCCATCTTCGCCCGCTGCAATGAGACCTACGCCGGCTTCATCCACAAGCTCGACGAGCGCAACGGCAGCACTATCGACAAGGCCGATCGCCTGCAGCACTACCAGACTCTGCACGACCGCGGCGGCTTCGCGCTCTGGCTCGCGAACTACATGGACGTGTTCACGAACCGCGAGATTGCGCAGGAAGTCAGCGACTTCCTCGCCGCGAAGATCCGTGAACGCGTGCGGGATCCGGAAACGGCGGAAAAGCTGATCCCCAGGGATCACCTCTTTGGTACCAAGCGCCCTCCTGGCGAAACCAACTATTACGAAGCATTCAACCATCCGCACGTCGAACTGATCGATCTGCGCGAAACACCGATCTCGCGCATCTTGCCGGCCGGAATCGAGACCGGCGACAGGCTGCACGAACTCGACGTGATCATCTATGCCACCGGTTTTCGCGCCGTCACCGGTGAACTGATGCGCATGCACATCGTCGGCGAGGGCGGGCTCACACTGGCGGAAAAATGGCACGACGGTCCGAAGACCAATCTCGGCGTGCAGTTCGCGGGCTTCCCGAACTTCTTCTCTGTGCTCGGCCCGCACAACCCGGCCGCGTTCTGCAACATTACGCGCTGCGCGGAGAACAACGTCGAATGGATCGTCGACTGCCTGCGCTACCTCCGCGAACACGGGCACACGTCAATGGAAGCCTGCCCGGCCGCAGAAGAAGTGTGGACCCAACGTTGCTACGACTCGGCGAAGGGACTGCTGTTCTCGGAAGTGACGGATTCGTGGTTCTTCGGCTACCACAATCCGGGCGGGGACCAGGGTCGCTATCTCATCTTCACCGAGGGCGTCCCCGCCTATCGCCGCATCTTCGCCGAAACCGCCGCAAGCGGTTATCCGGGCTTCGTGTTCCGCTGAGCGGCGGTGGCCAACGAGATGCGCTGAAGACCCCGGGTTAGGCGCTGTGGGCGACACGGTGCCGCGCTCGCGGTCGTCCACCGCCCGGAAACGCCCGACCCCGGATTGCGCATCGCCGCATCCGGATCACACCGCGCCTTGCGGCGCGTAGGCGCGCAGGAACATCTCGACGGTGTCCTGCGCGATCGTCTTCAGTCGCCGCGCACCCGGCGTCTCTCCGACGTTCAGCAGCACGCGCAGATGGTCGCCTCCTTTCAACATCGACAGGAACTGATCGGCCGCGGTCTGCGGATGCGGCACACGCAGACTGCCCTCGGCATCGAAGCGCTTCAGCAGTTGCGCCAGTGAATCGATCGTCGGCGCGGGCCCCGAGTCCCAGAAGGTCTGGTTCATCGTGGCATCGTGGCTGGCCGCGTTCATGAGCACCCGATGCAGCGCCACGACATCCGGGTGAAACATCAGGCCGAGAAAACCTCCCGCAATCCGCAGCAGCGCCTCGCGCGGCCCGAGTGCGGCGAGTTCGGTGAACTCGCGCGCTTCGAAATGCTCCCCGCACTTCCCGGCGATCAGCGCGCGGAACAGCCCTTCCTTGCCCTCGAAGTGGCTGTAGACGGTGAGCTTGGACACGCCTGCCCGCGCCGCGATGGCGTCCACGGTCGTGCGCTCGAAACCCTGTTCGAGGAACAGGCGCGCGGCGGCATCGAGAATCGCCTGACGTTTCTCGAGATCCTTCGGGCGCCCTGCCGCCGGCTTTTCCACTGCTTTGCTCATCTCGCCTGATTCTGTACTTGACAGTTCAATAACACGCTATTAGCGTACTGTACCGTTCAGTACACTATTTAGCCAGCCGCCCCAGGCGGACCGACCCGGAGACGGATTCGATGCACTTCATCGCGCTGCGCATGCTGACCGGCGACCGGGCCAAATACCTGGGCCTGATCTTCACGATCGCCTTCGCGTCGTTCCTGCTGGCGAACCAGGTGTCGATCTTCGCCGGCATCATCAAGCGTACCGCAAGTCAGATCGTCGACGTAGTGGACGCCGACCTCTGGATCATGGATCCGGCGACCGAATACATCGACGAGGTCAAGCCGCTGAAGGAGACCGACCTGCTGCGCGTGCGCGGCGTCGCGGACGTGGCCTGGGCCGTGCGCCTGTTCAAGAGCCTGCCACGCATCACGGCGCCGGACGGTCGCTTCCGTCAGGCCATCCTGCTCGGCCTCGACGACGCGACCCTGATCGGCGCCCCTCACGGCAAGTTGCGTCTCGGTCGGCTCGAGGACCTGCGCGACCCGGACGCCATCCTCATCGACTACGCCGGCTATCGCTACTTCTGGCCCGATGGCGAACTCGAACTGGGCCGCACGATGGAGATGAACGACCGGCGCGTGAAAATCGTCGGTATCGTCGACGCCTCCGCGCCGTTCGCCACCTTTCCCGTCGTGTTCTCGCGCTATTCCCAGGCCGTGCTGTTCGTCGGCCGCGAACGCAACCAGATGTCCTTCGTGCTGGCGAAGGCGGCACCCGGTGTCGCACCCGCGGCACTTGCCGAACGCATCTCGCAGGCGACCGGGCTGACCGCGCTGACCGGGGACGCGTGGGCCTGGCGCACGATGAAGTACTACCTGAAGAACACCGGTATTCCGGTCAACTTCGGCATCACGATCGGCATCGCGCTGATCGTCGGCATCGTCGTCATGGGCCAGACCTTCTACCTGTTCACGATCGAGAACCTGAAGCAGTTCGGCGCGTTGAAAGCGATCGGCGTCGCTGACCGGACGCTGGTCGGCATGATCCTGCTGCAGGCGCTGACGGTCGGCGTGATCGGTTATTCGATCGGCATGGGGATCTGCGCCGCGTTCTTCGAAATCACCAAGCACAACCTCCCGACACGCGGGCTCGTCGTGTTGCCCGAAGCCTTCATCGGCGTGGCCGTGGTGGTGCTCGCGATCGTGATCGTCGCGAGCCTGTTGAGTATCCGCCGCGTGCTCGTGCTCGAACCCGCCGTCGTCTTCAGGGGATGAACACCATGAACCTTGCCGTCAGTGCCCGCGCGCTCACCAAAACGTTCCAGAACGGCGGCGTACACGCGCTGCGCGGCGTCGACCTCGACATCCGCTACGGCGAGATGACGCTGCTCGTCGGTCCCAGCGGCTGCGGCAAGACGACCTTGCTGTGCGTGATTGCGGGCCTGCTCGACAAGACCGACGGCGAGGTGACGATGCTCGGCCAGCGCATCGCCGACCAGTCCGCGCGCGACCGCGTGGCGTTTCGACGCCGGCACGTCGGCTTCGTATTCCAGCAGTTCAACCTGCTGCCGGCCCTGACCGCCGCCGAAAACGTCGCCGTCCCCTTGATAGCCGCCGGCCACAAACGCGAGCCGGCCGTGAAGCAGGGAGTGGAACTGCTCGCGCGCCTCGGCATGGCCGAGCGCGCCACTGCGTTGCCGCGGGAGCTGTCCGGCGGTCAGCAGCAGCGCGTGGCCCTTGCGCGCGCGGTGATCCATCAGCCCAGCCTCATCATCTGCGACGAACCGACGTCGGCACTCGATGCCGTCACCGGGCAGCAGGTGATGCAGCTGCTGACAGAGGTGTCGCTGCGCGAGGATCGCGCGGTGGTCGTCGTCACGCACGACAGCCGCATCTTCGATTTCGCCGACACGATTGCCCACATGGAAGACGGCCGCGTCGAGCGCGTTGTCCCGCACGGCGCGCCCGCCCGGCGCGTCGCCACCCCAACCTGAGTCCCCGGAGAACTTCCCATGTCATCGCCAGCCCGTTTCAGGAAGCCGCCGCTGCTGCCCGTGATCGCCGCACTCGCGCTCTCGACGGCGTCGTATTTCGTGTGGTCTTCGCAGCCGCGACGCCTCAGCGCCGAACCGCTCGGCACACCGCCCGCCACGCAGTATTCGCAGACCGTGGCCGCCGTCGGGCTCGTGGAGCCCGCCAGTGAGAACATCGCCATCTCGACGCCGCTGCCGGGCCTCGTGACCGCCGTGCACGTCGCGGCAGGGGATGTGGTGGCGGCGGGCGCGCCACTGTTCACTCTCGACGACCGCGCGGCACGCGCGATGCTCGCCGTGCGCACTCAGCAGGTCAGCGCCGCGCGCGCCGCGCTGACGCGTCTCGAACACTCGCCCCGCCCGGAAGACCTGCCGCCGCTGCGCGCGCAGGTAAAGGCGGCCGCGCAGGCCCTGGCGGACGCGCAGGTCCAGCAGGATCTCATCGAGGAAGTCGACGACCCGCGCGCGATCAGCCGCGAAGATCTGCTGCGCCGGCGGATCGCCACCGACGCCGCGGCCGCGCAACTCGAGGCCGCGCGCGCGGAGCTGGCGCGCGTCGAGGCCGGCGCCTGGTCGGCCGATCTCGCCGTCGCCCGCGCGGCACTCGAGCTCGCCGAGCAGGAACGGCTGGCGGCGGCCGTCGATCTCGAGCGACTCAGCGTCAGGGCCCCGCGCGCGGGCACGGTGCTGAAAGTCAACGCAAGGCCGGGCGAGTACGCGCAGATTGGCGCGCTCGCCGCCCCCTTGATCGTGTTCGGGGACACCGGTGACCTGCACGTGCGTGCGGATATCGACGAACAGGAAGCGCATCGGGTGAGTGCCGGCGGCGCGGCCATCGCGTCACCGCGCGGGGCCGCCGACACGCGCGTGCCACTCGAGTTCGTGCGCATCGAACCGCTGGTCGTCCCCAAACGCCAATTGACCGGCGATGTCGCCGAACGCGTGGACACCCGCGTACTGCAGGTGATCTACCGCGTGCAGCCCGGCGCTGTGCCGCTGTACGTGGGCCAGCAGGTCGATGTGTTCATCGACCGCACGCAGATGCGTGCGGTCGCGCTGGGTCAGCCGTGATGCGCGGCATCCTGCTGCTCGCGGCCGGCATCGTGACTGGCTGTTCAATGACACCGCCCCAGCCGGCGCCCAAGCTCGATACGCCGGCAGCCTGGTCAGGCACGGCGCCAGCGCGCGACGACGCGACGTCACTGGCCGGCTGGTGGCAGCGCTTCGACGATCCCGCGCTCACGGACCTGGTGACGCGCGCGCTCGCCGACAATCGTGATCTCGCGCTCGCCACGGCCCGGCTGCGGGAAGCGCGCGCGGCCACGGGCATCGCGGACAGCAGACTGGGCCCCACGCTCGATGCGCGTGGCAGCGGCGGCCTGCGGCGCGACGATCTGCAGGCCGAACGACTGCGCTTTCCGCAGGGCGAGCAGTCCTTTCATCAACTGGGGCTCGATGCGAGCTGGGAAATCGATGTGTTCGGCGCGGCGCGCGCGGCGGCGCAGGCTGCAGCCGCCGACGCCGGGGCGGCCGGTTATGCGCTGGCCGACGTGCAGGTATCGCTTGCTGCGGAAGTCGCGCGCGAATACTTCGCGCTCCGCGGCGCGCAGGCACGGCTCGACGTCGCGACGCGGAACATCACGCTGCAGGAGGACGCGCTCGCCCTGCTCGACAGCCGCATCCGTGCCGGCCTCGCACCCGCGATCGACGCCACGAAGGCGCGCACCGAACTCGCGCTGTTGCGCGGCAGCCGCCCACCGCTCGAAGCCGCTGTCGCCGCCAGCGGCTATCGGCTGGCCGTACTGACCGGTGTGGCGCCCGCAGCACTGCCGGCCGCGCTTGCCACGCCGCGTCTGCTCCCCGACAGCACGGCGGCACTGCCGCTCGGCCTGCCGTCCGATCTGCTGACCCGACGCCCGGATCTGAAACGCGCGCAGGCCGAAGTGCTCGCCGCGAACGAACGCATCGGCGTCGCACGCGCGGACCTGCTGCCGAAGTTCTACCTCAGTGGCCTGCTCGCGCGCGCCGAAGAAGACAACGGCGGCGTGAGCTTCGGCCCCGGCCTGCTGTACTCGATCGGGCCGACGGTGACGCTGCCGATTTTCAATGCGGGCCGTCTGCGTGCAAAAGTCGCCGTCGAGGACGCGCGGCTCGCGCAGGCACTGGCGCGCTACGAGCAGGCAATGCTGATCGCCGTGCAGGACGTCGAGACCGCACTCGTGAATCTCGACCGCGAGCGGCAGCGCGGGGTCGACATGGCCGCAGCAGTCGACAGTGCCACACTCGCGCGCTCACTCGCGCGCACACGTTACGTACGCGGCCTGACTGATTATTTTGCGGTGATCGACGCCCAGCGCGCGCTGCAGGCGAGCGAAGATGCGCTGGCGGTGAGTCGCACGCTGGCGATTCAACACCTGGTCGCGCTGTACAAGGCGCTGGGCGGCGGTTGGGATGACAGCATGGCGCTGGCCGTCACGCCGTAGCGCGGCTGCCGGCCGCGGGCTCAGCCGGGCAGGCGCAGGCCCGGCGGTGGCCAGGCGGCAGTCGCGGCCCACGCCAACGCGCACAGATTGAGCACGACCGTCATCCAGAAGACGATCCGGAACGACCGCTTCTTCGACTTGTGACGAAACAATGGCTGCGCGATCAGGGCGCCGGGCCAGCCCCCCAGGAGGCTCAGACCATGGAGCGTGCTTTCCGGTGTGCGCCAGCGGCCCTTCATCGCGGCCGACTTGTCGAAGGCGTAGATCAGGAAGGTGATCCCGCTGACGACGCCGTACACAAATGCCAGGCCGCCGGGCAGAGCGCCGCGCACAACCAGCGCCCCCAGTGCGACGCAGAAGACCCCGATCCCGAGTGCGCTCGCGATGCCGATCGAGGTCCCCGACTCCGCCGCGGGACGCGCCGCCCTGTCGCGGCCCGTCCTCGCCAACGACACACCTTCAATGCTGACATCCGCCGCTCGCAAGCGGCCCGTGCCGTCGTTCGCGGGCTGATACAACACGGTGTCGCCGATCCTGGGCACGCGCGCGATTCGACCGCAATCGCGCACGTGCACGAAGACGTCCCTGCCACCGCCGTCCGGACGGATGAAGCCGAAGCCCTTGTCGTCCATCCACCGGACCAAGGTGCCGCGCTCACGGTTCATGGTGCGCTATCCGTCCGTTCGCCCGCGAATCCCGACCCGTGTGCGTACCACCGGTTCAACCGCGGACGGCCTCACCGTCGACCCGTCGCTGCGTATCGGCGCGTCAGCCGGCGCTGCAGTTCGACTGCGCGTCCTCACCGGTCCGCCACTGCTGCCAGTCGTCGTAGAAATCCTGCACGGTGATTGCGCGCTTCAGGTTCAGGTTGCGATCGAGAATCTCGTAGATGACATCGGTCTTCGTCGACATCGAGAAATAGACGATGCATGCCTGTTCTGCCGCGCCTTCGATGTGCACTTCACCGCCTGCGCCCATCGAAAAGCTGCCGGCCGGCTTGACGCTGTGCAGGTCACCGTCCGGGGTCGGTTCATAGAGATGGAGATCGCCCTCGAGCACCAGCGTCTTCACGGCAGCCTGGTGGCGATGATAGAGACAGCGTCCGTGCGGCTCGAACTTCACCAGCATTTCGGCGGTACCGGCCGGCACGTCGACATCGAGGATGCGGTAGAGACAGCCTTCGGTCACGAAGGGCTTCCAGTCGGCGCGACTGGTGTCGAAGCGGAACGCACTGCCCTGCTCGTTGGTGCCCAGACGAATCATGCTCATCTTCGATAGCTCCCGGTGTCTGGTGCAAGATTAGCGGCTGCACGCCGCAGCGTCGACCCACCGCCGCGCGAGTTCCCCGATGACGCGGACGGACTTGTTTTCGTTCACGACTGGCTGCGCGAAGACAGGTGCCTGCTAGCGTTCGTCGACGCCGGCGTCCCGGCAGGCCGCGATCGACTCGGGTGCGGCCTTTCGCCCCCGCGTGATGAACATCTCGAACGACTCACGCGAGCGCCGCTGTTCGCGCCAGAGTTCGTGAAGGCGACCGACGGCGCAGCGCGAGTCGTCCGGCGTCAGATTGAAATCACACCGGCCGTCACCGCGGATCGCTGCCCGCTTCAAGGCTGCCTCGCGGTGGCCGCCGACGACCACCTGCCAACTGCCGGTGCACACGGGCAGCCGAGACGAGCACGCCTGCTCGCACAGCGCCCGCATCGCCACCACCGCGTCGCCGGTGCGCGTACCGCGGCGCTGCCACGGAGTGCCCATGACGCGGCACCCCTCCACGAGCCAGCCGATCCTGGCGCCGAAGACGCAACGCCCGCCGCGGACGACATCTAACGATGCCGTCAGCGACTGAGGTGCCCCGACTCGACGGCACCCGCCGTGGTGCGCGACGTCGTGCGCGGAACGACCGTTCAGGGCGTCGCCTTCCAGCGAAAATCACAGTGCGAAGCGCCGCCCGCGATGGTCTGCGTGCGTTCCATGCGCACGTCCGTCGACATTGCCTCCATCATCGGTGGATCCACTTCACAGGTGATCATCGCGCCGAACTCCGGCTCGCCGAGCGCGCGGAAGTAGTCGGCGTAACGACAGCCGCGCACGTTCAGCGAGAACTCCTTTGCATCATCCACCAGAGGTTCGACATCGAGCGCGTTCCCGGCCGAGAACATCGGCATCAGCGCGCGTACCTTGTCGAGACCCTGGGCGGGCACGGCCTGTGCGACGCTAGCACCGAGCGCCGTTCCATACTCCTTCACCGCCGCGCGCAGCAGCGCCGCGGCCCGCTCATTGCCGAGTTCCTCGCGCAGCCGTTTGTACAGCGGTAGCAGGATTTCGCTCTGGATCTTCACGCGTTCGAGGTAGGGAAGCTGTTGCATGGCAGTATCCTTGCTTCGTGCCTGTCAACTCGACAGGGTGCGGTGTGCGCCCCATGACTCAGCGGGCATCGACGCGCGGCGGCGGGGCGAAGGCCGTCGACGTCAGGACAGGACCGAGTGCTGCATCGCCCACAGCGCGGCCGCCGCACGCGTCGACACGCCGATCTTGGTGTAGACGTGCTGGATATGGTGGTCGGCCGTCTTCGGCGAGATGGCGAGTCGTTCGGCAATCTGACGCGTCGTGAAGCCCTTTGCGGCGAGCGTCAGTACTTCGACCTCGCGTGCCGACAGACCGCCGGGCTGTCCGGTGCGACGCGCCGGTCGCACGCGTGCCTCATCGTGACCGGCGGCGGCCAGCACCGCCGTGGTTGCGCGTGCGTCCAGCACACCGAGCGTGACGAGCCGGCGCAGTTCGTTGGCGGCATCGGCCGCGCCGAAGGCCGGGCGATCGGCGCGCTCTGCGACGAGCCCCGAGTAGATGTCGGTGGCCGCGAGGATTGATGCGGCAAGCTGGCTCGCTTCAACACGCACACGACGATGATAGCCGCTGCCATCGCCCTTCTCGTGATGACTCGCGGCGATCGGGTTCAGGACCGCGAGCGCCGGCGATCGACGCAGCATCTGCTCGGTCAGCAGCGGATGCAGTTCGACCCGGTCGAATTCCGTGCGCGTCAACGGGCCGCGCTTGTCCCGGATCGAGTTCGGCACGGCCGTCGTGCCGAAGTCGTGCAGCAGCGCGGCACGGTGCAGCGCGACGAGCTCGGCGTCGGGCAATCCCAACAGGCGGCCCGCTGCCGTGCCGAGCATCGCGCACTGGCGACTGTGCCCGGCCATGAACGGCGACTTCAAATCGATGAAGTCCGCGGCGACCGCGAGGGCGGCGTCGAGACTCTCATCCCGCAGCAGGCGATGCGGCCGGGGTTCGAGTTCGAGCACCGCATCCCAGGGCTCGACATTCGCCAGCCGCTCGAACCAGCGACTGCCCCGCGCGACGAAGAGATCGGCGAGCGCCGGATCGTAGGTGCGATCGCGCCGCTCGCGGGCCGCCTCAATCGCCTTGGCGGGCGAGAACAGACGCCCGATCGCTTCCATGTCGTGCGTCAGATGGACGATGCGCATCGGCAGGGGAATCGTGTCGCCCTGCGCGCCGTTCGGGAAGCCGTGGCCGTTCCAGCGTTCGAAGGTAAAACGCAGTGAGTCGCGCACGTCGCTGCCGACCTCGAGCCGTGTCGCGAGCATGTCGCCGACTTCGCAGCCGGACGAAAAATTCAACACCACCCAATCGTGCACCCCGGCCTGCAGCGCATGGATGACCTGCTCGCGCTCCTCCGGTGGATGGGCGGCGGTGGCGAACGCGATAACGTCGCGCATGACTTCGGCGGGATTGGCCGCATCGTGCACCAGGGTCTGCGCGCGGATCGCGATTTCATCGCCGAACACCGTCGCGACTTCGTGGGCATGTCCGGTACAGCCGAGATAGCGCAGCAGCGCCACCCAGTAGGCGGTGTCGCGCACGTCCTGCCCGCAGCCGGACTCCTCACACAGCCAGACGGCGAGCAGGCAGGACCGCAGCTGCGATTCGAGCGGTTGACCGAAGGCATTGTCCTGGGCGAGGGCCAAGGTTGCCACGAGTTCGCCGAGACGGAGCGGTGGACCGGAAATGGGGAGTCCTCCCGATGTGGCGACCTGGGGCCGCGCGCTAGGCTGAATCCTACACCCTTCAATGACCGCAGCGACAAGGACCACGCCATGAACATCCATCCCCTGTGCACCCGGGGCGCAACCGAACTGGCCGCGCTGATACGCAGCCGCGAGGTGAGCGCGCGTGAAGTCGTCGACGCCCATCTCGCCCGCATCGCCGACGTGAATCCGACCCTCAACGCGATCACGGTCACGCTGGCCGTCACCGCACGCGATGCGGCGACGGCCGTGGACCGGGCCATCGCCGCCGGCCAGCCGGTGGGACCACTGGCGGGCGTGCCGTTCAGCGTGAAGGAGAACATCGACCTTGCGGGTACCGCAACGACCTGGGGCGTCGCCGCCTTCGCCGAGCAGGTGGCCGACACCGACGCGCCGATGGTCGCGCGGCTGCGCGAAGCCGGCGCGATTCCGTTCGCGCGCACCAACCTGCCGGATTGGGCGTTCCGCTGGGACGTCGAAAGCAGTCATGCGGGGCGCACGCTGAATCCCTGGAACGCGTCGCGCACGCCGGGCGGAACATCCGGCGGCGAAGCAGCAGCGCTCGCAAGCGGCATGTCGCCACTCGGTCTCGGCAACGATCTAGGCGGCTCGCTGCGCGTGCCGGCGCAGATGTGCGGCATCGCGACGATTCGACCTTCACGCGGACGCGTGGCCAACGGTGCCGTGACCCAGCCATGGCCGGAGCCAATCGCGTTTCAGATGACCAACTGCCAGGGCCCGATGGCGCGTCGCGTCGCCGACCTGCGGCTGGCGCTGCAGATCATCAGCGCGCCCGATGCGCGCGATCCGCGCTGGGTCCCGGCACCGCTGCAACTGCCGCGCGCGCAAGCTGCGCTGCGCGTGGCCGTCGTGCGCAACCCGGCGGGCCTCGGTATCGATCCACAGGTGCGCGCCGGCATCGAGCGCGCTGCGGACTGGCTCGCAAAAGCGGGTTACGACGTCGTCGACGCCGAACCACCGGCGATCGAGGCTGTCGCGCAGACCTGGTTCGATGCCATCTGGGCCGATGTCGGCGCGCTGTGGCCAGGCATGGCACCGCTGACGGGGGCGGGAGAATGCGGCTTCGTCAACGCCTGTCTCGAGGCAGGCGTCTTCAAACCTGTCGACCAGGCGGCGCAGCGCAAGGCGTGGGCAGAGATCTATCAGCACGCGTCAGCATGGAACCGGTTCTTCGAGCAATACCCCATCGTGCTCTCTCCCGTCTGCTGTGAACGCCCCTGGCAGATCAATGCAGATCACACACGTGTCGCCGAGATCGCCACGGCGATGCGCATGGTGGTCGCGGTCAATATTCTCGGTCTGCCCGCTTGCGCGGTGCCGGTTGGCTGCGACGAAGGCTTGCCTCAGGGCGTGCAGTTGATCGGGGCGCGCTTCACCGAGGAGCGGTTGCTCGACGCGGCGCAGGCCATCGAAGACCGGGCGCCGGTGCTCACACCGGTCCGGTGCTGAGTGCGCGTGGGCGCAGGGTCGGCCACCGGTGAAACGGATCTGCCCGGTCTTTCTGTCCTGGACCCGGCGCCCCCGCGCGTCGCGCAGCTGATGCAGACGTGACGACTGCCGCCTGAATGGAAACGGTGGATGGCCCGGCAGCCCAAGGGGCTGCCGGGCCTGCGCATTACATGATGAAGAAGCAGAGCTTGTTGCCGTCCGCATCGCGGCTGTAGGCGCCGTAGAAGGTGCCCATGCGAATGCCCGGCGCCCCTTCGTCCGGCCCACCGAGTTCGCGCGCCTTGTTGAACATCGCGTCGACATTCGCCTGCGTGCCGGCATGCAGCGCGACCATCACGCCGTTGCCGACCGTGGCCGGCTTGCCGTCGTAAGGCTTCATCACGAGCAGCATCGGGGCGCCGGGGCCGGTGCCCCAGCCGATGAAGCGATCCGTCTCCATCACGCGCTTGGCGCCGAGCACGCCGAGCAGTGCGTCGTAAAACCGGCCGGCCTTCTCGAGGTCATTGGTACCGACGGTGACATATCCAATCATGTTGATCTCCTCTTCCTGTTGTCGTGGTGGAGCGACGTCTGTCGCCCTCTCTTTTTCGGGGCCGTGCGGCCATGGACGCACGGCGTTCGAATGCTGTCGCGTGACCCATGGCGCGCAGGTCGGGGCAAGCTTGCCGGATGCCCATGACGACTATCCTGCCAAGGACCGCATGAATTCGGCGCTCGCCGCGAGCGTCGCCTGTGGCTGCTCGAACTGCGGCGCGTGACGGCAGTCGGGCAACAGCAGCGTCGTGCACGGCCCGCGCACACCGCGCGCGATTGCCGCGAGTTGCGCCGGCGTGCCGTACTGGTCGCCCTCACCCTGGATCTGCAGCAGCGGCACGCGGAGTCCGGGCAGCACGTGTTCGATGTTCCAGCGCGCGAAATCCGGATGCAGCCACGAATCGCACCAGCCATGGAATGCACAGTCGACGTTCGTACCGTGGTACTTCGCGAGCTTCGCGCGCAGATCGCCGTCGCGGAATGCCACCCGCGCCTCTTCGATGCTGCGCAGCCCGACCTCTTCGGTGAACACGTGGGGCGCCATCACGATCACGCCGCGCACGCGCGGATCGGCCACGGCGCCGGCGTTGACGAGGGCTATCGAGGCCCCATCGCTGTGACCGAACAGCACGCAGTCACCGATGCCGGCGGCGTCGAGCAGCGACGATACGCCGTGCAGGCCCTCACGTTCCATGTAATCGAGCGGCCATGGCAGGGCGCGTGCGCAGGAACCACCGTAGCCGGCGCGCGAATACGCCAGGATCGGACAGCCGGTGGCCGCCGCGAGGCGCTGCGGGAAATCCCGCCACAGCGCCACGCAACCGAGTCCTTCATGCAGCAACACCAGCGTCGGCAACCCCGAATCGCCCTCGATTCGCAGGCACTCGAGCGCGCTGCCGCGGACGTCCAGCAGTGACCGGGTTGGAAGCGTCATGCGGGAACGCGGTGGTGCGCGGTCCGACGCGCGGCACGTGGCCGCGCGCCGAAACGGTGCCTCAGGCGGCGAGCAGACCCTCGCGGGTCACGTAGTCGAGCGTGTCGGCGAGCGCGAGCGAGAACTTGTCGAAGATCTCGTCGATCTGCGCTTCGTCGATGATCAGCGGCGGGCAGAAGGCGATGCCGTCGCCGACATTGCGCGGGATCAGCCCGTGCGCATGGCAGCGCTCGAAGCAGTACACACCGATCGAACCCGGCGGATTGAAGCCGGCCTTCGTCTGCTTGTTCGACACGAACTCGATCGCGCCGATCATGCCGATACCGCGCACTTCACCGACCAGCGGGTGATCGGCGAACGAGCGCAGGCGGGCCTGGAACTTCGGCGCGAGGCGCGCGGCGCGTTCGAAGATGCCGTCGCGGTGATAGATGTCGAGGCACTTCAGCGCGACCGCCGCGCACACGGGGTGACCCGTGTACGTGTAGCCGTGCCCGATCGTGCCGAGCTTGCGGCCTGCTTCGGCAATCGGACCGTACATCTTCTCCGGCAGGATCACGGCCGACAGCGGCTGGTACGAGGAGGTCAGCGCCTTGGCGAGCGTCATCGTGTCCGGCTTCAGGTTGAAGGTGTTCGTCGCAAACGGATTGCCGGTGCGGCCGAAACCGGTGACGACTTCGTCGGCAATGAACAGCACGTCGTATTTCGCGAGCACGGCCTGGACTTTTTCGAAATAAGTGCGCGGTGGCACGAGCACGCCGCCGGCCGCCATCACGGGCTCGGCGATGAAGGCCGCGACCGTCTCCGGGCCTTCCTTCAGGATCAGCTGTTCGAGGTTGTGCGCGAGGCGCGTCGCGAAATCTTCTTCGCTTTCGCCCTTCTCGGCGAAACGGTAGTGATGCGGGCAGTCGGTGTGGATGAAGCGCCCGCCTTCGAGCGGCAGGTCCCACTGGGTGTGCATCGGCGCGAGGCCGGTCAGGCTGCCGGCGGCGATCGTGATGCCGTGATAGCCCTTCACGCGACCGATGATTTTCTTCTTCTTCGGCCGGCCCATCGCGTTGTTGTAGAACCAGATGAGCTTGATCTGGGTATCGTTCGCGTCCGACCCCGAGCAGCCAAAGAACACCTTCGAGGCGTTCTCGATCGGCACGAGCGTCTTCAGGCGCTCCGCGAGCAGCATCGCCGTCTCGTGGCTCTTGCCGTTGAACATGTGGGTGAACGACATCTTGAGGATCTGGTCGTGCGCGACCTGGGCGAGTTCCTCGTTGCCGTAGCCGAGCGCAGTCGACCACAGCCCGGCGAGTCCTTCGATGTACTGCTTGCCGGTGTTGTCCCAGACGTAGACGCCTTTGCCGCGCTCGATCATCAGCGCGCCCCGATCTTCGATGACGCCCGGATTGACCATCGGATGAAGGATGGCCGCGGCGTCGCGCGCCGCAATGCTGCCAGCTTGTAAGCTCACGACTGTTCTCCTTGCCCTGTTTGAAGACGCATCGCGCCGCGCGTGACGAACTTGCCGGCGGCGGATGCGTACTGGCATTCTAGCCGTCAATTCCCGCCTCGGCCATGGCCGTTGCCGGCCACCTCCGGTCCGCTCCCGCCCACGACGAGTGCGCTGCGCCATGAAGCCAAATCCGCTTGCCTACCTGCAGATCGTCGGTGGCGCGCTGCTGCTGTCGACGGGCTCCGCCGCCATCAAGGCCACCAGTTTCAGCGCGTTCGAACTCGCCGGCGTGCGCGCGGTGGTGATCGTGCTGTTCATGGCACTGGTCGTGCGCCCGCGCCGCGCGGTGTTCGATCGCAGCCTGCTGCCGGCCGCGCTCGCGCACGGCGTGACGACCATCCTGTTCATGCTCGGCAACAAGCTGACCACCGCCGCGACCGCCATCTTCCTGCAGTACACGGCGCCGCTGTACCTGCTGCTGCTCGGGCCGTGGCTGCTGAAGGAACCGGTCGCCCGACGCGACTTCGCCTACGTCGCGGTGCTGCTGGTGGGCATGGTGCTGTTGCTGCTGAACCCGCCGGCCCGCGCGGCCACGGCGCCGAATCCTCTGCTCGGCGGCATCATCGCGGCCTGCTGCGGCGTCACCTGGGCGTTCACGACGCTGACGATGCGCGGCCTCGCACGCGACCCCGTCGCCGGCTTCGAACGCACGATGGCCTCGATCATCGTTGCCAACGTGGTGCTCGCCTGCGTGCTGCTGCCGCTGTTTCCGCCGCCGGTCACTGCCGGCTGGCAGGACTACGGCATTGCCGCCTACATGGGGATCCTGCAACTCGGCACGGCGTTCATTCTGATCTCGCTGGGCCTGCGGCGGGTCACGGCGCTCGAAGGGGCGCTGCTGCTGCTGATCGAACCGGTGTTGAACCCGCTGTGGGTGTGGCTGGCGCACCGGGAATCGATCGGCCTCGCGAGCCTGGCCGGCGGCCTGCTGATCCTCGCCACCACCGGCGTGCGCGCGCTCCATAATGCGCGCCGCGCCGCCGTGAGCACCTGACCGGCGGGTGAAATACATCGCGGGGCCGTCGTCTGCACGGCGCTTGCGAGGCGCGGACCGGCGTTGACCGGAGGTCGATGGGGGGTGGAGGCGCGTGCCCCTCAGTCGTTGGTTCGCGGCAGGCGCGCAGCCGCAGCCCTGCCTGCTAGGCCGGCCGGGGCTTGACGTTGCGGCGCTGCATCTGGAGCTGACGACGCGCGTCCTGCAGCAGACGCGGTTCGAGTTCGGCTTCGACCAGCGGCAGCTTGTACTTCGCTTTCGGGAATTCCTGCTCGGCCGCCAGCGACAGCCACAGCCACGCGCGCACCAGGTCGCGCTCGACGCCGACTCCCTTCGCAAAGCACATCGCAAGCCCGTACTGGGCGCGCACATGGCCCTGGCAGGCGGCCTTGTCGAGCCAGGTGATCGCCTCGCCCGGCACCACGCCCGGCGCCTGTCCGAACAGTCCGCGCCGGCCGATCTCATACTGCGCCGGCGCGTAGCCGAGCTGGGCCGCATGACGCATCCACGCGGCGGCGCGCGGCTTGTTGACGGGGACACCGCAGTCACCGGTTTCGTACGCGAGGGCAATGCGATACACCGCTTTCGGGTGCGACTGATCGGCGGCCTTGCGAAACCAGCCGAGTGCCTGCACCGCCAGCATGCCGCCCTGCTTCTGGTAGTAGCGCCCGAGCGCGTACTGCGCTGGCGCAAACCCGCGATCGGCGGCCTGCGTGAGCCACAGTTCGGCGGCCGCGAGATCCCGCAGCCGTGGCGGACCGCTGGCGTAGAGCAGGCCGAGGTTGAACTCCGCTTTCGCGTAACCGTGTGCGGCCGCGCGACCGCACCAGTAAATGGCCTGTTCGTAGTCGCGCTCGAGGCCTTCGCCGTTGGCGTACGCGAGCGCGAGATTCAGTTGCGCCTTCGGATAATTCTGTTCGGCAGACGCATGCCAATGTCGCGCAGCAGCGGCGAGGTCACGCGCAACGCCCTGACCCTGCGCATACAGTTCACCGAGATTGAACTGCGCCACCGGATTGCCGTTGACGGCCGCGGCGTAATACCAGCTGAAGGCGCGTTCGAGATCGACCCGCGTGCCGTTCCCGGTGTGGTAGCACCAGCCGGCCAGTGCCTGCGCATCCGGATGATTCTGCTCCGCGGCGGCGAGAAACCATTTCAGCGCCTCGCCCGCGTCCTGCGGGCAGCCATGACCTTCGAGCAGACAGACCCCGAAGCGGTGCTGGGCCGCCGCATGGCCACTCTTCGCCGCCTGCGCGTACCAGTGCAGCGCTTCACGGCGATCGACATCGAGCTGACTGCGCTTGCGCAGTCGCTCCGCAAACTGGTACTGCGCGTCGGGTGAACCAAGCTGGGCAGCCGAGGCCAGCTCGCGCGTGCTCTGCGGCGGGCGCTCGACGTCCTTCATCGCGTAGGCCATGGGGAATCCTCCGTCAGCAACGAGATTAGGCTGGATGTATCAGCCCGGCGCATTCCGTGCGCCTGTAATTCACCGTAGAACTGGTCGACCAGCGCCGCGACCGGCAGGCGGGCACCGTTGCGCCGCGCCTCGTCGAGCACGATGCCGAGATCCTTGCGCATCCAGTCGACGGCGAAGCCGAAATCGAAACGGCCCTCGAGCATCGTCGGTGCGCGATTGTCCATCTGCCAGGACTGCGCCGCGCCCTGGCCAATCACGGCCAGCACGGCGGGCATGTCGAGTCCGGCCCGCTGGCCGAAGGCGAGGCCTTCGGCCAGGCCCTGCAGCAGCCCGGCGATGCAGGTCTGGTTGACCATTTTCGTCAGTTGTCCGGCGCCGCTCGGGCCGAGCAGGCGCGCCGTGCGCGCGTAGGCGGCGAGCAGCGGTTCGACGCGCGCGTAGTCGGCTGGGTCGCCGCCGCACATGCAGGTCAGCGCGCCGCGCTCGGCGCCACTCTGGCCGCCGGAGACCGGCGCATCGATGAAGCCAGCACCCTGGAGCCTGGCGCGCGCCGCGAGTTCGCGGGCGACGACAGCGGACGTCGTCGAGTGGTCGACATGGAGCGCGCCGGACGTCAGGGCCTCGAAGGCCCCGCCGGCACCGAGCGTGACGGCGCGCAGGTCGTCGTCGTTGCCGACGCAGCTGAAAACGACCTCGGCACCCTCCGCCGCCGCGGCGGGCGAAGTCGCAGCGCGGCCCGGATGGCTCGCGAGCCAGCGCTCGCGGGTCGCGGGCGTGCGGTTGTAGACGGTGACTTCATGGCCGGCGCGCGCAAGGTGTCCCGCCATCGGGAACCCCATGACGCCGAGACCGATGAAGGCAACCGTGGCCATGCCCGCCTCGAAGAATCGTTAAAGAATGTGTCCCGATGTTACGGATTGAACCTTCCGCTGACCAGTCCGAAAGTATGGCAAACGGTAACAGTCCCGATTCTGGCGGCGGGCCGGGCTGGCAGCGGCGCCCGTCGCCCCGCCCGGACGTGCACGGCGAGGCGCACGGGCACGCTCAGACCGGTCTGGCGTGAAGGTCGTAGTCGTCGGCCCGCTCGACCTGCACGCGCAGCAGTTCGCCCGGCGCCACCTGCCGGCGGGTGCGCACATAGACCAGCCCGTCGATGTCCGGTGCGTCGCCGCGACTGCGCGCGATGAGCTTGCCACCGTCGCGGCGGTCGACCAGCACTTCGAGCCCGGTGCCGACCTTCGCTGCGAGCCGGCGGCGGCTGATGTCCTGCTGGCAGGCCATGAAGCGCGCGTGGCGTTCGGCCTTCAGTGCGTCGGGCACGGCACCCGGCAGGGCATTGGCGCTGGCGCCGGCGACCGGCGAGTACTCGAAGCAGCCGACACGGTCGAGCTGCGCCTCGGTGATGAAGGCGAGCAGCTGCTCGAAATCCTCGTCGGTCTCGCCCGGAAAGCCGACGATGAAGGTACTGCGCAGCGTCAGTTCGGGACAGGCCCGCCGCCACGCATGGATGCGTTCGAGCGTGTTCTCGGCGTGCGCCGGACGCTTCATCAGCTTCAGCAGGCGCGGGCTGCCGTGCTGGAACGGAATGTCGAGATACGGCAGCACCCTGCCCTGCGCCATCAGCGGCAACACGTCGTCGACATGCGGGTAGGGATAGACATAGTGCAAGCGCACCCACACGCCGAGCGATCCGAGCGCGCGGCACAGTCCTTCGAAATTCGACTTCAATGGCCGTCCCTGCCAGAACGCCGTGCGGTAGCGCAGATCGCTGCCGTAGGCGCTGGTGTCCTGCGAGATGACCAGCAGTTCCTTCACGCCGGCGGCCACGAGGCGCTCCGCTTCGGCCATGATTTCATCGAGCGGCCGGCTGACGAGCCGGCCGCGCATCGACGGAATGATGCAGAAGCTGCAACTGTGATTGCAGCCTTCGGAAATCTTCAGATACGCGTAATGACGCGGCGTCAGCTTGATGCCCTGCGGCGGCACCAGGTCGGTGAACGGATCGTGATCGGCGGCGATCGGCGCGTGCGCATGCACGGCGCCGACGACCGCTTCGTACTGATGCGGCCCGGTGACGGCGAGCACGCCCGGATGCGCGGCATGGATGCGCTCGGCCTCGGCGCCGAGGCAGCCGGTGACGATCACCCTGCCGTTCTCGGCCAGCGCCTCGCCTATGGCGGCCAGCGATTCCTCGCGCGCGCTGTCGATGAACCCGCAGGTGTTGACGACGACGACATTGGCGTCCGCGTACTCGTTCGTGATCGCGTAACCGTCGAGTTTCAGCTGGGTGAGGATGCGTTCCGAATCGACGAGCGCTTTCGGGCATCCGAGGCTGACGAAACCGACTTTGGGAGACTCGCTGGACATGTCATCTTCCGCGCCGGCGGCGGCCGCGCCGGCGGATCAGTAACCCATTGCGCATCCATCGAAGCGGGGCTCTGAGCCCCCCTCGTAGGTGCCGGCCGCGGGGTCGCACAGGATACCCTGATATCCGCCGACGAAGTTGCCGATCGGATCTTCGATGTCGACGACGCAGTGGCCGCGCGCGCGCAGGCCTGCACGCACCTGGTCCGGCATCGCCGGTTCCAGGTAGACCGTGCCGCCGCCCGGTTCGACGAGCCCGTTCGGATGCCTGCCGCCGGCGTGGCGCAGGCGCGGCAGCATCGCCGCACTCGCGGCGTCGCAGCCGAAATCGATCAGGTTGGCGAGGATCTGCACCTGTCCCTGGGGCTGCATGTCGGCCCCCATCACGCCGAAAGCCAGCCACGGCCGCCCGTCCTTCAAGCCGAAGCCCGGCATGATGGTGTGGAACGGACGCTTGCCGGGGTGATAGGCGTTCGCATGCGCCGGGTCGAGCGTGAAGCCCGCGCCACGCGACTGCAGCGCGAAACCTGCGCGCGGCACCACGAGCGCCGAGCCGAACGGATTGAAGATGCTTTGAATCAGCGACACCATCATGCCGTCGGCATCGGCCGTCGCCAGGTACGTGGTGTCGCCACCCGGCACCGCGCCGTGGGTGTAATCCGCGCGCGCGCGCTGCGCGTCGATCAGCGCACGACGTTCCGCGGCGTAGGCCTTGTCGAGCAGGCGCGCGAGCGGCGCGCGCGCGAACGCCGGATCGGCGTAGTACTGCGCGCGATCGCTGAAGGCGAGCTTTTTCGCCTCCACGTAGCAATGCCACCAGTCGGCGCTGTCCGGCGCGCCCGGCGCGAAGCCTTCCAGAATGTTCAACATCTGCAGCACGCTCGCGCCCTGCCCGTTCGGCGGCAGCGCGCAGATTTCGTGGCCGCGATAGTGGGTGCTGATCGGGGTCACCCATTCGGCGTGGCGACGCAGCAGATCGTCGCGCCCCAGCGCGCCCCCGGCGGCATTCACGGTGTCGACGATCCGCTGCGCGAACTCGCCTTCGTAGAAACCCGCGCGCCCACGCTGGGCGATGCGTTCAAAGGTCTCGGCGAGCGCGGGATTGCGCTGGCTGCTGCCGGCCAGCGGCGCTGCGCCGTCGGGCGCGAACGTGGCGAAGAACTCGCCGAGACGGCCGGCGACCTCGGGGGCGGCCTGCACGTCGCGCACCGCGCGCTGCCACCACTGTGCCGTGACGGGTCCGACGGTAAAGCCCTCGCGCGCCAGCGTCATCGCGGGCGCGAACAGGTCGGCCCACGGCAGACGCCCGAAGCGTTCGTGCAACAGCGCCCAGCCATCGACGGCGCCGGGTACGGTGACGCTGTGCGCGCCGCGCGTGGGAATCGTCGGCGCCGCGCCGAGCACCTCGCGCAGCGCCACCAGCGAGCGACGGTTCGGGCTCCTGCCGCTCGCGTTGACGCCCTGCAGGCAGCGCCCGAACGGATCCCAGACCAGCGCAAACAAATCGCCGCCCGGACCGCACATGTAAGGCTCGGTGACCGCAAGCGCGGCGTTCGCCGCCAGTGCCGCATCCAGCGCATTGCCGCCACGGCGCAGCGTTTCGAGGCCGGCGGCCGTTGCGGCGGGCTGGCTGGTGGCCACCATGGCCTGACGACCGACGGCGGGGATGCCTGCGCGGCTGGTCTGCGTGGCGGAAACGGTCATCGTCGGGGCCTCCATGGCTGGCATTGTCGGCGTGATCTCACGCCGGGCGCGTATCGTAAGGGAAAACGTCCACCGCCGGCCCGAGCGCATGCAGCCAAGGTATGCTAGAGGCCCCGACCGAGCACCTGTGACTCCGTGACTGACGACAACGCCGCCCGCCTCCTGCAACAGTTGACCCTGGACCCGGCGGCACGTCAGCGCACGACCCGGCGCTGGCCGTGGCTGCTCGTCGTCGCACTCGGCGTCGGCGGCGCGGGTGCCTGGTGGTATCGCGCGCAGCCGGGCAGCGTGATCGTCGACACCGCCGTCGCGCGCGCCCAGCCCGCCGCGGCGGCCGCCGATCAGGCCGTGCTCGACGCGACCGGTTACGTCACCGCCCGCCGCCAGGCGACGGTTTCCGCGAAAGTCACCGGGCGCGTGGCCGAAGTGCTGATCGAGGAAGGCCAACGGGTGCGCGCCGGCGACGTGCTCGCGCGGCTCGATCCGATCGACGCCGACGCGCAGCTTGCCCTGAACCAGAGCCAGATCGCCGCGGCCGACGCGCAACTCGCCGATCTGCGCGTGCAGCGGCGGCAGGCCGAGCGCGACGCGCGGCGTGCCGAGGAGCTTGCCGCGCGCAAACTCGGCAGTGCACAGGGCGCCGAGGACGCACGCATGCGCGTCGCGTCCCTCGACGCCCGCCTGCTGGCCCAGGCCGAGCAGGTCAAAGTGGCCCGGCGCAGTCTCGAGGTGGCGGCGGTCGCGCTCGACAACACCATCGTCCGCGCGCCGTTCGACGGCGTGATCACCGTCAAGGCGGCGCAGCCGGGCGAAATCGTCTCGCCGATCTCCGCGGGCGGCGGCTTCACGCGCACCGGCATCGGCACCATCGTCGACATGGACTCGCTCGAGATCGAAGTCGACGTCAACGAAAGCTATATCAGCCGCGTGCGCGCCGAACAGCGCGTGACCGCGACGCTGAACGCCTATCCCGACTGGTCCATTCCCGCGCACGTGATCACGATCATCCCGACCGCTGATCGCGCAAAGGCCACCGTGAAGGTGCGCATCGCGCTCGATGTGCGCGACGAGCGCATCGTGCCGGAAATGGGCGTACGCGTGAGTTTCCTCGAAGACGCGACGAGCGCACCCGTCACACCGGCGGCCCTGCCCGGCGTGCTCGTGCCGACGACCGCGATCGTCGCTGACGGCGATCGCAGCATCGCGTGGACAGTCGACGACGGACACGCGCAGCGACGCGAACTGACGCTCGGCCAGCAGGTCGGCGTCGAGCGCCAGGTGCTCGCGGGGCTCGCCGCCGGCGAGTGCGTGATCCTCGCGCCACCAGCCGGCCTGCAGGACGGCAGCCGCGTGCGCACCGCAACGACAGACAGGTAAGGATCCCGTGGTCGAACTGAAGGGCGTCGTCAAGCAATACACGCGCGGCCGCCAGCAGGTGAACGTGCTGCACGGGATCGACCTGTCGATCGCCGACGGCGACTTCGTCGCGCTGATGGGTCCGTCGGGCTCCGGCAAGACGACGCTGTTGAATCTCATCGGCGGGCTCGATCAACCGAGCGCCGGCACCGTCGAGGTCGCCGGCCGCCGACTCGACCAGTTGTCAGGCACCGAACTCGCACACTGGCGCGCGGGACACGTCGGCTTCGTGTTCCAGTTCTACAACCTGTTGCCGATGCTCAGCGCCCAGCGCAACGTCGAACTGCCGCTGCTGCTGACTGCGCTGTCCGGCGCGGAACGCCGGCGCCGCGCGCTGATCGCGCTCGAGCTCGTGGGGCTGGCGGGACGCGCGAAACATCGGCCCAGCGAGCTGTCGGGTGGCGAGGAACAGCGGGTCGCGATCGCGCGCGCGGTCGTCTCCGACCCGCAACTGCTGGTCTGCGACGAACCGACCGGCGATCTCGATCGCCACACGGCCGATGAAATCCTCGCGCTGCTGCAACGCCTGAACCGCGATCACGGCAAGACCATCGTGATGGTCACGCACGATCCGAAAGCAGCCGATTACGCGCGCCGCCAGATTCATCTCGACAAGGGTCTGCTGAACGGGGACCTCGCCGCGTGAAGTATCTCGGACTCGTGCTCGCAGGCCTGATGCGCCATCGCAGCCGCAGCCTGCTGACCCTGCTCTCGGTGATGACCGCCTTCGTGCTGTTCGGGCTGCTCGATGGCGTGCGCACGGTCTTCGGCGAAGGCACCGACACCTCGGGGCAGGACCGGCTGATCGTCACGTCGCGCCTGTCGATCATCCAGCCGCTGCCGTACTCCCAGCTCGCCCGCATCGAAGCGCTCGATGGCGTGCAGGAGGTGGCGCACGCGAACTGGTTCGGCGGCGTCTACCAGGACCGGCGGAATTTCTTTCCGAACATTGCCGTCAGTGCCAACGAATGGCTCGCCACGCATCCGGAAATCCGGCTCACCGCGGCTGAACGCGAAGCCTTCCTCGGCACGCGCACGGCGGCCCTGGCCGGCGAAAACCTGATCGAGCGCTTCGGCTGGAAAATCGGCGATCGCATTCCGCTCGAGGGCACGATCTTTCCGAACAAGTCGGGCAGCAATACGTGGACCTTCGACCTGGTCGGCGTGATGCGCGCCGGCGAAGACGAGCGCAGCAGCTTCGCGGGCGAGCTGATCTTCCGCTACGACTATTTCGACGAAGGCCGCACGCAGGGCCAGGGCACCGTCGGCTGGTACGTCGTGCAGCTCGCCGATCCCGCGCGTTCCAACGAAGTGGCGCAGGCGATCGACGCGATGTTCGTCAACTCCGACGCCGAGACGAAAACGCAGAGCGAAAAGGAGTTCAATCTCGCCTTCGCGAAGCAGTTCGGCGACATCGGGCTCATCGTCAGCGCGATCATGGCTGCCGTGTTCTTCACCGTCCTGCTGGTCACCGGCAATACGATGGCGCAGGGCGTGCGCGAGCGCGTCGGCGACATCGCGATTCTGAAGACGCTCGGCTTCACCGGGGGCGCCGTCTGTCTGCTGATCGTCGCCGAGGCGCTGCTGCTGCTGATCGTCGGCGGCTGCGCGGGGCTCGGGCTCGCGGCGCTGGGTCTGCCTGCGCTGTCGCGCGCCCTGCGCGGCCAGTTGCCGCCGCTCGAGGTCGGCCCTGACACCTGGCTGATCGGACTTGCGATCATGATCGGGCTCGGGCTCGTCGTCGGCGTACCGCCGGCCGTCGGCGCGCTGCGGCTCAAGATTGTCGACGCGCTGGCGCGGGCGTGACATGAACCTGCTGCGCCAGATTCCTGCACTGACCTGGATGGGCCTGTCGACGCTGCCGCGCCGTCTGGCGTCATCGCTCGTGATCGTGATCGGCATTGCCGGCGTCGTCGGCGTGCTGGTGTCCCTGCTCGCGATGCGCGACGGGTTTCAGGCCACCCTGGGGGCGACCGGCCGGATCGACGAGGCCATCGTGCTGCGCGGCGGCTCGAACACCGAGCTGTCGAGCCGGCTGACGCGCGAGGAGGCGACGCTCATCGAGCAGGCACCGGGCATTCTCGAAGGGCCGGACGGGCGGCCCCTGTTGTCGGCTGAAGTCGTCGTGATCGTGAACCTGCCGAAGAAATCGACGGGCACTGACAGCAACGTCGAATTGCGTGGCGTCGGCCCGCGCGCGCTGGCGCTGCGATCGCAGGTGAGGATCGTCGAGGGTCGCGAATTCGCCGCCGGTCGCCGCGAACTGCTGGCCGGACGCGGCGCAGCCGAACAGTTCAGCGGGCTGGCGGTCGGCAGCACGATCAAGCTCGCCGGCGAACCGTGGGCAGTCGTCGGCGTGTTCGACAGCGGCGACGCCCACGAATCCGAAATCTGGGCCGATGCAGAATCCGTGCAGTCGGCCTACCGCCGTGACGGCTACCAGTCAGTGCGGGTGAAACTGACCGACGCGCTGGCCTTCGGCGCGTTCAAGGCCGCGCTCGCCGCCGATCCGAGGCTCAAGGTCGATGTCGAACGCACGCGCGACTACTACGCGACCCAGTCGCAGCGCCTGCGGCGCCTGATCGACGTGCTGGCGACGACCGTCGCCGTGATCATGGCAATCGGCGCAACCTTCGGTGCCCTGAATACGATGTACGCCGCCGTGGCCACGCGCCAGCGCGAAATCGCGATTCTCCGCTCACTGGGCTTCGCGGCCACGGCGATCGTCGCCGCCGTCATGCTCGAGGCCATTGTGCTTGCGCTGCTCGGCGGGCTGCTCGGGGCCGGACTCGCGTGGCTCGTGTTCGACAACTACACGGTGTCGACGCTCGGGGGAAACTTCAGCCAGGTGGTGTTCGCGTTCAGGGTGTCGCCCGCGCTGGTCGTCGATGCGCTGCGCTGGGCACTGATCATCGGTTTCCTCGGCGGCCTGCTGCCGGCCCTCGGCGCTGCCCGGGCGCCGCTGACCGGCGCGCTGCGCGGCCGATGAACGCCCCTGGTGTCCTATTTTGACGCACATTTCACCGCTGGCGCGGTGGCACGCCGACTTACTCAAATTGGGGGAATTGAACACCCGTCCGCACTGCTAAATTAACCGGCCGCCCACCTGCCTCGCGCCAGCAGGCTGGTGAAAAGCGTCGCGAAGCCGTCTTCTGCAAGGCGTGCACGACACGAGGAGCGGAGTTTACCGGGGGTCCATGAGCACCGCAGGCGTGTCCGCAACGCCGCAGGCGGTGGCCGCAGTCTTTTTTCACCAGCCCGCTAACGGAGTGCAAGCCATGTCGCGAGTCACCGCCGCGTCCACCGATGGCCTGATTGCCAATCTCTACGAAGCGATCTTCGATCCGTCGATGCTGATCGATTTTCTGCAGGAGCTCGCCGTGCGCACCGAATCGCGCGGCACGCACCTGATGGTCGTGGATACGCGCACCGAGACGATCCTGCTGCATTCCGCCGGCGGCGTGGTGGGCTCGTCGCCCGAAGAGCTGAAGATCATCTGCCAGGAGTATGACAACACCTACGGCGGTATCGACTACCGCCGCGCGCACGCGGCCTCGCTGCCGGTCGGCCAGTGGTACCAGTGCCACGAGGTGTTCGCCCCCCAGCGCATCAAGCGCGAGCGCTTCTTTCGCGAGTTCCTGCAGAAATGGGACTACCGCTACTTTGCCGGCATGCGCATGGGCGAAGGTGGCGGGCTTGCGACCTACATCGGGCTCAATCGTCGCGCCGAACAGGGGCCACACGACGAAGCCGACATGCGCTTCCTGCGTCAGCTGACGATCCACCTGACGCGTGCCGCAAAACTCTTCTACAAGACGCGCAGCTTCCGCGACCATTTCGCGCCGAGCCTAGGCTCACTGCAATACCTGCCGTCGAGCCTGTTCATTCTTGACCAGTGGCATCGCGTGCTGTTCGCGAATGCCGCGGCCGAGCAGCTGTTCCTGAACGAGCAGGGCCTGTCCGTCATCGAAGGCGTGCTCGAAGTGACGTCCGCGCCGATGCGCAAGAAATTCAGTGATGAACTCGAGAAGGTCATCACTTCCGGAGTACCGAGCGCGGTGCTGCTGAAAGGTCCGAGTGGCGAACGCGGCACGGGCCTGCCCTGTTACCTGTTGCGCCTGCCGGAGCGCCAGGAGTCCTACCAGCTGCGCGGCGATCCGGCGGTGCTCGTGCTGGTGCCGCGGGCGTCACCGAATCCGCCCGAAGCCGTCGCCCTGCTCCGCACGCTCTATGCACTGTCGCGACGTGAGGCCGATCTCGCGATCGCCATCGCCAATGGCGCCACGCCGCAGGATTACGCGCGCGAAGCCGGTCTCGAGATCTCGACGGTGCGATCGCAGCTGAAATCGGTCTTCATCAAGACCGGCACGCATCGCCAGACCGAACTGGTCCGCCTGCTCAGCGTGCTGCCGCGCGTGAAGTTCGCCTGAGCCCCTCCACGCCGCTTCAGCGCGGCGAGCCGGGCTATCCGGTGCACGAAAAAAAGCACCGGCCGCTGGTGGCAGCCGGTGCAGGCCGGGGGGGGAGCAGGGAGAGGGAGAGATCAGGGCCCCCGGAAGTTCATCGGCCCGTCCTGCGTCTGCAGTTCGGCGAGCCGCGCGCGCTGGGTCGGCGTCAGTGCCGCGCTGATTTCGGACAGCATCTTTGCGGTCGTGACATGGAGGCTGCGCGCGGCCTCGCCCTGCGCCATGGCATCCTGTTCGAGACGTGCCGGATCGAAGCCGCCCTGCACCAGGATGTCCTGCAGCGCATCGCGGCCGTCACCCAGCGCGAACATCAGTTTGCGCAGGCCGGGCTGGTAGCGATCGACGATCGCAAAGACCTGCTCGCGCTGCGCTTCCGTCAGTTCGAGCGCCCGGACGAGTCGCAGCACCGGCGGCGGCCCGAAGCCCATCATGTCCGGGCCGCGGGCATGGACCGGCGCCACAAAGGCGGCCTGGCTCGCCATCGGCAATGCCGTCAGCAGGCCGATCATGGCAGCTGCCTGCAGGGCAATTTCGCGTTTCGACGACATCGAATCCTCCGCTGAATGGTGGGGGCGGATTGTTCGACCGCCATGGACGGCATCATGGCGCATGGCCTGCAAGCGCCGGTCAGCGGCGCGTATCCACGTGCAAAGACGCCGTAACGGACTGTCACGAGCCCCCCGCGCGCGCCTGCTGTATGCCAGAATTTCCGCCCATCGGAGGATGCCCTGCCATGGCCGACCGCCTGTTGTTCGTCGACGACGACCGCGAATTCTGCAGCCTGATGCGCGACTATCTGAGCGGCGAACTGTTCGAGGTCAGCGCCGTTCATGATGGCCTCGCCGCGCTCGCCGCGCTGAAGGCACATCCGTACGACATTGTCGTGCTCGACGTGATGATGCCGCTGAAGAACGGCCTCGACGTGCTGCGCGAGTTGCGCCAGTTCTCGCGCATCCCGGTCGTGATGCTGACCGCCCGCGGCGAGGATCTCGATCGCATCATCGGACTCGAGGTCGGCGCCGACGACTACGTGCCCAAACCCTGCAATCCGCGCGAACTCGTCGCGCGCCTGCGCGCGGTGCTCCGGCGCACGCAGGCCACCACGCCTGACGAGCGCGAGGCGGCAGGCGTGCTGCGCATCGCCGACCTCGAGCTGCGGCCCACCGAGCATCGCGTGCTGTGCAACGGCCAGGAGCTGGGCCTCACGAGTGCCGAGTACGCGACGCTCGAGGTGCTGTTGCGCCACGCCGGGCAGGTCGTGCGCAAGCCCGCCCTGATGCAGGCGGCATTCGACCGCCGCCTTGGCCCCTACGATCGCAGTCTCGACATGCACATCAGCCGTCTGCGGCGCAAACTCGGGCCCGATGCGCGCGGCGCCGAGCGCATCAAGACCGTGCGCGGCGTCGGCTACCTGTACGTGCGCGATCAGACCGGCCCCCCGTGAAGCTGTCACTGTTCGCGAAGATCTTCGCCTCGTTCTGGCTGACGACGATCGCGGTGGCGATGGCGGTCGCGTGGAGCACCTATCAACTCGTGGTCGTCAGTCGTCCCGCGACGCCGCGCGGACTGCTCGACGGCCGGGACTCCGCGCTGGCAGAAGCCGCCAATGCCGTCTTCGAGACGCGCGGTCTCGAAGGACTGGGTGCATGGATCGGCCGTCTCAATCAGCCCGGACGGGGGCCGGTGGTCCTGCTGCTCGATGCGCGCGGGCGCGTGCTCGCCGGCCCGGCCGATGTGCCAGCCCTGTCGCCCCACCTCCTGCCCGGACCGGGTCAGGCGCCTTCCGCTGCTGCCCCGATGTCAGCGCCGGGCAGCGTTTTGCGGCGCGCCGGCGCGCTCGACCTGACGACGGTGAAGCTCGACACCGGCGACGGGGACCCCCTGTGGATCGCACGCTTGCACCGGCCGCCGGGGCGACCACCGATGCCCGGAACGGGGCGGCCGCCAGGTCCGGGTGGCCCGCACGACCACAATGGCCCGAACGGCCCCGCGTTCGGCATCGTGCGCGTCGTCGTGGCGCTGCTCGTCAGCGGGCTCATCTGCTGGCTGCTCGCACGCCACCTGACGCGTCCGATCCGGGAACTGCAGGCGGCGAGCGGCAGACTGGCGGCCGGTGACTTTTCGCTCGGCCTCTCAGCCCGGACACTCGCGCGCCGCGACGAGCTCGCCGCACTGGCACGCGACTTCACGTCGATGGCCGAACAGTTGAGGCAGTTGATCGACGCCCAGCGGCAACTGCTGCGCAATGTCTCGCACGAACTGCGCTCGCCGCTGGCGCGCCTGCAGGTGGCGGCCGCGCTCGCGCGACGCCGCGGCGGCGGCAGCGTCGACAGCGAGATCGATCGCATCGATCTCGAAACCGCGCGGCTCGATGAACTGATCGGCCAGTTGCTCGCGCTGATGCGACTCGAGTCCGCCGCGAGCCTGCCGCAGTCGACCGTGAACCTGTCCGATCTGTGCACGGCCATCACGCGTGATGCGCAGTTCGAGGCCGAGGCCCGCGACGTACAGGTCCAGGCAGAAATCGCGGCCAACCTCATGCTGAAAGGCAATGCCGATGTGCTCCGCAGTGTGTTCGACAACCTGCTGCGCAACGCCCTGCGGCATACGCGCCCGGGGACGGCAGTGCGCCTGGACGCGAGCCGCGATGCGGCGACCGGAGAGATCGTGATCAGCGTCAGCGACGAAGGACACGGCGTGCCGGCATCGATGCTCGAGCGCATCTTCGAAGCGTTCGTACGGGTGGACGATGCGCGCTCGACCGAAGCCGGCGGCACCGGGCTCGGGCTCGCGATCGCGCGGCAGGGCGTGCGCGCACACGGCGGCAGCATCGCGGCACGCAACCGCGTGAGCGGCGGCCTCGTCGTCGAGGTCAGACTGCCAGGGCCCGCCGTCGCCGCAGACGCCGTCGGATCGCAGCACGCATGAATCGGTCTCGACCGGTACCTCCCCACCATGCCTGACCGGCGGGCTTCTCGGGCATTGCGGCCAGCGCCCGGGGCCATTACGGTGGCGCGGTTCATTCACACCGAGCCGACATGCCAGAGTCCGAATGTCTGATCCTGAAGTGCGGCACGCACGGTGAGCGCGTGCCGGCCGTCGTGTGCTGTCACCTGCTGCAGGTGCGCGACGAAGTCCTCGGCTTCGTCGAGAACAGTACGCAGCCCGATGACCTGCAGGCCTGGTGCATGCGCTGCGAGGCGATGTTCCTGGTCGAAGACGGGTTGACCGAGGCTTTCAGGCGCTTCAACGATTTCAAGATCGTCTGCGACTTCTGCTACGCAGACATCCGCGCACGGCACTCCTTGACGGATTGTTGAGCGGCCCGCGTCAGCTTGGCTTGCGTCGAATCTCCAGTGTCCTGCCGAGGCTGCCCGGCCGGTCGAGCACCGCATGTGCCTGGTGCACCTGGCCCAGCCGGTCGAGCGACGCGGCGGGGAACGCCGCACTCTTGCGCGTCTGCAGCGACACATGCATGAACAGGGCTTCCTGGGTCGCGGCCGGGGACGACTCGCCACGACGATAGACTTCGCACCAGAGGTGCAGGAGCTTGTCGCTGTAATCGAGCAGGCGCGTCGTCACCTCGAGTTCATCGTCTTCGAGCAGCTCGTACCTGAAGTCGAGATTGCAGCCCGTCGCGAACACGGAGCCGGCCCCGCTCTTCGTATAGTCCCAGCCAAGGCCGCAATAGTCGAAGAAGGGATCGCTTCCCTTGTCGAACGCGCTGAGATAGAACGCGACGTTCATGTGTCCGTTGGCATCGAGCCATGCCGGCAACACGGTGAATGATTTGCGAAATGGCGCCGGTACGGCGCTGGCGTGCAAGGTCATCTTTGATTCCTGTTGGCAGTGGCGGCACATGCAGCGCCGCGTCTTCATGGTGTCACGCGGCACGTCATGCCGATCCAGAGACGACGTCGGGCTTCGTACCGGCGCGTCTCGGCCGGACACACGCGCCGCCGACGCCGGCCGCGCTCAGACGCCCTCGCCGAACTGACGCAATTCCCAGTCCGTGACGGTCCGCGCCAGCTGCGCGAGCTCCCACTCGCGCGTCAGGGCGTAGGCGTCGACGAAGCGCGCGCCGAACGTGTCGCGGGCGAAGTCCGACCGGCGCCAGGCCGCGATCGCCGACGCAAAATCCGGTGGCCAGGGTTGCCCCTGCGGCGCGCCGCCGGCAGCAGCATCGCCAGTGACGGGCGCGGCCGGCGCCAGCGCAAGCTCGATGCCGCGTCGCCCGGACGCGAGCACGCCCGCCAGCGACAGATAGGGATTCACATCGGCGCCCGGTACGCGGCACTCGATGCGCGCGAGCATCGGCGTGTGATTGACGACGCGATACGCGCAGGTCTTGTTGTCGAAGCCCCAACTGTTCGTGCGCGGCGCGAAGGTGTCGCCGACGTAGCGCTTGAACGAATTCAGATGCGGAAGATGCAGCAACATCAGTTCCGGCGTAAAGCGCTGCAGTCCACCGAGGAACCCGAGCAGCGCACCGCTGCACTGGCCGTCCGGCGCGAAGAACACCGGACGGTCGTCGGCAACCGCATGCAGTGACAGGTTCAGATGCCCGCCCGCGGACTCGAACGGCTCGGCGAGGCGCGCCATGAAGGTGGCGAGGGCGCCCTGGCGCCGGGCCACGATCTTCGCCGCTGCCTTGAAAATCGCCGCATCGTCGGCCGCCCGCACACCCGTGGCCGGCGCGAGCGCCACTTCGAGCAGGCCGCTGAACTCCGCGTGCAGACTGTGAACCGGCACGTCGAAGGCGCTGGCAGCGGCGCGCGTCGCGTCGAGCAGCGGCGCGGCGACGGCCTGATCGACGAAGGAATACATGCGTTCGAGCGCAGCGTGCCGATCCAGCGCCGCCGGTACCTTCCCACGCAGGCTGGCCGGCGTCTCGTTCAGCACGTGGTACTCGAACTCGAACGCGCTGTCGCAGCGGTAGCCAAGCGCCCCGAGCGCGTCGAGTTCGCGGCGCAGGATCGCGCGCGGACAGCAGTCGGCGAAGTCGCCGCGCAGTGCGCCCGGCACGAGCAGCGCGCGCGGCCCCTGCGCATACGGATCATCGCGCACCGCGTCGACGTCCGGCATCAGCCAGGCATCACGATAGCCATTGGCCGGATCGTGGAAGTGGCCGGTGAGGATAGGTGCCTCGGCGCTGTCGGGCGCGAAAATCGCGGTCGTCACCGGCACGCCGTCGCGCAGGGCCCCGGCGAGTGCGGCGACAGGATACTGCGTGGCCCGCAGGCGGCCATTCCAGTCTGCGCACGCGAAGGACACGCGTTCGCAGCCGGAAGCCGCGGTACGCGCCAGGATCTGCGCGATGGCTGCGTCGCTGGGCGCCGACATGCGCGCGGCCGGACTCAGGGCCCCGGAAAGACCTTGCCGGGATTCAGGATGTGCTTCGGATCGAGCGCCGCCTTCAGCCGCTTCATCAGCTCGATCTCGGTCTTGCTGCGACTCAGCGGCAGATAGGCAATCTTTTCGGTGCCGATGCCATGCTCCGCCGACACCGAACCACCGACCGGCTGCAGCGGTTCGTACACGCAGGCGTTGACCCGCCGGTGATCTTCCGGCGCGGCAGAACCCACCGCAATCGCGAAGTGAATGTTGCCGTCACCGATATGGCCGAGCGTGAAACAGTGGTGCGCCGGATAGGCCTCGAGCAGCCGACGCTTCACCTCCTTCACGTACGCATCCATGTCGCGAATCGCGAGACTGACGTCGTAGAGGAAAGCCGGACCATAGCGGAAGAACTGATCGACCGAATCGCGGATTCGCCACATCGCCCGGCGTTCGTTCTCGGACTTCGCGACGGCTGCATCCGCGACCAGCCCCTGCTCCAGCGCTTCCATCATCACCGACTCGAAGCGTTCCGCGTCCTGCGGGTGTCCGGTACCGAGCGCTTCGCACAGAATGTAATGCTCGTGTTCGAGCGGCACCGGCCGTGCGTTCGTCGCCGGCGCGGAAGTCACGAGTTCGTAGTAGTCCCGCCACATCACCTCGAACGAGCACAGCGCGCCGCCCATCGACCGATCGATGTGGCGCAGGAAGCCCGCGACCTGCGTGAAATCATCGCAGGCCACGAACGCGGTCTGCTGCCCCTGCGCCATTTCGCGCAGCCGGATCACCACGCGCGTGACGATGCCGAGCGTGCCTTCACTGCCGATGAACAGATGCTTGAGATCGTAACCGGCGTTGTTCTTGATCATCGTGTTCAGCGACGTGACGACCGTGCCATCGGCGAGCACCGCTTCGAGGCCCAGCACGTTGTCGCGCGTCATGCCGAAGCGGATCACGCGATTGCCGCCGGCGTTCGTCGACACATTGCCGCCGATCTGGCACGACCCGCGCGCACCGAGGTCCATCGGGAACATCAAGCCGACCTTCTCGGCTTCCTGCTGCAGCTTCTCGAGCGGCACCCCGGCCTGTACGGTCATCGTGCGGCCGATCGCGTCGAGATCCTCGATCCGGTTCATGCGTTCCAGCGACAGCACGACGTCCGCCTCGCTGCCGTTGCAACCCTGCACGAGCCCCGTGAGCCCGCCATGCGGGACGACCGTCTGACCCGCCTCGTGGCACAGGCGCAGGATCGCGGCGACCTCTTCCGTCGTCGACGGCCGCAGGATGCAGGCGGCGCGAATCGGCTCCTGCCGCCACACGTGGATCATCCGCGCGCTGACATCGTTGCCGGTCAGCACGCCGGTCGGCCCCAGCAGCTGCGTGAAACGATCGAGCAGAGGGTTGATGGCCTGGTTCATGGCGGACTCCGGTTACGCGCGGCGCTCAGCGCTGCGACTTGGCGAGGGCCTGGTCGAGATCCCACAGGATGTCGTCGGCGGTTTCGAGGCCGACGGAGATGCGAATCATGTCCGGCCCGACGCCGGCGGCGATCTGCTGCTCTTCCGACATCTGGCGATGCGTCGTCGAGGCCGGGTGGATGACGAGCGATTTGGCGTCGCCGACATTCGCGAGATGGCTCAGGAACTGCACATTCTCGATGAATTTGACGCCCGCGGCCTGCCCGCCCCTGATGCCGAAGGACATGATCGAGCTCGCGCCGCGCGGACAGTACTTCTGCGCGCGTTCGTGATACTGGTCGCCCGGCAGGCTCGGGTAGCGCACCCAGCCGACGGCCGGATGATCGCGCAGGAACGTTGCCACCTTCATGGCGTTCTCGCAGTGGCGCTCCATGCGCAGCGGCAGGGTTTCGAGACCCTGCAGGAACATCCACGCGTTGAACGGCGCGAGCGCCGGGCCCAGCGTGCGCAGCGTTTCGACGCGAGCCTTCATCGTGAAGCCGAAGTCACCGAAGGTCTCGTAGAATTTCACACCGTGGTAGCCGTCGGACGGCTCGGTCATGCCTGGAAAGCGGCCATTGTCCCACGGGAAGCGGCCCGACTCGACGAGTACGCCACCGATCGAAGTGCCGTGGCCGCCGATGAACTTTGTCGCGGAGTGCACGCAGATGTCCGCGCCCCACTCCATCGGGCGGCACAGGAAGGGCGTCGGAAAAGTGTTGTCGACGATCAGCGGCACGCCGTGCGCGTGCGCCACGTCTGCCACGGTTTCGATGTCGAGGACGTTGATCAGCGGATTGCCCAGCGCCTCCGCATAGACCGCCCTGGTCTTCGGTGTGATCGCCGCGGCTATCGCGTCGGGATCGTCGAAATCGACAAAGGTGGTGCTGATGCCCAGACGCCGGAAGCTGACGTCGAACTGCGAATAGGTGCCGCCATACAGCGTTTTCGACGACACGAGGTGATCACCCGCCTCGAGCAGCGTCAACAGCGTCACCATCTGCGCCGAGAGCCCCGAGCTGACGGCGACCGCCGCGCGGCCACCTTCGATTGCCGCCATGCGCTCCTCGAACATCGCGGTCGTCGGATTCGAGAGGCGCGTGTACACGTTGCCGAAGGTCTGCAGGTTGAACAGGCTCGCCGCGTGGTCGGCGCTGTCGAACACGTAGGAAGTCGTCTGGTAGATCGGGGCCGCCCGCGCGCCGGTGGCGGCGTCAGGAATCTGCCCGGCGTGCAGACAAAGGGTTTCGAATCCGAATTTGCGGTCAGACATGCGGGCACTCCAGGATGGCACGCGCGGCGCGTGCCGGCATTATCAGGCGCGTCAGTTGGCCACGATGCGCGGGCGCTTGGACGAGATCACCTTGGTGTTCACGCCGACGAAATTGAGCCCGCCGAACAGACGCGCGTGTTCAATCTTCACGCAGCGGTCGATCACCACTTCGAGGCCCGCCGCGCGCGCGCTCCGGGCAGCCTCGTAGTTGATCACACCGAGCTGCATCCACAGCACTTTGGCGCCGATCGCAATGGCGTCAACGGCGATGGCCGGGATTTCGCTGCTGGCGCGGAAACAGTCGACCATGTCGATCTTCTCCGGCACGTCGCGCAGGCTCGGGTAGCAGCGCTCGCCGAGCACTTCCTGGTACATCGGGTTCACCGGGATCACGCGGTAACCGTGCTCCTGCATGTACTTCGCAGCGAAGTTGCTCGGGCGATGCCAGCTCGCGGACAGGCCGACCACGGCGACCGTGCGGCACTCCGCGAGGATCCGGCGCAGGGTCGGAATATCAGTCTCGAATTCTTCGTCGATAGCGGACATGATCTCGTGTGATCTCCTTGACGTTGCGCACGCCCAGCAGGGCCATGTCGAGCGTGATCTCTTTCTTGAACAGCGACAGCGCGCGATCGACGCCCGCCTCGCCGCCGGCCCCGAGGCCGAACAGATAGCCGCGGCCGGTCATGCAGGCCTGCGCGCCGAGCGCGAGGGCCTTCAGCACGTCCGTGCCGCGACGGACTCCGCCGTCCACGATCACCTCCGCGCGCCCGTCCACCGCCTGCACGATCTCGGGCAGGATGTCGATCGGGGCCGGCACGTGATCGAGCTGCCGGCCGCCGTGATTCGACAGGATGATCGCCGTGGCGCCGATATCGATGGCGCGCTTCGCGTCATCCGCCGTCAGGATGCCCTTCACTGCGAACGGTCCGTTCCACTGTTGGACCATCACGCGGGCGTCGTCCCAGGTGACGCTGCGGTCGAACTGCGAGCCGATGTAGTTCTGCAGCGTTTGCACATCCTTGCCGGTGCTCACCCGGTGCGCGACATTCGCGAGCGTGAACGGCGGCGAGGTCACATGACACAGTGACCAGAGAGGATTCAGGAAGAAGCTGAGCCAGCTCTTCATCGTCAGCGCCGGCGGCACGGTCATGCCCGTGCGCTGGTCGCGTTCGCGATTGCCCGTCAGCGGCAGGTCGATCGTCAGGCACAGCGCGTGGTATCGGGCTGCGCGGCAGCGTTCGATGAACTCGGTGACGAGCCCGCGATCCTTGAACACGTAAATCTGGAACCACTTCGGCCCGCTGCACTCGGCGGCCACTTCCTCGATCGAGTGCGTCCCGACCGTCGACAGCGAGTAGATCGTGCCGGCGCGTGCCGCCGCGCGCGACACGCCGAGTTCTCCCTGCCAGTGGAACAGCCGCGACATGCCGGTCGGCGCCAGGATCAGCGGCATGCTGACCGGCTGACCGAGCACGGTCGTGGTGGTGTCGATGTGCGTGATGTCGATCAGATTGCGCGGCAGCAGTTCGATGTCATCGAACGCCGATGCATTGCGACCCAGTGTGACTTCGTCATCCGCGGCGCCATCCATGTAATGGAACATCGGGGCGGGCACGCGCCACTTCGCAGCCCGGCGCAGGTCGGCGATGTTGTGGCAGCGCTGGAGGTGCCAGGCTGACACCCGTTGTTCAAGGGCGCTGAGGGATGGCCAGGGCATGATGGAACCGGGGGCGTTTAAACCCCGCCACGATAGCAGAAGCGCGGCGCGTCAGGCGAGCCGCGCCGGGTCCTCAGAATGCCGCGGCGTCGAGCCCGAACACGGCGGCGGATCCGTGCACGATCTTGCGTTCCAGGGCCATTGCTTCGGGCATCACCTGCGCCGCGTAGAACTGCGCGGTGTTGATCTTCGCTGCGCGAAACCCGTCGTCTTCGCCGGCGCCCTGCAGGCACAGCAGGACCGATCGCCCGAGCTGCCAGCCACCGCAGACGATGCCCCACAGCTTGAGGTAGTGAGCCGATGCCGCCGCCGGCAGCCGCGCGTCGCTGCCGGTGCCCTCGAGAATCCACGCAAGCGCGCGTTCCAGCGTCTGCACGCCGGCCCCGAGTTCGCGCGCGATGGCCTGCGCGCGCGGATCGGCCTGCGCGGCGAGCGCCGTCACGGTTGCCTGCATGTCGGCGATCAGTTCACGCGCCCCGCGACCGCCGTCGCGCTGCGTCTTGCGGCCGACGAGATCCTGCGCCTGCACGCCGGTCGTGCCTTCGTAAATCGTGGTGATGCGTGCGTCGCGCAGGTACTGCGCGGCGCCGGTCTCTTCGACGAAGCCCATGCCGCCGTGAATCTGCACGCCGAGCGACGCGAGTTCGATGCCGGTTTCGGTGAGCCAGCCCTTGACGATCGGCGTCAGCAGGTCGCCGCGGCGCTGGAACAGCGCGCGCCGTTCGGCATCCTCTTCGCGCGCCGCGCAGTCGAAGGCCGCACCGCAGACATAGGCCAGCGCGCGCATGGCTTCGATATTCGATTTCATCGTCAGCAGCATGCGACGGACGTCCGCATGCTCGATGATCGTCGGCACCGCGCCGCCCTGGAAACCGACCGGTTTGCCCTGCACGCGTTCGCGCGCGAAGTTCAGTGCGCGCTGATACGCGCGCTCGCCGATCGCGACGCCCTCGAGACCCACCGCGTGACGCGCGTTATTCATCATCGTGAACATGTACTCGAGGCCGCGGTTCTGCTCGCCGATGAGATACCCGACGGCCCCGCCCTGTTCGCCGTACAGCATCACGGCGGTCGGACTGCCGTGGATGCCGAGCTTGTGTTCAATCGACGCGCAGCGCACGTCATTGCGCCGGCCGATGCTGCCGTCGGCGTTGACCAGGAACTTGGGCACGATGAACAGCGACAGGCCGCGCGTGCCGGCCGGCGCGTCCTGCAGTCGCGCCAGCACGAGATGAATGATGTTCTCGGTGAGATCGTGTTCACCGTAGGTGATGTATATCTTCTGGCCGCTGATCAGGTAGTGATCGTCGGCCGGCACCGCGCGCGTGCGCACGACACTGAGGTCCGAGCCGGCCTGCGGCTCGGTGAGATTCATCGTGCCCGTCCACTCGCCGGTGACCATTTTCTCGAGATAGGTCGCGCGCTGGGCGTCGGTGCCATGCACTTCAATGGCTTCGATCGCGCCCTGCGTCAGCATCGGCCCGAGCGCGAACGACAGGTTCGCCGAATTCCACATCTCGGCCACCGCCGTCGACACGAGCTTCGGCAGACCCTGGCCGCCGAACTCGGTGTTGCAGCCGATCCCGTTCCAGCCCCCGTCGACGAACGCGCGATAGGCCTCGCGCCAGCCACTCGCGGTACGCACGCCATCGCCGGTGTGCTGCGCGCCCTCGGTGTCACCAATGCGGTTCAGCGGCGACAGCACTTCGGTGGCGAGCTTGCCGGCTTCGGCGAGCACGGCGTCGACGAGATCGGGGGTGGCGTCCTGGAAGCCGGGCAGTGCCGCGATGTCGGCGAGCGGGCCGAGATGCTCGATCACGAACCGCATGTCTTTGAGGGGGGCGATGTAGTCGGACATGTGCAAGCTCCACAACACGCGCCGCGCGACGGCAGCGCCATTTCTATGCTGATTGTCTGGACGTCAGTCTATCGATATCGGGCTTACGGTGCGGCGTGTTCGCGCGATCACCGAGTCCCCGGAGGCAGCGGCCGCAACGGCGCCAGTCTTGAACCCCGGCAGGCGGCAGCGCGCTGACGTGCCCGGCCCGGACCGTGGCCGGGCAATCCCGCACTCGCGTTCGAAGGAACCGTGGCCGGCGCGCGGCGGCGCCGGCCGCCCGGGCTCAGTAGCGGCTCGTCACCGCAAACGGCCCGAGATCGATCGGCCCCTGCGCGAGCACTTCGTACTGCCGGGTCGGCAGGCCGCGGCGCAGGCGCGCGTAGGTCGCCAGGGCCCACAACGGGAAGTACCGGCTGTAGCCGTAGTAGCGCAGGTAGAACACGCGCGGGAAACCGGTACCCGTGTAGGCGAGGTCTTCCCATTCGCCGTGTTCGTCCTGGTGACGAATCAGGTAATCGACGCCGGCCTTGACCTGCGGCGAATGAACTTCGCCAACCGCCATCAGGCCGAGCAGCGCCCAGGCCGTCTGGGCAGCCGTGCTCTCGCCGCGCCCCTTGAGCATCGGATCGTCGTAGGTATTGCAGCTCTCGCCCCAGCCGCCGTCGCTGTTCTGCGCGTTCTTGAGCCACTCGACGGCCTTGCGGATGTAGGGCTTCGCAACGTCTTCGCCGATGATGCCGAGCGCCGCGAGGACGCTCCAGGTGCCGTAGATGTAGTTGACGCCCCAGCGGCCGTACCACGCCCCGCTCGGATCCTGGTCGGCCTCGATGAACTCGAGCGCACGCGCGATCGGGGGGTACTGCCGGTCGTAGCCGAGCATCGCGAGCAGTTCGACGCAGCGGGCGGTCAGATCGGCCGTGCCCGGATCGACCAGCGCGCCGTGGTCGGCGAACGGGATGTTGTTGAGGAATTCGTAATTGTTGCCAATATCGAACGCGCCCCAGCTGCCGTCCTCGTTCTGCATGCCGAGCAGCCAGTTCACGGCCTGGTTCAGGCGCTTCAGCTTGTGTTCGTTGTCGTGCGCGCCGGCGCGCAGCAGCGCCATCAGCACCATGCCCGTGTCGTCGACGTCCGGATACTTGTCGTTCTCGTACTGGAACGCCCAGCCGCCCGGGGTCAGGCCTTTGGCCTGGTCACACCAGTCACCCGGCACGAAAATCTGCTGGTCGAACAGCCACTCGACGGCCTGCCGGACCGCCGGATGCTCCGGATGCGTGCCGGCCTCGGTCAGCGCGGACAGCATCAGGCAGGTGTCCCAGATCGGCGACACGCAGGGCTGGCAGTAGGTTTCCTTGTCGGAATCGATGACGAGGTCTTCGATCGCGCGCAGGGTGCGCACGAGGTTCGGGTCGTCCGGCTGCGCGCCGAGCAGCTTCAGCGCCATCGCGGCGTTCGCCATCGCGGGATAGATCGCGCCGATGCCGCCGACGCCTTCGGTGTGCTCGCGCGTCCAGCGTTCGGCGCGCTTCAGGGCCGGCTCGCGGATGAACGACGGCACCAGCGGGTCGAGGAATTTCAGCACGCGGTCGATCAGCAGGAAGGTGTTCGCGACCAGCTTGCCGGGTTTGAATTTGTCGAGGTTGCGGAGCGTTTCGGGCGCATCCACGAACAGTTCGCGCACGCCCTGCTCGGGCTTCAGCTTCACCACCGGCCGCTTCGCGAAAATGATCAGCAGCGGCACGATGACGCAGCGCGACCAGTACGACACGCGGCTCAGGTTGAAGAACCACCACTTGGGCAGGAACATGATTTCGACCGGCATCGCCGGTACGGTCGACCACGACAGCTGGCCGAACATCGCGAGCGTGATGCGGGTGAAGACGTTGCAGTGCTCGGCGCCGCCGTTCGCCTTGATCCAGTGGCGGGCCTGCACCATGTGCGGCGCTTCCGGGGAGTCGCCGGCCAGCTTCAGCGCGAAATAGGCCTTCACCGTCGCGCTCAGGTCGCCCGGGCCGCCTTCGTAGAGGGGCCAGCTGCCGTTTTCCTGCTGCCGCCGGCGCAGGTAGCGGCCGATCCGCTGCTCCCGCTGGGCGTCGACGCTGCCGAAAAAGTACTGCAGCATCAGATATTCGGAGGGGATCGTCGCGTCGGCTTCGAGGTCGAAGCGCCAGTGCCCGTCGTGCGCCTGACGCGACAGCATCGCCTGGGCGGCGCGGGTCATCGACAGTTGGACGGGGTCGGCGGCGGGTTCCAGTGCGTGGACGGCTGGCTGATGGAAGACATCGGCCCGGTTGCCGTTGAGGACCTGCGAAATCAGTTCAATTCGTTCGTTCATGCTGCCGCTCAAGTTGTGAGGTCATGCCTCAGATGGTGTCTTGTGCAGGAACGCCGACCCGAATCCGGTCTGCGACTGTCCTGCCAACGCGTGCGCCGGTCCATGACGCACGGCGACCCGGTACCCCGACTCCGCGACGTCGCGGGGCCCAAGACGGTCGTTGTCTGACATTCCACTCGGGGCCAGGCGGGTATCAGCGGCCCGCCAGCATTTTTATATTTGTGCCAAAACGCAACAGCATTCTATTGGATAAGGCAGGAAATGCAAACGCTTAGCGGCGTTAGGGCCGCGTCGTTCATAGTTTGTTGCAAACAGGCAACGGGGTTTCCGGACACTGGCTGTTGGCGCCACAAGGCCGACCGTCAGCGGGCGACCAGGGCAGGAGCGGCGACTACCAGCCCTGGTTGCCCGCGATGCCGACGCGCGCGGGCGTCGTGCGCTGCAACCATTCGAGGAACTTGTCGAACACTAGGGGGCGACTGAAGAAGAACCCCTGGACGACGCTGCACCCGGCCCGACGCAGGAATTCGAGCTGGGCTTCGTTCTCGACGCCCTCGGCCACGACGCGCAGACGCAACGCCTGGCTCAGCGCGAGGATGGCGTGCGTGATGGCCTCGTCGTCGGGGTCGCCGGGCAGGTCGCGGATGAACGAGCGGTCGATCTTCAGCCCGTCGATCGGAAACTTCTTCAAATAGGCCAGTGACGAGTAGCCGGTGCCGAAGTCGTCGAGGAAGATCGACGTGCCGAGCGCCTTCAGGTCGTTCAGGGCGATTTGACTCGCCTCGGTGTCGTCCATCAGCAGGCTTTCGGTGATTTCCAGTTCGAGCTGCCGCGCTGCAATACCGGAGTCCTGCAGGGCCTGCCGGATGGTCTGAATCAGTTCACCGTGACGAAACTGCCGGGCGGACAGGTTGACCGCGACGCTGACATGGTCGAAGCCCGCCGCGTGCCACTTGCGGATGTCCGCACAGGCGCGGCGCAGCACCCATTCGCCAATCGGGACGATCAGCCCCGTCTCCTCGGCCACCGGAATGAAGTCGACCGGCGACACCAGGCCGCGCTGCGGATTCTCCCAGCGCAGCAGGGCTTCCGCGCCCAGCACCTCGCCCGTCTGCACCGAGATCTTCGGCTGGTAGACGAGGTAGAACTCCTGGCGCTCGACGGCGTGCCGCAGCGCCGACTCGATGCCCATGCGCTTGACGGCGCGTGCGCTGAGGTCGGCCGTGAACAGGTGGAACTTGTTCCTGCCCTCCTCCTTCGCGCGATACATCGCGGCATCGGCATTGCGCAGCAGGCCATTGAGGTCCGTGTCGTCGCTCGGGAAAAAGGTCACGCCGATGCTGGTCGTGACGTAGATTTCGTGGTTCTGCAGCAACAGCGGCGCTTCGAGCGACTTGATGATCTTGCGGCAGACGATCTCGGCATCGACCGGCGCATCGAGTCCCTCGAGGATCACGGTGAACTCGTCGCCACCCAGGCGCGCGATCGTGTCCGACTTGCGCACGCAGGTCTTCAGCCGCGCCGCGACTTCCACCAGCAGTTCGTCGCCGGCAAGGTGGCCCAGCGTGTCGTTGACCGACTTGAAGCGGTCGAGATCCAGGAACAGCAGCGCCACCCGCGTGCCGGAGCCGGTCACGGAACAGCTCGCGGTTCGCAAGCCCGGTCAGCTTGTCGTAGTGCGACAGGAATGCGAAATGCTGATCGGACTCCTTGCGCTCGATGGCATAGCGGATCGTCTTGAGAATCAGGGGGCCGTCGCTCTGCCCTTTCACCAGGTAGTCCTGGGCGCCGTTCTTCAGCAGTTCGAGCGCGAACGGGTCGTCATCGCAGTGGGTCAGCACGATCAACGGCACATCGGGCACGGCGGCGACCAGTTCGCGCAGCGTGTCGGTGCCGTCGGAATCGGGCAGATGCAAGTCGGTGATGATCGCATCGAACGACACGCGCTGCAGGCGATCCAGCGCGGCGCGCAGGGTGCTCACGTGCTCGA
>LNEL01000031.1 GCA_001464935.1 Gammaproteobacteria bacterium Ga0077536
CCCCGCCATGCTCGGCATGGATCTCGGCGCGATCCAGCTCTATACCTCCGGCACGACCGGTGCACCGAAGGGCGTTGTGATCACGCACGACAACCTGAACCACATGCGACTCTGCGAGCACTTCGAGCCGGCACTGCAGTGGTTCGAGGGCGATCGCTTTCTCGTGGCCTTGCCGAACTTCCACCTGCTCGCGATCGGCCTGTCGCTGCAGTCGATCTACAACGGCATGGCGGTGCTCGTTGAGCGCACTTTCGATCCGGCGGCTGTCATCCGTTCAATCGCCACCCGCCGCCCCACGATCACGGTGTTCGCGCCCGCGATGATCCAGATGCTGCTCGATCATCCCGATTCCGGGCATGCGGATTTCAGCTCCCTGCGGCTTACGATGTACGCAGGCTCCGCCATTTCGCTCGGTCTGATCAAGCGTGCGATTGCGCAGATCCCCGGCGAGTTCATGCAGTTCTACGGCGCAACCGAGACTTCCGGCGCCGTCACGCTGCTGCGACCGACGGAGCACGACTTGGCCGACGAGCGCAAACTGAAGGCCTGCGGCCGGCCGCTGCCGCTGATGGAGCTGCGCATCGTCGACGGCAACGGCCGCACACTGCCGGACGGCGAGCCCGGTGAACTGCTGATACGATCGCCGTCGCTCGCGAGCGGCTACTGGAATCGACCCGAGTACACGGACACGGTGTTCGTCGACGGCTGGTATCACAGCGGCGACATCGCGTATCGCGATGCCGACGGGCTGTACTACATCCACGACCGGCTGAAGGACATGATCGTTTCCGGTGGCGAGAACATCTATTCGACCGAAGTAGAATCCGTGCTGTCGACCCATCCGGCGGTGGCCGCCGCGGCCGTCATCGGCGTGCCCGACGAGCGCTGGGGAGAGGCGGTCAAGGCCTGCGTGATCCTGCGCCAGGGCATGCAGCTCAGCGAGGCCGAGCTGCTCGAGCACTGCCGTGGCCGCTTGGCCGGCTACAAGCTGCCGAAGTCGGTCGAGTTCATGGCGAGTTTTCCGATGACAGGCAGCGGCAAGATTGCGAAAAAGGATTTACGCGCGCCGTTCTGGGCCGCGCAGGACCGCTCAGTCGCCTGACAGCGCGTGCTGCGCGGCAGCGTATTCTTTGACCAGCCGCGCCACGCGCTCGGCTGCCGGCACGATGTCGATGATGCCGCCGACGCCGTGGCCGCAGCCCCAGATGTCGCGCCAGGTGCGATGGCTGTCGCCGTCAGGGCTTACATTCGTGACCTTGTCAGGCTGCCTGACTAGGCGCGCCGGATCGAGCCCGCTCGCGCGTATCGAATTCGCCAGGAAATTGGCCGGCACGCCGCTAAAGTAGTCGGTCGTCACGATATCGGCAGCGGTGGCCTCGACCACCGCCAGTTTGTAGGCTTCCGTCGCCTGCGCTTCCGGGGTCGCGATGAACGGTGTGCCGATGTACGCGAGATCCGCGCCCATCGCGCGCGCCGCCAGCACCGCGGCGCCGTTCGCGATGGCGCCGCTCAAGGCCAGCGGCCCTTGCCACCAGCGCCGGATTTCGGCCACCAGCGCAAACGGTGACAGATTGCCGGTGTGGCCGCCCGCACCGGCCGCCACGGCGATGAGCCCGTCGACGCCGTTGTCGACAGACTTCCGCGCGTGACGATCGGAAATCACGTCATTGAAGACAAGGCCGCCATAGCTGTGCACGGCGTCCACGATCTCGCGGTTTGCCTGCAGGCTGATGATGACGATCGGCACCTCGTGACGCACCAGAGACTCGGTGTCCGCCTGCAAGCGATCGTTCGTGCGATGGGCTATCTGGTTGATGGCGTACGGCGCGGCGCGCCGGCCCGGGTTTGCCGCTTCGAAATCTGCAATGTCGCGCTTGATTCCGACGATCCATTCATCGAGCTGTGCCTGCGGCCGCGCGTTGAGTGCCGGCATCGAACCGATGACGCCCGCACAGCACTGTGCCACCACCAACGCCGGCGAGGACACAATGAACATCGGCGCCGCCATCACCGGGACACGCAGGCGGGACTGGAGGTCGGCAGGCAGGGCCATGTTGCTCTCCGGACAGCGCGTCGACTCAGAGCCCGCGGCTGATCAGCTCTTTCATGATTTCCGAGGTCCCGCCGTAGATGCGCTGCACGCGCGCGTCTTTCCAGAGCCGGGAAATTTCGTACTCGTTCATGTAGCCGTAGCCGCCGAACAGCTGGACGCAGGCATCGGCCACTTCGCAACGCAGCTCGGTGTGCCACAGCTTGGCAGCGGCGGCTTCTGCAGTCGTCAGCTGCCGCTTGACCAGCGCCATGATGCAGGCGTCGAGATGCGCCCAGCCGACCTGCAGCTTCGCTTTCAGATCGGCCATCACGAAGCGGGTGTTCTGGAACTCGAGCAGGGTCTTGCCGAACGCGCGGCGCTGCTTCACATACTCGAGCGTGATGTCGAACGCGTGCTGGGCGGCGGCCTGCGCGGTGACCGCAATCGACAGTCGCTCCTGCGGCAGCTCCTGCATCATGTAGACAAAGCCCTGGTTCTCGGCGCCTAGCAGCTGGTCCACGGGCACCATGACATCCTGCAGAAAGATTTCCGCCACATCTGACGACTGCTGACCGACCTTTTCGAGCTTGCGGCCCAAGGTGTATCCGGGCCGGTCGGTCTCAACGAGGAACAGCGAAATCGACTTCGAGCCCTCGCTGCCCCCGGTCTTCGCGGCGACGATCGCGACATCCGCGACGATGCCGTTGGTGATGAAGGTTTTGGCGCCATTGATTCGATAGTGTTCGCCTTCGCGCCGGGCGGTGGTGCGGATGCGCTGCAGATCGCTGCCACCGTCGGGTTCGCTCATGCAGATGGCGCCGATCGCTTCGCCGCTGACCATCCGTGGCAGCCAATGTCGGCGCATCGCTTCACTCGCGTACTTCAGCGTGTAGTGGGCCACGATGTCCGAGTGCACACCGAAAGTCGGCGACGACGAACCGGTGAAAGAGGTTTCCTCGAGCACGATCGCGTTATAGCGGAAATCCTGGCCGCTGCCGCCATAGTGCTCGGGCATGTCCGGACACAGCAGGCCCTGCTCGCCGCAGCGTCGCCAGAACGACTTGTCCATTTGCCGCTCTTCTTCCCAGCGCGGGATGTTAGGAATCAGTTCGGCGGCGAAAAAGCGTCGCACGGCCTCACGGAACAGGCCGTGGGTGTCGTCGTAGAGCGAGCGTTCGATCATCCTGGTTGTCCGGATGTATGAGCCGTCAGTAGCTCTTTGGAAGGTCGAGCACCTTCTCGGCAATGAAACACTTGATCAGCTGCTCGGTGACCGGCGCGATGCGGGTGACGGTCACTTCGCGCAGCAGGCGCTCGACATGGTATTCCTTCGCATAGCCGAAACCGCCGTGTGTGAGCACTGCCTGCAGACAGGCGTCGTGGCCGGCTTTCGCGCCAAGGAACTTGGCGGTATTGGCCTCGGCGCCGCAGGGACGGTCATGGTCGTAGAGCCAGGCCGCTTTCATCGCCATCGTGTAGGCGGCTTCGAGGTTCATCCAGTTCTCGGCGAGCGGATGCTGGATGCCCTGGTTCATGCCAATGGGCCGGTCGAACACCGTGCGTTCGCGGGCATAGCGCGTGGCGCGGCGCAACGCGTCCTGTCCCATCCCGATGGCTTCGACCGCGACCAGCACGCGCTCGGGATTCAGACTGTGCAGAATGTAGGAGAAGCCCTTGCCTTCCTCACCGATGCGGTCGTCGTCGGGAATGAAAAGGTCGTCGATGAAGACCGCATTCGAATCAACCGCCTTGCGTCCCATCTTGGGAATGCGGCAGACATCGACTTTCGCCCGGTCGAGATCGGTGTAGAAAATGGTGATGCCATCGGTCGGGCGCTGGCAGTCCTCGAAACGGGTCGTGCGCGTCAGCAGCATGATTTTGTTCGCGACCTGCGCGGTGGACGTCCAGACCTTCTGACCGTTGACGCGGTAGCCACCGTCGACCTTCTGCGCGAACGTCTTGATCCGGGTGGTGTTGAGGCCGGCGTCAGGTTCGGTGAACCCGAAGCAGCACCGATCGGTGCCGGCAACGAGACGCGGGATCCAGCGCGCCTTCTGGTCGTCCGTGCCGAACACGATGATCGGATGCGGACCGAACAGATTGATGTGCACCGTGGACGCCGCGGCCATCCCGCCACCATGGCTCGTGACTTCGTGCATCATCAGGGCGGCCTCCGTGACACCCAGACCCGCGCCGCCGTAGGCCTCCGGCATCGTGATCCCGAGCCAGCCGGCGTCAGCCATCGCGCGATGGAATTCGTGCGGGAAGCTGCCGTCTTCGTCGCGCTCCAGCCAGTAGTCCGCATCGAAACGACTGACCACCGCAGCGACGGCGTTGCGGATGGCGCGATGCTCCTCCGGATTGTCGAAATCCACAGCGAAAGTCCTCTGCCGACGGCGTTGACAATTAAAGACCGCATGCATATCGTATGCATGCATACTATATATCCCAAATACCTTTACGCAAGCATATGGTTCGTATCGATACATTCACCGGACTGGCGGGCGCCCTGCTCGACGGGCGGGTTGCGCGAGGTGTCGATATGGTTGAAAACACGGAACATCTGGCAGCGGCGCTGAGCGGCGCCGACAGCACGGACGAAGACTGGGCAATCCGGCTCGGCTTCTACATCCACGATGCCTCACGCCTGCGCCGCATCGTGTACGACACGGCGCTGAAGCCGCTGGGTGTGACGCGCTCGCAGGCCTGGGTCATCGCCTATCTCTCGCGCAAGGACGGCATGCCTCAGTCCGACCTCGCCGGCCAACTCGATCTCGGCAAAGTCGCGCTCGGCGGGCTGGTCGATCGTCTCGAAGCCGTTGGTCTCGTCGAGCGCCGCCCGGATGCGGCCGATCGGCGCGTCAAGCGCATCTTCCTGTCGGGCGAAGGCCGCAAGGTCGTCACGCGCATGCGCAAAATCGCTGCGGCGACGAACGAGGTGATCCTGCGCGGAATCCCGGCTGCCGAAGTGAAGGCCGCCGCCAAGACACTACACGCGGTGAAAGCCAACCTGCTGAAGATGGTCGGCAGCAGCAATCTCGGCGATGACGGCGATTAGGAGCGTCCGCGTGACGCTCACCACGCAATAGACGATGAGGAGTGCCACGTGAGAGGTTTGCAAGGCAAGGTCGCACTGGTGACCGGCGGCGGCAGCGGTATCGGACGCGCCATTGCGCTGCGCCTGGCGGCAGAAGGCTGCCCGGTCGCGATTTTCGACATCAACCTGCCGGCCGCCGAGGCCGTTGCCGCGGAGGCCGGCCATGGCGCTCGCGCCTACCGCGTTGACATCACGGACCTCGCGGCGGTGGAAGCGGCAGTCGCGCAGGTCGAAACGGATCTCGGCGCCATCTGGCTGCTGGTCAACAACGCCGGGTGGGATCAGCCGGCGCCGTTCCTGAAGACCGGACCCGAGTTGTGGCAGAAGATCATCAATCTGAACCTGTACGGCCCGCTGCATCTGCACCATGCAGTGTGCAGCCGCATGCAGGCCCGTAACGGCGGCCGCGTCGTCAACATCGCCTCGGACGCCGGGCGTGTCGGCACCAGCAATGAAGCCGTCTACTCAGCGTGCAAAGGCGGCATCATCGCCTTCAGCAAATCCATCGCGCGCGAGTTGTCGAAGCACAACGTACTCGTGAACACGATCTGCCCGGGCCCGACCGACACGCCGGCCATGGCCGCCGTCGTCGGCACCGGCGACGAGGCCCAGAAATGGAAAGACTCGATGGCGCGCGGCATTCCGCTGCGACGCATGGGTCAACCTGAGGACTATCCCGGTCTCGTCGCCTTTCTCGCCAGCGACGATGCCGCCTACCTGCTCGGCCAGACCATCTCGGTGTCTGGCGGCCTGACCATGAACTGACCGCGACGCACAGCCCGAGGACTTCCGACATGTTTGCAGTACTGCCTTACCAGGACATCACCTACGAGAACAAGGCCGGCGCCGCGTGGATCACGATCAACCGGCCGAAGGTTTACAACGCCTTTCGCGGCCGCACGATCGAGGAACTCACCCACGCCTTCCTGACGGCCGCCAGCGACAAGGCCGTCGGTGTCGTGGTGCTGACGGGCGCCGGCGACAAGGCCTTCTGCACCGGCGGCGATCAGTCCGCGCACGACGGCGACTATGACGGCCGCGGCGTCGTCGGGCTGCCGATCGACGAACTGCAGTCCGCGATCCGCGACATCCCGAAACCGGTAATTGCGCGCATCAACGGATACGCCATCGGGGGCGGCAACGTGCTCGCCACGCTGTGCGATCTCAGCATCGCTGCGGACACCGCAAAACTCGGCCAGGTCGGCCCGAAGGTCGGCTCCGTCGATGCGGGCTGGGGAACGGCCTATCTCGCGCGCATCGTCGGCGAGAAGAAGGCGCGCGAAATCTGGTACCTGTGCGAACAGTACACGGCCGAGGAGGCGCGCCAGATGGGGCTCGTCAACAAGGTGGTCCCGGCAGACCAGCTCGACGCGGCCGTCGACGACTGGTGCCAGAAATTGATGCAGCGCAGTCCGACGGCGCTCGCGCTGGCCAAACGCTCGTTCAACTGCGACACGGAGTCCATCCGCGGCACGAGCATGTTTGCCTTGCATGCCGTGAAGATGTTCTATGACACGGCGGAATCGAAGGAAGGCGTCAACGCTTTCAATGAGAAGCGCGCACCGGACTTTCATCAGTTCACCAAGTAAACGGTCGTTGTGGCAAGCCAGCCGTCGCCCGCGCGGCTGGCGGTCGGCAGGAATCAGTCGATGATCGAACGTACTCTCTTCAGTCCCGAACATACGCTGTTCCGCGACACGGTCCGGCGCTTCATCGACAGGGAAATCGCGCCCTGGCACGCGCAGTGGGAAGAAGACGGGATCGTGCCGCGAGAACTGTGGCACAAGGCCGGCGCCGCCGGCCTGCTGTGCTGCTGCGTGCCCGAAGAATACGGTGGCGCGGGCGCGGACTATCTCTACGATGTCGTGGTGTTCGAGGAGATGGCCCGCGCGGGTTACACCGGCCCCGGCTTCATGATCCACACAGACCTGGTGGCCACCTACCTGCGCTCATTCGGCACCGAGGAACAGAAGCGCCACTGGCTGCCGAAGATGGTCGCCGGCACCGCCATCGGTTCGCTGGGCATGACGGAACCCCATGCCGGCAGCGATTTGAAGAACATCCGCACCCGCGCCGTGCGCGACGGCGACGATTACGTGATCAATGGCCAGAAGGTGTTCATCTCGAACGGCCAGCTCTGCGACGTGCTGGTGCTGGCCACCAAGACTGACAGCAGTGCCGGCGCGAAAGGCATCACCCTGTTTCTCGTCGAAGGCGACCGGCCGGGCTTCAAGCGCGGACGCAACCTCGAGAAACTCGGCATGAAAGCGCAGGACACCTCGGAGCTGTTCTTCGACAACGTGCGCGTGCCGGCCACCAACATGCTCGGCCGCGAAGGCGAAGGCTTCGGCCTGATGATGACCAAGCTTGCGCAGGAGCGGCTGGCCCAGGCCATCCGCAGCGCCGCCGTCACCGAAGCCGTGATCGAGTGGACCGTCGAGTACACCGCTCAGCGCGAAGCCTTCGATCAGACCATCGCCGACTTCCAGAACACCCAGTTCAAGCTCGCCGAACTGCGGACGGAATCGGTGGCCGGCCGGGTCCTGACCGATCGCTGCATCGAGCTCTTCATGAAGGGCGAACTGGACGCGATTGACGCGGCAATGGCCAAGATGTTTCTCAGCAACCTGCACTGCAGGACGGTCGACGAATGCCTGCAGCTGTTCGGCGGCTGGGGTTACATGTGGGAGTACCCGATAGCGCGGGCCTATGCCGACGCGCGGGTCGTGAAGATTGCCGGTGGTTCAATTGAAATCATGAAGTTGCTGATCGGCCGCGACATGTTCAAGCATCACAAGAAGGTGCCCGCACCGAAACTGCGCGCGGCCCGTTAGCGGGCTTCGCCGGTTGCGCTGCCGGGCTCCCTGAACAGGAGGTCACGATGTTCTTCGACTATGCACGCTACTACCTCACCTTCAGCCTGCAGCTGCTGACCGCCTATGGCGTGATCCGGGGCGGCACCTACGCGTGGCTGGGCGTGTCGACCTTGTTCATCCTTGCGCTGGTTGATGCGTTGCTGCCGCTCGACACGGCTGCGCGCCGAATGAATAACCGCACCCTGGCGAACATTCCGGTCTGGCTGTCGACGCTGACCGGCCCGCTGCTGATTCTGATCCTCGCCTGGCAGGTCGGCGCAGGCACGCTGTCGGGCCTGTCGCTTGTTGGCGGCATCATCAGCGTAGCCTGGATGTCGGTGATTGCTTTCGTGCCGCCATCGCACGAGCTCTATCACCAGCGGGCGTTCCTGCCGCAGCTCGTCGGGACCTATGCACAGGTGTGCTATCTCGACTGCGCGCGCAATATCGGGCATACCGTTGGCCATCACATCGACGTCGGCACGGTCAAGGACTCAGACACCGCGCGCCGCGGCCAGCAGCTGTACTCGTTCACGGTGAATGCCGTCGTGGCGAGCACGCTGCAGTGCTGGAAAATCGAGAGCGACGCGCTGGAGAAGCGAGGTTACGGCCGCTGGTCCTGGCGCCATCGGCTGTGGAAGGCACTGTTCGCGCAGCTCGTTTTCCAGACGATCGCCTTTCTCGTCGGCGGCTGGCCGGCGGTGGCGACGTGCCTGACCTCGATGGTTATCGCCCGTTTCTGGGTGGAGTCCTTCAATTACTTCCAGCATTACGGCATCGTGCGCGCCGAGGGCAAGCCGGTAGCACGACGGCACCTGTGGAATCACCTCGGCTATCTCACGCGGCCGGTCGCGTTCGAGATCACCAATCACGCCGATCATCATCTCGATTCCTACATCCCCTATTACAAGCTCAAACCGGACACCACCGCGATTCGCATGCCGAATGTCTTTCTATGCTTTCTGACCGCGCTGATCCCGCCGGTGTGGCACAACCTGATCATCAAGAAGGCGCTGAAGGAGTGGGATCTGAAGTTCGCGAGCGCGGAGGAGCGTGAGCTGGCGCGCGCCCAGAATCTGGCCGCCGGCTGGCCGGACTGGTTCGAACGCAACGAACCGGCGGGCGTCACCGCGCGGGCGCATGCCTGAGCGTGGCCTCACCCCGTTCATCTTCGGCAATCGACAGGAGAACCTGCTCATGAACGCGGAGACAAATCTCCGACATCAGCTTTTTGGTGCCTGGTGCGCACCACTGTTCACACTGTTTACCGTCGTCGGTTGGCTGTGGCTGGCGCATTTCTGGGCGCCCGCGCCGGCCGATCTGGCACCGGCGGAAACCCATCAGTGGTTCACCGACACCTATCGCTTTGGCAATCTGCTCGGCAATCTGATCTTTCTCACCGGCTGCTGTTTCCTTTGCGTGTGGTCGGTGCAGTTCAGCCTGATGCTGGCGAAGATCGAAGGCCCGATGCCGGTGTGGTCCATCGTGCAGGGTGTCGGCGGCATCCTGATCGCCGTCATCGTGATCCTCAACTGCTCATTCTGGATCAGCGCCGCGTATCGACCAGAGGCTTCACCGGACGTCGTGGTGGCACTCAACGACATCGCATGGCTCGGCTTTCTGCTGGCGTGGCCCGTGCTGTCGATGCAGATGATTGCCGCTGCGCTGGTGGCATTGAACGATCGATCTGCACGACCGTTGATGCCGCGCGCACTGGCATGGTGGTCAATCGCGGGGGCCGTGCTGCTGATCACGGCATCGGGACCGGCCTTCACGCAGTCCGGGCCGTTCGCGTATCACGGCCTGTTGGGGTTTTATCTGCCAATGGTGATCTGGGGTGCATGGCTCGATGTCCATGCGTGGTACATGCGACGTGCGTTGCTGCGCGAAATCGAGGCCGTCGGCGTGCCGCACGCGGTGCTGCCAACAGAGCTGCATCGCGCGTGATCTGACGCGGGGCGCGGCTTCAAACGTGGCGCTATCATCTGGATGACAGAGCATATGGACGAGCACTTCGAACGCATCAGAACTCTGTTCCGCGCGGAACAGGCTGCGCAGGTCGTGCCCAGAACAGCAGCCGACATACCGCTCGGCTACGACACCGTCACCGATGAATGGCTGACGGCGATCCTGGGTGCCGCTCACCCCGGCATCCTCGTTGCCGGTCACCAGCTCGACGAGGTCGACGAAGGCACGTCGAGTCGACGCCGCATCCACCTGCAATACCGCGACGGCGCACAAGCTCGCGCGGCTGGGTGGCCGGCAACGGTCTTTTGCAAGGGTTCACCGGCGCTCGAGAATCGTTACATGCTCGGCATGAATAACGGGATCGCGGCTGAGGTCAATTTCTACAATGCCGTGCGGCCCGGCCTGCCCATCGAGGCGCCGGAGGCCTATCACGCGAACTACGACCGAGAAAGCTTCAATTCGATCATCGTGATGCGTGATCTGCGTGATCGCGTCGAGTTCTGCCGCATCGATACACCGATGACGCTATCGCGCGGCAAGAGTCAGATGGACCTGTTCGCGCGTCTGCACGGCGAGTTCTATGCGCACCCCGAACGGCTCGCCGCACTCGACGGCTTCAATACCTGGGAAGAGTTCTTCACCGCGACGGTCGAACTCGCCGGCTTCGGTCCCGCCTGCGCACGCGGCTTCCGTGATGCCGAAGCGGTCATCCCGCCACGTCTGTTCAGGCGGGAAAAGGACATCTGGCCGGCCACGCTCGCCAGCGTAGAACGCCACGCAACGCTGCCACGCACGCTCATTCACTCGGATGTACATCTGAAGAACTGGTATGTCGGGCCCGGTGACGTGATGGGTCTCAACGACTGGCAGTGCAGTTGCAAAGGCCATTGGGCGCGCGACCTGTCGTACGCGATTTCGACTGCCTTCGAGCCAGCTGAACGCCGGCGCCACGAACAGGCATTGATCCGGCACTACCTCGAAGGCCTGCACGCTTGCGGTGCCGAGCCACCCGGCTTCGACGAAGCCTTCCGGCTCTATCGCCAGCAGCTCTTCAGCGCCCTTGCCTGGTGGACCGGCACACTCGGCCAGCCACCGGAAGCACCGAAGATGCAGCCGCCGGCGGTGTCACTCGAATTCATCCGTCGTATGACCGTGGCGATCGACGATCTGGACGCGCTGGACAGCTTTTGAGCGGAGAATCGAGGATCCGCAGTCATGCGTGGCATGCCGGCACTGACCACACGGTTGGCGACTGGGCCCCCAATGTGGCGACATGCCGGACCTGCGGCCCGGCATGTCCGTCTGCCTGTCCGGGTCGATGAGCGCGGATCCCGTAGATTCGCAACGAAGCTTGGCCACCATCCCCGACTGCTCACGCAGTGTGATGAAAAAGTGCGTGCGCCTGGCAGAAAGTAGCCCAGGAATAGCGCATAGCGCGGCTCCCGGGATTGGCCTGTCAGCCGCCGCAGATCGCTGGTTCCACTGCGTCGCAGCCGGGTTATCCCGAGTTGTCATGAGGCGCGGTGAGGCTGCCCCCCATGGCCGGCTGTCGCATGAAGCCCAACCTGGATGTGTCTGTTGGCACCCAATCACGCCGGCCTACCGGCCCCGGTAAGCAGCGTGCTCGACCACGGTCTGGCGCCGACGAGGGCGCTCTCGTCGGGCTTCCTGCGACAGTCCAGCCTACGCAGGGCGCGGATTTGCGATCAGCTCTTCAGACGTAATGCGGCATGACCTCGCGCGCGAAGCGCTCCATGATGCGCTTGCAGTCGTCGAGCGGGAGGTAGCCCTGATCGCCCTGCCAGATGAACCACTCGGGATTCGCGGCGGCGACCAGATCGTCCATGTCGCGTCGCACGTCGTCGGCGTTGCCGCTCAGCGTGAAGTGCGCCTTGTCGAACCGCTCCATCCTGATCTCCGACAGCGGCAGCGTCTGGCCCGGGTACTTCAGATCGTCTTCCGGCAGCCGGAAGGCGTCGGTGAAGCCGAAGTAATGCGCCCAGCCCGGCCAGCCCGTGCCCATCAGGCCCTTCATCGCGAGTTCATGTGCCTGCGCCTTGGTGTCGGCCATGTACACGCCGCGGAACACGCCGAGGTTCTCACCGAGCTTCAGCTGGCGGCCGTGCTTCGCCGCTTCCTCGACGTGAATCTCGGCGAAGCGTCGCAGTTCGACGTAGTCGGCGACGAGCAGCGTCGGGATCAGCCCTTCGCGCGCAGCCCAGCGGATCGTCGCCTCACTCTGCGAGAAGGCCTGGAACAACGGCGGATTTGGCTTCTGGTAGGGTTTCGGCACGACGTCGATCGCAATGATGTTGCCGTTGTCGTCGACTTCGCCTGGTGAACCATACTTGCGCGTCCACTCGTGCGCCGGCCACGGCGTTCCGGTGTCGTAGGGATTCGGGTACTGGTAGTGCTTGCCCTTGTAGCGGAATGGCTTGTCGCCCCACGCGAGCTTCAGGATGTCATAGACCTCCTGGAAGGCTTCGCGATTCACCGCATCGTTGTCGGGCTGGGTGTCCTTGGTGTTCATCGCCGCGGCGCCGACGTGCAGCTGCTGGGCCATCTGGTTCAGCCAGCGCGACTGGTATCCGCGCGCGAAGCCGCACAGCGTGCGCCCCTTCGTGATCTGATCGAGCCACGCGATTTCGAGCGCGAGGCGCAGCGGGTTCCAGCCCGGCAGCACGTAGCCGATCGGGCCCGCCATGATCTTCTTGGTGTTCGCCAGCACGTGCTGTGTCAGCAACGGCAGGCTGCCCATCTCGCCGCCTTCGGTGTGCAGATGGTGCTCGGGGAAAGTCACGGCGCTGAAGCCCAGATCCTCGGCGAACTGCGACAGTTCGACGATCTCGCTCAGCATCTGCTGGAAGCGATCAGTGCGGGCGGCGATCGGCCGCAGTTTCTCGCGCTCGTCCATCGTGCCGGGTATCGCGGGGTAGAAAAAGAACATGAACTTCATCGGGGGCCTCCAAAAGCTGCAGCCGCGCATGACGGGTGCTTGTTGAGGGCGAAAGTCTCCGCGTCCGGCGCTCGCACCGGAATGATGGATTGTGTAAATTTCTTGACATTTGGTGACAGCGACGAGGTTTGACAATGATCTCCCCGCCCCGCGTTCGTCGCGCTGCAGTGCGGCGTACCGGCCGCGGCCCCGAGTACCTCTACGGTGGGCCGATGCTGCGACCGTTCAGGCTCGCGTTCGGCCTGTCACCCGTGATTGAGGTGCTCGAGGCCGCGCGCCAGAAGGTCGAGCCACTGCTGGAGGCCGCGGGCATTCCGCGCTTCGCGCTCGAGGAGCCGAGCTACCGCATCACCTATCAGCAGGAGTTCGCATTCATTCGCCTCGCGCTCGGGCGGCTCAAGCTGCCGCATGCGGGGCTCGAGGTCGGCCAGCGTTATCACCTCGCGCTGTTCGGCGTGCTGGGACTCGCGGCGTCCTGCGCGCCGACGATGCGCGAACTGTTTCGCTGCGTGCCGACCTATCCCGCGCTGGCCTGGGGCTGTATCGAGGAAGCCGTGTGGCGCGACGGCGACGACGAATACGTCGCGTTCTACGAGAACGCAGAAGTCGGCGATCTCGCATCGTTCTTCGTCGAGCGCGACACCACGGCGCTGCTCGCGCTGTTCCGCCAGACGCTCGGCGCATCGCTGACACCGCTCGTCGTCCACTTTCGACATCCGGCGCCGGCCGATCTCAAGCCCTACACGGCGTTCTTCGGCTGCGACGTGCGCTTCGGCGCCGAGCTCAACCACATCCGCTTCCCGCGCGCAGTATGGGACGCCGCGCCGCCCCAGGCCAACGCAATGTCGTTCCGCTTCTTCAGCAATCAGTGCCATCGCCTGACCGCGGTCATCGAGGAACCGCTGTCCTACGTCGACGTCGTGCGCAGCCGTCTGCGCGCGGCGACGCCGGTGCCGTCGCTGATGGAACTGGTGACGGAACTGCATCTGACCAAGCGCACGCTGCAGCGTCGCCTCGATGACGAAGGCACGAGTTTTTCCGCGTTGCTGAACGAGATCCGGCGCGAGCGCGCCGGCGAACTGATGGGGCGTGGCGATCTGAAGCAGAGCGAAATCGCGTGGCGGCTCGGCTTCGAGGACGCGAGCGCGTTCTCGCGGGCCTTCAAGGGCTGGACGGGACAGCCGCCGCGCGCGAGCAAGGCGGCGCCGCCCCGCCCGCGCCGCGCGGCGCGGCGCGCGCAGGACGACTGAACGTCAGCCAGCGCTTGCGACCGACGCCCGGGCGTCGACGCCCCATTCGCGCAGCACCGGCATCACTTCCTGCGCGAACAGCTTCATGCTGTTCATCGCGACCTCGAGCGGCGCGCCGCCGAAGCGGAACACGCACAACACGCCGTACTGCCCCATGAAGCTGAACCGCTCCTCGAACTTGCGCAGCATCTGGTCCGGCGTGCCCCACACCTGCTGCTCCACATAGCCCTTGATGATCGCTTCCTTGCCGATGCCGCGCATCGCTTCCGCGGCCTCGGCATAGGTCGGATAGCCACCGCTCGACTTGAACTGTTCGCCGAGCATTTCGTAGTGGTCGAGCACCGAGATGCCGTAGTTCGCGACATACTTCTCGGCGAGTTCGCGACAGCGCGCGGCATTCGAATCGCAGACCATCATTTCCGTCAGCAGCAGTGGCCGCGCTTCACGGCCATGATAGCGCCTGAAGGCCGCGCGATAGTCTTCATACTCCTGCTTCTGCGCGGCCGGCTGCTTGTAGTTGAAGGCCATCATCTGCGCGCCGAGTTTCGCCGCCTGCTCGGCGGAATCAGGGCTCATCGCGACTTGTGTCAGGCGGTTCCAGCGCCATTCGTTCGACAGCGGCGCCGGGCGCAGCGGGGCGCGCGGCTGATCGAAGTACTTTCCGTGGTGCTCAGGGAACCAGCCCGCTTCCATGGCCTCGACGACCAGCGGCGCTGCCTCGTCATAGCGTTCGCGCGATTCGGCCATCGGAATGCCGAAGGTGTCGAACTCGCGCCGCGCGAGACCGCGGCCGAGGCCGAGAATCGCCCGGCCTTTCGACAGCACATCGAGCATCGCCATCTTCTCCGCCACGCGCAGCGGCTGCAGATTCCACGGCAGGATGGCAACGCCGGTCGCGAGCTTGATCCGTTTGGTCACCGCGGCCAGGTGCGCGAGATAGACGAAGTTGTCCGGGCACAGCGAGTAGTCCTCGAAGTGATGTTCGACCGCCCACAGGTGGTCGTAACCGAGCTCGTCGGCGGCAATCGCGAGCGCGATTTCATCGTCGTAGAGCTGGGCGTCGGTCAGGTTGTCGTAGGCGAAGCTGGGCAGCAGTTGGGCAATGCCGATTTCCATGATGTTCTCCCCTTGGTGATGGCGGTGTCAGGTTCGGCCGCGCGTCATGCGCAGCAGGTTCTGTTTGACGGCATCGAGCACACGCGTCGCCGTGTCGAGCTCGGCAGTCGACAGGCCTGCGTAGATGTCGGCGTTGAGCGCGACGGCAATGTCGAGCAGGCCGTCCAGCGCCGCGCGCCCGGCGCGGGTGAGATGAATGCGCTTCGCGCGCCGGTCGAGCGGGCAGGCGCGGCGCTCGATGTAGCCGGCGGCTTCGAGGCGGTCGACCGTTTCGCCGAGCGCGACCTTGCCGAGTTCCAGCGCTTCGGCGAGCGCGGACTGCGTCTGGCCATCCTCGCGGGCGAGATGGCGCATCAGCGAGGCCTGGGCGGTCGTGAATCCGGCCGGTCGCAGCACGGCGTCGTGGGCGCTGCGGCGCAGGCGCGCGGTGTCGTGCAGCAGAAAGCCGAGCCTGAGTTCGTGCTGCTCTCGCGACGGGGCGGTCGGCGGGCGCGCGCGGGCGCGGGTGTTGTTCACGATGAGATCGTTCGACGTTTGGTACGGACCCGTACTTTACGGAGCCGCATCGAATGCGGCAAGCGGACGGCATCGCAGGTCACGCCGGCGCGAAGCCCGCACCCGACCGCGGGTCATGAATGACGGTGCCTCAGCCGACTCGCGGTGTGCCCGATGCGCCAGTATGGTGACTGTCCATTCCTGGAGATTGCGCCATGCCCCAGCCCACCCTGCTCGCCTTCGCCGGCAGCACCCGACAGGCGTCGTTTAACCGTCTCGCGCTCGAGGTCGTCATCGCAGGTGCGCGCGACGCCGGCGCGACGGTCGAAGTCGCCGATCTCGCCGACTATCCGATGCCGATCTACCAGGCCGACGAACACGCCGCGCAGGGCGTGCCGGCCACGATGCGGGCGCTGCGCGCGCGCCTGATCGCCGCCGACGGCCTGCTGATCGCAAGCCCCGAATACAACGGTTCGATCACGCCGCTGCTGAAGAACACGATCGACTGGCTGTCTCAGTCGGTCGACGGCGAGTCGGGCACGAAGCCGTTCAGCGGCAAGATCGTCGGCCTGTGCGGCGCGTCGCCGGGCGCCTTCGGCGCCGTGCGAGCGCTGCCCCACGTGGCCTATGTCCTGTCCAACCTCGGTGCGATCGTCTTGCCGATCGTCGGCGTGCCGCAGGCCGGCACGCTGTTCGATGCGCAGGGCCGCTTGACCGACGACGCGGTGCGCGGGCGGCTCGCGGAGCTTGGCGCGCGAGCCGTCCGCACACTCGGCAGGCGCGGCTGAGCAGCAGCGCCCGGCAGTGCGCCCACACGAACTGCCGCGTTCGGCGGGAATTGCCGCCCGCACCAGCCGGCTTACGCGCGAGGTCGGGACGGGTTGCTCAGACGTCACGTGAATCACCGCCTGATGGCTTCCTTGAATCAATGTGTTGACGTGAATCCAGAGAATTGACCTGACCGGAAGAAGCGCACGCCCCGGCGCGCTCCATGCGCGCCGATCGGCTGACATCCCGGCGCATGCCGGCCCGTCACCCGTTGGCGCACCACGGCCCAGGGCAGTCACCAATGCGACGACATTTCACTGGCCTGTTCCGGCCCGATTCGGGCCCGGACCCAGGCTGACCTTGACGTTCACGTCAGATTTCAAAGCCCGGGTCCCTCAGAACGAGGCGCAGGAGCGTGACGTTGACGTTCACGTCATGTAGCGACGCGCACAATACTGTCCGCCCGGATCTTGCCCGGTCGCCTGTTGAGAAAGCACCTGAGCTTCATTCAGATTTCGTTGCTACTCAGTCGGTTGGCAACATGTCCTGAGGTCGAGGCTGGCCAATGTGGCGCGCGATCGCGCACCCGGCTCACCGCTGGTAGTGGGTGACCGTGCGGGCCGATACGGGTGTCCATCCGCCGGACGCCTGAGCGGGCACGGCAGCCCGGCCGGCGCAGGCCCGATCAAGGCGCCGGCACAGTGGCCGATGAATCGACGCGGGCGGGCTTCTGCCGGTCTTCTTGCAGCAATGTGGCCTGAGTCATTGAGTCGACGGGATCGGCCCCCTAGAATGCTGCGTAGCAATAAATTCTCTTAGAGGCTGGAACCCACTCATGAATCTCGACCGTGTCGATTCCGGTACCGCGCTGCCGGACGAGTTCAACGTCATCATCGAAATTCCGATGAACGCCGATCCGGTGAAGTACGAAGTCGACAAGGCGACGGGCGCCCTGTTCGTCGATCGCTTCATGATGACGGCGATGCACTATCCGTGTAACTACGGCTACATCCCCCACACGATTGCCGACGACGGCGACCCCGTCGACGTCCTCGTGATCACGCCGTTCGCCGTGACCACCGGTGCCGTCATCCGTTGCCGCCCCATCGGCGCGCTGATGATGGACGATGAGGCCGGCGGCGACGCCAAGCTGCTGGCCGTGCCGATCGACAGAATCCTGCCCATCTACAAGCATTGGCAGCGCCCCGACGATCTCCAGCCCGAGCGCCTGATGCAGATCCAGCACTTTTTCGAGCACTACAAGGACCTGGAGCCCGGCAAGTGGGTGAAGGTCAAGGGCTGGTCGGGCCCGGACGAAGCGAAGCGCGAGATCCTCGAAGGCATCGCCCGCTACCGCAGCGCCGAGATCAAGCCCCGCTTCTGAGCGCTGCGCAGCCGGGGAAATCCGGCCGTCTTTTCAAGCACGAGGGATCCCTGGCTCCGGGGGGGTGCACCCGGGTACCGGCGCGGCTCAAGGCGAGCCCGCAATCGTCGATTGGTGGGCCTGAGACCCGGCGTTGCGCAGGGTCCGAGTCCGGGCACCGCGCAGCGGCGCTCAGGGCGCCGCCCGCGCCTCACGCCGGATGTAGTGCTGGATCGCCTTGCGGTCCGCGGCCGTCAGCTCGGTGAAGCGCGGCATGCCCGCGAGCTGACGCGAGCCGCCGAGCACGTCGTCGAGCGCATCGGCGTATAGCGGAATCGTCGACGCCCGCAGGTCCGGCGCGTAACCGCCCGAGACCGCCCCCGCGCCATGACACAGCACGCAGTGTTTCGCCCACAGTGCATTGCCCTGCTCCGCGAGCAGCGGATCGACTTCGAAGTCCGACTGCTTGATCGGCGCCGGAAAGACCGGCGGCGGCATCACCGGCATCTCGGCCTGCCCTTTGAGACTGAAGCTCAGCAGGTGACGCGGCTGCGCGCGGTAAGCCCAGCCGTGCTGGCGATTCATCGAGCCGCCGATGGCAGGCCCCGCCCCCCCCCAGCCCACGAGGAGCGCGATGTGCTGCTCACCGTTGACCGTATAGGTCACGGGTGGCGCCGAAATGCCGAGACCGGCATCGAAAGTCCACAGCGCGGCGCCCGAGGTCGCATCGTAGGCGACGAACTTGCCGTCCACGCGCCCCTGGAACACGAGGTTGCCGGCCGTGGTCAGCGTACCCGCATTCCACGAACCCGGCAGTTCGTGGCGCCACACTTCCTTCTTGCCGATTGGATCCCACGCCATCAGCGCGGCGCTGCCGGCGTTCGTCGGGACATCGTCGTGCAGGAACTCGACGCCGGTGTCGATGTAGAAGTTCGGCGACTGCCAGGTGACCGGGTTGATGCCCTTGTCGGTGAACATGCCGGGCAGTTCGTGCACCGGGATATAGACGAGACCGGTGCCGGGATTGAACGACATCGCGTGCCAGTTGTGCACGCCGATCGGCCCCGGCCAGATCAATTCCTCGCCGTCCTCGTAGCGCGCGCCTTCGCGTTCGACCGGGCGCCCGGTGGCGAGATCGACATGCGTTGCCCAGTTGACGTTCTTGCCGATCTTCTCGGCCGAGATCAGTTTGCCGGTGGCGCGATCGAGCACGTAGAAGAAACCGTTCTTCGGCGCATGCATCATCGCCTTCACGACTTTGCCGTCGATCGTCAGATCGGCGAGCACCATGTCCATGTTCGAGTTGTAGTCCCAGGTTTCACCCGGCACGGTCTGGTAGTGCCACGCGTATTCGCCGGTATCGGCGTCGAGCGCCACGATCGAGCACAGGAACAGGTTGTCGCCACCGCCGGGGCTGCGCAGTTTCTGGTTCCACGGCGAGCCGTTGCCCGTGCCGATGTAGATGCGATTGAACTCGGGATCGTAGGTGAAGCCATTCCAGGTGTTGCCGCCACCACCGTACTTCCACCACTCGCCGGTCCAGGTCTTGGCGGCCATCGCCTGCGTCTCGTCTTCGAAGCCGTCGGCCGGATTGCCGGGTACGACATAGAAGCGCCAGGCCTGTTGACCCGTTTCGGTGTCGTAGGCGGTGACATAGCCGCGCGATGCGCCGACCTCGGTGCCACCGTTGCCGATGATCACCTTGTCGCGAAACACGCGCGGCGCGCCGTTGATGTACATCGGCAACTTCGGATCAATCGTCTGCGCGCTCCAGACTTCCTTGCCGGTCGCCGCATCGATCGCGTTGAGACGGCCGTCACCGGTGGCGACGAACACCTTGCCCTTCCAGTACGCCACGCCACGATTCGAATCCCAGAAAATACGCTGGCGATCGCCTGCGACTTCGAGCGTCTTCGGATCGTAGGTCCACAGCACTTTGCCGCTGGCAGCCTCGACCGCGCGCACCACGCTGAAACTGCCGGAGACGTACATGATGCCATCGACGACTATCGGCGTTGCGAGCAGGGTGCGGTCACCTTCGAGCGCCAGCGCCCAGTCGAGCTTGAGGCCGGCGACGTTGCCGGTATCGATGTCACGCAGCGGGCTGTAGCGCTGTTCGCTGTAAGTGCGTCCGTACGACAGCCAGTTCGCGCTCTGCTGTTCGTCGGCAATGGCCCCGCCATCGACGACGGTGGCCGCCGGCGTCAGCGTGGCGACGAACATCGCGGCAATTCCCGTCAGACCGGCCATCAGATTCGCAGCGCGCACAAGTCCCCCCTTGCTGATCGTTGTGGTGACCGCCCGATTATCATGAGTTGGGGGACTGCTGAACAGGCCACAGCCGTGGCCGGTGGATGCTGCGGCGCATCAGATCGCGGGTGGTATCGGCGCGTTGCCGAGCACGTGAAGACTGGGCG
>LNEL01000032.1 GCA_001464935.1 Gammaproteobacteria bacterium Ga0077536
CCGCTGCAAGATCAGGCCGCGACCTTGATGGCCGTGGCCTTGCGCACGGCTGGAATGATGTCGGTCCCGAGCAGTTCCATCGCGCTCAGCACCTTGTCGTTTTCCAGGCCACCAATGCGGGTCCAGCACAGCAGTTCGTCGAAACCAAATTCCGCGCCGAGTCGAGTCAGTTTCTCGATGCAGTGTTCCGACTCGCCGCACACGATTGAATTGCCATCAACGATGTCGTCGAAATTCACCTGCGCCGCCAGATCGCGCGACCTACCGTAGCCCTCATAACCCTTGATGTCGACCTGGCCCTGCGGTGGCGCAACGTACTTGGCGATCGTCCGGTAGTACCAGGTGACACGCGGTCCGAAAGTCGAGCGCGCCTCCTCGCGCGAGCGGCCCGGGTACACCATGATGAGGCACGAAACCTTCCCAGTCGCCGGATCGAAGCCGGCTTCGCGCCGGCCCTTGCGATAGTTGGCAAGGCCTTCGCGCGCCATGTCGGCCGTCAGGCCGAACACCGTCGACATCAGCACGTTGTAGCCACAGCGGCCCGCGATCTCGAAGGTCTCAGGCGACAGACAGGCCATGTAGATCGGCGGCGTCGGTTTCTGCAATGGTTTGGGGCGCACGCAGATGTCGTCGAAATGATAGTGCTTGCCGTGATAACTGAAGCGGTCTTCGGTCCAGCACTTGTGGATGACTTCCATACCTTCGTGGAAGATCTCGCGCGAACGTGTCTGATCGAGGCCGAAACCCCGGTACTCCATTGGCTGATAGCCGCGACCGACGCCAAGTTCGACGCGCCCGTCGCTCATCAGATCGATGAACGCGAAATCTTCCGCGACTCGCACCGGATTATGAAAGGGCAGAATCACCACGCCCGTGCCCAGCCGGATTTTCGTCGTTCTGGCAGCGACGGCCGCCAGAGAAACCTGAGGAGAAGCGCAGTAACCGTATTCCGAGAAATGATGCTCCGCGGGCATCACCGTGTCGTAGCCCAAACGTTCTGCCTCGATCATCAATTCCATCTGGTTCTTCACGACTTGGTGTTCGGTGAACCCGACCGGATTTTCGAACAGATGCAGCATGCCTAGTTTCATGAAACCTCCTTTATGTGGTCACGGGGCGCCATTGATGAACGACCGGACGCCCTCGCGACTGATTCTCCGCCTGTCGTCCGCTGCAAGGGCTTGACCTGGATCAACACATGGTAGGTGTAGTTCGTGCCGCATATGGAAGAGGATGAGCGGCGTCGACCGGGAGTTCCATGACCATCATGGGCACTGCCAACCTGCGTCGCGCCGCAAGTTTTGCGTCGTCCCACCAAAGAAGGGCTCAAATGCATCACGTTGCGCCAACCCGCAGGCCTTGGCTCAATGTGGCCGCACAATCTCAGCCAGAATGCCTCCGTCACTCCATCTGGCAACCGCCGGTACGGCAAACGAATGTACGCGAAGCTCAAACCGCGCCGTGAGAATCCAGCGGTTCCAGGCCATTGATACTGCGTGCCTTCAGAGCATCGTGCACGGCAATCGCGCGAGCTTCGAGCGAGCCTTCGACCAATGAAGTCACCAGACGGTCATAAGTTGTCGGGCTGCGTAGCCGTCCTGCATTCGCCTGCAACATCGACGGTTTCCGCACGCCGAGTGCGTGGCCCAACGCGCCCAACGCCACGGATGGCTCTTCACACGCACGGTCGTAGTCATACAAGACGATGTTGTCATCTCCCTCACCAAGAACCGCCGTATACGCCTCGACCCAATAGCGCCACCAGTACTCCTCGTCCGTTGGATTCAGAGACGCAAGTTCTTCGCACCAGCCTCCGAAATTGATTGGACGCAACGCGGCTCCGAACTCGAAGTGCCCCAGATATTCCATGTAGCGACGTGCAAAAGAGTCTCGCGCATGCAGCTCACTGAACAGCGCGTGCTGGCGCCGCAGCGAAGCGACATGGCTATGCGGGTGGCGAAATGGAATTACGATCGCGCAATCCGGAAACATGGCTTTCAGTAGCGGTAACCGGGCTATGTTGGCGTTATTCTTGGAAAGATAACGCACGCTCTGCGGTTCCTTGCTTGACTTTCCGCTACCGAGCAGGGCCAGTTTGCGCATCTGATTGCGGAAAAATTCCTCGAATTCGACGTTGCGCTCCCGATCCGACCATGTCTGCACACGATCGGCGAGGAAATGATCAGGCCATGCGCTTTTCCAGAACACTTCTTCGAAGGCTTCCGGGCTGTCGAAGTCTATAGTCATTCCATCTCCATGCATGCGTGTAGTCGCCACGGCCTTGCTCCGGAAGAGTCTGGCGATCTTGTCCCACAACAAGGGGCACATGACGAACGGCATGCAACGGTAAGTATGAAAAACGAAATCCGGCAGTGTGCCGAGCATCTCCAGCAAAAGCGTCGTTCCAGCGCGAGGCAGCGAAGTCACGAATACGGGCTGTTCGACCACCACCGATGATATTGCGGCGGAAAAAAGCCGGTCTTCGAGATCTGAGATGACACGCTGAAAGGACGTTCCACTGAAGGCGAGGAGGTGAAGTGAGCGCTCGAGACCTGAGTACGGCGCTGGTGACATCAGCGGCGAACCAGAAGCACCAGCAGCATGAACGCGGACGAAACCGTAATGAATATGGCGTTGCCTGAAGCAGCAATAAGATCGTTGATGGTGAATGCACCTGCGACGATCGGCGCGACAAGACATGCCGTTGCCACTGCGCCGGCAAAGGTCAGGTTGAAAAGCAACCATGCGAATCCTTTCAGCAAGGCCACCGCTGCCTGTCTTGACGCTGCTTCTTTTGCATCCTCTCCAAGCGCCGGATCGAGAATTGTCGATTTGGCCAACCCGATTGTCCGAAACATTGCCTTCGTCTTGTGGACAGTTTCAGTTCGAATCAGGCACGCAACGAATGCCAGTACCGAGGCGCAGAGAAACACATACACCATCTATTTTCCTTCGGTATGCGCCAACTCTTTCTCTACCGTGCGCTGCTGATCTTCCAATGCGGCTGCCTTTCGTGCGCGACGCGCTCTAAGAAATCGGTTTACCGGATACCAAACGAACCCGACAATCGCGAAAAATACGGCGGCCAGCAAGCCGACGATGACGCCGACCACAGACAGCCCCGCACCGGGACCCACATACGCGTCGACGATTGACGGAAAGACTGTCGTGGCAAGAAGAGCGGCGCGGGCTATTTCGACGCGGTTGGCGCGATTCGCTGAATTCGATGTTTTCACCCAGGCATCCTCGCAACGTTTATTGTCCATAGATTGTAGGCCGCAATCACTACAGCCGACATGTGCGCCCTGTCACTGTGCTGGCAAAAATTTGAGTCCCGCAAGATCGATCCGAAGAGCCTCGAATGCGGACGGCGACTTTCCACGCTGGGCATGGCCCACGACGTACTCCCACACAACTTTTTTGTCCCTGGTCACTTCCAGCAGTCGACCGCTATTGGATTCCGTGATCAGATAGTTGCCATTTTCCAGCGGCTGCACCGAGCCACGGTTTTCGCTCACGAGCTCTGCCTCAGCCTCCCCGGAAAATGCCCAAACCTCGGCCCCCGTTCGAGGATCGATCTCCAATATGCGGGATTTGTGCTTTGAATCCATCCGGCCCTTATTGTCGAACAGCACCAGACCACCGTTAGACGTGAAATGCGCCGAATGTTGCTTACTCCAACTCCCACGGCGCGCCCAGACAATGGACTTCGAAGGCAGGTCGAGCACGGAGAGAACGCTGTCGGTCAGGTTCGACAACAGGATCTGACCAGGCTTCGCCACCTTCACCTGTTCTGCCAAGGCTTGCGTGACGATTTGCAGCGAGTTCGTATGCAAGACGTCTTTGGTATCCAGACCGTCCATCACGCCGGCATATTTCGAACGCGCAAACGCATCTACGATTGATATCCGCACTTCCTCCTTGCCATCCGCATCAAGCACGACCAGGACGTCATCGATGAAGTTGCGAGTGGTGAGATTTTCCAAGCCCGACTGCGGGAGATTGCGCGACTCATGGACCAGCGTGTAGATGCGGCCATCCGGCGCGACGTCCAGATGGTGATTCACGAGCGCAGGATAACGCCAAATAATCTGCGATTCACTGTTGAGCTTGATCAGGCCATAGGCGTATGGCCAGTGACCAGGCGCCTCGTAAATTGCCAACAAGTCGCCGTTCGGAAACACGTGTGTCTTGCGGAAGAAAATGAATTTGTCCGGGACTGGCAGTTCAATATGCGGGGCAGCGGGCCAAGCTTCGCTGAACGGCATCTTCCACTTGTGCACCATCTTGCCGGATTGATCGATGAGATAAGCCGCTGGTTCGTAGACCGACGAAAACAGTGTCAGGCCGGGCATCGTCAGCGCAGGGTCGTGCCGCAGTACACCGGATTTTGAAAAGCGCGAGGGGTAATAGTAGTACTCGCGCTCCACAGGGTCTGAAGTTCGCGGTGTGATGACGTTTACACGCAGGCTGGCCAGGGCTTCCTGCACTGTCTGCCATCGCCAATGGTTGGCAATTGCGGGTTGCAGCAGGACGCCGAGCAAGAATGCCAGTATCAGGATAGCAACTGCCGGCAGTATCCAGCGCAGGATGACCCATGCCCTGTGCGTCATTGATGCTCCATGTCTGCCGCAGCCGTCACCGGGTGTCGTGTTCAAAGTGGCGAGGTCGGCGGCCGGCATTATCTTGAAGCCCTATGTCCAGCCGCGCGCCGAGTACGCCCAGAGTAATACCGACGGCACATCAAGTTAATCCAATGCCGGTCAAAAATTGATTCCGATGGCTGTTTTGGGAGCTGCTCTTCTGGGGCCCTCGCCGACAGCCATCCGCCGATGGGGACAATTGCGCGGATGGTGACCTGTTCCCGACGCAGCCGGACGGGATTCACGAGACTCCTCAGAGCTCGCTCTCCGGATCTGGAACTGGGCCGCCAACGGACTGCCCATGCGCCATCGCCTTACGGCGCGATGTACTGCACGCGCACCAGCACGTCGTCACGGCTGCCGCGACGGACTCGCCCGACTTCCGTCGTATGCAGCGGAGGCAGGATTTCAGTCAGGCGATCCGAGCGGGCGACAACGGCGACGCCCTGCACAGCTTCGCGCGCGAGTTCGGTCAACGCCGTCGCATCATTCAGCGCGCGCACCCGGCGGTTCGCCGCATAGACGTACAGGCTCGGGCTCACGCCGAGCGTTGCGAGCGGGCGCCCTGCCCGCGCCTCTGCCGCGGCGAGTTCGACCAGCGCCTGCCCCTCGAAGCGCTCGCGACTCCACAGCACCCCCGTCATCGCGCCACCCGGCCAGATCAAGGCCGTGAATGTCGCGAGGGCGGCCATGACGGCGAGCCCCCGCGCGGCGGGCGCGCCGTCGTCGCGACGACGCAGCATCCGCCATGCACCCCACGCCCCGATGCTGCCGGCGACCAGGCTCAGGATCGGCGGCGTGAGCCACGCGAGGCGCCCGCTCGCGACGAGCACCCAGCCCGCGCAGGCGAGCGCAAGCACGCCCTGCAGCAGCAGCGCGAGTTGCACGAGCTGGCGCTGCCACGGCGTCAGCGTGGCGCGGAACACCGTCGCAACCGAATGGGCGAGGATCAGCACGAGTGGCACCAGCAACGGCAGCAGGTAGAAAAAGCGATACTGCTTGCCGAATGACAGGCCGACGGCCGCCACGGCCAGCGGCCACCACAGCCAGCCGGTGTCACGCCGCGCCGGCCGCAGGCACAGTCCGGCGAGTGCCAGCAGCACGAGCGGCAGCCACGGCAACAGCATCTCGAGCGGACGGTAGAGGTAATACGGATCCCCGAGCCGCGACCACGCCGGCGTCAGCAGCGTGCCGGCAAGCTGGCTGTCACCGAGCGTCGCCGGCTCGACGCGCACCCGCAGCCAGCCCCACCAGGCGAGCGACGGCAGCGTGACGATCGCAAGCCCCGGCAACAGCCGCAGACGCCGACCCGGCGCGCGCAGGTCGCGCGCCTGCAGTGCCGCCTGGACGACGAGCCCCACGAGCGCGAGCGCCGGCAGATGCGGGCCCTTGGTCAAGGTTGCGCACGCGCATGCGACCCACATCACGCCGACTGCCCCGGCCAGGCGCGACGGCGCCCCGGCCGGAGCACGCAGCACGTGGATGCCGGCGGCCAGCATCAAGGTCGTGAAGAACGCGTAGAGCATGTCCGGACGGGCATCGTGCGTGAAGCTGAAGTAGCCCGCGCTGCTGACCAGCACGAGGCCGGCGAGCAGTGCGGTGAGCCGGTCGTAGAGTGCGACACCGAGTGCGAGCGCCAGACCCACGAGTCCGAGTCCGGCCAACGCCGACACCAGCCGCGCATGCGCGGGCGCCACATCCGGCAGCGCGCCAGCCACGCCGGCGACGACGCCCGTCAGCCAGTAGTTCATCGGCGGCTTGTTCAGTCGCGGCACGCCGTTGAAGGTCGGCACCAGCCAGTCGCCGCGGACACTCATTTCACGCGTGGACTGGGCGACGAAAATCTCGTGCGAATCGAGCGGCAGGCTGTCCAGCGCCGGCAGCGCGACGATGAGACCGAGCACGATCACGCACGCACAGCACACCCACCACGCGAATCGGCCGTCGAGAAAGCCCGGCGCGCCCGGTTCACTGTCGAGCACGTCATCGATGATGTCCTTGTTCATGCGTCCTGCAGCATCTCAACGCGGGCCGTAGTCCGCGAGCTCGCTGTTCCAGCGCGCGTCTTCATAATGGAGCGTCTTGACGACGCCCGGGACCGCGGGGGCATACCACACCGTCAGCGTGGCACCGGTTTCCATCATGCCCACCTTCTGCTTGTCATAGCATTCGATGCGAAAGGCCTCGAGTGATCCGGCGGCGACTTCGACCGCGCCGAAATCGGCGACCTCACACTTGATCCGCCCGTCCCAACGCAGGCTCTCCTGCGCGAGGTAGCCCGTGTAGGGCTGCTCCCAGCGCTGCCCGACGGCGAGCGGAAACTGCACGACCGGGTACCAGGGTTCGAACACCACCAGGGGCGCACCGGTGGCATCGGTGATTTTGTGCAGGTTGCAATGACCGTCGACACTCAGGTGCGAGGTGTAGCCACCGCAGGTGCTCTGAAGTTCGCCGTCCGCACTGGTCGCGCCGACCGTCCAGCGCTGGCAGTCCACGCTGCCAACACGCCCGACGAACACCTGATAACTGCCGGGCACCGGCACCGGTTGCGCGGCGACGGTGGCCGTGGCCGCAGGCGAGACGTCCGGCAGGTCGATCTCCGACGCCTGCGCCAGAACCATGCCGGGCGACAGACAGAGCACAGAGAGAAACAGACGCTTCGACACTGGGTTCCTCGAGCTTGGACAATCGCTTCGACGCTGGACGCGCCAAGTTAGCCGGAAGCAGCAAGGGCGGCAATCGTCGCTTTGACAGCGGCCGCGACCGCTGCCTATGGTGACGGCTGTTTCCACAGCGGACATCCCCATGTACTTCGCCACCGCCCAAGGCATGCGCCCCGCGCCACTGACTCACAATCCGTTCAACGCGCTCGTGATGCCGCGGCCCATCGCCTGGATCAGCACGCTCGATGCAAACGGCGTGGCCAATCTCGCGCCCTACTCCTATTTCAACGCCGTCTGCGCCGATCCGCCGTACGTGATGTTCGCGCCGAACAGCGCGGTGCCGGGACAGACGAAGGACACCTGCCGCAACCTTGCCGACGTGCCCGAGTTCGTGGTCAGCCTGGTGTCCGAAGACGACGGCGTGCTGATGAACGCGACGTCGAAGGCCTACCCGCCGGGCGTCGACGAGTTCGCCGCCTGCGGCGTCGCCCGCCTGCCCGGCGAACTGGTGCGGCCCCCGCGTGTCGCGAGCGCGAAGGCGGCGCTCGAATGCCGGGTGTTCCAGATCGTCGACCTGCCGCTGAGTGCCGACGGTCGCCTGAACAGGGTCGTCATCGGCGCAGTCGTCGGCATCTACGTCGCGGACGATTTGATCGACGCAAACGGCATCATCGACGAGCGCAAGCTGAAGCCGCTGGCCCGCCTGGGATACATGAACTACGGCACCCTCGGCGAGGTCTTTGCAATGGGTCGCCCGCTTTGACACCAGTCGTGGCGGTGGCCGGCAACGCCGCATGGCCGGTTGCCACCCCACGCTTCAGAAACTCCGCCGGGCGTCGCTAACAGGCTCTGACCCTATCCGTACTCCGAGGTGACTTATGGCGAAACCACGCATGTCCGACTGTCCGCTCTACGGGCTGCTTCGCATGGGCGAAATCGCCGAGTTCAACAAGCGCCGCGCCAAGGGCGAGAGCTGCGACCTGGTCGGCGTCGATCTCAGCCGGCTCGACCTGCGCGGCATGGATGCCAAGGGTCTGGACCTGCGCGACTGCTACTTTCGGATGTCCGATCTGCGCGGCATTGATTTCCGGGATGCGAATCTCGAAGGCTCGAGCTTCGCGCAGGCCCATGTCTCCGGCTGTTTCTTTCCGAAGGAACTCGGACCGGCCGAACTGCACGTCGCGCTCGAACATGGCACGCGGGTTCGCTACGGGACTTGACTGAATCGCGGCTTGACCCCGCTCCTCCCCTTCCACCAGGTCCGCCGGCGCAGCGCCGCGCGAGGCCCTGGCTGACGCAGCGACCGCGCGCCTTGCTTACCCGCCTGCAGCAGGTCGCGCGGCCCTGACCGAGCGCTGACCTGCCATGCGCCGCGGCCGCTGCGAGCGCGGTCAAAAGGGCCGTTCACCTCAGTGGTGATGATCGCCGTGATCGTGGTGATGACCGTGATCGTGATGCTCGGCGTGCGCCGCCTGCGCCGCACGCAGCGCTTCGCGTTCCGACGCCAGCCGTGCGGCCGGCACCAGCCCCTTGCGGCTCATCAGCTTCTCCGCCGCACTGAGCCACAGCTCGTAATAGGGCTGATGCGGCTCACGCGCCGCGTCGGCCGCGACTTCGCCGCTCAGCGCATCGACCCATTCCTGCCATTCGAAGCGGCCCTGCTGATGCAGATGCACGACGAGCGCAAAGGCCTTCGCTTCCCATGGCGCGGCGAACACCGCACCCTCCTCGTCCCTGGGCAGGCCCGGCACCGCGGCCAGGTTAGGCAGCACCGGACAGTTCGCCTGCCCGCTCACGGCGCCGGGTCCATGTAGTCGTCCCACACGTCGACGACGATGAAGTCACGCTCGCCGCCTTCGCGTCCCCACACGTCCTTCGCGCTGAACTTCACGCTGTAGACGTGCTGGGGGCTTTCGCCCAAGCCGTGCGCATGGGTGTCGGGAAACGAGAACACGCCGTAGTCGCGCTCGACGACGCCGACGCGATCGTGCAGGTAGCGCGGCATGCGCGTGTGGCCGCGTGGATTAATGTTGCGCGTGCGGATGCGGTCACCGACCTTGAAGCGCGGCGCGATGTCGACGTCGACGCGCGCGCTCGAGCCGGCAAGTGCCGCGCCGAGCGCCTGTTGTGCATTGATCGCCATTACGCAGCCCCCTGCGCGATTTCCGCGCGCCGCGCGGCCAGTTCCTGCGCCGTGATCGCGCCCTTCTCGACGAGCAGCGTTTCGTACGCATGCAGCCAGTGCTCGTAGTAGCTCGTGTTCAGATAGGCCGGTGCGCCCATCTTCTCGATCGCATGGCGCAGTTCATCGATGTTGAAGTAACCGCAGGCGAAGATCGGCAGGAACATGCCGAACACGCGCCGTTCCCACTCGGCATGGAACACCGGCTCGTTCTCTTCGACGACGATCGGCCCCATGCCGTCCATGCCGCCCAGGTCGTGTACACCGTTCATGTGATCCGCCTCCTATGCCTTGAGCTTCGTCACGCCGATCATCGCGTCCCGCGTCACGAGCGCCGCGAGCGCTTCCTCACTCATGCCCTCGGTGCCCGCCGGCCGCTCCGGCAACACCATGAAGCGCACCTCGGACGTGCTGTCCCACACGCGGACTTCGGTCTCCGGCGCGAGCTCGGTGCCGAACTCGCGCAGCACGCCGCGCGGATCGCTGACCACGCGCGAACGATACGGCGCGGACTTGTACCACACCGGCGGCAGCCCCAGCGTCGGCCACGGGTAGCATGAGCACAGCGTGCAGACGAGCACGTTGTGCACCTCGGGTGTGTTCTCGACGACCACCATGTCCTCGCCCTGGATGCCCGAGTAGCCGAGTTCCGCGATCGCGGTCGTGCCGTCGGTCAGCAGGCGCTGCTTGTACGCGGGGTCGACCCATGCGCGGGCCACGACCCGCGCGCCGTTGCGCGGCCCGACCTTGTGCTCATAGGTGTCGATCAGGGCATCGACGGCGGCCTGATCGATCAGGCCTTTTTCCAGCAGCAGCGACTCCAGGGCCTTGACCCTGATCTCGACGTCGCTGAGCGGACGTGTGTGTGCGGATGACGCCATGGCGTGCCTCCTCAGGCTTTCTTCCAGTCGAATGATTGTTCGAACGCGTGCGATGCGCGCAGGATGGTGCTCTCACCGAAGGACTTGCCGATGAGCATCATGCCGACCGGCAGTCCCTGCGACATGCCACAGGGCACGTTCATTGCCGGATGGCCGGTGACGTCGAACGGCGCCGTATTCGGCAGCATCTCGAGCGCGCGCGCGATGTATTCCTCGCGCGAAGCATCCGGCGGCGGAATGCGCGTTGCCTTCATCGGCAACGTCGGCATCACGAGCAGATCGACCTGCTGGAACATCGCGTCGTAGGTCGCCTTCAGTTTGAGCGCGAGATTCTGGGCCTTCGCATAGAAATGCCCGTGATAGCGCGTCTGCATGTACTCGCCCAGCATCAGCACGAGCTTGGTCGTCTCCGACAGGTCGTTCGGGCGCGTGTGCCAGCCGCGCGCGAACGCGTCGAGCAGCGAGGTCGTGTAGTAGCCCTTCCAGTTCGTGCCCATCGAATTGCCCTTGAGCATCAGCGCGGTCGCGCCTTCGATGGCAATGGCATTCCAGATGTGGATACCGTCGCGATGCATCGGGACAGACACCGTCGAGACCACTGCGCCCAGTTGCTCGAAGCGGCCGGCAGCCTTCAGCACCAGGTCGTCGACGTCCGCCTGCGACAGGCCCGGCCATTCGAAACCTTCCGGCACGATACCGATGCGCATGCCCTCGATATTGCCCGTCAGCGCCTTCGTGTAGACCTCCGGGCGCACGCGGTACTGCCGCGGATCCATGCCGTCTTCACCGGCGATGACTTCCAGCAGCAGCGCGACGTCGGCGGTGCTGCGCGCCATCGGACCGAGATGATCGAGCGTGCTCTCGATCGGAAAGGCGCCGGTGTACGGCACGAGCCCGTGCGTGGGCTTCAGGCCGTAGACGCCGCACCAGCACGCCGGCATGCGAATCGACCCACCCTGGTCGCCGCCGATCGCCATGTCGACTTCGCCGGCCGCGACGAGCGCCGCGCTGCCCGCCGACGAACCGCCCGCCGAGCGCGTGTGGTCGTGGGGGTTGAGCGTCGGGCCATTGTCGGTGGTGTGGCTGCCGCCGGAAAAGCACAGGCTTTCACAGTCGGCTTTGCCGGCAATCTCGCCGCCAGCGTCGAGGATGCGCGTGACGATCGTCGCATCGACATCGGGCACGTAACCCTCGAGCACCGAAGTGCCGTTCATCATCGGCACGCCGGCGACGCAGACGTTGTCCTTGATGGCGATGGTCTTGCCGCGCAGCGGGCCACGCGGCGCCCCCTTGATCGACGTTTTGTAGTACCACGCATTCAGTGGATCTTCGCTGCGCTCCGGGCGGTAGCCGGGCGTGCGCGGATACTTGACCGGCAGCCGCGGTTCGACGAGTTCCTGCAGCCGCTGGTAGGACGCCAGCGTGCCGCCCATCAGGCCCTGAAAGGACGCGAGGTCCTCGGGGCTCAGGTCGAGGCCGAACTGCGTGGCGATGTATTGAAGCTCATCGAGCGAAGGCGTCTTGACGATAATGGCGGCTACTCCCCGTCTGCTTGTCCGGAATGAAAGCGGCCTTGCGGTGACCGCTGTAGGTTGCCCGTCAGTTCGCGCAGGCGAACACCTGGTACTCGACGCGATTGGGCATCACGCGTCCCTGGCCGACGGCGATCACCCGATTCAGCCAGCGATAGCGCTCGTCACCCGTTTCGAAACGCGGCTGCGAGAAGAAATGCTGATCGCCGAAGCGGGTTTCGCCCTGGCCACCGAGTGCCGCCATCACCGCGTCGGTGACTTCCAGCCGCCCGAAGTACTGTACGTAGATGATCGCGCCGTCGTGGGTCTCGAAGGTCGCGCGCACATCGAGGTGCCCGATTCCTTCGCTGTCGAGCAGCAGCCAGTCGCCGCCGCCGGTCAGCAGCCGTCCGCGCAGACGCGGCCCTTCGAACGCGCCGCCCGAGACTTCGAACACCATCCGGTTGCCAAAAGGCCCCTGCCCCACCGCCACGGCTGGCAGCAGGTCGGCGTAGTAGGTCATCAGTGGTTCGAGTCGCATCAGGAGAGCTCCCGGGTCCAGGCGTGAACGGTGGCGGATGGTCGCAGGTCATTTCACCATATTGCCATCCGATATCGAACCCCTGCCGTAGACTGTGCCCATGAGTACACGCATTTTCCTGTTCACTGCCCTCGTGCTGGCCTGCCTGGCGGGTCCGGCGCAGGCCACGACCGAGCCGCGCTGCGCCGGTCCCGGTGCCGCCGACGGCTACGCGCGACGCAACGGCGCCGACGTCCTCGAATTCGACGTGCTGCGCAACGGCAAGCGGGTCGGCCTTCATCGCACCCGCTTCGCGCGCGAGAACGGGTACCTGGTCGTGTCGTCCGAGATGGAGGTGACCATCCGCTTCCTGATGATCGCGGCCTACCGCTACCGCTATACCGCGACCGAATACTGGTGCGAAGGTCAGCTCGTCCGGCTCGACGCCACCGTCGACGACAACGGCGATCGATCCCGGTTCAAGGCCCGGGCCAAGGGCGCCCGGATCGAGATCGACGGTTCAACCGGCCGCGCCAGCGCGCCGCTGGGCCTCATCAGCACGAATCACTGGCACAGCGGCGTGCTCGAGGCGCGAGCCGTACTCAATACGCTGACCGGGCGGGTCAACCAGGTCCGGCTCGAGCGCTGCCCACCCGCCACGGCCGAAGGACCGGCCGGCACGGACTGCTACGACTACACCGGCGACCTCGACGCGCGCGTGTGGTACGACGCTGCGGGCCGCTGGGTCGGCCTCGCGTTCGACGGCAAGGACGGCTCGCGTTTTCTGTATCGCTGCCGCCGCTGCGCCGCGCCGGTCAACGCGAGTTGAACGCCTCGCCCACCGTGCGCTTTGACACCACCAATCCGGGCGAGCCGCCCCGGCGTACTATCGCCACTGGAACGACGCGACGGGGGGGCTGATGCGGGTGTGGATTACCGGCGCGAGCAGCGGCATCGGCCTTGCGATGGCGCAGCACTATGCGCGAGAGGGCCATGAAGTGATCATCTCGGCGCGCCGCGCGGAGACGCTCGCCAGCGCCGCCGTGACACTGCCCGCCCACCCGTTGCCGCTGGATGTCACCGATCGCGACGCCGTGCATGCCGCCGTCAGGCGCATCGAGACTGAGCGCGGTCCGATCGACCTCGCCATCCTCAATGCCGGCACCTATGTCGTGACGCCTGCGGCCGAGTTCACCACGGAGGTCGCCGCGCGCATGATGTCGGTGAACTACTTCGGTCTGTGTCATGCACTCGAAGTCCTGATGCCGCTGATGCGCGCGCGTGGCCGCGGACAGATTGCGGCGATGTCGTCGCTCGCGGGGTATGTCGGCCTGCCCTATGCAGGCCCGTACGCCGCATCGAAGAGCGCCGTGATGCGCCTGTGCGAGTCGCTGGTGTCGGAACTCGCGCGCGACGGCGTGCAGATCAGCGTGATCAACCCGGGCTTCGTGCGCACGCCGTTGACGGACCGCAACGATTTTCCGATGCCGTGGATCGTGGAGGCCGACGACGCGGCGCGCTGGATTGCGCGGGATCTCGCCGCCGGACGTTTCGAGGTGCGCTTTCCACGCCGTCTCGCGTGGTCCATGCGCCTGCTGTCGATGCTGCCCGAACGCCTGTACTTCGCGATCACGAAACGGATGCTGCGGCCCGCATGATTCCGCCGGGCGTCGAACGCTACGTCGGATTCATGACGTCGCTGGCGCCGGCGAGCCTCGCCGGCGTCGAGGCCATCGTCACCGACGACATGCATTTCCGCGATCCTTTCAACGATGTCCACGGCCGCGCACATTTCGTGCGCTGCCTCGAGGACATGCTGCATCAGCTCGACGACCTGCGCATCGATGTCACGCACGTGGCGCCGCTGTCGGCACGCGGCTCGGCCGTCGACGGCAAATCGCGTTTCGCGCTGTACTGGCACTTCGGGGGCAGGCTGAACAAGCTCGGTGGGCGTCCCTGGGCGGTCACCGGCGTGGCCGTAATTGCGCTCGCCGCGGACGGGCGCGTGCAGGAACACCTCGACTACTGGGATGCCGCCGGCGGCCTCTATGAGCAACTGCCGCTGCTCGGTGGCCTGCTACGCTGGGTGCGGCGACGCTTCGCGGTGCCCTGATTTCAGCACCAGGCCGATCGCGGCCAGCTTGAGCAGCACCGGCACACCGGCGTACAGCACGAGCAGCGTCAACGTCGCGGTCCGATCGAGGGGCTGCTCGGCGACATAGCCGCCGACGTCGAGTCCCATGAAGCCGATGGCGACGGCGGCAGCCAGCGCCGCCTTCGTCGCCATCGACCAGATGCCGAAGAACAGCGCGCCGCGCGCGACCCCGGACTCGCGCGTATCGCGCTCGATGACATCGGTCTGCAGCGCCGGTGGCAACACGAGATCGGCGCCGAGCAGCGCGCCCGTGATCGCGCAGATGAGCGCATAACCGAGATGTGAGGCGGGTGACAGCAACCCCACGCACGCGAATACCGCGCTGGCCGCGACCATCGCGGCCACCCATACCTGCGCCTTGCCGTGGCGCCGCGCAAGCCGCGGCCAGGCCGGCATCGCGAGCACCGCGCAGCCGAAGTACAACAGCATCAGCCAGTTCAGCGCCTCGTCGTCGAGTCCGAAGTAGGCGCCGACGATGATCGGAAACAGCACCGACGGCAGCCCGTTCGCGAGCCCGTTGACGAACCATGCCGCCAGCAGGCGTGAGAACGCGCGATTGCGCAGCAGATCGCGCATCGCGCGCACGCCCCAGGGCGGCGGCGCGCCGGCGGGCGGCGGCTGCGGCAGGCGGACGAGCAGCACGAGAAAGCCCGGCACGCCGAGCATTACGGCGATGGCGGCAAGGCCCGCCGGTCCGGCGAGATCCGGGCGCTCGAGCACCCGCGCCAGCACGGGCGCGGCGACCGCGATGCACATGCCGAGCAGCATCGCCGCCTCGCGCGCGCCGACCAGCGTCGTGCGCAAACCCTGATTCGGGAAGTCCGACGCCCATGCCGCGTGCGGCACGGCGACCAGCGACCAGCCGATGAACAGCAGCAGCGACCAGCCGAACAGGTACAGCGGCGACGCCGCCCCGCCCGGATGGGTGACGGCCCACAGCGCGATGCCGGCGATGACGGCGCCCACGGCAATGACCGGCTTGCGCCGCCCGAGGCGCGAGCGCAGGCGGTCGCTCAGGGCGCCGGCCAGCGGATCGGCGAGAAAATCCAGCGCGCGCGCCGCGGCGAGCGCCGCGCCGGTCGCGGCGAGCCCGAGCCCCAGATCCTCGGCGTACCAGGTCGGCAGCAACACCGCGATCGGGATCGTGGGCACTGCGAGCGCGAGGCCCGGCGCGGCGTAGGCCGCGATGTCGGCAGCGCCGGTCGTCGCCGGCGCGAGGCCCTGTTGCCCGTTGGGGTCAGACACCGATCGTCGGCTCGACCCTCAACTGCACGACGTCGATCGCGCCGAGGCGAAAGCCGGCTTCGCAGTAGCACAGGTAGTAGCGCCACAGGCGGTGGAAGCGCTCGTCGAAGCCCATCGGCACGAGGCTCGGCCACGCGGCCTCGAAACTCTCGCGCCAGATCGCGAGCGTGCGGGCGTAGTCGAGGCCGAAACGCACCGTGCGCGTGACCGCGAGCCCGGCCTCGCCGAACACCCGCGCGAGAATCTCCTCGGTCGGCAGCATGCCGCCCGGAAACACGTGGCGCTGGATGAAGTCCGGCCGGCGGCGATAACTGTCGTAGCGCGGCGGATCGATCGTGATGATCTGCAGGCCGGCGATGCCACCGGGCTTGAGGCTGCGGGCGAGTGTCTGCGCGTACTGCGCCCAGTACTGCTCGCCGACAGCCTCGAACATCTCGATCGAGGCGATGCGATCGTAGCGGCGGTCGAGATCGCGATAGTCACGAAGTTCGATGTCCGTCTGCGCGCTGACGCCGGCCGCGGTGAGGCGCGCCGTGGCGTACTTGACCTGTTCGCGCGACAGCGAAATACCGTGGACTCGCGCGCCGAGCTGCGCCGCGTGCTCGGCGAAGCCGCCCCAGCCACAGCCGATCTCCAGCACGTCCTGATCCTTGCCGAGTTCGATCAGCGCGCCGAGGTGCGCGTACTTGCGCGCCTGCGCCGCGGCGAGCGTTTCGTTGGCGTCGGCCGGCTCGGCGAACAGCGCCGACGAATAGGTCATCGTCGGGTCGAGCCACGTCGAGTAGAACGCATTGCCGAGATCGTAGTGATACGAAATGTTGCGCCGACTCTGGCGCCGTGTATTCGTGTGCAGCCGATGCCACAGCCGGTTGAACCAGCGCACCAGCGGCAGGCCTTCAATCGAATTGCCGGCGCGATCTTCGTTCGCGCCCAGCAGCATCAGCAGCCCGGTCAGATCCGGCGTCGTCCATTCATCATCGAGATAGGACTCGGCGAGTCCCATGGCGCCACCGGTGACGACTCGCCACACCGCGCGCGTCGAGTGCAACTGCCAGCACGCGACCTCGTCGCCCTCACCGCGAAAGGTATGGCGACGCCCGTCCGGCAACTCGACGGTCAGAGTACCGCGGCGGATGCGCGCGCCGATGCGCCGCAGCGCGAAATCTGTCAGACGCGCCGCAGGACCGAGGCGCCGGGCGGCCGGCGACGACAGGGGCAGTGCGTCAGTGATCGAAGGTTCCGACATAGGACTTGGGCTCCATGGCAGGGGGTCGGGAATGAAAACGGATACCTTTCAGCCACAGGCGCAGGGCTTCCCAATGGATGCCCGCGATGACCTTGAAGGTGGCGAACGGAAAACGCAACAGCGCCAGGCACAGGTGGCGCGCGCCCCACGGCTGGCGGCGCCCCGTGAAGCCGGCGTGCAGTCGCAGCCCCTCGTCGTCCTCGTGGCGAATCGACAGCGCGAGGCGTTCGCCGGGCCGCGTCATCGTGAAGCGGTAGCGGCCGTCGAGATCGCAGAACGGCGAGACGTACATCGCCTTGTCGCAGTGCTGGCGGATGACGGTGGCGTCGGGCGCGACGGGCAGCAGGTAGTTGACCCGATCGCCGAAGGTGTTGTTGACCTCGTAGAGCATGGCGACGAGTCGCGTGTCGTCGTAACAGTACACGACACTGATCGGATTGAAGACGTAACCGAACATGCGCGGCAGGCACAGCACTTCGAAGCGGTACGGCCGGTCGGGGTAGCCGGCGTCGCGCAGCGTGGTGAGCAGCGTGTCGCGAAACGCGCGGCCGTCGCCGCGTCCGTGATCGGCGTCGTGGAAAGACATCAGGCCCGGCCGGTTCCAGGCGAACAGGCGCGAGCGGCGATCGAGCAGCGGCAGTTCGTCGAGATCTATCAGCAGGTAGAACAGCGAGTACGAGAGATCGTGCACGCGCGGGCGCGCACGGTGATGGGTCACGCGGCCGAAGTAGAGCCCGGAGCGCAACATCAGGCCCTGACGCCGTCCGGTGACGGCAGGCGCGTGCGCGCCGACGGTTCGGCGAGCGTCCACGGTCGGCGCACGCCGCCCAGGGATTCGGCGACCCACAGCCCGGCCTCGAGCGCGTCCTCGTGGAAGCCATAGCCGAAATAGCTGCCGCAGAACCAAGTCCGCCCGACGCCCTGCAGGCGCGCGAGCTCGCGCTGCGCATCGAGCGCGGCGAGATCGAACAGCGGGTGGTCATACGTGAACTCGCGCTCGACCGTGCCCGCGCGCGGCTCGCGCGGCGGATTCAGCGTCACGAAATACTGCTGCCGGGTCTTCAGCGGCTGCAGCAGGTTCATCCAGTAGGTGACGGCCAGTGAATCGGGTGCACTCAGGTAATTCCAGCTCGCCCACGCCGCGCGACGGCGCGGCATCAGCGCCGGATCGCGATGCAGGACGGCGCGGTTGCGACTGTAGCGGAAGGCGCCGAGCAGGCGTTGCTCGTCAGCGGTCGGTTGGTCGAGCAGCGCGAGTGCCTCGTCGGCATGCGTGGCGACGACGACCTGGTCGAAGCTGAACCGACGGCCGTCCTCGAGGTGGATGACGGCTTCGTGCGCATGCCGCTCGAGGCGACGGATGCGGGCGCGCACCTGCGCCCCGCCGGACAGGCCGGCGACCAGCCGCCGCACATACTCGCGGCTGCCGCCGACGACGGTGCGCCACTGCGGGCGGTTCGTGTACTGGATCAGGCCGTGGTTGGCGAAGAAGTCGATGAAAGCCGCGGCGGGATAGTCCGCTATCTGCGCGTCCGTCGCCGACCAGATGGCGCCGGCCATCGGCAGCAGGTGATCGTCGCGGAAGGCCGCCGAATAGCGATGCCGATCGAGCAGCGCGCCGATCGACAGGCGGTCGCGCACCGCCTCGGCGCGATAGCCCGGCGCGGCGCGGTAGAAACGATTCAGATCGAGCAGCATCCGCCAGAAGCGCGGCCGTGCGAGGTTGCTCGCCTGGGCGAACAGACCGGCGAGGTTCGTGCCGGCGTATTCGAGTGCACCACCGCGCAGCGACACGGCGAAGGACATGTCGCTGTCCGCGGTCGGCACGCCAAGGTGCGCGAACAGCTGGACCAGGTTCGGATAGTTCAGCGCGTTGTAGACGATGAAACCGGTATCGACCGGCACGCCGGCCGACTCGCCCGGGACTTCGACGGTATTGCTGTGGCCGCCGAGATAGCCATTGGCCTCGAACAGCGTGACGTCGTGGCGTTGGCTCAACAGCCAGGCCGCACTGAGGCCGCCGACCCCGGCACCGATCACTGCAATGCGCTGCCCGGTCGCGCGCTGGCTGCCGTCCGCCATACCCCTTCCCCCCTGATGCCTCTGCCGCTCTACGCCCCGGCGGCTGTTCCCGGATCACTGCAAGCGAGTCACGCCGGCCGTGATCCGGCTGACACATCGCCGCGTAATCCGGGCATGCTGCACAAACTTATGACCAAACCACACGACCCCACGGCACACGAACCCACGGCCGACGATGCAGGCACCGACGGCGCTGCCATCGTGCCGTTCCCAGTCGACGCCGGCCGGACCGAGGAAAACGACTCAGCCGCGCATGAAACGCAGTTGCTGGTGCGCGTGCGCGACCAGCGCGACCGGAACGCCTATCAGGCGCTGTTCGGGCTGTTCGCCGGCAAGGTGCAAGGCTATCTGCGCCGCACGGGCATCGACCCCGCGGATGCCGAGAACATTCTGCAGGACATCATGCTTGCGGTCTGGCAAAAGGCCAACCTGTTCGACCCGCAGCGGGCGTCGGCACGGACCTGGATTTTCTCCCTCGCGCGCAACCGGCTGATCGACATCAAGCGCTCGCTGAAGCGGGAGTATGCGGCCCTGGAGCGCTATTCGCTCGAAACGGCCGACGACCAGGTTTACGAAGAAGACATGCTGGCACGGGCGGCCGGCGGAAAATCGGTAGCTTTGCTGGCCCATCTGCCGCCCGAGCAGGCCAGCGTTCTGCTGATGGCGTATGTCGAGGGCAAGTCGCATCGCGAAATCGCGCTCGAACTCAAACTGCCGATCGGCACCGTCAAATCCCGTGCGCGACTGGGCTTCCAGCGCGTACGTGCCCTACTGGAGCAAGCAAAGTGAGTGTCACCCGCCACCCGGATTCTGCCTGGTTGATCGACTACGCCTGCGGCAACCTGTCGCGCGGTTTCGAGCTGGTCATTTCAGCGCATCTGATGGCCTGCGCCGTCTGCACCGAGGAAGTCCGCCGGGCCGAGCAGCTGGGGGCCGAACTGCTGTTCGGCGGGCAGCCGGCAGCGCCCAAGCTGACCGCGGTTGACGTGCTCGACGCTGAAGGCGGCGATCTGTCCTGGTTGACCGCGCGCTTTGCGCTGCGGCCGGCGGTCGGTACCACGAGCCTGCAGGCCTTCGTCGACAGCTACCTGGACTGCGGTCTCTCGGCGCTGCCCTGGCGCAAGGCCGGCCGCGGCCTGCAGGTCGCGAAGCTGCGCGCCGACGAGCACGAGCGGCTGTGGGTGCTGCGCGCGGCACCGAACACCGTGCTGCCGCGACACACCCACGCCGGCAGCGAACTGACGCTGGTGCTCAAGGGCGCCTACTTCAACGGCGACACGATCTACGCCGCCGGCGACCTCGAAGACGCCAACGAAACAACCGACCACCAGCCGATCGTGACCCGCGACGCGGAGTGCATCTGCCTTGCCGCGACCGAGGGCCCGCTCCGCTTTGCGTCCTGGGCGCCGCGCCTGGTCCAGCGCTATCTCGGCATCTGAGCCCCCGGCAGAAACCTCAGCCCCGGGCCGTCATCGCGGCCAAGGGTTTTGCGCAGACGGTTAAGGCCTTATCCTAGGCCCCCCCCGCCGGGCCCCCTGCCCGGTCAGCGCTTCCGAGAGGTTCCATGACCGCTTCCAGCAAGTCTCCGGCAGATTCCCGGCAACGGGTGGGCATCGTGGGCGGCGGCCAGCTCGCGCGCATGATGGCCGAAGCCGCCCCGCATCTCGATCTCGAACTGACCGTGCTCGACCCGACGCCCGGCGCGCCGGCCAGCGACTTCGCATCGCAGATCGTCGCCGACTACGACGATCGGTCGGCCCTGCGCGAACTCGCGCAGGCCAGCGACGTCGTCACGCTCGACATCGAGGCGGTCAGCGCGTCCGCGCTCGCGACGCTCGAAGCGAGCGGCGCCACCGTCGCGCCGTCGAGCCGGGTGCTCGGCATCATCCAGGACAAGTTCGTCCAGAAGGAATTCCTCGCCGCGCACGGACTGCCCACGGGCCGCTATGCCGCGATCGACACGGCGGCCGCACTCGACGCGTTCGGCCTGCCGTGCATCCTGAAAGCACGGCGACATGGTTATGACGGCCGCGGCGTCAGGCGCGTGAGCACGACTGCGGACGCCGCGTCGCTGCTCGACGGCGGGCCGTGCATGGCCGAAGCAATCGTCGACATCGACAAGGAACTCGCGATCATGGTCGCGCGCAATGCGCGCGGCGAAATTGCGCTGTATCCGGTCGTCGAAGCCGAGTTCGATGCGGCGGCGAACATCCTCAACACGATCAAGGCGCCGGCGGCCGTGTCGCCCGACGTCGCCGCGCAGTGCGCGGCGCTCGCGACGCGTCTGGTGACGGCGCTCGACGGCATCGGCATCTTCGGCATCGAGTTCTTTCTCGATCGCTCGGGGCAGGTGCTGATCAATGAAATTTCCCCGCGACCGCACAACTCCGGTCACTACACCATCGAAGCCTGCGCAACGTCGCAGTTCGAACAACATTTGCGCGCGGTCACCAACATGCCGCTCGGACCGACGACGCTGCTCAAGCCTGCCGCCTCGTTCAACCTGCTCGGCGACCCGCAGGCCTTCGGCGTGCCGGCCTATGCCGGGCTCGACGACGCGCAGCGCATGCCGGGCGTCACCGTACACCTGTATGGCAAGTTGAGCGTGAAGCCCTACCGCAAGATGGGCCACGTGACGGTGACGGGCGCCAGCGGCGGCGATGCCGCCGACAAGGCGCATCGTCTGCAACAACTCGTGAAGGTCGGAGGCAGCGGACGATGAGCGCACCCCAGGTCGGCATCATCATGGGCAGCGATTCGGACCTGAAAGTCATGGCCGACGCAGCCACGGTGCTCGAAGAATTCCGTGTGCCGTTCGAACTGACGATCGTCTCCGCCCACCGCACGCCGCACCGGATGGTCGACTATGCCGAACAGGCGGCCGGACGCGGCCTGTCGGTGATCATCGCGGGCGCCGGCGGTGCGGCGCATCTGCCCGGGATGGTCGCGGCGCTGACGCCGTTGCCCGTGATCGGCGTGCCGGTGGCCGCGACGCTGCTGAACGGCAACGATGCACTCCTGTCGATCGTGCAGATGCCGGCCGGCGTGCCGGTCGCTACGGTTGCGATCAACAACGCGACGAACGCCGCGCTGCTCGCCGTCCAGATTCTCGGCACGCGCGATCCGCTGCTGCGCGCCGCGATGACGCGCTACAAGCAGGGCCTGCAGCGCAAGGTGCTCGACGCCGCCGCGCGCAGCGAACGTCTGTACGATCCCGATCAGACCTGATCCGCGAGGGAGCGACCCGTATGAGCATCATCGGACACGTGAGAGAACTGTGGCGCTTCCCGGTGAAGTCGATGCAGGGCGGCACCGTGCCGGCGGCGCTGGTGACCCCGCAGGGCCTGGTCGGCGATCGCGCCTGGGCGATGCGCGACGATCAGCGCCAGGAAATCCAGTGGGCGAAACGGTACCCGCAGCTGATGCTGTGCAGTGCGCGCTATCGTGCGGAGCCGGTCGCGGGCGAGGTCACGCCGGTCGACATCACGTTTCCCGACGGAAGCGTGATCGGCAGCGACGATCCCGCCGTGCACAGGAAGCTGTCCGAACTGTGCGGCACCCCCGCGTCTCTGTGGCCCCTGCAGCCGGCGGGCAACCCGGACTTCTACAAGCGCTACAAGCCCGATCCGGCCCAGTGGGCGGTGGAGATCGGCGAGGCTTTCGCGCGCGAGCCGGGCGAACCGCAGCCGGATTTCGCGCAGTTTCCCGCCGTGCTGATCGATTACGTGTCGGTGCCCGGCACCTTTTTCGACAACGAGGAACTGCACCTGCTGACCACCGCGTCGCTGACGGCGATGCAGGCCGTGAATCCGGGCGCCGACTGGGACGTGCGCCGCTTCCGGCCGAACCTGTTCATCGAAACGCCGCCGGGCGTCGCAGGCCAGATCGAGCAGGGCTGGATCGGCATGACGCTCAGGATCGGCGACGCGACGCTGCAGGTGTCGGCCCCGACACCGCGCTGTGGCATGACGACGCGCCCGCAGGGCGCCCTGCCGTTCGACAAGACCATCCTGCGCACCATCGTGCGCGAAGGTGACCAGAACCTCGGGGTTGGCGCTCACGTGACCGTGCCCGGCCGTATTCGCGCCGGCGACGTCGTCGAACTCGTCGACTGAACGCATTCCGGGGCGCAGTGGGACACGCGCTGTAGGCCAATTGACCGGCATCACGACCGGCGCCCGTGCGCGGCACGAACACCCTTGGCAAGCGCCAGCAGGTTGTCTATGTTCGGTAGAAGTCGGCCTTCCGGGGGAGGCCTCCCGCACGCCCCTCGAGGAGCACAATGCGATGGAGCACTCGACGCCTGCCGCCTCTCATTCGACGCTGACCGGCCCGACGCCCGGCGCCGGCTTCCTGCAGCGACGCTATGCCCGCCTGCTGGCGAGCGCCGACATCGAAATCAACGGTCACCGTCCGTGGGACATGCGCGTGCACGACACACGGCTGTTCGCGCGCTGTCTGCGCGATGGCACGCTGGGGCTCGGTGATGCGTATGTGGACGGCTGGTGGGACGCCGCGGCACTCGACGAATTCTTCAGCCATCTGATCTATGCGCATGTCGATGAGCGGCTCGTCAATTTCCGCCGCGCGTGGGCCGCCGTGCAGGCGGCCGTCCTGAACCTGCAGACACGCTACCTGTCACGCCAGGTCGCCGAAACCCACTACGATCTCAGCAATACCTTGTACCGCGCGATGCTCGGCGACAGCATGGTGTATACCTGCGCGTACTGGCCGACCGCCACGACGCTCGATGCCGCGCAGACCGCGAAGCTCGATCTTGCGTGCCGCAAACTCGGCCTGGTCCCGGGCATGCGCGTGCTCGACATCGGCTGCGGCTGGGGTGCGATGGCGCGGCATGCCGCGCGCGAATACGGCGTGTCGGTGGTCGGCGTGACGATCTCATCGGCGCAGGCCGACCTCGCGCGCGAGACCTGTGCCGGCCTGGACGTCGAGATCAGACTGCAGGATTACCGCGACGTCGACGGGCGCTTCGACCGCATCGTGTCGCTCGGCATGTTCGAGCACGTCGGCCGCAAGAACTATCGACAATACATGCAGACCGCACGCCGGCTGCTGACACCCGACGGCCTGTTCCTGTTGCACACGATCGGGCGTAACCACCACGGCGCCGGCATCGATCCGTGGGTGACACGCTACATCTTTCCGAACAGCGAAATCCCCTCTCTGAGGCGCGTGACGGCCGCCATCGATCGCCTCTTCGTGCTGGAGGATTTGCACAACTTCGGCGCCGATTACGCCCGCACCCTGCTCGCCTGGCGCGAGAATTTCACGCGCGCCTGGCCCACCCTGGCCGAGGAGATGCCATCCGATTTCTGCCGCCGCTGGACGTACTACCTGAATCTCTTCGCCGGCGTGTTCCGTGCCCGCGGCCTGCAGCTGTGGCAGCTCGTGCTGTCACCGAACGGCGTACCCGGCGGCTATCGGCGCCCGGCCTGACGAAGGCGCTCCGCGCGGCGCATCGCTGGCACACCCGAGGCCGGACTCCGCATAATCCCCCACGACCGCATGCAGCGGCCTGCCAGGGAGGATGCGATGATCAACCGCCAGTTCTTTTTCAGCTTCGTGCGTACGCACCTGTTCGATGGCCGCCTCACCACGGCCCAGGTCCAGGGTCTCGGCGGCATCCTGGACGAATGGGAGAGCAGGCACGCGCGGCGCGACGACCGCTGGCTCGCCTACATGCTGGCGACGACCCATCACGAAACCGATCGCAAGATGCAGCCGGTGCGCGAGTACGGCGGCGCCGCGTACTTCAAGTCGATGTATGACGTCGCCGGCGCGCGCCCCAGGCTCGCGATCGCCAACGGCAATACCACCCCGGGCGACGGCGCGCGCTACTATGGCCGCGGCTTCGTGCAACTGACCTGGAAGAGCAACTACGCCAAAGCCGGTGCCGCACTCGGCATCGACCTCGTCGGCCAGCCGGATCTGGCGCTCGACCTGGCGGTCTCGACCCGCATCATGTTCACCGGCATGCAGCGCGGGTGGTTCACCGGCCGCAAACTCGCCGACTACTTCAACCCGCAGCGCGGCGACTGGATCAACGCGCGCCGCATCATCAACGGCACCGACAAGGCGACGCTCGTCGCGAGCTACGGGCAAAGCTATTACGCGGCCATCAGCTACACGACCTGAGCCGGTGCCATCGACCACGTGGAATTTCCCCCTGTCCGCTCTGGTTGCGCGGATCGGCAAAGAGTTTACGCTGGCTTGAAAAAAGCCGGTGCGGGCCCGACGGGCGTGGCGCAGGCGCTTGGGGGCGGCACTGCCGGGAAGGGGGTACGTTGATTGGGGCGGCTCGACCACGGGTCATGCGCGAGCGCGCCGGCGCTGGCTGGCACGCGCATGACTGACGAAGCGGCGGCCCGGCTGCGCGATCGCCAGCGCAGTGCGTACGAAACGCTGCTAGTGCTGACCTCCGACATTGGCGTCTTTGCGGGCATCGCGCGCGCGGTGGCCACCGGGCTCAGCTGCCGGGGCGCGGGCGTGGCGCGCTGGGCCGGCCCTGACACCCCGCTGACTGCTCTGGGTCTGTGGTTCGACGGCGAACCCCTGCCAGCCTTCGAGTCCGCGCTGCCGACAAAGGCTCCGCAAGCAGACGAACTCCGTCTGCCGCCCCCGTTCGATGCCGGCCGTCACCGCGATCGCCTCGTGATCCCGCTGAACGACAACCAAGGCCAGCCAATCGGGCTGCTGTTCGCCGTCGACGACGCACTTCCGCACGACGATCCCGATCTGCAACATCTGCTGAAAATCGCCTCTGCGTGCGCGCGGACCGAACTGATGCGCGAAGCGTCGGCCGCGAGGAATCGCGAAAACGATGACGAACAGCGGATGCGCTTCGCGCTCGAAGCGGGCGCGTTGGGGCTGTGGGAATGGGATGTCGAGACCGACACCTATGTGGTGAACGAGCGCTGGGCGGAAATCCGCGGCTACAAGGCCGGCGAGGTGCACCCGAACTACACCGACTGGCATCCCGACGAACAGGAACGCCTGCAGCCCATCGTCGATGCGGTGATGAGCGGACGCATCGACTCCTACGAAATCGACTACCGAACCCCCGACCGCGACGGCAACTGGCGTTGGGTCAATGCGCGCACGAAAGTCATCCGGCGCGGACCCGACGGACGGCCACAGCGCATCATCGGCGTGCAGACCGACATCCACGAGCGGCGGCTCGCCGAGGAGGCGGCGCGCGCCAATGCGCAATGGCTCGAACTCGCCGTCGACGCGACCGAACTCGGGCTGTGGGACTGGCGCGCGGCCGACGATCGCCTGCTGTGGAGCCCGCGCTGCGCGAGCATGCTCGGTTACACCCAAGACGAACTGCCGCCGACCGCGAAAGCCTGGATCGCACTGAACCACCCTGACGATCAAGCGGAAGCCGGGCGTCAGTTCAGATTGCATGTGCGCGGCGACATCCCCCAAATCCGCGTTGAAATCCGCTGTCGGGCCAGGGACGGACGTTGGGTGTGGATCCTCAGCAACGGCCGCGTGATCGAGCGCGACGCGCAGGGACGCGCCGTACGGGCGGTCGGGACGCACCAGGACATCAGCCAGCTGAAGAACGCGGAACTCGCGCTGCGTGAAAGCGAGGCGCGTCTGCGCACGGTCGTCGACAATTCGCCGATCGGGATCTTTCTGGCCGACACCGACGGCAGCATCCTCTATTCCAACCCCGCCATCCTGCGTCTGCACGGGAGCGCCGGGCGCAGCGCGCAGGGGTACGACTGGTTGCGGCTCGTGCACGACACCGATCGCGACCGGATCGCCCCGGAGGGCGTCTTCGATGTCGAATGGCGCGCGGCACAGCCGCCGCTGCTCATCCGCGTGCGGGCCTCTGCGATCCACGAACAGGCGCGGGTGCTGGGCTTCGCCGGCACGCTCGAGGACATCACCGATCAGCGCGCCGCCGAAGAGCGTGAGCGCGCGCTCGAACGACAGTTGCAGCAGGCCCAGAAGATCGAGGCGATCGGCACGCTGAGCGGCGGCATCGCGCATGATTTCAACAACAGTCTCGCGACCATCCTCGGCTTCGCGATGCTGGCCCAGGGACGCCCGACCGATGATCGCAAACTGGCCGGTTATCTCGACACGATCGTGCGGGCGGGCGAGCATTCGCGCGACCTGGTACGCAAGCTGCTGGCCTTCAGTCGCAGCACGCCGGCCGGCGAGGTCACGACGCTGGACGCCGCGCCGCGCGTGACCGATGCCGTCCACATGCTGAAGGCCGTGATCCCGACGACCATCCGCATCGACACCGACATCGACGACGATGTGCCACACGTGCGCATCGATGCAACCGATCTGCATCAGCTGATCTTCAACCTCGCACTGAACGCGCGCGATGCGATCAGCGGCCATGGCGAGATTCGTTTCACGCTGCGCGAGACGCAGGTGACTCAAGCGCGTTGCGCCGCCTGTCACCGCGAGTTCGACGGCCGCTGGATCGAGCTCGCCATCACGGACACCGGCACGGGCATCGCCGCCGACGATGTGCCGCGAATCTTCGATCCGTTCTATTCGACGAAGGAAGTCGGCATGGGCACCGGCATGGGCCTGTCGGTGATTCACGGCATCGTCCATCGCGTCGGCGGACACCTGCTCGTCGAATCCACGCCCGGGCGCGGCACCGTGATGCGCGTGCTGTTGCGCGCAGGGGAACGGCCGCCCCGGATTGCCGCGGCCACGGCTGGCGTGGTCGCGCCATCGGCAGCGGAACGGCGCCCCGGGCGCGTGCTGGTCGTCGACGACGAACCGACGATTGTCAGTTTCCTCTGCGAGTGGCTCGAGACCGAAGGGCACATCGGCGAAGGCTTTACCGATCCGGTTGCGGCCCGCGCGTGGGCAGATCGCGACGACGTCGAGTTCGACGCGCTGATCACCGACCAGACCATGCCACGCATGACCGGCCTCGAACTCGCCGGCACGCTGCGCCGTCGTCGACCGCAGCTGCCGGTGATCGTGTGCACGGGATTGGCGGATCGCGTGAGCGCAGAGGATGCGCAGGCACTGGGCATTGCGCAGCTGTGCCTGAAGCCCGTGCCTCTCCCGGAACTGCAGGCCGTCCTCCGACGCGTGATGCCGGGGACGGCGGGAGCCGGGGCGGACCCGTGAGGCGCGCCGTCAGCCGACGCCGCGCTCAGGCGAAACTGAATCCCTCGTAGCCTTTTTCGGCGACTTCCGCGCACAGTTGGCGATAAGTGCCGAAGCCGCCGATGTAGGGCATGAACACGCGCGGCTTGCCCGGAATATTGGCTCCCATGTACCAGGAATCAGTGTGCGGGAAGAGCGTGGCATCGGCGAGTTCCTTGACGTGCGCGACCCAGGCGGCTTCCGCCTCGGCTGTCGGCTCGATCGTCGACTGGCCCAGTTCGCGCATGTGCGTGATGCAGTCGAAGATCCAGTCGACATGCTGTTCGATCGAGGTCGGCATGTTGCCGAGCACCGAGGGACTGCCGGGCCCTGTGACCATGAAGAGATTCGGAAAGCCGCGCGTGCACACACCGAGGTAGGTCTGCGGACCCGCGGTCCACTTCGCCGCGAGCGTCTCGCCGCCGCGACCGCGGATGCCGACGCGCGTCAGCGGGCCGGTGAGGGCATCGAAACCCGTCGCAAAGACGATCGCATCCAGCTCATGCACACGCTCGCGGGTGCGAATGCCCGTCGCGACGATCTCCTCGATCGGCGTTTCGCGCAGGTCGACGAGCGACACGTTGTCGCGATTGAAGGTTTCGAAGTAGCCAGCATCGAGCGGCAGCCGCTTGGTGCCGATGGGGTAGCCGCTGGGCGTCAGCTTGCGCGCGACCTCGGGATCCTTGACGACTGCCTGGATCTTCTCACGCACGAAATCCGCCGCCAGCGCGTTGGCCTGCGGGTCGACCAGCAGATCGCGGAAGCTGCCGAACATCCATTCGAAGCCGCCCTTCTCCCAGTCCGCCTCGAACTGGCGTCGCAGCGCCGCCTGGTCGACTTTCAGGGCTTCGGCGTCTTTCCAGTCATAGGGCTGTCCGATCGATGACCAGCGGCAGGTTTCGCGAATCTCGCGAATGTTGCGCTTCAGCGTTTCGACTTCTTCACGCGACAGCGCGCGATTGCGCGCGGGCACGCTGAAGTTCGGCGTGCGCTGAAACACGGTCAGGTGACTGGCCTGCTTCGCGATCACGGGGATCGACTGGATGCCGGAGGACCCGGTGCCGATCACGCCGACGCGCTTGCCGGTGAAATCCACGCCTTCATGCGGCCACTCGCCGGTGTGATACCAGGCACCTTTGAACTGCCCGAGACCGGGAATCTTCGGCACCTGGGCGGCGGACAGACAGCCGACGGCCGTGATCAGGAATCTGGCGCTGATCTGCTCGCCGTGCTCGGTCTCCACGTGCCAGCGGGCAGTGGCTTCGTCATACGCGGCGCCGGTCACGCGCGTGTTGAAAGCGAAGGACGGCTTGAGGTCGAAGCGCTCCGCGACATGTTCTAGATAGCTCAGGATCTCCGGCTGTTCGGGAAAGCGGCGGCTCCAGGTCCACTCCTGCTCGAGTTCCCGGGAGAACGTGAACGAGTACACCCAGCTCTCCGAGTCCGAACTCGCGCCCGGGTAGCGATTCCAGTACCAGGTGCCGCCGACCCCGCCGCCGCGTTCGAACGCGCGATGAGTCAGCCCCATCTGCTTCAGACGGTACACGGTATAGAGACCGGCGAAGCCGGCACCGATGACCACTGCATCAACTTCCTGGGGGGCGGGCCTGACAGCTGACATGTCGCATTTCTCTCCGTAAGGGACTCGATGGGTGCGTCGCGGACGGGCGGGTTCGCGGACGCCGGCAATGCCCGATTCTAGTGGATCTCACGAGCGCGGCGGCAGTCGGCGGGCAGACGGCATGGCAGCCGGCGTCGCGTGCCCCGGCCCGGGTCGGCAGGGCCATCCCACGCGGCGGCCTTGGCTCGGCCGGCGGACTCGCGTGTGGACTGCAGGTCTGGTGAGCGCCAGAAAAAGCACCTGCCGGACAGATTGTTCGTTCTCGTACAGACCACGCGCACTCGCGCCCGCATCCTAGTCACGCACGAAAGGCAGTAGCCACCGACATCAATCATCAGGAGTACGACATGCGTACGAAAATTCTCATTTGCTCAATGGTGCTGGCGACAATGCCAGCCCTGGCGCAGAACTCAGGCGACAAGCCGGGGACAGCGTCACCGCAGGAACAGCAGGGCAACGCGATGCAGGGCTCGGAGAGCATGCACACGATGCAGGATGCCGCGACGAAAGCTGACGCCATGCCCGCCAAGGGCGGGATGTCGAGTCGGCACGAGGAAATGACCAAGCAGGCGCGAACCGACATGGAGGCCATGCGCGCGCAGCTGAAGAAAATGCGCGATCAGACAGCCGGGATTTCCGATCAGTCGCGCCAGCAGGACATGCAGCTCAACAATGACATGTGGCAGTCCCTGATCGACCACATGGACCGGCACATGACGAAGATGGCTGAGATGATGGACTCGAAGCACAACGGACAGCCCGCCGGCGGCGACGATGCGCGAGGCAAGGGACATTATTCTCAGTAAAGCGACAGCGTCGCGAGTCGCCACGGTACGGACTCACGCCGTTCTCACGGGCCTCCGGCGTCGAACCGCCGTCCACGGGGTGGAGACCGACCGTGGGCAGCGGTGCGTGGCTCTGGTGTGTGGCGGGATGCGACGTGAGGCGCCGGCAGTTGGCGACGCCCACGCGATTGACGAGCCTTGTCGAGGGCGAAGCCGCCTGGTAGGAATGGACAGTCCCCGGGAGCCGCTTTCACCCCTGCCACGAGCAGTTGAAAAAGCGCGTGGGAGACGGACGACAGCGCTGGCGCGCCCGAAGCCCCTGCGCCCGGCGGCATCAACCGATTCGGGACAGCGGGCAGGCGGCCGCAATGGTCGCGTGTCCGTGACTGCTCTGGGGAATTGGGATGGTGCCGACGCGCAGAATCGAACTGCGGACCTACTGATTACGAATCAGTTGCTCTACCAACTGAGCTACGTCGGCGTGTTCAGGACGGGCGCGCATGATAACCGAAAGTCGGCCTCAGGCCAGCCCACCCCGCTTCTCAGGTGGCAGGCGTGGGCCCGTTGCGAACGCGGATCACGACATCGACCGCCTCGGTCATGGTGCCGGGCGGCGGCGCCGGCAGTGTCTCCAGGGTGGGCAGCGGACCGTCACCGTCGGTGAGGACCCCGGTGTCGACGTTGAAGAAGTGGTAATGAGGTGAGGTGTTCGAGTCGTAGAACACGCGGGTCGAATCGACGCTGACCTGCGAGAGCAGGCCGCGCTCCCGAAACAGGCCGAGCGTGTTGTAGACGGTGGCCTTGGACACCGGACGGCCGTTGCCCGCGACGCGCGCGATCACCTGCTCGGCCGAGAGATGCACGTCGCCGCACAGAAAAACACTTGCGATTTCAATTCTTTGGGGTGTCGGCTGTATGCCGTGCGCCAGCAGCTGGCGAGAGATTTCGAGGGTAGCCGCAGCTTTTGGCGGCGAACTGTGCGGCGCTGACATGCGGCGAAGTATACGCAGCGTCTGGACTCTGTCCAGACTCAATGCGACTGACTTTCATTCAGACAACGAGCCTGTGCAGTGCGTCACAGTTCGCTCGCCCCCGTCTCCGGACCGCCATCCGCTCATCGGGCAGGACCTACCGCTCGCCGGTTTCGACCGTGAAGACCGTTCCCCGGCTCACCATACTTCGCCGCATGAAAAAGTCAGCAGGCTTCACGATCATCGAACTGATGATCACCATCGTCGTGCTCGGCATCGCGCTCGCGTTCGCGGTGCCGAACATGCAGCAGTTCATCATGAGCAACCGGTTGACGTCCCAGCTCAACCTGCTGGCCTCGAACCTCGCGCTGGCGCGCAATGAAGCGGTCAAGCAGAACGCCCGCGTCATCATCTGCGCGACCACCGATGGCGAAAGCTGTGCGGACGAGGGAGCGAGCTGGGAAGACGGCTGGATCGTTTTCGTCGATCGCGACAGCGACCTGACCCCTGGCGATCTCGATGAAGCCGCCTGTGCCGAAGGCGCGACGGAAGGCGACTGCCTGCTGATCAACCAGTCGGCGCTCAGCGGCCCCAACGTGCTGACGCCGGGCGACGGCATTCCGGGCCTGCTGAGTTACGACGGCAGCGGCGCCGCCTTCTGCAGTGCCGACGCCGATGCCGCCAATGAACCCTGCGATTCCTCCGATACCTTTTTCACGCTGTGCGACCCCCGCGGCGCGGCGCACGCCCGCGCGCTGGCCATCAGTAATACCGGGCGCACGTCGATATTGACCAAGGCCCCCAACGGCGACGCCCTGAGCTGCGGAGAATGAGAGTGAGCAAGTCCCCCGTCACGCGCCAGCGCGGATTCACGCTGCTCGAAGTCCTCATTGCGGTGGTGGTGTTCGCCATCGGCCTGCTCGGCATCGCCGGCCTCCAGGTGGCCGGCATGCGCTACACGCACGGCTCGCAACTGCGCGCAGTGGCCACGATGCAGGCTGAGAACATGGCCGAACGCATTCGCGCGAATCGTGCCGGCGCGCGCGACGGCCACTACAACGTGACCGGCGCGATGCCGACCGCCTATCCCGTCGATTGCGCCACCGAAGCCTGCACGACCGCGCAGCTCGCGACCTTTGACCTCGTGACCTGGAACCAGGGTGACGATGACGACCGGCCGGACGCCGCCAATGCCGAGGTGCTGCCCAGTGGCGACGGCGTCGTCTGCATTGATTCGACACCCGATGACGGCGGCCCTGACGACTGGGCCTGCGACGACGAAGGCATCATCTATGCGGTCAAGCTGGTCTGGACCGAACGCACCGTCGGCGCCGACGACGCCGGCGAAGACGAAGATGGCGAGGTCGATGCGGAAGCCTCGACGAGCCAGCAATTCCTGTTTGTGAGGGTCGTGCCGTGATTCACGTGACGAGCGCTCAAGCGCTGCGCCTGCCAGGCGTCAATGGCCACCGTCAGCGGGGCATCACGCTGGTCGAAATGATGGTCGCGATGGTCGTTGGCCTGATTCTGCTCGTCGGCATCGTCCAGCTGTTCGCGAGCAACAAGCAGGCCTACCGTATCCAGGAAGGCGCGAACGTGCTCAATGAGAACGCGCGCTACATCATGAACCAGATCCAGTATGACCTGCGCATGGGCGATCACTGGGGCGGCGTCGAACGCGACGATGTCGAAGTGATGAGCGACATCGACGCCGTCGACGGCGACTGCACGGGCGCGGCCGCCAGTATCGATGTCGTCGGCATCTTCGGCATCGACGGCGAAGCGGCCTCCCCGCTCGACTGCATTCCCGACTCCGACTACGTGCCGGATTCGGACATCGTCGTCATCCGCTACGCGGAAGCCGTGCGTCGTGCCACGGGCAACCTCGCAGACGACAGAGTCTACGTGCGCTCGGCGATCGGCCGCCGCGCGGCTGTCTTTCAGGGTGTGAACAAGGGCGACCTGCCGGCCGATCTGCTGCCCGCCGATCTCGATGCCGCGACCATCGAGGAAGAAGTCCCGGATACCGCGAACTTCGAGTTCCGCACGGTGATCTATTTCCTGCGCCCCTGCGCGTCGCAGGACCTCGGAACCGCCGGCGAATGCGACGAAGACGACGACACCATTCCGACTCTCACGCGGCTGACGCTGGATGGCATGAGCCTCGTCGAGCAGGACGTCATCGCCGGCGTCGAGCAGATGCAACTGTCCTACGGCGTCGACACCGACGGCGACCGCACGCCCGACTACTACTCGAGCGCGGAGAACCTCACCACGGACGACGACTGGGACAAGGTGGTCGACGTGCGGCTGAGCGTGCTGATCCGCAACACCGAGATCGATGTCACCTACGTCGACGAGAACACCTACAAGCTCTACGGCGGCGAAGACGGCGCGGGCGTCGAGTACACAGCGCCCGAAGACGTGCAGCGCTATCGGCGCAAGCTCTACAACTCGTCGATCCAAGTCCGCAACATGACCCGAGGTTGAGCCGATGACCCGCATACCCCACAACCCGGCGCGGCAGCGTGGCATGGCCCTGATCGTGGCGATGGTGCTGCTGCTCGTGATGACCATGGTCGCCGTGATCGCGATGCGCTCGACCACGCTCGATCTGAAGATGACGTCCAACACGACCCAGGCCCGGCGCGCCTTCCAGTCGTCGGACGGCACCCGCGATTCCGTGACCCCGGTGCTGGCCTCGCACGTGTTCTACCACGGCTGGCCCGAAGCGCTCGGTGGCGAGGTGGCAGCCAGCGCGGATTTCGACGTGCCCGACGAACTGACCATCATGGATACCGAACTGCGCTACGACATGGGCGAGAACGGCGAATTCGAAGACCTCGCAACGCGCACACGCGACATCGAGTTTCGCGATGACGTCGAGGACAACGACACCTTCGAATCCGAGGACGTCTATGGCGACATCTGGGTCACGCGCATCGGGGTGCAGCCCGCGCCCGGCATGAACCTCGTGTCGAACTCGGCCGACCAGGGCGCCGGCGGCGGCGCGGCGAACAAGTACATCTATTTCGATATCCGCGCGGCGGGACGCGCGCTCGGCAATGCAAAGGCATTGACCGGCTCGGATTATCGCGCCCTGTCGCGTTGAGCGGCCAGGCAGCAGACAAGTATCAGGCAATCGGGACGACTGGAGTCATCCGGCTATGAAGATGTTCAAATCCATCAGGGAATTCTGTCACGGGCTCGTGTTGAGCGTAGGCTTTCTGCCTGCCGTGTGGTCCGCCAACGTGCATGCAAACCTGTCCGGCGCGGACATGGGCACCTACACCGCGACGCCCATCCTGACCGTTGAATCCGTGCCACCGCTGGTGATGATCGCGATGTCGATGGATCACCAGTACTTCATCAAGGCGTACAACGACTACACCGATCTCGACAAGGACGGTACGGTCGAGCGGACCTATTCGGACCAGTTCGAGTACTACGGCTATTTCCACTCGGACTTCTGCTATTCGTACGATACCGGGGAAAATCGTTTCGAACCTAGCGGCTTGGTCGACACTCCGCGCGAAGGTAACAGCGACACGACCTACGATCACTACTGCACGGAAGATGACACGACCTGGAGCGGCAACTTCCTGAACTGGGCGCTGATGACGCGCATGGACATCGTGCGCAAGATCCTGTACGGCGGCCTGCGCTCGACCGACGAGGAAGACGAAACCGTGCTCGAGCGCGCCTACCTGCCCGGCGACGCGCACAGCTTTGCGAAGTATTACAACGGCGCCGATCTGGCCGAACTCACGCCGCATGACGGGATCCGCACCGACACCACCAATGGTGGCGACAGCGACGGCTTCGACGACTCGAATGAAGGCATCACGATTTGCAGCATCACGCAGTCGTCTGCGGGCAACAGCTCGCAGAACGTCAACGTCCCTCCAATGATGCGCGTAGCCTCCGGCAACCGCTCGCTATGGGCCACCAATGAACGTCGGCAGTGTTCATGGTCCGACGAGTTCGGCAGTAACGGAAATTCCAACGATCCGGCCATCTCTGGTATTGGCGCGAGCGCCAGCGATCCGCCGGTCACAGCTATCCTCGCTGCTTCCAGCACTCAGCGCCACTTCGACGCGCGCGTCGTGGTATGCGATCCGGATCACGTCGCGCCGCAGAACCTCGAGAACTGCCGGGCCTATGGCGACAACCTGAAGCCCGAAGGCCTGCTGCAGAAATACGGTCTCGATGGCCAGATGCAGTTCGCGCTGGTGACTGGCAGCTATGCCGACAACCTGTCCGGCGGCCGGCTGCGCAAACGCATGTCGACGATGAACGACGAAATCGATACCTCGGACGGCACGTTCATCGCGTTGTCGTCGTCGACGCCCGGCATCATCAAGGCCCTGAATGCGGTGCGCATCTTTGGTTACGGCTACGACGACGGCACCTATCTCAGCGGCGGCGACGGCGGCAGCGAGAACTGCAACTTTCAGCTGACCGACATCGCGACCGAGGGCAAGTGCGCCAGCTGGGGTAATCCGATGTCCGAGATTTACCTCGAGGCATTGCGTTACTTTGCGTCCTCGACCCGTTCGCCGACGGCGGCGTTCAACAACGGCGGAGTCGATACCGCATACATTCCGGGCCTGCTCGAGGACAGCGACTGGACGCGGCCCATTACGGAAGACAATTCCTGCGCGTCACTGAATACGATCATTTTCAATGCCAGCGTCAGTTCCTACGACAACAACGCGACGGATCCCGATTTCACGTCGACGACCGCGGCTGCGCTGACCAAGACCATCGGCAACTCCGCGGGCGAAGCGCTCGAAGGCAACAATTTCTTTGCGGGTCGCAGCGGCGCTGCAACCAACGAGTTCTGCACGTCGAAGACGATCGACGGTACCAATGGACTCGGCGACGTGTTCGGACTGTGCCCGGAAGCACCGACGGTGCTGGGTTCCTATCACATGGCCGGTCTCGCGCATTACGCGCACACGGAAGATCTGCTGACGGGGCTGCCGGAACGGCAGTCCGTGAAGACCTTCGCAGTGTCTCTGGCGACCGCGACCCCCGTCATCGAAGTGCCGGTAGACGACGACCGCACCGTGCGCATCCTGCCAGCCTATCGCCTGCGCAAGGGCGGCAACAATGTGAACGAGGCGTCGAACAACCCGGCCAATGACGGCGGTGGCGCGCTGGTCGACTTCAAGATCGTGCGCCCGCACACCGAAGTCAGCGCGACGAACAACGCGGTCGCCGAAGCCGGCACCGGCGTGTTCAGCGGGCTGTTCTACGTCAACTGGGAAGACTCCGAGCAGGGCGGCGACTACGACCAGGACATGTGGGGCATGATCGAGTACCGCCTCGACACCAACCTGACGGCTAATCAGCTCAGAATAACGACGACAGCGGTGCGAGAATCAACCGGCATCGCCCAGCTGTTCGGCTTCATCACCAGCGGCACCACGCAGGACGGGTTCCACGCCTATTCAGGCATCGAAGGCGCGAACTATACCGATCCGACCGGTGTGCCAGGCTGCGTCAATTGCCGCCCGATCTCCGGCGACGGCGGCTCGACCGGCCAGTTCGGCGCCCGCTCGCACGATTTCACCGTCAGCACGACGGCGGCTGCCGATCTGCTCGAGTCCCCGCTTTATTACGCCGCCAAATGGGGCGGCTTCGACGACGCCAACGACGACAAGAAGCCGTTCGTGCGCGGCGCCGATCCGGACGACCCGATCGACAACTCGGAGTGGGACGCCGACGGCGACAACGTGCCGGACACTTTCTTCTTCGTGACCGACCCGGGCGACCTGGAGTCGTCGCTGCGCGAGATTTTCGACACGATTCTCGAGCGGGTATCGTCGGGTACCGCGGCCGCGGTGGTGGCAAACGAACAGCAGGGCAACGGCGCGCTGTTCCAGGCGCTATATGACCCTGAGAAGAACGACAGCGAAGGCAACACGGCGCGCTGGATCGGCACCTTGCACGCGCTGTTCGTCGACACCTTCGGGTTCATTCGCGAAGACGGCAACGCGAATGGCGCGATTGACGATTTCGAGACCGATCCGATCATCAAGCTCGAGTTCGACGAGTCGGTGGAACCGAGCGAGCGCCGCACGAAGGTCGTACGCTTCTTTCCGCTCGATGACGATCCGGATACGGACGAACTCGAAGGCCCGGATCCCGATCGGCCGGATCCGTCCGATCCGGCACAGTTCACGCAGGCTGCTGCGGCCGATCTGTTCGGCGAGGACGGCCTGAAGACCGTGTGGAACGCGCGCGAGCAATTGTCCGAACTCGATGAGACGTCGATTGTCGAGCAGCGTGCCTACGACTCTCCCGCTGACGAAGGGCGTCACATCCTCACGTGGATAGACGATGGCGACAAGGTGGTCAGCACGGGCGAAGTGATCGATTTCACGTCCGACAACATCGATTCCGGCAATTTCTTCTGGCTCGACTCGGATACGGAAGACGACGCCGAGGATCTCGTCGACTGGGTCCGCGGCAGGGAAGACGGGCTCGACGGCCTGCGCACGCGCTCGGTCGACTATGACGGCAGCGAAGGCCCGCGCGATGTCGAAATCATGCGCCTCGGCGACATCATCCATTCGACGCCGGTGTCGGTGGGTGCCCCGTTTGCAGCCTTCGACCAGTCGGCGCTTGATGCGTCCTACGCCGAGTTTCGTGAGCAGTACCAGGAACGACGCCAGGTGGTGTACGTCGGTGCCAACGACGGCATGATCCACGCGTTCAACGCCGGCTTCTTCGATGCGAACGATCTGGCGTTCAAGCTGTCGCCGTCGGAAGACAGCGGCGTGACCGAGCACCCGCTCGGGTCCGAGCTCTGGGCCTATGTGCCCAATAACCTGCTGCCCCACCTGCAGTGGACGGCACGTCCGGATTATTCACACGTCTACTACATGGATCTGCCGATTCGCGTGTTCGACGTGAAGATCTTCGATGACGACGACACGCATCCGAACGGCTGGGGCACGATCCTCGTCGCCGGCATGCGCTTCGGCGGCGGCACCGACAACACCGGCATCAACGTCGACGTCGATGCCGACGGTGACGGTGACAACGACATCCAGACGAAGTCGGCGTATGTCGTGCTCGACATCACCGATCCCGAGCAGCCGCCGACGGTGATCGCCGAGCTGTCGCCGCCGAATGCGCAATTCACGACCTCGGTGCCGCAGGTCGTCGGCTTCGGCACGCGTGAAGGTGAGACAGGTCCGAACAAGTGGTATCTCGTGTTCGGCACGGGCCCCACCAACCTCAACAATGCGACCTACGAGTCCTACGGCGATCCGCTGCAGAACGCGAACGTCTTCGTCTATGACCTCGAACTGCTGCTGACGGCGACCGATCAGAACGCCGCCCTGCTGCGGACCTTCGAACTGGATGAAGCCAACACCTTCGTTGGCGACATCGCGGGTGCCGACTTCGATATCGACATGAAGGACGAAGCGCTCTATTTCGGCACCGTCGGCAAGCCGGTCGCGCCCGACGAGGACCCGGAGGACGTCGAACAGGGCAGCCTGTACCGGATCATGCTCTCTGAGAACCCGACGACCAGTGCCTGGAGCGAGCCGACACGGATACTGGACGATCTCAACCGTCCGTTCGTGACCCAGCCGGCCGTGACGATCGACCGCAAGTTCCGTCGCTGGGTCGTTGCCGCGAGCGGCCGCCTGTTCGTCAACGACGACAAGCTGACCGAGAACCAGCAGACCGCCTATGGCATCATCGACCCCGAGTTCAGCGGGGAGGACGTCCCGGCCGCTGTGGCGGATCTGGTCGACGTGTCGACGGCCCAGGTCTTCGGCAATGACACGGTCGAAGGTGTGTCGCTGCCAACGAGCGCCGACGCCGACGGCAATGATGCGCTGAGCACGAAGGAACTGCGCGAAGCCGTGGCCGCGGCCGGCGGCTGGCGCAAGGATTTCGCGATCAATGGCGTGCTGCCGGTCGACGCGACCGAGGAGGAAGAGGAAGAAGCCGACCTGACCGAGGACGATGACGCGCCGGTCAAGCCGGCCGAGCGCAGCGCGAGCCGCATCTCGCTGTTCGGCGGGATCATGTTCGCGTCGCTGTTCACGCCGAGCACCGACCTGTGCGGCGCGGACGGCAACAGCCGCCTGCTCGGCATCGACTTCAGCACCGGCGTGCCACCGTCGTTCAGCGTTTTCCCGTGCGCGGACTGCGACGATCCGACGGTCCCGGTGCCTGAAAGCTTCGACCAGGGCGGCGGCTATTCGTCGAGCGCGAGCACGCACTTCGGCAACCAGACGATTGAAGGCAAGGTGACGATCATCACGCAGGACTCGCGCGGTGAACCCGAATCCACCGAAGCACAGACCGGTGCCGGCGATCCGGCGGCCGAGATCTCCTGGCGCGAGTTCCGGAACCTCGAGACCGGGCTCGAAGGCGAAGCCGGATCGGATGCCGATGAAGGCGCCGGCGGCGGCGGAGAAGGCTCTGGCAGCGGTGGGGAGGGCTCGGGCAGCCCTGCCCCGGGTGGCGGCTGACCAGTGTGGTCACTCAGCCACGACCACGCAGGCCGGGGCCTCCGTGGTCGTGGAACCCACAGCAGGTTCGGACATGAGGCTCAGGGAGCAACGCAGATGACGACACAGCAGGCATTGAAACGACAGACGGCGCCGGCGCTGCCCGCCAGGCAACACGGCGTCACCCTCATCGAACTGATGATTGTCGTCGTGATCGTCGGCATCCTCGCCTCGGTGGCCTACCCGAGCTACCAGCAGTACGTGCTGCGGACGAAACGCTCGGAAGGCAAGGCGCTGCTGATGGATGTCGTGGCCCGCCAGGAACGCTTCTACTTCGACAACAACACCTATTCGACCGACCTGGAGGACGATCTGCGCTACGGCGCTGCAGCGCCGGAGTCCGCGGAGGGCAACTACTCGGCCTCGGTCGATGTCGGTCCCTCGGGCGACATCAGCACCAGCTACGAAGTGACCGTCACCCCGCTGTTCGGCGGCGGCGATCCCGAGTGCGGCGATCTGATCATGGACTCGCGCGGCACCCAGAGCAGTTCCACCGGCGGCGATCTGGAACGATGCTGGCAATGAGTGTGCAGCGGGGAGTCTGGGGCCAGTGCCTGCTCGGCGCGATGCTGATCGCACTTGCCGCGCCGGTGTTGGCGGAGATCTACCAGTGGAAGGACGAGCAGGGCAAAACCGTGTTCTCCGAGCGCCCTCCCCCGGGCAGTGACGCCAAGGTCGTCAAACCGAAGACCGGCAAGCCCAGCAGCAATGCCAGCGAGAAGCTGCGCCAGGACCGCGAGCGTATCGTCCCGCCGGTAGAAAAGCCGAAGGAACAGAAGCCGAAGGAACTGACCGAGGAGCAACTCGAGCAAAAGGCCGAGGCCTGCGCGCAGGCCCGCGACGCACTCGCGCTGCTCCAGGCCAACAACCGTCCGCGCTACGAGACGGAGGACGGCAAGATTGCGCACATGTCGCAGGAAATGCATGCCGAGCGTGTCGCCGACGCGGAGAAGAAGGTCAGCGACTACTGCAACTGAGCCGCGCGGCCCGTGAACGACGGGCCGGCGCAGCCATGCGCCGCCTCAGCCCGCGCGCACGAGTTCCTTCGGCAGGCTGAACACGACCTGCTCAATGATGCCTGGCACTTCATTGACCGCCTGACCGCCCCACGCTTTCAGTCGCGCGACGACCTGTTCGACGAGCACTTCGGGTGCCGACGCACCGGCAGTCACACCGACGCTGCGCTTGCCGGCGAGCCAGTCGTGCTGAATCTCGTCGGCGTTGTCGATCAGGTAGGCCGCGATGCCCTGCTTCTCGGCGATTTCCTTCAGGCGCGTCGAATTCGAGCTCGTCTGCGAGCCGACGACGAGAATCAGGTCGCAGTCCTTCAACAACCCCTTCACGGCGTCCTGGCGGTTCTGCGTGGCGTAGCAGATGTCTTCCTTCTTCGGCCCGACGATCTTCGGGAAGCGCTTGCGCAGCGCATCGATCACGACCGCCGTGTCGTCCATCGACAGCGTGGTCTGCGTGACGAATGCGAGGAAGTCCGGGTCCTTGACCTCGAGCTTCCACACGTCTTCGACCGATTCGACCAGGTACATGCCGCCGCGATCCTTGCGCATCGTGTACTGGCCGAGCGTGCCTTCGACTTCCGGATGCCCGGCATGGCCGATGAGAATGCACTCGCGCCCTTCCTGCTGGTAATGCCCGACTTCCATGTGGACCTTGGTCACGAGCGGGCAGATCGCGTCGAACACGCGCAGTTTGCGTCGGGCCGCTTCCTGGCGGACGGCTTTCGCCACGCCGTGGGCGCTGAAGATCACGGTGGCGTCGTCCGGCACTTCGTGCAATTCATCGACGAAGATGGCGCCCTTCTGTCTCAAGCCATCGACAACATACTTGTTGTGGACGACTTCATGGCGGACATAGACCGGCGCTCCGAACAGATCGAGCGCCCGCTCGACGATGCCGATGGCACGATCGACACCGGCGCAGAAGCCGCGGGGATTGGCGAGATGAATTTCCATGGGCAACGCTCGTGAGTCGTGGGGTGCCCGGATTATACGCAAGCCTATTCGGCGTGGGCACCTGCCGTGGGGCCCGATCCGGGTCGTAGCATGTCGATGATTATCATTGCCGCGCCTACGGAAATAGCCGAATCGGCGATGTTGAACGCGGGAAAACAGCTCGCGCGGTAACACAGCTGGATGAAGTCGACCACGTAACCCAGGAGCGCCCTGTCCCAGCAGTTGCCGAGCGCGCCACCGAGCACCAGCGCGAGCGCGAGCGGCATCCAGCGCGCACCGGCGGGCGCCTGTCGCAGCATCGAGTAAATCCACCCGGACACGGCCACTGCGATGCCGATGAACACCCAGCGCTGCCAGCCCGATCCGTCGGCCAGCATGCTGAAGGCGGCGCCCGTGTTGTGGAGCAGGGTCAGGTTGAAGCCGGGGAACACCGGCGCGGGCACGCCGTAGGTCAGGGCCGCGACGGCCAGCGCCTTCGTGGCCTGATCGAGCGCGATGACGCTGACAGCGAGCAGCAGCCACGGCCAGGTGCGGGCATGGGCCATGCGATCAGCCCGCGGCGAGCGCGCGGCGTGCAGCGGCGCAGTCGAGCGCGATTTGCCGGCTCAGCGACTCGAAATCGGTGAACGGCAGGTCGTCGCGAATCTTCTCGACGAAGTCGACCTGCAGGTAACGGCCGTAGACATCACGCGCGAAGTCGAACAGGTGCACTTCGAGCACCGCCTTCGTGCCGTTCACGATCGGCCGGTAGCCGACATACGCAATGGCCGGCAATGCCGTGTCGTCGATGCCGTGGACGCTGGCGGCGAAGATCCCGTGCACCGGGCTCGCGCAGCGATGCAGATCGATGTTGGCGGTCGCGAAACCCATCTCGCGCCCCTTCTTCTGCCCGTGCACGACGCGCCCGGCAATGAAATAGCGGCGGCCGAGCAGCGGCACGACCTCGCGCAGGTGGCCGTTGCGCAACAGTGCGCGAATGCTCGTGCTGCTGACGCGCTCACCCGCCTCGATGAACGATTCGGCGCGGTCGATCGAGAAGCCGTGCTTCTCGGCAAAGTTCTGCAACAGCAGGAAATCACCGCTGCGATGACTGCCGAACTTGAAGTCGTCACCGACGATGAGGCCGCGGATGTCGAGTCCGTCGATGAGGCAGCGGCGCACGAATTCGTCGGCGGGCCGCGACGCCATCTGTTCGTCGAACGGCAGCACGAGCAGTTGATCGACGCCGAGACCGGCCAGCAGTTGCGCCTTCTCCCGGAGGCGCGTGAGCCGAGCCGGTGGCGCGGCGCGCGCAAAGTATTCGGCGGGCTGCGGCTCGAACAGCACCACCGTCGATTTGGCGGCGCTCTGGCGCGCTTTGACCAGCAGTGCGGCGATCACGGCCTGATGCCCCCGATGCACGCCATCGAAATTGCCAATCGTCGCCACGCACCCGCGATGTCGCGGCCGGATGTTGTGTTCGCCCCTGATGATTTCCATCGACAATGCCGGCCCTGTGACGCGTGCGGTGCGGGTATGGTGCGCCCGCATTATAGCGGCGGGCGCGGTTGGGCCAAATGCGAGGGCCGCAGGCCGGCGAGCCACAGCGCGCCGGCGTAGATCGCGGCGCCACCACCGACGAGTCCGGCGAGCGTCAGGGCCCGCTGCAGCGTGCTGCGCGCCGACCACAGTGCCTGTGCGTCCGACGCCCACCACAGGAAGGCCGCCATCACGACGCAGGCGCCCACGATGCGCGCGGTGAACACCCACCAGCCCGGACCCGGCCGGTACACGTCGGCGCGCAGGAGGCCGCGCAGCAGCAGTCCGGCGTTGACGAAAGCTGCGCAGGATGTCGCGAGCGCGAGCCCCGCGTGCGCGAGCGGCAAGGCCAGCACCGCGCACAGCACGACATTCGTCAGCATCGCGATCACGCCGATCTTCACCGGCGTGCGGGTGTCCTGGCGCGCGTAGTAGCCCGGCGCCAGCACCTTGACCATGATGAAGCCGGTCAGGCCCGACGCGTAGGCCATCAGCGCATGCGCACTCAGCGTGACGTCGCGCGCCGTGAATTCCCCGTATTCGAACAGCGTCGACAGGATGGGGCCGGCGAGCACGGCAAGTCCGACCGCCGACGGCAAGGTCAGCGTCAGCACCGCGCGCAACGCCCAGTCGAGCGTGTCGGAAAAGCTCGCGTGCTGGGCGCGTGCGAAATGCTCCGACAGGTGCGGCAGGATCACGGTGCCGAGCGCAATGCCGAAGATGCCGAGCGGAAACTCCATCAGGCGATCGGCGTAATACAGCCACGAAATGCTGCCGCGCTCGAGGAACGATGCGATGAAAGTGTCGATCAGGAAATTGATCTGGGCGACCGACACGCCGAACAGTGCGGGGCCCATCAAGGTCAGGATGCGTTTCACGCCCGGATGCCGCAGCCGTCGCGTGGGCCGCGGCAGCATACCGATCCGCCATGCCCCGACGAGTTGAAAGCCGAGCTGCAGCGCGCCGCCGATCAGCACCGCGGCCGCCAGCGCATAGACCGGTTGCGACAGGTGTGGCGCAAGCCACAGCGTGCAGCTGATGAAGGAGATGTTCAGCAGCGCCGGCGTCAGTGCCGGCAGCGCGAACTTGCCGTAGGTGTTCAGCACACCGCTGACAAGCGCGGTCAGCGCGATGAACAGCAGGTACGGAAAAGTGAGGCGCAGCAGCGCGACACTGAGGTCGAAGCGCGTCTCGTCGCCGACGAAACCGGGCGCGAACACCGTGATGATGACCGGCGCGGCGAGCACGCCAACGGCCGTGATCGCCAGCAGCACCAGCCCCAGCGCGCTGAACACGGCATCAACGAGTTGCTTGACCTCCGCCTGGGTCGAAGCGGTCCTGTGGCCGGCCAGCACCGGTACGAAGGCCTGGGAAAAGGCCCCCTCGGCGAACAGGCGGCGGAACAGGTTCGGAATCTTGAAGGCGACGAAAAAGGCGTCGGACGCGGCCGAGGCGCCGAACATCGTGGCGATCGCCGAATCGCGAACGAGGCCGAGGACGCGCGAAATCAGCGTCATCTGGCCCACGAGGGCGGTGGATCGAAGAAGACTCTTGGCGCTCATGTCGTGAAAAGCAGCTCACGCGGGTTGCCGGATGCCGGCGGGGCCGGCGCATTATAGAGACGGAACAGCCTTTTCCTCGGCTGCCGCATTGACATCATCATGCCGCAACGGCATATTTCGCCGTCTTTCATCAGCTCGACCGGAGCACCCCTTGGCCAATACTGCTCAAGCCCGCAAGCGCGCCCGCCAGGCCCAGAAACATCGGCTGCACAATGCGAGCCGTCGTTCCCTGCTGCGTACCCGCATCAAACAGGTTCTCAAAGCGATCGAAACCGGCGACCAGGCCGCTGCCCGGACTGCGTACGCGCAGGCCGTGCCGATCATCGACCGCATGGTCAATTCGGACCTCGTGCATCGAAACAAGGCCGACCGCCACAAGTCCCGCCTGAACGCACGCATCAAGGCGATGGCCTCCTGAGGCCAGCCGGCTTCAGACCAGCGCCAGGTTGTCACGGTGGATGAGCTCGGGTTCCCGCAGGTAACCCAGAGCCTCTTCCAGCCGTGAACTTGGCAAGCCCTTGATCGCAGCGGTTTCCCGCGCGCTGTAATTGACGAGCCCCCGGGCCACCTCGCGGCCCGATTCGTCAATGCAGGACACGAGTTCGCCCCGCTCGAACTCCCCTTCGATAGCCATCACGCCGACCGGCAGCAGACTCTTGCCCTGCTCGCGCAGCACACGGCACGCGCCCGCGTCGAGTTTGAGCCGTCCCCTGACGTGCAGCGTTCCCGCCAGCCACAGCTTGCGCGCCGCGAGTTTGGTCGCCGGCGCAGCCAGCAGGGTGCCGACGCTGCGGCCCGCAGCGATGTCAAGCAACACGCCCGGCCGCCGGCCACCGACGATCACCGTCGAAGTCGCCGAGCGCGCCGCGAGCCGCGCAGCGGTGACTTTCGTGCGCATGCCGCCGCGGCCCCAAGCGCCACCGTCGCCGGCGATGGCCAGCAGCCGGGGGTCTTCGGCTTCAGCAGCGCCAATCAGGGTTGCCGTCGGATCGCTGCGCGGGTCGGCCGTCATCAGGCCATCCTGATCGGTCAGAATCACCAGCAGATCGGCCTCGACGAGGTTGCTGACGAGCCCGGCCAGCGTGTCGTTGTCACCAAGCTTGATTTCCTCGGTGGCGACGGTGTCATTCTCATTGATGACGGGCACGACGCCGAGCTGGAGCAGCGTCCACAGCGTGCTGCGCGAATTGAGATAACGCTCGCGATTCGCGATGTCCTCGTGCGTCAGCAGAATCTGCGCGGCGAGCAGGCCGCATTCCTTGAACGCGAGCTCCCAGCAACGCACCAGCCCCATCTGTCCGATCGCCGCCGCGGCCTGCAGCTGGTGCAGCGAGTGGGGCCGGACTTTCCAGCCAAGCCGAGCGGCGCCTTCGGCCACGGCGCCCGAGGTCACGACGATCACGTCGCGGCCGGCCCGCCGCAGTTCGGCGAGTTGCCCCGCCCATTCGGCGATGGCGTCGGCATTGAGGCCGGCACCCTCGCGGGTGGCGAGCGCGCTGCCGATCTTCACCACCCAGCGCCGCGACTCCGACGCCGTCCTGCGCAGTCTGCTTTCGTCAGCGTGCATCGGCGCTGTCACCTGCCTCGCTCTTCTCGCGCAGGATGTCCTTCAGCCGCGTGTCGACCGCCGACATCAGCGCCTCACAGCCGTCGCCGGTTGCCGCCGACACGAGGTAGACAGGGCCCTTCCACTTCAGCTTCTTGCGCATCGTGCGCAGCAGCTCGTCGCGGCGTTCCGCGGGCAGGACATCCGCCTTGTTCATCACCAGCCAGCGTTCGCGCCTGGCGAGCGACTTGTCGTATTTCGCGAGTTCGAGACTGATGGTCTTGAAGTCGGCGACCGGATCGCGCTCGGGGTCGAGTTCCGACACATCGAGGACGTGCAGCAGCAGCTTGGTACGGTCGATATGGCGCAGGAACGTGAGGCCGAGACCGGCTCCTTCGGCAGCGCCTTCGATGATGCCGGGGATGTCAGCGATCACGAAACTGCGCTCCGGGCCCAGCGACACGACGCCGAGCACCGGGTGCAGGGTCGTGAACGGATAATCGGCGATCTTCGGACGCGCCGCCGACACGCGGCTGATCAGCGTCGACTTGCCGGCGTTCGGCATGCCGACGAGGCCGACATCGGCGAGCAGCTTGAGCTCCAGGCGCAGTTCGCGGATTTCGCCGGGCGTGCCGTGCGTAATCCGGCGCGGCGCACGGTTCGTGCTGCTCTTGAAGTTGGCGTTGCCCAGACCGTGCCGGCCGCCCTTGGCGACGAGGAGTTCATCTCCGGCTTCGAGCAGTTCGCCGATCGGCTCACCCGATTCCTCGTCGTAGACGACGGTGCCGCAGGGCACGCGAATCGACAGGTCCTCGCCGGACTTGCCGATGCGGTCGCGGCCCGCGCCGGGCTGGCCGTTGCCGGCCTTGAAATGCCGCTTGAAACGGAAGTCGATCAGGGTGTTCAGCTGCGGATCGGTGCGGATATAGATGCTGCCGCCGTCACCGCCGTCGCCACCGTCGGGGCCACCGTACTCGATGAACTTCTCGCGGCGGAAACTCAGGCAGCCGTCGCCGCCCTTGCCGGCGAAGACGTAGATTTTGGCTTGATCGACGAATTTCATGCGTAGGGCGCGCCAACAAAAAACCCCGTCGAGGGACGGGGTCTCTGTGCGGCGCTGGCCTCCAGGCTCAGGCGGGAACGACGCTCACGACCGGGTGGCGGTTCGGTCCCTTGACCTCGAACAGGACCCGGCCTTCGGCGGTCGCGAACAGCGTGTGGTCGCGGCCCAGGCCGACGTTCGCGCCAGCCTTGTAGTGCGTACCGCGCTGCCGGACGATGATGTTGCCGGAGATCACGTTCTCGCCGCCGAACTTCTTGACGCCGAGGCGCTTCGAGTGCGAATCGCGACCGTTGCGGGTACTACCGCCAGCTTTCTTGTGTGCCATGGCCCTTAACCTCCGACAATTTCGTTAATTTCGACCTTGGTGTAGTTCTGGCGGTGGCCCATCTGCTTGCGATAATGCTTGCGGCGCTTGAACTTCACGATGCGGACCTTCGGGCCCCGACCGTTTTCGAGCACCGTCGCGAGGACCTTCGCGCCTTCGATGGTCGGCGTGCCGACCGTCACCTTGTCACCGGACTTCACGAGGAGCACGGTGGAGAATTCGACCGGCGCGCCGGCATCGACGGGGAGGGACTCGACCATCAGTTTGTCGCCAATGGCCACGCGGTACTGCTTCCCGCCGGTTTTAATCACTGCTTGCATGGGTATTTCGACCAGTCGCTTGAAGGGTGCGGGCGCTACCGCCCACGGAGCCCGGTATAGTACGGAAACGCCGGAAATGACTCAAGCTTTTCCCCACTCATCGGGCGCCGGGGTGGCAAAACAGGCAGGCAGTTGGCACAATCTGGCCCCCTCCCTCCCGACCAGTTGAACCGCGATGCCGCCCGCAGCTTCCGCCCCCGCCGATTTAGGGATAGACGAGGTCAGGGCCCTGATCGCCGATCACATGACGGAGGTCGACGCCCTGATCCGCACGCGCCTGCGCTCCGACGTCGTGCTGATTAACCAGCTTTCCCATTATGTCATCGGCAGCGGCGGCAAGCGCCTGCGCCCGGTCCTGGCCATTCTCAGCGCGAAAGCGCTCGGCTACAGCGGCAAGCGTCATATCGACCTGGCCGTGATCGTCGAGCTGATCCACACCGCCACCCTGCTCCATGACGAC
>LNEL01000033.1 GCA_001464935.1 Gammaproteobacteria bacterium Ga0077536
TGGGCACGGCGTCCGACTGTCCTGTCGCCCCGAGACGCGACCTCAGGGCGACCACGGAACAATACAAGGTTGGGCTGACGCAGGAAGCCCAACATGGGCGTGTCTGTTTGCCCCCGCTCACGCCGGGCCACCTGTGCCTGTCGGCGGCGTGATCGAGCACGGTCCGGGTCGCATGATGAGGGCGCACGCGTTGGGCTTCCTGCGTCAGCCCAACCTGCGAGTGGAGCGCATTGACGCTCAGCGAGAGAGCCGCACCCCGGCGACGCAAGACGATTCAAGAAGACTGCTGCAGCGTTTCCAGTTCGGCCCAGCGGGTGATCAGACCGTCGAGTTCGATCTGCTTCGCGCTGAGGGTGGCGAGCACGGCCTGGGTGTCGGTGTGCGGGCGCTGGTAGAAACCCGGGGCGCTGGTGTCGGCCGTGAGGGCGGCGATTTCCTGCTCCAATGCATCGATCCGCGCCGGCAGTTTGTCGAGTTCGTGCTTGAGCTTGAAGCTGAGCTTGGTGCTGGCGGGTTTCGGTGCGGCGGTGGACTCGGCCTGTGCCGGGGCGGCACTGGCGGCCGCCGCGGCCTGTTTCGCGCGACCGCGGTTCGGGTTGTCGGTCTCGGCGAGCTTGCGGCCGCGTTCGAGCCAGTGGCTGTAGCCGCCCGGGTATTGCTCGATGCGGTTGTCGGCCTCGAACACCAGCACGCTGGTGACGACGGCGTCCATGAACGCGCGGTCGTGGCTCACCACGAGCAGCGTGCCCGCATAGTCCTTGAGGCGGTCTTCGAGCACGTCGAGCGTCTCGACGTCGAGATCGTTCGTCGGTTCGTCGAGCACCAGCAGGTTGGTCGGGCGGGTGAACATGCGGGCGAGGATGACCCGGTTGCACTCGCCGCCGGACAGCGCCTTGATCGGCGTCTTCGCGCGCTCGGCGTTGAACAGGAAGCCTTTCAGATAGCCCACGATGTGGCGTTCGCGGCCGTCCACCGTCACGTAGTCACGGCCGTCGCCGACGATGTCGGCGATGGTCTTCTCCGGGTCCAGCTCGCGGCGCATCTGGTCGAAGTAGCCGATCTCCAGATTCTGCGCGAGCTTCACCGATCCGCCCTCGGGTTCGATTTCACCGAGCAGGATTTTCAGCAGCGTGCTCTTGCCGACGCCGTTGTTGCCGATGAGGCCCACGCGGTCGCCGCGCATGATTTTCACCGACACGCCGTTGATGATCGGCTCGCCGCCGTAGCCGTGCACGATGTTGCGCGCCTCGATCACCTTGCGGCTCGACGCTTCGGCCTCGGACACGTGGATGCGCGGCGCGGACAGCGGCTTCACGCGCGCCTCGGCTTCTTCGCGCATCGCTTCCAGCGCGCGCACGCGGCCTTCGTTGCGCGTGCGCCGCGCCTTCACGCCCTGGCGGATCCACGCTTCTTCCTGGTCCAGCTTCTTGTCGAACAGTTCGAAGTGACGGGCTTCGTCTTCGAGCGCCTTCGCCTTGTTCGCGAGATAGGTCGTGTAGTCGCCGGGCCAGTCGGTCAGCTTGCCGCGGTCGATCTCGATGATGCGGGTCGCGAGGCGCTTGAGGAACGCGCGGTCGTGGGTGATGAACAGCACGCTGCCGCTGAAATTGAGGATGCGGTTCTCGAGCCAGGTGATGGTGCTGAGATCGAGATGGTTCGTCGGCTCGTCGAGCAACAGCAGGTCGGGGTTGCTGACCATCGCCTGCGCCAGCGCCGCGCGTCGGCGCCAGCCGCCGGACAGCTCACCAAGGGTCTTGTCGGCCGGCAGGTCGAGCTCGGACAGCACCTGCGACACGCGCTGGGCGACGTTCCAGCCGCCGTGGGCTTCGATCTTCCGCTGCAGCTCTTCCATCTGCCGGATCTGGGCGGCGTCCGGATGGCCGGCCGCCAGCGCCTCGTAGGCCTGCACCCAGGCGCTGAGCCCGGACACCCCCTGGCCGACGAACTCGGCGACCGTCAGCTCCAGCGCCGCCGGCAGGGTCTGCGCGAGCTGGCTCACGTGCAGGTCGGACTTGCGCTTGATCGCGCCCGTGTCCATCCGCACCTCGCCCGAGGCGAGCTTCAGCATCGTCGACTTGCCGGCCCCGTTGCGGCCGATCAGGCACACGCGCTCGCCGGCGGACAGCGTGAAGTTCGCGTCCTTGAGGATCATGACCTCGCCGAACTCGAGGCAGACGCTTTCGAAAGTCAGAAGGGTGCTCATAGGCGCAGGACCGGCGGACGGGCCGGCATTCTGGCCCCGGCGTCGCACGTGGGCAAGCAGGCGGGCGGGCAGCGCGCCGGCGCTACCGCGCTGACGGGTCCGCCCCCGAACTGTGCGCGAGTTCACTCAAGCAGCGGGGGGCGGGGCCGATAGGCTCCGCATGAATCAGAACAGTCGCTGGCCCGCATGACCCTGAACGCCTCGTCCCTGTCCCCCGCCCCTGGCCTGACGCCACCAGTCGCGACCCAGGACACCCTGCCCGAGCGCGTCGCGCGCCTGGAGCGCCAGATGGCGCGCCAGCCCGATCCGAATTCGATGACCATCCTCGTCTTCAGCGGCGATCTCGATCGCCTGATGGCCGCCTTCACCGTGGCGAGCGGCGCGGCCGCCAGCGGCATGCAGGTGCAGATGTTCTTCACGTTCTGGGGCTCGGCCGCGCTGAAGCGCGGGGGCGCCCAGCCGGGCGGCAAGACGCTCGTCGAGCGCATGTTCGGCTGGTTGCTGCCGGGCGGGCTCGATCGTCGCGCGCTGTCGCGGCTCGATTTCGCGGGCATGGGCCGCGCGCTGATGGCGCGCGAAATGCGCCGCAAGGGCATTGCCGACCTGCCGGCGCTGATCTCCAACGCCATCGAGGCGGGTGTGAAGGTCCATGTCTGCGAGATGACGCTCGACATGATGGGGATCCGGCGCGAAGAGCTGATTGATTATCCCGGCATGTCCGTCTGCGGGGTCGCGAGTTTCGTCGAGATGGCCGCGGGCGGCCACAATTGTCTGTTCATCTAGCGCGCTGTCCCGCCAGCTCAACGGTCATGAGGGACCTGCCTCACCCGGCATCAGGAAAGCTCGATGTAGCCCGGGTGGAACGCAGTGAAGCCCGGGAGCTGCGGCGTCTGGCAAGCCGCTCCCGGGTTCCGCGCTGCGCGCTCCACCCGGGCTACTCGAGCGCGCCGGACAGGCCGTTTCACAGCAACCTGAAGGAAAAACTGCACATGCGTGAACTGGATCTCACCGGGCTGCGTTGCCCGACGCCCATCGTCAAGCTGAACACCGAGATCCGCGCCCTTGCGACGGGCGAGGAAGTCGAGGTCCTCGCCAGCGATCCGGCGTTCGAACCCGACGTCCAGGCGTGGTGCCGGCGCACCGGGCACGCGCTGGTGAGCCTCGCGCGCGAAGCCGATCGCGTGCGGGCCGTCATCCGCCGGGAAGACGCCTGAGGGCGCGCCCGGATGAGCACGATGCTCGAAGAGAATCCCACCGCCGCCTGCGCCGACGCACTGGCGGCGATGCGGCGCCTGTGCGCGCGCCTGTCGGGCCGTGAGGCCGGCGAACTGCAGCAGCTGATCGAGGCCGTCGAACACGATCGCGAGAAAGCGCGCGCCGACAGCGAGCGCCTCGCGGCGGCCCAGGCCGATGCGCTCGTCAACGCCGCGATGCTGATGAGCGAACTCGAAGACACGCAGGTGCAGCTCGAGCGTGCGAAGCTCGAGGCAGAAGCGGCGAGTCGCGCCAAGTCCGAATTCCTCGCCAACATGAGCCACGAAATCCGCACGCCGCTCAACGGTGTGATCGGCATGTCGGAGCTGTTGTCGATGACCGAACTCACCGACCGGCAGCGCCGCTTCGTCAGCGCGGTGCATCAGTCCGGCCACTCCCTGCTGAGAATCGTCAACGACATCCTCGATTTCTCGAAGATCGAGGCGGGCAAGCTCGAGATCATCACCGAGGTCTTCGGCCTGCGCGAGCTCGTCGACAGCGTCATGGCTTCGCACACCGTCGTCGCCGACACCAAGCGGGTCGCATTGCTGCGCGACATCGACGACGCGTTGCCGGACTGCCGCAGCGGCGACGCCGGCCGGCTGCGGCAAATCATGATGAACCTGCTCGGCAATGCGCTGAAGTTCACCGAACACGGCGAAGTGCGCGTGCTGGTGGAAGCCGGCAAGGGCCCGCACCGCGTGCGCGTCGAGATTCGCGACACCGGCATCGGCATCGCGCCCGACGCGCAGCAGCGCCTGTTCCAGTCGTTCACCCAGGCCGACGGCTCGATGCAGCGGCGCTACGGCGGCACCGGCCTCGGGCTCGCAATCTCGCGGCGCCTGGTCGAACTGATGGGCGGCAGCATCGGCTTCGACAGCGAGCCCGGCGTTGGCTCGACGTTCTGGTTCGAACTCCCGCTGCCCGTCATCGAGGCGCCTGTGCGCTGATCCGGGCCGGCACGCTCACGCACGGCGCTGCCCTATCGCAACGACGTTGCCGCCGGCAGATGGCCTGATTCGATTGTGGTCGGTCCGTGATTTTCTTAGGCTCGTGTCCCTTGCCCTCACCTGGAGACACGTCTCATGGCCACCGTTGCACTGATCGAATATGACCAGGCCTCGCCCGAAGTCCGCGCCGTCTACGACGACATCCGCGCCACCCGCAAGACCGATTTCATCAACAACTTCTGGAAGGCGCTGGCCGCGAACCCCGCGCAGCTCAAACGCACCTGGGAGGGCGCAAAGGCCGTCATGGCGCCGGGCGCGCTCGACGCGCTGACGAAAGAGTTCATCTACATTGCCGTGTCTGTCGCCAACAAGTGCGAGTACTGCATTCACTCGCACACCGCCGCGGCGAAAGCCAAGGGCATGACCGGGGACCAGTACGCCGAACTGCTGGCCGTCATCGGCATGGCCCACTCGACCAACGGCCTGGTGACGACGATGCAGGTGCCGGTCGACGAGGTCTTCAAGGTGGCGTGACGGCGGCGCGGGCCGCGGGGGCGACCGCCGCTGGCTCGCGGCTGGCCTGAACACCGACCGTCCCCCGAGGCGCCAGGCCCAAGCGGGCCCTGATCGCCCGGCCCCGGCGCGCGTGGCCGTTCTGTCGGAGCACCGGCCTTTGCTATAGTTCGCGGCGAACGACAATCAGCCGCGCGCCAGCGGCAGGCACCGGGGGAATGATGACGACGACCGTGTTTTCGACCGAAGACGCACTGCGCGCAGCCATGGGCCATCCGATGGATCTCGCCGTGCGCAAGGCCTTGCCGCGGCTCGACAAATATTGCCGTGCGTTTGTCGAACGCGCGCCCTTCATGTGTCTCGGCACGGCGAACGCGGCGGGCAAGACCGACGTCTCGCCGCGCGGCGACCTGCCGGGCTTCGTGCTCATTCTCGATGACAACACGCTGTTCATCCCCGAGCGCCCCGGCAATGCACGTTACGACTCGCTGCTGAACATCATCGCGAACCCGTACGTCGGCCTGCTGTTCTTCGTGCCCGGCTACGAAGACATGCTGCGCGTCAACGGCCGCGCGGAACTGATCCACGAACCGGCGTTGATGGCGCGCTGCGCGGTCAATGGCAAGGAGCCGAAAATCGGCATCCGCGTGACGGTCGAAGAAGCCTATCTGCACTGTGCCAAGGCGCTGAAGCGTTCGAAGCTGTGGGATGCCTCGACCCGGCGCGACCGCGCCGAACTGCCGTCGCTCGGCAAGATGATCCTCGAGCAGACCGCCGAAGCCGGCGCCGTGCCGGACGAAGAGGTCGTGCGCACCGTCGACGAGTTCATCGAAGACAACTACCGGACCACCCTGTACTGATCCCGGCTGCGCTGCGGTTCCTGTCTACGTGAGCATTGGCGACCTTCCGCTGTACGAGGCGGTAGCCCATGGCCTGCCGCTCGGCCAGTTCGGCGAGATCGAGCGCGTCGTCGCCGACACCACGAGCGTCGCGCTGTTCTTCGCCGTGCAGGATCTGCATCTTGTCTACGTCAACGAAGCGTTTCGCCGCATCACCGGTTTTCCGGCCGAGGTCGGGCTCGGCAGCGCGTGGACGGCGCTGCTGCACGAGGACGACGTCGCCGGCACGCATGACACCTATGCCGCCGCGTATGCGAACCGCTCGCGCTTCGTCGCCGAGTACCGCCTGCGGCGCTACGACGGCGAGTATCGCTGGATGCGCACGCACGGCGTGCCGTACTTCGACCCGGCGGGCGACTTCCGCGGCATGGTCGGCTGCTTTCTCGATATCACCGATCTGCGCTTCGCGCGCGAACGCGAAGCGGCGATGCTCGAGCGCTTCACGCTCGCCGTCGCCGGTTCCAGTGAAGGCATTTTCGACTGGCCGGACCTGAGCCAGCCGGCTTTCTGGGCCTCGGCGCGCGCCCTCGAACTGATTGGGTATGCAGAGGGCGAAATCGAGACCACGCGCGACAGCCTGCTCGATCTCACCTATGACGCCGACCGCCCGGGGATTTCAGCGGCGCTCGATGCCGCGATGCTCGAAGGGCGCGATATCGACCTCGAATTCCGGATGCGGCGCAAGGACGGTCATTACAACTGGTTCCATGTGCGCGCGGCCTGCGTGGCGAATGCGCAGACCAGTTCGCGCCGCCTGGTCGGGTCCCTGCAGGACATCGACGCACGCATCACCGCGATGTCGAAGATCCAGCGCCTGCAGGAGCGCTTCCGCATTGCGATCGACGCGTCGACGAGTGGCCTGTGGGACTGGGAACTGCGCAAGAACCGCGTGTGGTTCTCGCCGAGCGTCAAGGCCCTGCTCGGCTATGGGCCCGAGACCGACATCACGCTCGAATACGATTCCTACGCCGAACACATCCACGACGACGACCTGTCGCGCATCCGGCGCGCGGTGGTGCGTCACCTGAAGTCGCGCGAACCCTACGACGTCGAATACCGGATGCGCCATCGCAGCGGCGCGTATCGCTGGTATCGCTCGCGTGGCGTCGCGCAATGGGACGACGACGGTCGCGCGGTACGCATGTCGGGCTCCGTGATGGACGTGCATCAGCGCAAGGAAGCCGAACTCGCGTTGCGCGCCGAACGCGAGAAGGCGCTCGTCACGCTGACGTCGATCGGCGACGCGGTGGTCACGACCGACGCCGGCGGCCACATCGAGATGCTGAACACAGCCGCCGAGAAACTCCTGATGCTGCGGCAGAAGGAGGCGGCCGGCCAGCCGTTGCACGACATCGTGCGCATGGTCCTGCAGCGCACGCGCCAGCCGATCGTCGACCCCGTCGAGCAGTGCATGCAGCGCGGACGTGTGTCCTCACGCGGCGACTCGCTGCTGCTCGCGCCCGACGGCAGCGAGCACGCGATCGAATACACGGCGACGCCGATCAAGAACGCGGAAGGCCAGGTCTACGGCGCGGTCCTCGTGCTGCGGAACGTCACGCAGGAACGCCGCATGGCGCAGGAGATGACCTACCAGGCGACGCACGACGGGCTCACGGGCCTCGTCAACCGCGTCGAGTTCGAGCGTCGGCTCGTGCGGGTGATCCACAATGCCGCCGTCGCCGCCGACCATCACGCGCTGTGCTACCTCGATCTCGATCAGTTCAAGGTGATCAACGACACCTGCGGGCACGGCGCCGGCGATGAGCTGCTGCGCCAGATCGCGCTGATCCTGCGCGACACCGTGCGCAAACGTGACACCGTTGCGCGGCTGGGTGGCGACGAGTTCGGCATCCTGATGGAACACTGCAGCCTGCAGCAGGCGACGCGCGTTGCGACCAGCGTGCGCGAACGCATCGCCGGCTATCGCTTCCGCTGGGAGCAGCACGTGTTCAGCGTTGGCGCCAGCATTGGCCTGGTGGTCATCGACGACACCAGCGAGCAGATGGCGGACGTGATGCGGCACGTCGACGCCGCGTGCTATCTCGCGAAGGAGCATGGGCGCAACCGGGTGCACGTATACGATCCTGGTGATGAGACGATGGAGCGCCGCCGCGGCGAGATGCAGTGGGTGTCGCGCATCAACAATGCGCTGCTCGAGCAGCAGTTCGAACTGTACGTGCAGCCCGCGATGCCGCTGCAGAATCCGGCGGCGCCGCGCTATGTCGAGGTGCTGCTGCGCTATCGCGACGGCGCGGTGCTGCGCTCACCGGCCGAGTTCCTGCCGGCGGCCGAACGCTACAGCCTGTCACCGAAGATCGACGCCTGGGTCATCACGGCGCTGCTGGAGAGTCATGCACGGCAACCTGAACTGTTCCGCCCGGACATGCTGTTCGCGGTCAACCTCTCGGCGCTGTCGCTGTGTGACGAGGACTTCCTGGGCTTCCTCGACGCTGCGCTGAAACGCTCGGCGATGCCGCCCGAACTGCTGTGCTTCGAGATCACCGAGACCGCCGCGATCGGCAATCTGTCGCGGGCGGTGCAGTTCTTCAACGTGATGCGGGCGCGGGGCTGTCGCTTCGCGCTCGACGATTTCGGCAGTGGCCTGTCGTCGTTCGGCTACCTGCGCACGCTGCCGGTCGACTTCCTGAAGATCGACGGCCTGTTCGTGCGCGACTGCGTCGACGACCCGATCGATCTCGCCATGGTCCGCTCCATCAACGACATCGGCCACGTGATGGGCATCAAGACGGTGGCCGAGTTCGCGGAGAACGCCGCGATCGAGGAGAAGATGCGCGAAATCGGCATCGATTACGCGCAGGGCTACGGCATCAGCGAGCCGTTGCCACTGCAGGACTTCCTGCTGGCCTGAGGTCTCAGCCGCCGGCGTCGGCCGGCTGGAGCGTGCCGGCGCGCTGGGCCCGATAGGCGTCATAGCCACCGGACTGCTGTGGGCACGCGACGCCCGTGCTCGTCACGCATTCGCGCTGCTGCAGGGCTTCGAAGGCCAGGCGTTCGGCGCTCGCGCAACCCGCACTCAGGCTGGTGACGCCGACAAGACAGAGGGCCGCCACACTGACACGCACGAGGTCGTTCCCTGCTTTCATGTCGGAGAGTGCCTGTCGTTCAAACCCGGAGGATACCGGGGTCACCGCCATGATTCACCCCTCGGCCGGTGCCGGCGCTTGCGTAATTCCGCTGTCGCGGTAGGGTGCCGCCATGTCGTCCACAGCCCCGTCCCCGCCCCTGCACACGGCGCCGTTCTGGCCGCTCGTGATCGCGGCGGCCGCCATCCTGGTTCTGACGATGGGCGCCCGCCAGTCGCTCGGCCTGTTCATCGCACCGCTGAACGCCGCCACCGGGCTCGGCATCGCGAGCATCAGTCTGGCCTTCGCCGTGTCGCAGTTCGTGTGGGGCGCTGCCCAGCCGATTTACGGCGCGCTCGCCGAACGCTGGGGCACGCGCCAGGTCATCACCGTCGGCGCCGTGCTGACGACGCTCGGCACGGCCGCCGCGCCGTTCGCCAGTTCGACCGGCGGGCTGGTCTTCTGGATTGGCATCGTCGCGGCGGCCGGCGCGGCGGGCGGCAGCTTCGCGATTCTGATTGGCGGCATCGCGCGCCATCTGCCGGAACAGCGTCGCGCATTCGCGACCGGCTTCATCAATGCGGGATCCTCGTTCGGACAGTTCGTGTTCGCGCCGCTCGCGCAGGGGCTGATCGGCGCGTTCGGCTGGGTCAGCGCGCTGCTGGCGCTCGCGGCGTCGGCGCTGCTGACGATTCCGCTCGCGTGGTACCTGACCACGCATACCGCCGTCGCGGCGGCCGCCGCGGGCGCGCACGCAGCGGCCATCGAGGCACCGGCGCTCGGCGCGCAGCTGCGCCGCGCCTGCCGCGAACGCAGTTACCTGATGCTGCATCTCGCCTTCTTCACCTGCGGCTTCCACATCGCCTTCCTCGTCACCCATCTGCCGGGCGAAGTCGCACTGTGCGGTCTGGCGCCGACGGTGTCGGCCTCGGCGCTCGCGCTGATCGGCCTGTTCAACATCGCCGGCAGCCTGTCGGCAGGCGCCCTGTCGCAGCGCTACCGGATGAAGGATGTCTTGATGGCGATGTACGGCGCGCGGGCGCTGATCATCGCCGTCTACCTGCTCGCGCCGAAGACCGCGCTGACTTTCTACGTGTTCGCCGCGGCGCTAGGCTTCACCTACCTCGCGACCGTGCCGCCAACGGCCGGCCTCGTCGGCAAGATTTTCGGCCCCCGCCATCTCGCGACGCTGTTCGGGCTCACGCTCGTCACGCACCAGGTAGGCGGCTTCTTCGGGGCCTGGCTCGGTGGTGTGACGATCAGCCGCTACGGCGATTACACGTGGATGTGGTATGCCGACATTGCGCTCGCGCTGTTCGCGGTAGTCTGTCACCTGCCGATCCGCGAAACGCGCCCGCTGGCGCGATCGGTCACCGCCTGATCCGAACCTACAGCCGGCGCGCCGGTGCGCGCCCCGAGGAGAGCGAAGTGGATTTCACCTGGACCTCCGAACAGCAGCAGATCAGGGACAATGTGCTGAAGCTCTGCGCGCGTTTCGACGATCAGTACTGGCTGCAACGCGATGCGGACGGCGAGTTTCCCGAAGACTTCTGTCGCGCGCTGGCCGACGCCGGCTGGGTCGGCGTCGCCGTGCCCGAAGCGTATGGCGGCAGCGGCCTCGGTACCACCGAAGCGGCGATCGTCGTGCAGGCGATCTCGGAATCCGGCGCCGCGAACAGCGGCGTGTCGGCGGTCGCGATCGGCCTGTTCGGGCTCAAGCCGCTGCTCGCCTATGGTTCCGAGGAACAGAAACGCGACTGGTTGCCCAGGATCGTGCAGCGTCAGGACATTGCGTGCTTCGGCGTCACCGAGCCGAACACGGGGCATGACACCACGCGGCTGAAGACGCGCGCCGAGCGCCGCGGCGATCACTACTACGTGTCCGGCGAGAAAGTCTGGATTTCGACCGCCCAGGTCGCGAACAAGATCATGCTGATTGCGCGCACCACGCCGATCGAAGAAACGAAGCGCCCCATCGACGGCCTGTCGCTGTTCTATACCGATCTCGATCGCCGCTATGCCGACATCCGGAAAATCGACAAGATGGGCCGCGCCTGCGTCGATTCGAACCAGATCTTCTTCGACGGCATGCCGGTCCCCGTCGCGCACCGGATCGGCGAGGAGGGCAAAGGCTTCCGCTACCTGCTGCAGGGCCTGAACGCCGAGCGCATCCTGATTGCCGCCGGACTCATCGGACTCGGGCGCGCGGCCCTGAAGCGCGCCACGGCCTATGCGAAGGAGCGCGTGGTGTTCGGGCGTCCGATCGGCCAGAACCAGGCCATCCAGCACCCGCTGGCGGCGGGCTGGGCGAAGCTGGAGGCCGCGAACCTGCTCGCGTTCAAGGCCGCCGCGATGTTCGATCAGGATCTCGAATGTGGCGCGGAGGCGAACGCGGCGAAGTATCTCGCCGCGGAAGCGGCGTTCGAAGTCTGCACCAACGCGGTGATGACGCACGGCGGCATGGGGTATGCGAAGGAGTATCACGTGGAGCGCTACCTGCGCGAAGTGATGATCCATCGCATCGCGCCGATCAGCCCGCCCCTGATCCTGAGCTACCTAGCCGAACGCGTGCTGGGTTTGCCGAAATCCTATTGAGGAGGATGTGATGCGATTCGGACTTGGACTGGCCAATGCCGCGGACAGCTGGCGCACGGCGCAGCGCGCGGAGGAACTCGGCTTCGACACCGTGTGGTTCGAGGACAGCCAGATGGTCGCGGCCGATCCCTTCGTGGTGATGGCGGCCGCCGCGATGCACACGAGGCATATTCGCCTCGGCACCGGCGTGTGCATTCCGACCAACCGCATTCCGCCGGTGACGGCGAACATGCTCGCGACGCTGAACTCGCTGGCGCCCGGCCGCATCGACTGGGGGGTGGGCACCGGCTTTTCGGCGCGGCGCGCGATGGGGCTGCCGGCGATCTCGGTCGCGATGCTCGGCCGTCATCTGCGCGCCGTGCGTGGCCTGCTCGAGCGCGAGGTCGTCGAATGGACCTTCGATGGACAGACCCGCAAGATCAGGTTCCTGAATCCGGATCTGGAACTGTTCAACACCACCGATCCGATTCCGTTTCACGTCGCCGCCATGGGGCCGCGCACGCGCGCGCTGACCGCCGACACGGCCAGCCACTGGATCGCCGTGTACATGAATCCGGAACAGGCGGCGGCCGAACTGGCGGAGATGGACGCCGCCTATCGCGAGGCGGGCGAGGACCCGGCGGCCTTTCGCAAGACCGCCTACACCTTCGGCGCAGTGCTGCACGAGGGCGACACCTTCGACTCTGCGCGCATTCGTCGTCAGGCGGGCCCGGTCGCGGCGATGGTGCTGCACAACATCATGGAAACGCAGTACGGCGACCTGGGGACCGGCGGCCTCGGCGACGAGGCGCTGGTCGAGGCCTATCGCCAGATCTACGACGCCTACGAGCCGGCCGATGCGCGTTACCTCAGCCTGCATCGCGGACACGCGCTGTTCCTGAAGCCCGAAGAGGAAGCCTTCGTCACCGGCGACTTCATCCGCCAGTGCTCCTTCACCGGCACGGCGCGCGAGCTGGCCGATCAGGTGAAGGCGATACGCGATGCGGGCTATACGGATGTATCCTTCGTGGTGCTGCCGCAGTACCCGGAGATGGTCGAGGACTGGGCGCGGGTCAGGGAGCTGGTCTGAGCACCGGCAAGGTGCCCGGCGCTGTCCGCCGGCCTGACCGCCCGCTGCGCGTCAGGCCCGCAGTCGAATGAACACAAGGAGCAATGCAATGCCACTGGCTATCAAGAAAAGCGTCAAGGACATGTTCGCCGAGGCCAACGCGGCGATCGAAACCCTGAACGTCGACCAGGCGAAGGCCCTGCTCGGCACGCCGGGCGTGACCTTCATCGACCTGCGCGATCCGCGCGAGATCTGGCGCGACGGCGGCGTGCCCGGCGCGATCAACGTCACGCGCGGCATGCTCGAGTTCTGGATCGATCCGGGCAGCCCGTATCACAAGGACTTCTTCGCCAACGGCGACCGCTTCGTGTTCTTCTGTGCCGGTGGCATCCGCTCCGCGCTCGCGACGAAAACGGCGCAGGACATGGGGCTCACGCCCGTCTGTCACATCGAAGGGGGCTTCGGCGCGTGGAAGAAGGCCGGCGCGCCGGTCGAGACGGTCGAGCCGAAGCTGGCGGGCGAGGGTGGCAAGAAGGGCTGATGTGGACAGCGGACGGCGCGGCGCCGGGGTCAGCGACTGATGGCCGCCTGGTTCGTCCCGGCGCTGAAGGCGGTGTTGCCGCACATCGGCACGATCATCGCGGCCGCGCAGCCGCATTTCACGAAGAAGCCCGCCGATCCCGCACGGCAGGGTGCCCTGGTCGAAGAGCAGATCGCCGAGCTGCAGCGCGCCGCGGCCCACAACGCCGCCCACATCCGCGAACTCGCCGAGCAGCTGCAGACTGCGCTCGCGGCGCTCGAACAGGCGGCGCTCGACGCCGACGCGCGCCAGCGGCGGCTGCAGTGGCTGGCCGGGGCGGCGCTGGTCCTCGCGTTGCTGGCCGGTCTCGGCATGCTGGCGCTGTGGTCGCGGCTCTGAGCCCGCGGGCTCGACACCGCGTCCGCAGGCCGGCGCTCAGGCCCTGATCATCCGCGACGGCGTGTACACCATCACCCCTTCGCCGCGCTGATTGCGCACCTCGTTGCGCGTGGTCACCACGCCGCGATCGCCGCGCGAGGTCATGCGCGCCGCCGTCACCTCGACCCAGACTTCGAGCGTGTCGCCGACGTAGACCGGCCCCTTCGTCTCGAGATTGCAGCCGAGGAAGGCGAGGCCGACGCCGGACAGTGCGCCGCTCGAAATCACGAGCCCTTCAGCCAGCGAGAATGTCAGGGCGCCGGGAATGAGGCGGCCTTCGAAGCCCAGTTCGCGCGCGGCTTCAGCGTCGAGGAACAGGGTTTCGTTGAAGCCGCAGGTCGTCACGAAATTCAGCAGATCATATTCACTGACCGTACGGCGCTGCGTGCGCCAGCGCGAGCCGACGGGCTGCTTGTGGAAAGTGAGGGCGTGGTTGAATTCTTCAGGGCGTTCGGCAGTGCTCACGGGGCGGTCTCTCGCGGCGATGATTGAACGCGGGAGCGTAACCCAGGCCCGATATCGTCTCCACCGTTCCTTTATCAGAAGCTCAATCCGGAATCTTCATCGACGTCGGGCCCAGCGGCGACCGCGCCGCGTCAGCCCCGGGGGTGCGCACCGAAGAAATCGTAGTAGGTCACCGTGTCATGGGTGATTTCGAAGGCGGGCGCCGCGTGCGCGACAGCGCCCAGCAGGCCCGCGACCAGCAGTTGTCTGCGCAAGGATTTCATCGAATTCCGCCTGTTCATCGGCACACCCCTGATCGTTCTTGTTGCTTATCGAGGCAAGCTAACTGCATGCGCATGCACCGGACAGCCGTGGGCCGATCCCGACAACGGAACATCGGCACTTCTACTCGAAAATCTGGCCGTGAGCCGCGCGACAGCGGCGGCGTCATCCACACGCGAAGAGGATATTGCCCGCTACCAGCGTTCGACGAGGATCAGGAAACCCGGAATCCAGCACGTCAGCACGCCGATGCCGATCGTCGCGAAGGGCAGCACCTTGCCGAAATTGAAGCCCCGGACCAGCGTGAAGAAGTACATCAGCCACAGCGAACCCCAGATCAGCCAGAACGCACCGAAGCGCGGGTCCGGACCCTTGAAGGCGAGCAGCGCGCAGGGCACGGTCGTGATCGCGATGAAGAGGCAAAACCAGCCGAAGCCGCGCATGTCGAGTTCGAGCCAGGTGCAGATCGCAGCGTAGAGGTAGTTGAACGTGAAGAGCATCACGCAGGCGACCGGGAAATAGTCCGCCGGGACATCGGCCCGCACGAGCATCACGATGCCGATCAGCAGCGTGAGACAGCCCGTCATGAAGTTGAGGACAGCGCTCGCGCGCTGCTCGATGAGACCGAGACCGCCGACGCCGTTGATCAATAGCACGCCGCCTACGAACAGCAGGATGATACCCAGCATGACCACTCCCGTTTCCGGCGTTTGAATATTGTTCATCCGGGCGCGTCGCCGTCGCGCCCGGACGTGCAGCCGCTGCGGAAGCGACTGTCCGACGATGCTAAGGCCCCGGCTGCGACAGCGCCAGACGGAGCGCACTGCACCATGCGTCTTTATGGAAGGCTTGTGGAGGAAGTGGCCAGCCCGGTGCTGGCATGGCCCGCGCGCGAGTGCGCCGCGCGGGTCAGTCGGCGTCGTCGAGCAGTCGCGCGAAACTGAGTTCGTGTCCGTCCATGTCCGTCAGATGAAAGTAGCGTTCGCCCCATGGCGCATCGCGCGGCGGCGCTTCGGGCGTGTAGCCGCCCGCGAGCGCACGCGCATGCATCTCGTCGACGTTCTCGACATGGAAGATCACGCGGCCCCACCAGGCCCAGTGGCGATCCGGACCGACGAGGATCAGGTTCAGATGCTGATCGTTGAATCGGAACGAGGTGAACGTGGCATCCGCGCCGCCGTAGCGCAGGCGGAAGCCGAGCGTGAGATAGAAGTGCACGGCACGGGCCATGTCGTGCGTGGCGAGCGTCAGGGCATTGATACTCTGGATGGGCATGGTCGGTCTCCGCTCAGGCGCCGAGTCGTGCCGCCAGCCAGCGGCCGATGTCGGCGATCTGCTCGGGGCAGACGGCGTGTTCCATCGGGTAGGTGCGATAGGTCGGGTCGAAGCCGAGTTCGCGCAGGCGATCGACGGTCATGCGGCCCATCAGTTCCGGCACCATCGGGTCGAACAGGCCGTGATGGACCTCGATCGCCAGGCCCTGGCTTGCCGCATGGGGTGTGATGTCGCGGCCGGTCGCGAAATACGTCGACAACGCCAGCAGGCCGGCCAGGCGATGCGGGTAGGTCAGCGCGAGGTGCAGGCCCACGGCGCCCCCCTGCGAAAAGCCGGCGAGCACGATGCGCTCGGGCGCAATCCCGCGCTCGCGTTCGCGATCGATCAGCTGCGCGACGCGCGCCGCGGACGTGGTCAGGCCCTCCCGATCGGCCCGCCGCTCCAGGTCCATGTCGAGAATGTCGTACCACGCGGGCATCGAGTAGCCGTTGTTGAGGGTGACGGGAATCGATGGCGCGTGCGGGAACACGAACCGCACGGCGAGATCGCGCGGCAGGCGCAGTTCGGGGACGATGGGTTCGAAATCGTGGCCGTCGGCGCCGAGTCCGTGCAGCCAGATCACGGCGGCGGTCGCGGTCTGTGCCGGTTCGATGTCGAGACTGGGCAAAAGCTTCATCACCTCTCCTGACGGCGGACGGGCCGCTGCTGGTCGCGCTGCTGCGCGTGTCTGTCGTGGGCCGAAGTCTAACAGGCCGGCGAAACCCGCCGCGAACGCGCATGCCCGCCGCGCGCAGTCCATGATCCCACCCTGGGCGGCGGCCCGGTGCGCACCAGAACAGGTCAAGTTATCGCGCCGCATGTCGCTACGACTTTCGCACGCTCTCCCCGGCCCGCACCCGCGCGACCGGCCGGCGCTGCTCCAATGTACGGAAGGCTCAGGACATGAAAGGTTTGACGCTCAAACGCCTGCTGATCGCCGTGGTCGCGATGTTCGTCGTGATCGCTGCGGGCAGCAGCGCGGTGATCTGGTCCAGGTTCCGGATCATCGCCGACGCCGAAGTCGCGCGCGGGCAGTCGCTCGACGCGATGCTCGCCCTCAAGGATGCACGCTTCCATGTCGTGCAGATCCAGCAGTTTCTCACCGATGTCGGGGCCACACGCGACGCCGGCGGCTATGCGGAGGCGCGCGCGAACCAGGTCGCCGCCCACGCCGCGCTCGATCGGTTGACGCGGGCAGCAGGCGATCTGACCCGGACCGTCGGGGTCGTGCGCGAGCGCATCGATACGGTCCAGACGGTTGGTGCCGACATGGCCGCCGCCTACATCCGGGACGGGACCGACGCCGGCAACGCGATCATGAAACGGCCAGGCACCGGGCTCGATGACGCGGCTGCCGCGCTCGCGGCAGAACTCGACCGCCTCACCGGCGACGTGCAGCAGCGCTTCGACGGCGCGTCCCGCGCCGCGCAGACGTCGGCCCTCGAAGCCCGGCATTATGTGATGGCGACGCTCGCCGGCCTGCTCGCCGTGCTGATGGTGGCACTGGGGCTCATTTACTGGCGCGTGGTGCCACCGCTCGGCCGGTTGAGGCGCGCGATGGAGGCGATTCGCGACGGCGTCAGCGCCGACGAGACGCTCGATGGGCTCGATGGCGATTTTCGTCAGCTCGGTCGCGTGTTCAGCGAAACGCTCGCGCGCATGGCCGCGCGGCGCGAAGCCGACGCCGTCCTCGCCTCGCAGAATGCGCGCATCGTCCAGGCGCTCGACAAGGCCTCATCGTGCGTGCTCGTGCTCGATGCCGGGCGCCGCATCAGCTTCGTCAACGAGGCCCTGCTCGCCGCGCTGCGCGAGGGCACTGAGAGCCTGCGCGCGGAAGCGCCGGACTTCGACGTCGCGCAGCTGATCGGGGCGCAGGTCGAGCGCATGCTGCCGGGCCTGGCCGGCACGGGTGCCAACGGGCAAGACGAACAGGCCATCGGCGAGCGCACGTTCCGCCTGATCGCCAATCCGGTCGTCGATGCACGCGGCGAGGCGCTCGGCACGGTCGTCGAATGGCGCGAACTCACGCAGCAGAAAGTCGCCCAGCACCAGCTCGAAGGGATGATCTACGGCGCGAAGAAGGGCCATCTCGACTGGCGTCTGGAGATCGACAAGTTCGAAGCCGGCTTCTGGCAGGGGCTGGCGCACAACATCAATGAAATGCTGGACGCGCTGGTCAAGCCGCTCGATCTCGCCGCGCAGTATGTCGACGACATCGCGCACGGCAAGATGCCGCCGAAGATCACGGACAAGTATGCCGGCCATTTCGCGAAGCTGACCGGCAATCTGAACCGCTGCATCGGCGCGATCGAAGCGATGATCGACGACGCGACGATGCTTGCGGCGGCCGGTGCGGCCGGCGAACTCGCGCGGCGGGCAGATGAGCACCGGCACGCCGGCGCGTTCCGCGTGATCGTCGAAGGTGTCAACCAGACACTCGATGCGATCGCGACGCCCGTGGCCGACACGCAGCGCGTGGTGGCGGCGATGGCCGAGGGCGACCTGACGCAGCGCGTGCAGGTCGAGGCGCGCGGCGACTTCGCGGTGCTGCGCGAGGCGATCAATGGCAGCCTCGACAAGCTGGCGGCGACCGTCGACGAAATCCGCCGCGCCGCCGGCAGCATGCGCAGCGCGACGTCGGAAATCGCGACCGGCAACCAGGATCTCAGCGTGCGCACGGAAGCCCAGGCGCACGGCGTCGAGCGCACGAATGCCGGCATGCAGAGCCTGACGCAGACGCTCGAGAAGAATACCGAGCAGTCCGTGCAGGCGGACAAGCTTGCGCAGCAGGCGCGCGAGCAGGCCGTCAATGGCGGTCAGGTGGTCGGCGCCGCGGTGCAGGCGATGAAGGAAATCAACGCGTCGAGCAGTCGTATCGCGGACATCATCGCCGTGATTGACGAAATCGCGTTCCAGACCAACCTGCTGGCGCTCAACGCCGCGGTCGAGGCCGCGCGGGCCGGCGATCACGGTCGCGGCTTCGCGGTGGTGGCCGGCGAAGTGCGCAATCTTGCGCAGCGCAGCGCGACGGCGGCGAAGGAAATCAAGACCCTGATTCAGACCAGCGTGCAGCGGGTCGAGGACGGATCGCGACTCGTCAACGACAGCGGCGGCACGCTGGCGGACATCGTCGACTCGATCAAACGGGTGTCCGGCATCATCGAAGAGGTGGCGACGGCATCACGCGAGCAGACCGGCAGTCTCGGTCAGCTCAATCAGGCCGTGCACCAGATTGAAGAGGGCACACAGCAGAACGCGGCCCTGGTCGAGGAAATCGCGGCGGCGAGCAAATCGCTCGAAGAGCAGGCGGACAAGATGGTGGGGCTGGTCGACTACTTCAGGACCGGCGACATGGCTGCGCCCGGCCGGCTGACCGCGGCGCGCGCCGCCTGAACGCTGACCGGCACAAGGCGGGCGAAACGCCCGCCTTGTGGCCCGATTACAGCTTCGGAATGACCTTTTCGCCGAACGCGCGGATGTCGCGCAGCGCCTCGGCCTGCGCCGGTTCGCCGAGCTGGCGCATGCGGAGCATCAGATAGTCCGGCTGAATCTCCTCCTGCCACATCTTCAGCTGGTCGAGACACTGCTCGGGCGTGCCGGCAATCAGGCGGTCCTGCGCGACCTTCTCGAAGGTCAGCTGTTCGGGTGACTTGATGTCCTGCAGATACTTGTCCGGCGCGTAGGCACCGAAGCCGTAGTACCAGCGGTGCGTGACCATCGTCATCGCGCTCTTGTCGACGCACTGTTGCCAGCTGTCGCCGATCACGCAGTCACGCATCAGGCAGACATAGGGCTTGCGGCCGTGCTTCTTCGCCGCTTCCCGATATTGCCGTGTGTACTCCTTGATGACCGGCAGCGACTGGATGGGATCGGCGATCCAGCCGTCGGCAATGCGGCCGGCCCGCTCGATGCCTTCGGGCACCCAGCCGGCGAGCCAGATCGGCGTGCCGCCCTTCTGGTACGGCGTCGGCGTCACGCGCACGTTCTCGATCTTGTGATACTTGCTCGGATGGCTGAAGCGCTCGCCGGACCACGCCTTGCGCAGCACATCGACCACTTCTTCTGTGCGGCCGACGCGCTGCTTGATGTTGACGCCGAAGGCATCGAAATCGCTGGGCTGGTACGCGATGCCGGCGGCGGTGATGAAGCGGCCCTTGGTCGCCTGGTCGACGACCGCAATGTCCTCGGCGAGTCGCACCGGGTGATAGAGCGGCGCCAGCAGCACGCAGGTGCCGACCTTCAGGCGCTTCGTGCGTGCGCCGACGATGCCGGCCATCAGCACCGGCGACGGCAGATAGCCGTCTTCCTGCTGGTGGTGTTCGGTGAAGAAGAAACCGTCGAAGCCGGTCTGCTCGCAAACCTCGGCCTGTTCGATGATTTCGTCGATCATGCGCGCAACGTTTTCGCCTTTCGGCGGATCCTGGGTGCACGGAAAGTAGCCTACCGGCAGCATGGCACGTCCTCCTCGGTCATTGTTCTGATGGTGAAGCGGCAGTGTACTGCGTGCAGGCCGCGCGCTTCGACTGTTCCGGCGTCGCGGGTGTCCCCTGTTTGAAGGGAGAGGCCCCGGCCGGACACGTCAATCGGGGCGGTGGCTCAGTCTGCCGGGGCGCGCCCGCAGCGTTCGCGCAGGAATGGCAGGATCGCGTCCGCCACCGCGTCGGGGTTGTCGGCGTATGGGAAATGCCCGCTGTCGGCCAGCTTGACGAGCCTGGCGCGCGGAAAGGTCGTCAACTGCAAATCGGCGAAGCGTGCCGGCAGGTAGAGATCGCGCAGGCCCCACACGACCAGCGCCGGCAGGTTCAGCGGTCGCAGCGCGCTGTGCAGCGTCGCGGACAGTTCGTCGATGTGCGAGGTTGCGCGATAGAGGCGCAGGATCGCCCGCTTGGTGCCGGCATCGAAATCGGCATACATGCGGTCGACGAATTCGCGTGGCAGCCCGCGCGGATTGCCGAGTTTCAGCAGCGCGCGAAAGCCCGCGCGCGTGGTGGTCGCCTGGAACAGTTCGCCCAGCAGCGGCGTGCGCCAGATGCGCGCGAGGAAATGCCAGCGATAGCCCGTCAGCACGCCGATGTTGATCATCGTCACCGACGCCACGCGCGCCGGGTGCTGGGCCGCCCAGCCGAGGCCCCAGGGGCCGCCGAAGTCGTGCACGACGAGATGCACGCGATCGATGCCGAGGGCGTCGATGATGTGTCCCAGATGCGTCGAATAGCCGCTCGCGGTGTAATCGAAATCGTCGGGCTTGTCGGCCTGCCCGAAGCCCGGCATCGTCGGCGCCACGGCGCGCATGAACGAACCCGCGCCCTCGACCAGCGCCTGCCAGTCCTCACCGCTTCCCGGGTTGCCGTGCACGAACACCGCCGCCTCATGCCCGGTCCCCGCGTCGAGCACCGGCGAGCGTATGCCGCCTATCGTGATGTCGTGCCGGTTCATGGGGCTGAATTTGCCACAGAGAACACAGAGAACAGCTGGGAATAAAGAACGTGCAGGCCGCTGCGAGAATGCAGTGCCGGGGCAGCCACGAAGCAGTTCTCGTTCATTTTCCTATCGGTGTTCTCTGTGTTCTCGGTGGCCATTGGGCGCCTAGGTCGAAGGCACAGCCAGTTTGCTGTGGCGCATCGAGTACGCGAAGTAGAACACGATGCCGGCAACCAGCCAGATGATGAAGCGCTCCCAGGTGTGTTGCGGCAGGAAGGCCATCAGTGCGCCGCAGGACAGGGCGCCCAGCACCGGAATCAGGGGATTCCACGGCAGTTTGAACGGGCGTGGCAGGTGCGGCTGCGTCTTGCGCAGCAGCGCCACGCCGCCACAGACCATCACGAACGCGAACAGCGTGCCGATGTTCACGAGTTCGGCGAGTTTGCCGAGCGGCAGCACACCGGCGAACAGCGCGCAGGTCAGCCCGACGACGACGATCGTGTTGACCGGCGTTTGCGTGCGCTTGTTGATCGCGGCGAAGAACGGTGGCAGCAGGCCGTCGCGCGCCATCGCGAAAATGATGCGGGTGAGGCCGTAGTAGAGCACGAGCATCACCGTCACGAGGCCGGCGATCACGCCGACCGCGACGAGGCCAGAGGCCCAGCGATGACCCAGCGACAGCAGCGCGGCCGCCACCGGCGAACTGACGCCGAGTTCCTTGTAGCTGACGACGCCGGTCAGCACGGCGGAGACGGCGATGTAGACGACGGTACAGATCGCGAGCGCGCCGAGGATGCCGATCGGCAGATCGCGCTGCGGATTCTGGGCCTCCTCGGCGGCCGTGGTCACCGCATCGAAGCCGATGTAGGCGAAGAACACGAGTGACGCGCCGGCCAGGATGCCAACCGTCTCGCCGCCTTCCATGCGCGTGAACCAGCCGTAGGGCATGAACGGCGACCAGTTCGCCGGATCGACATGGCCGGTGGCGGCGACGAGGAAGACCGCAATCGTGAACAGCTTCACGCCGACCATCACGGCGTTGAGACGCGCGCTTTCCTTGGCACCGACGATCAGCATGCCCATCAGCGCGAGAATCACCAGTGCGGCGGGCAGGTTCACGATGCCGCCATTTTCCGGGTGCGTGGAGATCGCCATCGGCAATTCGAGCCCCATCGATTTGAGCGCGTTGCCGAAGTAGCCCGACCAGCCGTTGGCGACCGCTGCGACCGACATTCCGTACTCGAGCAGCAGCGTCCAGCCGATGATCCAGGCGATGAACTCGCCGAACGCCGAATAGCTGTAGCCATAGGCGCTGCCGCAGCCGCCGAGGCTGGCGGCGAGTTCGGCATAGGCCAGCGCGGCGAAGGCGCAGGCCACGCCCGCGATCACGAACGACAGCACCACCGCAGGGCCGGACTGGTTGGCGGCGGCGATGCCGGTGAGGACAAAGATGCCGGTGCCGATGATGGCGCCGATGCCGAGCAGGGTGAGATCGAAAGCCGAGAGGCAGCGCTTCAACCCGCTGTTCGCATAGTCTTCGTGCTTCAGGGTGCGGGTGCGGAACAGCTGCTTCATGCGCGACCTCCAGGGTTCATGCAGTGCAGTGTAGGAACAATTGCCGACAGGGGGAATGGCCGCAGCGCCGTTGCATCGCCGGCGACTCCGCTGCGCACCGCGCGCCCAGAACGGGACAGGATTGGGGACGTCATGCCGAACCGGGGGCGACCTGTGGCGTAGGGCAGGCGTGATGTATACCGGATGGCGGCGAGGCGTCGAGCTGTCCGCTGCGGACCGGGACGGCCGCGGCGGCCCGAATGCCACGGCGTCGTCGTGACCCGACGATCAACGGTCGGGGATCAGGTTCAGGCGCCGGAATGGCGCCAGCGCAAGGTCGCCGCAGCTGGGTCCGACGCCACGGTCCGGTCACCGTGGCGTCGGCTGTCGCCCGACCGGGCCCAGCGATTCAGAACGTGTAGCGCGCCGTCACGCCGCCGTACGCGTTGCGATCCGGAGCCGGCTCGAAGTAGCGGTTCGCGGCGGCGTTGAGGATCACGTTCTGGTTGTACTCTTCGTTGAAGAAGTTGTTGATGCCGAAGAACGGCGACACGCCCCAGGCGCCGAACTGGAAGTCGCGGCCGAAGCGCAGGTTGGCGACGTGATAGGCGTCGTTCTCGGCCGTGTTCAGGTTGTCGGCATAGACCTCGTCGACGTGCAGCATGTCGAAGACCGCGTACAGGCCCGACGGGTGCGTGTAGGCGACCTCGGCGTAGAACTGGTGTTCCGGCTGGCCTGGCAGCCGGTTGCCCTCGATGGCCGGGGTCGGTGTGAAGCGATCGAAGGTGAAGTCCGCGTAGGTGTACGCGAAGGCGACATCGAGGCCCTTGAACACTTCGTAGCGCAGGCTCGCTTCGGTGCCGGTGCGCTCGGTGTCCGCATTCTGGAACACCGCGCTGCGACCGATGTTCAGCACGTTGATGATCTCGTCTTCGACCGTGGTGTGATAGACCGCCAGGTCATAGCTCAGGCGCGACAGCACCAGGCCCTTCACACCGACTTCATAGCTCTTCGCCTGCTGTGCCGACACGTCGCCGAAGCCGCCGAGCGTGCCCTGACCGCGCGAATTGTTCGACAGTTCGGTGAAGCTCGGCGTCTCGAACGAGGTGCCGTAGTTCGCGTACAGGTTCACCTCGCGCAGCGGGCTGTAGACGATGCCGGCCATTGGATTCAGCTGGTCGAACTCCAGCGCATCGGTCTGGTTGCCGTTGTTGAGAAAGCGATCTTCGACGTCGAGATCGAGCTGGTCATAGCGCAGGCCGAGCATCAGTTCGATTTGCGAGGTGAGGCTGAACTCGTTCTGCAGGTACACGCCCTTGCTTTCGGCGTTCTCGACCTGGTCGAAACGCAGCGCGCCGCGCGCGCCGTTCACGTTGACGAAGCGCTGGCGATCGTCTTCCTGGGCGTCGATGTCGAAACCCACCGTCAGGCGGTTCTGGTGTCCGAACATCGGGCGGTCGTAAGAGTATTGCGCACCGCCGCCGAGCACGAAGCGATCGAACTCGACGACGCCGTCGTCCGCCGCGAAGCCCTGGCCGATCGCGAGGTTGTTGGTGAAGTCGCGCCAGATGTAATAGTTGCGGACCTGCAGGTGATGGTACTCGCCCATGTCGCGCGTGTAGACGAGGCCGGCCTTCTGCTGTTCGAGCGCCTCACCCGAATCGAAGCGCAGATTGTTGGCTGCCGCGCCCTTGCGGTTCGTGCGCACCTGCGCGGCGGTGAGGCCGCCCGGATCGTCGGCGGTCGGCGAATCGACCGCGTTGACGATGGCCGTCAGCGACGAGCCGTCGCTGAAGTCATAGCGGAACTTGCTGTTGACCATGCCGTGCTCGACAGCGCTGTGGTCGCGGTAGCCTTCCATGTCCAGGTACGACGCGTTGACGAGATAGTTCAGCGCGCCGGCCTGACCACCGGTTTTCACGTTGTAGCGTCCGAAGCCGAACTCGCCGAGGTTCACGCCGGCTTCGACGAACGGCCGGTCGCCACCGTCTTCGGTGAAGATGTTCATCACGCCGCCGGCTGCCGCACCGTACAGCGCTGCCGCCGGGCCGCGGATCACTTCGATGCGCGAAGCGGACGACAGGTCGATGTCGTCGACGCCGCCCTGACCGTCCGGCAAGGTCGACGGGATGCCGTCGACGAAAATCTTGATGCCGCGGATGCCGAACTGCGAGCGCGCCCCGAAGCCTCGGATCGACACGCGCACATCCTGGGCGAAGTTGTAGCGATTCTGGAAGAACACGCCGGGCACGCGGCCGAGGGATTCATCGAGCCCGAGCATCTGGCGCCGCTGGATGTCGTTCTTCTCGACGGTCGAGATCGCGAGCGGCGTGCGCAGGGCGTCGCGTTCGACGCGGGTGGCGGTGACGGTGTATTCCTCGTCCATGGCGGCGGCCGTCAGCGGCAGCGTCGCGAGCAGGGAGAGGCACCACGGGCGGGAGTGCAGGCGCATTTTCATGTTGATCCATCGCAGTTCGAAGGCGCGCATTGGAAGGCAAAATGCGGGCCGATGCAAAGTTTTTGCACCGTGTTCGGGCGAACGGCCGACTATCGGGCCCAAACCGTTTTCCGTATGGTTCATATCACTCAACGGGTGGGCCGCCATGGTTGCTGACAACCAGATTGTTCGAGCGCTGCCCGGTCTGCGTCGCGCGCTGCGCGCAGGCCTGCTGTCGCTCGCGATGCTGAGTGCCGCTGTCGCGGCAGGAGTCGATTCGATGCGTGAGGCGATGCTCGAGGAGATTGCGCAGGACTTTCTGGAGACTGCCGACTACACGGGGCTGCGCGCGATGAGTCCGGCGGTGCGGGACGCGATGGGCACGGTGCCGCGCGAGGCATTCGTGCGGGACGACGACAGCGCGCGCGCCTACGTGAACCGGCCGCTGTCGATCGGTCACGGGCAGACCATTTCGCAGCCGTTCATCGTCGCCCTGATGACCGAGCTGCTGGGGGTGTCCGCCGGCGCGCGCGTGCTCGAGGTAGGCACCGGCTCCGGCTACCAGGCCGCAGTGCTCGCCGCGCTCGGGGCCGAGGTCTGCTCGATCGAGATCATTCCCGCGCTCGCCGCCGCCGCCAGCGAACGCCTGGCGAAGCTCGGCTATGCGGTCGACGTGCGCGCCGGCGATGGGCATCTCGGATGGCCCGAACGGGCCCCGTTCGACGCCATCATCGTCACCGCCGGCGGCGCGGTGCCACCGGCGCTGCTCGCGCAGCTCAAGCCGGGTGGCCGGCTGGTGATCCCGATTGGCGTGGCGCCGGGCGAACAGCAGTTGACGCTCATCACGCGCGGCCGGGACGACACGTTGACGCGCGTGGCGAAGCTGCCCGTGCGCTTCGTGCCGCTGACCGGCGACACCGCAGGAGGCGCCCCGCGGCACCATTGAGCTCCTCGCGGGGGGCGGCGACAATGGGCCATGCATCTGACACAAGCCATCACCCGCGGCGCCCTGCTGAAAGCCGACCGCAAGGCGCTGCATTGCGGCGACAAATCCCTCACCTGGCGCGAGTTCGCCGGGCGTGTCGCGCGCCTGGCGGGTGTCCTGCAGGACCTGGGCGTGACGGCCGGCACCGGCGTCGCGATGCTCGCCGATTCGGGTTTCCCGTTCTTCGACTATCACTACGCGGTGCCCTGGGCCGGCGGCGTGATGGTGCCGCTGAACACGCGCCTGGCGGATGCCGAACTCGGCTACATCCTCGACGACGCCGAAGCGAAGGTGATCATCGTCGGGCGCGAGTACGCCGAGCGCGTCCCCGCCTTGCTGAAGCTTGCGCCCGGTGTGCGCGAAGTGGTGATGATCGACGCGCCGCCCTCGGGCGACGTGCCCGACTACGAGACGCTGCTCGCGGCCCGCGCACCGGTACCCGATGTGCGGCGCGGCGGCAGCGATCTGCACGCGATCGTCTATACCGGCGGCACGACGGGGCGGCCGAAGGGCGTGATGACCTCGCACGCGAATCTCGTCGCCAACACCCTCGCCGCGATTCCGAACATGGAATTCAACGAGGACATGGTCTACCTGCATTCGATGCCCGTGTTCCACACGGCGGGCATCGCCCGGATCTACGGCACGATGACGGCGCTCGGCACGGGCATCATCCTGCCGCGTTTCGACATGGACGCCCTGTTCGACGCCGTCGAGCAGCACCGCTGCACGCATCTGCTGCTGGTGCCGACGATGATCAATCGCATGCTGAACAGCCCGCGCTTCGCGAGCACCGACTTTTCCAGCGTCACGAATATCTCCTACGGTGCATCGATCATGCCGGAGGCGCTGCTCAAACGCGTGCTCGCGATGCTGCCCAAGGTTCGCTTCACCCAGTCTTACGGCATGACCGAGCTGTCGCCGTCAGCAGCCTACCTGCAGCCTAAGTATCACGTGCTCGAAGGCCCGAACGCGGGCCGCATCAAGTCGATCGGACAGGCCATCCACACCGCGGAGATCCGCATCGCGGACGACGCCGACAACGAAGTCCCGCGCGGCGAAGTCGGTGAAATCCAGGTGCGCGGCCCGATGGTGATGCAGGGTTACTGGAAGCAGCCCGAGGTCACGGCGCAGACGCTGCGCGGCGGGTGGATGCACACCGGCGACGCCGCCTACATGGACGACGAAGGCTTCATCTATCTCGTCGATCGCTTCAAGGACATGATCATTTCCGGTGGCGAGAACGTGTATTCGGGTGAGGTTGAAAACGCCCTGCACGAACACACGGGCGTGCGCGAATGTGCGGTGATCGGCCTGCCGGACGAAGACTTCGGTGAACGCGTGCACGCGATCGTCGTGCCGCACGACGGCGTGACCCTGACCACAGCTGAGCTCCTGAGCCACTGCCGCAGCCTCATCGCCGGCTACAAATGTCCGCGCAGCGTCGAAATCCGTCACACGCCGCTGCCGCTGTCGGGCACCAACAAGATCCTCAAACGTCAGCTGCGCGACGAAGCCCTGGCCGGCAAGGGCCCCACCGCCTGATCGGGGGGCGGCCGCCGGTCGCCCCGGCCGGTCGCGTCGGGACCCGCCGACAGGGCTGCGTTGTTCCCCGGTCGAGTACCCAAAATTTGACGCCGTGCACCACATCCGGGCCGCAACAGCCCGGCCGGACCGGTTATCATTGGCAGTCACTGTGAAAGCTGAGAGACAGACATGACCACCGGCGCCACCGACACCGCCACGCACACCCGCGTCAACAACGGGCAACTGGAAATCTCCAATCCCGTCTACCGCCTGGTGGTGAAAGAGATCCTGCCCGACCTCGGCCTCGACCCGGCGAAATTCTGGGCGCAGCTCGAAGCACTGATCACGGAGCTCGCGCCGAAGAACAATGTGCTGCTGCTGAAGCGCTACAAGCTGCAGGCTGAGATCGACACCTGGCATCAATCGCGCTGTGACGCGGCCCACGATCACCAGCAGTACAGGAAGTTCCTGCAGAAGATCGGCTACCTGTTGCCGGAAGGCCCGGATTTCGAGATCACACCGACGCAGGTTGACGATGAAATCGCGACGATTGCCGGCCCCCAGCTCGTGGTGCCGGTCAAGAACGCGCGCTACGCACTGAACGCGACGAACGCCCGCTGGGGTTCGCTGTACGACGCCCTGTACGGTTCGGACGTCATCGACGAGTCCGAAGGTGCCCAGCGCGGCGGCGCCTACAATCCGCTGCGCGGCGCGAAGGTCATCGCCTATGGCCGACAGCTGCTCGACCAGGCGGCGCCGCTCGCGAGCGGATCGCACGCCGATGCCACCGGTTATCGTGTCGAAGGCGCGCAGCTGCGCGTGCGTCTGCGCGACGGCAGCACCCAGGGGCTCGCCGATGCCACACGCTTCGCCGGTTACAACGGCGCGCCCGACGCGCCGACCGAAGTGCTCCTGCGCAACAACAACCTGCACATCATCATCCAGATCGACGCCGCACATCCGATTGGCAAAGACGACGCCGCGCACGTCAAGGATCTCGTGCTCGAGTCCGCCGTCACCGTGATCCAGGACTGTGAAGACTCGGTCGCCGCCGCCGACGGCGCGGACAAGGCCGAGGTCTACCGCAACTGGCTGGGGCTGATGAAGGGCACGCTGACCGACACCTTCACGAAGAACGGCAAGGTGATGACGCGCACGCTTGCCCCCGATCGACACTACCTCGATCCGACCGGCAAGCCGGCGACGCTGCACGGTCGCGCGCTGCTGCTGGTCCGCAACGTCGGTCACCTGATGACCAACGAAGCCGTGCTGCTGAAGGGTGAGGAAGTGCCCGAAGGCATCGTCGACGCCGCGATCACCGGGCTCATCGCGCTGTACGATCTGCGTGGGCTCGGCAAGCTGCGCAACTCGCGCGCCGGTTCGATGTACATCGTGAAGCCGAAGATGCACGGGCCGGAAGAAGTGGCGTTCGCCTGCGCGCTGTTCGACAAGGTCGAGGACATGCTCGACCTGCCGCGCCATACGCTGAAGATCGGCATCATGGACGAGGAGCGCCGCACGACGGTGAACCTCAAGGAATGCATTCGCGCCGCGAAGGAACGGATCATCTTCATCAATACCGGTTTTCTCGACCGCACGGGCGACGAGATCCACACGTCGATGGAAGCCGGCGTGATGGTGCGCAAGGAAGCGATGAAGCAGGAGAAGTGGATCAAGGCCTACGAGAACTGGAATGTCGACATCGGGCTCGCCTGCGGCCTGCAGGGCAAGGCGCAGATCGGCAAGGGCATGTGGGCCAAGCCAGACCTGATGAAGGAGATGGTCGACACCAAGATGGCGCATCTGCTCGCCGGTGCCAGCACGGCGTGGGTGCCGTCACCGACCGCCGCGACGCTGCACGCGATGCATTATCACCAGATCAATGTGTGGGCCGTGCAGAACGAACTGAAGAAGCGCCCGCGCGCGAGCCTCGATGACATTCTCACCATCCCGCTGCTCGGCGACACGCCGTTGACCCGCGAACAGGTGCAGGCCGAACTCGACAACAACTGCCAGGGCATCCTGGGCTACGTGGTGCGCTGGATCGACCTCGGCATCGGCTGCTCGAAGGTGCCCGATATCCACGACGTCGGCCTGATGGAAGACCGCGCGACGCTGCGCATCTCGAGCCAGCACATCGCCAACTGGCTGCGCCACGACTACGTGCGCCGTCGCCACGTGCTGGAGACGTTCAAGCGCATGGCGGTGATTGTCGATCGCCAGAACGCGAACGAACCCGGCTACAAGCCGATGTCGTCGAACTTCGACGAGTCGGTGGCGTTCCAGGCGGCGTGTGAACTCGTGTTCGGCGGTGTGCACCAGCCGAACGGCTACACCGAGCCCGTCCTGCATCGCCGCCGCCGGGAACTGAAGGACGCAGCGCGCCAGGCGGCGGGGACCCCCTGAGCGGCTCAGCCGGTCGAGGCTTGCTGACGCAGGAAGCCCAAAGCCCCGCCTGCAGATGCGCCTGACAGGTCACCCGCGTGCGATCCGTTCTGGCACGCACACTGGGTTCGCGCTTCGACCATGCCGCGGGCCCGGGCCGGATCCCGGGCTTGCGGACTCGACCTCGTCGATGGACTGAATAGCAGCGCGTCAATATCGATCAGCGGCCATGCGCTGGGTCGAACACTGCGGTACTTCCGTAGGTTGGGCTGACGCGGGAAGCCCAACGTGCGGCGTATCAGCAACGACTCAATGAGTGTGGCCGATTCGTCCTGCGCCGCAGCGTGCTCAAAAAGCGAATCGACAGCGCCGTGCGCACCCAGGTGTGGGGCTTCCTGCGTCAGCCCAACCTGCGACTGGAGCGTAGTTGCGCGCTTCCATTCAGATGCCGTTCTTGACGGCGATGGTCAAGAATACGATCACCGCAATCATGGCGATCCAGGTGCGATGCTCGCGTTTGTCGACAGGCGATGTGTGCCGGGTCATAGGCCCCTCCTGCTCGAGCTTCGGCTCGCGCGCAGCATTCTGCCGGTCGATCGTGATCGTTCGGGGACAATGGTCGTGAGGTCGACCGATGCAGCAGGCGCCCGGCGTTGGCGGGCTCCAAATGCATTCCCGCCATCTTCTCCGCGGTCGAATCCTCTCAACACCCTTTCCACTGTGGCGGCCGTTTCCCGGCGAAGGCCGCCGCGCCTTCGATGCGATCGCCGGACGCCAGCCAGGCCTTGAACGCGGGGTAGCTTGCCTGCCGCGCCATCGCGGCTTCGAGGCCCGGTTCGTCGAGACCACGCATCACGGTCTGTTTCGACGCGCGGATCGACAGCGGCGCGCAACGCAGGATGCGGGCGCACCAGTCGTCGATGCCTGCTTCCATCCCGGCGGGTTCGACGAGCGCCGTCACGAAGCCCATCCGGTAGGCTTCGCCGGCGTCGATGATGTCACCGGTCAGAATCAGACCCATTGCCTGCTTGAGCCCGACCTGCCGTGCGAGCCGATGCATGCCGCCGCCGAGCGCCACCGCGCCGACCAGCGGTTCCGGCAGGCCGAAGCGCGAGCGCGGCGTCGCGAGGATGATGTCGCAGGCCAGCGCGAGTTCGAAGCCGCCGCCAACCGCGACGCCGTCGACCGCGGCGATCAGCGGCTTGTCGAGATCGAAGCGCTCGATCAGGCCCGCGTAGCCGCTCTTCGGATAGACATTCGGCTTGCCGGCCTGCGCGATCGCCTTCAGATCGCTGCCGGCGGAGAACGCGCGTTCGCCGGCCCCGGCGATCACGCAGAGATATTGCCCGTCGTCGTGCGCAAAGGTATCGAACGCGGCCTGCAGTTCGTCGTGCATCTGCTGGTTGATCGCGTTCAGGACTTCCGGGCGATTCAGGGTGATGCGAGTCACGTGGTTGGCGCTCGAAACGGTGATGAAGTCGTAAGTCATCGGTAGTGCTCCGCGGCTGGCCGGCGTGTGGGACGAGTCGCCACAGCGTAGATCACCGGAACCAGTCCGTGCGAGCGTCACAGTCACGGCGGCGGATGGCGCACGCGGGCGCTTCCCGGGCGCGATCGGTGGTGTTGCTGACGTCGGCCTGCAGGCTGCGTCGACAGCATCGACTCCATCACGGATCCGGCCAGTTCAGGCGTGTTACGCGCGAGCGGAGCTCGTGCCGCCTTCGCGAAATGGTTCCGGAAAATGGCGTTGCGGCGCCGAAGATCCGCGTGCCACGCTGCTCGATACGGACGCAACGAATCAACAACAGGATGCCGGCTCGCCAACGATGCGTTCGACCACGCGGCCAGGGCCCGGTGTCAGGAAGGGAATCGAGATGAACGAGGGGGAAGTTCTACGGGCACATCGCATGTCGATGTGCATGTCTGCCGGCGCCGCTCTGGTGCTCGGGGCCGCGCTGCTCGTGCCGGCCCCGGCGCAGGCACTGGCCGTCGCGCAGGCGAGCGTTCTGGACGTCGAGGATGGTGTGCGCACCGATGAGCAGTTGAGCGGTCTCGCGACGGCTGAACACGTGGCGGTCGATGGCTTTCGCACCGGCTCTGCGGCGGCGAGCGCCGATCACGACACCGGTCGGCTCGCGGCCTTCGCAGAAGAGTCCTTTGTTCAGGACGGCGCTTCGAACGGTGTGCAAGGCCTCGCGCTCATCGATGAAATCCTGACGTTTTTCGGTCCTGAGCCCGGCATCGTCGAGCTCTCGATGGGTGTCGTCGGCTTCTTTCGCAATGTGGGCGGCCCGTCGGCACTCGGCGTGGGGGCCCTTCTCGATTTCGGCAGCGAGCATTCCGCAATTCTGGCCACCTGGAGCGATGCCCCTGGCAACGACGTCGGGGTCGTGACGCGCGGCGAAGTCACCGGCCTCACCGCCGTGCCAGCCCTCATTGTCGGCACGCTGCGCACGCGCCTGCTGCTGAATCCGCTGGACACAGTCAGTGTGCACGCCCGGTTGGGCGTGTCCGCCAATGCAGCCAGCAACAGCCTCGCGACCGCAGGCTTCGATCACACCGCACAGCTTGCGATCACCCTGCCCGAAGGCTGGTCGTTCACCTCGAGCTCAGGCAGCTTCCTGACCGTGCCACCACCGTCCCCGGTGCCCCTGCCGGGCGGACTGGGTTTCGGCGGCGCGGCGCTGCTGTGGCTTGCGCGCTTCCGGCGTCCGCGCGACGCGACCTGAACCGCGGCAGTTGGAGAGGGCTTTCACCGCGCCCGGGGGGCGGGCCTGCGGCTGATGGCCAGCGCGCAGGTCACAGCCAGCCGACGCGATGAAACCCGCACACGCCCGCGGCGCAGTGTGACGCGCTGCCCGCAGGCGCATGCTCACCAGTTCAGTCGCGCATCGATTGGCCAGATGTCGACCAGGGTGTTGCCGCGCACGCAGTGGTAGACGGGATAGAGATTCAGGGTCGCGTAGGCATGGGGCGTGACGCATTCGACGACCGCGCCCACGGGCAAGCACTCCGTCGGCGACGCGAAATCGATGCGCCCCAGGTCGTCACCGACGATGCTGTAGCGCGCCCCCGCCGGGGCGCCGGTCCAGATGCGCGGCGACACGCCGTCACGCGCGAATTCCTTGCGGCCCGCATCGGTGATGCAGAAGCCGGCTTGTGCCGCGCTGATGACGGTCGTGCGCACGAACAGGGAGGGCACGAACGGGCAGGCCGCGTCTTCCAGCAGCGACACGTCGAGATAGTGTGCATCCATGAACAGGTAGCTGCCGGCCTGGCATTCCGTGTAAACACCGAACGCGTGATCGATGGCGAAGGTGCCGGTACCGCCGCCACTGACGATGGCCGGCGGCAGGCCCGCATCGCGCAGCGCCGTCACACAGGCCCGCGCCCGTGCGGCAACCGCGTGTGCGGCGCCGACGCGCGCCTTGTAGTCGGGGATGGCCTGAATCGTCCCGCAATAAGCCTGGATGCCGGCATAGACCAGCACGGGATCATGCCCGGCAACCTGCCGGGCGAGCGCCACCGCGGCGTCGGGGCTGGCCACCCCCGTGCGCCCGCCGCCGACCTCGCAGTCGACGAGCAGTCGCAGCGGGTGCCCCGTGTCGCGATTGGCCGCGGCGAGGGCCTCGACGTGCGCCGCGCTGTCGACGGCGACGAGCAGGCCGTCCGCCCGCGCATTCAGCGCGATGAGGCGTTCGACCTTGGGCGCCGTGACGACCGGGCTGAACAACAGCACGCCGCGGATGCCGGCCGCGACCATGACCTCGGCCTCGGCGAGCGTCGCGCAGGCCTGGCCAATGGCGCCTGCTGCCATCTGTCGGCGGGCAACGGCGCTCGATTTGTGGATCTTCGCGACGGGCCTGAGCGCGTAACCGTGGCGTTGCGCATGGTGCTGGAGGACTGCGATGTTGCGCTCCATCTGCGCCATGTCGAGCACGAGACAGGGCGTGCCGAGCCGATGCCGGGAGTCGGGCTCGCCGATCAGTTCTTCGTTGGACCCGCGTGCATGGGCGGGCGGCGAACCTGGCGGGATGTTCAAGCTCGGACTCGCTCACTCATGCCGGAAGACCGAGCTTGCCACAGGCGGTCCGCATCACCAATCATCGCGGGCCACCTCAGAGGAATCACAGCATGAATCGACACAATCCGGTCCGCGGCTTTCAGGTCGACAGGGCGACGCTCGGTTTCGTGGGCACGGACCTTCAGCGCCCGGAATGCATCCTCGCCGAGCGGGACGGCAGCCTGTGGGCGGCCGATGCGCGCGGTGGTGTGGTGCACCTGGCGCCGGACGGCCGGCAGCGCATCATCAGCCAGGACCAGCAGACAGCGTTCGCGGCCGCGGGCAACGAGGCCGAGCGCTATACCGTCGGCACCCTGCCGAACGGGCTCGCGTTCGCCCGCAACGGTGACTTCGTGATCGCGAACTTCGGCACCGATCGGCTCGAACTGATGTCGCGCGACGGCGCCTCGCGGGTGCTCCACGACACGATTGACGGCCAGCCGATCGGCAAGACGAACTTCGTGCTGCGCGATTCGCAGGACCGGCTGTGGCTCACCGTCTCGACCCGCATCCGCAACTGGATGGACGCCTTCAGCCCCGACATCGCCGATGGCTATATCGCGCTGGTCGATACCAACGGCATTCGCATCGTCGCCGACGGTTTCGCGTTCACGAATGAAATCCGCTTCGATGCGAACGAGGAGTGGCTGTATGTCGTGGAGACCACGGGCCAGCGCGTGACACGACTGCGCGTGCAGCCGGACGGCTCTCTGACGCACCGCGAGGTGTTCGGGCCGCGCAAGCTCGGCGCGTGTGGCTTTCCCGATGGCATTGCCTTCGATGCATACGGCAACCTGTGGGGGACGCTGATCATGAGCGACATCCTGTTCGTGCTGACGCCCGAGGGGGATTATCTCGAAGTGCTGGTGGACGGCGACAACGCGGCCGCGACGGCGCTCGAAACGGCGTTTCGCGAGAAGCGCGTGACACCGGAGGCGATGCTCGCGACCGGCGGCCAGCTCGCGAACTGGTTCGCGAGCGTGACCTTCGGCGGCCCGGATTTGCAGACCTGCTACATCGGCAGCCTGCGCGGCACGCGGATACCGTTCTTCCGCGCGCCGGTGGCGGGCCTGCCGATGGCGCACTGGCGCGATCGCTGAGGCCGGCGCGAGCGTTGCTGAAGCGCTGTGTACAACGATCGATGACTCGCCACGAATTCGGGCGACAGCCCCGGCACATCGCGCAAGTGGCGGTGAAAGTGCCTGTCCGGTGGGCCCGTGTAGCCCGGGTTACCGTCGCCCCCGATCGAGGACAACGCTGCGCACGCATGCCCTCTCGTAGCCCGGATGAAGCGCAGCGAAATCCGGGATCGCGGCGGCGCCGTTGCTCATCCCCGGCACCCCTGACCTCGGGTCGGGTTGCCGCGATGCTGCATCCGGGCTACGACAGGCGATACCGAGCTTTCTTGAGGCCGTATGACGCAGACGCCTCATGGCCGGCTGACCCAGCTGGGTAGCCCGGGTGAAACGCAGTGGAACCCGGGATCGGCGGGGCTGACAGGCTGACCCCGGGATCCGCGCTGCGCGCTACTCCCGGGCTACGTCGTGCCAGGCGCATCTACGTTCACAGCGACCTACGGCTGGAGCGGATGTGCGCTCGGCTGTTCAGCGTGCGGCGGTCAGCGGCACGTCGCAGACCGGCAGATCGCGCGCAACGGCATCGAACTCTGCACTGCGCGTCTGCGCATCGTTGTGAAACTTCTGCCACGCGCCCGTCGTCGAGTCGTAGACGATCGTGCAGCCGTCGATGTCGAACGCGCGGCCGGTGACCGACAGCAGGAAGCGGTCCGGCGCATGGTGCAGCGCTGCGGGTTTCGGCAGCGCGCCCGAACTCGCGAGGTAGCGCGACAGGCCGGCATCGATGTCGTAGTGGGCCGCCGGCGGACATGGCGCGGCGCGCTGGCGCTCGATCTGCGCCACCAGCGGCGCCATGCGTGTCTCGAAGCGGGCCATGGCCTGACGGTCGGTGAAACCCCAGAACGGCATCGCCAGCGCGAGGCCGCAGGGCAGCGCGACCGCGCGCAGGGCCCAGCGCCGCCAGCCGCGGAGCACGCGCTGACGTTGGCGCATGAACAGCAGATCGAGACTTCGGAACAGCAGGCCAGGCATGGCGAGCAGCAGCGCGAGTTGCGCGGGATGGCCGGCGTGTGGCCACGCGGTCAGCAAGCGATGCATCAGCCACGCAAGCGCGACGGCCCACACCAAAAGCCATGCCGCGCTGCTGCGCTGGCGCCGCCGCAGCGTCGGGTCTGGCGTCATCAGCGCGCCGCCTGCGCGTCCGGCGTGATGCCGCACCATTCGACCGCTTTGAGGTAATTGGCCGTGAAGCCCGCGAGAGAGAACTCGCCGATGGCGTCCGGCGCGTCGCCCGCGCCCCGCGAGTGCAGCACTGTCAACGTCGTCGCGTTGCGCATGGCCGCGATCAGGCTGGCGGCCGCGCCGGCTGGCACACTGACGCTCGCCGTCGGGATGCCGTCGGCGTCGTACCCCAGCGACGGCTGCAGATGGCCGCCGAGGACAGCGGGACTCCCATCCAGCCTGAACGACAGCACATCCGTCGCTTTCAGAAAGGGCTCGAGGCCGCGATAGGTCTGTTCTTCGAACCGGATCGACACGCCCACGCCGGCCGTCGCGTGCAGTTCGAGCATGTTGTCACCGTCGCCCCCCGTCATCGCGACGCAGTGCCGGACGCCGTTTGCGTCGGCTTCGGCGTAGGTACGCCATTGTTTGTGTTCCCAGAACAGATCTTGCGTCGCGCCGGCGGGAAACAGCACGAAGGCGAGCAGCAGGGCACCAGGCCAACATGGACATGAGCGGGGCATCAGGGTCTCCTCGGCGCCACGATGCCGCGGATGGGCGGGCGCAGTGCCTGCTTTATCGGTTCGCGGCGCCTGGCCCTGAAGATGCCGGCAGGGCGCCCACTGAACGCCAGCACGTGAACTCCCGCTTTCGATGCACGGCGGCGATATACTGGCACCAACCCCCATGGATTCCGGCGCCGCTGCCGGCTGCACCCGATCAAGGAACCGAACATGCGTGAACATCTGAACTTCTATATTGGCGGCCAGTGGGTTGCCCCGACCGATCCGAAGCCGCTGGACGTCATCGACCCGTCGACCGGCAAGGTGAACGGCCGCATTCATGTCGGCAGCGCGGCCGACGTCGACGCGGCGGTGAAGGCCGCCCGCGCCGCGTTTGCGGAGTGGTCGGTGACGGACAAGGCCGTGCGCATCGACGCGCTCGAGCGTATCGCCACCGAATTCGAGCGTCGACTCGACGATATGGGTCATGCGATCCGCGAAGAGATGGGTGCGCCGCAGTGGCTCGCACGGGACACCCAGGCGGCGCTCGGCCCGAAGCATTTCCGCTCGGCCGCGAACATCCTGCGCACCTACGAATTCGAAGAGAGCAAAGGCTCGGCGCACATCCTGAAAGAGCCGATCGGCGTGTGCGGCTTCATCACGCCCTGGAACTGGCCGGTCCACCAGATGTGCGCGAAGACCGCACCGGCGCTTGCCGTCGGCTGCACGGTGATTCTGAAGCCGTCTGAAATCGCGCCGTTCTCCGGCCAGATTCTCGCCGAGATCATCGACGCTGCCGGTCTGCCGGCGGGCGTGTTCAACATGCTGTTCGGCGAAGGTCCCGTTGTCGGCAGTGCGATGGCCTCGCATCCGGGCATCGACATGATTTCGATCACGGGTTCCACGCGCGCCGGCGTCGAAGTCGCGCGCAACGCCGCGGCCACCGTCAAGCGCGTGCACCAGGAGCTTGGCGGCAAGAGCCCGAACATCGTGCTCGACGACGCCGATATCCGGGCCGCGGTGACCGGCGGCGTCAACGGCGTGATGATGAACTCCGGCCAGTCCTGCCGCGCACCGACGCGCATGCTGGTGCCGAACCGCCGCCTCGATGAAGTCTGCGAAATCGCCAAGGAGGTCGCCGAAAGCTGGACGCCGGGCGATCCCGCCACCGGCAGCCGCATGGGCCCGGTGATCTCCGAGGCCGCGTGGCAGAAGGTGCAGCGCCTGATCAAGTCAGGCATGGAGTCCGGGGCCACGATAGTCACCGGCGGTTTGGGCAAGCCCGCGGGCCTCATCGATGGCTATTACTGCAAGCCGACGGTCTTTCGCGATGTCACCAACGACATGGAAATCGCGCGCGAGGAAATCTTCGGGCCCGTGCTGTGCATCCTCGGCTACGACGACGAGGAAGAGGCGATCGCGATCGCCAACGACACCGAGTACGGTCTCGGCGGCTACGTGCACAGCATGAACATCGAGCACGCGCGCAAGGTCGCGGCGCGCATCCGCGCCGGCTACATCAGTCTGAACAACGCGGGCCTCGACATCAGTGTGCCCTTCGGCGGCTACAAGCATTCCGGCAACGGGCGCGAGTTCGGCGAACACGCGTTCGGCGAGTTCCTGGAGCTGAAGTCGGTGCTGGGCTATACGCCGGCGAATTGAAGCGCCGCGGCGGATGCCTGCCGCCGTGACCACCGGGGCCGCATGACGCCCAACACAGGCGCCGTGTCCGGTGGCACGAGGGGCCTTGCGCGACGGCGGTGTTCGACGACCGCCGCGCGCGTGCCGTCACGGGCAATGGCATAAGCGACGATGCGCGATGCGCCGACGGCTTTCCGTTGTACGCAGACGGTATCTTTGGCGCACGAAACAGGGCCTGAGCGCCGGCCCTTGCATGACCCCCAACGCCCGCGGACGAGACCAGGAGCCCCGATGACTCTTCGAACCCACACCGCACTGCTGCTCGGCCTCGTGGCCTCGGCCGGCGCGCTGGCGCACGGCGGCCATGGCGGCTCGGCCCAGCTCGAGACCTACAACAACGACCGCACGATTGCCGCCCAGGTCTATGGCGGGCTGCACGAAGATGCCGGGGAGGTGAAGATTTCGTTCCACGGCAACATCGCCTTCGAGATCGAATCGCCGCGCGGCATCAAGATTTTCATCGACCCCTGGCGCAACGATATCACCGGCATGTACCCCCCGTGGTATGTGCGGGACATGCCCAAGGTGCGGACCGACATCGGGCTCGTGACCCATGCCCACTTCGATCACGACGCCGTCGATCGTCTGCAGGCGGACATGGTGATGGAGCGCATGGCGGGCACCTTCCGGCTCGCCGACGTGAAGATCATCGGCATAGCCGAGAAGCACGTCTGCGAGACGCAGGGCGAAGTGCCGTATCGCAAACTGGTGAAGGCTTTCATCGACCAGGATCCCTGTCCGCCGAACGAGACCCTGCAATGGAACAACAGTCTCTACGTGATCGAGACAGGTGGTTTGCGCATCCTGCACTGGGGCGACAACCGCCAGAACCCGCCGGATCATGTGTGGGAGATGATTGGCGACGTCGATGTGGCGATTCTGGCCGTCAGTGACGACGGACATATCCTGAGTCCGGCCTGGGCCGACGTCGTCATGAAGAAGACCAGGGCGAACATCGTCCTGCCGGGCCACTACTACGTGGAGGGCGTCAACATCCCGAAGGCCTTCGGTCTCGTATCGGCGGAAAAGTGGGTGAAGACGCACGACCACACCCTGCTCGACTCGGCCACGCTCACGCTGTCTCCGGCCGAGGTGCAGCGCTATGACCAGCACGTGATGTATTTCGGCGATCACGTCGCCTTCGACACGAAGGTGCAGTTGCCCGAGAACGAGGGAGAATTGCCGCCGGTGCCGCCCCCGGCCCGTGCCTGGGAGCGCTTCGCGCCGAAGACACCCTAGTGCGCCGACCCGTGATGAAGCTTCGTCATTCGCTGGTGCTCGAACCGCGATACGGCGTTGCTCGTCGTCGCCGCGCCGCGATGACTCCTCCTCGCGCCTTGTCCCGCGGTCCGGGCCCGGCGCGAATGATCGAAGTTCATCTCGGGGCGGCACCCTAGTGGATGGAACGGGCCACGCGGACCCGGCGACGGACACGCCACACCGCCGCGCGCTGCTCGGGCTGCTGGGCTTCGTGTGCTTCGTGACCCTGTTCGAGGGTTACGACCTGCTGATCATCAACCTGGCCTTGCCCTATCTCGGGCGTGACTTCGGCGCGGACGCACAGACGCTCGCGCGCGCGGTCGGGTTCATCAATGTCGGGACCGTGCTCGCCTTCGTGCCGCTGCGATTCGCCGATCGCTATGGGCGCCGGCGTGTGTTCCTGTATTCAATCCTCGGCTACACCGTGTTCACGATGCTCTCGGCCTGTGCGGTCGGGCTCTACGACTTCGTGGCCTGGCAATGTCTCGCGCGCATGTTCATGGTCACCGAAATCGGGGTCGGTGCGATCATTCTCACCGAGGAGATGCCGGCGCGCTGGCGCGGGGCGGCCGTGACGTTGATGTTCGCGCTGAGCCTGTCCGGCGGCATCGTCGGCGCGGCGGTATTTCCGGCGCTGATCGACACCACGCTCGGCTGGCGCCTGCTGTATCTGATGGGCGGCGCGGTGTTGCCGGTCCTGTTGTGGTACTGGCCCCGGCTGCGCGAAACCCGACGCTACACCGCGCGCGCCGCGCTCGCAGTCGAGCCGGCGCGCGCGGCGCTGCGCGCGCTGCTGACGGGACCGTATCGCCGCCGCGTGCTCGCCGGGGCCACGCTGTGGTTCACGGTGAACGCGTGGAGTTCGAGTTGCCTGTTCTTCTTCTCGTACTACGTGACGAAGGAACGCGGCTGGGACGCGGCAGCCGTGAGTCACGCGCTGACCCTGGGCTACGCGTTCGCGGTGCTCGGCTATGCGACCGCGGGCCCGATGCTGGACCTGGCCGGGCGCCGATTGACGGCGCTGGTGTACTTCTCCCTCGGGGCGGCGAGCGCGTGGATCTGCTTCACGGCCACCGATCCGCGTCTGATCACGGCCGCCTATGCGATGGTGCTCGCGATGCAGGCCCTGTGGCCTATTGCGGCGACCATCACGAGTGAGATATTTCCTACCGCGATACGGGGGACCGCCAACGGGCTGGTCAATAATCTGATCGGGCGCACGGGCATGGTGCTGGCGCCAATGGTCGTCGGCGCCCTGTCGACGCAACTGGGCTCGGTGGGCGCGGCAGTCGCCATGCTGAGCCTGCTGCCGCTCGCGGCGCTGCCGGTCATCCTGTGGCTGGTCGGCGAGACCAGCGGGCAGGAACTCGAACGCATCGCGTCCTGATCCGGGCGCCCAACGACGAGGAGGAAGAGCACATGTCGTATCGACACATCGAAGTGACACCGGTCGGCGTGGCCCTGGGCGCGCAGGTCGCAGGCGTCGATCTCGCCGCATTGGACGACGCGGGTTTTGCCGAGATACGCCACGCCCTGACGACGCACCAGGTGCTGTTCTTCAGCGGACAGCACCTCACGCCCGAGGATCACATGGCCTTCGCGTCGCGCCTCGGCGGCATGGAAGTACACGAAGTGTTCAAGCCGCTGGCAGGACATCCGGAAATCTCCGTGCTCGAGCACGATGCCGAGCGCCCACCAATCAGCGACAGCTGGCACACGGACGTCAGCTACCGGCCGCAGCCGTCGATCGCCTCGGTGCTGTATGCCCGCGACATTCCGCCGCGCGGCGGTGACACGCTGTGGCTCAGCGCGTGCGCTGCCTATGACGCATTGTCGCCCGCCCTGCAGACCTTCCTGTGCGAACTCGAGGCCGAGCACGATTTCCTCGCCGCCTACGGCCACTACTTCGCCCGTCAGGAAGGCGGTGCGGAGCGCATCGCGCGGGCGCGACGTGACACGCCACCGGTGGTGCATCCGCTGGTGGTGGTCCATCCGCACAGCGGCCGGCGCGTGCTCTACGTCAATCCCACGTTCACCACCCGCATCGTGAACCTCGCGCCGCACGAGTCGCGCGCGATCCTCGACATGCTGTTCCAGCACCTGCTGAAACCCGAGTTCCAGGTCCGCCACCGCTGGCGGGTCGACGATGTCGTCGTCTGGGACAATCGCGCAACGCAGCACTACGCGACGGGCGACTACTACCCGGCCTATCGCCGCATGCATCGCATCACCGTGGGCGGCGATGCGCCGCGCGGGGTGGCGGCGGAAGCTCAGCCGGTGATGCGCGCGGTGAATTGATCCTCAGATCACGGCGGCACGGTCGCGCAGGGCAGGCATGGGGCGATCTGCGCTGTGCGGCCGCTTCAGTCGATCACCCGCCTGGCGGTCCCGAAGAAGAGCCACACGACCGCGCCGAACAGGTTGACGCCGGCCGCGAGCGCGAACGCCGTGGTGTAGGTGCCGCTGACGTCGACGAGCCAGCCGGTGATCGCAATCCCGACGATGCCGGGCACCGTGCCCGCGGTATTGGTCAGGCCCATCAGGATGTCGGCGTGGCGTGGCGCGATTTCGAGATGGTTCGGCAGGAAGCCCGACCACGACAGTGACAGCAGGCCTAGCGCCCCGCACATGAGCCCGAGCGCCATGCCGGGCGAATGAATGTCCCGCGCGAGGAGCATGCAGGTCGCCGTGCCGGTGAGGGCAGCGATCTGCATGCCCTTGCGCACGAGCGTGAGGTCGACGCCGCGCTTCACGAGACGATCGGCGAACAGGCCGCCGAGAATGCCGCCGACGAGCATCGCCAGCCACGGCCCCGCGGCATAGATGCCGGCGGTCGAGATGCTGATGTTGAGTTGGGTCTTGAAATAGCTCGGCAACCACGCGAGCAGCATGTAGAACACCCAGTTGCTGCAGAAGTGGTTGATGATCAGCGCCCACACGGCGCTGGAGCTCAGGATCTGCCGCCAGGGCACGGGTGGTTTGTCGCGGGTGGTGTCGGTGGCCGTGCCCGCGTCCGCTTCGAGCAGCGCCAGTTCCTCGCGCGAGATGCGGGGATGCTCGCCCGGCGAATTGTACGCAGTGCGGAACCAGATCGCGGTCCACAGCACGCCGAGGCTGCCGAACGCATAGAACACGGTGGGCCAGCCGTGGGTGCCGACGATCCAGCCGGTGCTGAGCACGGCGAACATCGTGCCGAGCGGAATGCCGCCAATCAGCAGGGCGACCGCGCGCGAGCGTTCGGCAATCGGTACCCAGCGTCCATAGAGGTTGTACACCGCGGGGAACATCGCCGATTCGCCGAGCCCCATCAGGATGCGGGCCGCGATCAGCGCGGTGAACGACAGCGAGGCCGCGACCGGCGTCAGGACCGTCCACAGCGACCACCAGAACACCGCGATGCCGAGGACCACCTTGCCGCCGTAGCGGTTCGCGAGCCAGCCTGCCGGGGCCATGAACAGCATGTAGCCGACGAAAAACGACGACAGCACGAGACCTTTCTGGGTCTCGGACCAGGCGTACTGTTCCTGCATCGCGATGACGGCGACCGAGATGTTGACGCGATCGATATAGCAGATGAACGCCGCGATGACGCTCAATGCCACGAGCTTGTAGCGCTCCGGCCAACGCGAGGCCCGGGCGTGGGCCGGATTGACGGCTGCCTCAGTGTGCATCGCACTCTCCCCTGCCCGGCGCGTCGGCCCGGGAATTGTCTCTTGTCGTTATGCGGGTGATTATGCCCGCACCTCCCGACGGAAAGACAAGTCCCACGTGAAAGTCGAAACAGTCCTGCCCTTCGGCAAAGCCGATTCGGGCCTCAAGGTCGCCGATGGCGCGATCGACATTCGCGGCGTTGCCGCAGATGCAGCACTCGTCGAGCATCTTGGTTTCGACGGGCTCGCCGTGCGCGACAACAAGGACGATCCGTACGTCGTCTCGGCGCTCGCGCTGCAGGCGACGCAGCGCGTGACGATGGCAACGTCGGTCGCGATCGCCTTTCCGCGCAGTCCCACGGTGACAGCGATGACGGCATGGAGTCTCGCGCGACTGTCCGGCGGTCGCTTCATCCTCGGCCTCGGCAGCCAGGTGAAGGGCCATATCGAGCGCCGCTTCGGCATGAAGTGGCAGGCACCGGGGCCGTGGATGCGCGACTACGTGCTCGCAATCCGCGCGCTGTGGGAGGCCTGGCAGACGGAACAGCCCGTCTCGCATCGCAGCGCACATTACGAAATCACGCTGAACGTCCCCGTGTTCACGCCCGCGCCACTCGACTGTGCGCTGCCGGCAATTCATCTCGCGGGCGTCAACCCGTACATGTGCCAGGTCGCGGGGGAAGTTGCGGACGCGCTGCGCACGCACCCCGTGTGCACGCCGAGCTATATCGAGCAGGTGATGATGCCGGCGGTGAAGCGGGGCGCGGCCAGGGCCGGGCGCCCGCTCGACGGCTTTGAAATCGGCGTGTCGCCGCTGGTCGCCACCGCCGCGGACGCCGCCGGCCTCGAGGCGAAGATCCGCGACATCCGCGGCCGCATCGCGTTCTATGGCTCGACACCGGCCTATGCCGCGTGCTTCGAGCACCACGGCCTCGACGCGCTGGCGAAGGACCTGAACCGCCTGTCGCGCGAACAGCGCTGGAGCGAGATGGCGGCGCTGGTCGATGACGAGGTGCTGAATCTGTTCGCAACCGTCGGCCTGCATGCCGACATCGTGCCGCGCCTGAAAGCGCGCTACGGCACGGTGGCCTCGCTGATCGAGTTCAGTATTCCGGTGCCTGACGCGGACGAGCAGGCGAAGCTGGCGGCGATGGTCGCGGCGCTCAGGGCATGAAAGCGGAAACCCTGCTGCCGCTCGGCAAGGTCGACCCCGGCCTGCGCGCGCCGGAGACGGCCCTCGACATCCATCGCGTGTTCGAGGATGCCGCGCTCGTCGAGCGTCTCGGCTACGACGGCCTGATGGTCGAGGAAACCAAACAGGATCCCTATGTCGTGATGGCGCTCGCCGCACAGGCGACACAGCGGCTGAGGGTCGGGACTGCCGTTGCCATCGCCTTCCCGCGCAGTCCGACGGTCACGGCGATGACCGCCTGGACGCTGCAGAAGCTCGCGCGCGGCCGCTTCACGCTCGGCCTCGGCACGCAGGTCAAGGGCCACATCGAACGGCGCTACGGCATGCAGTGGCACGCGCCCGGCCCGTGGATGCGCGATTACGTGCTCGCGCTGCGCGCGCTGTGGGCCAGCTGGCAGCAGGGCTCGAAGCTCGACTTTCACAGCCGCCACTACGATCTGACGCTGCAGGTGCCGCTGTTCACGCCCGAGCCGATCGAGCATCCCGACATTCCCGTCCATCTCGCGGCGGTGAATCCGTATCTGTGCCAGGTGGCGGGCGAGGTGGCCAACGGCGTGCGGCCGCATCCCGTGTGCACCGCGCACTACATCGAGCAGGTGATGTGGCCGGCGCTGCGGACGGGCGCGCAGAAGACCGGGCGCTCGCTCGCGGGCTTCGAAGTGGCGATCAAGCCGCTGATCGCCACGGCGGCGGACACCGCCGCGCTGCAGGACAGGATTCGCGACGTGCGCGCGCGCGTCGCGTTCTATGCCTCGACGCCGGCGTATGCGGCGTGTTTCGAGATCCACGGGCTCGGCGAGCTGTCGCGCGAGCTGCAGATCCTGTCCAAGGCGCAGCGCTGGGAAGAAATGCCGGCGCGGATTACGGACGAGGTGCTGAACCTCTACGCTGTCGTCGGCACCTATGATGAAATTGTCGGCAGACTGCGCGAGCGCTACGGCCGGCTCGTGACGAACTGCGAATTCAGCATTCCGGTGCGCGGCCCGGCCGATGCCGAGCGGCTGCGCGACATGGTCAGGGCCTTGCAGGCGCCCTGAACCAGTCAGAACCCACTCTCACCCCAGCCTGCGGAGGAGACGAACACGATGGACGCCAAGGTCGTGAAGAAGGCGAGCGTGAAGCCCGCGAAACTGCCCTACGGATACGCGCTGCCGCAGCTGTCGCCACTGTACATGCAGCCGCCGTTCGAATACCGCGATGCGTGGTCGATGATGGTGCCGTTCAAGTCCGATCCGCGCGCGATTGCACACCTGCTGCCGAAGCCGCTGGTGCCCGATCCGCAAGGGATGATGTTCGTCACCACCAGCCGCTTCTTCACGGCCGGGTTCGGGCATTACAACGAAACGCTGATCGCGGCGATCGCGAAGTATCGCGGACGCACGGTCAACCATGCGCTGTACCTGATCCTCGACAACGACATCGCGATCGCGGCCGGCCGCGAGATCTGGGGCTTCCCGAAGAAGCTCGGACGCGTGAGCCTCAGCGATCGGGATGGCGTGATTTCCGCCGAGGTCGAGCGTGGCGGCCTGCCGCTGATTCGGGCGGCCATGGAAGTCGGGCCGCTGGTGTCGCCGAACGAGATGGGGGGAAGCGCCGAGTACACCAATCTCAAGCTCGTGCCGTCGATCCGGGAAGGCGGGGCACCCGAAGTCATGCAGCTGACCTCGACGACCCTCACCAACGTGGTCATCCGGCAGGTGTACAAGGGGCGGGCGACGCTCTCCTTCGGGGCCTCGCCGGTCGACCGCTTCAGCGAGATCCCCGTGCGCGAAGTGCTTGGCGCTTACTATTACAATGCGGACTTCACGCTGGGCCACGGGGACGTGCTGCACGACTACCTGAAGGTCTGAGCGGCGCGCCGCGCCGGCGGCGCCGCCGGCGGCCTCGGGGAGATGAAACGGGCGCGGGACGCGCCCGAACACTGACCTGGTTCAGGTGGCGTTGCATCTTCAGCACGTATCCTGCGCACAGCGCATGAACAACAAACGACAGGAGCAGACGATGGAAAACAGCAGACGGACATTCTTCAAGCGTGGCCTGGGCGCGGTTGCCGCCGTGTCGGTGGCGCAGCTGGTCGCGCACCGCGTCGCGTTTGCGGCCGATATGCCGCATGTCGACCCGGCGAGCCCGCAGGCCTCCGGCCTCGGCTATGTGCACGACGCCACGACGGTCGACAAGGCCAAGTACGCGCGCTACCAGGACGGCCAGAAGTGCGGCACCTGCGCCCTGTACCAGGGGGCGGCGGACGCGGAATGGGGCGGTTGCGGCATCTTCGCCGGCCAGGCCGTGGCGGCCGCGGGCTGGTGCAGCGCCTACGCGCCGAAAGCCTGAGCCAGCGCTGAGCCAGGCGCCGACAGCCCGTCCCGAAGACCGGCTCCCAGGCGTCTGGCCCTGCCGTGACGCAGCCTCCGCCGGACAGCAGTCCGGCGGACTCGTTCCGGGCCTGCCGAACGCACCCCTGCCGCCGGGCGCACAGCGGGTCCATCCGCTGATCTGGCGCTTCCACTGCCGGCATTGGCGTGCCGATGCGGGGAGCGGGTTAAACTGCCGCCCTCAGCATTCGCAGCCCAGTCATGCCGACCCTGCCGCCCATCGCGACGACGATAGTCCTGCTGTGCCTCAGCAACGTCTTCATGACGTTTGCCTGGTACGGGCACCTCAAGAACCTCGCACACAAGCCATGGCTCGTCGCGGCGCTGGTCAGCTGGGGAATTGCCCTGTTCGAGTACCTGCTGCAGGTACCGGCAAACCGCATCGGGCACTCGGTGATGAGCGTCGGACAGTTGAAGATCCTGCAGGAAGTCATCACCTTGAGCGTGTTCGTGCCGTTCACGATGTTCTATCTGAAGGAACGTCTGAGCCTCGACTACCTGTGGGCCGGACTGTGTCTGCTCGGCGCCGTTTATTTCATGTTCCGCGGCAAGCCGCCCGGCGGCTGAGCGGCGTATCCGACACAGGAGGACCCCCATGCCCCGACTGCTCGCCCAACCCTCGGTCATCAAGGCCGCCGGCAACAAACCGAAGCGCATCGAGGAATATGTCGGTCGCGTGAACAGTGGCCACCAGCAGCTCAGCGTTGCGCGCATGCAGTCGCCGGCGGGCTGGGTCGAGCCCGGCCAGCGGCCAGACTTCGAGGAATGCACGATCGTGCTGCGCGGCAGTCTGAGAGTGGAGTTCGAAGGTGGCGTGATGGACGTGGCGGCCGGTCAGGCGGTGGTGACGGCGCCCGGCGAATGGGTCCGCTACAGCACCCCGCACGGCGATGCCGAGTATATTGCCGTGTGCCTGCCGGCGTTCTCGCCGGACACCGTTCACCGCGACAGCGAAGGAGCTTGAAATGACCCAGACACCAAGGGCCGCCGCCGTACCGACGGTGCAGGTCGACAATGAGGCCGTGAAAGTCACCGAATGGCGCTTCGCGCCGGGTGCCGAGACCGGCTGGCACACGCACGGCTACGACTATGTCGTGGTGCCCGTCACCGACGGACGTCTGCTGCTGGAAACGCCGACGGGCAACATCGAAGCCGAGCTCCGGATCGGGCAGTCGTATTCGCGCAACATCGGCGTCGAACACAACGTCATCAACGACAGCCCGCGCGAGCTCGTGTTCATCGAAGTCGAAGTCAAACGCTGAGGACGGCGCGCGCCATGCATACGCACCAGCTGCCAGACTGGCAGCACACCCATACGTTCGGCCAGCACCTGCGCCGTCCGGGCGAGAGCCGCACGCTGGCGGTGATCTGCCTGAACGTGGTGACGATGGTCGCCGAAATCGTCGCCGGGCTCGCATTCGGCTCGATGGCGCTGCTGGCCGACGGCCTGCACATGGGGTCGCACACTGCCGCGCTGGGGTTGTCGTTCGCGGCCTATGTCTTCGCGCGCCGCCTGGCTGGCAGTCCGCGCTTCAGTTTCGGTACCGGCAAGCTGAATGCCTTCGCGGGTTTCGTCGGTGCCCTGCTGCTGGGCCTGTTCGCGCTGGTGATGCTCGGCGGCAGCGTCGAGCGACTGGTGAATCCGGTGGCAATCGATTTCGACGCCGCGCTGTGGGTCGCGGTGATAGGCCTCGCCGTGAACACCGTGTCGACGTTCATCCTGGGCAGCGGGTTCACGGCCGGCGACGACTCCGCGGCGCTCCACGATCATCCTCATGCGCACGACCACGCCCATGGGCACGACCACGCGCACGGGCCTCACACGCATCATGGACATCATGGGCATGAGGACCATGCGCTGCGCTCGGCGTACCTGCACGTGCTCGCTGACGCCCTGACCTCCGTGCTCGCGATCGTGGCCCTGCTCGCGGGCAAGTACGCCGAAGCGTCGTGGCTCGATCCGTTGATGGGCGTGCTCGGCGCAGTGCTCGTGATGCGCTGGGCCCTCGCGCTCGCGCGCTCGACGGCCGCCGTGCTGCTCGACAGCCAGGCCCCACCCGATATCGTTGGCCGCGTGAAGCGTGCGATTGAGAGCATCGACGACAGCCTCGTGTCCGACCTGCACGTGTGGTCGATAGGGCCGGGCATCCACGCGGCGATAGTCTCGCTCGTGACTCACCGGCCGCAGCCGTTGGCGGTCTACAAGGCCGCGATTCCTGCCGATCTGAAGGTCGTCCACGTGACGGTCGAGGTCGACGTCTGTCACGGCGACGCCCCCGCGTCGTCACGTCACGCGCATCCATGAGGCGCCAAAACGCCGGTAGGGTCTGGCGCCGGTGGCTGCTCCTGCCGTTGCTGTCGGCGACCGCGCTCGTGTGCGCGGAGCCGGCGCCGGGAGAACCGTATCGACCGGGCTTCCCGACCTGCGCCGCGTATTTCTTCCTCGCTGCGCGGGGACATGATGCCGCCCGTTACGACGCGTTGTACCGGGCCGGCGAGTTCGCGTTGAACACGGCCATCACGGCGCAGGGCCGTCCGGCTGCCGAAGCGCGCATGGGCAGTGAATCGACGATCATGATGGGCGAGATCGACCAGGACTGGCGCCTGATCGAGCGCCTGGACAGGAAATACGCGGGCTCCTGCGAAGCGCTGCTGCGCGATGCGCATTTCGACCTGCCCTGACGCCCTGCGGCGACTTCGGTCTCAGGAAGTCGACGCAGGGTGACAGTGACGCAGCGCGCCCTGCTACAGCACGAACCACACCGCAAGCAGGCCCGTCACCGACATCGTCAGCGTGTACGGCAGCGCCATCCACACCATGCGCCCGTATGACAGCCTGACCAGCGGCGCGATCGTCGAGGTCAGCAGGAACAGGAACGCCGCCTGCCCGTTCGGGGTCGCCACGCTCGGGATGTTCGTGCCGGTGTTGATCGCAACCGCGAGCAGATCGAACTGCTCGCGCGTGATGCGGCCGGCTTCGAGCGCCGTCGCCACCTCCGTGATGTACACCGTGGCGACGAATACATTGTCGCTGATCATCGACAGCAGTCCGTTCGCGAGGTAGAACGCGGCGAGCTGCGTGCGGCCCTCCATCGACAACACCCATTCGACGACCGGCGAGAACAGGTGCTGATCGTGGATCACGGCAACGACGCCGAAGAACACCACGAGCAGCGCTGTGAACGGCAGCGCTTCCTGGAACGCGTGCCCGATGCGATGTTCGTCGATCACGCCGTTGAACGCCGTCTGCAGCACGATGATCGACAGTCCGATGAGCCCGACTTCGGCGATGTGCAGGCCCAGCGCGGCAATCAGGAACAGCGCGGCCATGGCCTGCACGACGAGTCTTGCCACGTCCCGGGCATCACGCTTGGCGGCTTCGGCCTCGGAAAACTCGGTGAGGACCGCGCGCACGTTGTCCGGCATCTGGTTGCCGAAACTGAACCAGCGCAACTTTTCTAGCAGCCAGCAGGTCGCGAGCCCTACCGCCAGCACCGGCATCGAGACCGGTGCGACGCGCACGAAGAATTCGACGAAATTCCAGTCGGCGACTTTGCCGATCAACAGGTTTTGCGGTTCGCCGACCAGCGTGCAGACTCCGCCGAGGGCGGTGCCGACCGCCGCGTGCATCATGATGTCGCGCAGAAACGCCCGGAACGAATCGAGATCTTCCCGGTGCAGTTCGACGACCTCGGTGTCACCGCTCGCGTCGTGATCGCTGTTGTGGAAATGCTTGCCGGACGCAATCTTGTGAAAGACGAGATAGAAGCCATGGGCCACCGTGATCACGACGGCGATCACGGTCAGCGCATCGAGAAACGCCGACAGCACTGCCGCGAGGCCGCAGAACATCAGCGAGATGCCCGCCTTCGAGCGGATGCCGAGCAGTACCTTCGAGAACACGAACAGCAGCAGTTCCTTCATGAAATAGATGCCGGCGACCATGAACATCAGCAGCAGGATCACCGGGAAGTTGTTCAGGGTCTCGGTGTAGACCGTTTCTGCGTCGGTCAGTCCCAGCGCCACGGCCTCGATCGTCAGCAGTCCGCCCGGCTGCAGCGGATAGCACTTCAGCGCCATCGCGAGGCAGAAAATGAACTCGCCGATCAGGGCCCAGCCCGCAATGAAAGGGCCCGCCGTCAACAGCAGCACCGGATTGAGAAGCAGAAAACCGATGATGGTCCGCTTGTACCACTCGGGCGAGGAGCCGAGGAAATTGTGTGGCATGGCCTGGAGCAGGGACGATGCTGGCATGAATCCTCCGACGAGAGCGCTATGTGTAAATTTTGCGACGGGTTCCGTTCTTGCGCTGCAGCGAGTCAGGCGTAAAACCTTCGTCGCTGCAGGCGCGCGCCGCAGTCTCTGTGCGAGATGCAAACAATCCAAGTGTGGTGCGAATGTAGCAGAAAGCTGTGGTGAACAAACGTCTTTGCGGATAGGGATCCGTCGGGTATGGTCGGTTCAGTCAACGATGATTCGAAGGAGGCGCATCGCGCTGTACGGGTCTTGAATTGATATGAGGTCAGTCGCTGTGACTGGCAATCCTTGGCGTCGAGCAACGGAGGAAAATCCGATGTCAACGTACAGATTGACTGCCACCAGACGCGCCCCGGTAACGAAAGATTACAAGGCGTTTCATGGAAGAAACTTTCGCGAGATCCCGCAGATTTCGCGCCTGAGCAGGGAACTCGTCGAAGAGATCGCCGTCGTGTCGCAGGTGTTCCCGTTCAAGGTGAACAACTTCGTCATCGATCACCTGATCCACTGGGACGACGCGCCCTCGGATCCAATGTTCAGACTCACCTTTCCGCAACGCGGGATGCTGGGCGACGAGGCCTACGGACAGGTCGCATCCGCGCTCGCGCGCGGCGCCGATCAGTTCGAAATGAAGCGGCTGGTCGACGATATCCGCGCGAGCCTCAACCCGCATCCGGCCGGCCAGCGTGAACACAATATTCCCTCACTTGAAGGAATGCCGCTGCGCGGGATGCAGCACAAATATCGCGAAACGGTGCTGTTCTTTCCGAGCCAGGGTCAGACCTGTCACGCCTACTGCACGTTCTGCTTTCGCTGGCCGCAATTCGTGGGCCCCAGCATGAGCCGCTTCGCGGCACGCGAGACGGGCCATCTGCTGTCCTACCTGCGCTCGCATCCTGAAGTGACCGATGTCCTCTATACCGGCGGCGATCCGCTGATCATGTCCACGCGCAACCTGGCGAACTACCTGCTGCCCGTGATCGAGGCGAAACTGCCGCACATCCAGCGGATTCGTCTCGGCACCAAGGCATTCAGTTTCTGGCCCTACCGCTTCGTGTCCGATCCCGATGCGCCGGAACTGCTGGCGCTGTTTCGGCGCATCGTGCGCAGTGGCCACCATCTCGCGCTGATGGCGCACTTCAACCATCCGCGCGAACTCGAATCGGATGTCGTGCAGGAAGCACTCGCGCACGTGCGTGACACGGGCGCCGAAATCAGGACGCAGTCCCCGCTGTTGCGCGGTATCAATGACGACCCGGCCGTATGGTCCGAGCTGTGGCGAACGCAGGTCAATCACGGCTGCGTGCCGTATTACATGTTCCTCGCACGCGATACGGGTGCGCATCCGCATTTTTCGGTGCCGCTGGTGCGAGCGTCAGAAATTTACAGGCAGGCCTATCAACAGGTCAGTGGCCTGTCGCGGACGGTCAGAGGGCCCAGCATGTCGGCGACACCGGGAAAAATCGAGATCGTCGGCGTGTCGAACGTACGGGACGAACGGGTTATCACGCTGCGCTTTCTGCAGGCGCGGACGCCGGAATGGGTGATGCAGCCGTTCTTTGCGCGCTACGACGAAGAGGCGACATGGCTCGATGAGCTCGCGCCGGCTTTTGGCGACGAGCAGTTCTTCTTCGAACGTGCCGCCGGCTGAGCCGCTGCGCGGGGGCGCTCGGCTTTTCACCTGCCTCCCGGCCCGATGGTGGCATTCATCACGGGTCAGCGCCGCGGCAGGTTCGCGAAGAACGTTAAGGAAGCATCGACAGCAGCGGTGCATCGGGGCGCTCCCACGGCGTGCGCGGCGATCCCCGAGTGGTGTCGGCAGGTCACCGGCGGGCGAGCTTACTGGTAGCGCCGACCGCGGTAGTCGAGCCAGCCGTCGATGTGATCGTTGCGCGGCGCGTGGTGAGTCCAGTGGAGCACACCGCCGCGCTCGTTCCACTCGTATTCGCCGCTGAACGAGATCGGCGCGCCGACCTCGAGACCCTCGACGCGTGGTGCGAGATCGATGTTGTGCGCGACGAGCACCGTCTGGCCGGACGGGCCTTTCAGAATGAAGCGTTGATGGCGTGAACCGTCGTTGTCGTCAGGCAGCAGGCGCTCGATGACGCCTTCACTTTCGATCTGGACATGACTGCTGCGCGCGAGATAGGCCGTCAGCAGCGGATCGTCGGACTGTTGCCAGGCGGCCGAGGTCTCCGGCCGCGAGACTGACGCCGGCGTACCGGATTGATGCGTCCCCCAGTAGGCGAGCGCGGCCGTCAGCAGCACGATGCCGACGCGGGTGGTCAGGCGGGAAGCGTAGCGGGTGCGCATTGGCGGGTCGTTGCGCGTTGCGCGCGGTCATGCCCGCGCGCAACGCCGCGCCCGTGTTCACGGGCGCGGCGTCAGGCGCTGCCTCAGGCAGACGCCATCTGGCGGAGCATGTACTGCAGCACACCGCCATGGGCATAGTAGGCCCACTCGACCGGCGTATTGATGCGCACGCGCGCCTTGAAGGTCACCGACTTGCCGTCGGTCTTGCGGGCTGTGACGGTCAGTTCGGTCGCGCCTTCCTCGAGGCCGTCGAAGTCGAAGACCTCGGTGCCATCGAGGCCTAGGCTCGCCGCGCTCTGGCCGTCGACGAAGTTCAGCGGCAGCACGCCCATGCCGACGAGATTCGCGCGATGGATGCGCTCGAAGCTCTCCGAGATGACGGCCTTCACGCCGAGCAGGAAGGTGCCTTTCGCCGCCCAGTCGCGCGAGGAACCGGTGCCGTATTCCTTGCCCGCGAGCACGACCAGCGGAATCTTCTTTTCCGCATACTTCATCGCGACGTCATAGATCGGTTCTACCGGACCTTCGGCGCCGTTGACGTAGCGGCTCACGCCGCCTTCGACGCCCGGCGTCATCGCGTTCTTGATGCGCGTATTGGCAAAGGTGCCACGCATCATGATTTCGTGGTTGCCGCGTCGCGAACCGAAGCTGTTGAAGTCAGCGCGCTGCACGCCGCGCTCCATCAGGTACTTGCCGGCCGGACCGTCCTTCTTGATGTCGCCGGCGGGGCTGATGTGATCGGTGGTGATCGAGTCGCCGAGGACCGCCAGGCAATGCGCGCCCTTGATCGGCTGGATGCCCGGCGGCGTCATCGTCATGCCTTCGAAGTACGGCGGATTCTGCACGTAGGTCGAGCTCGAATCCCAGGAGTAGGTTTCGGACTTCGTGACCTGGATGCCCTGCCAGCGCGCGTCGCCCTTCAGCACGTCCGCATAGCTCTTCTTGAACAGCTCGGCGGTGACGGCCTTGGCCACGGCTTCCTGGATTTCCGCGTTCGACGGCCACACGTCCTTCAGGAACACATCCTTGCCGTTCTTGTCCTGGCCGATCGGTTCGCTGGCGAGATCGATGTCGGTGGAGCCGGCGATGGCGTAGGCCACGACCAGCGGCGGGCTCGCGAGGTAGTTCATGCGCACGTCCTGGTGGACGCGGCCTTCGAAATTGCGGTTGCCGGACAGCACCGCGGATACCGACAGCGTGTTGTCGACGATCGCCTTGCCGATCGGCTCGTTCAGCGGGCCGCTGTTGCCGATGCAGGTCGTGCAGCCGTAGGCGACGACGTGGAAACCGAGGTATTCGAGGTCTTCGGTCAGGCCGGCCTTCGCGAGGTAATCGGTGACCACCTTCGAGCCCGGGGCCAGCGAGGTCTTGACCCACGGCTGCGACTTCAGGCCCAGCGCGCGCGCCTTGCGGGCCAGCAGGCCGGCCCCAATCAACACGTTCGGGTTCGACGTGTTCGTGCACGAGGTGATCGCGGCGATCACCACCGCGCCGTCCTTCAGCTGGAAGGTCTGGCCGTTGTCGGTGACGGTGGCCGGGCCCTTGCTCGGACGCGCTTTCTGTTCGGCTTCGAAAGCCTTGCGGAAGTTCGCCTTGACGTCGGACAGCAGCACGCGATCCTGCGGGCGTTTCGGGCCGGCGAGCGAAGGCTGGATCGTGGAGAGATCCAGGTTCAGCACATCGGTGTACTCGGCTTCCGGCGCGTCGGGCGTCCACCACATGCCCTGGGCCTGCGCGTAGGCTTTGACGACGGCGATCTGCTCGTCGCTGCGGCCGGTGAGGCGCAGGTAGTTCAGGGTCTCTTCGTCGATCGGGAAGATGCCGCAGGTCGCGCCATATTCGGGACCCATGTTCGCGATCGTGTTGCGATCGGAGGCGGCGAGGTTCGCGAGGCCCGGGCCGAAGAACTCGACGAACTTCTCGACCACGCCGCGCTTGCGGAGCATTTCGGTGACGGTCAGCACGAGATCGGTCGCGGTGGCGCCCTCGGCGAGCTTGCCGGTCACGCGCACGCCGATCACTTCAGGCATCAGCATCGACGACGGCTGGCCGAGCATCGCGGCTTCCGCCTCGATGCCGCCGACACCCCAGCCGAGCACGCCGATACCATTGACCATCGTCGTGTGCGAGTCGGTGCCGAAGCAGGAGTCGGGATAGAGCAGGCCATTCTTCTCGAACACCACGCGCGCGAGGTACTCGATGTTGACCTGGTGCACGATGCCGGTGTCCGGCGGCACCGCCTTGAAGTTCTGCAGCGCTTCCTGGCCCCAGCGCAGGAAGGTGTAGCGTTCGGCATTGCGCTCGAATTCGACCTTCGCGTTCAGGTCCAGCGCCTGCTTCGAACCGTAGTGATCGATCATCACCGAGTGGTCGATCACGAGTTCGACCGGGCACAGCGGGTTCACCTGGCTGGCCTTGCCGCCGAGCTGCTTGATCGCGTCGCGCATCGCGGCGAGGTCGACGACGCAGGGCACGCCGGTGAAGTCCTGCAGAATCACGCGCGCCGGCGTGAAGTTGATGTCCTTGGCCGGCAGATTCTTCAGATCGGCGCCGGCGAGCGCTTCGATGTCGGCCCTGGTGGTGTTCAGGCCGTCTTCATGCCGCAGCAGGTTCTCGAGCAGGATCTTGTAGGAGTACGGCAGGCGGGCGAGCTTGAAGGCCCCCTCGAGTGCCTTGAGACTGAAGTACTGGTAATCCTTGTTGCCTACCTTGAGGGTCGTGCGGGCATTGAAACTATTCGTCATGTCGATCTCCGGGCCGGCCAGCGGCCGCTCATCGGCGCTGGTCCCGGCCTGCTGGCGGGGTGTGAAGACGACATTATCGGCAATTACGGCAGCATGTTGTAGCGCTGCACCATCGGAATCGTCACGGCGAGCGTCACGCGCGTTGCCCGCGACTGCTGAATCGGGACGTCAGTGCCGGCCGGGGCAGGGCGGGTGCCGGGGGGGCCTCGCGTCAGGACCTCAGCGTGCGGGCGGCTCGAGCAGCTCGAGCAGGGCGGCAGGCGGCGCGCTGGCGCCGCTGTCGAGGAAGGCCATGCCGAGCAGGGCGGTCATTTCGGGATCCGCCAGCGCTGCGCGCGCCACGTCAGTCAGCGCGTCCATCGCCTGGACGGGCGTTCCCAGCAGCAGCGCGACCCGCGCGAACAGGCGCGCGGCGTGGACGTCGAGCGGATGCTGGTGGCGATACCGGCCGAGCACGTCGCCAGCCTGCTCGAGCTTGCCCTGACGCGTCAGGATCTCGCCGAGCAGCAGCTGGCTCTGCGCGTGCGCCGGATCCTTGAGCAGCGCCCGCTGGCAGGCTGCGGCGGCCGGCCCCACCTGGTCGCGCTGCAGCGCGATCGCGGCCCGCAGATAGTCGGTCCAGGCGTTGTCCGGCGCGATGTCGGCCAGCGCGTCTAACTGGCGCGCTGCCAGCTCGGTCTCGTTCAGCAGCAACAGGACCCGCGTCAGCGCGATCATCGCGCTCCGGCGGAACGGATTGAGTTCGATGGCGCGGCGGTAGGCATCCTCGGCGAGCGCCGGGTCGTTGGCCGCGAGGTCGAGGTCGCCCTTCAGCAGCCAGCTGTCGTAGTCGCGTGCATCCTCGCGCAGCGCGAGCTCGATGTGGGTCTGCGCCTCGGTGTCGGCCCCGCGCATTTGTGCGAGGCGGGCCAGGCCGCGCAGCGCGCGTGCATTCGAGGGCTGCAGCGCCAGCGCGCGCTCATAGCGCCTGGCCGCGGGGTCGGTCTGCGCCCGCGCCAGATCCGCATCGGCGCGCAGTGCCTCCCATTCGGCCGGCGCGCGCTGCTTCAACGCGCTGGCCTCGAGCAAGGCCAGCACCTCGTCGATCTGGTCCTGACGCAGCATCACGGTCGCCAGTTCGATATCCAGCAGCGGATCGGCGATGCCCAGTTCGCGGGCCTTGCGCAGCTCCTTGCCCGCTTCCGGATAGGCCGCGAGGTGCAGGTAGATCTGCCCGGCGAGACGCCGCGCCGCGCCGGCCTCCGGGTCGATCCGCAGGGAAGTCTTGACGGCAATCAGCGCCGCGCGGGCGTTGCCGCGCTCGAACAGCTGCTGCGCGGTCTGAAAATCGGCGACCGCGTCGGGCGGCGGGTGCGCGAGGCGCCAGCCCACCCAGCCCAACGGCAGCATCAGCAGCACCGCCAGCCCGAGCCGCAGCAGGCGGCGGCGCCGATGGTGCCGACGGCAGATGATGACCCAGTCGGCGGGCTCGATGTCGAGCGGGCAGCGCGCGGGGTCGAAAATCAGTTGTTTGGTCATCGGCGCAAAATTGTCCAGGAAATCATGATTGTCGAAAGGCCTGGTCTTCCTGGCAGGCGTCGGCTGTCAGTCGCGCGGGCAGCGGTGCCGATGCGTGATCTGGTGTCGGTCATTCCCTGCCGGGGCTTGAATCCGCCGGCTGCCGACGCTCACCGTGACGCCGGGGCAAGTGTGCTGCGTTGCGTGGGAAAAGCAATCCGCCGCTGCCGGTCCGATGCAAACTCTTGTGCACGGGGTGGATCTGGACAGCACGGTCGGGCGACACGAGCAGCCACCGGGGTCAGCCAGCGAGCCGCCTCGCACGGGGACACCCGCCTGCCCTCTCTGGTCTCGCAGGCCCGATGACGAAGCGAAGCAGGCGAGTCCGTGCCCCGCGGCTGCCGCGCCCGAGCTGCGTCAGGGGGCGCTGCGGTCGATGATGCCGCCGCCGAGACAGACCTCGCCGGCATAGAACACCACCGACTGGCCGGGCGTCACGGCCCGCTGCGGCGCGTCGAACACGGCGCGCAGGCGCCCGTCGCTGATCGACTCGATCACGCAGGCCTGGTCGGGCTGGCGGTAGCGGGTCTTGGCGGCACAGCGCAGCGGAAGACGGGGCGCTGTGCCGGCGACCCAGGACAGGGCTTCCGCCTCGAGGCGCGTGCTCAGCAAGGCCGGATGGTCGTGGCCCTGGGTCACGCGCAGCACGTTGCGTCTGACATCCTTTTCAACGACGAACCACGGTCCTTCGACCGCGCCCCTGACGCCGCCGATGCCGAGCCCTTCGCGCTGCCCGAGCGTGTAGTAGATGACGCCCTGGTGTTCGCCGATCACGCGGCCGTCGAGGGTTTCGATCGCGCCGCGCTGGGCCGGCAGGAAGCGCGCGAGGAACTCGCGGAAGCGCTGCTCGCCGATGAAGCAGATGCCGGTGCTGTCCTTCTTCGCGTGCGTGACGAGACCCGCGGACCCGGCCCGCGCGCGCACCTCCGGTTTGGGCAGGTGTCCCACCGGGAACAGCGTCAGCGCGAGCTGCGCCTGGCCGAGGGTGTAGAGAAAATAGCTCTGGTCCTTGTTGGCGTCCGCGCCTTTCAGCAGTTCATGGCCGGCTTCGCCGCGCCGGATGCGCGCGTAATGGCCGGTTGCCACGCAGTCGCCCCCGACCGCGCGCGCGTGCTCGAGAAAGGCCTTGAATTTCACTTCGCGATTGCACAGCACGTCCGGATTCGGCGTGCGGCCACGCGCGTATTCGTCGAGGAAATCGCGAAACACGCCGTCCCAGTAGGCCTGCGACAGGTCGACGGTGTTCAGTGGAATGGCGAGTTTCTCGCAGACTTCCATCGCATCGGCGACGTCGTCTTCCCAGCGGCAGCGACCGTCCTCGAGCGGCTCGTTCCAGTTCTTCATGAACAGCGCCGACACGCGGTGTCCGGCGCGCGCGAGTTCGAGTGCGGCGACCGAGGAGTCGACGCCACCCGACATCGCGACCACGATGTGCCGATCAGCCACCGAAGCGCAGGTCGTGAATCATCGACAGCGGGAAGTCGTGGCCGGCGAGGTAGTCGTCGAGGCAACGCAGCACCAGCGGACTGCGGTGTCGCGCGCTTTCGGCGACGAGCTCCGCGCGGTTCATCCACACCGGGCGGATGATTTCCTTGTCGAGCTTGCGTGCGGCATCGTGACTGATGGCCCGTGCGCGAAAGCAGAAGCGCAGGTAGGTGATCGGGCTGTTCGGAGGCTCGACGAGATAAATGCCGACGAGGCTCGTCGGCTCCACGTGCCAACCAGACTCCTCGAGCGTTTCGCGCCGCGCCGCGTCGAGCAGCGTCTCGCCCGGATCGAGATGTCCCGCCGGCTGATTGAACACCGCACGGCCGTCCGCTTCCTCCTCGACGAAGAGATAGCGGCCGTCACGCTCGACGATGGTGGCGACAACGGCATTCGGTTTCCAGAGTTCGGTGGTATGCATGGTTCAGCGCTTCTCGATGAGGGGGTCGCTCCACGGACCCGTGATGGCATATTCGCGGCGCAGGAAGCGATCGACCTGTTCCGGCACCTGCTTGAACACTTTCTGCCCGAGATAGATGGCCGCGCCGACGCCGATGCCGGCCGGGCCGAAGAAGGCGCTGGCCAGCGGAATGCTGTCCGACAGCGCGGGCGTGACGACCGCGCGCTGATCGTAATCCTTCGCCGCGAGGCCCGTGCGTCCGGAAATCTCGACTTTCGCCGACGGTCCTTCCATCAGCAGGCTGTTGGTGTACGCGTTGCCTTTCTCGAGTTCGAACCAGCCTTCGATGCGATCGAAGGCGAAGCCTTTCTGGAACAGATCCGAGAAATCGAGCGACAGGCGGCGCGGCAGTGTCTGCAGTGACAGCAGGCCGAACAGGCGGCCGCCGCCGGGTTCGATGTCGAGGAAGCGGCCCTTGCGCACCTTCAGGCCGAGGCTGCCGTCGAGCCGGTCGAGCGTGAACTCGGACGGCATGCCCACCCACGTCGCCTCGACCGCGAGTTCGGTGCGCCCGTCTTCGATGTTGGTCGCGGCGTAGCCGAAAGTGCTCAGGACGTCACCGAGCGATTTGCCTTTCAGATCGATGCTGAACTGCGAGCGATGCTGCGCGTCGCGCAGCAGCCATTCGCCGGTCACGCTGACCTGAAAGGCCGGGTTCGTGAACACCAGGGACTCGAGCTTCTGACCCTCGCTCGTGCGCGCGGTCGACAGCGATGCCTGCCCGAAATCGACCGTGCCGTACTTGAACGATTCGCAGGCGAGGGCGACAGCGGGAATGCGTCGCGGGTCGATCACCGTGCGCTTGCCGCCCGATTCCACCTTGTCGAGCCACAGGCGCCGCAGGTTCAGGGTCAGCGGTGCCGCCTGCATGTCGAGTGGCACCGTGATGTCACCCTGCGCGCGCTCGCTGTCCATCGCGATGCGCCACGCGTTGCTCTCCTTGCGCCCCTTGAACGCGACATCGCTGAAGCGTTGGCCGAGCGTGTCGACCTGCTTCACACGGACATCGAAAGCGATCGGCAGCGCGGCGGTCGGCGACTGCGGGGTGGCCGCATCCTTCAGCAGTCGCGCCCATTCGGCGAGCGGGAGGCTCGCGAGTTCGCCGTGCAGATAGATGCCCGGCTGCGTCGCCGCGCTCTCGCCGCGGCCGAACGCAATGTCCGCGCGCGTGATGGGTGCCTTGCCGTCCGCACCGGGTGCGTCCTGGTCGAGTTCGAACCGCACCGCGTCGCCGAAGGACAGGCGCGTCGTGCGCGCGGCGCCACCGCCGACGACGGTGTCGATGCTGAGCGGCTTCTGCTCGGCGGCGACTTTGCCGAACGGCCACGGCAGATCGACGCCGAGCCCGGCGAGGCTCGACTCGATCAACAGCTTCTTCGCCGCGGGGGGCTCGCCGGCGGCGACGTGCGGCAGACTCAGCACCGCCTTCCACGGCACTTCGCCGTGCAGCGCCTCGAGCTTCTGGTTGCGCGCCAGCCACGCGTGCAGGTAGGGCGCGTAACGCAACAGGTAAGCGCGGAGCTGAGCGGCGTCCGAGGTGCCGGTCATGCGGAATTCGGTGTCGTAGTTCGGGTCGCCGATGCCGCCGTTGACGACTAGCCCGACGCGCTGCCCTTCGTACAGGGCGGTCAGGTCTTCGCCGTACCAGTCTTCGCGGGTGAACGACACTTTGCCGCGCAGATCCTCGAGCGCGAGTTTGTCGCGCGTCGTGCGCAGGCTATTGCCGTCGAAGGTGACGATGCCGAGCGCGGTGCGCTCTTCGCCCTGTTTGAGACCGATGTTCAGATCGAGCGCGAGATCGAATTCGCCGTCGAGCTGAATGTCCTTGAGGCGACGCGCGGGTCCGGCGCTGAGCGGGCTTTGCTCGATGGTCTTGAGCGTGTCGGCGAGCGTCGCGCGCACCGTGCCGGTGGCGAGCAGGACGGGCTTGCGGCTGAACAGATCGGCGATCGAAACCCGCAGATCCCGCCCCGGCGCGTCGAAGAAGCGGGACTCGCGGATGTCGGCTGCGAACTTGCGCCCGGCAATCGCACCATGCGCGGCGACACCTTCGATCACGGGCCACTTCGCCGAGTACTCCAGCGTGGTGTCCGCGACGTCGAACTCGACATTGAACAGGCCGTTGCCGGCATCGAACGGAAAATCCGCGAGGTCGCCACGCAGTTCCGCGCGCGCGCGTTCGAGCCGCCCACTGTGGAACGCGCGCCGGAACCACAGCTCGGCACGTTCGCGCAGCACGCCCTGCGGCAACAGCCGCTGCAGACGGCTCACGTCGGCGGCGCCGATCTCGAGCGCGGCATCGATGCGCGGCCGGCGGCCGGCGGCGAGGTCGGCGCTGCCGTCGAGCGCAAACGGGATCGCGGACGCCGAACCGCGCAGATCGGGGGTGGCAATCAGCCAGCCGTCGGCACTGCGTTGCCAGCGCGTCACGCCGGTCAGGCCGTCGAACGGCAGCGCGGCGCCGAGCCGTTCACCTTCCTCGATGACCAGGCGATCGTTGTCGAAGGCGAGCGCACCGCGATCGCGGTTGACGGCGAGACCCGCGCTGAGATTGCCGATGGCCGGCAGCGGGGCGTGTGCGCCGAGGCTGCCGTGCGTGACGCCGGCGGCCAGATAGAACGCGGCCGGCGCGGCGTTCGGCCGACGCAGCGCAAAGCGCACCTGCTGCAGCTCGCCGCGGACCACGACCGGCAGTGCCGGCACGCTGTCGCCGAGCAGGTCGATCAGGTCGAGCGCGAGCGTCCCGGCCGTGGCGTCGACGGCATAACCGTCGGCATCGTGGCGCACCGTCAGCAGGCCGCTGTAGGCCGGCAGTGGCCCGGCGCTCGGCGCCGGCGTCAGGCTCGCGACGCGCACGTGCCAGGCGGCCTCCGTCGCGCTCGCGACCGCTGCGAGACGCACGCTCCCGGGCGCCGTCGCGCTGCGGGTCGAGGCGAGGCGGCCCTGCGCGTCGACGGCGATGCGACGCAGCCGGCCGTCCTGCCAGCGCAGCCACAGCGAACCGTCGACGCTGACGACGGGCGCGGCCGCCGCGCGGAGGCCGGCGAACTCGAGCAGCGGGCCCGGTGCAACGCCTTTCAGCGCGAGTCGCAATTCTCCCGGCAGCGTTCGATCGCGGGGCAGATGGAGTTCGAACTGCGGGGTCGTCCCGAACACGCTGTCATCGTCGATCACGCCCCGCAACACGGCCGTCCTGCCGCCCTGCAGGCGCAGCGCCAGACCGGAGAATCGCCGCGGCGGACTGTCCCGCAGGTGATCCTCGAACACGACTTCGGCACGCTCGACCGCGATGTCGCGCTGACGCAGCAGCCAGTCGATGAACGTCGAGCGCCGTGGCGGAATGCCGACGATCGAATAACGGCCCGTGGTATCGCGCTGTACCGTCAGTTTGATCCCCGACAGCAGCACGCGGCCGAGCACGATGTCACGGCGGCGCAGCGACTCGAGCAGCGCGACTTCGACTTCGGCACGTTCGAATCTCAGGGCCTCGGCAGTGTCCGTCGCACTCTGCACGACGACGCCATCGGCGGTCAGTGACGGGAACGCGCCGCGCCAGCCGGCACCCAGATTGCCGACCGTGACGGGCACGCCGGTGAGATCGCTGATCCAGCGCTCGATCGCAGGCCGCTGGGCATCGAGCCGCGGCAGCGCGAGGCGCAGTGCGACGCTGGCCGTCGCCATCAGCACCAGCACGGCGGCGGCGCCGAACCAGGCCAATCGCAGACTGCGGTTCAACAGGAGGCGCATCGGAAGCTAAAGCAGCACGACGTCGTACTGCTCCTGCGTGTAGTTCGTCTCGACCTGGAACCGAATCGGGATGCCGATGAACGCCTCGAGCTCGGCAACGCTGTTGGACTCTTCGTCGAGCAGCACGTCGACCACCGACTGCGAGGCGACGACGAGCAGCTTCTGGGCATCGAACTGCCGCTGCTCGCGCAGGATTTCGCGGAAGATCTCGTAGCAGACGGTTTCAGCCGACTTGATCGACCCGCGTCCGGCGCAGGTGGGGCAGGCTTCGCACAGGACGTGCTCGAGGCTCTCGCGTGTACGTTTGCGCGTGATCTGCACGAGGCCCAGCGACGTCACTTCGCTGATCGTGATCTTCGAGTGGTCGCGCTCCAGGCTCTTCTCCAGGGCGCGCAGTACCTGCCGTCGGTGATCCTCTTCGACCATGTCGATGAAGTCGACGATGATGATGCCGCCCAGATTGCGCAGTCGCAGTTGTCGGGCGATGGCCTGCGCTGCCTCGAGATTGGTCTTGAAGATCGTCTCTTCGAGATTGCGATGGCCGACGAAGCCGCCGGTGTTGACGTCGATCGTCGTCATCGCTTCGGTCTGGTCGAGCACGAGATGCCCGCCGGACTTCAGATCGACCTTGCGCTGGAGCGCGCGCTGGATTTCGTCTTCGGTCGAATAGAGATCGAGGATCGGCCGCTCGCCCGGATAGTGCTCGAGATGCGGCACCAGCGACGGCACGAGCTCCTCGGCGAAGGACTTGACCTTGCCGAAGGTCTCGCGCGAGTCGATGCGGATCTTTTCGGCCTTGGCCGTCGACAGGTCGCGCACCAGGCGCAGAATCAGCGGCAGGTCTTCGTAAATCACCGCCGGCGGTCGCGCCTGCTTCAGCTTCTCGTCGAGCGACAGCCACAGGCGGCGCAGGAACAGCATGTCGGCGGCGATATCGTCGCGGCCGACGCCCTCGGCCGCGGTGCGCACGATGAAGCCGCCGCCGGCGCCGACCGCCGCGGCGGCCTTGCCTTCCTCGGGCGGCGCGCTCATCGGCGAGAGGCCGGGTTCGAGCGCGAGCACCATGTCGCGCAGGCGCCTGCGTTCCTCTTCGTGCTCGATGCGCTGCGAAATGCCGAGCGCATTGCTCTGGGGCATGAAGACGAGGTAGCGCGACGGGATGCTGATATAGGTGCTGAGACGGGCGCCCTTGGTGCCGAGCGGGTCCTTGGTCACCTGCACGAGGATCTGCTGGCCTTCGTGGACCGCGTGCTCGATGGTCACTTCGCTGCCGGTCGCGGCCGCCTTCGCATCGGCCTCGGCGATGTCCGAGACGTGCAGGAAGGCCGCCCGCGACAGCCCGATGTCGATGAACGCCGCGCCCATGCCGGGCAGTACCCGGCTGACCTTGCCGAGATAGATGTTGCCGACGATCCCGCGGCGGCGGGCACGCTCGATCAGGACTTCCTGCAGCACGCCGTTCTCGATGAAGGCGACGCGGGTCTCCTGGGGCGTCACATTGACGAGTATTTCTTCGGACATGCTGGGGCGGGCGCCGGACTCGGCAGTGGGGCTCACTAAGATAACTAATTCATTCTTAAGCGACTACAGCGGCGCGGGCCGGGCAGTCCGGGAGGGCAGGGCGCGTCGGGTCGCCGAAACCCGCCACAGGTGCTTCCCGTCCGGCGAGCGCGTCGTATAATGCCCGCCCCGCCGCCATGCAGTTCAACAACCACAACGAAACCCTCTGCATTGTCCTCGCGACCGGCGATGGCAAGGCATTGATGCCGCTGACCGCCCGGCGCGCCGCAGCGGCGCTGTTCTATGCCGGCAACTACCGGGTCATCGACTTCGCGCTGACGAACTGCATGCACTCGGGATTGCGCCGGATCACGGTCTTCACGCAGTTCAACTCGCTGTCGCTGCAGAACCACCTGCGCGACGGCTGGTCGATATTCAACACAGACCTTGGTGAATTCGTCACCGCCGTGTCGCCGCCGATCAACGAGCATCTGACGGTCTACTCGGGGCAGGCCAACGCGCTGCACGAGAACCTCTATTTCCTCGACGGCGCGACCGAAGACATGGTGATGGTGATCTCCGGCGAACAGATTTACCGGATGGACTACGCCGCCGTGCTGCAGTTCCACGCCGAACACGAGGCCGACGTCACGATCGCCACGATCGACCGCGAGACGGCCGGGCCCGTCGGCTTCGGCGCCCACCTGCGCCTCGACGGCGACCGCGTGGCCGCGATCGACTCGCAGGTGCCCGCCGCGCCACTGCCCGACGACGATTCGGCCTATGCGCCGATGGAAGTCTATGCCTTCAAGCGCAGCGTGCTCGTCGAGATCCTGCAGGAAGCCGGGCGTGACGGCACGCGCCAGGTCGACATCATCGACCTGCTGCGCGAACGCGTGCTGGGCCACAAGCGCGTGCTCGCTTACCAGTTCGGCGGCAAATACGGCCGCGTGTCGCAGGATCGCTACTGGCGTCCGCTCGACGGCCTCGATCATTACTACGAAACGAACATGGACCTGCTGAAGCTCGAGCCGCCGCTCGACCTGTATCAGGTCGACTGGCCGATCCGGACCTACCAGATGCAGCAGCCGCCGGCCCGCACCGTGCCGGGGCGTTCGGACAATGAAGGCATCTGCGTCAATTCGATCGTGGCCGGTGGCACGGTGATCGCCGGCGGCGGCGTCAGTCGCAGCGTGCTCGGCAATCGTGTCCACATCCAGGACGGCGCCACGGTCGAGGACTCGATCCTGTTCCAGGGCGTGACCGTCGGCGAGGGCGCCCGCGTGCGCCGCGCGATCTGCGATCGCGGCGTGCAGATTCCACCGTACGAGGAGATCGGCATCGATCGCAAACGCGACGCCGAGCGCTTCCATGTGACGGCGGCGGGCGTGGTCGTCATCCCTTCCAATTACCGATTCGAGTAGTGCCGCCGGCATGAGCTTCGAAGCCGCGCTCGCGCAACTGCTGCCGCGCGACGCGCTGCTGACAGAAGTGGAAGCCAAACGCCCGTTCGAGTGCGACGGCCTGTCGGCCTACCGGGCGATGCCGCGCGTGGTGTGCCTGCCGCGCACGCTCGACGAACTCCGCGGCATTCTCGAGATCTGCCGCCGCTTCAGTGTCCCGATCGTCCCGCGCGGAGCCGGGACCGGCCTGTCCGGCGGCGCGCTGCCGCTGGCCGAAGGCTGCCTGCTGTCGCTCGCGCGCTTCAACCGTATTCTCGAGATCGACGCCGACAACCGCGTCGCGGTCGTCGAACCCGGTGTGCGGAACCTCGCGATTTCCGACGCGGTCGCGCCGCTCGGGCTCTATTACGCGCCCGATCCGTCATCCCAGATCGCCTGCTCGATCGGCGGCAACGTCGCCGAGAACTCCGGTGGCGTGCACTGCCTGAAGTACGGCCTCACCGTGCACAACGTGCTCGGCCTCAAGCTGCTGCTCGCCGACGGCGAACTGCTCGAACTCGGCGGCCGCGCGCTCGACGCACCGGGGCTCGATCTGCTCGCCGTGCTCAACGGTTCCGAGGGGCTGCTCGGCATCGTCGTCGAAGTCACGGTCAAGCTGCTGCCGAAGCCGCCCGTCGCCCAGGTGTTGCTCGCAGCGTTCGCGAGCGTCGACGCCGCGGCGCGCGCGGTCGCCGGCGTGATCGAGGCGGGCATCATCCCGGCCGGACTCGAGATGATGGATGAACTCGCGACGCGCTGCGCCGAGGACTACGCGCACTGCGGCTATCCGCCGGATGCCGCGGCGATCCTGCTGTGCGAACTCGACGGCGGCGCGACCGAAGTCGCTGCCCAGCGCGAACGCGTCGAAGCGCTGTTGCGCGATTTCGGGGCCACCGATGTGCGCTGCTCGCGCGACGAAGCGGAGCGGCTCGGCTTCTGGAAGGGCCGCAAATCGGCGTTTCCGGCGATCGGCCGCATCGCGCCTGACTATTACTGCATGGACGGCACGATCCCGCGGCGCGAGCTTTCGCGCGTGCTGCGCACCATCGCCGAACTGTCCGTCGAATTCGGTCTGCCGGTCGCGAATGTCTTCCACGCCGGCGACGGCAATCTGCATCCGCTAATAGCCTACGATGCGAACGACGATGACCAGCTCCACCGTGCCGAAGCGCTCGGCGCGCGCATTCTCGAACTGTGCATCGAAGTGGGCGGCACGGTGACCGGCGAACACGGTGTCGGCGTCGAGAAGCTGGATTCGATGTGCATCCAGTTCGCGACGCCGGAACTCGCGACTTTCCATCGCCTGAAAGCCGCGTTCGACCCGACCGGCCTGCTGAACCCCGGCCGCGCCGTGCCCACCCTGCAGCGCTGCGCCGAGTTCGGCGCCATGCACGTGCATGCCGCGCGTCCGCCGCATCCGGAGATTGAACGCTTCTAGCTTCGGGTTGGGGCTGGTGTTTTGCCACCGAGAACACCGAGAACACCGAGGAAGATTTGAGAGGGGCGCGGTGCGGCTCTGGGGTGGGAGTGCGCTGCGCCAGTGGTACGCACTTGCCAGTCACGTCACGCGTGTTGCAGGCCGGTACACAGGCCGCGCAGTCCGGCACCGAGCCACTCTGCATTTTCCTCGGTGTTCTCGGTGTTCTCGGTGGCTAACCCCAGCCGTCAGGTCGCAGTGCCCCCTACCGTATGGCCGTCGATGCGGATCGTCGGCTGACCGGCGCCCACGGACACGGACTGGCCGTTCTTGCCGCAGGTGCCGACGCCGTGGTCGAGCGCAAGATCGTTGCCGATCATCGTCACGCGCGTCAGCACGTCCGCCCCGTCTTGCCCGGGAGGTCGGCGGCCTCAACCGGCCTTTGGGCTGGGCGTGATCCACCCGCCAGGGAGCGGCCGGATGCTGCCGGCTTGACCAGCCTCAAGACCCGAGACTGCCGGCGGCGGATCATTCGTCTTTCATCTTTCAGGACAGCCGCGCATGAATGACAAGGTCAGCAAAGCCGCCGAGCCTGGCGCCGAAGTCACAGACGCCGCAGCGCCCCGCCGGACGAGTGCGGGCGACACCTTGCCGCATGTGGGGCCGCGCGCCGTCGAGGCGGATCGCGTCGCCCGGCGGGCCAGCACCACCGAGACGGTGCAGGCGATGGTCGTCGCCGATTTATTGGCGACCGATCCCGCGACGGGGAGTGGCCATGAAGTATTGCATCGACTGCAGGCGGTGCTCGACGGCGCGTCGCCGGACGAAGCAAGGGCGCTGAAGCGCGCGCTGTTCAAGCGCGACCGCGTCGACAGCGGCGGGCGCGAAATCGACCCCGATGCCGAACTCAGCGCGCACTGGCGCGAAGGCGCCTACCCCTATCGCAACCTGCTGTCGCGCAAGAGCTATGAAAAGCAGAAGTACCGGCTGCAGGTCGAGCTGCTGAAGCTGCAGGCGTGGGTCAAGGACACCGGGGCGCGCGTCGTGATCCTGTTCGAGGGCCGCGACGCGGCGGGCAAGGGGGGCGCCATCAAGCGCTTCATGGAGCACTTGAACCCGCGCGGTGCGCGGGTCGTGGCGCTCGAAAAGCCGAGCGAGACGGAACGCGGGCAATGGTATTTCCAGCGCTATATCGCGCATTTGCCGACACGCGGCGAAATCGTGCTGTTCGACCGCAGCTGGTACAACCGAGCCGGCGTCGAACGCGTGATGGGCTTCTGCACCGATCAGGAATACGATGAGTTCCTGCGGCAGGCGCCGGAGTTCGAGCGCCAGCTCGTGCGCTCGGGCGTGCACCTGTTCAAGTTCTGGTTCTCGGTGAGCCGTCTCGAGCAGCGTCGCCGCTTCAAGGAGCGACAGGCGCATCCGCTGAAGCAGTGGAAGCTGAGCCCGATCGACACCGCGTCGCTCGACAAATGGGACGATTACACGCGCGCGAAGGAGGCCATGTTCGTCCACTGCGACACGTCTGACGCGCCGTGGACCGTCATCAAGTCCGATTGCAAGAAGCGCGCGCGTCTCAACGCACTGCGCTACCTGCTGCATCGCGTGCCGTACGCGCCCAAAGACCTGAACACCATCGGTTCGGTCGACCCGCTGATCGTCGGTCGTCCATCCCTGGTGCCCGGTCGCGGCGAGGATCAGCTGGCGGCGGGTGGGGTTGGCTGAGGGCCTGAATTGCGTAGCTTGGCTGTTCGTTGGTGGATGGCCACCGAGAACACCGGAAGCACAGAGAAAGAATGGGATGGAAAAGTCGCCTTCGAAAGCGCTTCGATAGACGGACGAACCGTTTACGCGAGGGCTGGAAACTGCGGGCGTGGAGCGGACTTTCGCCCGCTATCCGATCTGCCTCGGTGTTCTCGGTGGCAAAACCGCCGCGTCAGGTGGCAGTCCCCCCCACGGTCAAGCCGTCGATGCGAATGGTCGGCTGGCCGACGCCGACTGGCACGGACTGGCCGTTCTTGCCGCAGGTGCCGATGCCGTTGTCGAGCGCGAGGTCGTTGCCAATCATCGACACGCGTGTCAGCACGTCAGGTCCGTTGCCGACGAGCGTCGCGCCCTTGACCGGCGTCGTGATGCGGCCGTTTTCGATCAGATAGGCCTCGCTCGCGCTGAACACGAACTTGCCGTTCGTGATGTCGACCTGGCCGCCGCCGAAGCTCACGGCATACAGTCCACGGTCGACCGACGCGATGATCTCGGCCGGGTCGCGCTCGCCGGCGCGCATGTAGGTGTTCGTCATGCGCGGCATCGGTCGGTGCGCGTAGGACTGGCGGCGGCCGTTGCCGGTCGGCGCCACGCCCATCAGCTTCGCGTTCTGCTTGTCCTGCAGGTAGCCGCGCAGGATGCCGTCTTCGATCAGCACCGTGCAGCCGCCGGGCGTGCCTTCATCGTCGATGGCGAGCGAACCGCGGCAGTTCGGCGGCGTGGCGTCGTCGACGACGGTGCAGCCCGGGGCCGCCACGCGCTCGCCGATGCGCCCGGCAAAGGCCGAGGTGCCCTTGCGGTTGAAGTCCCCCTCGAGCCCGTGGCCGATGGCTTCGTGCAACAGGATGCCGGGCCAACCCGGGCCGAGCACCACGATCATCTCGCCGGCCGGCGCAGGGCGCGCGTCGAGGCTGACCAGCGCCTGGCGCAGCGCTTCGTCGGCGATCGCCTCGGCGCGGCCATCGGCGAGGAAATGGTCGTAGCCGTAACGCCCGCCGCCGCCGTAGGACGCCGTTTCGCGGCGGCCGTTCTGCTCGACGATCACCGACACGTTGAGCCGCACCAGCGGCCGGATGTCGGCGGCGAAGGTGCCGTCACTCGCCGCGACCAGCACTTCGGTATAGCGGCCGACCAGACTCACCATCACCTGTTTGACGCGCGGATCCGCGGCGCGCACGCGGGCATCGAGACTGCGCAGCAGGCCGAGCTTGCGATCGGTGCCGAGGGACGCCAGCGGATCGAGCGGCTGGTAGCGCGCCGGCGAGTCGCCCGCGGTGACGAGCCGGACTTCCCGCGACTGGCCCTGGCGCGAAATCGCGCGTGCGGCGCCGGCGACGTTGGCCAGCGCCTGCGGCGAGAAGTCGTCCGAATAGGCAAACCCGGTCTTCTCGCCGCTGACGGCGCGCACGCCGACGCCCTGGTCGATGCCGTGGGAGCCTTCCTTGACGATGCCGTCCTCGAGGCTCCACGACTCGCCACGCGAGCGCTCGAAGTACAGGTCGGCGAGGTCCACCTGCGGCCCGGCGAGGGTGTGCAGCACGCGCTCCAGCGCCGCCAGGTCGAGGCCGGCGGGGGTCAGCAGGTGGTCCCGGGTATGGGCGATCGGTGAATTCGGCATGTTTGGGGCACTATTTGGCAGGCTGCTGGTTTGACAGTGACACGACGCCCCGGTAGCTTTCGCCCCCGCGTCATCGCGCTCTTTCCACCCGACGAAGTGTAACCACCTTGGCCAAAGAATTCCCGCGTATTCAGCGCCTTCCACCGTACGTCTTCAACCAGGTCGGCGAGCTGAAAATGGCTGCCCGGCGCCGGGGCGAGGACATCATCGACCTCAGCATGGGCAACCCGGACCAGCCCACGCCGCAGCACATCGTCGACAAGCTCGTCGAGGCCGCGCAGCGGGGCGATACGCACCGTTACTCGGTCTCCAAAGGCATCCCACGCCTGCGGCGCGCGATCTGTAACTGGTACCAGAAGCGCTATGACGTGTCGCTCGATCCGGATTCGGAAGCGATCGTGACGATAGGTTCGAAGGAAGGCCTCGCCCATCTCGCGCTCGCGACGGTGGATCACGGCGACGTCGTGATGGTGCCGAACCCGTCCTACCCGATCCATCCCTACGGCTTCGTGATCGCGGGGGCCGACATCCGCCATGTGCCGATCGGTCCGGGCATCGATTTCTTCAGCGAGCTCACGAACGCGATCCGCAACACGTGGCCGAAGCCGAAGATGCTGCTGCTGAACTTCCCGAGCAACCCGACGACGATGTGCGTGGAGCTCGATTTCTTCAGGCACGTCGTCGAGATCGCGCGCGAACACAATATCTACGTGATCCACGACCTGGCCTACGCCGATCTCGTGTTCGACGGCTACGTCGCACCGTCGATCATGCAGGTGCCGGGCGCGAAAGACATCGCGGTGGAGTTCTTCACGCTGTCGAAGAGCTACAACATGCCGGGCTGGCGCATCGGCTTCATGGTCGGCAACCCGGACCTCGTGTATGCGCTCGGCCGCATGAAGTCCTACCTCGACTACGGCATGTTCACGCCGGTGCAGGTCGCGGCGATTGCCGCGCTCGAGGGCCCGCAGGACTGCGTGGCCCAGATCCGCGACATGTACCAGCAGCGCCGCGACGTGCTGTGTGACGGACTGAATTCCGTCGGCTGGGAGGTCGAGCGTCCGAAGGGCACGATGTTCGTGTGGGCGCGGATCCCCGCAGCCTATCGCGCGCTCGGTTCGCTGGAGTTCTCCAAGCGCATGCTGCTCGAGGCGAAGGTCGCTGTGTCGCCGGGCATCGGTTTCGGTGACTACGGCGACGAGTTCGTGCGCTTTGCGCTGATCGAGAATCCGCATCGCACGCGGCAGGCCGTGCGTGGCATCAAGGACATGCTGAAGAGCGGCGACACGCGCAGCGCCGCGGCGTCCTGAACGAAGACAGCCGCGAAGCGAGGCGCGAGTCACCCCATGGCACAACTACCCCCGGTCAGAATCGGCCTGCTCGGCCTCGGCACCGTCGGCGGCGGCACGGTCACCGTGCTCCGGCGCAACGCGACGCTGATAGCCGCGCGTGCCGGCCGCACGATTGAAGTCGCCTGCGCGAGCGCGCGCGATTTGAACAGGGCGCGCGCGCTGAATCTCGACGGCATCACGCTGCATGCCGATCCGCAGGCCGTCGTCGACGATCCGGGTGTCCAGATCGTCGTCGAACTGATCGGTGGCATCGAGCCGGCCCGCAGCCTCGTGCTGCGCGCGCTCGCGAACGGCAAGCACGTCGTCACCGCGAACAAGGCGCTGATTGCGCTCCACGGCAACGAGATCTTCGCCGCCGCGCAGGCCAAAGGCCTGATGGTGGCGTTCGAGGCGGCGGTCGCCGGCGGTATTCCGGTCATCAAGGTGATGCGTGAAGCGCTGGCCGGCAACGACATCCAGTGGCTCGCCGGCATCATCAACGGCACCTGCAATTTCATCCTGTCCGCGATGAGCGACGAGGGGGGGGATTTCGGCGAGGTGCTCGCCGAGGCGCAGCAGCTCGGTTATGCCGAAGCCGATCCGTCCTTCGATGTCGACGGCATCGATGCCGCGCACAAGCTGACGATCCTCGCCGCGCTCGCTTTCGGCATTCCGCTGCAGTTCCCGAAGGTCCATGTCGAAGGCATCCGCGGCATCTCGCGCGAGGACGTCGCCTTCGCCGCGCGCCTCGGCTATCGCATCAAGCATCTCGGCATCGCGCGACAGCAGAAGGACGGCATCGAACTGCGCGTGCATCCGGCCTTCGTGCCGGCGCGTGCGCCGCTCGCGAACGTCAACGGCGTGATGAACGGCGTGATGGTGCGCGGCGACGCCGCGGGCCCGGTGCTGCTGTCCGGCGCCGGC
>LNEL01000034.1 GCA_001464935.1 Gammaproteobacteria bacterium Ga0077536
GAGATGACGAACACGCTGCTGAAGACGGCGCGCTCGGCGGTGCTGGCGGTCGTGCGCGACTTCTCGTGCTCGATCGTCACCGGCGACAACCGCCTGCTCTGCGCGGCAGAAGGCGTCCCGGTGCACATCTTCGGTTCGAGCCTGCAGTCGCAATCGATGGTCGATCTGCACCAGGATCTGAAACCGGGCGATGCGTTCCTGCACAACGATCCCTACCTCGGCAACACGCATGCGGCGGATCACATGTATCTCGTCCCCGTCTTCATCGACGGCGTGCACTTCTTCACCGCCTGCGCCAAGGCCCACCAGGCCGACTGCGGCAACTCGATACCGTCGACGTATCACGCGTATGCGCGGGATGTGTACGAGGAAGGGGCGCTGATCTTCCCGTGCGTGCGCGTGCAGCCATCCGCATGTGCAAGCGGCGCATCCGGGTGCCTGAACAGTGGTATGGCGATCATCTCGCCTGTATCGGCTCCGCCCGCATCGGCGAGCGGCGCCTCATCGAGCTGACGAAGCGCTACGGGGCGGAGACGATCAAGGCCTTCATCAACGAGTGGTTCGCGTATTCCGAGCGCCGCATGGTCGATGCCATCAGGCGCCTGCCGGCCGGCCGCATGTCGAGCACGAGCGTCTACGATCCGATGCCACCGGTGCTGCCCGAGGGCCTGCCGATCCGCGTCGACATCGAAGTGCAGCCTGACGCCGGCAGAATCATCGTCGACCTGCGACACAACGCGGACAATGTCGACTGCGGCCTCAACGAGTCGCTCGCCTGCGCGACGTCGAACGCGATGTGCGGCGTGTTCAACTGCATGGAGCCCGACATTCCCCACAATGCCGGCTCGTTCGCGCGCATCGATGTGCTGCTGCGCGAGGGCTGCGTGGCAGGCGTTCCGCGCTTCCCGACCAGTTGTTCAGTCGCGACGACGAACATCGGCGATCGGATCGTCAATGCCACCCAGAGCGCGTTCTCACTGTTGCAGCCCGGGATCGGCGCGGCAGAAGGGGCGATGGGCTTCGGCGCGGCAGGCGCCGTCATCTCCGGTCACGACCGACGACGCAACGGCCCTTATGTGAACCAGGAATGGATGGTCGCGAACGGCGGCCCGGCAACGGACAGCACCGATGGCTGGCTCAACTTCGGGATCCCGGTCGCGGCCGGCATGCTCTACCGTGGCAGCGTGGAGGTCGACGAATCGAAGTTTCCGATCCTGTTCGAGTCGCTGCGCGTGATCGAAGGGGGCGGGGGCGCGGGGCGGCGGCGCGGCTCGCCCGGGGTCGAAGTGGCCTATGGCCCGCGCTTCGATCCGATGACGCTCGTGATGTCCTGCGATGGCCAGGTCAATCCGGCTCGCGGTGCACAGGGGGGATTGTCAGGTCCACCGGCGAGCACGCGGCTGCGTCGTGCGGATGGAAGTGAGGAGGTGCTGCCGGGTGCCGTCCAGTGCGCGCTGTCGCCCGGCGAAGTCATCATCGGTCGTGACGGCGGAGGCGGTGGTTACGGGGATCCGCTGGAACGGGAACCCGAACGCGTGTTGCGCGACGTGGCCGAACGTTGGGAATCGCGTGCGCGCGCCCGCGAGATTTACGGCGTGGTCCTGGCCGACGCGCCGGACGACGAAGTCGGCCTCGTCGTCGACGCGATGGCCACTTTCGATCTGCGCGCGGCGCGCCGCAAACGCCGCGCCGCCGGCACGTCTCAGGCGTAGCGTCGCATCACCGTTTCGGCGAAATAGCGCATCTGGTCGATCGGCTGATCGGTGACCTGGAACGCGAAGTGTTTCAGGCCCGCCGCTTCGAGCGCCTTGATGCGCGCGATCACGTCGTCCGGATCGCCGATCATGGCCGCCACTTCGGCGACCTCGCGCGTGAGGAAGGCGTGCTCGTCGTCGCGCGTGTAGACCAGGTGGCCTTCATGCAGGATCAGATGCCGACGGTCGGCGGGCAGGCTTTCGACATACTGCCGATAGCGTTCGACAACGCCGGCAATCGAGCTGTCGGACGGCAGCAGCTTGTCATCCCACTCGCACATGACGTGCAACAGGTTCGTGATGAAGGGCCCGAGGCTCTTCAGGACGCGGGCGCTGCCGGCACTTTCGCCGGGCCGCAGCACCGCGAGCGGAAAGATGCCTTTCGACGGAATTGTCGCCACGTCGCGTCCGGTGCGCCCGGCGCCGACGGCGAGGGCGTCGCGTGCTGCCTGCAACATCGCGGGCGACGCGTTCCAGGTCAGGTGTGCATCGCACTCGGCGCCGCAGTACTCGAGCGTCTGCGGACCGAACGCCGACAAGGTCAGCGGAATGTGATGATCGAGATGGATGAAGCCGTGCTGGCGATGCAGCAGCTGCACGAGATGGGTCTCGCCCTCGCACTCGTGCATGGCGGCCTCGCCGCGCAGCAGGGCCTGGATCAGCCGGATGTCGCGCTTCATGCGCCCCAGCGGCACCGGCCGCAGCCCCATCGTCAGGCGCGCCGTGTTGCCGTTGCCGACGCCGAGTTCGACGCGCCCCGGCGCGAGCTGCGCGACGCTCGCAATCGAATGGGCAATCGTCGGTGCCATGCGCGTGCTCGGCACCGCCACGCCCGTCGCGAGCCTGATCCGGCGCGTGGCCTGCGCGGCCACCGCCATCGTCGCGTAGACATCGGAGTAGATCATCTGCGAATCGAAGAACCACGCCTGGTCGAAGCCCAGAGACTCGGCGAGGGCCACCAGGTCGTAGTCCCCGATCCGGGACGTGAAAGCAACGCCGAATTCCATCGGATACTCCTGGCGCTCAGGCGGCAGAACGCTGGTTGAACTGGGGCAGGACTTCCTCGATCAGCGCCTGCTGCGAAGCAGACCATGCCGAGTATTCGTCGAGAAAATCGAAATTGATCACCAGCAGTGTGCCGAATCCGCCAGAGTCGTGCTGCATGTCGGCAAGCTTCGCCGCCACCGTCTTCGGCGAGCCAACGAGCCAGTTGTGATCGACGAGGTACTCCGGCGTCACATCGGAATCCGGCACGCTCTGATCGTGCTTGAACACCGACAGCAGCCTGAAGTTGGCGAACAGCGGCAACAGATAGTCGCGGTAGGCCCGGCCCATCATGCCGTTCAGCGCCAGCTTGCGCGCCTCGGCGTCGGTGTCGGCGATGTAGACTTCGCGCACGACGCGCCAGTCTTCGCGCCGTGCCACGCGACCGACCCGGTCGGCGCCGCGCACGACCGAGGCCCAGTGATCGGCGAGGTATTCCTGCGACAGGTTCAGCGACAGCGGCATGAAGCCGAACTCCCCCGCCATTTCGAGCGTGTCCGAACGCGGCGACAGACCCGCGATGCCAATCGGCGGATACGGTTTCTGGAACGGCTTGATGTGGAACTGCAGGCGACCGTCGAACATCGGCTCGATGCGATTCACGGTCCAGTACTTGCCGCGATATTCGAACGGCTCGTCCGCTGACCACAGTTTCAGGATGATGTCGAGTGCTTCGCGCGTCATGTGGCGATTCTCGCCATTCATGCCATCGACATTGAACTGCTTCCAGTCGCTGGGCAGTCCACCGGCGCCGACGCCGAACATGAAGCGGCCCTGCGCGATGTGGTCGAGAAACGCCACCCGGCACGCCAGTTCCGCCGGATGGTGATAGGGCAGCAGGTGCGCGCCGGGTGCAAGCTTGATGCGCTGCGTGCGCTGCAGGGCCTGGGCAATCAGCAGGTCCGGGGCCGGGTTCGGCTCCCAGGGCGCGGTGAAGTGTTCACCGATCCAGGCTTCCGCGAAGCCGAGCCGGTCGCACAGCGCGATATGGTCGAGATCCCATTCGAAGCCGGCGCGCAGGCTGCGCTCCGGCGGATGCGACGGCATCATGAAAACGCCCACGTCCATCATTGGCTCCCCTCTCTGTTTTTTCCAGGCCCACGCATGGCGCCCGTTGTGCAGCGGACGCTAGCACGCAGCCACTGGCCGGAGCAATTCGGTTCGCGCGCGTGGCGATTGTGGTTCGAATCACGGATTGGGCAGCCGCCGATTCAATTTCGTTGCCGACGGCCGCCATCCCTGTCGCAGTGGCCCCTGCAGCAGGGTCAATTGCGCTGACTGCGACGAAAGTCTCAGGTCCATCGACGTTTACTGTTTATAACGGTGTCCGCCGGGCCGCGGCGAGCAAATTACCGAAGGAGCGCCTCATGCGAGTTGGATATGGATTGGTTGCGTTGCTGGTCTGCGCCGTCATGGAGATGGGCACGGCCGACGTTTCGGCCGCCGAGCAACAAATGTACGGACGCCGCAACCCGTTCGCGATGGAACGTCTGCCTGCCGGCCGCCTGCGCCGATCGCTCGAGGACCTGTCACCCGTTGCCCGCGAGCGTGCGCTGCGCTGGCTGCACAACTTCGATTTTCCGGCGTCCGACACCATCAACAGCCTGCGGGTAGACCCCCAGGGTTCGGTGCTCTACGTCGACCCGGCGCCAACCGGGGGCGCCGAAGGCGCTGGCACCGTCGCCGCCGCCGGCGCGGCCACGCCGGTCGCCATCACGACTGCGGACGCGTTCAAGCTGCAGAGCAAGCCCGGTGCGCCACGCACGCTCTACCTCGACTTCAACGGACATGTCATCACCGGCACGGTGTGGAACAGCGTCTACGGCAAGAACCAGCCCTACGATGCGCTGCCTTACAGCATCGACACGAACTACGACGCGTTCAGCGCCACCGAACTGCAGAACATCATCAATATCTGGCGCCGGGTGGCCGAAGATTTCGCGCCGTTCAATGTCAACGTGACGACCCAGGAGCCGGCGAGCTTCACGGCGAACGTCGGCCGCGCCGTGATCACACGGGATTCGGATCGCAACGGCCGCGCGATGCCGCTGCAGGGGGCTGGCGGTGTCGCCTATGTCGGCGTCTTCGGCTATGAGTACTACGGCTATTACTCGCCGGCGCTGGTCTACTCGAACCGCCTCGGCGGCGGTCGCGAGGACTATGTCGCCGAAGCCACTTCACACGAACTCGGCCACAACCTCGGCCTGTCGCACGACGCCACCGCGGGCACCAGCTATTACACCGGTCATGGTACGGGCAGCGCGACGTCCTGGGGCCCGATCATGGGCGTGTCCTACAACAAGATGATCAGCCAGTGGAGCATCGGCGAGTACGCCGGCGCGAACAACCGGGAAGACGACACCGCCGTGCTCGCCGGCCGTCTCGGCGTGCGTCCGGACGACCACCCGAACACGAACACCGGTGCCACGCCGCTGATCACCAGCGCCGGCGGCATCGTCGCGTCGACCACCGTCGAGCGCGACATCGGCAACGTGCGGCCGGAGAACAAGGGCATCATCGGCAGCCGCAGTGATGTCGACGTCTTCACCTTCAACGCGGGGGCCGGCCCGCTGAACCTGACGATTGCGCCGAACCGCATGCCCGCCAACACGGCAGGCGGCAACCTCGACCTGCAGGTCGAGCTGTATGCCGAAGGGGGCGCGCGCATTGCGACGGTCGCGCCCGATGGCAATGCCACGGCAATCCTGTCACGCACCGTCAGCCAGGGCCGCTACTATCTGCACGTGTCGGGCGTCGGCGACGCCGTGACGCCTTACAGCGACTACGGCAGCCTGGGCCAGTACTACATTTCGGGCTCGATCCCGGTGGCAACGATCAACACCGTGCCACCGGCGCCGAACCCGATGACCTTCGAGATTGCACCGCGGTCGACCGTCGCGGGCAGCGTGACGATGCGAGCCGCCGTCGCGACCGACGACGCAGGTTCGGCCGTGCAGTACCAGTTCCTGTGCATCAGCGGCGGGACCGGCTGCGCCAACACCGGCTGGGTCGTGACCCGCGATCTGACGGTGACCGGGCTCACGCCCGGCGCCGCCTACAGCTACAGCGTCAAGGCGCGCGATGCGTTCGGCAACGAGACCTCGCCGTCGAATGCGGCCAGCGTTACGGTGCTGGCGCCTGTGGTGACGCCCAACCTGGCACCACGCGCCGTGACCGACGTCTATTCGGTCAAGCGCCTGACGACGGTGACTCTCTCCGTGCTGGCCAACGATACTGACCGCGATGGCGACCGGCTGACGATCGTCGGCCTCAGCGGCCCGGTGAGTCGACGTGGCACCGCCACGATGGCGCCGGGACATATCACCTATGCCGCCACCGCGTCGCTTGGTCGTCACCAGTTCAGCTATCAAATCACGGATGGCCGGGGCGGCAATGCCCGCGGATCCGTCGTGCTCAACGTCGTCCCCTGAACGCAACCTGAGTCGGCGGCACCGGATTCCTGTCCGGTGCCGCCGCACCGCTTGATTCCGCGCCCGATGAGTGGCGCAATGGTGGGCGGTCACCCACCGGCTCCGTACGATGACTCTCGATCCCGCGATTACCGTCCTCGTCGTCGACGACGATCCCTCTGTGCGCGAGCTGCTCGGCGACTATCTCGCCGACAACGGTTACCGTGTCCTGAGCGCGATCAACGGGCCCCAGGCCCGCGCCATCCTCGAGGAGCAGGCACCGCATGTCGTGATTCTCGACGTCGGCCTGCCCGGCGAGGACGGTCTGAGTCTCGCGCGCTTCATCCGCGAGCAATACGACATCGGCATTCTCATGGTGTCCGGGGCCGGAGAGACGGTCGACCGCATCGTCGGCCTCGAGGTCGGTGCCGACGACTATGTCGGCAAACCGTTCGACCTGCGCGAGCTGCGCGCGCGCCTGAAAAGCGTGTTGCGACGCTACCAGCGCGACCACTCGCCCCCGCCGGCGGCCGAGACCGCCGGCAGCACCGGCCGGCGCATCCCGTTCGGGGCCGCGGCGCTGGACCTCGACAGTCATCAGCTGTTCGGCCAGGACGGCAGGGAAATCGCGATTACCAGCGCGGAATTCGACCTGCTGAAGATTTTCGCGGAACGCCCGAACCGGCCGCTGTCGCGCGACCAGCTGATGACGCTGACGCGCAACCGGGACTGGGATCCGTTCGACCGCAGCATCGACATCCGCATCGCCCGCCTGCGCAAGAAGGTCGAGGCCGATCCGGACAACCCGAAATCGATCAAGACGATGCGCGGCGTCGGCTACATGTTCGTGCCGCCGCGCGGCTGACCCGGCGTTTGTTGCCGTTTTGTTGTCGATCGCGGCGGTGCACACCGGCAATTGCTAGACTTCGTGGCAACGGCGGTGCGGGGCACCGCGAGGAACGGCAGATGACCCACCCGGCTGCGTTAATCCGATGACTCCTCCGGTCGTCACCAGGGCGACATCACTGCTCGCCAACCTGATGTGCCGCGACGATGGCAGCGCGGCCGAGGCCCTGTACCTCAAGGCCGCCATCGCCCTGTCGAGCGCACGCCGCGAAACCGTGTTCGAGGATCTGACGCAGAGCCTGTGCGAACTGCTGGAAGCCGACGGCGCCCTGATCGGCGTCCATCAACGCAACGCCCAGGGCGACGAGATCCGGGTCCGCTCGCTGTTGCTCGACGGACGCTGGCAACGCGATTTCGACTACGCACTCGGCGGCACGCCCTGCGCCGAGGTGATCGGCAAGGAGTTCTGCTACTTCGAGCAGGGCGTCAGCAAACGTTTCAGTCATCCGGGACTCAAGCAGTTCAGCATCGAGGGTTACGCCGGGTTTCCGCTGATGAACGCCGCCGGCGAGTCGCTGGGCCTGATCGCCGTCATGACGCACAAGCCGCTGCCGCCACGCGATCGGGTCGAAGCGCTGCTGCGCATCTTCTCCGACCGCGTCGTCGTCGAGATCGAGCGCGCACGCACCGAAGAAGCCCTCAAGGCCAGCGAGGAACTCTACGGGGCGGTTTTCAAGTCGGCGCTGGACGGCATCCTGATGCTGACGCTGAACGGTGAGATCGTCGATGCGAATCCCGCGCTCGTGAAGATGAGCGGCTTCACGCGCGAAGAGGCGATCGGGCGCCGCATCGGCGATCTGGTGCCGGGCGGTGACGACTTCGACGCGTTCTACCGCGAAGTGCTCGCCAACGGCAGCGCCTGCAGCGAGGCCGAGACGACACGCAAGGACGGCACCCCGTTCCACTGCGAATTCCGCGCGACGGTGGTGCAGTTCAGGGGCGCCACGCATTTCCTCGAGATCGTGCGTGACATCACCGAACGCAAACGCGCCGAGGAGCACCGCGCGAGGCTCGAAGACCAGTTGCGCCAGGCTCAGCGCATGGAAGTGATCGGGCAACTGACCGGCGGCATCGCACACGACTTCAACAACATCCTGACCGGCCTGCTCGGCTACGTCGACATGGCCGAAGAACGGGCGGCCGAGATGCACGACGACAAGCTCGCGCGCTATCTCGAACGCGCCGGCAACGCCGGCGCGCGCGCGCGCGAACTCGTGCAGCAGATGCTGACGTTCAGCCGTGGCAAACGCGGCACTCCGCGCGCGGTCGATCTGTCGGCCGTCACGCGCAACATGCTGTCGCTGCTGGAATCGACGCTGCCGTCGTCGATTGAAGTCGAAGCCGAACTGTCGGACAGCGTGCCGACGACCACGATCGATCCCATCCATTTCGAACAGGTGCTGATGAATCTCTGCATCAATGCGCGCGATGCGATGGACGGTCATGGCAAACTGCGCATCGAACTCGACGAGCGACGCTACAGCGAGTGCTTCTGTTGCGCATCCTGCAAGCAGGCCATCGACGGCAGCTTCGTCGCGCTGTCGATCTCCGACACCGGTCCCGGCATCTCTGCCGACGTGCAGCGGCGCATGTTCGAGCCCTTCTACTCGACGAAGGAAGCCGGCAAGGGCACGGGCATGGGCCTGGCCATCGTACACGGCATCGTGCATGACTACGGCGGACACCTGAATGTCGTGACGGCGCCGGGCGAAGGCACCACGATCCGCGTGCTGCTGCCCGTTGACGCCGACCGCACCGGCATTGCGCCGGCCGAGAAGGCGCGTCATGGCGCATCGCAGGCGCAGACACCGCTGAATGCGCGCGTGCTCCTCGTCGATGACGATGTCGATGTGGCCGAATACATGCAGGAGCTGCTCGAAAGCTGGGGTTGCGAAGTGACCGTCTTCAATGACGGGCGGCTGGCCCAGGCGCATGTCGCGGCGAATCCCGACCGGTTCGCGCTCGCCGTGCTCGATCAGACGATGCCGCAACTGACCGGTATCGAACTCGCGCGCGTGCTGCTCGCGCGGCAGCCCGCGCTGCCGATCGTCCTCTACACCGGCTACAGCGATGCCATCAACGAAGACCTGGTGCACGAAGCCGGCATTGCCGCGCTGGTCAAGAAGCCGCTCGACAAGCGCAATTTTCGCCGCCTCGTCACGTCGCTGTTGACCGACCCGGCGCGGCAGCAGGTCGCGACCGGCACCCGCTGATCCAGCCTGCCGGCCGGTTAACAAACCGCCAACAAATCGGGCCCGCGCCGCAACCCGACCGCAACAGTCGGGGTCCAGACTTTCCCTCGAGGCCGATGCCGTCGGCCCGCAACGAGAGGAAAGCCGACATGACGAAGATCCTGAACAACGAAACCGCCGCCGCGATCATCGCCGGGCTTGCCGGCATGGGCATGTGGGCCATGTTCATCGCCGTGCTCGCCAGCCGCCACGCGATGCCGGTGTGGTCATGAGCCGCTGACGCGCCCGGCAGGTCGAAACCGAGGTTGAACATCAACGCCTCGTCGACCAGGAATACGAGATCGAACGACCACCGCCCGACGTTCATGCCCAGCGACGGAATGATCACCGGACCGATGTCGCCGATCGTCACGGGCAGCGAGTCTTCGTGCTCATCGTGGTAGCCATGCAGGGCGCCGCCGGAGAGCTTCAGATGGAAGGTCCGGTCCTGGATGCGGTACAGATCGAACTGACGGCCCAGGTACAAATACTGCGAGAACTGTCCGTAGGAGTTGTTGAACAGGCCGACGCCATAGAACCAGCCGCCTGACTTGCGCACTTCGACGCCACCGTAGATCGGCGGGCCGGCGTAATCGTCGCTCGATTCGTAATGGGTGTAACTCGCGAGTTGAAGCTGCAGCCGGTCCTTGCCGGGCGTGAACAACAGGTCCGTCGGCGCGGCGCCGGCCGGCAGGGCCACCCAAAAGCAGGCGGCGGCCAGCCACCGCCTGCAGCCCGATTGCATTGGCATCTTCTCCATCCCCCTGTTTGAACATCGCCGCTGCCGGGCCGTGCTGCGTTGACAGCGTCAGCGATGCTCGCGGTCCGGCCAGTATGCACGCTACGGGTCGCGTGTCTGTGCGCCAGGGGCAGCGCCCGCTTGCGCCAGATCAACAGGCCGCCGCCGCATTCCCGCCCGGCCATGGCGCGGTGATGCCGGCGCGGCAGGCCCGGTCAAGGCGCCAGGCCGGCTGGGGGCTCGGGAGTTCCCCCTCTATACTGCCGCCTTCCACGCAGGGACCCGCACGATGGGCATGTTCGCCGCCAAGGCACCGATGAATCCCGAACTCGTTCGACGCAAGGCGCGCATGCTGTCGGGTCTGCGCCCCGCCCTGTGGACGACCAACATGTTCGTCGTGCTGACGACCGCGGCGGTGCTGTGGCCGCTGTTCCCGGCGCAGCAGCTGATCCTGTGGACGCTGCTGCACATCGCGCTCGCACTGGCCCGCCTCCTCGACTGGCGACGCTTCGAGCGCCAGCCGCCGCACGACCCGGTCGTGCTCGAGCGCTGGCTGCAACGACTGGTGTCCTTCGCGGTGATCGGCGGCGTGCTCTGGGGACTCGCGGCCGTGTGGTTTCTCGATATCCGCTCGACCGCAACGTTCACGTTTCTCGCGATCGTGCTGATCTGGGTGGCGACCGCCTCGCTGTCGGGCCTCGCGGTCTACTTCCCGAGCTTCATCGCCTTCATCACCCCGCTGCTCGGCATGCTCGCGTTCAGCCTGCTGGAGGCAGGTGGTGCGCAGTCCGTCGGGATGTCGGCCGGCACCGTGGCCTACTACGTCATGCTCCTGATGTTCGGCCGCAATTACGCGCGCACGATCGAGGCCTCGATCGTCACCGATCTCGAGAACGCCCGCCTGCTTGCATTGGCCGAACGCGCGAACCGCGAGAAATCGACGTTTCTCGCGGCCGTCAGCCACGACGTGCGTCAGCCGCTGTACTCGCTCGGCCTGTTCCTGGCCGCGCTGAAACCGCAGCTGACGACACCGCGCCAACTCGAACTGTTCCAGCAGGCGGCAACCGCCGAGCTCGCGATCGAGGAAATGTTCGACACGCTGCTCGAAATCTCGCGCTTCGACACCGGTACCGTCATCGCCGTGCCGGTCCACGCGCGGTTGGCCGATATCATCGCGCCGATCGTCGGGGAGTTTCGGGCGCTCGCCGAGGCCCGCGGCCTGCAGCTGTCGGCGAACGACGCCGATGCGGTCGTGATCACGGATCCCGTGCTGTTCGGCCGCGTGCTGCGCAATCTGGTCAGCAACGCGATCAAGTACACCGACCGCGGCAGCGTCGAAATACGCTGCGATCCGGCCACGCCCGGCAGCCTCGCCGTGTCCGTCGTCGACAGCGGGCGCGGCATCGCCGAATCCGAGCACGAAAAGATCTTTTCCGAGTACTACCAGCTCGACAATCCCGAACGCGATCGCAACAAGGGGCTCGGCCTCGGGCTCGCGATCGTTCGTCGCACGCTGGCCTTGCTCGACCACGGGATTACGCTCACGTCAGCCCCGGGTGCCGGCTCATGCTTCTCGGTCGTGCTGCCGCAGGGCGATCCCGAGCTCGTCGCACGCGTCGATGACGCCACCGAGACCGCTCCGAGCCGGCAGGCCCGTATCCTGGTCATCGACGACGAACGAGGCATCCGCACCGGCATGGCGACCCTGCTCGAGGATCGCGGGCTGGAGGTCGTGACGGCGGCATCGGCCGCCGAAGCGATCGCGAACCTGACACCGGCGGTGTTGCCGGATCTGCTGATCTGCGATTACCGCTTGCGCGAGAATCTGTCGGGCTTCGACGCCATCGACGCCGTCCGCGCGGCGACCCGGGGCGATCTGCCTGCGTTCATCATCACCGGCGACACCGATCCGCAGATTCGGGAACAGGCGCGACAGCGCGGCCTCTATCTGCTCGGCAAGCCGGTACGCCCGGCGCAGCTGCTGCACGTGATCACAAGGCTCCTGGAGCCGTCGTGAGCGCGTCGCGATGCGACAACGGTGGCCGGCGCGCGCGCCGATGTCAGTCGATGAGGCCAAGGCGACGCGCCGCCAGCGCGCACGACGTGCGGTTCTCGGTATCGAGCAGGGCGAAGAGGATCGACACGTGCCACTTCACCGTGCTCAACGACACGCCGAGTCGGCTGGCGATGTCGCGATTGTTCAAGCCGTCGCCGAGCAGGCGTAACACTTCGCGCTGACGCGCGCTCAGCGCCACGCGACCGCCGGCGATGTGCTCGACGCCGGCACGGAACGCATCGAGGGGCTGGCGCAGACGCGGCGACACGTAGCGGCCCTTGCGTTCGAGGTCCTCGAAGGCCTGCCGGATCTCGGCTATCGGCGCCGATTTCGACAGGTAGCCGGCAGCGCCGGATTTCAGCGCGCGGTGCACGATGTCCGGGCTTTCGTTCGCGGACATGATCAGCACGGGGATCGGCAGGCGCCGTCGGTTCAGTTCGACGAGCAGTTCGAATCCGTCCATGTCGGGAAGCTGCAGATCGAGGCAGACGTAGTCGAAGTCGAGATGCGCATCGAGCACCTGCAGCGCACGTTGCCCCGTCCCGGCCTCGAGGATCTCGACGCCTGGCCCGAAGGTCTGCAGCACCCCGCGGATGCCGGCAATGAACAGCGGATGATCGTCGATCAGCAGAATTTTCACGTGTCCCCTCTGGCGATGTCGCGCACGACCGCTGCGGGCTGACGACCCGTGACGGCGTAGCGCCCGGTGGCCATGATGCGGCGGATCGGCACCTGCCCGCCTGTCCGGAAGTACGGGTGGAAGTCCTGGTCGGACTTCACGCCGGGCCGGCCGTGACCGGCCGGTGAAACAGGAACTGCGACCGCCCGCCGGCTACTCCAGCATCGCATCGAGGCGCTCCCGCGCCGACAACATCTCGGCCATCATGCCGTAGACGATTTCCCGCACGCTGGTGGTCCCACGCAGATCGCCGACTATCTGCCCGACAGGATAGGTCAGGAATTCCCGCGTGCGCACGCGCTCCACGCGCGTGCGGCCTTCGCCCCACCACAGCAGATTCTGCAGCGGGGCCGGCAACGGATCGGGCGCGTCGGGACGCTCGTAGGCATCGGTGAATGCCGAGCGCAGTGTGCGACAGGGCTTGCCGGTCACGCAGCGCGTCTGCACCGCGTCCTCGGCCTCGGCCGCCAGCAGGCGCTCCTTGATTTCGGGCATCACCTCGCTCTGTGCGCTCGGCAGCCACACCGAGCCACACCACACGCCTTCGCAGCCGAGGGCGAGCGCCGCCGCGACCTGACGACCGCGCCCGACCCCGCCGGCGCCGAGCACCGGCAGCGGTGCGACGGCATCGACGACGCTCGGCCACAGGACCATCGAGGTGATGCTGCCCGTATGCCCGCCCGCCTCGGTGCCGACCGCGATCACGAAGTCACACCCGCGCTCCTTGTGCTTCAACGCATGTTTCGGCTTGCCGGCGAGCGCGGCGACCTTGATGCCGCGCGCATGCGCCGCGGCGACGAGCTCGCGCGGCGGTGAACCCAGTGCGTTCACGATCAGGCGTATCGGGTGCTGCATCGCGATCTCGATCATCGCCATGCTCTCGTCAGGCGTGAACGAGAGTTCGCTGAGCAGGCTGTGGATGATCGTCTCGCGCTCCGCCGCCGGCAGCGGTGGCACGCCGGCGGCGTCGAGCAGGCCGCGCACGAATTCGAGATGTTCCGGCGGAAACAGGCGATCGGGGTCGAACTTGAGATCACCCGCCTCGCTGTAGGTCGTCGGCATCAACACGTCGATGCCGTAGGGGCGGCCATCGATGTGATCGTCGATCCACCGCAGTTCCTCGCGCAGACGCGTCGGGCTCATGCGGGCCATGCCAAGCACACCGAAGCCGCCCGCCCGCGACACTTCGACGACCACATCCCGGCAGTGCGAGAACGCGAAGATCGGGACGTCGATGCCGAACATGTCGCACAGGCGGTTGTTCATCTCGGAATCCTCCACAGGGTTTGTCACCATGATGAGCCAGCACCCGCCGGCGCGGTATCCCGCAGACGCGGGCGGTGCCGGGTGGCGTCACGCGAAACGCGCCGGCGCGCCTCAGTCCTGCGGGCCCCTGCCGCCCAGGATCTGCGCCAACAGGAACAGCGCGAGCGCGGCGCCCGCAAACCAGCCACGGGCGTCGGTCGACATCTTCCTGGGGATGCCGAGCGCCTCGTCCTGCAGGCGGCGGGCCAGCGCGTCCGCATCGGCGAGCCTGAGATAGCCGAGCCCGGTCTGCGTCGCGAGCGACTGCAGGTAGGAGTCGTGCAGCGCTGACAGATGGGCATTGACCACGTCGGTCTTCGACATGTGCGGGGGCAGGTCACTGCCGCGATTCTCGAAGTCCTGCGGCGTCCATTCGCCGATGCGCGCGCCGTCGTCATCGAACTTCGGAATCGGCATCGGCGTGTCGCCGCCCACACCGATGACCAGCCCCCGGATCCCGCCCGGCGTGCCGGTGAAGCGCGGCGTGACCGCCGGGTCGATCGGCGGCGCCTCGTCGCCGTCGCTGACGAACACGATCCGGGTCTTCGCCGGCAGCTGCGTCATCAGATCGATGCTCTTGTAGAGCCCCTTCGCCACTTCACTGCGCGGTTCCCAGCTCATGCGCCAGCTGATGTTGCCGAGCACGGCCGCAATCTCGCGATAGTTCGCGCAGACTTCGATCGGGGTAATCAGCAGAAACGCGCGATGGCCGGCGAACAGCGCCAGCCCCGCTTCCGTGCCGCAGGGGAGTGCCTGCAGCGCCGCCAGCGTCGTGCGCTTGGCGTAGTCGAGGCGTGACACCGGCACGCCGTCGAGGCTGAGGTCTTCGACGTTCATGCTCTCGGTGATGTCGAACGTGAACACGTACCGGTACATCGGCGTGCGCAGCCGCAGCGTCGGCCCGGTGAACGTCGCGACGAGGGCGAGACCGGCGACGAGCAGCAGCAACACCACCGGCCGGCGCCAGCGGGTCATGGCCACGGCGACTCGGCGTCACCACCGAGGACGGTGCGCACCGGGCTCTGACGACCTTCGACTTCGATCACTTTCTTGTCATAGGCGTCCGGCAACAACTGCAGCGCGCGCTCGAGGTTATAGCGCGCATCCCAGTGCGCAGGATCGAGCGCCAGCGCGTCGCGATAGCTGCGCTTGGCGAGTTCGATGAGCGGCACGGCCCGATCGGCGTCCGTCTTCATGTCGACGGCCGCAGCCTGTTCGAGGTAGGTGTTGCCGGTGTTGTAGAGCGCCGCGACGCGCAGGGACCGGTCCTCGCTGCGCTCGAGACCGCTATAGATCAGTCTTGCATCCTGGTGCTGCCCGGCGATCTGCGCGGCGTAGGCGGCCGCGAACCGGCCGACATCGCCCGGATACACCGCCGCCTCGGCATGACGCTCGTGCGTCACCGCCAGGTTGTAAGCGTCGATCGCGCGGGCGCGCGACACTTCGAGCCCGAGACCGGTCGCAGCGCCGAGCGCGACGAGCGTGCACAGGATGGCCAGGCGCTTCTTCAGGCCCATGCCTCGACCTCCGCCAGGCGCGCCAGCAGCACCACGACCAGCCCCGCGAGCGCCGCGCCGTAGCACCAGGCAGCCAGATCGGTACGTGGCACGATGTCCTGGTAGCGAATGGGCAGGTTCTGCAGTTTGTCGACCTCGGCGATGGCCTCCTTCAGCGCCGACGGATCCTCGGCCGAATACGCGCGATACGGGAGGCCCATGTTCGAGAAGAATTCATGCACCTGTTGCTCGGGTGCCGTGGCGCCGTTGCGGCCCGGCGTGAGGCCCGGGCTGTGCTGATCGCGCATGTACAGCCAGTACAGCGAGACGCGATATTTTTCGAGCAGATTCCTGATCCTGTCCTGCATCGGCAGCGTCAGCGTGGCGCTGCCGTCGGACAGCAGCAACATGACGCGCGAGCCGGTGAAAGCCTGGTCCCTGAAGTACTCGAGCGACTGGACGATGCCGGCGGCGAGATCGGTGGTCGCGAGACCTCGCTCGATCATTCCGGCCGCAATCGCGGCCTGGATGGCGTCCTGCTTTTCCGTCAGCGGCAACACCGCGATGGGGTTACTGCTGAAGACGAACAGCGCGAACATGTCCTGCGGCCGGCGCGCCGCATACTGCGCCAGCAGCTCGCGCGCGATCTGGCCCTTCGAACGATAGGTGCCCCACACTGGCACGCGCGAGGTGCCCTTGTTGCCGGTGACGTACGGCCTGTCCATGCTGCCGCTGCTGTCGATCAGCATCACCACCTGGGCACCCTGCCCGATGCGCTCGATTTTCTCTTCCGCCCGATACACGCCGGCCATGCCGAGCGTCATCGCCAGCACCGCACACGCTGCCACCGCGCGCAGCCCCCAGTCGAGCAGCGTCGACAGGCCATCTGTCGGCAGCAGATCGGGCGCCGGGTGCGGCACGGCACGCTGGCCGTGGCAGACGAACGGCAGCAACGCGAGCGGCAGCAACAGCAGGGCGAGTGGGTGCGTGACGCCGAACATCAGCCGAGCCCGCGTTCGAGGTCGGCGCAGACGCTGACGAAGCGCGTGAGCTCGGCGCGCGAGTAGACCGGCACGTCCGCCGCGCCACGGTAGAAATGGCCGCTCGAGCGGCGGAAGAATTCGCGAATGTCGGCGCTGGCCGCGACGAAGCGCGGCGCGTCGACCAGAAAGTCGTCGAGCGTCTCGCCGAACACGGCGCGCCCGGCCGTGGTGTTGAACGCATGGTGGATCGCGCGGAGCGCCTCGTCATACGCGTCGCCCGACCACGCCGTGTCGCCAGCGCCGCCGAGCCTGCGCTTGAGCTGCGCGAACGGACGCGCGCCGACGCCGAACGCACGTCCCCATTGCAGCCATGCGAGGCCCGCGAGCGCCAGGCACAGCAGGGCTCCCCACACCCCCTGCCGCCACGGGGCCGGCGGCAGCGGCGCCGGCGCCTGTGGCGGGCGTCGATCGTGACCCGTGAAGTCCGTGATCGTGCCCACGCGCAGCCGGGACGCCGGGATCAGCGCCTGCTGCGTCTCTTTGCCGTTGCTCATGCGCAGCATGATCTCGGGCAGTGCGATGTCCGGAAAATCGGGGCTGATGTTGACGAGTTGATAGCGCATGCGGATGCGATAGGTGGTGGTCGCGCCGGCCGTGTCCTCGTCGATGGCGGGGCGCTCGAGCGCGAGCCAGGGCGTATGTCGCCCGGCAGGCGGCAGACTGTCGCCGACAAGGCGATACGGCGCATGCAGGCGCAGCACGATGAGGCGCTCGAACACATCGCCGATGCGCCAGCCGAAAGCGCGCGGCGCGGTGACGTCGAGGGTGTCGATCGCGCTCTGCGCGAGCGTCAGCGCCGGCATCAGCACCAGCCAGGCGCACAGCGCGAGGCGGCAGCGATCAGCCGTAGAAATAGCGCGTGACATCGTCGGCCGAGAAGCCGTCCTGCAGCACGAGCGGCGGACGTCCGTGACGGGAAAACAGGCTGTACAACGCGGCCTGTCGCGCGCGCCAGACGTCGCGGATGCGTCGCTGCAGCGACGGGCGCAACGCCAGCAGACGCTGCCGCCCACTCTCCGGATCGCGCACGCGCGCGAGCCCCCACGCCGGCAGTGCGTCCACCTCGCGGCGATTCCACAGCATGACCGGTACCACGTCGTGATAGGCGAGCGACGCGAGCAACCGCTCGATGAACGCCAACGGCAGGTGAAAGTCCGACAGCAGGAAGACCAGCGCGCGACGCACGCCGAGGAGATCGGCCGCTCCCAGCAGACCGTCCGCGCGCCGGCCCGGCGGCAGGGCATCACGCAACGTCGCTGCCGCTTCCAGCGCCGCCGCCGGATTCACCGACGGCGGAACGTACAGCGGCGGGCCACCTGCATCGGCGCAACCGATGAGCCCGAAGGCGTCCCCGGTGCGGCTCGCCGAGTAGCCAAGACACGCGACGAAGTCCGCAACCTGGGCGAGCTTCGAACGCGCGCCGCCTGTGCGCATCGAGGCGGACAGATCGGCGATCGCGAACACCGGGATCGCGCTCTTCTGCTGGAACACGCGCACCTGGATCTGGCCGAACGGGTCGCGCAGGCTTGCGTGCACGTCGAAACGCCGTGGATCGGGCGCGTCGATCAGCGGCACGTGATGACGGAACTCGAGGCCTCCGCCCTGCCGCGTGCTCGCATGGTGACCGGGGTGGCCGCCGCGCGTGCGCCAGCGCACCTTGTAGTGAAGTTCGGCGAGGGTCTGCATCCCGGGCAATCAGGGCGCAGCGACGCGCTCGACGATGCGCTGCATCAGGGCGCTCACGAGCGTCGCGCGCTGCAGTTCATAGACCGGACTGAAGAAAATGCGGTGCGCGATTGTCTCGTACAGCACGGCGTGGAGATCCTCCGGCAGCAGACTGTCCCGCCCCTGCAGCCACGCCGCGACCTTCGCCGCCCGCATCAGCATGCCCATGCCGCGCGGGCTCACGCCGGACAGCACGAGCCGGTCCATGTCGACGCCGTCGAGGGTGATGCCGAAATCAGCCGGTTTGCGCGTCGCCGCACAGAGATCGAGTGCGTAGTACTCGACGGTGGACGATGCGTTCACTCCGCCCTGGATGCGCGCGGCCACGCGGTTCAGTTCACGAAACGGCAGAACGCCCGGTTCGAGACTGTCGATCAGGCTGTCGACATCGTAGAAGCGCGTGTCCGACAGCAGTTGCCGCTGCAGTTCACGCGCCGGCGGCAGCGCGATGTTCAGTTCCATCAGGAAGCGATCGCGCGCCGCGGCCGGCAGCTCGAAGGTTTCCTCCTTCTCCACGCGGTTGCGATCGGCGAAAACCTGCAGATGCGGGAAGCGATACTCGCGATTGAAAGCCGTCACGCTGCGCTCGGCCATCACACGCAACAGCAGCGAATGCACCTGCGGCCGCGCACGGTTCACTTCGTTGAAAAAAAACGTCGCGAGTCCGTCGCCATGCTTCAGCAGCGGGCCGGGGTCGACGGCGGGACGCCCCTGTTCGTTGATGTAGGTGTGATAGACGAGGTCGTTCGGCATCAGGTCGACGGTGCCCTCGATGCGCTCGTAGTCCCCGCCGAGCACGCGCGCGAGCGCGCGCAACAGCGTGGTCTTGCCGACCCCGACGTCGCCTTCGAGCAGCGCGTGGCCGCGCGCGAAGACTGCAATCAGCAACAGGCGAATCGCGCGTTCCTGACCGATGACGGCGCGCCCTATTTCTGCTTCGAAGGCGAGCGCGCGCTCGCGCCAGGCGTCGAGGGTGGAGTCGCTGCCTGACAGCGTATTCACGGAGAGTGCAGACAAAGCGGTCGGGCTCCCGGTCGGGCATGCATCGAGAATCTGATGCCTGCGCGCAAGTGGAGGTGATGAAACACGGATTGCACGGCACTGTATGCGGCGCGCGGGGCAGGCGCAACTTCGCGCACGGCAGTGACGTCGCGCTGTCGCGTGTGACGCAGTGCCGCATGCCATCGCGGTGGCCATGGACGATTGACAGCGCGCATCGTTCACCGGTCAATAGGACACCGCCACTGCACGCCGATCGCACAACACGCACCCGACCAGGAGCACTCGCCATGACCACCGCAGTCGACACCCGGGGCGCCATCGACGCCGATGGCCACATCCTCGAACCGCCCGATCTGTGGAAGCGGTATCTCGAACCGCAGTACCGCGAACGCGCGATCCGCATTCGCACGGATGCCGACGGCCTCGAGTACTTCGAGTACAACGGGAAGCCGTCGACCCTGATGCCACCGGGCTTTGCCGGCTCGCTCGGCGGCATGGGCGCTACCGACATCCTGCCTTCGCCCGAGCGGACCTACCTGCGCGGCGCGCCATTCGGCTCGATGGATCCGAAAGAACGCATCGCGCGCCTCGACCAGGAAGGCCTGTCAAAGGCGGTGCTGTATCCGACGCTCGGCATTCTGTGGGAACCGGAAGTGCGCGATCCCGAAATCGCGGCCGCCTACACGCGCGCCTACAACCGCTGGATCATGGATTTCTGCGCGGACTCCGCCGGCAGGCTCGTGCCGATCGCGCACATCTCGCTGTCCGATCCGGCGCTCGCTGCGCAGGAGGCCGAACGCGCGCTGGGCGCCGGCGCGAAAGGCATCTTCTTCCATCCGTTCACATGGACGCGCAAGTCGCCCGGACATCCCGATTACGCGCGGCTGTGGGCGATTGCGCAGGAGCACGGCGCGCCCGTCGCGCTGCACCCGACCGTCGATCCGCCGTCTCTGGACGTGCATCGCCGCTTCGACGAACTGGCCCAGAAAGACGTGTTCGAGTTCACCTGGTACTTCGACGTGCTGGTCGCGCAGGGCATGCAGCAGGCCTTCGTGTCGCTGTTCCATTACCAGATCTTCGATCGCTTTCCGCAAGTGAAGGTGGTGGTGCTCGAGTCGCAGGCCGGCTGGATCGGGCAGTTGATCGATCGCATGGACGCCGTGACGCAGGGGCCGCTGATGCCAAAGACCGGCCTGAAGGAACTGCCGAGCACGTATTTCAAACGTCAGTGCTACGTGTCGATCGATCCGGACGAACGCGCGGTCGCCGGCATCATTCCGTTCGTCGGTGACGACCGCTTCTTCTGGGCCTCGGATTTTCCGCACCCCGATCACACGGCCGAATACATGCACGAACTCGGCGAGATGCTGCAGCCCCTGCCCGAACGTTCGCGTCGGCGCATCCTGGCCGACAACGTGACCGAGGCGTACGGGCTCGCCTGAACTGCCTGCCGTCGGGAGTGCAGGCAGGGAATCTGCCTGCGCTCCTGCACCCGCGTTCAGTACTTGCCGCTGCGAATCCGCTCGTCCAGTGCCGCGATCGCCGCCTCGTTCGCCTTGCGGCGCGGATTGAACCTGTGCAGGGCCCAGGACAGGCCGGGAATGCGATCGGAGACGCGATCACGCAGGCCGGCATCGAGCCTCAATGACAGGAAATGCGCGCCGATGCAGCCGATCGCCACGATGAGCACGTGGAGCACGGTGAGCCGTTCGAAGAAGGAGGTCGCGGGGTCGAAATCCTGGAAGAAACCGAACGCGAGCGCGTGCACGAGGAAGCCGATCAGCAGGATGCGGGCGACATGGCGCAGGCGCCGGAACCAGCGCCAGTTTTCGAGCCATTTTTCGAGGAAGTAACCAAAGATGAGCGCGACGAGCAGCCACACCACGGCGACGAGGTACACGAGGATGCCGCCGATGTCCGCCATCAGGTCGAGGATCAGTACCAGGCTCGCCAGCATCACGAAACCTGCGACCGGATACAGCGCCCCCATCACCGTGTAGATCAGCGGCAGTAGGAGAATGAGCACAATGCCGGAGGACGTACCCGGCGGCATCGGGATGCCGCCGCCGCCCGGCAGCGTCGCCCTGCCCGCCTGGTAGGCCGCGTACTCGTTCGCCGTGCTGCCGGTGAACATGCTGCCGCTGGCGCCGTCGTTGTAGGCCCGGCTGTCCGCGTCATCCATGGGTAGCGCCTCGGGTAGGATGGGGTTCCCGGCACTGTACAGACTACGAGCAGGAACGGCACCGGTGCTCACGCGGAGGCGAGCCCGGCGCCGGCCACCCGGACGCCAGCGCGGGTCGCGGGGCTGGCGGCGGACGCGGCGAACGGACGAAAATGTGGCGGCGTGCGCCAACCACGCGATGTGCGCTGCAGAATTCGCCGGCGGATGCCGCCATACTGGCGACACTGGGCAATCAACGCCCTTGAGGAGATCTCGCGCACCATGGGACCACCGGCCTGGCGACCGCACCGGTACTCCGTCGCCGCCCGCTACGTCCTGCGTGAACTGCGGATGCCACTCGACAGACCCCATCACTGTGAGACGTCACCGCGCCCCGGTCGCGCACGGGTGCCCGCGAGCCTCGACCAATGAGCGCCGATGTGGCCGGCGAGCAGCCCTGGCGCCAGGGCCGGCGCTATGCCGCGGAGGTTCCTGCCGATCGCACCGTACTGGCCGACCTCGAACAGCGGCTGGCCGGGCTGAACCTGATCGACACGCCCGTGTGGGTCTACGATACCGAGCGCTGCCAGGCCCTGTGGGCGAATGCGGCCGGACTCGGGTTCTGGCAGGCCGACACGCTCGACGACCTGCGCCGGCGCGACGTGCGCGCGACCCAGTCTGAAGCGATCTACGCGCTGGCGAACGATCACCTGCGGCGCGTGCTGGCGGGCGAGCGGATCTCGGAGTGGGTGACCTTCGATGCACGCGGCACTTCGCGTCGCTTCAACCACAGCTACCACGCCCTGACGCTGGCCGACGGCCGCGCGGTGTTGCTGATCGAGGCGAAAGCCGGCCCGTCGGCCGAGGAAATGCTGGATTTCGCGTCCGACCATACGCTCACCGTCGGCCTCTACGAAATCGACGGGCAGTTGATCAGCGGCAACCCGGCGTTCAGGACCCTGACAGCTCACCATCCGTTGCAGGAGCTCACCGCGCTGCTGCCGGACGATGGCAGCCGCGACGCCTGGCAGACGACGATTGCAACGCAGAGTGAACTGGTTTTCGACACCGAGCTGCAAACGGACCGCGGACCGGCCCAGTTTCGCGGCAGGCTGCGGCAGGTACTGGGCCAGTCCGGCCAGCCCCGCGCGATCCTGACCCTCGCGAATCTCACCGAGCAGCGCGTGCGCGACACCGAACGCGCCCTGTCCGAGACGCGCGCGCGCGCCGAACACTTCCTTGATCGTGCCGAGGTCGCGACTTACGTCACGAACCTCGAACGCCGGCGCATTCAGCCCGATCGACGCTGGTGGTCGATGCTCGGTTACGCCGACGACGAATTCCCGGTGACCTACGAGACCTGGCAGTCACTGCTGCATCCCGATGACGTCGCCGGTCTGCGGGCCGGGATCGCCGCGGTCAGCGCGCAACGGGCAGTGCAGTGGAACCATGCGTACCGCCTGCGCTGCAAGGACGGCAGCTGGCGCTGGGTGCTCGATCGCGGTGTCGTCACCCGCCGGGACGTCGACGGGCGGCCGCTGGAGTTTTCCGGCATCTGTCTCGACATCCATGAACAGAAGCGCGTCGAGGAAGCGCTCGCGAGAAGCGAGATGCGGCAGAGTGCGCTGCTCGGCGCGCTGCCGGATCTGATCATCGTGCAGGACCAGCACGGATGCGTGGTTGACCTGCATGCAGCGAATCCGGAGCTGTGGTGGATGCCGCGCGAGAAGGTCTTCGGTCGACGCCTCGCCGAGCACCTGCCGCCTCAAGTCGAAGCCGCATTCAACGAGGCGCAGGCCCTGGTGCTCACGACCGGCCGCATGGTGCACAACAGCTACAGCATCGATCATCCGGAGCGCGGCACCTGTTATCGCGAATTCAGAATGGTGCCCTATGGCGCGGGCCAGACGCTGACCCTGATTCGCGACGTGACGGCGCAGCAGCTCGCCGAGCGACAACGACAGCAGGCAGTCCGACAGATGCAGCAGGCGCAAAAGATGGAAGCGCTGGGCCAGCTGACCGGTGGCATCGCGCACGACTTCAACAATATTCTCGCAAGCATACTCGGTTACGCCTGGCTGGCGCGGCAGCACCCGCTGCTCGCGGCCGATCCGAAGGCCAGCGAATACCTGAAGATCGTCACGGCTGCCGGCGAGCGCGGCCGCGACCTCGTGCAGAAACTGCTGACTTTCAGCCGGCGCTCCCATGTGGCTGCGCTGGAGGCGATCGACCCGCTGCCGGTGATCGAAGAAGCGTTTCGCATGCTGCAGTCGATCGTGCCGTCGCGGATCACGATGAGTCTGCGCCTGCCGCCGGAAGCGCCGGCGATTGCAGCGGATCCGGGCGAGCTGCAGCAGGTGCTGGTGAACCTCGTGGTCAACAGCCGCGATGCGCTCGGCGAGCATGGCGCGATCACCATCGCGCTCGCACCGGCCGTGGTCGATCGTCGCGCATGCACGAGCTGTCTGCGGTTCGCGGACGGGCACTATCTGGCGCTGAGCGTCAGCGACACCGGTGTCGGTATTCCAGCCGATGCGCTGGGCAGGATTTTCGATCCGTTCTTCACCACCAAGGGCGTCGGCGAAGGCACCGGCATCGGACTGTCGGTGGTCGATGGCATCGTCCATCGCAGCGGGGGGCATCTCGTCGTCGAGAGCGAGCCCGGCCGCGGCACCCGCTTCGAGATCCTGTTGCCACTCGCCTCACGGCTGGCGACCCGGGCGCCGACAGCGCCCGTCACGGCACCAACGCGAAGTGCAGGTCGCGGCAAACTGATGGTCGTCGATGACGAAGCCTGGCTGGGCGCCTTCCTGCAGGAGCTGTTGCAGGAATTCGGCTTCACCGTCGAGGTCTTCGGCAACGGCGCCGACGCACTGACGGCGTTGAACAGCGCGCCCGACAGTTACACGGCCGTCATCACCGATCTCACGATGCCGCACATGAGCGGGCTGGAGCTCGCCAGCGCCATTCGTCTGCGCCAGCCGGGCCTGCCGATCGTGCTGTGCACCGGAGCCGGCCGCGCGCCGGATCCGGACACGGCGGCGCGCGCCGGCATCAGGCATGTCTTGCCGAAACCGATACCGGTCGCCGAACTGCAGGCCCTGCTCGCGGATCTCGTGACCAGCTGAGCCACGGCGGTCACGTCGACAGGCGCCCGGGTGCGAGTCAGAACGCGTCGCCCGGCACGCGCACCCAGCCTTCCATCAACACTCGCGCGCTGCGGCTCATGATGGCCTTCCGGACCACCCATTCGCCGTGCTCGCGGGACGCTTGCGCACCGACGCGCAAGGTGCCCGACGGATGGCCGAAGCGCACAGCCGTGCGTTCGCCACCGCCCGCCGCGAGATTCACCAGCGTGCCCGGAATGGCAGCCGCGGTACCAATGGCAACTGCGCAGGTGCCCATCATCGCGTGATGCAGCTTGCCCATCGACAGCGCGCGCACGAGCAGATCGACATCGCCGCTGCCGACCGGCTTGCCGCTCGACGACACGTAGTCCTTCGGCTTCGAGACGAACGCGACCTTCGGCGTGTGCTGGCGCTTGGCAGCCTCTGACACGTCCTTGATAAGACCCATGCGCAACGCACCGTAGGCCCGAATCGTCTCGAACATCGCCAGCGCTTTCGGATCCCCGTTGATCGCGTCCTGCAGTTCGGTGCCGGTGTAGCCGATCGCCTCGGCCTCGACGAACACGGTTGGAATGCCGGCGTTGATCATCGTGGCCTTGAAGGTGCCGACGCCGGGCACTTCCAGATCGTCGACGAGCTGGCCGGTGGGAAACATCGCGCCGCCGCCCTCCCCTTCGCCCTCGTCCGCGGGGTCGATGAATTCGAGCTGCACTTCAGCGGCGGGAAAGGTCACGCCATCGAGTTCGAAGTCGCCGGTCTCCTGCACCGCGCCGTCCGTGATCGGGACGTGCGCAATGATTGTCTTGCCGATGTTGGCCTGCCAGATGCGTACCGTGCACATGCCGTTGTGCGGCACACGCGAAGCATCGATGAGTCCGTTGCTGATCGCAAACGGGCCGACGGCTGCGGACAGGTTGCCGCAATTGCCACTCCAGTCGACGAAGGCCTTGTCGATTGAGACCTGGCCGAACAGGTAGTCGACATCGTGATCGGGCTTTGCGCTCTTCGACAGGATCACCGTCTTGCTGGTGCTCGACGTCGCACCACCCATGCCGTCGATCTGCTTGGCATACGGATCGGGGCTGCCGATCACGCGCAGCAGCAGGCGGTCGCGCGCCTCGCCCGGCTGCTGACAGCGCTCGGGCAGATCCTGCAGTCGAAAGAAGACGCCCTTGCTGGTGCCGCCTCGCATGTAGGTGGCGGGAACCTTGATCTGGGAAACGTGTGCCATGGATGACTCCTGGAAGGAAACGGGGCCGTGCCTTGCCGCACCAGCCCCGTTTGAGGATTTCGCCGGAGAACGGGCGGGCGAGGAGTTCGACTCGCCAGCCATTCCCGTCACAACTCGGTGTTCTCTGTGTTCTCGGTGGCCCAATGGGCCTGTCCGGCGGCACCGGCCACCGGGCGCCACCCGGGCCCGGCGCAGGCCGGACCTGCCGTCACGCCGTCTTCGTTGCCGCGAGGAAGTCCTGCGCGAACCGCTGCAGCACGCCACCTGCTTCGTACACCGATACCTCTTCGGCGGTATCGAGCCGGCAGGTGACCGTCACCTCGACGCGTTCGCCGTTGCGCCGATGAACGACCAGCGTGAGATCCGCGCGCGGTGTCGGCGTGCCGACGACGTCGTAGGTCTCGGTGCCGTCGAGCGCCAGCGTCTTGCGATTGACGCCCGTCTTGAACTCGAGCGGCAGCACGCCCATGCCGATGAGGTTCGTGCGATGGATACGCTCGAAGCCTTCGGCGACGATGGTCTCCACGCCCGCGAGACGCACGCCCTTGGCCGCCCAGTCGCGCGAGCTGCCCTGGCCGTAGTCGGCACCGGCAATGATGATCAGCGGCTGTTTGCGGTTCATGTAGGTCTCGATCGCTTCCCACATGCGCATGACCTTGCCGTCCGGCTCCACGCGCGCGAGTGACCCCTTCTTGACCTTGCCGTCGACCACCGCCATCTCGTTGACGAGCTGCGGGTTCGCGAAGGTCGCCCGCTGCGCGGTGAGATGATCGCCGCGGTGGGTCGCATAGGAGTTGAAGTCTTCTTCGGGCAGGCCCATCTTCGCGAGATATTCGCCGGCCGCGCTGTCGAGCAGGATGGCGTTCGACGGCGACAGGTGATCGGTGGTGATGTTGTCCGGCAACACCGCCAGCGGCCGCATGCCCTTCAGCGTGCGCTCACCGGCCAACGCACCTTCCCAGTACGGCGGGCGGCGGATGTAGGTCGACTGCGGGCGCCAGTCGTACAGCGGACTCACCGTCGCCGCCGGTCCACCCTTCTGTTCGAACATCGGGATGTACACCTGGCGGAACTGCTCCGGCTTCACGCTGCTCGCGACGATGGCGTCGATCTCGGCGTCCGACGGCCAGAGATCCTTCAGCCTGATCGGCGCGCCATTCGCATCGGTCCCGAATGCATCCTTCTCGATGTCGAAACGAATCGTGCCGGCGAGCGCGTAGGCGACGACCAGCGGCGGTGAGGCCAGAAACGCCTGCTTCGCGTACGGATGGATGCGGCCGTCGAAGTTGCGATTGCCGGAGAGCACGGCGGTCGCGTAGAGATCGCGGTCGATGATCTCCTGCTGAATCTTCGGGTCCAGCGCCCCGGACATGCCGTTGCACGTGGTGCATGCGAACGCCACGATGCCGAAGCCGAGTTTCTCGAGCTCGGCCTTGAGGCCCGCCTCTTCGAGGTAGAGCGCGACCGTTTTCGACCCCGGCGCCAGCGAGCTCTTGACCCACGGCTTGCGCAGGAGTCCCGCGCGGTTCGCATTGCGCGCCAGCAGGCCCGCCGCGATCACGTTCCGCGGATTCGACGTGTTGGTGCAGCTCGTGATCGCCGCAATGATGACGGCACCATCCGGCATCTGGCCGGGCACGTCCTCCCATTTGCCGGCAATCCCCTTCGCAGCGAGGTCGCTGGTCGAGACCCGCGCGTGCGGGTTGCTGGGGCCTGCCATGTTGCGCACCACGCTCGACAGATCGAACGACAGTTCACGCTCGTAAACCACCTGTTTCAGGCTGTCCGACCACAGACCCGCTTCCTTCGCATAGGTCTCGACGAGCTTCACCTGCTCGGCCGAACGCCCGGTGAGTGTCAGGTAGTCGAGCGTCTGCTGATCGATCGAGAACATCGCCGCCGTCGCGCCGTATTCGGGCGCCATGTTGGAGATGGTGGCGCGGTCACCGAGCGTCAACGAGGACGCGCCTTCGCCATGAAACTCGAGATAGGCACCGACCACTTTCGATTTGCGCAGGAACTCGGTCAGGGCGAGCACCAGGTCGGTCGCCGTGATGCCGGGCTGCAGTTTGCCCGTCAGCTTGACGCCGACGATCTCCGGCAGACGCATCCACGAAGCCCGGCCCAGCATCACGTTCTCGGCCTCGAGGCCACCGACACCAACCGCTATCACGCCCAGCGCATCCACGTGCGGCGTGTGGCTGTCGGTGCCGACACAGGTGTCGGGAAACGCCACGCCATCGATCGCATGGATCACCGGCGACATCTTCTCCAGATTGATCTGGTGCATGATACCGTTGCCGGCGGGGATCACGACGACATTGTCGAACGCGAGCTTCGTCCAGTTGATGAAGTGAAAGCGATCTTCGTTGCGGCGATCCTCGATCGCGCGGTTCTTCTCGAACGCGTTCGGATCGAAACCACCGCACTCGACGGCCAGCGAATGGTCGACGATCAACTGCACCGGCACCACCGGATTGACCTTCGCGGGGTCGCCGCCCTGGTCGGCGATGGCGTCGCGCAGGCCGGCGAGATCGACCAGCGCGGTCTGGCCCAGGATGTCGTGACAGACGACCCGGGCCGGGAACCACGGAAAGTCGAGATCGCGGCGAACCTCGATGATCTGGGTCAGGCAGTCGGTGACGATGGCCGGATCCGCGCGGCGCACGATGTTCTCGGCGTGCACGCGCGCGGTGTACGGCAGCCGGTCCCACGCGCCGGGCTTGATGGCGTTGACGGCGGCACGCGCGTCGAAATAATCGAGCTTCGTGCCGGGCAGCGGTTTGCGATATTCAGCGTTCATGATGTTTCCGCGCTCCGCTTACTTGCGGTCCTTGAGCGGCACGAACTTCTGGTCTTCCGGACCGACGTAGTTCGCGCTCGGGCGGATGATCTTGCCGTCGATGCGCTGTTCGATGACGTGCGCCGACCAGCCGGACGTGCGGGCAATCACGAACAGCGGCGTGAACATCGCGGTCGGCACCCCCATCATGTGGTAGCTCACCGCGCTGAACCAGTCGAGGTTCGGGAACATCTTCTTGATTTCCCACATCACCGTCTCGAGGCGCTCGGCGATGTCGTACATCTTCATGTTCTTCTCTTCGGCCGACAGCTGGCGCGCGACTTCCTTGATCACCTTGTTGCGCGGATCGCCGACGGTGTAGACCGGATGGCCGAAGCCGATGACGACTTCCTTGCGCTCGACGCGGGCACGGATGTCGGCTTCGGCCTCGTCCGGATTGTCATAGCGCTTCTGGATCTCGAACGCGACTTCGTTGGCGCCGCCGTGCTTGGGGCCGCGCAGGGCACCGATGCCGCCGCAGATCGCGGAGAACATGTCGGAACCCGTGCCGGCGACGACGCGCGAGGCGAAGGTCGAGGCGTTGAACTCGTGCTCCGCGTACAAGATCAGCGAGGTATGCATCGCGCGCACCCAGCTCTCGCGCGGCTTCTCGCCGTGGAGCATGTGCAGGAAGTGGCCGCCAATCGAATCGTCGTCGGTCTCCACTTCGATGCATTTGCCGTTGTGGCTGAAGTGATACCAGTACAGCAGCATCGAACCGAGCGAGGCCATCAGCTTGTCGGCGATGTCGCGCGCACCGGGATGATTGTGGTCGTCCTTCTCGGGCGACAGGCAGCCGAGCACGGACACGCCGGTGCGCATCACGTCCATCGGATGCGCGTTCGGCGGCAGTTCTTCGAGCGCGGACTTCAGCGCTGCCGGCAGGCCGCGCAGGGCCTTCAGCTTGGCCTTGTAACCGGCGAGTTCGGCCGCGTTCGGGAATTTTCCGTGCACCAGCAGATGGGCGATTTCCTCGAATTCGCAGGTGTTCGCGATATCGAGAATGTCGTAGCCGCGATAGTGCAGGTCGTTGCCACTGCGGCCGACGGTGCACAGCGCCGTGTTGCCGGCGGCGGTGCCGGACAGGGCCACGGATTTCTTCGGTTTCGGCAGAGTCGAGGGGGTATCGGACATGGTGTCAGTCTCCTGTTGAAATCGTGCTGGGACGGCTGACGCCGTCATTTGCCCTTCTGGAACAGCTGGTCGAGCTTGTCTTCGTAGGCATGGTAGCCGAGGAAATCATAGAGTTCGGACCTCGGCTGCATCATGTCGACGACGTTCTTCTGCGTGCCTTCGCTGCGGATGGCCTGCATCACCGTCAGCGCGGCGCGCTGCATCGCGCGGGTCGGCGACAACGGATAGAGCACCATCGCGATGCCCTGCTCGCCGAGTTCATCGCGGCCGTAGTAGGGCGTGGTGCCGAACTCGGTGATGTTCGCGAGCACCGGGACTTTCACCGCGTCGCAGATCTGCTTGTACATCGTGATGTCCGTCATCGCCTCGGCGAAGATCGCGTCGGCACCGGCTTCGACGAATGCGCCGCAGCGATCGATCACGCCCTGCAGCCCTTCGACCTGCAGCGCGTCAGTGCGCGCCATCAGCACGAAGTCCGGATCGGTCTTGGCATCGGCGCCGGCCTTGATGCGATCGACCATTTCCTCTGTCGAGACCACTTCCTTGTTCGGCCGATGGCCGCAGCGCTTCTGCGACACCTGGTCTTCCATGTGCACCGCGGCGGCACCGGCGGCGATCATCTGCTTGACGGTACGGGCGATGTTGAACGCGCCACCCCAGCCGGTATCGATGTCGACGAGCATCGGCGTGTCGACCTGGCTCGTGATACGGCGGACATCGGTGAGCACGTCGTCGAGCGAGGTCATGCCGAGGTCGGGCAGGCCGTAGGAGTAGTTCGCGACGCCGGCACCCGACACGTAAATGGCGCGATAGCCGGTGCGCTGCGCCATCATCGCCGCGAAGGCGTTGACGGTGCCGATGATCTGCAAGGGCTTCTCTTCGCGGAGCGCGAGGCGGAAGCGGCCGCCGGCGGTGAGGGTCTGCGTCATGTGTTCTCCTTCATGTGTTTTTCGATGTTCTGTCGGGCCGAACTGATGTGCCGGCGCATCAGCATCTCGGCGAGATCGCCGTCGCGCGCCTCGATGGCTTCGACGATGCGCTGATGCTCGCCGAAGGCCTTCTGCGGGCGGTTCGCGTAGGCGCTCACCTGGTAGCGATACATCCGGATGCGATGGTAGAGCTCGCCGATCAGCAGTTCTGTCAGCGCGGTGTTGTGACTGCCCTGGATCACGCGGTAGTGGAAGTCGAGATCGCCTTCCTGCTGAAAGTAGGCCGTGTCGGCCCGCAGGGCCTCATCCTGCTCATGGGTGACCAGCAGGTCCTTGAGGCCGGCGACCTCGGCGGCGGTCATGTACATCGCGGCAAGGCGCGCGGCCATGCCCTCGAGCGCCTCACGCACGTAGTAGATCTCGAGCAGCGCGGCATAGCCCAGCGATGCGATGCGGATGCCGACGTGCGGCGTGCGCTCGACGAGTCGGCGCGACTCGAGCCGCCGGAGCGCCTCGCGCAGCGGTCCGCGGCTGGTGCCGAACCGCTCGGCCAACTCTGTCTCCCCGACCCTCGAACCGGGCGGGATCTCGCCCCGGACGATTGCATCCTGCAAAGCCTCGAATACGCGGTCGGCGGAGGTCCGCAGCGCCTTGTCGTCTTCGATGTCGGGGTTGTACACGAGTCTATTGTGGACAATGTATTCGGCTGGAGTGCCAAAATAGCCCGCGAGCGGGGGTCGGTCAACCCGCATTGTCGACAATCAAGCGACCGGCGGGCGGAAATGAGACTCGGGGCAAACATTCGCCCGGCCTGGACGGGCCGCCGGGTACATGGCCCGCGGCGCGCGGGTGCCTGACCGGCGGGTGGAAAAAGACGGCGGACGCCGCCTGCGGCGGGTGAACGAGCGAGGGGCGCTCGCCCACGGTACGCATGGCCCCCCGGTCAACGCCGTTCGCCGGGGCGCGCGCCTGGCAGTCGACGGCCTCGCGATGTCGTCACCGGCCTGCCAGGCAGCCGGCCGCCGCCGCGCGGCCGCCGGGTCACCGCCGGGCTGCCAACGGGCGAGGCCCGCACCGTGCGCAGTCGGGGTGACGCCGGCTAGGAGAACCGCATGCCCTGGTAGCCGTCCGCGGCGACCTGCTCGAGCGTGGCACGGTACTTCGGCGCACCGCCGTTGTAGACGAGATGGCGAATCGTGCCGTGCTCGTGGCCGTCGACATTGTCGTTGTAACCGGTGAACCAGCTCTTCGCTTTGCGCATCAGCACCGACTCGTACATCTTGGCGACGTGGCGCGTCCAGCGTTCCTCGGCCTCGGGAGTGGCTTCAATTCGGGTGTAGCCGTGCTGCCACGCGAACTCGAGCAGGGCCATGACCCAGTCGACGCCGACTTCGATGCTGCGCGGGAAGTTCGTCGACGACGATCCGCTCTGCGGACCGGCCACCGTGATCAGGTTCGGAAAACCGTGCACCTGCAGGCCAAGGAAGGTCACCGGACCGTCCTTCCACTTCGCGCGCAGCGTCTGGCCACCGCTGCCGCGGATGTCGATGCGATCGAAGGTGCCGGTGATGGCGTCGAAGCCTGTCGCATACACGATGATGTCGAACTCGTATTCCCGCCCGCTGGTGCGGATGCCGGTTTCAGTGATGCACTCGATCGGTGTTTCCTTGATATCGACCAGGTGTACGTTGTCGCGGTTGTAGGCTTCGTAATAGCGCGTTTCGAGCGGCACACGCTGAATGCCGAAACCATGATCCTTGGGAATCAGCTTCTCGGCGATCGCCGGATCGTTGACACGGCGGCGGATGCGCTCGGCGATGTACTCGGAGAACTCGGCGTTCGCCGCCTCGTCCATGAAGATTTCGCGGAAGTTCGCGAGCCAGATACCGAAGCCCGGTTCATCGTAAAGCCGATCCCACAGGGCCACGCGCTCCTCGCGGGTGACCTCGTAGAAGCCGCGACGATCGGGTTCGTGCTCGAACCCGCCGGGGCTGCGCAGGCATTTGTCGAAGATTTCGTCGTAGCGCGCGCGGATCTCGTTCATCTCCTGCTCGGAGATCGGGCGATTGTGCAGGGGCGCGCACCAGTTCGGCCGACGCTGGAAGACCGTCAGTTCGCCGACCTTGTCCGCAATCTCGGCAATCACCTGCACGCCGGTCGCGCCGGTGCCGATCACCGCGACGCGCTTGCCGGCGAGTTCGACGCCTTCGTGCGGCCAGTAGTAGGTATGGAACGAGGGGCCCTTGAAGCGCTCGATGCCCGCCACGCGTGGCATCGTCGGCGCGGACAACAGCCCGAGGCCCGTGATCAGGAAACGGCAGCTGAGTTGCCGGCCGTTCGTGAACGTCAGGCGCCACAGCGCAGCCGCGTCGTCGAAATGCGCCGACTCGACCTTGTGATTGAACTGCATGTCGCGCCGCAGATCGAACTTGTCGGCCACGTAGTTCAGGTAGCGAAGATTCTCCGGCTGGCTCGAGAAGCGTTCTTTCCAGTGCCACTCGTTCAACAGTTCCTTCGAAAAGGAATAGCCATAGGTATAGGACTCAGAGTCGAAGCGACAGCCTGGATAGCGGTTGTGGTACCAGGTGCCGCCGAGGTCCGCGGCCGCATCGACCACTGTCGTCGGGATGCCGCGTTCGCGCAGCCGGTAGAGCTGATAAAGGCCGGCGACGCCGGCGCCAATGACGATGACCTCAAAATCCGGGCTGGTCTTCTCCACGCCCTGTGCCTGTGTGCTCATGATTGATGCCCTGGAAAACAGCGCCCAGTTTAGCGCCGGCCCGCGCCAGGACCCAGCGACGCGCGGCAACCCGCCCCCGGCGCGGGGACTGATACAAACGCTTAACAAACGGGCCGTGTCCGGTCGTCTGGCGGATACAGTCGGCGCGCAGACTTGGCTCCAAGGTCGAAGCAAACGACCAAGCCATCAAAGGAAAGCCGACATGACCAAGATCCTGCACAACGAAACGACTGCCGCGATGCTCGCCGGCGTGGCCGGTTTTGCGATGTGGGCGGCGTTCATCGCCGTCATCGCCTCGCGCCACGCAATGCCCGTGTGGTGATGAGTCACTGACGGGCGCGGCCCGCGCTGCGCCCGCCCCCGAATCCCCAGCGCGATGCGGCGGCACCCCCTCTCCATCCCCCCGCCCCGGATCGCGCCTTTCAACCACGCCGCGTGCCCGACTGGACGCGGCTTTTTTTTGCCTGTTCCCGGACGCTGCACGGCGCCGTCTACGAATCTCGAACGTGACGGCAACAAACTGCAATCGAAGGGTTACGCAGTCACCTGATACTGAGCATCAGGCCGGCGCTGCCGGCCCGATCATCAAAACCAGCTATTGAAAGGAATGTACATGAACACCAGCAGCCAGGAGTTTGCCGCCGTCGTCGTCACCGCATTGGCGGCGGTGGCCGGATGGGCCTACCTGATCAGTGAACTCGCCTACAAGCTCGCCTACCCGACGGTGATCTGATGAGGCGCGGCGCGCAACTCACCGCGTGGCGGTCGGCGGCGATACGCCCCGGCCGCCTGCGGCCTCAGCGCACGCCGAGATACTTGTGCCACTGGGCGGAGAACTCCCAGTACATGCCGAGCCTGTTCAATTCGTACACGCGCGCCAGCGTTTCATCCTGATTACAGCCGCCGTCGCGCCAGCACGGTTGCAGGTAATAGTTCCACGCCGAAAACTTCTCGTAGTACGCGCGCAGTTCGTCGATCGACTGGCCCGTGTAGACGACCTTCAGTTCCTGGGCGAAATCGAGTGCGAGCGCCGCGGCCGGCGCCTTCGGCGAGACCGTGCACCAGTCCCATGGCGCGTTGACCCGGCGCAAGCCCGAGGTCTGAACGTTGATATAGAGCCCCGCGTGCCGGCAGGCCGCGACGACCTGGTCGAAGTCAGGCTGATCGAGCGGTTCACCGCCGGTGATCGACACCCAGCCACGCGATCCCACCGCCTCCACCGCGAGCCGCGCGAGTTCGGCCGGCGCATAGTCGGTGCCCCCCTTGAAGCCCAGCGATTCCGGCTGGTCGCAAATGTCCCTGATCGGGCATTTGACGCTGCAGCCCTGGGCGCGAATGAAGAACATCGGCTTGCCGGTCAGGTGACCCTCGCCCTGGATGCTGTGGAAGAGCTCTGAAACGATCATGACGGCGGTACCCGGCGCGCGTGAGCGCAATCGACGCAGGCCCGTGCGGGGCGCTGCGGAGGGAATGAACAGGAATTTGCGCAACACCGGCATGCCGGGGCCCGCGCGAGGCCACGCATTCTAGCAGGCAGATCAAAGACGTCGCGAGGCCGGCGGCGGCTGGGGACAGGCAACGCCGGTCCGCAGTCCGCAGCGACGCGGTCCGCCGCCGCGGCTGGCGGCGGCACGGGAACTCCGCTAACGTCAGGCGCGCTGACGCTACCGCCGACCAGAGGGGAATTCCGTGGATCTTGCAGAACGCTTGCGCGGCGTGGGCGCCGCTTTGTCCGACATCACCGAACGCTGGGTGCCGGACGCCTGGGTCATCTGCATGATGTTGACCGCCGTCGCGCTGGTGCTCGCGGTGCTCGGCGCCGGGGCCACCCCCGAGGCCGCCGTGCTCGCCTGGGGCCAGGGGATCTGGAAACTGCTGTCGCTCGGCATGCAGTTCACCCTGTCGATGGTCGCAGCCTATGCCTGCGTCGCCTCGCGCCCGGCGTATCGCTTTTTCGACTGGCTCGCGGGGCTTCCGGATCCGGCGAAACCGGTGCAGGCCGTGCTCGTTGCCGGCGTGTTCTCGATGCTCACGGGCTACCTGAACTGGGCGCTGTGCCTCGTGGCCTGCGCACTCTTCACGCCGTTCCTGATCAAGCGCAATCCGCATAGCGACGTGCGGCTGTTGATTGCGTCCGCGTACCTGGGTCTCGGCACGATCTGGCACGGCGGATTGTCCGGCTCCGCGCCGCTGATCCTCGCGACGCCGAACAATCCGCTGGTCGCCGCGGCGCCGGGCAGCGCGCCGGTACTCGATCGCCTGTACCCGATCTCGCAGACGCTGTTCTCGACCTGGAACCTGGTGTACTGCGCCGCGATCTTCGTGATCGCGCTCGTGACGGTCGCGGTGCTGCACCCCCGCCGTGACGTCCGCACGCTGACGCCGGAGCAGGCCGCAGCGATCCTGCCGGCGCCGCCCGACATCGATCCACCGAGCACGCGGCCCGCCGATCGCATCGATCGCTTTCCCGGCTGGACCTGGCTCGCCATCGTGCTGATTCTGTATCCGCTCGGGCACTCGTTCGCGACCAGGGGAATCGGCAACAGCTGGACGATCGACGCCTACAACGCCACTTTCATCGCCCTCGCGCTGGCCCTGCACGGCAACCCCGTTTCGTTCCTGCGGGCGTGTCGCCGTTCGATGGATTCGGCGTGGGGCATCATCGTGCAGTTTCCGTTCTACGGCGGGATTTTCGGCCTGCTGCAGTTCACGGAACTCGGGCACTGGCTGGGCAGCCTGTTCAGCAGCCTGGCGACGACCGGCACTTTTCCGCTGATCGTCTACGTGTACTCCGGCCTGATGAACCTGTTCATTCCGTCGGGCGGTTCCAAATTCCTGATCGAGGCGCCCTTTCTGCTGCCGGCCGGCGAGTCGCTCGGCGTCTCTCCCGTCACCACCACGCTGGCCTACGGCTACGGCGACTCGACGACGAATCTCATCCAGCCCTTTTTCGCGATTCCAATCCTCGCCGTCACCCGGCTGCGCTTCGGCGAAATCGTCGGTTACACCTTCCTGGTCGCCCTCGTGCTGTTCGTGGCGAACATCGCCGCGATGCTGTTGATTCCGCCGAATCTCTAAGTCCTGCGCGGCGGGCTCCCTCAGGGCGAGACGATCACGACCAGTCGCCGCGGCAGGCGCAACAGATGCTGCAGCCCGGCGGCATCCGCCTCCGCGCGACGGCGCGACAACACCAGGATGTCGACGGCCGCCGCGGCCTGCACAAGCGCAGGTGGTGCGTGGAGCTGCACCAGCGCCGGTCCCGGCGCGCGGGCAGGATTCAGACTGCCCAGTTCGTCGGCGACTGCAAGCGCGGCGCGATCATCATCGTCGCCGTTGGTGACGACGCCAACCCGGCGTGGCGCCGGCGTGCGCCCGGGACCCAGCACGGCATGCGCGGACGCGCCGCCCAGCAGCAGCAGGTCGCCCTTCGCATGCGCCGACAGCGCCGCCGCCAGCAAACGACCGCGCACCCGTTCGACTGCCGCGTGCACGCGCCGCGCCGCGGCGAGATCGGTCAGTCGCTGCTCGCAATCGCGGGCGAGCCGGGTCATTGCGCGCGCCGCGGCCGCGCTGTCGAAAGGGCGCAAGGTGCCCGTACAGCGATCGATTTCGTGCACGAATGGCAGTGCGCCGGCGGTCGCGAGCTCCGACGCCTCGCGCACGAGCGCCAGCAGGTGGTGCTGACGCCGCGCGGCAAGGCGCAAACCCAGTTCGAAGAGTTCATCCGCGGCGCCGGGGTCGGTCACCGCCACCACGACACGGCCGTGCGCGGTTGTGTCAGGATTCGTCGTCATCGCTGTTGCCGGATCCGCGCGCGAAATCGCGCCGCTGCACCGAGAACTCGATGAGGCGCGCCTCGGCGAGCCCGTTGACGGAATGGGCCGGGAACTGTCCGTCGCCGTTGCGCGTGCCGGCGTCGACGCTCGTCAGAAGTTCCAGCGCCTCGTCGACCGTCTTCACCGCGTAGACGTGAAAACTGCCCGCACGGCAGGCTTCGACGACATCCTGACGCAGCATCAGGTGTTTGACGTTCGCGTGCGGAATCACCACGCCATGGCCGGCGCCTAGCCCGCGCGCCTGGCAGACTTCGAAAAAGCCTTCGATCTTGTCGTTCACGCCGCCGATGGCCTGTACTTCGCCGAGCTGGTTCACCGAGCCCGTCACCGCGTAGCGCTGCTGGATTGGCACGCCGGACAGGGACGACAGCAGCGCGCAGAGTTCGGCCAGTGACGCGCTGTCTCCATCGACCATGCCATAAGACTGCTCGAACACGAGACTCGCCGACATCGACAGCGGCACGCCCGCCGCATAGCGCGACGCCAGGAGATTGGACAGGATCAGCACGCCCTTCGAATGCAGTGCGCCACCGAGTTCGATCTCGCGCTCGATGTCGATCACGCGGCCGTCACCAAGACGCGTGGTCGCCGTGATGCGCGAGGGCTGGCCAAACGAGAAGCTGTCCATGCGCACGACCGACAGGCCATTGATCTGGCCGATTGCGTGGCCGTCGGTCGCGATGATCCGATTGCCGCGCAACACTTCCTCGAGCATCCGCGCGCGGATCCGGTCGGACCGATGGCGCTTGCGCACAATCGCCTCGCGCAGCGCATCCGCGCCGATCGTGGTACGGCCTGCCGCCTCGGCGCAGTAGTCGGCCTCGCGGATCAAGTCGTCCAGCGCGTGCACTGCCGTGGTCAGACGTTCGGCGTCTTCGGCGAGCCGCGCGCTGTGTTCGATCAGCGCGCAGACGGCCGCGCGATCGAGCGGCCGCGTGCCGGCGTCGCGCGCCAGCCGCGCGCACAGCCGCGCATAGGCCAGCTGGTTGTCATCGTCGCGCACGACTTCGTCTTCGAAGTCGGCGACGACCTTGAACAGGTCCCTGAATTCAGGGTCATTCGCCTCGAGCAGGTACATCAGCCAGTGTTCGCCGATCAGGCACAGCTTCACGTCGAGCGGAATCGGCGACGGTTCCAGCGACACCGTGGTCAGCATGCCGAACTGCATCTCGGACGCGTCGAGCTTCACCTCCCGCGCGCGCAGACTCCGCTTCAGCGCTTCCCACGCGAATGGCTGCATCAACACCTGTCGCGCATCGAGAATCAGGAATCCGCCGTTCGCGCGATGCAGGGCGCCGGCCTTGAGCAGCGAGAAATCCGTCAACAGCGTGCCCATCATCGCGCGATGCTCGATGCGCCCGAGCAGATTGCCGAGCGTCGGCAAATCGCTGTGGATCACCGGCGCGGCCTCGAGTTCGCCGTTGTCGACGAACAGGTTCACCGCGTAACGCTGGAACACCGCTTCGAGATCCATCGGATCGGCGCCGGGTGGCGGCGAGGCGCTCAGCATGAACGCAGGCGCGTGGGCGACGATGTCGGCGCGGATCTCCTCGAGCCAGGCGACCACCGCCGGCAGATCGGGGAAACGCGCCCGCACCTCATCGACCAGATGGTTGACGACGTACTCGGCGATTTCGCGGTTGAGCGTCGTCAGCCGCTCGCGCATTTCCTTGAACCATAGCGGGAACTGGCGCACGAGTGCCTGCAATTCGTTCTGCAGGCCTTCGATGATGGCCTTGATCCTGGCCTGATCTTCCGCCGGCATCTTCTGGAACCGGGCCGGGTTCATCGCCTCGCCCTGCTCGTCCATCGGCGCGAACGCGAAGCCGGACGGCGTGCCGATCAGCAGGACGCCCTGCGCGGCCGCGCGCTCGCTGAGGGCACCGATGGCCTGCTGCTGGCGTTCCTGGAACTGCGCTTCGATGTCTTCCTGGCGCTTGCGGTTCTCGTCGCGGCCGAAGGCCGCCGGCAGCGCGGACTTCAGATCCTCGACGAGGCGCGCCATGGCACTCGTCAGCGCGCTGCCGCGGCCTGCGGGCAGGCGCAGCGCGCGCGGCGCGTGGGCCAGTTTGAAATTGTGGACGTAGCACCAGTCGTCCGGCACCGGACGGCCGCGCGCTTCGCGTTCGAGTTCCGCGCTGACCAGCGACAGGCGACCGCTGCCGGCCGGGCCGCAGGCGAACGCATGGTAGCCGGGACCGCGGACCCGGGTGCTGAAGCGCAGGGCGTCGATGGCGCGCGCCTGGCCCACCGGTTCGACGAGGGGCTCGAGTTCGGCGGTGGTCGCGAACTGGAACTGATGCTCGGGACAGCGCGTGCGCAGGGTCTCCGGTGGCAGGCAGTCGGGCGTCATCGCGCCACTCCTTTTACTCGCCGATCAGCTTTCTCAGTTCGTTCATGTCGATGATGCTGCTGTCGTCGCCGGCACGGGCCAGGTGCAGGTCGCGCCAGTAGCCGAACTCCTCGAGCAGGTTGTAGGACTCGAGCGCGTGCGGGCCTTGCGGTGCTGCCCGTATCGATGAGGCGAACAGTAGTTCCATTTCCGGCACCGAGTACTTGGGCTCGATCGTGCGCAGCGCGATGATCCCGAGCATGTAGTAGGCGTCCGCAATCTCCTTGCCCTGTGCCCCGGGATGCTGCGCGATGTAACGTTGCAACTGACTGGCCGCGACGAGATCGTGTATCGCGCGTTCGCGGCCACGCGGCGCGCGCGTCATGCCGTCGGCCTGCGTGAAGAGCTCGTGCGCGGCGGCCAGCGAGGGTTCGGCGCGCAACACCGGCGCAAGCGTCTTCAGGCTCTGCTGCCACGCGGCCAGACGCTGGCGCAGGTAGCGCGGCACGTCCGGCCGTCCGGCGAAACGGTCCAGCAGCGCTGCGGCACGTTCGGTGTCCTGCCGCACGACGAGCACGATGTTCAGGTAATCGAGCAGCACGCCGGCGTTGTCGAGATCGATTGCGTCCTCCTTCGGACTCATCAGCTTGCGCTCGAGCACGCCTTCGGCCGCGTCGAATTGCCGTGTCGCGACGTAGAGCTGGGCCAGTTCGCTCGGATCGAAATCGGCGGTGTCGATGCGCGCCATCAGGCGCTGGCCGAACGCCGTCTGCGCGTCGGAAGGCAGCCGCGAATGGCAGGCCACACAGTGCTGCGTCAATTCCATCAGAGAGAAATACGCGTACGACGGCCAGGTCTCCCGAAACGAGCTCGTGATGTCGCGCGTGGTTTCACCGAACGAGCGCGCGAGATAGCGGAACTCGTCGTCCTTGCCCTGCGCATGGGCCACCAGCGCATCGGAGGCTTCCTGCAGCACCTTGAGCTTGTCGTCGATCAGTTCGCGATCCCAGGACGTCGCCTGCTCGGCATCACGCACCGACAGCGGCAGCAGGTAGGCGATGGAATCGAACACGCGATGCATCACGTCGCGCGTCGTCGTGTCGCTGGCGGGTGGCGCGGCGTCCGCGGCCAGCACCGGCCCCGTCGCGAGAGTGACAACGGTGACGACAGTCAGCAGGCAGGCAGTGAAGCGGGTCATGGTCAGCCTCGCGGGCATGGTAGAGGGTCTATCTTGGACAAGCGCGACCCGCCTGCCTTGATCGCGATCACGCCGGCGGATGCAGCCCGCCTCAACCGGCGATGTGCTCGAACAGCACGCTCGTCAGGTAACGCTCGCCGGCGTCGGGCAGGATCACGACGATGTTCTTGCCGGCGAACGCGGGCTCCTGCACCAGCCGCGCAGTGGCCGCAACGGCGGCGCCGCAGGAAATGCCGCAGAGTATGCCTTCCTCGCGCGCCAGTCGCCGCGCGAATTCGACCGCCTCGTCATTCTCGACGCGTTCGACCCGGTCGACGACCCCGAGGTCGAGCGTGCCCGGGATGAAGCCGGCGCCGATGCCCTGGATCTTGTGCGGTCCCGGCTGCAGCGGCGTGCCGGCGAGACGCTGCGTGATCACCGGGCTCGCGGCCGGTTCGACCGCCACCGCCACGATGGGGCGCCCGCGGGTGTACTTCAGGTAGCGCGCGATGCCGGTGATGGTGCCCCCGGTGCCGACGCCCGCGACGATCACGTCGACCTGGCCGTCGGTCGCGTCCCAGATTTCGGGCCCGGTGGTGCGTTCGTGCACCGCGGGATTCGCCGGGTTCTGGAACTGCTGCGGCATGTAGTAGCGCGCGGGATCGCTGGCGAGGATTTCTTCGGCCTTGGCGATTGCACCCGACATGCCGCGCGCGCCCTCGGTCAGCACGAGGTTGGCGCCGAACGCCTTCAGCACCTTGCGCCGCTCGATGCTCATCGTCTCCGGCATCGTCAGCGTGATGGGGTAACCGCGTGCGGCGCACACGAACGCCAGCGCAATGCCGGTATTGCCGCTGGTCGGCTCGACGATCTCCATGCCGGGCCGCAGCACACCGCGCGCCTCGGCATCCTCGATCATCGCCGTGCCAATCCGGCATTTCACCGAATAGGCGGGATTGCGGCCCTCGATTTTCGCGAGCACCAGCGCCCGTGACGCATCGACGACCTTGTTCAGTCGCACGAGCGGCGTGTGGCCGATCGACAGAGAGTTGTTTTCGAAATACTGCATCTGGATGAACCTCGGCTGAATACGCGGACCTCCCCCATCCTAGCGGAAGCGGGTCGGGCCGGAGAAGGCGGACGTGTGCCCGATCGCCGGGCGACCCTTCACTACGGCCCGGGGTTTCGGCGTATAGTATGGCCCGCGCCGGCGGACCCCGTCGGCGCTTTGTTTTTTTCGTTCGTCCTGAATAAAAACGCGTTTTTCCCGAGGCTGGCGCAAGGCCACTCTGACAGACCTGCTGAGGCGTTCACAACATGATTCTGAACCAGGAGAGGGGCTGGTGCGGCCGAATGGTGACTGCCCTTGCCATGGTCATCGGCCTGTGCGGCATGAACAGTCCCGCCGCGGCGCGCGAGAAAATGGAGCTGGGCTGGCTGGAGCGGATACGCCTGCAGCCTTCTGACATCGTCCTCAAGGCCAAGCTCGATACCGGCGCGAAGACCGCTGCCATCCACGCCACCGACATCGAGCGCTTCGACAAGGACGGCAAGAAGTGGGTGCGGTTCAACCTCTGGCTGAACCACCGCGACCCCAACAGCGAGACCATCACGGTCGAAAAACCGCTCGCACGCGACGTGACGATCAAGCTCCGCGGCACCGACAAGAACGACGCCCGACCCTCGGTCAAAATGGAATTCTGCCTCGGCGGCAAGCGCTTCCAGGCCCTCTTCACGCTCGTCAATCGCAAGAAATTCAATTACCCGGTGCTGCTGGGCCGCCGCTTCCTCGCCGATCTCGCGGTGATCGATCCGGCAGCCCGTTACAACACCGATCCGACCTGCCCCAAGGCACAGGCCGAATAAGGTCCGCTGGCCCCGTTTCAGCAGGGAGTAGCCTCGTTGCGTTTTTCCGCCGTTTTCATTCTCGCGACCCTCTGCGCGGTCCTCGGCCTGTCGGTCGCCTACCTGAAGGTCAGCCGCCTGTCCGTCCCGCTCGATCCGACCGCTGAAGCGACCGTCTGGGACGTCGAAGCGCGGATTGCCTTCGAGGGCCGCGGCCAGCCGGCCAAGGTTGCGCTGACCCTGCCGGACACGCCGCCCGGATTCGCGCTGCTCGACGAAGACTTCGTGTCCCGCTCCTATGGCCTCGCGATTCGCGGTTCGGAGAACGGCATCCCGCGCCAGGCCGTGTGGACGGTGCGCCGCGCCGCCGGTGCCCAGGCGCTGTACTACCACATCAAGGTCTACCCGAAGCGCGAGGAAGCTACCCAGGACCCGGGGCCGGCGCCGACCTTTCCCGAAGTACCCGAGTACGCCGAACCGCTGCGCTCGGCGATCGAGGCGGTGCTGAAGAAGGCCCGCGAGGAATCCGCCGACATCGTCACGTTCACGAGCCTGCTGGTCGCGAACATCAATGAATCAGACGACGAGAACGTCAAACTGATTCGCAAGTCGGCGACCGAGGACGGCTGGGCGCGCATGCTGACCGAGGTGCTCGCCGGCGCACGCATCCCGAGCCGCATCGTCTATGGCCTGCCGCTGGAGCAGGATTTCGTCGACACCCCGCTGACCGCGTGGCTCGAGGTGCACGACGGCGAACGCTGGCATGGCTTCAATCCGCAGACCGGGCAGGATGGCTATCCGACCAACTTCCTGATCTGGTCCTATGACGACCCGAAGATCACCGTCACCAAAGGCGTGCGCAACATCGAGGTTGGTTTCTCCGGCAACAAGACGCCGATGCCGCAGCTGTCGGTAGCCAAGCGCGTCGAATCCAAGCTCGACACCGGCCTGCTGGCGCTTTCGCTGAACGACCTGCCGGTGCGCACGCAAAACGTCTACCGCGTGCTGCTGATGGTGCCGCTGGGCGCTTTCGTGATCGTGCTGATGCGCGGCGTCGTCGGCGTGCCGACCTTCGGCACGTTCATGCCGGTGCTGGTCGCGCTCGCCTTTCGCGAAACCAAGCTCGCCGCGGGCATCGCGCTGTTTCTGATCGTGGTCTCGGCCGGCCTTGCCATCCGCGTCGCACTGACGCGGTTGCGCCTGCTGCTGATGCCCCGCCTCGCGAGCGTGCTGGTGATCGTGATCGGCCTGATGCTCGGCGTGAGCCTGCTGTCGGCCAAGCTCGGTATCGAGCAGGGGCTGTCGATCGCGCTGTTCCCGATGGTCATCCTGACGATGACGATCGAACGCATGAGCATCGTGTGGGAAGAGCGCGGACCAGGCACCGCGATCAAGGAATTCGCGGGCAGCCTGTTCGTCGCGATCTGCGGCTATTACGCGATGACCGAACCGCACCTCGTCTACCTGATGTCGACGTTCCCGGAACTGCTGCTGGTGGTGCTCTCGCTGTGTCTGTGCTTCGGCGCCTACACCGGCTACCGCCTGAGCGAAATCCTGCGCTTCCGCGACCTGGCGAAGCGCTGATCCGATGTTTTTCGACACCTGGCTCAAGCTGCGCAACGCAGGCATCCTCGGCCTCAATGCGCGCAACCGCGAATACATCATGCGGCACAACCCGCGCCGCCGGTATCCGCTCGTCGACGACAAGCTGACCACCAAACGTCTGGCGATCGAAGCCGGTATCGCCGTGCCGCAACTCTATGCGGTGTTCCAGACGGAGCACGATCTGACGAAGCTGGCCGAGCGCCTCGCGCCCTACAGCGAATTCGTGATCAAACCGGCGCATGGCAGTGGCGGCAGCGGCGTCCTCGTGATCGACGGACGGCGCAAGGACCTCGTCGTCAAACCCGACGGTCGCGGCCTCACGCTGGACGAAGTCGAGTTCCATGTCTCGAACATCCTCAGCGGCATCTACAGCCTCGGCGGCGTGCCGGACGACGCGATGGTCGAGTACCGCGTGCGGGTCGATCCGATTTTCGACCCCGTCAGCTACCAGGGCGTGCCCGACATCCGGCTGCTCGTCTATCGCGGCGTGCCGACGATGGCGATGGTGCGTCTGCCCACGCGCCAGTCCGACGGCAAGGCCAACCTGCACCAGGGCGCGGTCGGCGTCGGCATCGAAATCGCGACGGGTCGCACGACCCACGGCGTGTGGCAGAACCGCTCCGTGGCCGACCATCCGGACTTCGGCGTGTCGCTGTCGAACCTCGAGATTCCGAACTGGCCGCGGCTGCTCGAACTCGGCGCCCGCTGCTACGAGCTGACGGGTCTGGGCTACCTCGGCGTCGACATCGTCATCGACCGCACGCATGGCCCACTGCTGCTGGAGCTGAATGCGCGGCCGGGCCTCGCCATCCAGATTGCGAACGGTCGCGGTCTGCGCGGCCGCCTCGAGGCCATCGACCGCCTGGACGCCATCCCCGACACACCGCTCGAGCGCGTCCAGCTCGCCTGCGAGCTGTTCCGCGTTCACTGAGTCCCTGCGGGCTGCCGTAGGACCCTGTCGCCTGTTGACCGTCCGGCCCTCAAGTCGGGCCGCTGTTCGTCGCTACTCTCCTCACTGACTGCACAGCCCGCCGCGGTTGCGCCGTTCCCCCGTTCCAGTGCCGAGGAGGCCACCGTGACGTTCAGCGTCAAGCAGAAACTGATCGCGTTCGCTGTCATCAGCATCGCCACCACCCTTCTCGTCGGCGGTAGCGGTTACCGCGCGCAGCAGCGCCAGTCGGACGCCCTCGGCGAAATGACGGTCAAGCTCGCGGCGCTGCGCAACCACCTCGAGTCGGACATGATGCACGACGCCCTGCGCGGCGACGTGCTCGCCGCGCTGCATGCCGGTGCCAAGCAACGGCAGGACGAAGCGGCGGGGATCAAGGCCGACCTCGCCGACCACGTCGCGACGTTCAAGGAGAACATCGCCGCGAGCGGCAAACTGCCGCTGCCGGCAGACATCAGGGGCGCGCTCGAAAGTGTGTCGCCGGTGTTGAACGACTATGAAGCGTCCGCGACACGCATCATCGAACAGGCCTTTGTCGACCCGGACGCCGCGGAAGCCCTGCTGCCCGAATTCTCGGCGGCGTTTTCGCGCCTCGAAGACGAGATGGAGCAGCTGTCGGACCTGATCGAGAAAAGCGCCGCCGCCGCCCAGCAGGACGCGGAAGCAGTCGCCGCCCAGGCGCTGCAGGAAATGACGATTCTGCTCGGGGTCGCCGGCGTGTTGTGCAGCCTGATGTCATGGTTCCTGATTCGCACGGTGACCAGTCCGCTGGCCCAGTTGCGCAGCGCCATTGCCGCCCTGCGCAGCGACACCGGCGTGCTGGAACGGCTGCGCGGCTTCACGGCCGAGTTTGCCAGCATCGAAACCGAATTCAACGGCGTGCTCGACGGCATCGAGAATCAGCGCAACGCCGAGCGTGAACGGGCCGAAGCAGCCTTCCGCGTGCAGCAGGCGCTCGACGCCGCAGCGGCGAACATCGTGCTCACCGACACCAGGCTCGACATCACTTATCTCAACGCAACGGCGTTGCAGATGTTCACCGGTGTCGCCGCCGACCTGCGCCGCGACCTGCCTGGCTTCGATCCGGCGGCACTGATCGGACACAGCGTCGGCGCGCTCTACCGCGACGGCGCCGCCCAGCTCCAGATTCTCTCCGCGTTGACGGGCACGAGCAGCGCCGACTTCCAGCTCGGCGGGCGCGCCTTCCAGGTCACCTCGACCCCGGTGCGTGACGCCAATGGCCAGCGCATCGGCACGGTCTGCGAATGGGTGGACCTGACCCAGCAGCGCGAAGCCGAACGCCAGATTGCCGATGTACTGCAGGCGGCGGAAGACGGCGAACTCGAGAGCCGTCTCGACACCTCGCGACTTGCCGGCTTCACGCGCGTACTCGGCGATGGCGTGAACCGCCTGCTCGACGCGATCGTCAATCCGCTGAGAGTCGCGGCGACCCAGCTCAGCAGCATCGCCGAAGGCAATATCCCGCAGCCGATTGCCGTTGAGTTCAAGGGCGAATTCAACGCCATGAAGAACAACGTCAACACCTGCACCACGGTGCTGCAGACTCTCCTCGAAGACGCCCGCGCGCTGGCCGCGGCGGCGGCCGACGGCAAGCTCGAGGTGCGCGCCGATCTGTCGCGCCACTGGGGAGATTTCCGCAGCATCGTCGCCGGCATGAACGACACGCTGGATGCGATGGCGACGCCGCTCGGCGAAGCGTCGCGTGTCCTCGATGCACTGTCGCACGGCGATCTGACAAAGCGCATGGAAGGCAACTACCGCGGGGACTTCGCCGCCTTGCGCGATCACCTGAACACCTCCATTGACAATCTGCGCCGCATGGTCAGCGAGATCGGGGGCGTCACGAGTTCGATCAACACCTCGGCCGGTGAAATTGCGAAGGGCAACCAGGATCTGAGCCAGCGCACGATGCAGCAGGCCGACGCGTTGCAGGAAACCTCCGCGTCCCTGCGCGAACTGACCGAAACCGTCAATCGCAACAGCGCCGACGCGCGCGAAGCGAACTCCCTGGCGGCCGCGGCCAGCAGCGAGGCGTCGGGCGGCCGCGGCGTGGTCGAGAGCGCCATCACGGCGATGTCCGAAATCAACCAGTCGAGCCGTCGTATCGCCGACATCATCGGCGTGATCGACGAGATCGCGTTCCAGACCAACCTGCTCGCGCTGAACGCGGCCGTCGAAGCCGCGCGAGCCGGCGATCAGGGCCGTGGCTTCGCGGTGGTGGCCGCCGAAGTGCGCGGACTCGCGCAGCGCAGTGCGACCGCCGCGAAGGAGATCAAGACGCTGATCAACGACAGCGTCAACAAGGTCGACGAAGGCTCGCGCCTGGTCAACGAATCCGGTGCGACACTCGGCGGCATCGTCGGCGCCGTGCAGAAGGTCAGCGCCATCATGAACAGCATTGCCGCGGCCTCCGAGCAGCAGCGGGCCGGCATCGAAGGCCTGAATCGCGCTGTCACTGACATGGACCATGCGACTCAACAGAACGCTGCGCTCGTCGAAGAAGCCGCCGCGGCCAGTGAATCGATGGACGACCAGACGCGCACCCTCGCGCGCCTGATGGACAACTTCAAGACGGCGGCGGGCAGCGAAGTCGCGAGCATCGCGAACTATTCCCAGACCCGCCCGACGGCCATGCCGACGACGGCGTCGCCATCGACACCGCTCAAGCGCGCCGCGGGCGGCGGCGATGCCTGGGCCGACTTCTAGAAAAACCAGACGGAAGAATCATCATGGGCATTCGGGTGGGCGGCCGGCTGTGCGCGGCATGCATGGGTTTCGTGCTTTGGAACGGGGTGGCTGTGGCCGACGAACCCTTGCCATGGCTGCTCGGCGACTGGGGCGGCAAGCGCAGCGCACTCGCCGCGCAGGGCTTCGACTTCGAATTCGTGGCCACTGTCGACGTGCTGGGCACGGTGGATGGCGGCATCGACGAAGGCTTCGATTCGCCGGCGAATTTCGATCTCGTGATGTCGGTCGATACCGGCGCCGCGGGCTGGTGGCAGAACGGCAGCTTCAACTTCTATTTTCTCGGCAACGCCGGCGGCGCCCCCAGCGCGCGCACCGGCGATTACCAGGTCGCCAGCAACATCGAAGCGCCGGGGACCTTCAAACTATACGAAGCCTGGTACGAACATCGCTTCGCCGACGATCGCGTCAGCCTGCTCGTGGGCCTGCACGATCTGAACAGCGAGTTCTACGTCACGGAGCATGGCCTGCTGTTCCTGAACAGTTCCTTCGGGATTGGACCTGAAATCGGCCAGGCGGTCCCGTCATTCTTCCCGACGACCTCGCCCGGCGTGCGCTTGCGCGTGGCGCCGACCGCCAATACCTATGTCATCGCGGCGGTCTATGACGGCGTCCCCGGCGATCCGGCCGATCCGTACGGGACCGAAGTCGCATTCGACGACGGGGACGGCGTGTTCGGCATCGGTGAAGTCGGTCTGATCGGATCCGGCACGACCTACTACAAGCTTGGACTCGGCGCTTGGATCACCACAGCGCAGTTCGACGACTTCGCTGGCGACAGTCACAACGACAATGCCGGGATTTACCTGATAGGCGAACGCGATCTGTGGCGGGCCGACGACGGCCGCGGCGTCGGCGTATTCGCCCAGCTCGGCTTTGCCGACGAAGACATGAACCAGACCGGCACCTATGCCGGCGCCGGCATCAACTGGACGGGCCCGCTGCCGGGCCGCCCGGCGGACGTGGCCGGCTTCGCCGTCGCGCACGCGCGCAACGGCGACGACTTTCGCGCCGCGAACCCTGGCATCGAACGCGCGGAGACCGCGCTCGAATGGACCTACCTGATCCCTGCGACGCCGTGGCTCAACATTCAGCCGGACGTTCAGTACGTGATCGACCCGGGCATGGACCCGACGCTCGACAACGCCGTGGTCGTGGGCTTCCGCGTGCAGGTCAGCCTGTAGGGCAGCTGTTGTCCCGGTTCAACCGTGGACGAGGCTGACTTCGACGACGTCGTCCGCGGCCGGCGCCTGCTCGAAGCGGCTTTCGAAGCTGAAGCTGCGCAGACGTCTGCGCGGCAGTTCGGCCGGCCCGAGCAGGGTCTGTCGTTCGGCCTTGACGGCACCGGAGGCGTCCCGGATCACGACCTGGAGCGTCACCGGCGAGAGCACGCCCGTCATGAGGCTGCGACTCACGCGCGCATGCACGGCATAGCCGCCATCGGCCTGTGACGACTCGGCGCCGAGCACACTGATCCCGCGTTCATGGGCGTCGGTGACGACGACCTGCTGCGCCTGGGCCAGCGGTGCCAGCACGGCGCACGCGACGGCCACCAGTGACGAACGGTATTGGACGACCTGACTCTTCTTCATTGTTGTTCTCCTCCAGCGGTGGGCGCAGCGGCCACATGGGCCGCCGCTGATTCTGTCTTTCAGTCCTTCAGCATTGCTTCGAGTTCGGCGACTTCATCGCGGCTCCCGAGGATGACGGGCACGCGCTGGTGCAGTTCCTCCGGCGCCACGTCGAGGATCGGCTGGCCGCCGATCGATGCCGCACCGCCTGCCTGCTCAATCAGCATCGCCATCGGGTTCGCCTCGTACATCAGTCGCAATTTTCCCTGGGGCGCCTTGGCGGTCGGCGGGTAGAGGAACACGCCGCCCTTGATCAGCACCCGGTGCACGTCGACGACCATCGCGCCGGCATAGCGGCTCGAGTAGCCACGCTCACGGCACTGGCCGAGAAAGCGCTGGTAACCCGCGGGGAAGCTGTCCAGGTTCGCTTCGTTGACCGAATAGGTCTTGCCGCGCGCGGGAATCCGCAGGTGCTCGGCGACGCGGATGAACGCGCCGACGGCGGGATCCAGCACGAACATGTGGACGCCGTTGCCGGTCGTCAGCACGAAAATCGTCGACGAGCCGTACAGCACGTAGCCGGCCGCAATCTGTTGGCGGCCCGGCTGCAAGGTGCCGGACTCGCCGTCGCCGAGGGCGAAAATCGAAAAGATGGTGCCGACGCCGCCGCCGACGTCGAGATTCGACGAGCCATCCAGCGGATCGAACAGCACGGCGTAGCGCCGGCCACCCGCCGCCGCGGCATCGACCAGCAGCAGTTCGTCGTTCTCTTCCGAACCAATCACCGCCACGCCCTCGCGCGAGCGCAGCAGCTGAATCAGCAGGTGATTGGCGATGACGTCGAGTTTCTGCTGACGTTCGCCCTGCACGTTGTCCGTGCCGAACTCGCCGAGGACATCCTCGATGCCGGCGGTCTTCAGCTTCGCGGCAATGGTCTTGGAGGCGATCGACAGAGCGGAGATGATCCAGGACAGCGTGCCGGTGGCACCCGGATGGCGACGCTCCTCGACCAGCACATGACTCTGCAAGGTGATGAAAGACGGCTGCCCGAGCAGCGGGACAACGGGGGCGGGGTTCGCCATGCCTGACTCCATATTGTTCATGATTGCGTTCCGGATTCTGCGTGCGCCGCGTGACACGAAGCGTGTCCCGAATTTCAGCTTGACGCTCTTTTACAATTTTTCGTTCAAGTTTGCCGTGAGCTGTGCCCACCGGCCATCAGGTTTCTTCACGCGCTACCATGGGCGTTCCGTCCTTTCCCTGTTCGAGGGGTCCGCCGTGCCCGTTGCCCTTGCCTACATCGGCGTGATCCTGATCTGGTCGACGACCCCGCTCGCCATCAAGTGGAGCGGGGAAGGCCCGGGCTGGCTGTTCGGCGTGGTCAGCCGGATGACCGTCGGCGCCGCCTGTGTCTGGCTGCTGATGCTCGTCACGCGCCGCCGGCTGCCGTTCGACCGCGCGGCCTGTGTGCACTATGCCGCCGGCGCGCTCGGCATCTACGGCGCGATGCTGCTGTCCTACCGCGGCGCGCAAGACATCCCGTCCGGCTGGCTGGCGGTGCTGTTCGGCCTGAGTCCGCTGGCGACCGCCCTGCTCTCGCGCCTCCTGCTCGGCGAGGCGGCGCTGAGCGGCCAGCGGCTGCTGGGCCAGGCGCTGGCGCTGGCCGGCCTGGTGACCATTTACGGCGATGCCGGCTCGGCGGGGGATGGCGCGGCCTTCGGCATCGCCCTGGTGCTGGTGGCGGTGTGCATCCATGCGCTGTCCGGGGTCCTGATCAAGCGTTACAACGCCCCGATGCCGGCCCTGGCCTCGGTGGCCGGCAGCATGACGCTCGCGCTCCCCGCCTACCTGCTGACCTGGATCTGGCTCGACGGCCAATGGCCGGCCACGGTGCCGCTGCCGGCCGCGCTGTCGATCGCCTGGCTCGGCATCGTTGCCACCACCGCCGGCTTCACGCTCTACTACTTCATCCTGCGCCGGCAGCGCGCCACGCAGGTCGCCCTGATCAACTTCGCGACGCCGGTGTTCTCCCTCGCCCTCGGTCACCTGCTGAATGCCGAACCGCTGGGCCCGCGGATCCTCGGTGGCACCGCCCTGATCCTCGCCGGCCTCGTGCTGCACGAAGTGCCCCTGCGCCGGCGGCAGACGACGTAGCGTCCCCGGGGGGGCTGCGCATGGTTGGCCACCGAGAACACAAAGAACACCGAGAAGAACAACTGATTTGGTCGGCACCACCGTGAACCGGGCACCGAACTGCGCACCGAGCACTACGCTGCTGCCCGCCATGGCTTTTTTCTCGGCGTTCTCGGTGGCCATTGCGCAGCCCGTTCTTCATCTGCACGCCAGGTGCCCAAGACGCCCGCGCAGGGCACAGGCTTGACAGCCCGGGCGGGCTCCGTTGGGATAGGCTCCCGCACCAGCCCGGAGTCCTGTCATGCACGTCAACCACAATCCCGCGGTCCCGAAACACAACCTGCCCGGTCTCGAGCACCAGACACTCGCCGGCAAGCAGGATGGCCTGAACAGTTTCGAAGTCTGGCGTCAGACCATCTCGCCGAACTCGGTGACACCGGTGCATCGTCACGACTGCGAGGAAGTCATCGTGATTCTCGGCGGCAGCGGCGTATGCAAATTCGAAGACCGCGAACTGCCGTTCAAGGCCGATCAGACGCTCGTGATTCCGCCGAACGTCGTGCACCAGATCTGCAACAACGGCACGGAAGATCTCTACATCATCGCGACCCTCGCGATGTCGCCGGTCAAGGTCGAAACAGCCGACGGCGCGGCGATGCCGCTGCCGTGGTACGCCTGAAGGCCTGTCGATGACGGCCCCCGCGTTCGTCCCCGGCGCACCGCGCATTGCCTATGAGGCGATGGGCAGCGGACCGACTGTCGTGTTCATGCACGGCATCGGCGGCAACCGCACGAACTGGCGCGAACAGCTCGACGCACTGGGCGGCGAGTTTCGGGCGGTGGCGTGGGATGCGCGCGGGTACGGCGCGAGCGACGACTACGACGGCGCGCTCGCGTTTCCGATGTTCGCCGCCGATCTCGAGCGCCTGCTCGATCATCTCGATGTCGCGCAGGCGCATCTCGTCGGGCTGTCGATGGGCGGACGCATCGCACTCGACTTCTACGAAAGCAGGCCGGCGCGCGTCGCGAGCCTCGTCCTCTGCGACACCTTCCCCGGCTACGATGCGTCGATCACGAGCGAACAGCGTGAGAAATTCATCCGTTCGCGCAAGCAACCGCTGATCGAAGGCAAGGAGCCGAAGGACATCGCGCCGGTCGTCGCTCCCACCCTGCTCAGCAAAGGCGCAACACCGGCCTCGCTGCAGCGACTCGTCGACAGCATGGCGGCGCTGCACAAGGACTCCTACATCAAGGCGATCGAAGCGATGACGCGCTATGAGCCGGTCGCCGAACTCACTGCGATCAAGGTACCGACGCTCGTGATCTGCGGCGACGAGGACACGCTGACGCCGCCGACGATTGCACGCGACATGGCGGCCGCGATTCCGCACGCGCGCCTTGCGATCCTCGAGCGTGCCGGCCACCTGTCGAATATCGAGCAACCGGCCGCGTTCAACGCGGTGCTGCTGGAGTTCCTGCGCAGCCTGGCCTGATCGAGCCCGGGCAGGAGGTCCGGTCGCCATGCACGACATCGCCCCTTCCACCGCCGCGCAGATCGACGCGGCGGTCGCGCGCGTGCGCGAAGCCGCACCGGGTTTCGCCCGGCTGGACCTCCCGGCCAGAATCGCCCTGCTGCGTGAACTGCGGGCCGGCATCGGCCGCACCGCGACGCGCATGGTCGCCGCCGGTTGCCAGGCCAAGGGGCTGCGCGCCGACACGGCGGCCGCCGGCGAAGAATGGGCCACAGGCGCCTGGCCCATCGCGCGACATCTCCGGCTGCTGGAAACAACGCTCGCCGCGCTCGCGCGCGGCGCCCAGCCCCCGGTCGCCGGGTATCGCGAGGCACCCGACGGGCGGCTGCTGGTGCGGATGCATCCGGCGGACGGACTGGATGCAGTGACCTTGCCGGCCATCAGCGCCGACGTGCGACTGCAGGCCGACGTCGACCGCGCGCGTTGCGCCGACATGCGGGGCGGCTTCTACAAGCGCCCGACGCACGCGGGCCGCGTGGCGCTGGTCCTGGGCGCCGGCAACGTCGCGTCGATCGCCGTGCAGGATGTGCTGACCAAGCTCTTCAACGACGGCATGGTCTGCGTCCTGAAGATGAATCCGGTCAACGCCTACCTCGGGCCGCTGATCGAGGACGCTTTTGCAGCGCTGATTGCGCGCGACTACCTGGCGATTGTGTACGGTGGCGCCGACGAAGGCGCGCTGCTCGCCGCACATGCGGGCATCGACACCATCCACATCACGGGCTCCGACCGCACCTATGACACGATAGTCTGGGGCGCGACGGCGGACGAGCGACGTGCACGCAAGGCCGCCGGGACGCCGCTGAACGACAAACCTGTCTCGGCCGAACTCGGCAACATCTTGCCGGTGCTGATGGTGCCGGGTCCTTACAGTGCGCGCGACATCGCCTACCAGGCCCGCGACATCGCGGGCTATGTCATCGGCAACGCGTCGTTCTGGTGTACGGCGGCCAAAATGCTGGTGCTGCCGCGCGGCGCCGCCGAAGGTGACCGCCTGCTGCGTGCGATTGGCGAGGTCTTCGCGCGCACGCCGACGCGCCGGGCCTACTACCCCGGCGCGCACGAGCGCTGGCGCCGGCTCACCGACGGGCAGCCGGACGTCAGCCGGTTCGGCGCGCCGACGCCGGACGAACTGCCGTGGACCCTCGTGCGCGGTCTCGACCCGGCCATCGATCAGCCGCTGTTCCGCGAAGAGCCGTTCTGCAGCATTTTGAGCCAGACGAGCGTCGGCTCCCGCGATCCAGTGGAGTACCTGCACGCGGCCGTCGAGTTCGTGAACTCGCGTCTGTGGGGCACGCTGACTGCCACCATCGTCGTGCATCCCAGGTCGCTGCGCGATCCGGCCATCGCCCGCGCGCTCGAGGACGCGATTGCGACGCTGCGTTACGGCACCGTTGGCATCAATATCTTTCCCGGGCTCGCCTTCGTGCTCGGTGCCACGCCCTGGGGCGGATATCCGGGCTCAACGCGTGAGGACATCCAGAGCGGCTGTGGCTTCGTGAACAATACCTCGATGCTGCAGGACGTCGAGAAAGTCATCCTGCGCGGCCCCCTGTGGCTGCCGCTGCCGCAGCCCTACCACCCCGGCCACCGCAGCGCCGATCGTGTGCTGCAGCGGTTGTTCGACCTCGAGCAGGAACGCGGCTGGACGCGCGTGCCCGGCCTGATGCGGGCGGCGCTCGGCGCCTGAGTCCGGCGCGTTTCGGCGTGTTTTGTCACACGCCTGTCACATACTTGTCATGAAGAGGGCTAGAATCGCGCCACTGTTTCCAACCGTGCGCACTCCCGGGGCCTGCCGCCGATGTTCCTGAGTCGAATCCGTCGCGTCAGCACCCTGCTGGCGCTGCACGTGGCCTGTGCCTGCGCGCAGGCCGCCTCGCAGCCGCCTCCCCCGACCGAACCCTTTCCGGATCTCGGGCTGCTCTATCGCAGCGACACCAATCCGTATGTCCAGGAAGTCTGGGCGCTGGGCCGCTATCACGGCCAGTACTGGGACAGCGAAGGCAGCGCGGGCGCAGACGATGGCTTCGAGGACCGCCGCTTCCGGATCGGCGGTCAGGCCCGGGTGTTCGGCCATCTCACGTTGCACGCGCAGATGGTCAGCGGCAGCGACTTCGAGCCCTTCTACAACGGCTTCACGGAGCTGTGGGCCGGCTGGCGTTTCAGTGACGCGCTGACGCTGACCGTCGGCCAGCAGAAGCACCGCTTCACGCACGACCGCAACGTCTCCAGCCGTTACATCAACTACCTCGAACGCAGCATGCTGACGAACATGTTCGGCGCCGACTACACGCCGGCGGTCACGCTGTCGGGCCGCGTGGGCCGCTGGAGCTATTACGGTGGCGTGTTCTCGAACGCGACCGGGCGCGACATGAAAGAAGCGTTCACGACCCTCGATTCGGGCTACTCGCTGCTCGCCACCGTCACGCGCGATCTGAGCGATCGGATCCCGCTCGACGCTGCGTTTCTCAATGTGTCGTTCGTGCACAGCGACGCGAACGACAAGGCAACGAACCTGAACCGATTCGAACAGGGCATCGCGTCGGCACTGATCCTGACCGAGGGCCCCGCGTCCCTGGTCACCGAAATCACCGCCGGGCTCGGCAGCGAGGATGGTGACGCCATCGGGCTGAACCTGCAGCCGGGCTACTTCGTCACGCGGCGCCTGCAGGCCGTAGCGCGCTACCAGCTCGCCGGCAGCAACGAGGCCGACGGACTGCGCGCGCAGCGCCGCTACGAGCGCAAAGCGAACCTGCGCAGCGGCGATCTCTACCAGGCCGGCTACGTCGGCCTGAATTACCACCTCGCCGAACATCGCGCGAAGCTGATGACGGGCCTCGAGGTCGCGAGTCTCGGCGGCGAGCACAGCTGGACCGCGTCAGTCGCGGTGCGCCTGTTCTTCGGTCCGCATTCACGCGGCCCGTTTCCGATGGCGCAGGTGCTGCAGCCCAACGACAACTGACCGCAACCGGCCGCGTGCCGCGGTTCACTGCCCGGCAGCGAGCAGTGAGCGTTCGCGCGGACTCGCGTAACGGCTGTCCCATTCGGCCAGTTTCGGCGCCATCAGTCGCTTCCATACCGGCGGGATCAGGGTCAGCAACAGCGCCGCCAGGTAACCGCAGGGCAGCAGCGGCGACTCGGGGCGCTGCTGCAGGGCTTCGAAGTGGGCGCGAGGCTCGAGATGATGTTCTGAGTGCATCGGCAGATGAATCAGCACGATGTGGCTGAAGGCACGATTGGTGTCCCACGCATGGCGCAGCGCATACGGCGTCGCGCCATCCCGCACCAGGCCGTAATGCTCCAGGTAGTTCAGTGCTTCGAGCAGCAGCTTGTTCCACATCGAGGCCACCAGGAACATCGCCAGTCCCGGGGGACCCGCAGCAAGCAGGAAGGCCAGTGCGACAACGGTCGAGCGCATGAAGCCCCGACTGACCTTGTTCCGCCACACCAGCGCCTGCCACCACGGCGCGGCGCGCAGACGCTGTCGTTCGATGCGCCACGCCTGCCGCACCTGGCCGAGCGTCGAGCGCACGAAAAACGCATAGACGTTCTCGCCGCGCCGGGCCGTCGCCGGGTCGGCCGGTGTGCCGACATCGCGATGATGTCCGTAGACATGGGCCACCTCCAGCGACGCGTTCCACGCCATCGCGAGCAGCCAGCGCCCGACGAACATCGCGACCGGTTGCCGCGTCCGGTGCACCAGTTCATGCGCCGTCAGGATGGCCCCGAGGGCGATGGCGAGCGCCACTGACAGGCTCGCGCCCAGCCACGCTGCCCAGTCATTGCCGGCCCGGCGCGCGAGCACGTCGATGCCGGTCATCTGCTGCAGGCCGGCGCCGATTCCCAGCAGATCGTGCGGCGACAGGGTCCATGCGTACACCACGCACAGCCACGCGACCGCCGGCAGGAAACTGTACAGCGCGCAGTCGAGCACGGCCGGATGACGGAACCTCGGCACGGTCCGCGCCGCGCCGCTCAACGCGTCGGCCCCAATCCAGCACACGACGCCTGCCGCAATGCCCAGCCACGTCCAGGCCTGGCCCAGCAGCAGGCCGACGAGCGTCAACACGATGAGCACATGAGTGCCGAGATAGCGCAGATACTTCAGCATGGTCACCCCGAAGGCGCAGACCGCCTGCATTCCCGTCCGGATACTGCCAACCTGCGTTGCCCCGGAGCAAGCCGATTGAGGCGCCAATCGCGCCCGGGGTGATGGAAATCAATTCCGTGGCCGTGGCCGGACCTGTGCGGGCACCGGCGTCACGGGGCGCGGCTTGCACGGGCGGCGGCTTCCCGGCCACGATGCCGCTTTACCCGCGGCGACACGCTTCGATGAAACTTCTGTTCCTTCACGGCTGGCACTCGGTGCCCGGCGGCGTCAAGCCGAGCTTCCTTCAGGCCCACGGTTGCGAGGTGTTCAATCCGGCGCTCGACGACGACGACTTCGACGCCGCACTGGCAAGCGCGCAGGCGGCTTTCGACGTCCACCGGCCGTCGGTCGTCGATGAACCTGGCCTGTGGCACGGCGCGCCTCGTGCTGCTGTGCCCGGCCTGGCGCCGCTGGGGCACGGCGCAGCGCGTGAAGTCAGGCACCGTGATCCTGCACAGCCGCGTGGACGAGGTGATCCCGTTCGCCGACTCCGAAGCGCTGGTGCTGGCCAGCGGACTGCCGCGGACCGCGCTCATCGAAGTCGGCGAAGACCACCGGCTCGCGACGCCAGCGCCGCTCGCGGCGATGCTCGCAGCGTGCCGGTCGACCGATGGTCTGGACTGACGGCGGCGCCCGTGTCGAAACAGCGGACTGATATGCTGCGCACCCCCTTCCGGCGAGACAGTGGTGACGATGGCGACCAAGGCTGAGATCACGGCGTTCCTCGAACGCGATTTTCCCCAGTGCAAATGTACGGTCGATGCGTGCGGTGACGGTGCCGCGATCGTGCGCCGCAGGGTTGGCGACGCTGAACTGCGGCCCGGCGGCACCGTGTCGGGGCCGGTGATGATGGACGTCGCGGACACTGCGCTCTACGTTGCGCTGCTCGCCGAACTCGGCCTCGTGCCGATGGCGGTGACGACGAGTCTGAACATCAATTTCCTGCGCAAGCCCACCGCCGATCGCGACGTCATCGGCATCGCGCGCCTGCTGAAAGTCGGCAAGACCCTCGTCGTCGGCGACGTCACGATTCATTCGGACGGCATCGCAGCCCCCGTGGCGCATGCGAGCGTGACGTATGCCATCCCGCCGTCGACAGCGGCGGCCGCGCGCACCACGTAGCGGGATTGCCCGACAGCGGAACTGCGACCCACCGCCACCGGGGAGCCCGCGGGCGCCAACTCAGGAACCGGTAGTCGAAGATCGCCCGGCGGGCCGTGTGGCCGGCCGGGCGTGCAGAGCTACTTCGCGTGACTGAAATCGGCCGGCGGATAGAAGGACTCGTCGCCCAACGCATCCACCGCGGCCCAGAACCCGGGCGTCACGTTCAACTGCCCGATGCTCTCGGGATCGAGCATGTAGGACTGTCGACGGTAGTTCCACTTGTTCGGGCACAGCCGCACCGCTTCGTTGAAGTGGTGTTTGGCCCGCTCCAGTGCGCCGGCGGCGAACAGGTGGCGGCCGAGGCGCACGTGCGTCGCGGCGCGGACGTCCGCTTCTTCCGGACCGCGCATCCGTCGCCGCACTTCGGCCGGCGGCAGGATGTAGCGGCTCGCGGCGCCATTGCGCGCCCAGTCCCGCAGTGCTTCGATATAGGTGTTCCGGATCTCGATGCCGCGGTTGACGGCCTCATCCGGCACCTCGAAGGTCTCGCGGTTCATATGGCGCACCATGTCGGCCGTGCCGGCCGATTCGGCGGGGCGCACGATGTGCCCGGCTTCGTCGATCCACACGCCCTGCGGCACGTTGACCATCCCGTACAGCTCACCGACGACATGCGCTTCGTCGATCAGGTTCAGATAAGTCGGCGGGGCCTGTTTCGCCCACAGCGCCGACGACCAGCCCATCAGGCGCGCGAGCACCGGTGGCCGTTCGGCGATGTCTGCCGACCTGATGCGCGCCTCGACCGCGGCCTTGCCGCCGGTATCGAACGCGACGGCGATGAACTCGAGGCCTTCCTTCTGCAACTCTTCATAGACTACCTGCCACACGGACAGGTCGAAGCTGCAGCCTCAATAGGAACCCCAGGAGAACAGGAAGACTTTCTTGCCGCGAAAATCCGACAGCGAGTGCAGCTTGCCGTCGAGATCGGGCAGCGTGAAGTCCGGCGCTTCCAGCGAGAACAGCTGATCGCGTCGCGCATTCACGCTTTCGCCAAACGCCCACGCGCCGGCCGCGTCCTCGCGCACCACGGGCTGCCCCATGTAACGCGCAAACGCGGCAAGATCGACGCGGCCCTGCGCGTCCTGCCAGCCGGTATCGAGGCGCACGCAGGCGTCGCCGCGGCACAGCCCTTCAGGTTCGAGTTTCCAGCCGGTCGCCTGCTGCAGTTCAGCGGGCGTCAGCCACAGGTGATCGCCGTCGACGTCGGCGCTGAGGCCGGCGGTCGTGCGATCGTCGTACAGGATCGTTGAGACAGTCATGCGGTAATCCTCGCGTGCATGCGTGATGATCGTCAGGCCAATCTAGCCGCAGGACTGCGGCAAGGGAAGGCCGGGAGACAGGCCGCGCCGTCAGTGCAAAACCACTCAGTCGGAGTGGCTTTCGCCGGCGAGCTGCTGCTTGACCCGCCTGCGCTCGGCCTTGCGGGTCTTGTCGTGTACGCCGCCCTTCTTCAGCAGCGGATTGAGCGCGATGCGATTGCGCAGCTTGCCCGCCGCGAGTTTCTTCGCCGACTTCGCCATCGCCGCTCAGGCACCCTCGACGGGAAAACTGCGGGTGAAGCTGCGGCCCTTGGAGTCCGTCATCTTCGCTTCGATGGTGCCGCCGGCCTTCGGCTGGAAGAAAAAGCGGAAGCTCGGATCTTCGCTGATCGAGATGTCCGTTTCGGCGGTCATGATGTGCTCGCCGTTGAAGCTGATTTCAATCTTCGTCACGTACTCCGGCGGAATGAACGCGCGCGTGCGCTGGTCGAGCTGCAGACCGGTGATGTTCGGATGGCTGATGATCAGCTGGCCCAGCGCGACGTCCGCGTCGTCGGGACTTTCACTGGCCCGGAACTTCATTTCGCCGATCCGCGCGCGGGCTTCCTTCAGCTTCAGGAAAGGCGGCGGCTCGGAACAGCCCCCGCTGGCCCGCGTGAAGCCTTCGTCCATGTGCAGATCGCCGTTGTTCATTTCCGCGACCACGCGCACGAAGGTGAACTCGTTGATGCGCAGGCGCATCGACAGATCGGCGCGGCCCATCGCCGGCGTCAGGTGGAACACCCCGGCGAGCGGCTTCGGGTTCTTGTCGATGAACACGTAGATCTTCTGAATATAGCGCTCGGCCGTCTGTGGAATCTTTGCGTTGATGCTGAGCGGCACCACGCCCGAATCCTCGGCGCGCACCGGCACACGCAGTTCGACGATCGTCTTGTCGACGGAAATCTCGCGGCTCTTGAAATACTGCGGCTTCAGCAGCGTGCCCCAGATATCGACTTCGGACTGTTCCCCGGCCGCGAACACCGGCGCGGCGCTGACGAGCGCAAGGGCCAGCATCAGCCAGCGCACGGGCATCAGCAGGGTCTGGGACGCGTGAAAGTGCTGCATTGCGGGATTTCCATCGGCGGCTGGGGATCGCCACGCAGCATACCGAGGCGGCACGGGCCGCGGCAATCGCGGCGCAGTGTCGCCGTCGCTCAGGCCGAAGGACGTCGGCGGGTGAAGGGATCGAGCGCGGCCACGGCCCCGGTGCCGGCCGCCAGCGCGAGCAGCAGGAGGGCCGGCGGCGCCGGTGCGAACAGAAAAAGCTCGCGCAACCACGGCAGGGTCAGCGCCCCGGCATAGAGCAGGCTGGCGCCGCCCAGCACGACCCTGAGTGCCGTGTTCGGCGCCAGCAGGTTCGCCAGCCACGAACGCGTCCGCGACCGGTTCAGCACGATCAGCGACAGGTTGGCGGCGACGAGTGTCGTGAAACCGAGCGTGCGCGCGAGTTCGGGCGTGAAGCGGCTCATCGCCCATGCGTAGATCGCGAGCACGGCCGCGCTCGCTGCCAGTCCCTGCACGAGGCTGCCGAGCAGGGTCGATTTGTCGACCAGTCGCTGCGCGGCCCGGCGCGGTGGCCGACGCATGATGTCGGCCTCCTCGTCTTCACCCTCGAATACCAGCGAACAGGCCGGATCGATCACGAGTTCGAGGAACACCACGTGCACGGGGTAGAGCATCAGCGGCCAGCCGACGAGCAGCGGCAGCAGCGACAGCGCGGCGATCGGGAGATGCACCGCGATGATGTAGCTGGTCGCCTTGCGCAGGTTGTCGAAGATACGCCGCCCCATGCGCACCGCGTGCACGATCGAGGCGAAGTCGTCGTTCGCGAGCACCAGCGAGGCCGCTTCGCGCGCGACGTCGGTGCCGCGCGAGCCCATCGCGATCCCGATGTGCGCCGCGCGCAAGGCCGGCGCATCGTTGACGCCGTCACCCGTCATCGCGACCACCTCACCGTTCGCCATGCCGGCCTGCACGATGCGGAGTTTCTGCGCCGGCATCACGCGCGCGAACACGCTCGTGCCCCGGATGCGCGAGCGCAGGGCCTCGTCATCGAGCGCAGCGATGTCATCGCCCGTCAGCAGCGCATGATCCGCGGCGAGTCCCGCCTGCCGCGCGATTGCAAGCGCCGTCCCGGGATAGTCGCCGGTGATCATCGCCACGCGGATGCCGGCCTCGCGACATTCGCGCACCGCATCCGGCACGCCCGCGCGCAGGGGATCTTCGAGCCCCACCAGGCCGAGCAGCCGGTAAGTAAAATCGTGCTGCCGATCGGGCCATTGCGCAGCGCCGAAACTGCCACGGGCCACGGCGAGGACGCGCAACCCACCTTGCGCCAGTGCATTGACCTGGTCCTGGACGCGCGCGACGAGCGCAGGATCCGCATGACAGAGATCGAGGATGGCCTCCGGCGCACCCTTGGCGGCGACGACATGTTCGGCCTGCCCGGTGGCCTGCCACACGTGCGTCATCGCCAGCATGGCCGGCGTCACCGCATAGGCGTGCGCCAACGTCCAGTTCGCGTGCAGATGGTCGGTGCCGCGCAGGTAGCGCGCGCCGAGCGCCTGGAACGCCTGCTCCATCGGATCGAACGGATTGACGGCGCTGGCGAGAATGCCGAACTCGAGCAGTGCGTGGAACGCCTCGGGCAGCTCGCCCGCCGGGCTGGCCGTGACGTCGAAGACCGCGCCGTCGAGGCAGGCGAGCCGCGCTATCGTCATGCGGTTCTCGGTCAGCGTGCCGGTCTTGTCGACGCACAGCACGGTCGCCGCGCCCAGCGCTTCGATCACGGCCACGCGCCGCGTCAGCACATCGTGGCGCGAGATGCGCCACGCGCCGATCGCGAGAAAGACCGTGAGCACCACCGGAAACTCTTCCGGCAGCAACGCCATCGCGGCCGTCAGACCGGCGAGCAGACCGCCGAGCCAGTCGCCGCGTGCGAGGCCCGCAATCAGCACGATGACGCCGCACACCGCGAGGCCCAGCGTCGCCACGATGCGCACGAGCCGCGCGATCTCCCGTTGCAGCGGCGTGCGTTCCACTTTCACCGTGCGCAGGGCATCACCGATGCGGCCCAGTTCGGTGTCCGGCCCCGTGCGTTGGACCTCGACGACGGCCTGGCCCCTGATCAGCACGCTACCCGAGTACAGGAACGGACGATCGTCGCCACCCGGCGCGCCGAACACGGTCACGCCATCCCAGATGGCCTTGCGCACCGGCACCGCCTCGCCGGTCAGCAGCGATTCGTCGGCCTCGACCGAACCGCCGTCGATCATCACCGCGTCCGCCGGCACGCGATCCCCTTCGGCGAGCAGCACCACGTCGCCGCGCACGACCTCGCGTCCCGGGATGCGCAGCTGCGCGCCGTCGCGCACGACCAGCGCGCGTGGACTCGTCATGTCGCGCAGCGCGGCGAGCACGCGCTCGGTGCGCCGTTCCTGCACGATGGTGATGCTCAACACCACGCCGACGGCGAACAGCAGCAGCAACGCTTCACGCAGATCGCCCAGCACCACGTATAGCAGGCCGGCGGCGACGAGCAGCACGAACATCGGCTCGGTGACCGTGTGCCACACCGTCGACCACAGGCCGCGGTGCTGGTCCTGCGGCAGCTCGTTGTACCCGTCCACGGCGAGCCGCCGCGCGGCCTCGGCGCTGTCGAGCCCGCGGCGGTCCGGGCGTGTCGTGGTGGCGCGCTGCTGCACGTGATTAAGCTCGCTGGTCCCTCTACACTTCGGCTTCAACTCTACGCGGTTTCAGCGCGCGGGGGCGGATACGGATCAAACCCGCCACCCGCGGCTGCACGAGGCACTTCATGGATCAAGCACAGTTCAACGCCGGCCTGCTTCGCTATATCGATGCGTCACCGACGCCTTTCCACGCGGTGGTCGAAGCGCGCCGCCTGCTCGACGCCGCCGGCTTCCAGGCGCTCGACGAACGCGACAGCTGGCAGCTGACGCCGGGCAGCCGGCACTATGTCACCCGCAATGGCTCGGCGCTGATCGCATTCGTGCCCGGCGACGATCCCCTGGCCGACAGCGGCGTGCGCATGGTCGGCGCGCACACCGACAGCCCATGCCTGAAGATCAAGCCACGGCCGGAGTTGAAGTCCCAGGGCTACTGGCAGCTCGGCATCGAGGTCTACGGCGGCGCGCTGCTCAACCCGTGGTTCGATCGCGATCTCGGCCTCGCCGGACGCATCACCCTGCGCCTCGCCAGCGGCGAGTTGCACAGCCGCCTCATCGATATCCGGGAACCCGTCGCGTGCATCCCGAGCCTGGCGATCCATCTCGATCGCGAGGCGAACGACAAGCGCTCGATCAACAAGCAGACGCATCTGCCGGCGATCGTCGCGCGCGTTGCCGGCGTCGAGGATGACTTCAATCTTCGCCACGAACTGCAGGCCCGGCTCGTGACTGACGACGCCAGCCTCGCCGGGGCGACACTGCTCGACTACGAACTGTCGCTGTACGACCTGCAGCCGGCATCGACGGTCGGCTGGCGCCGCGAGTTCATCGCCGCCGCGCGCCTCGACAACCTGCTGAGCTGCTACACGGCCGTGGTGGCGCTGTGTCACTGCCAGTCGCGTGAGCACCGGCTGATCGTGCTCAACGATCACGAGGAAGTCGGCAGCGGCTCGGCGGCCGGCGCGCGCGGCAGCTTTCTGCGTTCGGTGCTGGAGCGCCTGTCCGGCGGCGGTGAAGCCCAGGCGCGCGCGATGGCGCACTCACTGCTGGTCTCGACCGACAACGCCCACGGCGTCCATCCGAACTTCGCCGACCGGCACGACGCCAATCACGGTCCGGTGCTGAACGGCGGGCCGGCACTGAAGATCAATCACAACCAGTCCTACGCGTCGAACAGCGAGACAGCCGCGGTGTTCCGCGAGGCCTGCGCCCGCGCCGGCGTGCCCCTGCAGAGCTTCGTCGCGCGCGGGGACATGGGCTGTGGCAGCACGATCGGGCCGATCACCGCGGCCCAGCTCGGGGTGCGCACCGTCGATGTCGGCGTGCCGACGTTCGCGATGCATTCGATTCGGGAGCTCGCCGGGCGCGACGATGCGTGGTCGCTGATGCAGGCGCTGGGCGTGTGTTTCAGCCTGCCGCTGCCGCGGTGACGACAGCACGCTCCGCCTGCGCGAGATGCCGGCGCGCCGCGCTCAGCAGCGCGCGATGCGCGGTCTCCAACTCGTCGAGCTGCGCGCCGTCCAGGACGCCCGTCTCGTCGAGCGCCTGTTCTGCCGCGCGCGCCAGCGTCGTCAGCGCGTCCGCATCGAACCCCGCGGCCAAGCCCTTGAGCGTGTGACAGATGCGTCTCGCCTCGTCGAGACGCGGTGCTGCCAGCGCCGCGCGCAGACGGGTGACGCAGTCGGCCTCGGCGTCAATGAACACCTCCAGCAGGCGCGACAGCAACTCGTCGTCATCGCCATAACGGGCGCGCGCGAGTGTCGCATCGAAGGCGGGCGCGGGCAGGCTGGCCATGCCACGCATGACGGTGGTGGCCGGCAACCATTCCGTGAGTCGCGCAAACAGGTCCCCGGGCACGATCGGCTTGCCCACGTGCGCATTCATGCCGGCCGCGATGCAGTCGGCGAGATCGCTGCGATTCACGTTCGCCGTGAGGCCGATGATCGGAAGACCGGACGTGGCCGGATCGGCGCGCAGGCGCCGGGTCGCCTCGAGGCCGTCCATTTCCGGCATCATCACGTCCATCAACACGAGATCGAAGGCCTGCGTCGTGACGAGCTCGAGCGCCACGCGGCCATTGTCCGCGACCTCGACCCGTGCACCGCGCCGCTCGAGCAGTTCGCGCGTGATCAACTGGTTCACCGCGTTGTCCTCGACGACCAGGATGCGCGCACCGTCGAAGCGCTGCGCGTCGTCGCTGGCGGTGCCCGTGGCCGGCAGGTCAGCGGCCACGGCCATCGGCAGCGTGACGGTAAAACTGCTGCCCTCGCCCGCTGCACTGCTCAGGCTGATCTCGCCCGCCATCAGGCGGACGAGATGACGCGAGATCGACAGGCCCAGTCCCGTGCCGCCGTAGCGCCGGCTGACCGACGAATCGGCCTGCGCATAGGCGCTGAACACGCGCTGCTGCTGATCGGGCGTCATGCCGATGCCAGTGTCGCTGACGACGAAGCGCACGCTGACCTCCGAGGCACGGATGCGGCTGACGGACACGGTGAGCTCGACGCTGCCATGTGCGGTGAACTTGATCGCGTTGCCGAGCAGATTCACCAGCACCTGGGTGATGCGCATCGCGTCACCGTTGAGACGCGCGGGCACATCGCCCGCAATGCGGGTTTCGAAACGCAGCCGTCGCTCGCGGGCGAGCGGGCCGATGGTGCTTTCGACCTGGCCGACGAGTTCGCGCAGTTCGAACGGTGCAAGGTCGACCTCCATGCGGCCGGCTTCGATCTTGGAAAGGTCCAGCACGTCGTTCAGCAGCCGGAACAGCATTTCGCCGGCCTGCTTGATCTTCACGAGGTAGTCGCGCTGCGGTTCGCCGTTGCTGTCGAGTGCGAGGTGCGTGAGCCCCAGGATCGCGTTCATCGGCGTGCGGATTTCGTGACTCATGCTGGCGAGGAACTCGCTCTTGGCGCGGTTCGCGCGCTCGGCTTCCTGCTGCGCATCGAGCGCCGCACCGCGCGATTCGAGCAGCGCCTGCGACAGTGATTCCTTTTCGAGCCGCAGCCTGAGGCTGTCGGTGAGCACATGCCGCAGCCGTTCAGCGCTCGAGGACATCATGTACAGGTAGATCAGCGTACCGACGCCGAGCAGCAGGTAGATGGCGTCACCGCGGCCAACGAACATCACGACGAAAGGCAGCAGGATCGAGGCTGCGAACAGGCCGTAGGCGGCACGCACGGGCGCGGCCAGCGGTACCGCGCCGGACACGAGCACCATCGGGATGAGATAGAGCACCGACTCCCGTGCACCGTCGACCGCCGCCACGAGGCTCAGCATGCCGAGACCCCAGACGATTCCCGCCGCCAGCATCGACTGCCGCACCCGCGTGGCGGCGCGGCTGAGCGACGGGCGCTGCCCGGCTTCGTCCGCACGCAGAAACCGGCGCGACATCAGCGTGCGTCCCGCGGCCACCGAGCCCGTCGCGGCCAGCCAGCCTGCGATGAGCCACGGACCGGCCTTCCCCCAGGCGAGCAGCGCGGCAAGCACCGCGGCGGCCATCGTCGCCAACTGGCCCGCCAGTACCCCGCGATGGAAGATCCGCAGCAGTTCGAGTTCGACCTGCTGCTCCATGTCAGCGACCGGGTGCGACATCGTCATCGATTCAACGCTTCACAGCAGCAACGGAGAATTCGGCAGTTCGTCGATCGGCCTGACCTGAGGCGGAAATTGCCGCGCGGCCAGCGCACCGATGCGCTCGATCATCAGTACGCTGCCGGCCTCGAAACGGCCTTCGCGGTACGCTGCCTCGCCCTCCGCGCAGATCGCGCGCCACGCGTCGGCCCCGACCCGCGCATCGAAGCCGCGGTCGGCGATGATTTCGATCGCATGATCGGCGAACAGCACGTACACCAGCACGCCGTTGTTCGCCTGCGTGTCCCAGACTTCGAGCGACGCAAACAGCTGGCGGGCGCGCGTGCGCGACGTCACGCCCGCGCTCACGTCGCCGAGGTCGAGCGCGGGTTCGAGCACGAAACGGATTTCCGCCGAGTGCGTCAGTTCCGACGCGGTGATCGCCGACTCGATCGCGTCCAGGCTCGGCGCAGGAAAGGCCCGCGCGGCGCTGGCACGCGTGGTGGTCAGATGGCGCCACAGTCGCTTGAGCATGCTCACCAGCTTCCCGAGGCGCCGCCGCCGCCGAAACCGCCACCGCCACCCCCGAACCCGCCGCCGAATCCACCGCCACCCCCGAAGCCGCCGCCGCCGAATCCACCCGGCGACCAGCCGCCCGGATCGCGGCTGCCGTAGCGTCGATGGCTGGCCCAGCGTCGCGGCGAGCCGCCGCCGCCGAACAGGCTCGCGAGGATCAGCGCGGCGACCGCCGAGACGCCGGCTGCGCCGAGCACCTGCGTCAACAGCAGCGTCGCACCGCCGGCCGCGCCCGTGGCCCCGAGCGCGCGCAGCGGCGCGCTGCGCAGGCCGCGAAACATCACCGCGAAGAACACGGCGAAGAAGAGCCCCAGCACCAGCGGATTGTCGGCCTGCGCCGGCGCTGCGGCCGGCGGCGGCAGGGTCTCGCCGGCGGCGACCGTCATCATGCGTTCGAGCCCGTGGGTGATGCCGCCGGCCAGGTCACCCGCGCGAAACGCCGGCACGATGGTCTCGTCGATGATGCGTTTGCTGGTCGCGTCGGTCAGCACGCCTTCGAGCCCGTAGCCGACTTCGATGCGCACGCGCCGGTCCTCGGTCGCCACGATCAGCAGCGCGCCATCGTCGACGTTCTCGCGCCCCAGCCGCCACGCATCGGCAACGCGCAGGCCGAACATCTCGATCGGTTCGTCCCCGGTCGTCGCCACCACCAGCAACGCGATCTGCGTGCCTCGCTCGGTCTCGAAGGCGGCAAGACGCTGTTCGAGCGCCTCGCGCGTACCGGCATCGAGCACGCCGACGCTGTCGGTGACGCGCGCCGTCAGCGCCGGCACCGGCACTTCGGCGCGCGACAGTGCCATCGACAGCATCAGCCACAGCGCGAGCAGCAGACCCGACTGGAAGTGCCGCGGCACGCGTGCGCGCATGATCAGGCGATCACTTGTTGCCGGTGTTGAAGTTCACTTCCGGCGGCCGCGCGATTGCGGCTTCGTTCTCGACGGTGAAGCTCGGCTTGGTGTCGAAGCCGAAGATCATCGCCGTCAGGTTGGACGGGAAGCGGCGCACCGTGACGTTGTACTCCTGCACCGCCTCGATATAGCGCTTGCGGGCGACCGCGATGCGGTTCTCGGTGCCCTCGAGCTGGGCCTGGAGATCACGGAAGTTCGCGTCCGACTTCAGGTCCGGATAGCGCTCGACGACGACCAGCAGCTTCGACAGCGCGCTCGACAGCTCGCCCTGCGCCGCCTGGAACTTCTGGAACGCCGCGGGATCGTTGATGAGCTCCGGCGTCGCCTGGATCCCGCCGACTTTCGATCGCGCCTCGGTAACGCCGAGAATGACGTCGCGTTCCTGCTGCGCGAAACCCTCGACGGTCTTCACGAGGTTGGGGATCAGGTCCGCGCGGCGCTGGTACTGGTTCAGCACCTCGGCCCACTGCGCCTTGATCGCCTCGTCCGTACTCTGCAGCGTGTTGTAGCCGCAGCCGGCGAGCGGCAACAGCCACGCCAGTGCCAGCACTTTCAGCCATCCATTGAACGTCCTCATCGCGCCCCTCCTTCGTTGAGCTTGCGCTCTGCTTGACTGTACCGGTTCGCCACGGAGAACACAGAGAACACCGAGGAACAACTGGATAGAGAGTGTCGCTGTCGCACGACGCTAAACCCGTCGCCAGCCCGTTCGATCTATTCCGCTCTCGGTGTTATCTGTGTTCTCGGTGGCAAAAAAACCTGTCCGCTAAAACAACGCCTCGATGAGAAACGGTCCCGGCTCAGCGCAGGCGCGGGCGAGCGCCGCGTCGAGCGCCTCGGCGGTCGTGACGCTGGTTCCGCTGACGCCCATGCCGCGGGCGAGCGCCACCCAGTCGAGGTTCGGGCTGCCGATGTTCAGCATCGAGCGGGCGCGGGCGCCGGGCGTGCCGGCACCGACACGTTCGAGTTCGAAGTTCAGGATCGCGTAATTGCGGTTCGCATAGATCACGGTGACGACGTCGAGGCTTTCGCGCGCCATCGTCCACAGCGCCTGCGCGGTGTACATCGCACTGCCGTCGCCCTCGAGACACACGACCTTGCGCCCCGGCGCGCCGAGCGCGGCACCGACGGCAAGCGGCAGACCGTTGCCGATCGAGCCCCCGCAGAGCTGGATCCAGTCGTGCGGCCGGCAGCCGATCGTCAACTGCTGGGCCGGCATCGAGCCGGTAATCGCTTCGTCGATCACGATGGCGTGTTCGGGCAGATTGCGCGCGACGGCCTGCGCAATGCGGCGCGTGTCGAGCGGGCCGGCGTCGAGCGGCGCGAGCGCGTGCGGCTGCCACTGCGGCTCGGCGGCCGTGGCATCGAGCGCGGCGGTCAGATCGGCAAGCGCCGCGGCCACATCGTCGGTGGGCTTCGCCAGCGGCAGTACGCGACAGCCTGGCGGCACGAGCTCGCTCGGCCGGTTCGGATAGGCGAAGAACGCGCACGGCGAGCGCGCGCCGACCAGCACCATCAGATCGACCCCCGCAATCAGCTCCAGCGCCAGCTCGCCGCGATACGGCAGGAACACCAGCGGCAGACGGCCGGCACCGCGCTGCACGCGGCGATTGAAGGTTTCGGCATGCAGCCGCAGCCCGCAGCGGGCCGCGATGCGGCCGGCATTGATCAGCGCGTCGCCGAGCAGGGCTTCACCGCCGAGCAGCAGCATCGGGTTGCGCGCGGCGCGAATGGCGCGTGCGGCGTCTTCGATCGCGGCACTGTCGATGTGCGGCAACGCGGGCAGCGGCACGACCGGCGCCGGGGTGTAATCCGCCGGCATCTCGGTCCACGCCGCATCGGCCGGTGCGATCAGGGTCGCGACGCGGCCCGGTACGCGGCCGGCGGCGGCGACCGCGGCGGCACCGAGTGTCGCGAGCTGCGCCGGTGTGCGGCCGGCTTCGAGCCAGGCCGACACCGGGCGCGCCATGCCTTCGAGGTCGGCGTTCAACGGCGTGTCGTACTGGCGGTGGTAGGTCGCATGATCGCCGACCACGTTGATCACCGGCGAGAAGGCCTTCTGCGCGTTGTGCAGGTTCGCCACGCCGTTCGCGAGGCCGGGCCCGAGATGCAGGAGTGTGCAGGCCGGTTTGCCCGCGAGGCGCGCGTAGCCGTCGGCAGCGCCGGTGACGACGCCTTCGAACAGGGCGAGCACCGGTCGCATGCCGGGCACGCGATCGATGGCCGAGACGAGCTGCATCTCGGACGTGCCGGGGTTGGCGAGACAGAGATCGACCTCGCTGCGCACGAGGGTGTCGATCAGCGCTTCGGCGCCGTTCATGCTGGAACTCCTTCTACAACGGATCGGGGGTCGGTCATGCCCGCGGGCATCCCGACGACGGGCTAGTGTAGCCGAGCGCGACGGCGTTCACGCCATCGTGACGAGGGCCGGATAAATCGCCGGAATCTGCTCCAGCTTCTGGCCGGCGCCGGGTGGCGCATACACCGCGTAGGAGGCGAGCACCGCGGGCGGCAGGTGGCCGCCGACACGCGGCAACTCGGCGAGTTTGAGTCCCTGGCGCGCGAGGTAGGCGAAACAGGTGTGACGCAGCGTGTCGGGCGTGATGTCCTCCGGTCGCGCGAGGCCGGCATCGTGCGCGAGATAGGTCAGCGTGCCGTTCAGATCGCCCGCCGCCATCGGCGCGCCATCGGGCGCCTGGAACAGCAGCCCGGTCGTCGCCTGCGCGCGCCGTTCGAGCAGCGCCCCGACTGCCGGCGCCACCATCAGCAGCCGCGGCGGCTGACCGACCTGCAGCCGGCCGTCCGCCAGCCAGTGCTCGGCACGCAGGTTCGCGATCTCGCCGGGCGCGACGCCTGACAGCAGCAGGGCCACGAGCAGACGCGCTGCTTCGTCATCGGTGCGCAGCAGCGCCGCGACTTCTTCCGGTGCCAGTTCACGCTGACGGGGTTCGGCCGCTGCGGCCGGCAGCAGCGCCACGGGCGGGGGCACGCCCGCAGGCAGCGGCAGCGCAGCGCCCGGCGGCGGAAACAACTGGGTGTTCATCGAATAGATGTTCGGCTGCGGCATCGACGGCGCGACGACGCCGGGCGCGGGACGGGTCAGGAATTCGAACAGCCACGTCGCGAGCAGCGCGAGCCCGAAAGCGGCACCCACGGCAAGTCCCGCGTCGCGCGCGTAGCGCGGGCGCACCGGCACCGTCGGCACCGACGGCGCGGCGAGCACCGTCACCTTCGGCGCGAGATCACCGGCCGCGACCTCGGCCTGCACCAGCCGTTCGCGCAGCGGCGCGGCCTGCGCCTCGAGTTCGGCGAGGCGTGCCTGCAGGGCGCCCAGTTCATCGAACTGACGGCTGAACGCGGTCAGTTCGCCCTGCAGTGCCGACTGCTGCCGGACCAGCGCGGCCTTGGCGTCGCGCGCCGTCGCCAGATCGGTCTGCGCCTGGCTCAGCACCTCGGCGGTGGCGCGCTGCTCCATGTCCGCGAGATCGCGTTCGGCCTGCGCGAGGTCCTTGCGCGCGGCGGTGATCTCGGGCGCGATCTGCGCAAATTTCTCGGTGAACTGATCGCCATGCGCGCGCACCTGATCGCGCAGGAAGGCCACCCGCTCCTGCAGGCGATCGATCGCGGCGCGCTCCTTGCCCTGGGTCACCGGCTTGCCCTCGGCGATTGCAGCCTGCACGGCACCGAGTCGCGCGGCGGCGCGCATCTCCTCGTCTTCGGCCGCGTTGATCGACGCGTTGAGGCCTTTCAGCTTCGCGGCGCCGCGGTTGTCGGCCCGCTCTTCCGACACGATGCCGTGCTGCTCGCGAAAGGCATCGACGAGCGCGCGCTGGGCGGCGATTTTGCCGTCCATCATCGGTGGCGCGCGTGGTGGTGGTCGTCGTGCGGCGTGCGTCCTCGTACAGCGCGAGCCAGCGTTCGAGCAGCTGGCGCAACAGCGCCGGATCGCGGCCTTCGAGTGCAACGTCGAGCAGACTGGTCGCGGGATCGAACTTCACCTGCCCCATCGCCTGCAGGGCCGCGAGCGGATCGGCCGCGCGTTCGCGCTGCGCCAGATCACCGGCGAACTCATCGGCGACCTGTTGCAGCAGTCCGGCACCGAGCAGCCGTTGCTGTTCGGTCGCGAGCAGTTGCGCGGGACTCGCCGACGGCTGCGGCAGCAGCGTCACGCCGTCTGCCGTCATGCCGGCCAGCGCCCGCGACTGGCCGGCGGGTGCTTCGACGAGCAGCGTCGCTGCACTGCGATAAACCGCGGGCCGGAGATAATTGAGCCCGAGCCCGAGCAGCGCCGCGACGCCGAACACCACCGCGAACACACGCCAGCGACGTGACGGCGGCGGGGCCACCGGCAGCGGCGGCGGCAGGTGGCCGTTGGCATCGAGCACGAAGGGGGGCGGGCTCGCGTGGGCGGGCAGGCTGGGCACGTTCATGGATCACAGCCTAACCGGGCCCGATGACGGCCACCAAGTCTTTGCGCTAACGTTGTCGTCCGATTTGCGGCATGCGCCCGCGAATCGACAGGTCTCGATGACGGCCACGCACGGCCCTATAACGATCAGCGCGCCGCGCCGGCCCACAGGTCACGCGGCCGGGGGAGCACACGATGGTTCACGCTACAACGGGCAAACTGCCCGGCCAGCCGCGGCGCATGGCGCCCGTTCTTCTAAGCCTCGCGTTGTCCACGATCGCCACGCCCGCCCTGGCCGGCAGTATCGCCGGCACGGTGAGCGCGGGCGGCAACGCCGTCGACGGCGCGATCGTCAGCGTGATCAACGCGGCGGGGATGGCCGAGTCGGTATATACCGATGCGGGCGGGCACTATGCGCTGACGACGTCGCTGGACGGCGCGCTGCAGCTGCGCGTGCGCAAGCGTTATCACCGCGACGATCTGCGCGAGCTGACGCTGTCCGGGGCCGATACGCTCGAAGTCGATGTCGCGCTGACGGCGCTGACCGATCCGAAAGAACTCTCGGACGATCATCCGTCGCTCTCGCACTTCTCGCGCATCGCGTTCGACCAGGATGAAAAAGCGCCGTTCTCGCGTGCCAACTTCGCCCGCGACTGCCTGAGCTGCCATTCGCTCGGCAACAGCTTCACGCGCTGGCCGCGGCCGCCGGAAGGCTGGGTGCCGTCGGTGCAACGCATGCACGGCTACCTGGCGAACGCCGACATGGCGTCGATCCGGCGGCGCGCGGAAATGCTGTCGCAGGCCTTCGACGGTTCGCTCGTGTCGTCGAAGCCCGTGGTGCCCACCGATCCGCTGCTCTACCAGGCGCGGCTGCACCAGTGGAAGCTGCCGGGCACCGTGGTGCCGCACGACGCCGAGTATTCGCCGCGTTACGACAAGGTCTACATGTCGGACATGTTCGGTGGTGAAGTGCTCGAAACGGATTTGAAGACGGGCGAGACGCTGCACTTCAAGCTGCCTGACGACGGTGCCGGTCCCGGCGGCGAATTCGCGAAGCGCGGGCTGCCCGCGCCTTACGGCCTCACGATCGCGCGCGCGCCGCACAGCCTGATCGAAGGCCCGGACGGCAACTTCTACCTGACCGATTCAATCGGCGCGGCAATCACGAAGTTCGATCCGCGCACGCGGGAGTTCCAGAACTTCGCCGTCGGCGGCAACTCGCTGTATCCGCACACGGTGCGCGCGGACAAGGAAGGCGTGGTGTGGTTCACGATCGCGTTCTCGAACCAGGTCGGCCGCTTCGATCCGAAGACCGGCGAATCGAAGGTGATCAACCTGCCCGAGACGCCGTCGCTGAGCGCGCCCGGCACCACCATTCCGTACGGCGTGGACGTCAGCCCGAAGGACGGCGGCGTGTGGTATTCGAAGCTGGCGTCGGACAAGATTGGTCGTATCGATCCGAAGACCCTCGAGGTCAAGGAATACGACTCTCCGGTCCGCGGCCCGCGGCGCCACCGCTTCGATGCGGCCGGCCGGCTGTGGGTCGCAGGCTTCTCCGAAGGTGCGATAGCGAAGATCGACGTCGAGCAGTGGCAGGCGGAGATCTACAGGTTGCCGGAATACGCGCCCGGCGAAGTGCCGGCGCCGTACGCGCTCGCCGTCAATCCCGCCACGCAGGAAGTGTGGATCAACGACACGATGCTCGATGTCGCCTGGCGCTTCCTGCCGCAGGAACAGCGCTTCGTCGCGTATCCGTTGCCGATGAAGGGCACTTATACGCGCGACTTCAGCTTCACGAAGGAAGGTTGGGCGTGCACGTCGAACAACCCGATTCCGGCTGCGGCGCTCGAAGGCGGCGTGCCTGAGCTGATCTGCATCGACCCGGGTCCGGCGAATGGCAGTGCGCTCGCTGCGAGCGATCGCCTGCCTTGAGGGGCCGCGGATGGGCCACCGGTGACAACGGCCTGCGCGCGGCATTGGCCGCGCGCGTCGTGGCCATGCTGAGGGTCGTGGCGCTCGTCGCCACGGCCTGCGCCTGCGGCGCCGCGCACGCCGTCGACACGCTGCGCTATACGCGGCTCGACGCCAGTGGCGCGGTGCTGACGGACGCCGCCGGCTGGGTCTGCACCCGCGATGAAACCACCGGCCTGACGTGGGAGGTCAAGACCCGCGACGAAGGCCTGCGCGATCGGCGCTGGACCTACACCCCCTACGATGGCAATCCCGCGACGAACGGCGGCTATGCCGGCTATCGCGACGCGACGAGCGGCCACTGCGCGCGGGACCGGATGGAAGGCGGGTCCTGCAACACCGAAGCCTATGTGCAGGCGGTCAACGCCGCCGGCCTGTGCGGGCACCACGACTGGCGTCTGCCGACTTACATGGAACTCTCGGCCGTGGCGCGGGAAACGAGTTCGCTGGCGCGCGGCACCACGCCGCACGCGTTGCCGGACACCGAGGAAGGCTGGTACTGGACGGCCGTCGCGAAGGTCGGCGTCACGGCGTTTTCACGCGTGGTCCTGCTGCCGCCACGCGGACGCCCGCAGTTCTACGACGGCAGTTATCTCGTGATGCTGGTGCGCGACCCTTGAGCAGAGGCAGACCGCGGCTCAAGGCCGGATGAACGGATAGTCCTGATCGGGATCGAGATTCTCGATCATGAAGCGCAGTTCGGCGGCAATGTCCTCGATGCTCCGATGCTGACGCCACAGCTCGAGCACCTCGTCCAACAGCATGCGGCCCACCACGTCCGGCGGAATATGTGCCGCGTGAGCCTCCTCCAGCAGCGCCCCGAAGTGGCGGCGAATGACAGCCCGATCGCTCATGTCCGATCCTTTCGCGTGATTGCAGCGCCGGATCCTAGAGTCGACGGCCGGCCGGCTTCTTGACCTGGATCGGGTCGAGGGTCCGCCGGAGCGCTTCCGTCGGCAGCCGCTTGCCAGCGGACGCGCGCGGTCAGCGCGCGTGCCACGGGCCTCGCCAGCTGATGTCGACCCTCAGTGGGCGCGCCGCGCCCGCCGCGCCGCGCTGGCGCTGGCGCCGGGCGGTTTGACCGAGCCCGGGCCTTCGTCGATGCGCACCGCCGTGAAATAGCGGGTTTCGAACAGCCATTTGCCGCGCACCTTGCGGTATTCGTCGGCATAGTGACCGGCGCCCATCAGTTCGAAGTTGTGGCGCGCGCTGCGCAGGTCGAGATAGGCGCGACCGCTGGCCCGTCCCTTCGGCTTCAGATCGACGACGACATTGTGGATGTAGGGTCGCTGCTGGTGCTTGAGTCCGACGCGATAGAAGTCGAGCAGTGCCGCCCTGCCCTGCACGCGCGTTTCCCCTTCGATGGTCTTGATCACGAACGCACCGTCGTCGGTGAACAGCTGGATCAGCGCGTCGACATCGCCGCGCCATACGCAATCGCAGTAACGCGACGGCAATTCTCGGATCGCCTCGCGATCGAGCATCTCGGCCACCAGTTCCTCAGTGGTCTTCTTCATGTGCGTCCCCCCGCTTGTCCGAAGCCGACAGTATACGCAGATGCCCCGGCGTGACGGCCGACTCGCGCCGCAGGCTGAACACATTGCCGGCGACCATCACACTCGCGCCGGCGAGCACCCACCAGTCGATTGCTTCGCCGTAGTACGCATAGCCGATCACCGCGATCAGCGGCAGGCGCAGGAAATCGAGCGGAATGACGACCATCGCGTCCGCCAGCGACAGTGCACGCGTGATGCAGAAGTGGGCACCCAGCGTGGTGAGTCCGACGACGACCAGCCAGGGCCATGCCGCTGCCGACGGCAACCGCCAGTCGATGAGCGCAGGCCCCAGCGCGAGCGGCAGCTGGATCAGCGCCATGTAGAACAGCACCACGATCGGCGCGTCGCTGGCCGACAGACGCTTCGTCAATGTGTAGGACCCGGCATAGGCCAGCGCGCCACCGAGCACGGCCAGCGCGGCCGGACTCACGTCGGCGATACCCGGTCGCAGGATCAGCCAGACGCCCAGCAGCCCGGCCGCGATCGCGATGCGTCGCGCCGCCGTCAGGGATTCGCCGAGCACCAGCGCCGCCAGCAACGCCACCCACACCGGCACCGTGAATTCGATCGCGAACACCTGCGCGAGCGGCAGATGGGCGAGTCCGTAAAACCAGCCGCAACCGCCGAGGAAATGGAGCAGGTTGCGGCGCAGATGTGTGCCGGCATGCGCCGTGCGGATGCGGCGCCAGCCGAGCGCGCTGAGCACCACGGTGAGCACGCCGAGCCCGACCAGGCTGCGATACAGCAGCACCTGGAACGGCGTGAGCTCGCTGGCGAGTTCGCGGCCCGCAATCGCCATCGTGGCGAGCGACACCAGGGCGCCGCTCATCCACAGCGCGGCGCGCAGCACCGGCGCGGCCGCACCGCGCGCCGCGCTCACCCGGTCAGACTCACGCTGAACAGCTGATCGTCAATCTCAATCACTGGCCATGAACTCGGGCGAAGAGGTCGACGTGTGGCGTTGGTGGCGGTGAAAGTGCATGCGCCTGCACGACGCAGCCCGGGAGTAGCGTACAGCGCGGCACCGAGCTTTCATGAGGCGCCTGCCTCACCGGCCATGATGAAAGCTCGGTGCTGCCTGCCGTAGCCTGGATGCAGCATCGCGCTGAGGGATCCCCACGAATCAGGCGCATTCGGCGTGTGCATGGATGATGAAGGGCAGGGCCTTCATGGCGTCTCGTAACGCACTGCGAG
>LNEL01000035.1 GCA_001464935.1 Gammaproteobacteria bacterium Ga0077536
GACGTCGGAGCACAGGCCGAGCGAGCCGCAGATGCTGCCATAGGAGCCGCCACCGCCCTCGAACTGCCCGCCGCCCGCGGGTGTCATGGTGCCGATGCGCAGCGCCAGATCGCCACTGCCGGTCGCGGTGATGGTGAACGGGCCACCGACCGCAAAGATTTCGTCGCTGGCGATCAGTGTGACATCGGTGTTGGCATTCAACTGGCTTTCGATGAAGCCTTTGCCGACCGTCGACAGCGTGCTGTTGCCGGCGGGGGCTGCGGCGCCCGCGCCGATGCCGAGGCGGGCCGGGTCGATGATCACTTCACCGCCCGCGCCGGCCTGGACATCGCCGTCGACGCTCAGCACGCCTGCGTGGGCGGAGAGTTCGATTGTGCCGCCCGTGCCGTCGTTCGCGCCGCCGCGCGCGTCGACCAGCGCGCCGGCGTCGACCGTGAGCGACTGCTCGCCGACGAGTTTCACCGTGCCGCCGTTGCCGCTGCCCTGGCCGGCGGCAGTGATCACGGCGCCCGACTTGATGTCCACATCCTCGCTCGATTGCACGACGATGCGGCCGCCGTTCGGGCCGCTCGCGTCCAGCGTGCCCGAGTTGACGATGTTGCCGCCTGCAGCGCGCAGGAAAATCTGGCCATCGGCCTCGGCGATGCCGGTCGCGCGCACGACGCCTTCGTTGTTGACCGCGGTCGCGACGAGCCCGTCGGCCACCTTGGCCGTCATCAGCACGCGGCCGCCGTTGGCGATGATCTCACCCGTATTCTCGACGCCCGCGTGCGCGGCGGCCGTCGCTTCGTCGACCGCGAAGCTGACGAGCCCGCTGCTGTCGAGTTGCATCGTGACCTGCTCGCCGGCGGCGAGCGCGACCGTGCCGAGACGGGCCTGGATCAGGCCTTCATTGGCGACCCGATCACCCATCAGCACGACGAACTGGTCGGCGCTGATTTCACCCTGGTTCTCGACGCTGGCGTCACTGGCGCCGCTGCCCTTCGTGAACACGTAGCGGCCGTTCATGAAGTCGTCGTCGTTGATGTCGAGGGCACTGGCGGCGAAGCCCGCGGTGTCGACCTGTGCGCCGGCGCCGAAATACACACCCTGCGGATTGACGAGGAACACGCGGCCATTGGCGTCGATGCGGCCGAGGATCTGCGATGCATTGCCGCCGACGACCCGGTTGAGGATCGCGGCATTGGCGCCGGGCTGGACGAACTGCACGTATTCCTGGCCGCCGACCGAGAACGAATGCCAGTTCACGACCGCGTTGTTGCTGCCCTGGGTGACGGTGGTGGTGCTGCCATCGGGGCGCGTGACGGCGACCACGCCCTGTTGCACCTGTTCGCCGGTCGGCCCGGCGAGCGCGAGGCCCGGCAACAGCGCCAGCGTGGTCCATCCATAGTGGCGGCCCAGGGCAGCAGCCATCGGTTTCAGCACAGGGCGGGACTTAGCGGCCATTCGTATTCCCCTGAGCCGGTATTCCGGCTCTTCGTTCTTTTGCGACGCGCCTCATGCTAGTCGGGCGTCTGCGACAGTCATGTGAACCATTACCGCGATGCGCGGCGCAAACCGGACCCGTGTCAAAAATTTGCAGTAATGCCGGTCCAGAAGCGCACGCCATCGTCGTCGTCGGAGGTCTCGTGCGTGCCCAACGGATAGGCGAGTGTGGCGTCGACGCTCACGTGACCAAAGGCGAAGGCTTCGTAACCGACACCCACGCCGGTCAGCGATTCGCTCTTCTCGACGCCGAGCCGGTTGTGATTCTTGCGGTACACGCGGCCGGTGTCGACGAAAGCCTTGAGCCGCTGGTTGTAGAGCCCCGGGAACATGTTCACCGGATGCTGCAACTCGCCGCTCGCGAAGAAACCGCGATCGCCGGCCAGCTCCGAGGCCGGAAACGCGCGCACGTTCGACGGCCCGCCGATGCGGAACTGTTCGGTGTCGACCAGCGGATCGAGGGACGCCACGGCGCTGAGCCGCGCGATGCCGGCCAGTTGCCGCCACAGCGGACGGTAGTGACTCATGTCGATCTGCAGTTTCGCGGCCTGCGCGTTGTTCTCGACGCTGGTGTCGCCCGGGCGGTTCAGCGGATCGATGTCGCCGCGACGCTCGGCGCGCTGGAAGTTCGTCGAGAACGTGCTGCCCAGCGTGCTGAAGCTGCCGTCCGGCGCGAGGTAGTTGAACAACGCGGAGAACACGGCGAGGCCGATGTCGATGTTGTTGCGCGTGGTCGGCACGAACGACGACTCTTCCTGGCGCGTCACGGTGCGGTCGTAGCCGATGCCGACATAGAGGTTCTTCGTCTGCGAACGCCACACCGGATGCAGCAGGTTCACGCCGAAGTTGTCGCCCTCACCGTCGATGTCGAGCGTCTCGAAGCCCGGGCCGAGCTTCTTGGCGTCGACCTGGTAATCGAAGCTCGAGTAGTAGGCCGATGCCCGTGTGCCCCACTGGGTGACCGGCGCGCTGTAAGCGAGGCGCCCGTAATGCAGCAGGCCGGCCTCCGCGTACACGCCGGAGAATTCGAGCCGGTCACCGTAGCCGAGCACGCCGTTCAGCGCGCCGTCGCCCTGCACGCGCCACTCACCGATGCTCTCGCGGCCATAGTTGTTCAGCGCGAGCGACGCGTCGTACCACTTCTCCTGCGACTGCAGCACGAGATCCGAGGTGCCGAACTCGGCGCCCGGTGTCAGGATCGCGCGGGTATCGAGGCCGGGGATGTCGTTCAGCAGCAGCACTTCACGCTCGAGCGGGACATCGCGCACGACGTCGCCCGGCTTCAGTTCGTTGACCTGCCACTGCACGAACTTTTCCTTCGTGCGGCGCAGGCCTTCGGTGCGCACGGCACCCAGCTTGCCTTCGATGATTTCAATCTTGATCGCGCCGGACGCCACCTGCTGCGGCGGCACGAACGCGGAGGCCAGCGTGTAGCCGTGGGTGCGGTAATAACGCGTCAGCAGGTCGGAGACATCGTAAATCTCCAGCAGCGTCATCGAGGTCCCTTCGTAGGGCGCCACGACCTGCTGCAGGGTGTCGGTCGGCACTGCCTGGTTGCCGACGATTTCAAACCGCTGCACGAGAATCTGTTTGCCGCCGGCGGGGACACCCACGCCGGCGGACGGCGCGGCCGGCGCCCTGATCTTGTCAGGCGGCGTCGGCGGAATCGCAGCGCGGGGCCGCAACTGTTCCTGCACCGTGCCCGGGGTCGGAATCGCCTGCGCCAGCGCCTGGCCGGTGCAGGCAGCCCCGAGCAGGAAGGGCGTGAGCTTCAGCAGTCGTGGGGCAGTCCATGTCACGGCAAGGTACTCATCGATTGGGCCAAGGGGTCAGGACGGATCTGACAGCTTGAATTATAAACAGCAGGTAAGGTATTGCAAATCAATTAATTTTCCGTGCGTCCGGCAGCGCGAGCCTGTGCAGCATTTCGGCCGCGAGGGTCGCCTCGCTGCCGTGCGCATAGCGCCCGGCGAACTGTTCGGCCGCGCGGCGGTAACTGCGCTGGGTCAGTACGGCCCGCAGCTTGGCGCCGATGTCACCCGGCCCCCGCCGGGGCGCCGACAGGCCGGCACCGAGCATCTCGAGGCGGCGGCCGACGAGATACTTCTCGAGCGTGTACGGCACCACGAGCTGCGGCTTCCCGGCCAGCAGGAACACCATCATCGAATTGATGTTCGCATTGCTGAGGTAGGCATCGGCTTCCTCCGCCGCCTGCTTGAGGTCGACCGGCTCGTGCATCCAGACCACGTCCGGGGCGGCCGCCACCGTCGCCGCGTCGACGCCCGGGGCGTACACGCACAGGCGCGCACCGACGTCGCGGACCGCGGACAGCAGGGCCGGCAACAGCACCTCGGGATCGAGGTAGGCGAACACGCGTGGCCCGGGGCCGGCCGGCCAGGCCGGCGCGGCGCCGAACTCGGCGCTCGGATAGGCCCCGAGGTAACTCGCGTGCGGCCGCTCGTAGCAGTGATCGAATTCGGCAAAGCTGTGGACGAAGGTCGTCGGGGTCACCAGCGCCTCGGCGACGCTGGCGGCCGGCGGCACCCCGCAGGTGGCCAGCGCGGCGTTGACGATGCCGAGCAGCCGCTGCTCATGGCGCGCCAGTTGTCCGCGATCGGCCGGCTCCCAGTACCTCAGCGGCGGCAGCGGCGTGAGCGCCGGCGGCAGGTAGAAACCGTTGCCGGAGGCTATCGTGCGCAGCCCGAGCACCCGCCCCGCGAGCACGGCCGTCGGGCTGTAATCGGCAATGACGACGTCGGCGGCGCGCGGCGCCAGCAGGTCAAGCCAGCGCCGCAGCCGCGCGCAGACCTCGGCGGCATCGGCGAACCCGCTGTTCAGCAGCACCTCGGCAAAGCTGTTCGGTGGCGAGATGCGCTGCGCGGGCGGCGTGAAGCCGGCCGGCACTTCGACGAGTTCGACCGGCTGCCCGTCGAACACACGGCGCGCCCGCGCCACGTCGCGTGCCAGGAACGAGACCTCATGGCCGGCCTGGCACAGCAGCCCGATCAAGGCGCGATAGCGCACGAGATGGCCGAGGCCGCCGCCGAGTTCCCAGGTGAAGACGACCCGCGACATGCCCGATCAACGCTGTCGCCGATCGACGGCGGTGGCGCGCTGTCGTCCTGTTGCGCGGGACGCGAGGCTTATACAATGAACGTCGATTCTCATGCGTGAAGCTGTAATGCTCATCACCCTCGCCAATCTGGCGGCCATCGCGACTTACATCGGCGCCGCCTTCGGGCTCGCGCGCTGGCCCACACCCGGCAGCCGTCGCAGCCTGGCCCTCGGCCTGCTGGGATTTGCCGTGCTCGCACACGCGGTGGGCCTCTACCCGAGCACCGTGATGGGCAACGGCCTGAACTTCAGTGTATTCAACGCCGGCTCGCTCGTCGCGTGGTGCATCGGACTCGCGATGCTGCTGCTGCTGCTCAAACCACATCCGGTTGAAAGCCTTGCCGTCGCCGTGCTGCCGCTGGTGGCCGCCGCGGTCGTCGTCGAACTGGCGTTTCCCGGTGCGCGCGACGTGATCTCCGACGTGCCGACGGGCCTGCGGCTGCACATCGCGCTCGCAATCGTCGCCTACAGCCTGTTCGCCATCGCCACGCTGCAGGCCTTCTTTCTGGCATTTGCCGGCCGCAAGCTGCGCAAGCACCAGCCTGTCCTCCACTTCCTGCCGCCGCTGCCGACGATGGAAGCGGTGATGTTCCAGCTGACGCTGCTCGCGTTCGTGCTGCTGACCGTGAGCCTCGCGCTCGGTGCGTTCTACACCGCCGATGTTCACGCCCAGCACCTCGTGCACAAGATCGTGTTCTCACTGCTCGCCTGGCTGGTGTTCGCGACCCTGGTCGCCGGACGCTGGTATTACGGCTGGCGCGGCCGGCACGCGATCCGCTATGTCAGCGCCGGCTTCATGTTGCTCGCGCTCGCGTTCTTCGGGACCAAGATCGTGCTCGAACTGGTCCTGAACCGGATCTGAACCCGTTGGAGCATTACTCGATCTACCACCTGGTGGCCGCACTGATCGTGCTGATCGTGCTGTCGGGGTACTTCTCGGCGTCGGAAACCGCAGTGATGGCGCTGAACCGCTACCGCCTGCGCCATCTCGCCGAGGGCGGACATGCCGGCGCGAATCGCGCGCAGCACCTGCTGCAGCGCCCCGATCGCTTCATCGGGCTGATTCTCCTCGGCAACAACTTCGTCAACATCCTGCTGACGCAGATCGCGACGCTCGTGACCCTGCAACTGTTCGGCGAACTGAACCTGCTGGTGGCCACGGCGATCATCACGGGCGTGATCGTGATCTTCGGCGAGGTGATGCCGAAGACCATCGCGGCGGTCAATCCCGAGCGGATTGCATTTCCGTCGTCACTGCTGCTGCTGCCCCTGTTGAAGATCACCCATCCGGCCCTGCTGGTGCTCAATACGATCACCGGCTTTCTGCTGAAGCCCTTCCGGATAGATCCCCAGCGCTCGACCCTGGACCCGCTCGACCGCGAGGAGCTGAGAACCGTCGTCAAGGAAGCCGGCGCGCTGATTCCGCAGAAGCATCGCGACATGCTGTTCGGCATTCTCGACCTCGAGGACGTGACGGTCGAAGACATCATGGTGCCGCGTGCCGACATCGTGGCCATCGATCTCGACAAGCCCTGGGTCGATGTCGCCGAGCAACTGAAGACCTGCCGCCATACCCGGGTGCCGTGCTATCGCACCAGCCTCGAACACATCGTCGGCATCCTGCACATGCGCAATCTGAGCCGGCTGTTTCGCCCGGGAGCGGAGCTCGACGTGAGCGACGTCGAAGCCCTGCTGACGCCACCGCACTTCGTGCCGATGCGCGCGAATCTCTATGCGCAGCTGCTGAATTTCCAGCTCGCGAAGCAGCGCATGGCGCTGGTCGTCGACGAGTACGGGGATGTCGAAGGCCTGGTGACGATCGACGACCTGCTCGAGCAGGTCGTCGGCAAGTTCACGACCGTGCCGCAGTTCGCGGTCAGCGACGTCTATCGTCAGTCCGACGGCGTCTTCGTCGTCGACGGCACGGCCAATGTGCGCGAACTGAACCGCGCCTTCGGCTGGACGCTGCCCGAACACGGCCCGAAGACGCTCAACGGCCTGATCCTCGAAGCCCTCGAAGACATCCCCGACGCCGGCACCAGCCTGCGCATCGCGGACTACACGATCGAAGTCGTCCACAGCAACGAACACGCGGTGCGCAGCGCACGCGTGTTCCCCCCGGCCCACCTGGCGCCGGTGCCAGACGCGGCTGGCGACGGGCGGGTGGGGGATTGAAGGGCTGCATCAGCCACCGAGAACACAGAGAACACCGAGGGGAGAGAAGCAGGGAATGCTGATCTCAATGCAAGAGATCGCATTCGAGGTGCCGACCCTCTCGTAGTCCTCCCTCTTTGCGATCTCGGTGTTCTCTGTGTTCTCGGTGGCAAAAAGTCCGTCGTCAAAGATCGCCCAACGCATCCGCCAGGCGCGCGACCGGGATCAGTTCGATGTCGGCCGACTGCTTCGGCGCGTTGGCTTTCGGCACGATCGCGCGTTTGAAGCCGTGCTTCGCGGCTTCGCGCAGCCGCTCGGGGCCGTTCTGCACGGGGCGGATTTCGCCGGCGAGGCCGATTTCGCCGAACACCACGAGGTCGCCCGGCACCGGCCGGTCGCGCAGGCTCGACAATACGGCGAGAATCAACGCGAGATCGCCCCCCGTCTCGGTGACGCGCACGCCGCCGACGATGTTCGCGAACACGTCGCAACCCGCCGTCGATACGCCGCCGTGACGATGCAACACCGCGAGCAGCATCGCCAGGCGATTGTGTTCGAGCCCCACTGTCACGCGCCGCGGATTGCCGAGCGCGCTGCCATCGACGAGTGCCTGCACTTCGACCAGCATCGGGCGCGTGCCTTCACGCGTGACCATGACGACGCTGCCGGCTACCGGCTGCTCGTGACGCGACAACAGGATGGCCGATGGATTGGTGATTTCGCGCAAACCCCGATCCGTCATGCCGAACACGCCCAGTTCGTTGACGGCGCCGAAGCGGTTCTTGAACGCGCGCACCAGCCGGTAGCGGCCACCGAGTTCACCTTCGAAGTACAACACCGCGTCGACCATGTGTTCGAGCACGCGCGGCCCGGCGAGCGCGCCCTCCTTCGTGACGTGACCGACCAGGTAGACCGCCGTGTGTGTCGCCTTCGCGAAGCGCACGAGCTGCGCGGCGCACTCACGCACCTGCGCCACGCTGCCCGGCGCCGAGGTCAGCGCGCTGGTGTAGACGGTCTGGATCGAATCGATCACCAGCACCGCCGGGCGCTCCTGCTGGGCGATGGCGAGCACGCGCTCGATCTCGGTTTCCGTCAGCAGCCGCAGGTGATCCCGCGGCAGCTTCAGGCGATCGGCGCGCAGGGCGATCTGCGCCGCGGATTCCTCGCCGCTGACATACAGCGTCGACACGCCGATCGTGCCGTAGTGGGCGAGGCTCTGCAGCAGCAGCGTCGATTTGCCGATCCCGGGATCACCGCCGATCAACACCACCGAGCCCTGCACGAGCCCGCCGCCGAGCACGCGATCGAGCTCTGACAGGCCCGTCGGCAGACGCGGTTCTTCCGCCGCGGCGACATCGGTCAGGCTGATGATGCGCGGCGCCTCGCCGCTGTAGGACGTGTAACGCGGTTGCGCGGCCGGTGCCGCGGCCGCCACGGTTTCGACCAGCGTGTTCCACTGGCCGCAGTCACCGCACTGGCCCGCCCATTTCGTCGACGTCCCGCCGCACTGCTCGCACTGATAGATGCGCTTCGGTGCCTTCATGCTTGCAGCTCGACGAAATGCGCGCGCATGCGCATGCGGCACAGGAGTTCATACGGAATCGTGCCGGCACAGTGCGCTACCTCCTCGACCGGCAGTCCCTCGCCCCACAGCACGACGGGATCACCGACGCGCGCGTCGGGCACCGGCGTGAGATCGACCATCATCATGTCCATCGACACGTCGCCGAGCACCTGCGTGCGCACGCCGTTGACGAGCACGGGCGTGCCGGTGGCGGCATGACGCGGATAGCCATCGGCATAGCCGAACGCCACGACACCGATGGGCGTGTCCCGACTGCACGCATATGCCTTGCCATAACCGACACCGCCGCCCGCGCGCACCTGCTTGACCGCGATCAGCGCCGAAGTCACGGTCATCGCCGGCTGCAATGCGAGTTCGGCACCGACCGATTCTGCGAACGGCGAGACGCCGTACAGCAGCAGCCCGGGCCTTACCCAGTCGCCGTGCGTCGACGGCCACGCCATGATGGCGCTCGAATTGGCGAGGCAGGTTTCATGATCGCGGGCTGCGCTCAGGCGCTCGAAGGCGTCGAGCTGGGCCGCGATGCTCGCATCGCCGCGCAGATGGGCGCTCGCGAAGTGCGTCATCAGGCGGAGCAGACGGCCCCGGCTGCCGAGGCGCTCGATGACTGCCGGCACGTCAGCCGGCGCGAAGCCCAGGCGGTGCATGCCGGTGTCGATCTTGATCCACAGCGGCGTGGCCCGGTCCTGACGCGCGAACCATTCGACCTGCTCGGCGTTGTGCACGATCGACTCGAGCCTGTGCACGCCAATCTCCGCCAGCTCGCTCGCTTCGAACGGACCTTCGAGCAGCACGATCGACTGCGCAATGCCGGCCTCGCGCAGCCGCACGGCTTCTTCGGTCGACGCGACACCGAACGCATCCGCGTCGGTCAGCGCGCGGGCGACGCGGATGAGGCCGTGGCCGTAGCCGTCGGCCTTGATGATGGCGAGCACGCGACGTCCCGGTGCGCGGGCCTTCACCACTTCGAGATTGCCGCGGACCGCGGCCGGATTGAAGATGACCCGCGCGGGTCGCGTCACTGGCGATCTCCGCCGTACTGCTCGAAGGCGAGATTCTCGAACGCGGTGTATTCGCCGAAGAAACGCAGCTTGCGCATGCCGATCGGGCCGTTGCGCTGCTTGCCGATGATGATTTCGGCAATGCCCTTGTCGGGACTGTCTTCGTTGTAGACCTCATCGCGGTAGATGAACATGATGACGTCCGCATCCTGCTCGATGGCGCCCGATTCACGTAGATCGGACATCACCGGCCGCTTGTCGCCGCGCTGTTCGAGGCTGCGGTTCAACTGCGACAGCGCGATCACCGGCACGTTGAGCTCCTTGGCCAGTGCCTTCAGCGAGCGCGAGATCTCGGAAATTTCCGTCGCGCGATTCTCTGCGTTGCCCGGCACCTGCATCAGCTGCAGGTAGTCGATGACGATCATGCCCAGCCCCTGTTCGCGCGCGAGACGCCGGCAGCGCGAACGCAGGTCGCCAGGTGACAGCGCCGGCGTGTCATCGATGTAGAGATTCGCTTCGGACAGGATGCCGACGGCATGCGTGAGCCGCGGCCAGTCGTCGTCGCCGAGCTTGCCGGTTCTGACCTTGTGCTGATCAATGCGGCCGATCGACGACAGCATACGCATCGCGAGCTGTTCGCTCGGCATTTCCATGCTGAACACCGCGACCGCCGTGTCGCCCTTGATCGCCGCGTTCTGCGCGATGTTCAGTGCGAACGCGGTTTTACCCATCGACGGGCGGCCGGCGATGATCACCAAATCCGCCGGCTGCATGCCGGAGGTCATGCTGTCGAGTTCGTAGTAACCGGTCGGGACGCCGGTGATCGGATTGTCGCGCTGGAACAGCAGGTCGATGCGATCGAGGGCGCCGACGAGCAGGTCCTTGATGCGCCGGAAGCCACGCTTGCCGCGCGACACGCGCTCGGCGATCTCGAACACCGTGCGTTCGGCGAAGTCGATCAGTTCGGCGGTGGGCCGCCCTTCCGGGCGATAGCCGGCCTCGGCGATTTCGGTGCCGGCGCGGATCAGCTCACGCAGCACCGAGCGGTCGCGGACGATGTCGGCATAGGCGGCGATGTTGGCGGCGGTCGGCGTGTTGTCCGCGAGCTGTGCGAGATACTGGATGCCGCCGACCGACTCCAGCAGACCCTGCGTCGACAGCCATTCTGCCAACGTGACGATATCGTAGGGTTTGCCTTCATTCGCCAGGGACTCGACGGCGCGGAAGATCGAGCCGTGATCGCGGCGATAGAAATCCTGGAAGGTCAGGCGCTCCGACACGTGCAGCCACGCGTCGTTGTCGAGCATCAGGCCGCCGAGCACGGATTGCTCGGCTTCGAGGGAGTGCGGCGGCAGGCGCAGCGACTCGGCGCTGCGGTCGGCAGGCGGCATGCGGCTCGGCAGCCTATCGCCGGACATCGTGCTCGCTCCGCGCTGTCATCGGGAAGGCCGGCCGGACCGGGGCAGTGCGCGTGTCACCCGGGTGTCCTGCCGGCACTCTGCGTGCGGGAACTCAGGCCTGCTCGGAATTTTCCCGATCGCTGTCAGCGGCGACGACAATGACGACGCTCGCGTCGACATCGGCGTGCAACTGCAGTTCGACGGTGTGCCGGCCAGTCGTGCGCAGCGGGCCCGTCGGCAGACGGATCTCGCGCTTCTCGATCGAGTGGCCGAGACCGGCAAGTGCTTCGGCGATTTCATTCGTGCCGACCGAACCGTAGAGGCGGCCTTCGCTGCCGGCCTTGGCGACGATCAGGATCTCGACCCCGGCGAGCGCCGCGGCGCGCGCTTCGGCTTCGCCGAGCGCAGCCTGCTGCACGCGTTCGAGTTCGGCCCGCTGGGTTTCGAACTTCGCCACGTTGTCCGCCGTCGCCGGCACGGCCTTCTTGCGCGGAATCAGGTAGTTCCGGCCGTATCCCGGCTTCACGCGCACTTTGTCGCCGAGCTTGCCGAGGTTCTGAATCTTTTCGAGCAGTATTACTTCCATCGTCCCAACCTTGATTCGCCAGTCACAATATTGATTGATTCGCGCCGCGACGCGTTCACGCGTCCGGTCGCCGCAGTGTTCGAAAATCCGCTACCTGGTCAGCGATGCCCGTGACCGCCAGCACCGTCGCCACGACGTGCGGCATCAGGAACGCGAAAACATACAGGCCAATCAGCCACGGCCGCCGCGTCGCCGCGCGGCCCGTGCGCTCATGCACGACGGCCAGGCCCTGGGCGGCGAACAATAGCACCAGCACGACGAGCAAGTCACCGACCAGGCCGGGCACCCCGTCGCCCTGCGCGCTCAGCAGCGCCACCGCCGCCAGCACGCCGGAGGCGACCGTGACCCAGCGCGGCAGCAGGAGCACGCGGAACTCCTCGCCGAACGCCCCGGGCCGGTACAGGCCGGCCTGCCAGGCCCGCGCCAGCAGCAGCATGGCCGCCAGCCCCAGGCACATCACGGCGACCGACGCCTCATGCATCATGCCGGACACCGCGGTGACTTCCTCGGGTGTCAGAAACTGGCCACCCTGCTCGCGCACCGCATCGCCGAGCTGGCCGAGCCGCTCGGCCCAGAACCGGTCGACGTCGCCGAGCGCCTGGCGCAGCATCAGCGCGAAGCCGGCGACAAAGGCGCCGAGCATGGCGAGCGCATTGCCCTGGCTGCCGGAGCCGCGCAGCACGACGGCGGCACACCACACCGGTATCCACGGCAGCAGCACCACGATCCCGGCCCGGCCAACGCCACCGGTGGTCAGCAGCAGCACGATCACGCAGACCGCGAGCGCGAGCCCGCCAATCTTCAGACCTTCCAGCGGCCCGTGACGCAAGGTCACCAGGCCGATGGTGGCGCCGCCCAGCACCAGCGCCGGCGCAAAGAACAACGCCAGCAACGAAAACGAGGCAGCGACGACGGCGGCCGCCACCGGCCCCGTCATCGCGATGCGCGCGATCCCCCGCATGGCGTCAGATCGCGCGCGCCGCTACGGGCGCTTCAGTGCGAGTCGCTGTAAGGCAGCAGCGCGAGGAAACGCGCCCGCTTGATCGCGATCGACAGCTGACGCTGGTAGCGTGCCTTGGTGCCGGAGATCCGGCTCGGCACGATCTTGCCGTTCTCTGCGACGTTGGCCTTCAGGGTGTTGAGATCCTTGTAATCGATCTCTTCGACTTTTTCGGCCGTGAACTTGCAGTAGCGACGACGGCGAAAGTGACGCGAGCCACCACCACCACGCGGTTTGGATTTCATCATGATGTGTTACTCCTGTCCGGCAGCCGCGGCAGCGGCTTCTGGTTCAGCGTCGGCAGCAGGCTCGGCGCCCGTCTCGGGACGGGTTTCGCGTTCCGCGGTCTGCTGGGCCTGGCGCGCGCGGCGCTCGCCATCGCGCTCTTCCTGATCTTCCTTCGCCTTCGCCATCAGCGAGGGCTCGGTCAGCGCCTTGTCGCGCGCGATCACGAGATGACGCAGCACCGCGTCATTGAAGCGGAAGGCACTGACGAGTTCATTCAAGGTCGGGCTGTTGACCTCGATGTTCATCATCACGTAGTGGGCTTTGTGGATCTTCGTGATCGGGTAGGCCAGCTGGCGGCGGCCCCAATCTTCGAGACGGTGGATGATGCCGCCATTGGCTTCGAGCATCGTCCGGTAGCGGTCAATCATGGCATTGACCTGCTCACTCTGGTCAGGGTGGACCAGAAACACGACTTCATAATGTCGCAACGAGGTCTCCTCTCGGCTTATAGCTTCCCGAACATGGCGGTGAAGCAAGGAGATGTGGATGAAATGGGGAGCCGGCGATCTTAGTCGCCACGCGACCGTCCTGTAAAGGCTTTTGACTCAGGCAGATAGGCGCTGCCGGCGCGCCTCGTACAGGCACACGGCGGCGGCCGTCGACAGGTTCAGGCTCGACACGCTGCCGGCCATCGGAATCGCCACCAGCGCATCGCAGGTCGCGCGGGTCAGCCGGCGCAAGCCCTCCGATTCGGCGCCGAGCACCAGCACCAGCGGCACTTTGAAGTCGGCCTGGTACAGCGTGCCGGGCGCGTCGTCGGTGGCCCCGATGACCCACAGCCCGTCCTGCTTGAGGCTTTCCAGCGCCTGCACCAGGTTCGGCACGAGCGCGATCGGCATCGAATCGGCGGCACCGCTCGCGACCTTCGCGACCACTGCGGTCAGCCCGACGCTGCGGTCGCGCGGCAGCAGCACCGCATCCGCGCCGGCCCCGTCGGCGACGCGCAGGCAGGCCCCGAGGTTGTGCGGGTCCTGCGGATGATCGAGCGCCAGCACCAGCGGCGGCCGGCCCGTGGCGGCGAGGAGTGCGCGCAGACCCGCGAGATCGAGCGCCGCCGGCGCCCGGCGCCGCAGCACGATTCCCTGGTGGACGGCCCCCTCGCTCATGCGGTCCAGCGTTGCCACCGGCACGCGCTGCGCCCGCACCCCGCGCTGCCCGGCCTCGCTGACGAGCGCGGCCAGATCCGGATTCAGCGCATCGTCCCGCACCCACACATCCAGCACGTCCTGGGCGGCACGCGCGAACACCGCGGCGCTGGCGTGCAGCCCCCACACCAGCAGCGTGCGATCGCCACGCGCGCTGCTCATCGCTTGCGCTTCCCGCGCTGCGGGCCCTCGTCGTTCATCGCGAAGTCGATCTGGCGATCGTCGAGGCTCACCCGCATCACCGTCACCGACACCCGCTGGCCAACCCTGAACTCACGCTTGGAGCGCTTGCCGAACAGGCGATGGCCGACCGCATCGAACTGGTAGTAGTCGTCCGGCAGCGCCGTCACGTGCACGAGGCCCTCGACGAAGCTCTCGTCGAGCTGGACGAACAGCCCGAAGGAGGTCACCGAACTGACGATGCCCTCGAAGCGCTCACCGACCTTGTCGAGCATGTATTCGCATTTCAGCCAGGCCACCGCTTCGCGCGTGGCTTCGTCGGCCCGGCGTTCGGTCATCGACGCGTGCTCGGCAAGTGTCGTCAGGGCATCGCCGTCGACGGCCTCGCGCTTCATGCGCGCCAGCCGGCGCTTGATGGCTCGATGCACGAAGAGATCGGGGTAACGGCGAATCGGCGAAGTGAAATGCACGTAGGCTTCGAGCCCGAGACCGAAGTGCCCCGCGTTCTCGCCGCGGTAGCTCGCGAGCTTCAGGCTGCGCAACAGCACGGTTTCGATCAACTGGCGATCCGGACGCCCCCGCGCGAGCGTCAGCACGTGCGCGAAATGGCGCGCGTCCGGGGTTTCACCACCCGGCAGGCTGATGCCCATCTCGCTGAGGAACTGGCGCAGCGCGATCAGCTTCTCCGGGTCCGGCTTGTCGTGTACGCGATAGAGCGCGGGCAGGCCGTGCCGCTCGAGATACTCGGCGGCCGCGACGTTCGCGGCGATCATGCACTCCTCGATCAGCTTGTGCGCGTCGTTGCGCTCGCGCGTTTCGATACGTTCGATCTTGCGCGCGCTGTTGAAGATGAACTTCGGTTCGAGCGTGTCGATATCGAGCGCACCGCGCAGCTCGCGCTGCTTGCGCAGCTCGAGGTACAGGTCGTAGACGTCCAGCACATGCTGCTGCAACGGCGGCTGCCCTGCGCGCGGCGCGGCGAGCCACTTCGCGACATCCTCGTAGATCAGGCGCGCGTGCGAGCGAATCACCGCGTTGAAGAAACGCGACTTCAGGGCCACGCCCTCTGGCGAGAATTTCAGCTCGCACACCAGCGCAAGACGCTCGACTTCGGGCATCAGCGAGCAGATCCCGTTCGACAGTGCCTCGGGGAGCATCGGGATCACGCGATCCGGAAAATAGACCGACGTGCCGCGCTCGCGCGCCGCGGCGTCGAGCAGCGTTCCTTCCTGCACGTAATGCGAGACGTCGGCAATGGCGACGTAGAGCTGGAATCCGTCGCGGTTGCGGCGGCAGAACACCGCGTCGTCGAAATCGCGGGCGTCGATGCCGTCGATGGTCACGAACGGCAGATCGCGCAGATCGACGCGGCCATCGCGCTCGGCGGCCCCGACTTCGCGCGGCACGCGCACGACTTCGTCATCGAGGCCGGGCGGCCACATCGTCGGCAGGCCGTGTGCGCGGATCGCGACATCGACTTCCATGCCCGGCCCCATGTGATCGCCCAGCACTTCGACGACCCGCGCCAGCGGCTGATAGCGGGCATCGGGCTGCTGCACGATCGACGCCACCACGATCTGGCCGTGCACCGCACCGCCTTCGTCGCCCGTCGGAATCAGCAGATCCTGGTTGATGCAGCGATTGTCGGGAATGACGAAGCCGACACCGCCATCCTGGAAATAGCGGCCGACCACTTCGCTGTTCGCGCGCGACAGGACCTCGACGATCGTGCCGAATGGCCGATCACGATGGTCGACGCCGCCAATCCGCACATACACGCGATCGCCGTGCAGCACCCGCCGGGCGTCGCGTGGGGCGATATAGATGTCCTTGTCGCCGGTATCCGGCCGCACGAACGCGAAGCCGTCGGGGTGGCCGATGACGCGCCCGGCGATGAAATCCATGCGCTTGGCGAGCCCGTAGCGATGCGCCCGGGTCTCGACCAGCTGGCCATCGCGCACCATCGCGTTGAGCCGCCGCGACAGGCCGTCGAGCGCAGCCTCGCCCTCGACCCGCAGGGCGTGCGCGACCTCTTCGCACGGCAGCGGCGCATCGGCCTTCTCAAGGGCGCGGAGGATCTCTTCGCGCGTGGGGATTGGCGTCGCGTACTGCGGGCCCTGGGTGGTTCGAATATCTCGGCGGCGGCTCATTGACTCAGTAGGGTCCCTTCTGTAGATTGCGCCTCGCTTTGCCGAGGTGGCGGAATTGGTAGACGCGCTGGTTTCAGGTATCAGTGGAGAGATCCGTGGAGGTTCGAGTCCTCTCCTCGGCACCAAAAAAGCATCAAGTGGACCGGTGGGTCGTTAGCAACGACCGCTTCCAACCCGGTCCGACACTTTAGTCCTCCCGGACTTCAAAAGACGAGCATCCCGGTGACGTAGGCGGCATAAATGCCGCCGTTGACGAGCAGATGCCAGATCTTGAGCCCGCCCGAGCGGGACATCCAGTACATCCATAGCGCCGCGACGTAGGTGATGATGACGCCGACGATGACTTCACGCGTCGGCTGCCACGGCGTGATCGCGAGCCCGAGCGCCGGCAGCAGGCTGCCCTGGAACACCATCGCGCCCGTGATATTGCCGAAGGCCAGGGTGTCCTTGCCGCGCCGTATCCAGATGACGCTGTTCACTTTCTCCGGCAACTCGGTCGCGATTGGCACGATCAGCAGCGCCAGCAGCAGCGGCGAGATGCCGATCACGTCCGACAGGTGCTCGACGCAGTAGACGAAGCCCTTGGCCCCCGCGACCAGCAGCGCGAGCCCGAGCAGCATCTGGCCGACGATGCTCCCCATGTTCTCCGGCAGTCCCACCTTCGACAGGAACAGGTCGCCGTGCGCCTCGGTGCCGTGGCCGTCCTCGACGAGCTGGGCCGACACCCGGAGCGTCAGCATCACGTAAATGAAATAGTTCAGGACCAGCGCGATCGCGATGCCGGCCCGTACCGCCGCGAGTGACGGCGGCACGAACAGCGCGATGAACGCCATCGCGAAGGCGGTCAGGAAGAAGGTCAGGTCGCGCTGCAGGCCCGAGCGTTCCGGCCGCAGATGCCCCTGCAGGCCGCGGCGCCGGAGCACCGACAGCGCCATGACACAGAGACTGAGCGTCGACAGCATCAGGGGCGCCCCGAGGATGGCACCGACGCCGATGTCGGCGTTCAGTTCGGCGTTCGCGCCGCCGGCGAGCACGGCCACGACCGGCACCGTACTCTCGGGCAGGGCCGTGCCGACCGCTGCGAACAGCGAGCCGGTCACCCCCTCGGAGATGCCGATCCGCTCACCCAGATGTTCGAGCGCGTTGGTGAAGATTTCCGCCGCGACCAGGATGACCAGCAGCGCAATTAACAGTTCGAAACCCAGGACCATGCTAACCTCGGCGCCGCGCTGCGGGCGGACACGCTACGCCCACGGCCGGACTCACCCATTGATGATGAAGGGCGACCGTGGAGTTTTCTGATTTATTGAAGGCCGTGCTGCTCGGCATCATCGAGGGGCTCACGGAATTCCTGCCGATCTCGAGTACCGGGCACCTGATACTCGCCAGCGACTGGCTGGATTTTAACAGAGCGGATGCCAAAACGTTCGAGGTCGTGATCCAGCTCGGCGCCATTCTGTCGGTCTGCTGGCACTTTCGGCAGCGCCTGACGACCGTCGTGCAGGGGCTCGGTCGCAGCGACGAGTCACGCCGCTTCGCCCAGAACCTGATCGTCGCCTTCCTGCCCGCTGCGGTGCTGGGTGGCCTGCTGCACGGGTTCATCAAGCAGGTCCTGTTCTCGCCGCTGGTCGTCGCCTGGGCCCTGATCGTCGGCGGCTTCGTCATCCTGCTGATCGAGCGCCTCGCCCCCCAGCCCCGCGTGCACTCGGTGGACACGATCACCCCCGGCCTCGCGCTCAGGATCGGGCTCGCGCAGACGCTCGCGCTGATCCCCGGCGTGTCGCGCTCGGGCGCGACCATCATGGGCGGCATGGCCTTCGGCCTGTCGCGGCAGGCCGCCACTGAATTCTCGTTCTTCCTCGCCATTCCGGTGATGTTCGCCGCCACGGCCTACGATCTGCTGAAAAGCTGGGACCATCTGTCGGCCGATTCCGTCGGGATCTTCGCCGTCGGTTTCGTGGCCGCCTTCCTCAGCGCGCTGGCAGCGATCCGCTTCCTCCTGCGTTTCGTCTCCACGCACGATTTCCGCTCGTTCGCGTACTACCGCATCGGCTTCGGCCTGCTGGTCCTGATCTACCTGTTGAACTGAACACGCCATGCGCATGCGTCCGGCGCGATAGAACGCATTCGCAGATGGATATGCCGAGATGTTCATTCCCCGGTCTGACCCGCTTGCCTAGACTGCGCGCTCCGTCAGCCCTCCCGGAGCGTCACCGTGTCCACCGCAGTCCTGCTCGATACTTCTCCCCTGCCCGGCCTGCGCGGCGACCTTCGCACACGCCTCGAACAGGCGGTGGCCGGCTGCACCGATGACGAACTGCTGTGGGCCAGCGGGTTTCTCGCCGGCCTGTCGGCCCGGCAGCCACGTCGGGCCGCCGAGGCCGTCGTCGCCCGCGCCGCGGCCGACGCGCCGCGCGCCGCGACCACCCTGACGATTCTCTACGGCTCCCAGACCGGCAACGGCAAGGCGCTCGCGCAACGCGCCCTGGACCTCAGCAAGGCGCAGGGCGTGACCGCCCGCCTCGTGAGCCTCGCCGATTTCAATCCGCGCCAGTTGAAGCAGGAGCGCGCGCTGCTGCTGATCGTCAGCACCCACGGCGACGGCGACCCGCCGGACGATGCGCTGGCCCTGCATCGACACCTGTTCAGCGCCCAGGCGCCGCGCCTCGACAAGCTGGCTTTCGCGGTCATCGCACTCGGCGACTCGAGCTACCCGCACTTCTGCAAGACCGGCCGCGATTTCGACGACCGCTTCGAGGCGCTCGGCGCGAGACGCCTCGTCGACCGCGTCGACTGCGACGTCGACTACCGGGCCACGGCGGAAGCCGGCATCGGCCGCTCACTCGACGCCCTGGCCCAGTCCGAGGCGGCGGCCCCGGCCCGCATCGCGCTCGTCGACACCGCCGCGCGCGAATGGCCGGACGTCGCCCCGGCCACCACAGTGGCGACTGCCACCGTGCTCGCCAATCAGCGGCTCACCGGCCGGCATTCGGGCAAGGACGTCCGCCACCTCGAATTCGCCCTCGACACCACCGCGTTCGCCTACGAACCGGGCGACAGCGTGGCCGTGACCGCGACCAATCCGGCGTCGATCGTCAGGGAACTGATCGATGCGAACGCGTGGACGGAAGCGGCCGAAGTCCGCGTTGGCGACTCGGTGCTGAGCCTCGGCGACGCCCTGCGCACGCGCATCGAACTGACCCTCCTCTCACGCCCCGTGCTGGCCGCGATCGCGGCGCGCACCGACCACGGTGCGCTGCACGATGCGCTCGCCGGCGACGCCCATGCCCTCGCCGCCTACATGCGCGAACGCCAACTCGCCGACGTGCTGCGCGAAGCCGGTGCGCGGCTGTCGCCCCAGGCGTTCATCGACCTCGCGCGACCGCTCGCGACCCGCGCCTACTCGATCGCCTCGAGCCGCAGCGCGAGCCCCGACGAGCTGCACCTCACGGTGGCCGTCGTCGACGGCGCGCGCGACGGCCGCCCGCGGCCCGGCTGCGCGTCAGGCTTCCTCGCCGCGCGTGCGGTCGGCGACGAAGTCCAGTTGAAGCTCGAGACCAACGCCGCGTTCCGTCTGCCGCGCGCGGACGATGCGCCGATCATCATGGTCGGGCCGGGCACCGGCATTGCCCCGTTCCGGGGCTTCGTCGAGGAGCGCGCGGCGCGCGGCGCACCGGGCCGCAGCTGGCTGTTCTTCGGCGAACGCACGCAGCGCGAGGACTTCCTGTACCAGACCGAGTGGCAGCGACACCTGCGCGAGGGCAGCCTGAGCCGGCTCGACGTCGCGTTCTCGCGTGACACGGCGAGCAAGTACTATGTGCAGGACCGTCTGCGCGCCTGCGCCGGCGAGGTCCATGCATGGTTACAGGACGGCGCCTACTTCTACGTCTGCGGCGACGCCCAGCGCATGGCGAAAGATGTGCACCAGGCGCTGCTCGACGTCCTCACCGGCGCCGGCGGCCTGGACGCGGACGGCGCCGAGGAATACCTGTTCGAGCTGAAGCGGGCCGGCCGCTATCAGCGGGATGTCTATTGAAACGATGAGCAAGCCCGAACCCTCCGCCGTCGAGCGCATCAAGGATCAGAGCCGCCTGCTGCGCGGCACGATCGTCGAGAGTCTCGCCGACCCGCTGACTGGCGCGGTGCGCGACGACGACACGCAGCTGATCAAGTTTCACGGCATCTACCAGCAGGACGATCGCGATCTCCGCCAGGAGCGCCGGGAACAGAAGCTCGAACCGGCCTTCCAGTTCATGGTGCGCGCCCGGGTGCCGGGCGGCCTGTGCACGCCGGCGCAGTGGCTCGCCTTCGACGACATCGCGCGCGTGCATGCGAACGGCACGCTGCGGCTCACGACGCGCCAGGCCTTCCAGCTGCACGGCGTGCTGAAGCGCAATCTGAAACCCGCGATCGCGGCGATCAACCGCTCGCTGCTCGACACCCTTGCCGCCTGCGGCGACGTCAATCGCAACGTCATGTGCAGCGTGCTGCCGCTGCAGCGTGCGGCCTATGTCACCGCGAATGCGCTCGCGGTGGCGCTCAGCACGCACCTGCTGCCGCACACCGGCGCGTATCATGAGATCTGGCTCGACGGTGAAAAAGTCGTCGACACCGCGCAGGAGGTCGAGCCGATCTACGGCCGGCTCTATCTGCCGCGCAAGTTCAAGGTGGCCGTCGCGGTGCCGCCGGACAACGATGTCGACATCTACTCGCAGGATCTCGGCTTCGTCGCGATCGTCGAGCACGGCGCGGTGACGGGCTACAACGTGCTCGTCGGCGGCGGCATGGGCACGACGCACGGCGATCTCGCCACGTATCCACGCGTCGCGGACGTCCTCGGTTTCTGCACGCCGGACGCGGCGCTCGCCGTCGCCGAAGCGGTCGTCACCACCCAGCGCGACCACGGCGATCGGTCGAACCGCAAGCATGCGCGCCTGAAGTACACGATCGAGGACCTCGGACTCGAGCGCTTTCGCGCCGAAGTCGAACAGCGTGCCGGCCTGCGCTTAGAACCGCCGCGCGCGGTGTCCTTCCGCGACAACGCAGATCCCTTCGGCTGGCGCACCGATGATGCCGGCTTCCATCACGTCGGCCTGTACATTCCGAGCGGGCGCGTGACGGATGACGGCCGCTGGCGCGCGCTGAGCGGCCTGCGCGAGATTGCCGCGCGCGGGCTCGCGCAGTTCCGGCTGACGGCGAACCAGAACCTGATGCTGAGCGACATCACACAGGACCGGCGGGCCGAGGTCCACGCCCTGCTCGAGGAGTACGGGCTGTCAGCGCCGGTCTCGGCCGTGCGTCAGCGCGCGCTGGCCTGCGTGGGGCTACCGACCTGCGCGCTGGCGATGGCCGAGAGCGAGCGCTACGCCCCTGACTTCCTGACGCACATCGAAACGCTGCTCGCGCGTCACGGACTCGGCGACGCCCCGATCGGCATTCGCATCACCGGCTGTCCGAACGGCTGCGCACGGCCCTTCCTGGCCGAGATTGCGCTCGTCGGCAAGGCACCCGGGCGCTACAACCTCTATGTCGGCGGCGTGCCGGACGGCAGCCGGCTGACGGTGCCGCTGCGTGACAACATCACCGAAAGCGACATCCTTGAAGTGCTCGACGTGCTGTTCGCCCGCTACGCGGCTGAGCGCACACCGGCCGAATCCTTCGGTGCCTACACGCGACGTGTCGCCATCGTGCCGGCGGTCGACACCGGCCGCGAATTCGCTGCGCAGGTCGGCCGCCTGACCGCCGCATGAACGACGCCAGCTATCTGCCGCTGTTCCTGCAGCTGCGCGATCGGCCCTGCCTGGTCGTCGGTGGCGGCAGCGTCGCCGCGCGGAAGGTTGACGCCCTGCTGACCGTCGGTGCGCGCGTGACCGTGGTCGCGCCCGGGCTGTGCCCGGCGCTCACCGCCGCCGCAGCCGACGGGCGCGTCGTGCACCACGCGCGCCAGTTCGTCGAGGCGGATGTCGATGGGCAGCTGCTATGCGTGTCCGCGACCGACGACAACGCGACCAACCGCCGCGTCGCCGCAGCCGCCTGGGCGGCCGGCCGGCTGGCCAACGTCGTCGACGACACCGCGCTGAGCGCTGCGATTTTTCCGTCGATCGTCCGTCGCGGCGAACTGACGGTCGCGATTTCGACCGGCGGCGCAGCGCCGGTGCTCGCCCGCTTCGTGCGCGCGCGCATCGAAACCCTGCTGTCGGACTCGCTCGGCGAACTGGTCGCCCTCGCGGCGCGCTGGCGTCAGCGTGTGCAGACGAGTCTCGCGAATTTCGGCGCGCGCCGGCGGCTGTGGGAACGCGTGCTCGCCGACGACTCCGCGGTGCTGCGCGCGCTCGAGGCCGGCCGGCCCGACGCGGCCGAGACGGCCATGGGCGTCGCGCTCGACGCGGCAGGGCACGGCGCGGATGCCGGGCACGTGTCGCTCGTCGGCGCCGGGCCCGGCGATCCGTCGCTGCTGACCCTGCGCGCGCTGCGTGCCCTGCAGGGCGCGGACGTCGTGCTGCACGACCGCCTCGTGAGCCCGCTGATCCTCGATCTCGCACGCCGCGATGCGACGCGCGAGGACGTCGGCAAACTGACCGGCGCCGATCACGCCGCCGCGCAGGCGGCCATCAATCAACGCCTCGTCGAACTCGCCGGCCAGGGGCTGCGCGTGGTGCGCCTGAAAGGCGGCGATCCGTTCATCTTCGGCCGCGGCGCCGAGGAACTCGCCGCACTGCGCGAGCACGGCATCGAGTTCGACATCGTGCCCGGCATCACCGCGGCGCTCGGCTGCGCCGCCTATGCCGGCGTGCCGCTGACGCAGCGCGCGGTGGCACAGCAGGTCACGCTGGTCACCGCGCACTGCGCGCGCTCGATGGACCGGCTCGACTGGCCGCTGCTCGCACAGGCACAGCACACGACGGTGTTCTACATGGGCGTCGGTCACGCGGGCCTGATCGAGTCGCGGCTGCTGGCAGGCGGACGCGATCCGTCAACGCCGGTGGCGATCATCGAACGCGGCACGATGCCCGATCAGCGCATCACGCGCACCACGCTGTCCGGCCTTGGCGCCACAGTGATGGACCAGCGCGTGCAGGCGCCGGCGCTGATCGTCGTCGGTGAAGTGGCAGCGGCGGCGTCAGCTTTTCCGTGGTTCGGTACATTGGCCGGGGCGACGGGTGAGACGGGCACCGCCGGCGGCCGGTTGATTGCCGCGGCCTGAGCATCGACTGCCCAAGGCTTTCATTCACCGACCAATCGCTGTCACCCAACGCCGCTGCCTGCCCCGCCGCAGCCGGCCGTGGGCAGCCTGTTAGAATGCCGGCGCCCTTCATTATCGGGTGCCGCCATGCGCCGTCTGTCCGTCCTTGCCTGTGCCCTCGGCCTGCTGGTCAGCGCTGCCGCCCTCGCTGCCCCCGAGGTCCAGGTCTTCACGCCCACCGGCACCGTCAAGGGCGTGCGCCAGGTGCAGGTGCGCTTCAGCGAACCGATGGTCAGTTTCGGCGATCCCCGCGTCGCCGCCCCGTTCGCCGTCGACTGCGCCGCCGCCGGCGAGTCGCGCTGGGTCGATACGCGCAACTGGGTGTACGACTTCGCGCAGGATCTGCCGGGCGGTCTGCGTTGCCGCTTCACCCTGCAGCCCGACGCGCGTGCAGCGGATGGCACAGCGGTCACGGGGACACGCCAGTTCGAGTTCAGCACCGGCGGACCCGCCGTGCTGCAGACCGAACCATGGGAAGGCGGACAGATCGACGAGGAGCAGATCTTCCTGCTCGGGCTCGACGCGCCGGCCACACGCGCGAGCATCGAGGCCAATGCGCACTGCCGCGCGGAAGGCATCGTCGAGGCCATCGGTGTCGAGGTGCTGGAGGGCAAGGCGCGACGCGACGCGCTCGATGCCAACCCGTATTTCGTGCGCCGCTACGCGTCGGCCCGGCTCAACGATCGCTACTACACGGAGATGATCGCGCGGCGGCCCGTGGAAGAAACTGCCGTGCGCGCGCGCTACGAGCAGTTGATCGACGGGCCCGACAGCGGACTGGTGGCCGTGCGGTGCCGCCAGCGCCTGCCGAGTGGCGTCAAGTTCGCGCTCGACTGGGGCCCGGGGATCCTCACGCCGCAGGGCGTGGCGAGCGACAGCCCGCAGTCGTTCACCTACGAGGTTCGCCCGGCCTTCCGTGCGACTTTCAATTGCGAACGCGTGAACCGCGCCGCGAAATGCATTCCCGCGCTGGGCATGAGCGTGAACTTCTCCGCGCCGATAGCGCGTGAACTCGCCGCTGCGATCCGTCTGCAGGCAGCGGATGGCAGCGAAGTGGCGCCGCGCCTCGATGGCAACGACAATGACGCGTTCGTGCAGGGCGTGCGCTTCCGTGGTCCGCTGCCGGCGCGCAGCACCTTCACGCTGAGCCTGCCGCCGTCGCTGACCGATGACGCCGGCCGCCTGCTCGACAACCAGCAGGGCTTTCCGCTGACGGTCGCGACCGACGACGATCCACCGCTCGCGAAATTCGCCGCGACCTTCGGCATCGTCGAACTGGTCGGCGAACCGACGCTGCCCGTCACCGTGCGCAATCTCGAACCGAACATCCTGCGTCAGCCCGCGCCACCCGCGGCGCCGGCCCCGTCGCTGGCCGGCTTCGTCAGAGATCTCGCCGAGCGCGCCATTCCCGACGAGCCGCCCCCCGAAGCGCCGTTGGCCGTTGCCTCGATACGCGGCCGCGTGCTGAAGCTCGCGGGCGACGACATCGCCGCGATCGGCCCGTGGTTCAACACGGTCGAAGAAGCGCAGCGCGACGTCTACGACTGGGACGAGGAAAAAGGCGAATACCTGCTGAAGAAGCGCGCCGGCGAAACCGAGGTCCTGCAGAAGACCCGCGACGCGGCGCTGCTCGAAGTGCCGCGCGGCGCGCCGGCCAAGGCTTTCGAAGTGATCGGCATTCCGCTGCGTGAGCCCGGTTTCTATGTCGTCGAACTCGCGAGTCCGCGGCTCGGCGCGACGCTGTTCGGCAAGGCAGGCACCTACTACGTGCAGTCGCTCGCGCTGGTGACGAACCTCGGCGTGCACCTGAAACTCGGCCGCGAATCTTCGTTGGTGTGGGTCACCGCGCTCGACAGCGGCAAGCCCGTCGCGCGCGCCGCGGTTTCGATTCGCGACTGTGCGGGCAATGTCCACTGGACCGGCCACACCGATGCGAGCGGCATCGCGACCATCGACGCCGCGTTGCCGCGATCCGAGGACCGGCCCGCCTGCGACTGGAATTCGCGCGGGCTCGTCGCCGTCGCCAGCCTCGGCGAGGACACCGGATTCGTCGCATCGAACTGGAACGATGGCATCGCGACCTGGCAGTTCGGCCTGCCGTCGCCGACGAACCCCGTGCCGCGGCTGACCACGACGATCTTCGATCGCACGCTGTTGCGGACCGGCGAAACGGTGCACATGAAACACGTGATGCGCCAGCACAATGGCCAGGGCTTCGCGCACTGGACACCGCAGACGCTGTCGATGCGCATCCGTCACGAAGGCAGTGGCGACGAGTTCGCGTTCGACGCCGAACTGGACGCCGCCACCGGCAGCGGCACGTCGACGTGGGAAATTCCCGCCAACGCGCGCCTCGGCACCTATCAGGTCGAACTGCGCGACGGCGAAGCGTGGCTGGCCGCTGGCAGCTTTCGCGTCGAGGCGTTTCGCGTGCCGCTGTTACGCGCCGACCTGCAGCCGCGCGGCGTGCCGCTGATCCGGCCGACCTCGCTCGCGCTCGACGTGCAACTGAACTATCTCGCCGGCGGGCCGGCCGGCGACCTGCCGGTGAACCTGCGCGGCGTGTTGCAGCCGCGCAGCGTCAGTTTCGCCGACTACCCCGATTTCGTGTTCATGAACGGCGATGTGCAGGAGGGCCTGACCGAACAGGCCGAACGCGCGTGGAGCGCCACCAACGACGAAGACGCCGGCAGCCGGACGCTCGGCACGCAGGCGGCGACGCTCGACGCGCAGGGTGGCGCGCGCCTCGCGCTGGCGTTGCCCGCCGATCTGACACTCGACGGACAGCCGGCGACCCTGGTGGCCGATCTCGAGTATGCCGATCCGAACGGCGAAACCCTGACCGCCGCGACCTCCGTCGCGGTGTGGCCCGCTGCCGTCGTGCTCGGCCTGAAGCCCGACGGCTGGGCGCTGAGCCGCAAGGACTTCCGCTTCCAGGTCGTCGCGCTCGATCTGGACGGCGCCCCGCTGAAGGACGTCGAGATCAGCGTCGACCTGCTCCAGCGCAACACGTATTCGCACCGCAAGCGCCTCATTGGCGGCTTCTACGCGTACGAGCACAAGACCGAAGTGAAGAAGATCGGCGCCGCGTGCAGCGGCCGCACCGATGCGCAGGGCCTGCTGAACTGTACGTCCAGTTCGCCGGTGTCGGGGAATCTGATCCTGAAAGCCACAACACGCGACGCCGACGGGCATCCGAGCGTCGTCCACCGTGATGTCTGGGTCGCCGGCGACGACGACTGGTGGTACGCGATCGCCGATCACGACCGCATGGATCTGATCCCGGAGCGCAAACGCTACGAGCCCGGCGAGACTGCGCGCCTGCAGGTGCGGATGCCCTTCCGCTCGGCGCGCGCGCTGGTGACGGTCGAACGCGAGGGCGTCATCGAATCCTTCGTCACCACGCTCGAAGGACGCGCGCCGGTGATCGAACTGCCGATCCGCGGGCATCACGCGCCGAACATGTTCGTTTCCGTGCTGGCCGTGCGCGGGCGCGACAGCGAGGTGCAGCCGACCGCGCTCGTCGACCTCGGGCGTCCCGCCTACAAGCTCGGCATGACGACACTGCGCGTCGGCTGGCGCACGCACGAACTGAACGTCCGGGTGCAGCCGGCACAGTCGGCGTATCGCGTGCGCGACAAGGCGGTGATCGATCTCGACGTCACGCGCGCCGATGGCAAGCCGCTCGGCGCCGACGCCGAGCTCGCGCTGGCGGCCGTCGATGAAGGGCTGCTCGAACTGCGGCCGAACGACAGCTGGGCGCTGCTCGAGACGATGATGGGCCAGCGCGGCATCGAGGTGCAGACTTCGACCGCGCAGATGCAGGTGGTCGGTCGCCGGCACTACGGCCGCAAGGCGGTGGCGCCCGGTGGTGGCGGCGGCGCCGGCGGCGCGAACCGCTCACTGTTCGACACGCTGCTCCACTGGCAGCCGCGCGTGAAACTCGACGCCCGCGGCCACGCGCGCGTCGTGGTACCGCTCAACGATTCGCTGACGAGCTTCCGCATCGCCGCGGTCGCGACTGCCGGTGCCGGCCATTTCGGCACCGGCAGCGCGAGCATCCGCACGACGCAGGACCTGATGCTGTTCTCGGGGCTGCCACCGATCGTGCGCGCCGGCGATCGCTATCGCGCGATGTTCACGGTGCGCAACGCGGGCGAGCGCGCGCTGAACGCGCGCGTCACGCCGCAAGTGCGCGTGGACGACGCCACGCCGCTGCCGGCGCTCGCCGCGCAGGAAGTCTCGCTCGAGGCCGGCGCCGCGCGCGAACTTGCGTGGGAGGTCGAGGCGCCCGCCGACGGCAGTCGCCTGCACTGGACGATCGCGGCGACGACGCTCGTCGGCACCGGGGACGCCACGACGGACACCCTCGAAGTCGGCCAGCGCGTGATCCCGGCGCTTCCCGTCCGCACTTTCCAGGCCACGCTGACGCAGTTGACTGCGCCGCTGGCCCTGCCGGTGGCGCAGCCGGCCGATGCCTTGCCGGGGCGCGGTGGCGTCGGCGTGAAGCTGCAGGCGCGGCTCGCCGACAGTCTCGATGGCGTGCGCGACTACATGAACGCCTATCCGTACCGCTGCCTCGAACAGCAGGTGTCGCGCGCGATCGCGCTGCAGGATGACGCGCTGTGGCAGGGACTGATGAACGAACTGCCGGCGTACCTCGACAGTGATGGTCTCGCGAAGTATTTCCCGACACCGGGCCAGGGCAGCGACGTCCTGTCATCGTACCTGCTCGCCATCGCGGCCGAAGCGGGCCTGGACATTCCGGAGAGCGCGCGGCAGCGTCTGCGCCAGGGCCTGGTCTCGTTCATCGAAGGACGACTCAACCGCGACTCGCCGCTCGCAACGGCCGATCTCGTGTTGCGCAAGCTCGCTGCGATCGAGGCGCTGAGCCGCTATCCCGACGGCATCAGCCAGAGCTGGCTCGACAGCCTCGACCTGGAGCCCACGCTGTGGCCGACCTCCGGGGTGCTCGACTTCATCGACATCCTGCGCCGGCATGACGCGTTTCCCGATCGCGATGCGCGTCTGACCCAGGCGCTCGGCATCCTGCGCGCGCGCATCAATCTACAGGGCACGACGATGTCCTTCTCCACCGAAGAACGCGACGCGCTGTGGTGGTTGATGCTGTCGGCCGACGTCAATGCGAACCGCGCGCTGCTGAGCGTGCTCGAGCGCGCCGACTGGGCCGATGACGTGCCGCGCCTGGTCACCGGCACCCTTGGACGCCAGCAGCGCGGACACTGGGACACGACCACGGCCAATGCGTGGGGCACGCTCGCGTTGCAGCGCTTCTCCGCGCGCTTCGAGTCGGCGGCGGTGACGGGCACGACGCGGGCGACGCTGGACGGCCAGCGCTTCGATGCCACCTGGCAGGCGGCCGACACGCAGCCTGCGCACGAATTCGCGTGGCCTGCCGCACCGTCGACGCTGGCCGTCGCGCACGACGGCGGCGGTGCCCCGTGGCTCAGCGTCCAGAGTCGCGCGGCGATTCCGCTGCGCGCGCCGCTGTTCACCGGCTATCGCATCACGCGCACCGTCACGCCCGTGCACCAGCGCACTGCTGGCCGCTGGCAGCGCGGCGACGTCTACCGCGTGCGGCTCGAACTCCACGCGCAGTCGGACATGACCTGGGTCGTCGTCAACGACCCACTGCCGGCCGGCGCCACGGCGCTCGGGAGTGGGCTCGGGCGCGGCAGCCCGGCGCTGACCGGCGCGTCCGGACCCGCCGGCCCGATCACACCGATGTTCGAGGAACGGCGCCAGGACGTCTTTCACGCCTATTTCGACTTCGTGCCGAAGGGCGGATTCAGCGTCGAGTACACCGTGCGCCTCAACAATGCCGGCCACTTCCAGTTGCCGCCGACACGCGTCGAGGCGATGTATGCGCCGGAGATGTTCGGCGAACTGCCGAACGCCACGGTGACGGTCGAGCCGTGAAGCGCGCCGTCGCAGGCGCGCTGTTGGCGCTGGCCGCCGGCCAGCTGCCGGCCGCGCCGCCAGACTTCGAGGCCGTGCAGGCTCTGCATCCACCGAGCGAATCGCGCCTGCTCGATCGTCACGGCGCCCTGCTGCACGAACGGCGCACCGATCCCGCGCGCCGACGCGGGCAGTGGGTCGCGCTCGACGCCATCTCGCCGCGTCTGCGTGAGACGGTGATTGCGCTCGAGGACCATCGCTTCGAACGTCACGCCGGCGTCGACTGGCTCGCGCTCGCCGCCGCCGCGCGCGACACGCTGCGCGGCCGCGCGCGCGGTGCCAGCACGATCAGCATGCAGGTGGCGGCCCAGCTCGACCCCGCGCTGCGCGCGCACGCGCGCCGCAGCTGGCGGCAGAAGTGGCGACAGATGCGGGCCGCACGTGCGCTCGAAACCGCGTGGCCGAAGGCCAGCATCCTCGAAGCCTATCTCAACCTCGCGAGCTATCGCGGGGAACTGCAGGGTGTCGACAGCGCGGCGCGCGCGCTGTTCGGCAAAGCGCCCGCCGCGCTCGATGGCCATGAGGCGCTGCTGATGAGCCTGTTGCTGCGCAGTCCGAATGCGCGCGCCGGCCGCGTCGCGCAGCGCGCCTGCGCGCTCGCACCGCGATTCGCACTGGACTGCGCGCGCCTCACGGCCCTCGCACAGCACGCACTCGCGGGCCCGGCCCGCCTGCCGGCGGCGGCCAGTCTCGCGCCGCACGTCGCGCAGCGCCTGCTCGAACGCGGCACCGCGCATACGACGAGCAGCCTCGACGCGCACCTCCAGCAGTTCGCGCGCGACAGCCTGCAGCGCCAGCTGCGTCTGCTCGCGCCGCGCCACGTGCGCGATGGCGCGGTACTCGTCGTCGACAACGCCACCGGCGAGGTGCTCGCCTATGTCGGCAACGGCGGCGAGCTGTCGTCGGCCCGTCACGTCGACGGTGTGCGCGCGCAGCGCCAGGCCGGCTCGACGTTGAAACCGTTTCTTTATCAGCTCGTGATCGAACGCCGCCTGCTGACGGCCGCCTCTCTGCTCGAAGACAGTCCGGTGAACCTGCAGACCCCGACCGGCCTGTACGTGCCGCAGAACTACGACCGCAGCTTCCGCGGACTCGTGAGCCTGCGCGCGAGCCTCGCCGGTTCGCTGAACGTGCCGGCGGTGCGCACGCTGATGCTGCTGGGACCGGATACGCTGGTCGAACGTCTGCGCACGCTCGGCTTCGAGGATCTCGATCGCGACGGAGACTATTACGGTTACGCGCTCGCGCTCGGCTCGCCCGAGGTCACGCTGTGGGAACTCGTCAATGCGTATCGTCAGCTCGCCACCGGCAGCGGCCACACCGCTTTGCGGCTGACGCCTGTCGAAGGGCCTCGCGCAGGACCTGCCGACAGCCCGGGCAACGTGCCACCGGTCGCCGCGGCGCGGGCGGCGGCCGGCTTCGTCATCGGCGACGTGCTCGCCGATCGCGACAGCCGCAGCGCTTCCTTCGGCGTCGACAATGCGTTGAACCTGCCGTTCTGGGCCGCGGTCAAGACCGGCACCAGCAAGCAGATGCGCGACAACTGGTGCATCGGGTATACGACGCGCTACACGGTGGGCGTGTGGATCGGCAATTTCGACGGCGCGCCGATGTGGGAGGTGTCGGGCCTGAGCGGCGCAGCGCCGATCTGGGCGGACCTCATGCGCGAGCTGCATGCCGACGCGCCGCCATCACCCCCGCGGCCTCCCGCCCATGTCGAACGCCAGCGCGTGACGTTCGACGACTCACGCGAACCCGCGCGAGACGAGTGGTTCCTGCGCGGCACGGCAACCACGCGGATCGCAGCCCACGCCCCCGCGCGCGTGGCGCCGCGCATCGCCTATCCCGGGCCGGACAGCATCCTGGTGGTGGATCCCGATATTCCGGCCGCGCACCAGCGCGTGTACTTTCGCATGCGACCGCCCCGCGCGGGCCTCGCGTGGTCGCTGAACGACACGCCGATGGCCGCCGACAGCGCCTGGCGTCCACGCCCCGGACGCTTCGTGCTGAAACTCGTCGACGCCGCCGGCACCGAACTCGATCGCGTGCAGTTCACGGTGCGTGGCAACACACCAAAGCTCGCGTCAGCGACAGGGGAAGGCCTCGGCATAGGCGGCGTTGATCAGACGCGTTGACGGTTCGTCGAGGTCGCTGTCGCTGTCAGCGGCCAGCAGAAACCGTAGCACGATCTCGCGCAGGCGCGCCGGGGGGACGCCTTCAGGCATGCACCACTGCGCGCTGCCGAGCCCCCAGGCCGCGACCACATCGTGCATGTCGGCGATGATGATGAGCTCGTTGAGGCAGGCACCGACGCGCCGCTCGTCGCGGCAGCGGGCGAGCAGTTCATGACCGTCGACGGGCGCCGGCGCCGCGAGCGACACGCTGAGCGGCGCGGCCAGCAGTGACATGAGCAGGCCGCAGCGCCCTGCACGGCCGATGGAATGACGGAGGCCTGTCTTCATGTCTGTGCTCCCGACGCCGCGATGCCCCTGACCCGGCAAACTTGCTACGATCCTGCCCATGAAACCGCATTGGGAATTGAACGACCTGCACTGGGATCAACTGATTCCGGCCGCGGTCAGTCCGGCGCTGCTGCAGACCGTGAAGACGGCGGCGCTCATCGAGGCCAACAGCGGCGATTACGTCAGCTATCTGCACAATGTGTTCGCCGGCGACGACGCGTTCAAGGCGGCCGCGGACCGCTGGGGCGACGAAGAAGCCCAGCACGGCCTCGCGCTCGGACGCTGGGCCGAACTGGTCGACCCGAACTTCGATTTCGCGCAGGCGCTGGCGCGCTTCCGCGCCGGCTACCGCATCCCGGTCGATGCCGCGGCGTCGGTGCGCGGCTCGCGCACCGGCGAGCTCGTCGCGCGCTGCGTCGTCGAATCCGGCACCTGCTCATTCTACTCGGCGCTGCGCGATGCCGCGCCCGATCCGGTGCTGCGCGATATCTGCCACCGCATCGCGCAGGACGAAGCGCAGCACTTCCGCCTGTTCAAGACCCACCTCGAGCGCTATCAGCAACGCGAGCCGCTGTCGACGTACGCGCGCGCGAAGATCGCGCTCGGCCGCATTTTCGAAACCAGTGACGACGAGCTTTCTTACGCCTATTTCAGCGCCAACGCCCCGGCCGACGCCCGCTACGATCGCGTGCGCTTCGGCACCGCCTACTGGCGGCGGGCGATGAGCTTCTACGCGCAACGCCATCTGCAGGGCGCGGCGCACATGGTCACGGTGGCGATCGGCAGCGCGCGGCTCAGCCGCTGGACCCGGCCGCTGGGCCGCCTGCTGTGGATGGCCACCCGCTGGCGGCTGCGTCGGCTCGAGGCCCAGGGCGCCGACTGAGCGGCGCGGTCCCCGGCGCGCAGGCGCCACGCCATTTCACCGCCGTCTGCAGCGCCCCCGGCAGTGCGCCGGCCCGCGCTGCGTTACATGTCGCTCCCGGCGTCCGCCGGCGCAGCCTGGTAGCGTTTCCACACGAACGGCATGCCGAGCTGCGCGAGCAGACGCTTCGGCATGCGCTCGCGGATGCCGATGACGCCCGGCGCCGATTCGGGTTTCAGGAAATACGTGCCGAACAGCTGATCCCACAGCAGCAGGTTCTGCCCGTAGTTCGTGTTGCCCTCGGCGAGGTTCGTCGAATGGTGCCAGCGATGCATGTTCGGCGTGTTGAAGACATAGTTCAGCCAGCCGCCGCGCATCGCGACATTGCAGTGGGTCAGGATGCCGATGTAGGCGGTGATCGCGCTGACCCAGATGATCGCGTCCATCGAGATGCCGGTCACCAGCAGGAACGGCACGCTGGCGAGCACGCTGATGTTCGAGTCGATGAAATGGAAGCGGCCGGTGTTGACGATCCAGAGCCGCCGCACACTGTGATGGACGGCGTGGAATCGCCACAGCAGAGGCCACTCGTGCGACAGCCGATGCGCCCAGTAGAGCCCGAATTCGGTCGCGACGAGGCCCAGCATCACCTGCGCGGCCAGCGGCAATGCACCCACCGCGCCGCTGCCGCGGTTGGCGAAGAACTCGAGGCTCATCAGCTGGATGATCGTGAACTGCACGAGCCCCTTGTTGAGCAGCGTGTGGCCCAGATCGGCCTTCAGCTGGCCGTCCGCGCGCTGCCAGTCGGCGCGATAAGGCAGGCGCCGTTCGAGCAGCAGCAGCCAGAGCAGGATCCAGGCGTACGACAGGTTGAAGTAGATCGCCGGATGACCGAGTGCGAAACCGACCGCGAGTATCGCCGAACTCGACAGCAGCAGGCCGGGCCAGGCGATCGCGGCGATGAAGCCCGCGGGCGCATCAGCGCGGGCGGTGGCCCGCTCAGGCATGGTCAGGGTGTCGTTCACGCGTGGCGGGCAGGAGCAGGCGTCGGGCTCAGGGTGCGTTCACGGCCACCGGACTCGCGGCGTCTTCGCACTCGATGCGCAGCGCCGTGCTGACTTCGTAGTCGTCGCTCGCGCGATCGCGGGCGAGCCCGCAGTGCACGCGGGTGTCGACTTCGAGGCCATCGGCGACGGGCGCGATCTCGAACTGGTAGCGCGGGCTGCAGTTCGCCGCGCATTGCGCGTAGAGCTGCTTGCCCTCATCGCCGCGGCCCTGCGAAAACGCCATCATCCAGTCATTCAGTTCGGCAATGGAGGCGAAGTGGCGCGGCGCGAACGCGAGCGGCTTCTTGCCGGTCTCGGCGTCGAGCTTGCGGCACACGGGGTCCTGATCCTTGTCGGCGAGCAGGTGTACCGGTGCGACCCGGTACACGATGCGGGGCTTCACGTCGCCCGTACAGGATTCGCAATTGACGGCCGGATCCGCCTTCTTCTGACGCGTCAGCGCTTCGTTGAGCAGCCGTCCCGCCACGGCGCGGATCGATTCGGGGTGCTCGGCAATGTTGTACATGATGCCGGCCGAGCCGAGTTCGCTCGCGATCGGCACATCGCGCGTGCCCGGCTTGCACAAGGCAGCCTTCGGCGCGGTGCCGGCGGCGGCGGGTGCGGCGGGCGTCTCCTCAGCGGGTTCATCGAGGGAATCGGCGGCGGCCGGTTGCAGCAGCAGCGCCAAGGTCATCAACCCGGTCACGATTAAGGCTTTGATAGGGGGTCTCCAGAAAGCAGCGCTAGTGTAGAGATCTGGCGCGCGAGCGTCACGCCGGCGTGCCTAGCCATGATCGACGCGGCTGCCTGAACCGCCTCTGAACTGGCGCGCCCGGCCCTGACGCGGGGCGCGACGGGCTTCAGCCCATCGTCTGCACCTTGTCGATCGCCACTTTATAGATGACGCGCACCTCGCCCGGTGCACGCCAGGGGTAGGTGTCCTTGCCGAGATATTTCATCGCGAGCGCATCGATGTGCGCATCGCCACCGGTCTCGGTCACCTCGACCACCCGCCCCCTGATCTGCAGATAGCGGTAGGGATTGTCGGGATCAAGGATCGACAGCGCGATTTTCGGCCGCGCGCGCATGTTGCGGTCTTTCAGCCGGCCCCTGGCGGAGTTCAGCAGGAGGTGGTTGCCATCGTAGCTGAACCAGACCGGCGTCACCTGCGGCGTACCGTCCTTCATCGACGTGGCGAGGTGGGCAAACGCGATCCTGGTCGTCAGGAGATCGGTGAATGCGGCGGGGACCTGTGCCATGGGCGTCTCCGTGGGCTGCGAATGGAACAGCCCCGAAGGTAGGCCCGGGCCGCCGGTGGGTCAAGGCAGGGGCGGCCTCGCGCCGCGCTCAGCCTGCCCTCTCGGTGCGGTTGCGGCCGGCGTGCTTGGCCCGGTAGAGCGCGCGGTCGGCATGCTCGAACAGGTCGTTCAACGTGTCCTGTTCGCCGAGCTGGGCAAGCCCGATCGACACCGACACCGACACCGGCGACCCCTTGTAGTGAAAGCTCGACGCCGCGATCTGCCGGCGCAGGTCTTCGCAGACCTCGAAGGCGGCGGCGAGCTCGGTATCCGGAAACAGCGCCACGAACTCCTCGCCGCCGTAGCGCGCGAACAGATCGGTGGCGCGCACGCGCTTGAGGGCGATGCTTGCCGTGTAGCGCAGCAGCTTGTCACCCGCCTTGTGCCCGAAGTTGTCGTTGATCGATTTGAAGCGATCGAGATCGATCACCGCCAGCGTCAGCGGCGACGCATTGCGACGCGCACGTTTGATTTCGAGCAGCGCGCGCTCTTCATAGGCGAGACGGTTCGGCGCGTTCGTCAGTGTGTCGCGATGCGCCCGCGCGTGCTCGACTTCGAGATTGCGGCGCAGGCGGGACGACTCGAGCTCGAAGTTCTGCACGCGCTGGGTCAGATCGGCGATCCGGCGCTCGTAGGCTTCCTGCTTGCTGGACTGCATGTTGACGTAGGTCGACATCGTGGCACGAATGGTCGCCACCCGGCGCTCGACGAGCGCACGCAGGTCGGCGGCCGGCTGCTCGCCGTGCACAGCGGCGTCGATTTCGTCCATCTCGGCATTGATGCCGCGCGTCAGTTCGCTGGAATCTGCCGCGGTCATGCGGCTGTGGTCGACGGCGTCGCGCAGCGCCGTGTCGATTTCGGTCAGGTTCGCCGACGCCTGCTTGAGATATTCCTCGAGCGTGCGCAGATCGCGTCGCAGGAACGCGTGCAGATCGTTCAGGAAGCTGCCGGTCTCGCGCACCGGGTCGACCGGCGACCCGCGGCCGAGCGTATCGCGCAGCTTCCGGGAGCGCTCCTCGAATTCGGCGGGCAGCAGCAGCCAGTCGAGGAGCTGGAGCAGGCTGCCGCCCGGTGGCTCGGGCGCCGCGGGCGCCGCCGCCGCCACGGGCGTCGGCGCAGTCAGGGCTTCACGCAGCAACTGCAGCAGCTTGATGCCCTGGGCCTGGCGCGCGGCGACGCCGGTATCGCTCTGCCACGCGTTGCGCAGATCGGCGACACGGTCGCCGGGCACACGCGGCGCGAGTTCTTCGAGCACGCGCGGAATCAGGTCCTCGGCGACGCCGGCCGCGCGGACGCTGTCGGTCCGCGACAGTGCGGCCGAGGCCAGATCGTTCAGCGCCCCGGCCAGCAGGCCGGCGAGGCGCGCCGGATCTTCGCCGGACTTCAGCCGCGACTGGAGCTGCTTGAATTCGAACGCGGCGTGCGGCGGGATCTTCAGCGCCGCGAACAGCTGCTCGAGCGGCGCCTTGCCCGCCTCGCCCGCGCTGCCGCGACGCCGGGCAGCGGCCGCGCAGGCCTCACCGACTTCCTGCAACAGGCTCGCGCGCGCCTTCGGATCGCTGCTGCCGCGCAGATTGCCGCGCAGCGCCGACAGCTGGCGATCGAGCGCCGGGTCTTCCCCGTCGAAACACTGGGCGAACTTCAGCAGCGCCTGCACCAGGGCGCGCTCGCTCTGCGCCCAGGTCGCGCGATCGTGATCGAGCTCGCGCGCGAGGTCGCGATAGCGGGTTTTCCACTCCTGATCGGTACCGGACTTGGCGGATTCGTTGAGCGTTTGCATGGCTTGTTTCCGAGACACCCCTGTATCGTCCCGCCACGCCTCCACTTGAGCCATCTGCGACCCTGTCGACCCGGCACGGCGCAATCCGTCCGGTCCCCGGTGCCATCCAGGGGTCAAGGGTCCTCGCGGCGCCTCTGAGCGGCCTGTTAGAATCGGGCTTCCTTCACTGCAGGCCACAGATCCTTCATGACCCAGCGTTCCCCGACAGAAGCGGCCGCCGATCGCGGCCTTCTCGCCAATCTCATTTTCAGCTCGCGCTGGATGCAGCTGCCGCTGTATTTCGGCCTGATCGTGGCGCAGGGCGTGTACGTCATTCTGTTCGTCAAGGAGCTGTGGCATCTGATTCACGGCGCGACGAGCCTCGGCGAGCAGGACATCATGCTGATCGTGCTCGGACTCATCGACGTGGTGATGATTTCGAACCTGCTCGTGATGGTGATCGTCGGTGGTTACGAGACTTTCGTGTCACGTCTGAATCTCAAGGGGCATCCCGATCAGCCGGAGTGGCTGAGCCACGTCAACGCGTCGGTGCTGAAGGTGAAACTCGCGATGGCGATCATCGGCATTTCATCGATCCACCTGCTGAAGACCTTCATCGAGGCGGGCACGCTCGGCCTCGACGGCGCGCGCGCGACGGAAACCGGCGTGATGTGGCAGACCATCATTCACATGGTCTTCATCCTCTCCGCCATCGGCATTGCATGGACCGACTACCTGATGCAGCAGACGACCAAGGTCGGCAAGAGCGAGCATTGAGCCGCGGGCGTTGCGCGGCATTGACGCCGGCTCACCGTTCGACCGGTACGACCTGCTGCGTGACGGACCAGTCGTGGCAGCCGTCGCAGCGGCGCACCGGCCCGCTGTCGTACCCCGCGTTCGCCACCTGCGCATGGCAATCCCGGCACAGCGTGTGAAAGTCGCGCTGCACGTTCAGCGCGAGCTCGGGACGCTGCTTGTGGCAGAAGTAGCAGGAGTCGCGCCCCGTGTCGTCGAAGAAATTGTGGTGGCAGGTCGCGCACTTCACGGCGAAGTGATCCTGATGATCGAACACGATCGCCGTCAGCGGCGCGCTGACGATGGCGTGTTCGCGCAGCGCGCGGATGCCGGCGACCAGCGCCAGCAGCCCCGCGACGACGGCGATCAGAGACAGCGACCGGCGGGACATGGGTAGGGACGCGGTGGCAAATCCTGCGCGGGCGTCGGCGCATAGGCGAACCAGGCGCTGGCCCCGAGCACAATCACGCTCAACAGCCAGCCCCAGGCCGGCGCGGGACTGCGCCGCGGCGCCGCGGCGGACGTCGGCCCGGCCGGCAGCCGCGCCGGCGGCCAGCGATGCCAGGCAAGGCTCAGCAGCGTCGGCACGCCGAGCAGCCAGCCGCCGGCGGCGAGCGCGCCGGGCGTTGCGAACCAGTACGCCGATCCGACCAGGTGCCAGCCGGTGAGTCCGACCGCCACGCATGACATCGCCGCATGCCAGCGTCGCCAGCCGGGATTCGCCCAGCGCAGTCGGGCGCGATAGCGGGCGCTGAGAATCAGCACGAGCACCAGCACCAGCGCGCCCAGCCCGGCCAGCATGTAGCCCGGCGCGGTCGGCAGGAGGTAATCGAGCACTCGCGTCTCGAGCAGCACGAGGCCTGCCACATGGGCCAGCAGCAGGCCCAGCAACAGGTAGGACAGTTGCCGATGCAGTTGCTGCACGAGGCGCAGCGCGTCGGCGGCACGCGTGCGCGGCGCCCACCACCGCGCGGACAACAGCGGCAACAGCGCCAGCGCCCCTGTCGCCGCGAGGCCGAGCCCCATGCAGTAGTCCCACCACGGATCGACGCCGACGGGCCCGCGCAGCGCGAGCGCGACCAACGGTGCAAGCGCGTACAGCAGCACGGCGCCGACCAGCCCCCACCGCCAGCGGCGCCACCCACCCGCTTCCGCTCCAACCGACAGCACCGGCGACCCTCGTCATGACAGGGTCGCGAGCATAACGCAGCGCAGGCGCGCCGCGGGTCCGTGCGCTGCCCCCGGCCGGCGCAATTTGGCATGATGCCGGTCCCCACCCCGCGAGGACCTGCCGATGGATCTGCTCGACGCCATGCAAACGATGAACGCCTGCCGCTACTACAAGCCGGATCCGGTCGCCGACGATCTGCTCGTGAAGGTGTTGAACGCCGCGCGCTGGGCCGCCACCGGCAGCAACAAGCAGCCCGTGAGCCTGATCGCAGTGCGGGATGCCGCCAAACGCCGGGCGCTGCACGATCTCTATCAGCCGATCTGGGACTCGGTGATGCAGAAGTACGCGAGCGGCGAATTCAAGTCCGGCTTCACGCCGAGCTTCCTGCAGCATGTCGATCACTTCGCGAAGCACATCGCGGAGGTCCCGGTCCTGGTCGTCGTCTGCGCCGAATGGCGGGAACTGACTGCGCTCGACGCGAACCTGGGCCGTACGGTGCTGACGCCGGGTTCATCGATCTATCCTGCGGTGCAGAACCTGATGCTCGCCGCGCGCAATGAAGGCCTCGGCACCACGCTGACCACGCTGCTCGCGCTCGCCGAACCGCAGGTGAAAGCGCTGCTCGACATTCCTGAACACCTGGCCACCGCCGCGGTGGTGATGCTCGGCTGGCCAGCGAAGCCGTTCCCGGCCAAGCTCAAGCGCAAACCGCTGGACACCATGGCTTTCCTCGACAGTTACGGCGCACCGCTGCCGGGGGCCGGTGCCTGCCTCTGAGCGCGTGCCTGGGCTGAAGCCGGATTTGCCACCGGGAACACCGAGAACACCGAGAAAGATCGGGCTGAGTCCACCGGCGGTTGTGCTCAGCGGCGATGGACGCGGCCGACCGCCGAACATGAGCCGTTGAACCCTATTCCTCTCGGTGTTCTCGGTGTTCCCGGTGGCAAAAAAGCGCCAGCACCCGCGTCCCCATTGCCGCCCTGCCGCCTGATGCCGAACAATAGCCCTACCCACGTCGCCGAGGAGCACCCCCATGGCCAAGCCGCTTGCCGTTCATGCCCAGGCTGAACATCGCGCCCTGCCGCCAGTCACCCACGACGAGTTCGCACGCCAGGAGTTCGTGCGGGCCTTCAAGGAGCATCTGGTCAAACACGTGCACGGTGGCAATCGCGCGGTGTACGAACGCAAGGTGAAGCCGGCCTTCGAGCGCAGCCACAAGCGTGCGCCGAAGACCCGCTTCGAGGTGCGTGACCAGATGGTGCACGAACCCTACTACCAGATGTTCAGCACCCTGCTGCGCACGAGCCAGGAAATGATGTGGTCCTCGTGCCAGAAGCCGGTCGAACGCGACCTGCCGGCGCTGAACGAGGTGATCGCGCAACCGCCGCGCAAAGCCGGTGGCAGCCTGCGCCTGAATCCGGCGCTCGAAATTCCACGCTATCACACGGCGGTCGACATTCACTGCCAGCCGGGCGGCTATCACGTCGAGTACATGCCGGGCGACGCGTCAGCGGGCATGGTCTACGACCGCGCGGTGCACGTGTACGCAATGGGCCAGATGGGCCCCTACAACAACGACATGGGTGCCAGCATCGCGATGTGGCTGCAACGGCACCATCCTGATTTCAAGCCGCAGCGCATTCTCGACCTCGGCTGCTCTGTCGGCCACAGCACGCTGCCCTACGCGGAAGCGTTTCCGGACGCCGAAATCCACGCCATCGATGTCGCTGCGCCGATGCTGCGCTACGCGCATGCACGCGCCGAGGATCTCGGCGTGGCCGTGCATTACTCGCAGCAGAATGCCGAACACACGGACTTCGAGGACGGCTCGTTCGATCTGATCGTGTCGCACATCCTGCTGCACGAAACGGCCGAACGCGCGATCCACAACATCGTCCGCGAATGCCATCGCCTGCTGCGCAAGGGCGGCATGATGATTCATGCCGAAACGCCACCCTACAAGGGCATGGACCCGTTCGATGCCTTCCTGCTCGACTGGGACACGCGCAACAACAACGAACCGTTCTGGGCGCGCTCGCACGAAATCGATCTGAAGACCCTGTCGAAGAAGGGCGGGTTCGACCCGGCGCTCGAATTCGAGGATCTGATCCCGAGCGCCTTCCAGGTTGCCCAGGCCTCGCGCTCGCAGAAGTTCCAGGGCGGCGACTTCGGCGGCGGCGGACTCTGGTTCATCTACGGCAACCGCAAGTAGGAGCGCCGCATGTCCTCCGCGATCAAACTGAAACGCAGGGCCCGGGGCGAGCGTCCCTATTTCTTCGCCGATCCGAACGTCGACAAGGTCATCGCGATGGTGATGGGCCTCGCCGGTGAGGTGGCGGTGATGCGCGATCGCCTCGACACCCTCGAGCGCCTGCTCGAACGCACCGGCGCCCTGCAGCGCGCCGACATCGACGCGTTCCGGCCCGATGCCGAGGTCGTCGCCGATCGCAGTGCCTGGCGCGAAGCCTTTCTGGGCGAGGTGCTGCGCATCGTCGAGATCGAAGTCGAGGCCCTCGCCAACGGCGATCAGGATCGCTACGACAATGCCATCGCGCTCGTCGAACAGCGCGACGTGACGCCGCCCTCGCGCGCGGCAGGCAAGAACCCCGCACGCGGCAAGAAGGTGGCGCCTAAAGCGCCGGCGCGCGCAGTGCGCAAGCCGGCGGCCAGCACGAAAGTGAACAAGGCGCCCGCGTCCGGCGCGAAGAAGCCGGCCACGCGCAGCGCCACGAAGAAGCAGGCGGTCGTCCGTCGCCAACCGAAACCGGTCGCGAAGAAACGCGCCCGACGTTGAAGCGGCGCGCGAACCCGCGTCGCCGTCGAATCCAGAGGCGCGCCGCCGTTCGTGGCGCAGCCGGCCATTCAGGGAGTCAATCGTGAATTTTTCCGACCTTGCGCGCGAGCGCCACAGTGTCCGTCACTACACGCCGGGCCTGACCATCTCCGATGCCGAACTTGAAGCGATCTTTGCCGATGTCGCGCTGAGTCCCAGTTCGTTCAACCTCCAGCCCTGGCAGTTCGTTGTCGTCCGCGACCCCGCGCGGCGGCAGGCGCTGAAGAATCTCGCTTTCTATCAGCAGCAGGTCGAAGACTGCGCTGCGGCCATCATCGTCTGCGGCAAGCTGAACGCCCACGTCGACACCGTGCGCATCTATGCCGACGCACCGGCGCCGATGCGCGAAAAGTTCGTGCCGATGATTCCTGGCGTGTACGAAGGCCAGCCGGGACTGCAGCGCGAGGAGGCCGTCCGCGGCGGATCACTGGCCGCGATGACGCTGATGTATGCGGCAAAGGCGCGCGGCTGGGACACGGGGCCGATGATCGGCTTCGAGGCTGACAAGGTCGCCACGTTCGTGAACCTCGACGCCAACACCGTACCGGTGATGATCGTGGTGATTGGCAAGGCGTTGAACGGCCAGCAGCCGCAGCGGCTCTATCGTCGCCCGCTGTCGGAAATCGTGCATTACGAAACGCTCGATGGCCGCACCCCTGCCTGAGGCGATGGGCATCCGGGACAGACTGGGCCGGGACATGCGCGTGTATCTCGGCATCGGCCTCACCGGCTGGTGTGTCTTCGTGGCCTGCCTGTTCATGGCAAGGCCGCCGGCCTGGCTGATGATCGGCGCGTTCGTCGCGACCTGCGGTGCGCTGGTGTCGATGCTGATGTTCATCCGCTGCCCGCACTGCCGCGCGCGACTGCCACAGATTGCCTTTGCCGCCGCGGTCGCGCCGTCGACCGCCAGCCGCTTCGACCGCTGCCCTGCCTGCGGGACACACCTCGACTAGCAGACCGGCGGGCTGAGCGTAGAAGACGGGCCGGCGCCGAGACTGCCAGGCCGGCACGCGCCGCAGACGACACGACAGGTCGCTCGTTCGCCCTCAGGGGGCGGCAGCGTCGCGCAGCGTCGACAGAATGAGTTCGGCATTGACCGGCTTGCGAAACACGGCGCTCAGACCCAAAGCAGCGAAATCCGGCAGCGCGAGGCGCTCGCTGTAGCCTGAACACAGGATCACCGGCAACGCCGGGCGCAGTTCACGGATCCGGCGCGCCAGCACGTCGCCAGGGATGCCGGGCATCGTCTGATCGGTGAGCACGGCATCGAAAGTATCGGGTGCGGCCAGAAACGCTTCGAGGGCGAGCGCGCCGTCGTGAAACTCGCTGACGCGATAGCCCGCTGTTTCGAGCACTTCACGCCAATAGAGCGCGAGCAGCGGCTCGTCATCGACCACCATCACGTGGCGACCGCGACCGTCGTTGTGAACCTCGGCCTCCGCGTCGGCCAGGAGTTCGGCCGCGTCCGCGGTTGGCGGCAGTGCGCTGGCGGCCGGCAGCAGGATGTCGAAGGTCGAACCCATGTCGAGCGTCGAACGCAGCAGGATGTGCCCGCCGAGCTTGTGGGCGATCCCGTGTACCACCGACAGGCCGAGCCCCGTGCCCCGCCCCACCTCTTTCGTGGTGTAGAACGGCTGGCCCGTATCGCTGACGGCAATCGCGAGGTAGTGCCCGTCGATGTCCTGTCGACAGGCCCGGCAGATGCCGCTGACCTCGCGTGGCGGATGAATCTCAACGGTGATGCCGCCGATGCCGTCGATGGCGTCACGCGCATTGATCACGAGGTTCATGATCATCTGTTCGATCTCGACGCGTTCGGCGTAGACCGCTGACAACTGTGTACCGCGCTCGAAGTTGATGCGCGTGCTCGACGGGATGGTCGCGCGCAGCAGGCGCAAGGCCTCTTCGACAATAGGCTCGACGAACACGGGATCGGGACGCTGTGCCGGCACCTGCGGGGCACTGCGCGAGAACGTCATCATCTTCGAGACCAGATCGCGGCCGCGTTCGCCCGCGCTGTGGATCGCATCGAGGTAGTCGTGCAGCCGGCTGCCCGGCATCACCGCCGCGCGCGTCATCGCCAGTTCGCAGTAACCGAGGACGGTGGCGAGGATGTTGTTGAAGTCGTGCGCAATGCCACCCGCCAGCTGGCCGATCGCCTGGTTCTTCTGCATCTCGATGACCTGCGCCTGCAGCCGCGCCTGTTCGGCGTCGGCTTGCCGGCGGTCGCTCATGTCGCGCAGGACGGCCAATGCCGCCTGGGTGCCGTCGTCACGCTGACGGACCAGCGTGATCGTCGCATCGACGGGCAGTTCGTTGCCGCGCTTGCCAATGATCGTGAGATCGATCCGCAGTCGGCCCGCCTGCTGGAGGCGCTGTCCGATTTCACGGGCCAGTGCGCGGTTCATCGCATGCAGCAGCCGCGCCGGCTCCAGGTCCAGCAGTTCGTCGCGCGACCAGCCCAGCAGCGCGACGGCGGCAGGATTGAAGTCGATGAATCGGCCCGGGGTCCCGTCGGGTTTCAGTACGAACATCAGGATCGCGTCTTCGCCGAGCTCGAACAGCGCGCGCAAATGGCTCTCGCTGTCGCGCAGCGCCTCCTCGGCCGCGTGCCGCCCGCTAATGTCGCGCGCCACGCCTATCGTCCCGATGCACGCGCCCGTGTTGTCGAGCACGGGCGCCTTGCTGACGAGCACCCAGCCGATGACCTGCTGCGCTGTGCACCACAACTCTTCCCGCTCGAGCGGCGTGCGACTCTCGATGACGCGCAGGTCCTCGGCGCGCCAGCGCAGGGCGTCGTCGGACGGAAAAAGCTCTGTTTCCTTGTGCCCTATCACCTCGTGCGGCGCGCGACCGATCGCGGCCGCGAAACGGGCGTTGCAACTGACGTAGCGTCCCTCGAGATCCTTGCGCCAGACGCAGTCGGGCAATTGATCGGACAACAGCCGGTACTCTTCGAGCACCCGTTGCTGGCTCGTCATCAGCGCTTCGGCGCGGCGCCGCGCCATGTGCAGCGCCTCGCAGACCACGCTGATCGCCACGCCGTTGATGGCCATCATTCCAATCAGGACCGCTTCGGCCGTCGAGTCGACGCGCAGGGCTTCGATCGGCAGTGGCAACAGCCCCGACACGCCAACCACCGCCAACGCGGTGACGAACAGCCCCGGCCCGAGACCACTGAGCAGGGCACTGAGCGTGATCGGGATCATGAAGAGATTGAAGGTCGGCCGCTCTTCGAGGGAAACATCCCAGGATCCGCGCAGCGCGAACGTGACAGCAATTGCAAGCAGGGCGATCGCGTACGCGCCGGCGCCCGATCGGCGCGTCAACAGGGCGGTGTCGGGCGGCGGCCACGTGGCCGCGTGTTCCTGCATCGACCCCTGGGCGGTGTGCGCAGTGACAGCGCGCAGCAAAAAATACAGCAGCGCGGCGGTGACCATGACAAAGGCGAGGCCCTTGTAGATGGCAACGCGGGGCAGCGCGGCCTCGTTGACGCTCAACGCCAGCAGCTGATCGGAGATGACAATCCAGAGACTGGCCACGATCGCGTAGCTGATCGCGACCTGCTGGATCATGCGTTGATTGGCGCGTGTGACGCGCGCCGACAGGGACTGGTCTGACATCCCGGCTGCTCCACACCTTCGGTGGATGAAATCTACCGGAATTGGTCTTCGGTTGCGCGGTAACGCGAAGGCCGGAGCCCGCGCGACTGCAAACCGGCGTGAGCGCGACACCGCGTACCGGCCTCATGCGATCAGCCAATTGTCTGATTGACGACGCTCAGGAAAAGGTTTCGATGGCCAGCGCGCGATAACGTCGCATCGAGATTGGCTGCAGGGGCCGCAACATCGTCACGATGCGTTGCGCTTCGTCCTCAGTCGCGCAGTGGACGGCGAGAAAGCCGGCGCCCTGTTCGGCCCATTTGAGGTCTTCGTTCCAGAAGTAGGCTTCCTTGCCAATCGAGAAAGTCTGCTTCAGTTGATCGAGCCACGTCGCATCGGTCACGCGTGCTTCGATATCGGCCTTGACGTGTGTGCTGTCCATGGCCCGCACGTCTTCGTCGGTGTAACCGGCCGCCAGCAGGCTCGATGCCGCCTGATGCGCGATGTCCGGCGTCGGAAACACGGCGATCAGATAGTCGGTCGGATAGAAAATGCCGAATGACGTATCGGACCCTTTGAAGAACGGCCGTTCCTTGCTCATCTGTATCTCCTGACGGTGCTGGATGCCGCGCGGCGGCCATGACCTCGATGCTGCCTGCAACGGGCCACTGCCATCCGTGCGCTATCGCACCCGGGCAGCGAGAAAACGCGTCGAAATGGCGCGGGCGCTGGTGCGTTGCCCCAGTGTCGGGCGTCGCGCGCGCGGTCCTTGCCAGCCTCGTGTGTGCTCCGTATCGTCGGCTTGAAGACGCACGCAACAGCCTTGTTTCCACTCCATCAATCGCGCCCGGGCGCGGAGGACATCGACCGATGAATTTCGACGGTATTCCGCTGGAACACGCCAGCATCGCGCAGATCCACGCTGCGATGTTCCGTGGGCTCTGCAGTGCAGAGCAGTTGGTCGACGCCTATCTCGCGCGCATCGATGCCTGTGACCAGCGCGGCCCGGCGCTGAATGCGGTCGTGACGCTGAACCCGCAGGCGCGGGAACAGGCAAGGGCGCTCGACGCGGTCCTGCGCAGCGGAAGGACGGTCGGCCCGCTGCACGGCATTCCGATGGTGATCAAGGACTGCCTCGAGACGGCGGACATGCCGACGTCGTTCGGATCCGAGATCTTTGCGAACCATCACGCGCAGGAAGACGCGACCGTCGTCGCGCGGTTGCGCGCGGCGGGCGCGATCATTCTCGCCAAGACCACCCTGCCGGACTGGGCGACGTCGTGGTTCGGGTACTCGTCGCGCAGCGGCGAAACGCGCAACCCCTACGATCTGGCACGCGATCCGGGCGGTTCGAGCAGCGGTACCGGCGCCGGCATTGCCGCCGGCTATGCGACGATCGGACTGGGGACGGACTGCGGCGGCTCGGTGCGCGTGCCGGCGTCCTTCTGCAACCTGGTCGGGATCCGCTCGACGCCGGGCCTGATCAGCCGCAAGGGCTGCAATCCACTCGTCGGGTTCCAGGACACGATAGGTCCGATGGGTCGCAGCGTCGCGGATGTCGCGCGCGTGTTCGATGTGATGGTCGGTCACGATCCGGGCGATCCGCTGACCTATGCGTGGTCGGTCGCCCGCGCACCGCAATCGTATCTCGACAGCCTGGTGCCGGATGCGCTGAAGGGTCTGCGCATCGGCGTGGTGCGCAATGCGTTCGGCGCCGACTCACATCCGGACGCCGCACCGGTCAACGCGGTGATGAAAACGGCACTCGCCGAACTGCAGGCCGGCGGCGCCACGCTCGTCGACGTCGAGATCCCGAACCTGATGGACTGGCTGGTCCGCACCTCGTTGTACGTGATCAAATCGAAGTACGACATCGATCAGTTCCTCGGCAGCCTCCCCGACGCGCCGGCCAGGTCGGTCGCCGCGATCGTCGAGTCGGGGCGCTATCACCCGATGCTCGATCTGCTCGAGGGCATCGCGCAGGGTCCCGACGATCCGTTCAGCGATCCCGCTTATTACCCGGCCTATGCGGCACGCGAAGAATTCATGAAGACCGTGGTGAACCTGATGGCGGTCAATGACCTCGCGACGCTGGTCTACCCGACCGTGCAGGTCGTGCCGCCGACGCGTCAGGACTGCGACAGCGGCGTCTGGGGCACGCTGAATTTCCCGACGAACACGCTGATTGGCTCACAGACGTGGATGCCGGCCATCAGCGTGCCGGCCGGTCTGACGCCCGCCGGCCTGCCGGTGGGCATGGAGATCCTCGCGCGCCCCTACGACGAACCTGGCCTGTTCCGCGTGGCCTACGGCTTCGAGCAGGTGGTCGGCCATCGCGCTCACCCGCCGAGCTGTCCGCTGACCTGAGCCGCGGCGCCGGCGCTCAGCGCGCGCCGGCCGGTGTGCGCAGCGCAAGGGTGGCGCACAGGCCGACGGCGGCGCCGAACATCACGTAGTAAGCCGCGGCAATCGGCTGGCCGGTAACGCCGATCAGCCACGTCACGAAGAACTGCGCGAAGCCGCCGAACAGCATCACCGCGAGGTTGTAGGCCAGCGAGAGCCCCGTCGAGCGCACGCCGGTCGGGAACTGTTCGGCGACGGCCGTCGACAGTGGCCCGTAGTAGATGCCGATCAGGGAGCAGAGGGTCGCCTGCACCAGCATCAACGAACCCAGTGACGGCGCGGCGTGCAGGTAGCGGAACAGCGGCAGCAACGCGAGCAGGCAGGCGACCGTGCCGACGATCATCGGCGGCTTGCGACCGATGCGATCGGACAGCGCGCCGACGAGCGGAATGATCACCGTGAGGCACAACAGCGCGACGACCTGGGCCTTGAAGGCATCCTCGAGCGGCATACCGAGCTGGGTGCGCGCGAAGGTCGGCATGTAGATCAGCACGACGTAGTAAGTGATCGTGCCGCAGATGACGAGCCCAAAGGTCACCAGAACGCTGTGTGCGTGTGCGCGCAGCATCGCCATGAAGGGCAGGTTCGTGCCGGGCGTCGCGCGCGCTTCGATGAATTCCTCGGTCTCCTCGAGATTCCGCCGCACCCACATCCCGACCGGCCCGATCAGCAGGCCGAACGCAAACGGCAGGCGCCAGCCCCAGCTGTCGAGTTGTGCGGGGCTCAGGACCTGGGTGACGAACCAGCCCGCCAGCGCGCCGCCGAGCGCAGCGAGACTCAGGCCCACCTGCTGCAGCGAGCCGTAGAAGCCCTTGCGGCCTGCAGGGGCCACCTCGACCAGAAACGAAGTCGCGATGGCGAATTCGCCGCCGGTCGCAAACCCCTGCAGCAGGCGCGCGAGCACGATCAGCAGTGGTGCGGCGATCCCGATCGCAGCGTACGGCGGCGCCAGCGCGATCATCGCCATCGCCACGGTCATCATGCCGATGATCAGTTGCAGCGCCGCCTTGCGACCGTGCCGATCGGCGTACATGCCGAGCACGATGCCGCCGATCGGGCGCATGAAGAAGCCGACGCCGAAGGTGGCCGTCGTCAGCAGCAGCGCATTGAATTCGCTCTCGTCCGGAAAGAACAGCCGCGCGATGATGACGCTGAGTGCTCCGAACACGACGAAGTCATACCATTCGAGCGCATTCCCGATGACCGCCGCGGCGACCTGACGAACGCGCGGCGCAGAGTCTGTTTTTTTCATCCCGGCAGTATACCGGGCGGCGTGCCTGCGGCGGGCGTGCGCAGGGCGTGCGGCCGATGCCCTGGGGACCTCTTGCGCCGGTCCGGGCGGCTCTTCATCATGACAGCAGGGAAGACACTACAACGATTCAGGAGGAATCCATGATGATCAGAACCGGTCTACGCACTGTCGTCTGCAGCCTGGGGCTCGCGGTCGCCACCCTGCCTGCCCAGGCCATCACGGTCGCGAACCCCTACCTCGGCCCGACGGCCTACCGTTCGGCCAATGACTCGCCGTTCAGCGCGCTGTCATTCAATGTCTTCCACCTCGAGGACTTCGAGGACGGATTGTTGAACACCCCTGGCGTCGTGACCACCACACCCGGACGTATCAACGGCCCCGGCGATCTCGCCGATTCGGTCGACAGCGACGACGGCGCGATTGACGGCAGCGGCGCCGGTGGCCGGTCATTGCTGAGCGACAACTTCACCACCTTCGCGTTCGAATTCGATGCGCAGGTGCTCGGCGCCCTGCCGACGCACGTCGGCGTGGTGTGGACAGATGTTGGCAACACGACTTCCTCCCCGGGCGTGGGCAGCGTCGAATTCGAAGCCTTCGATGCACTCGGGCTGTCGCTGGGCGTGCTGCTCGCCGAGAACCTGGGCAATGGCAGCGCCGATGGCCGCAGCAACGCGACCGACGAGGACCGCTTTTTCGGCGCGGCGCTGGCAGGCGGCATGTCGCGCATCGAAATCCGCATGCCGACCAGCGCTGACTGGGAACTCGACCACCTGCAGTACGGCATCGCGGCGGTACCGTTGCCGGCCGCGGCCTGGCTGTTCGTCACCGCGCTCGGCGGCTTGGGCTGGGTGAGCGGGCGCGCGGCGCGCGCCTAGCGGAATTCGCTGTCCGGGCGCTCGTAGACGCAGATATTCGCCGCACGCAGCACCTCGCGCAGCTGATCCCGATCGGAGGCGGTGAACAACGCGATGTTCACCGCCATGGGCAATGCGCTCGCGAGCTGACCGTGCCAGCGCGCGATGGCGCCGGCGTCGTCCGCGAGATCCGCACGTGCATCGAGCTCAATCACTAGCTCGAGCGCATCGTCCTGCTGATGCACGCCGCGCGCCCGGCCACCCACCACGTGCACGCGTCGAATCAACGCCTGACGCCTGGCCCATCGTGCCAGCAACTCGCGCAACTGCCCGAAATCCACGCCACGGCTCCTCTGGTGGGCGCTGATGCCCGCCCGGTGCGCTCCCATACTGCTGAGCGCAAATATCGATCACGCGCAAATATGCCGGCGAAAACCGAAGACCTTTGCGTAAGTTGAACGGACGCAGGAAGCCCGACCGATGCACTTTCACAACAATCTGCGGCTGGGAACGAGCACCTGCTCCGCCGCGTGAAAGACTGGATCAACGTGTCATTCGGCCCGATGTCCGGCAGCCTCGGCACGCGCCGCCAGTTCCCGCGCCTCGCGCTCGAGCAGTTTCGCGATCCGGCCAGGCGCGAAGCCCAGCATCTGCAGCCCGGCTGCCGCGTTCGCCACTTCGCGATAGCTTGCGAGCCGGCCGTCGCGCAGTTCGCAGATCGAGACCCCTTCGAACAGCGCGCGCAGGCCTTCACTGCCCGGCAGCAGCGATTCATAGCTGAAGACGTAGCGCGCGTAGCCGATGCGGCCGTCATCGACGATATCGTGGAGGTCCCAGCGGAAGTCGCGCGCATCGCGGTGGAAGCGCGCGATCATCCCGACGATCTCGGGCCCCTGGAATGCACCGTAGAAGCAGTCGTGATAGATGCCGTCCGGGGTGAAGCAGCCGGCGACCGCCGCGCCGTCGCCGCGGCAGGCAGCTTGCGTCAGGGTCGTGATCAGCGTGGCGAAGCTCATCGCGCCCGCTCCACCATGGCCACCAACAGGGCATTCACCACGCTGGCGGCCTCCAGGTGCGGCAGGTGGCCGGCGCCGTCGATTTTATGCACCTCGACCGAGGGCGGCAGGCCGTCTGCCTGCGCGATCGGGATGATGCGATCGGCGACACCCCAGATGATCTGGACCGGACAGCCTACGTTGCCGAGCGCGTCGCGCAGCGTGGCCTTCTGCGCGTTGCCGTCGACCATGGCCGAGGCCACGGTCGTCAGCGCGTCGGTCACGCCGTCGAGCCGTTTGAACTTCAGCATGTCGTCGATCATCTGTCGATTGACGAGATCGGGATTGGCGACGAGTTGCTGCAACAGCGGTTTGAGATCGCGGCGCGACTCGGCGCTGATGAAGCCGCGCAGGTAGTCGCCGTTGATGTCGACGCCGAGACCGGCCGGCGCGATCAGCGACAACGATTTCACGCGCTCGGGCGCCATCGCTGCGCACTGGATCGCGATCGCGCCCCCCAGCGAGTGGCCGACGAGATGGGCGGAAGCTATCCCCACCGCGTCCATGAAGCCGAGCACCGCGCGCGCCAGGGTCGCGACGCTGCCGTCACCGACCGCCTTCGCAGACTGGCCGTGACCCGGCAGATCCAGGGTGTGGACCTGCGCGTGTGCGGCCAATGCGTCCTGGTTGAACAGCCAGTTGTCACAGTCGCCCCCGAAGCCGTGGATCAGCACGACTGCCGGGCCGGCGTCCCCTGCTCTGGCATGGCGCAGGCGGGTGCCTGCCACTTCGACCCAGTGATAGATCGGGCCCGTGTCGCCCTCCTCGACTGCGGGCGGCACGTAACTCGCCTGAAACTCGGTGACGAAGGCATCGACGTCGGCATCGCTGACGCCGGCCGGCGCCATCACGCCGAGCAGCGCGCCGATCGGCAGCACGTCATCGGCGGTCGCAATCTTGCGGCGCAAAGTGCCGGCATCGAGCGCTTCGAAGGTATTGGCGATTTTCTCGGTCTCGATGTCCATCACCGGATCGCCCGGCTTCAGTTCGCGGCCTTCGTCGATCAGCCAGCCCACGACCTTGCCTTCGGTCATCGACAGGCCCCACTTCGGCATCGTGATCGGAACAATCTTCTCCTGCGCCATCATGCATACTCCGCAACGTTGCGCACGGCCGCTTCGATGCGTGCCGGGCCGGGGATATAGAGGTCTTCGAGCACGCCGCTGAATGGAACGGGCGTATGCGGCGGCGTGACCATTGCGATCGGCGCCTGCAACGAGGCGAAGCCTTTCTGTGCGACCATCGCGGCGATATCCGCCGCCATGCCACAGCGCGGTGATGCTTCGTCGACGATGACGAGCCGGCCCGTGTTCTCGACGCTCTCCAGTATCGTGTCCTCGTCCAGCGGCGACGTCGTGCGGGGATCGATGATTTCGCAGCTGATGCCCTCCTTCGCCAGCGTGGCGGCCGCCTTCTGCGCGAAGCCGACCATGCGTGCGAGCGCGACGATGGTGACGTCGGACCCTTCGCGCACGATGTTCGCTTCCCCGAACGGTATCGTGTAGGACTCGTCGGGCACTTCACCTTCCATCGCGTACAGCGCCTTGTGCTCGCAGAAAATCACCGGATCGTCATCCCGAATCGCCTGGATCAACAGGCCTTTCGCTTCGTACGGGGACGACGGAATCACGACCTTCAGGCCCGGAATGTGCGTGAAGATCGGATACAGGCACTGCGAGTGCTGGGCCGCGGCGCGAAAGCCCGCACCAATCATCGTGCGGATCACGACCGGTGTCTTCGCCTTGCCGCCGAACATGTAGCGGAATTTGGCCGCCTGGTTGTAGATCTGATCGAAACACACGCCGAGAAAATCGATGAACATCAGTTCGCACACCGGGCGCAGGCCGCAGGTGGCGGCACCAATCGCGGCGCCGACGAACGCCGACTCGGAGATCGGCGTGTCCATGATGCGATCGCCGTATTTGCCGTACAGCCCTTTGGTGACGCCGAGCACGCCGCCCCAGGCGTCCATCTCGCCGTTGCCGCCGGTGCCGCCGACGACGTCTTCTCCCATCACGATCACCGATGAATCGCGCGCCATCTCCTGGTCGAGCGCTTCGTTGATGGCCTGTTGAAACAGAATCTTTCGTGCCATGACTGCGCGCCCTCAATATTTGATGTAGACGTCGGTGGTGAGATCGGCCGGCAGCGGATCGGGTGCCGCGAGCGCCTGGGCCACCGCGTCGTCGATCAGCTTCGCGACCTCGTCGTCGATGGCGGCCAGTTCCTGCTCGGCGATGTCATGCTCGCTCGTCACGCGGCGGGCGAAACGCCTGATGCAGTCCTTCTGTTCACGCACGTGCTTCACTTCATCCGGTGCGCGGTAGTTCTGGTTGTCGCCTTCGAAATGGCCGAAAAAGCGGTCGAGCTTGACCTCGACCAGCGTCGGGCCGCCGCCACCTCGCGCGCGCTCGACGGCCTCGCGCATCGCGTCGTACACGGCGAAGAAATCATGACCGTCGACCGTCACGCCCGGCATGCCGAAACCGGCGGCACGCGTGGAGATGTCCTCGCAGGAGACCGAGAACTTCGCGGCGGTCGCTTCGGCATAGCCGTTGTTCTCGGCCACGAAAATGGCCGGCAGCTTCCATACGGAAGCGAGATTCATCGATTCGAAAGTCGTGCCCTGATTCGACGCACCGTCGCCGAAGAAGGCGACCGCGACGCCACCGGTGCCTTTGATCTTGGCCGCCAGCGCCGCCCCGCACACCAGCGGTGGGCCGCCGCCGACGATGCCGTTTGCGCCGAGCATGCCGGTGTCGAGATCGGCGATGTGCATCGAGCCCCCCTTGCCGCGGCAGGTGCCGGTGCGCTTGCCGTAGATCTCCGCCATCATGCCGTGCACGTCGACGCCCTTGCCGATGCAGTGACCGTGCCCGCGATGCGTGCTCGCAATCTTGTCATCGTCAGTGAGATTCATGCAGACGCCGGCCGCAGACGCCTCCTCGCCGGCATACAGATGAACGAAGCCGGGGATGCCGCCCTTCGCGAATTCGACGTGCACCCGTTCTTCGAATTCGCGAATGGTCTTCATGCGCCGGTAGGCTTCGAGCAGGTCTTCGCGTGACAAGGCCATCAGCTCCCCCTTTATCGTTGTGGACGTTGGCAGCCCAAGCCTATCAAAACGCCACCGCGAGTGAGCGCCATCGCGGTGCTGCGTGTTCGATGCTGCGAATGCACATCCGGCAGCGCATAGGCAGGAGCACCGTCGCTCACTAGAATCCGGACCTCGCACTCATACCCTGGCGGCCCGTGCCGCCGCCGCCCAGCACAGGAGAAGCTCTGATGCCCTTGACCGCCGAATCGCTGGCAGTCCTCAACATCCTTCAGGAAAAAGGTGTCCATCCGCTCGATCATTTCGCGCCCGCCGAAGGACGCCCTTATTTCAACGCAGTATTCGCGACGCCGGCCGAAGATCGCGAGGCCGTGGCCATCGTGCGCGAACTGTCGATTCCGGTGGCCGGCGGCTCGATTGCCGCCCGTCTGTATGCGCCGAGCGCGGGCCCGCTACCGACTCTCGTGCATTTCCACGGCGGTGGCTGGGTCTACATGGGTCTCGAGACGCACGACGGCTACTGCCGCCATCTGGCCAACGCGGCCGGCATCGCGGTCGTCGCGGTCGAGTACCGCAAGGCACCCGAGTTCAAGGCGCCCACCGCTGCTGAGGACTGCTACGCCGCCCTGAAGTGGGTGCATGCGAACGCCGCGTCGCTCGGCGTCGATGCCTCGCGCCTCGCCGTCATGGGCGACAGCGCCGGCGGCAATCTCGCCGCCGTCGTCACGCAACTCGCGCGCGACAATGGACCAGCGCTCAAATGCCAGGTCCTGACCTATCCGGCCGTCGACGCCACGCTGAGCTCGCCGTCGATCAAGGAGAACGCCACGGCACCGATCCTCGGTGAGAAGGAAATGGCGTGGTTCTATGACCACTACCTGACCGGTGCGAAAGTCGACGCGAAGCATCCGCTGGTCTCGCCGTTGTTCGCCGCGTCCCTCGCCGGGCTGCCGCCGGCGTTCGTGTCGACCGCCGAGTTCGACCCGCTGCGCGACGAGGGCGAGGACTATGCGAACAAGCTCAAGGCGGCGGGCGCGAGCGTCGAGTGCAAGCGCTATGCGGGCGTCTTCCACGGCTTCCTGCTGATGAGCAAGGTGATTCCCGAAGGCCGGCAGCTGATTGCCGATCAGATCGCGTTTCTCAAGCAGCACCTGTGACAGTGCCAGCCGTGGCACGCGTCGCGGCACGCCACGACAGGAGCAGAGAACCGGTGCGCCTGCCGCGTCGCTGATCACGGCGTGGCGCCGCCGGTTCACCGGCCTCCTTCATGACCATGCTGCCAGCGGTCCGCGCGGACCGCTGGCCATGCTGCGCCTGCTCTGTTAGGCTGCCGCCGCGGTCATTGTTTCCAGTCCCCCTCGGCCGCGACCACTATCGGTCTGTTTCTCTTACTCGATCTGCCTGCCTTGCGACTGGCGCCCGGGCCTCCGGCTCACGGCGACAGGCTGAATCAAGTTTTCTCTCATTGGAGCTTCATGTCTCAATTTGCTGCCCTCGGCTTGCCCGAGGACCTCGTCCGTGCCGTGACCGATCGCGGCTATACCGAACCCACTCCCGTCCAGGCCCAGGCGATTCCGGTCATTCTCGAAGGCCGTGACGTGATCGCCGGCGCGCAGACCGGCACCGGCAAGACCGCCGCCTTCGTGCTGCCGATGATCGCGCGCCTGAAGAGCGTCGAGCCGGCCCAGCGCCGCCTCCCGCGCACACTGATCCTGACCCCGACGCGCGAACTCGCGGCGCAGGTCGAAGAAAGCGTCCGCCTCTATGGCCGCCACAGCGGCCTGCGCTCGCTGGTGATGTTCGGCGGCGTCGGCATCAACCCGCAGATCGAGGGGCTGCGCCGCGGCGTCGACATCCTCGTCGCCACGCCCGGCCGTCTGCTCGATCACATGCAGCAGCGCACGGTCGATCTGTCGAAGATCGAAATGCTGGTGCTCGACGAGGCGGACCGCATGCTCGACATGGGTTTCATCCGTGACATCCGCCGGGTCCTCGCGGTGCTGCCGAAGGCCCGTCAGAACCTGCTGTTCTCGGCCACCTTCCCGCCGGAGATCAAGGATCTCGCCGCGAGCCTGATGAACAATCCGGCCGAAGTGGAAATTGCACGTCAGGGCACGACGGCTGCGCAGATTGCGCAGGAAGTCGTGATCTGCGATCGCGGCCGCAAGAAGGAACTGCTGGTGCACCTGTTCGAAACGCGCCGCTGGACGCAGGCGCTGATCTTCACGCGCACGAAGCATCTCGCGAACCGGCTCGCCGAGCATCTCGACAAGTGCGGCATCTCCGCGCTCGCGATTCACGGCAACAAGAGTCAGACGGCCCGCACGCGCGCGCTGTCGGAATTCAAGACCGGCAAGCTGCAGGCGCTCGTCGCCACCGATATCGCCGCGCGCGGCATCGACATCAACGAGCTGCCACAGGTCGTGAATTTCGAACTGCCGATGGTCGCCGAGGACTACGTGCACCGCATCGGCCGCACGGCCCGTGCCGGTGCGTCGGGTTCGGCCTGCTCGCTGGTGTGCGTCGATGAGTTCCGGCTGCTCGAGAGCATCGAACGACTGACACGCCAGCGCTTCAGCCGCAACACCGAAGCCGGTTACGAACCCGATCCGAACCAGCGCGCCCAACCGATCGAAACCGGCCGTGGCCAGCGCGGCGGCGGCAATGGTGGCAATCACCAGGGCCAGCACCGACCGGCCGGCGAAGGCCAGCAGCGCAAACCGAACGGCAACCGCCGTCCGTCCCACGGCGGCGATGGCCGGCAGCGTCAGCGGGCTGGTTGACGGCAGCCCGGGCGAGCCACACCAGGCTCGCAGTCACAGGGGGCCGCCCGGCCGGGCGGCCCTTCTTCGGAAAAGTCGGTCCACCTGTAGCAGCGCTGCACAGGGCCGTTCAGTGCGGGAGGCCCGCCGTCCCCATCATTCCGCCTGCGTGATCACCGACAGCTTGTCGATCCCGGCACGCTCGATCACCGCCATCACTTTCGCCACCGTGCCATAGCGCGCGGCGTCATCGGCCTGCAGGAACAGCGTCAGCGCCGGATCCAGCTGTTTCATGCCCTTCAGTTCGATTTCGAGATCGGCCACCGATGTTTCGCGCTTCTCGATGAAGACCTTGCCGAACTCGTCGACGCTGACCGTCACCGCATCCGGATCTTCGGGCGCTGAGGTTTCGGCCGTCTCCGGCAGCTTGACCTTGATCGCATTCGTCAGCAGTGGCGCGGTGACGATGAACACCACCAGCAGTACGAGCATCACGTCGACGAGCGGCGTGACGTTGATCTCGCTCATCGCCTCGTTGTTGTCCTGCGTATTGAAAGCCATCAGTGACGCTCCGCCGCCGGCCGTTCCAGTCGCCACGCCGTCTTCACGGCGAGATTCACGAAGTCGGTCGCAAAGTCTTCGAGGTCGGCGCTGATGATTTTCATGCGGCGCAGGAAGAAGTTGTACGCGAGCACGGCCGGCACCGCGACGGCGATGCCGATGGCGGTCGCGATCAAGGCTTCGCCGATCGGCCCGGCGACGACATCCAGACTGGCCGAGCCGGCCTTCGTGATGTCCTGCAGCGCATTCATGATGCCCCACACGGTGCCGAACAGGCCGACGAACGGCGAGGTGCTCCCGATGCTCGCCAGCAGCGTGAGGCCGCCTTCGAGCGATCGACGCTCACGCTGCAATTGCTGGCGCAGGCAGCGCTCGAGCAGATCGCGACGATCGCCCGCATGTTCCAGATCCTGCGTATCGCTCGCGGGCCGCAGCGCCTCGAAGCCGCGCGCGGCAAGCCGTGCGGCGGGACCCTGTCCAGCCTTGATGTCGGCGGCGGCGGCCAGATTCGGCGCTGCCCAGAAGGCGCGCGTATAGCCCCGGTTCGCCGCGCTCGCGCGCAGGTGCTGCAGGAGCTTCAACAGCACGACGGTCCATGTCACGACTGAGAACGCGATCAGCGCGTACAGCGTCCAGGTGACGATATGGTCATTCGAGAGGGCTGACATCACGGCGGACTACCTTCAATTATCGAGTTTGAAAACGATGGAGAGCGTGAGCTCACTGTCGACCGGTTCAGCCCCACGCATCGCCGGCGTGAACGTCCAGCGCTTCACGGTGCGCACGGCCGACTCATCGAGGACCTCGCGACCGCTCGACGTTGCCACCTCCACCCTGCCCGGCAGGCCGTCCGCGCCGACGTGGATGCGCAACAGGACCTTGCCTTCCCAGCCGCGACGCCGCGCGATCGACGGATACTCCGGTTTGGGATTGCGCTTCGACGTCGCGCGGGTGTGGGCCGGCACCACGGGCACTTCGACCGGCGCCGCGACGGGTGCGGCCGGGGCCACCGGCGCGCTCGGCGCCGCAGGCGCGGGCGGGGCGGGCGCAGGCGGCGTCGGCGCGACGACCGGCTCGGGCGGCGGCGGCGGGGCCGGCTTGGGTTTGGGCTTCGGCGCGGGCTTCGGCACGGGCTTGGGCTTCGGTTTGGGCTTCGGCGGTGGCGGCGGTGGCGGTTTCGGCGGCGGTGGCGTCGGGATGGCCGGCGGCGGCGGGGGCGCAACCGTGCGCGGCGCCGGGGGCGCGACGAGCTGGATTTCGATGGGCTTGGGGACGGCCGCCACGATCCGCTCCTGCGGCTCGCTCAGCGCGACGAAGGCCCACCAGTGCAGGCCGACCGACAGCAGGCCGAGCAGCATCCAGTCGAGCGCGCGGGTGTCGCCGCCCGGGCGCAGGCGCGCGTGCGATGCGTCCAGCTTCAGGGGCGCCGCCGCGTTCACGTCGCGGGGACTCGCAAGTCGAGGGACCTGGGCATGAGCGAGGGAGATGTTCCTGGCTGGAGGATGATGAACGAACGCGCGCTGCAATCGTTACAGTCTATCATCGGGCCTCGCCCGGTCGCGAGTGACGCCCGGCGGCCGCTCAGCCGCTGTCGAGCGCATCGTCCATGACCGCCGCCCCATCGGCCCGCGTCACCATCACTTTGTCGATGCGCGGCCCGTCCATGTCGACGATTTCGAACAGGTAGTTGTCGATCCGCAGCTGCTCGCCAGTCTCCGGCAGGCGCTCCAGATGCCACAGCAGGAAGCCCGCGACGCTGTCGAAACTGCGGTCGGCAGGCAGATTGACCAGGCCGAGATGATCGGCCAGCACGTCGATCAGCAGATCGCCGTCGACGAGCCAGGAATCCTCGCCGCGCGGGACGATGGTGCCCTCGTCTTCGCCACGCGAACCGAAGCCCGGCACGATGGTGTTGAGGATGTCGGTCGCGGTGATGAGGCCGATCACCTCGTCGCGATCGTCGACGACGAACAGCATGTGCGTGCCGGCATCGCGCAGTCCTTCGAGGAATTCCGTGGCGGGCATGTTCGGATGAATGCGCGGCGGATGCGTCAGCACGCGTTCGAAATCGACTTCGACTCCCCCGAGCAGTTGCGCCAGCACCGCGCGGGCCTCCAGCAGCCCCATCACGCTCGGCGGCTCGCCGCGCACCGCAATCACGCGCGAATGTTCGGCCGCCCGCAACTGTCGCCAGATCTCCTCGCGCGGCGCATCGAGATCGACCGTCACGAACTGCTCGCGCTCGGTCATGATGAGTTCGGCGCGGCGGTCGGCGAGCCGCATCACGCCGCTCAGCATTTCACGCTCGAGATCCTTCAGCACGCCGGCCCGCGCGCCTTCGTGGATCACCGCCTTGACCTCTTCTTCCGTGATGCCCTGCACGGCCTCGCCGCGGTCGCCGACCAGCGACAGCAGGGACTGCGACGCCACTTCGAGCACGATCACGGCGGGGTGCGCCATGCGCAGGACCCAGCGCATCGGGATTGCCACCGTGGCCGCGATCGATTCCGGATTTCGCAGCGCAAGCTGTTTCGGCACGAGTTCGCCGACGACGATCGACAGGAACGTGATGCCGACGACGACGATGAACATCGCGATGAATTCGCCGTATGGCGCGATGAACGACAGGGCATTGAGCGCGGCGCCCAGATGCTCGGACAAGGTCGCACCCCCGAACGCGCCGGCCAGCACGCCGACCAGTGTGATGCCGATCTGCACCGTCGACAGGAATCGACCGGGATCCTCGGCCAGCCCAAGCGCGACGCGCGCGCCGCGCGATCCGCGCTCGGCAAGTACCTTGAGGCGGTGCTTGTTCGAGGACACCACCGCCATCTCGGCCATCGCGAGTGCGCCGTTGAAGACGATCAGCACGAACACCACGAAGACTTCGAGCCACATCATGCCGGCATTCCTCCTTGAGGCCTGCCCAGGCCCGCCGCGCCCAGTCGATGGATGCCGCGCGGCGAATACCCGGCCTCGTCCTCGGCGCCCAGCAGGGCCGCCGCCGTGTACAGCGCGGCCAGCCACATCTCGGTGCCGCGCAGGCTCGCCACCTGTCCCGGCGCGAACGCAAAGCCCGCATCGGGCTGCCAGCGCGCGCTGATCAGCGCAATCTGCGTGGCGGCGAAACGCCGGGCCTCGTCTGCCCGATGGGTCGTCGCCCGTCCGCACAGCCACAACGCGTGCAGCGCGTCGAGCACGTTGCAGGCGGTTGCGCCGCGGGCTGCGAAGTCGCCGAACAGGCGGGCATGCGCCAGCACCGTGTCGATCGTCGATTCGGGATACGGCACGCGCAGGCCGAACTGCGCGTAAGTGCCGCGCGTCACCCGGTAAAAACCGTTGACCGGCTGCAGCCAGCCCTGCGCGCGCTGGCCACCGCTCCACAGGCCCGTGTGCGGCAGACAGTGCGCGTTGAGCCACTCGAACAGCACGGCGCAGGCCAGCGGCCGCTCGCCACCCCCGTCGTGCCCGTGCGCCGCATTGAAATACATCGCACTGGCCAGGCTGTCGACCCAGGCGCCGGCGTTCCAGGGCTGCTCGCGCCACGGCAGCCGCTCGAGCCAGCCCGTGATGTCGCTGGCGCCCATTGCAGCCACCGCGGCAAACGGGCGTGCATAGCGCGCGCCGACGCACTCGAGAGCGTAGCCCACGCACAACACGTGATACGCGGTGTTGAAATCACCGAGTGGCAGCGTGACGGCCGCGGCCCCGTCACGCGAGGAATCGAGCGGCAGACCCGATCCAGCATCCTGCGTCGCCAGCAGCGTGGCCGCGTGGTCCGCGGCCGGTGATGCGCCGAACATGGCGGCGAGTTCGATCGCATCGCAGCGCGCGCGCAGACTCGGCCGGTCGCCCGGCGTGTCGGTGAACTGCCCGTCGGGGAGGCGATGCGCCTGCAGGATGCTGCGCCACTGGCGTTCGACGTTCGCGCCCAGGGCCCTGAGCACGGCGCCCGGGCGCGCGGGCCGGGCCGGTCGCGGTTGACGTCGATCGCGAATGACGCGCGCGGGATTGCCGACGACCACGGCATAGGCCGGCACGTCCGCCGTCACCACCGCACCGGCGCCCACGATCGCGTGGCTGCCGACCTGCACGCCGTCGAGGATCTGCGCGCCCGCGCCGATCCAGACGTCGTCGCCGATATCGATGCCCTGCCGTCGGATGCCCTGGGTGAAGATCGGGCGCGCGATGTCGTCGGCGACGTGTTCGAAGCCGATCAGGCTCGCGTGCGACGCGATGCGCACCGCGTTGCCGAGCCGGATCCGCCCGCGCAGGACGGCATGGGAATTGAACGTGCAGAACTGGCCGGCGGTGATCTCACCGGCGAGGATGGCCCAGGCCGAAATCAGGCAGGCGGCCCCGAAACTGAAGCGTTCGGGATCGAGCCCGGCAAGCGGCGACACGTAACAGCGTTCGCCGAAGCTCATCACGCCGTCCGCCGCCAGCGCCGCCTGCAGGCGTTGCTGCGCGACGCGTGCCGCCTCGTCGGCTTCGCGTTCGAAATGCCACGGGGCGAGATCGAAACGCGTCGCGAGCATCGTCACGCGGGTTGCGCAGGCCGGCCGCGGTTCACGGTGGCGACCAGCCGGTAGCACAGCGCCGTGACCGGCATTGCGAGGCCCAGCGCCTCGCCTGCCCGCAGCGCATAGCCCACCGTTTCCTCGAGTTCGAGTGCGCGACCGCGTGTGGCGTCCTGCAGGCTCGACATGCGATGGCCCGGCGCCTGCTGCGCGAACGTCGCGCCGACCTCACGCACCAGCGCGACCGCGTTGGCGTCGGTGGCGGCGACGATGCCGGCCACCGGCAGCGGGGACTGGTCCCGCAGCACAATGCCGCGCGCGTCCGCGAGCGCCGCCATCTCGCGCGTGATGCGCACGACGAGTTCGGCAGCATCCGGGTCGGACAGGAATGCCGCGGTGTTCAGACGTGTCAGCACCGCGAGCATCATCAGGGCGTTCCAGCCGACATATTTCGACCACAGCACGGTCCGGATGGCGTCGCTTTCACGGGTCGTGATCCCGGCCGCCTGCAGCGCCGCCACGAGTTCGCCGGCGCGCGACGAATGTCCGCCGCCGGGTTCGCCGACATGCAGACAGACATTGCGTGTGAAGAGCACGCTGCCGTCGTCACGCAGTTCGCCGCTGAAATCGGCCATTGCGCCGAGCACGCAGGCCGCGCCGAACGCCTCGGCGAGTTCCTCGTCCTTCACCACGCCGTTCTGCACGGACAGGGCGACGGTGGGCGCCAGTGCGCGCAGGGAGGCGAGCGCGGCGCGACTGTCCGGCGTTTTCACGGTATTGATGAACAGATCCGCGCCGCGCAGGTGCGCGGGCTCGGTGCTGATCGGACACATCACGCTGATGGTCGCAAGACCGCTGACGGTGAGCGGATGGGCGCGCAGGTGCGCCGCGCGTTGCCCGCGTGCGATCAGGACGACCTCGTGACCGTCGCGCAGCAGATGGGCGGCGAGAATGCTGCCGAGGGCGCCCGCGCCGAGAATCACGCAACGCATGTCAGTGCGACAGCCCGGTTTCCTGCGCGGCCGTCAGTACGGCCGCCTGCAGGGCAGTGGTGAGGTTTGCGTTCAGCACCGGCGCCGCGGATGCGTCGATGTCGATCGCGCCGTCACTCGCGTAGCCATCCCGCCAGGCGTCGGCGGTGAGCGGCGTCTGGCTCAACCCGTCGGCGAAACCGATCACGGATCCATTGTCCACATCGAGCGCTTCGAGTTTCACGCTCGCATAGGCGTGCGTGCCGCCGCCTTCGTGCTGCACGACGCCGTAGCCGACGAGGTTCTCGATCGACTCGCCGACGAAATCGCGTTCGGCCTGGCGGTAGACGATGACCAGCATGTCGATGTCCTTGCCCGCCGCCAGGGCGCGCAGCGGGGCGTGAACCAGGGACGGGTTCGGATACGCCTGGCTGCTGGCGTAGACGGCCGCGTAGTCATCGGCCTGATAATCGAGCGGCACCACGGTCAGGCCCATGCCGCGCAGGCGGCCTGCGAGGTAGGGCGTGATCGCCGCCACCGGATCCCAGCCCGGCAGCGCCGCGGTGCCGTGCGTGCTCTTGGTCGGCTGCAGTGCGATGCGGGCCACGCGCGGCGCAGCGTCGAGCAACACCACGATCGCGGCGCGATTCTTCAGCTGGCGGTGCTCGGGCGTCACGCGGGGTTGATCGAAGTTCAGACAGCCTGCGAGCAGCAGGCTCAGCAACAACAGGGCACGCCGGGTCATGCGGGCTGATTCCGTCAGGGAAGACCAGCCGCACTATACTCGACCGGGCTGCGCGACGGCGATTGCCCGCGGTTCGGCGCCTCGGTAGATTGGCCGTTCGGGAACACGCCGGGCGATGGCTTCGATGCTGTCGGGTGCGGGCCGCGGCAGCGGCGCAGATTGAGACCTCTTTTGGCCGGGAGACACGGGATGGGCGCTGACGCACAACTGTTTCACACGACCTGCCCGCACGACTGCCCGTCGAGCTGCGCACTGGTCGTCGAGCGCTTGCCGGACAATCGCCTCGGGCGCGTGCGCGGCGCCGATGAGCACACCTACACGGCCGGCGTCATCTGCAGCAAGGTGGCCCGCTATGCCGAGCGCGTGCATCACCCGGATCGCCTGCTGTACCCGCTGAAGCGTACCGGCCCGAAGGGCAGTCGCCAGTTCACCCGGATCTCCTGGGACGACGCGCTCGATGAAGTCGCCGCGCGCCTGCTCGACGCCGAGCGGCGCCATGGCGCCGAAACGGTGTGGCCGTATTACTACGCCGGCACGATGGGCCTCGTGATGCGCGACGGCATCAACCGCCTGCGGCATGCCAAGCGCTATTCGGGCCAGCATTCGACGATCTGCACGACGCTCGCGTGGAGCGGCTTTCTGGCCGGTACCGGCAAGCTGGCCGGCGTTGATCCGCGCGAAATGGCACGCGCCGATGTCGTGACGATCTGGGGCACGAACGCGGCGAGTACGCAGGTCAACGTGATGACGCACGCGCTGCGCGCGCGGCGCGAACGCGGCGCCAGGCTGGTCGTCGTCGACACCTACCGCAATGCGACGGCCGAACAGGCCGATCTGTTCCTGTGCGTGAAGCCCGGCACCGATGCCGCACTGGCCTGCGGCGTGATGCACGCGCTGTTTCGCGACGGGCGCGTCGATCGCGCCTATCTCGCTTCGCATACGCGCGATGCCGCCGCGCTCGAAGCCCATCTCGCGACGCGCACGCCGGCCTGGGCGAGTGCGATCTGCGGCGTGCCAGCCAGCGACATCGAAGCCTATGCCGCGCTCATCGGCGCGCATCCGCGCAGCTTTTTTCGCCTCGGCTACGGCTTCTCGCGTCAGCGCAACGGTGCAGTCAACATGCATGCGGCACTGTGCATACCGACGGTGCTCGGCGCCTGGCAGCACGAGGGCGGCGGTGCATTCCACACGAACGGTGCGATCTTTCACTGGAACAAGACCCTGATCGAGGGGCTCGACGTGCGCGATCCGGCCGTGCGCATGCTCGACCAGTCGCGCATCGGGCCGGTGCTCACCGGCGATCGTCGCGATCTCGGCGATGGCCCGCCGGTAACGGCGCTGTTCATCCAGAACACGAACCCGATGTCGGTCGCGCCGGACCTCGGGCTCGTGCATCGCGGGTTCGCGCGCGAGGACCTCTTCACCTGCGTCCACGAACAGTTCATGACGGAGACTGCGGCGATGGCCGACATCGTGCTGCCGGCCACGATGTTCCTCGAGCACGACGATCTCTACCAGGGCGGAGGTCACCAGCACATTCAGCTCGGCCCCAAGGTGCTCGAACCGCCCGGCGAGTGCCGCAGCAATCACGAGGTCCTGTGCGGCATCGCGCGGCGCGTCGGCGCGACGCATGCCGGCTTCGGGATGAGCTCACGCGAAATCGTCGACTGGACGCTGCAAGAGTCGGGCTGGGGCGATCTCGCGAGCCTCGAAGCCGCGCGCTGGCGCGACTGCCAGCCGCCGTTCGACACCGCGCATTACCTCGAGGGCTTTGCGCATGCCGACCGGCGTTTTCATTTTGCGCCCGACTGGTCGGCGCTGGCGGGCCAGGCGTTCGGCAGCGGCGAGCCGCCACCGGCGCTGCCCGATTACTGGCCCGTGATCGAAGAGGCCAACGCGACCTATCCGTTCCGACTCGTCACCGCGCCGGCCCGGCATTTCCTGAATTCGAGTTTCACCGAAACGCCGACCTCACGCCGCCGTGAAGGACGCCCGACCGTGATGCTGCACCCCGCCGACGCCGCCGCCCTGCAGGTCGCCGACGGCGCGCCGGTCAGGCTCGCCAGCGTGCGTGGCGCGGTCTCCGTGCATGTCGAGATCTTCGATGGACTCCAGCGTGGCGTGGCGGTCGTCGAGAGCATCTGGCCGAATGCGGCCTTCCCCGAAGGCGTCGGCATCAATGCGCTGACGGGTGCGGACCCGGGCGCGCCAATCGGCGGTGCGGCGTTTCACGACAACCGGATCAGCATCACGGCCCTGTAGCGTCGGCCCGATGGCTTCGCTTCCAGCGCAACGAATGCGCCGTGCCGCCGCCGCGCGCGGCGGCCGACGTCACGCCCGGCGCAGGACGCAGCACTCGAACGGCATGCGATGCGCGTGCGTGAAACGCGCCCGCAGGCTGCGCCTGTCGCGCAGGGCCGGTGTCCGCCGGCCGTGCGGGTCGTCGGACCACGACCTCCAGTTCAAGCAACCCACAACAAGGAAGCCACGATGGCCAAACTGCTCTATGTCGAAGCCTCTCCCCGCAAACAGCGCTCCGCCTCGATCGAGGTCGCGCGGGCGTTTCTCGCCGCCTATCGCGCTGCGCACCCGGCGGACACGATTGAGACGGTCGATGTGTGGAACCTCGATCTGCCGGCGTTCGACGGGCATGCGCTCGACGCCAAGTACGCAGCCCTGAATGGCGTCGAGCGCACGCCGGAACAGCAGGCCATCTGGGCGCGGATCAGCGAACTGGCGCGCCCGCTGCGCGAGGCCGACAAGCTCGTGTTCTCGCTGCCGATGTGGAACTTCGGCATTCCCTACCGGCTGAAGCATTACATCGACGTCGTGTCGCAGAAGGACCTGCTGTTCACCTTCGACGAAAAAGGCCTGAACGGCCTGCTCGGCGGCAAGAAGGCGCTCGCGATCTACGCGCGCGGCGCGGAGTTCGGCGCCGACTCGCAGACCCCCGCCGCCGGCTGGGATCTGCAGGCGGGCTACATGGACCTCTGGTTCCGCTTCACCGGCATCACCGACGTCAGTGCCGTCTACCTGGAGAAGACCCTCTACGGACCGGACGCCGATCGCGCAGCGCGCGAGGCTGCGTGCGCCGAAGCGGTCGCGCTCGCCCGGACCTTCTGACGCGGCATGTCTGCACGCCGCCGGGCGGCTTGAAAGCACCCGGCGGCGGGGGCACACTCGGCCGATGCAACACGCCGAACAGACCGCGATCGCCGCCCGCCTCCTGCGTTACATCGACGAAGGCACGCTGCAACTCGGCGACGACGTCTACCGCCAGCCCGTCGACGAATACACCAGCCCCGCGCACGCCGCGCTCGAACGCCAGCAGCTGTTCCGCGAGCAGCCGCTGTGCGTGGGGCTCAGCGGCGACCTGCCGGCAGCCGGCAGTTATCGCGTGCACGATGTGGCCGGCCTGCCGCTGCTGCTGACCCGCGATACGGCCGGCCGCTTCCGCGCCCTGTTGAACGTCTGCCGGCACCGCGGCGCGCGCGTCGCCGAGGGCTGCGGCAGCGCACGCGGCTTTGCGTGCCCGTACCACGCCTGGACCTACGGGCTCGACGGCAGCCTGCTCAGCCGGCCCGAGGACGCGTCGTTTCCCGGCGTCGATCGCGTCGACCACGGGCTGCGTGAACTCGCGGCAGAGGAACGCGGCGGGCTGCTGTGGCTGCACCCGACGCCGGGGCGCGCGCTGGATCTCGCGGCGTCGCTGGGTCCGCTGGCTGCCGAACTGGCCGGCTTCGACCTCGGGCGCTTCCACCCGTACGCGACGCGCGTGCTGACGCGTCGCATGAACTGGAAACTGGCGCTCGACACCTTTCTCGAGTCCTATCATTTCTGCGTGCTGCACAAGGACTCGATCTGCTCGATCTTTCACCAGAACCTGGCGACCTTCGACACCTACGGCGCGCATTTCCGGCTGATCTCACCCCGCCGCAGCATCGCGCGGCTGCGCGAACAGGCCGAGCAGGACTGGCAGGTCCTGCCCCACCTCGTGATTATTTATGTGCTGTTCCCGAACACGGTCCTGGTGTGGCAGGGGGAGCAGGTCGAGCTGTGGCAGATCTTCCCGGACGGCGCAGATCCCGCGTCGTCGGTCCTGCAGCTGACGCTCTACTCGCCCGGCCCGGCGGACACCGACAAGGCCCGACGGCACTGGGACCGCAATCTCGAGCTGGTGCTGCACGTCGTCGAGAACGAGGACTTCCCGGTCGGCGAAGGCATCCAGGTCAGCTTTGGCTCGGGCGCGCAGTCGCATATCGTCTTCGGTCGCAACGAACCCGCCCTCGCCCACTTCCATCGGGCCGTCACGGCCGCCGCCGCCGGCTGATGGCCTCCTGAGCGAAACCCGACGCCGCCCGCGTCGTGGTTTTGACTCGCTGTCGCCGGGACGGCTGCCAAAGTGTCGACTGGTACACATCGGCGAGGCGGGCACGGGACGGCACGAGCCTTGCTGTGCAGGCGCATGCAAGTTTTATCTTCCCGTGCCGCTACCCTGACCGGATCAACGGTCAGCTCGCGCACCCAACCTATGTCGGAAATCGACTCGCCCCTGGTACTGGTCATCGATGACGACCCGATGGTACGCCTGCTCGCCAGCGAATCGCTGACGACGACGGGCTTCCGGGTCATCGAGGCCGAAAATGCCGACGTGGGCCTGCGCCTGCTCGAGTCGGAACGGCCCGATCTGGTCCTGCTCGACGTCGTGATGCCCGGCATCGACGGCTTCACGGCCTGCTCCCGGCTGCGCGTGACGCCGCACGGCCAGCACGTGCCGGTGCTGATGATGACGGGGCTGGACGATGTCACATCGATTCAGCACGCCTACCAGGTGGGCGCCACCGACTTCGTCACCAAGCCGCTGAACTTCACGCTGCTCGAATTCAGACTGCGCTACATGCTGCGCGCGAAGGCCATGGGGGATGAGCTGCGACAGAGCGAGGCGCTGCTCGCGAGCGCCCAGCGTCTGGCCCACCTCGGCCACTTCGCCTACCTGCCCGACAAGGGATTCTCGACCTGGAATACGCAGACCCACAGCGTGCTCGGCCTCGGCACCGATTGCTGGGTCAGCACGCTGCCCGACCTGCTGCGCCACGTCGATGCCAATACTCACCAGGACATCATCGATTCGCTGACCGTCACCGACGGGTGCATCAACGAAGAACCGGTCGAGTTCGCCGTGACCGGCGCCGACGGCGAAACGCGCACCATCCTCCAGCACGTCGTGCTCGAGCGACAGGACGGCGGCTTTCGCATCATCGGCACGTTCCAGGACATCACCGAGCGACGCCACGCCGAGCAGAAAATCCATCGCCTGGCCTTCTATGACCGCGTCACCGGGTTACCGAATCGCATCATGATCGAGAAGAAGCTCGGCGAGCTCGTGCACGACGCCGACCAGACCGGCGACGGCGTGGCGGTGCTGTCCATCGATCTCGACCACTTCCAGCGCGTCAACGACAACTTCGGACACGAGACGGGCAACGAACTGCTCGGTGCGCTCGGCCGGCGGCTCGCGGGCTGCGTGCGCGTCAGCGACGACCGCCCGCGGCAGCATCTGCGCTCGGTCCAGGCACACGATCTCGTGGCGCGCAGCGGTGGCGACGAATTCTGCATTCTGTTGCCGGGCATCGTCGCCGCGGCGGACGTCGAACTGGTCGCACAGCGGATCCGCGAAGCACTGCAACAGCCGTTCACCGTCGCCGATCAGGAGTTCTTCATCACCAGCAGCATCGGCATGGCGGTCTATCCGTCCGATGGCGACACGCCGGAGATCCTGCTGCGCCATGCCGAACTCGCGCTCGCCTACGCGAAGCGCAAGGGACGGGACTGCGCCGAGTTCTACAATCCGCAGCTCAATGCCCGGGCGCAGGCCAGGCTGACGATGGAGACGAATCTGCGGCAGGCCCTGGGCAGCGACCAACTGTCGCTGCACTACCAGCCCAAGCTGCGGGTCGACACCGGCGAACTGGTGGGCATGGAAGCACTGGTGCGCTGGGAGCACCCGACACTGGGTCGGATCGCGCCGGCCGAATTCATTCCGATCGCCGAAGAGTCTGGCCTGATCCTGCCGCTCGGCGAATGGATCCTCGGCGAAGCCTGCCGCCAGGTGGCCGAATGGCGTCAGCGCGGACTGGGCAACCTGTGCTGTGCCGTGAACCTGTCGGCGGCGCAGTTCCGCGAGCGCAATCTGCCGTTGATGATCGCCCGGGTGTTGCAGGAGACACATCTCGACGCCAGCCAGCTTCAGCTCGAACTCACCGAAAGCCTGCTGATGGAAGATGTGACGGCCGCGCAGTCGATGTTGCGCAGCCTGCGCGATCTCGGGATCAGCCTCGCGGTCGACGACTTCGGCACCGGCTACTCATCGTTGAACTACCTGAAGCGACTGCCGCTCGATGTGCTGAAAATCGACCAGTCCTTCATCCGCGAACTGCGTGAGGATTCCGACGATGCGGCCATCGTCGAAGCTGTGATCGCCATGGCGCACAGCCTGCGACTCGGCGTGGTGGCCGAGGGCGTGGAGCTCGACCACCAGTTCGAATTCCTGCGCGCGCATCGCTGCGACGAGGTGCAGGGCTACCTGTTCAGCAAACCGCTGCCGGCCCAGGAGTTCCTCGAATGGGTTCGGGCGCGGAATTTGCGACGGCTGACCGTCATTGGCTGAGACCGGCGATTTTCCCGGGATTATCCTGAGCGCCCTATGAGCACCTGGCACACCCTGCAAACCCGGCTGCGTGAGACCGGCGCCAGCGCACTGGCCGGCAGCAACATGCTCCGCGCCGAATATCTCAACAAGTGGCGCGCGGCGACCGTCCGCCACCTCGCCGAGTCCGGCCACGCCGGCGCGCTCGGCAGTGGCTTCGCCGCCATGGTGTTCGGCTACAGCATCCGCCACGAACTGCCACTGCTGGCGGTGATCATCTGGGTCGGCGCGATGCTGATGCTCTCGGGTGCCCAACTGATTCAACTGCGACGATGGACGCGGCTGCCAACGGACACCGAGTCCTACCGGCGCGAATACCGGGCGTTCACGCTGATCTACGTGTTGATGGGGGCGTTCTGGGGCAGTACGGCGTTCTTCATCCCCCAGTTCTCGAACCCCGACCTGCAGCTGTTCACGATGCTGCTCCTCGTCACCGCCTCGGCCGGCTGCGTGCCGGGCTATTCGCTGGCCCTGCGTCCGACGTGGCTGGTGCTGACCTTGACACTCCTGCCGAGCGCGCCGGCGTTCCTGATCAGCGACAACACGCTCGGCACCCAGATCGGGGCCGGCGCGGTCGCCTTCCTGCTGTTCCTGATCTACCTGGCGCGCATCAGCAATCGCAGTCACGAATCTTCGCTGTTCAACCAGTTCGCGAACGAACAGCTGCTCGAGGATTCGGCCGACGCGAAACGGCTGAGTGACCGCCTCAATGTGCGTCTCGCAGAGCAGATCGAACGTCAGAAGTCGGTCGAGGCCAGCCTGGTCGCCGCCAAGGTCCAGGCCGAGCAGGCCGCCTCGGCCAAGGCCGAATTCCTCGCCAACATGAGCCATGAAATCCGCACGCCGATGAACGGCGTGCTGGGCATGACGGAACTGCTGCTGAACACGGACCTGAATCGCAAGCAGCGTCATTTCGCGCGCACGATTCATCGCTCGGGCGAAGCCTTGCTGTCGATCATCAACGACATCCTCGACTTCTCCAAGATCGAGGCCGGCAAGCTCGAGCTGCAGTCGATGGTGTTCGACATGCGGCAGTTGATCGAGGATCTCGGCGTGATGTTCGCCGAGCGTGCGCATCGCGCAGAAGTCGACTTCGTCTGCGTGTTTCCGCCGGATGCCCACTCGGTGTATCGCGGCGACCCCGATCGCTTGCGGCAGGTCCTGACCAACCTGATTGGCAACGCGCTGAAGTTCACGCAGCGCGGCGAGGTCGGCGTGAAGGTCATCGTCGACGCTGGCGAGGACGGCCAGAAATCGACGCTGCGCTTCGAGGTGCGCGATACCGGCATCGGCATCAAACCGGAGCATCAGTCGAAAATCTTCGATTCGTTTTCGCAGGCCGACGGTTCGACGACACGCCAGTTCGGCGGCACGGGTCTCGGCCTTGCCATCAGCCGACAGCTCACGCGCCTGATGGGCGGCGAGATCGGCGTCGACAGCCGGCCCGGCACAGGCTCGACGTTCTGGTTCACCTGCGAGCTGCTGGCTGAAGATCCGGTCGCGCTCGGGCGCTCGCGCTCCAGCAACCGTCTGCTGCTCGGTCGCCGGGTCCTGGTGGCCGAAGACAACAAGACCAGCCGTGAGGCCATCGCGACCCAGCTCAAGGTCTGGAAAGCCCATTGCACGACGGTCGACAGTGCGCAGGCCGCGATGGCCGAACTCGAACGCGCCGCGGAGGCCCGCGACCCCTACGAGGTCATGGTGCTCGACAAGAAGATTGCCGGCGAGACCCTGCAATTCGCCGTGGCGCTCAAGCGCAACCCGAAGGTGCCGCGACTGAAGCTCGTGATGTTGAGCACGGTCGGCAATTTCGAGGAAACGGGACAGTGGCTCGACGCCGGCATTGCCGCGTTCCTGACCAAGCCGGTGCGCCAGATCGAACTCTACGATGCGCTGGCCGACGCGCTCGACATGACCCGGCCGCTCAGCCGCACGATGGACGAACTGGCCGACGCCGGGCTCGGCGACGAACTGCCGCGCTTCAACGGCCGCGTGCTGGTCGCCGAAGACAACCCCGTCAACCAGGAGCTCGCGCGCACCCTGCTCGAGAATCTGGGGTGTCGCGTCGAGGTCGTCGACAACGGCCAGGAAGCCATCGGCTGCATCGTCGATGCACCGCTCGACAAGCTGCACGATCCCTTCGACCTGATCCTGATGGACGTGCAGATGCCGGAGGTCGACGGCCTCGAGGCCACGGCGGCGATCCGCGCCCACGAAGAGCAGCAGGGCGACAAGCGTCTGCCAATCATTGCGCTCACGGCAAGCGCGCTCGAGGGCGATCGCGAGCGCTGCCTCGCGGCGCGCATGGACGACTATCTGGCCAAGCCGTTCACGCAGAAACAGCTGGCGCTGATGCTCGCGCGCTGGCTGCCGATATCGAGTACCCAGCCGACGACTGCCGCTGGGCAGACGACGGCAGCACGCCCTGTGGCCAAACTCGCCCAGGGCCATGCGGCGGTCCTCGACCAGTCCGCGATCGCACGCATCCAGGCCTTGCAGCGCGACGGCGCGCCACCGGTGTTGCTGCGCGTGATCAACATCTATCTCGAGGCAGCCCCGAAGCTCATCGCCGAAATCCGCGCGGCCGTCGAAACACGCGACGCCCTGCGCCTGCAGCGCGCCGCCCACAGCCTGAAGTCCAGCAGCGCGAACCTCGGCGCCGGCAAGCTCAGCGAGCTGTGCAAGGAACTCGAGAACCAGGGCCGCCTCGGCAAGCTCGAAGGCACGGCGCTCAAGCTCGATGTGCTCGAGTTCGAGTTCGATGCCGTGCGCAACGCGCTCGACATGCAGCGCGCCGCCGCCTGACACACGAATGCTGCCGCGCGCGGGTCAACCCTGCCCGCGGCCGACGACCACCGCACTCGCCCACCCATGTCTGAACGCTCACACCGGACAGGTCGGACACGGATTGCTGGCAGCCGTGCGCATGCCGGCTTGCAAATGTTTTCAAGTCGACGATTGTCAGGGGCCGTGATGCCAACGAGTATGGCCGATCATCACGACACCAGCGGCTGACATGGAAATCGGGCTGTGCATGATCGTCAGGGACGAGATCGGCCGCATCGCCGACTGCCTCGATCCGATCGTCGATCTCCTCAGAGACATCGTCATCGTCGATACCGGGTCGACCGACGGCACCCCGGCGTTGCTCGCCGCGCGCTATGGCATCGAGGTGCTGCGCGGCGCACTCGATGGCGCCAACTGCAACAGCAAGGCACCGGCACGCAACCAGGCGCACGCGGCGCTGGATGCGCCATGGATTCTGAGCCTGGACGCCGACGAGAGAATCGATGCGCCCGATCTCGAAGCCCTGCTCGCCATGCCCGATACGCCGTCGCTCGCCGGCTATTTCTTTCCGTGGCACACCTATCGCGGCGACAGCGTCGTCGAAGACTACAAACTCTGCCTCTACCGGCACGGCCTGCTCAGCACCGGCTGCGCCCACGAAAACGTGCAGGTCGACCTGCGCTCGCGCGGCCACGCTGCGGCCTGGATCGGCAATCGCGTCATCCGTCATCTGCCCGATCCGGCCAAGGATGCGTGGAAGCTCGATTTCTACACCGCGCGCATGACCTGCGCGATTGCGCGCGATCCGCACTGGTATCGTTATCACTGGTTTCTCGGTTACACCCTGTACCAGCAGGGGCTGATAGACGACGCACTCGGCTGGCTGCGCACGGCCGCCGCCGCCGAATCCCCCCGCTTCCCGGTCGAATGCCTGAACAGCGCGATGCTGCTCGCGAGCCTGCTGACCGCGCGCGGTGAAACCGGCGATGCCGTCGCCACGGTGGCGCGCGCGCTGCGGTTCCTGGCGCAGGTGCAGGACGATTGCGAAGTGCGCATCAATTTCCGGATGAAGCCCTGGCTGGAGAACGCAGCCGCAAGACTCGCCGGCGCTGACGATACGCCACTGACGCCCTATGCCTTCGCCTACTGACGCATCGGTGGCCACCTCGCGCGAGCGCGAACTGGCAGAGCAGCGCCGCTGGCGACTACGCCCGGCGTATGCGCAGGTCGACTGGTTCACGCGGCTGGTCGACGCGGAATTCGCGGCACCGGCCGACCATGCGGCGCGCGCCGCCGTGTCCCTGCAGCGGCTGCTGGCGCATGCGCGGGAAGCCGTGCCCCATTTTCGCCAGTCACTGACGGGACTGTCGGCGCGGGATCTGGCGCGCTTCACGCCGGCCGATCTGCCACGACTGCCGGTCCTCGAACGTCGAGAGGTCCGCGATCGGGGTGACCTGTTGCGCAGTCGCCGCCTGCCACAGGGCGAGCGCATGGCCGGCGCGACGAAAACCTCCGGCACGACGGGCCAGCCTGTCGAAATCTGGCACACCGCGAACAGCCTGCGTCTGCAGGGCCTGCTCGGCCAGCGTCAGCTGCGCTGGTTCAGGTTCGATCCGGCCGCGCCCTATGCGGCGATCAAGACGGCGGCGGCTCTACCGCGTGACGACGCGGGCCGCGAACTCGAACCCGGTGTGGCGCTGCGCCTCGAGACCTGGCCCGGTCTCGGCGAGTACTTCGAGACGGGCGCCTACCTGTGCCTCAGTTCGATGTCACCGATCGAAGTCCAGCTCGAATGGCTGTTGCGCGAACGGCCCCGGCATCTGCTCGCACGCGCCGCGATGCTCGAACACCTCGCGCTGGCTGCGCCCGACAACGGTCTCGAGCACTTCGACGCGCTGCTCGCGATTGCAGATCAGGTGACGCCCGACATGCGACGGCGCATCGAGCGGTCGCTGGGCGCTCCACTGCACCAGAACTACGGGCTCAACGAGTTCGGCCTGGTCGCGGTGCGGTGCCCCGAAGCCGGCCGGTATCACGTGCACGGCGAGCACTGCCTGTTCGAGATCGTCGACGCCGACGGCCTCCCCTGCGCCCCGGGTGAACAGGGTCGCCTGTTGCTGACCTGCGTGACGAATCCGGCGATGCCGCTCGTGCGCTACGACAGCGGCGATCTCGCGCGCGTGGCCGATGGTCCGTGTCCGTGCGGGCGCACACTGCCCGCCTTCGCCGAGATCGTCGGCCGCCGGCTGCACCTCGCGTCCCTGCCGGCCGGCGTATACGCACAGGAAAGCGCCCTGCGCGAACTTCTCGAAGCCCTGCCACGGACCGCGTGGCGTGGCATCACGCAGTATCAGATCCGACATGCCCGTGCCGGACATTTCACGCTCGTGCTCGGTACGGACGGGCCACCCGATCGGGCGTTCACGCGCGATTTGCGCGACGCCTGGGCAGCACACGCCGACCGGCTGCCGCTGCATCTCGCGTGGCAACCCCATATTCCCTGCGACGCGAGCGGCAAGTATCAGATCTTCGTGTCGGAACACTACGACGACCCGGCGACGCCCTGACGCGAGAGCGCGGCATGCGGCTGCGCAGATGCGAGACACCGTCGCCGCGCCGCATGTGTCCTCATCCCGCTCCCGGTGCGCGCCCGGGCATGCCGCCGACCATGTTGGGCTTCGGGGATCAGCCGGCCTCACGCAAGCTCGGGGTAGCCCGGGTGCAACGCAGTGGAACCCGGGATCTGCGGCGTCTGACAGGCCGCTCCCGGGTTCCGCGCTGCGCGCTACACCCGGGTGACACGAAGGCGCTGGACAGGCGCTTTCACGGCAATCTACGCGGTGACCCGGAGTTTGCGCGCGAACGCGTGCAAGTGATCGATGTTGGCGCTCAGCGATTCGGACAAGCTGTATCAGCCGCCCGCTAGCCGATCTCGCACACGAAGTCCTCATACTTGCCGCTCGCATGGCGCGGGATTTCCGGTACGCGGTGAAACTCGATCCGGAATGGGTGGCCCAGGCGTTCGCGGATCCAGTCGGCGAGTTGTTGCTCCTCGTCGCGCGTGAGGTCGCGTTCACTGACGATGCGCGCCTCGAACGTTTCGCGCGAGGTCTGCACGAACTGGTATTGCAGCACGGGCGCGATGTCGCGGTAACGGCCATCGCCGGCCAGCGGCCAGCGGCGACCGCCGTCGGGCAGGACGATCATGTTGCGCACGCGGCCCAGGATGCGTTTGAGCACCGGCAGTCCGCGGCCGCAGTCGCAGGGGCCGCCGACCTCGGCGTAGTCGCCGACGGCATAACGCAGCAGGGGCGTGCGAAACTCGTGCAGTGGCGTGACGACGACGCGCCCGACCTCGCCCGGCGCGCAGGCCGAGCCATCCTCGCGCACCACTTCGACGAACACCCCTTCGGCCTGCACGTGGTAGTGCGGATGATCGGGACACTGAATCGCGATCGAGCCGATTTCCTGCGCACTGTATTCATCGACGATCGGCACGCCCCACTGGCTTGCGCAACGCAGGCGCAGTTCCGCATCGACCATCTCGCCGACCGTCTTGACGTGCACGAGCGTCGGCCACGCCTCGAGACCATGGCCCAGCAGCGCCTTGAGATTCGAGGGATAGGTCAGCAGGTAGGCTGGCGCCTGCTGGCGCAGCCAGGCGCACTGGTCGGCGATCGGCACCGCGAGGTCGAGCAGCGCGCCGCGGCCCTGCATGTCGAGCATCGCCGTCTCCGCCCCCCAGCCCGCCGCTTCAATCCCGGGCAGACGCTGCGCCGCCGCCTGTCCTTTCGCCACCCGGATGGCGGCGAGCTTGCGCGAGAAATCGCGCTGATGCCACAGATGTTCGCGCAGCATCTGCGCTTTCATCAGCACACCGGTGTACGCCGTCTTCTCGACTTCGACCGGTCGCCCCGTCGAGCCCGATGACTTGATCAGTTGCCACTGCCCGTGGGCCTGCGGCGTCGCGGTGCTGCGTAGCGCCGCGCCCGCCTGCTGCAAGCCGGCGCGTTCGAGGATGGGCACGCGCGACCAGTCCTCAGCGGTGCAGTGGCGCAACGCGTCGCGATAGTGGGGCACCGTCTGTTGCGCGTGGGTGAACAGCGTCCGCAGTTGGCGCTGCTGCAATCCGTGCAACGCGGCCGGCGCGAGACGCTCGGCCTGCTGCAATTGCGCGAGCAGGGCGAACACGATCGCGGCTTCGCCCGTCATCACGGCCGGCCACACGACGCCCTGCAGTACCGAGCGCGGCAAGGGCAGGCTGTCGAACCATCCGCTCATGTGCGCGTGTGTGCGGCCATGCGCAATTCGGCCGTGTAGCGCCGCCCCGCACCGTCGGTCAGCCACGACTGCGCCGGATCGGGCAGCATTTCGCTGATGCCGACGCGTCCGTCGGTGGCGGCCTGCCGGACGCCGTCGGCGAACAGTTCGCAGTAAAGCGGCGATTCGAGATCGAGATAATAGGGTTTCAGTTCGCCCGGAATGCGGTAGAAACAGTGGCGCGGCAGGCCGAGCTGGCGCGCCCAGCGTCGCAACGCGAGCAGGCGCTGCGCGCGATCGTGCAGACGCACGAAGTCGAGCGCCGACACCGGCACCTGCCAGGATTCCCGCTGCAGCACGAGCCGCCCGATGCGCAGCCGCGGCAGATGCGCACCAACGCGCAGCGGCTTGTAGCGGTTGATGCCGATCGAACGCAGTTGCGGACCGATGAACTGCGCGAGCGGCCACTCGCGACCGCCATCGCGCGTGGCGACGACCGGCCCATGCCCGCGGTCGGCAACCTGCAAATCGGCCAGCCGCACGGTGTGGTCGGGTGCGGACCACGCGCGGTTGCCGCCGTGTTCGATCGTCACGTCGTGCGGCAGTTCGAGGCTGTAGCTCGTGCGGTGACCGCGCGCATCGCGCGCCGTCGCCGGCACGAGTTCCGGTTCAGTCTGCACGCGCGCGGTGGCCGCCAGCGCCTCCTCGCGGCACGGACACAGCTTGCCGGTGACCGTCTGCATCATCAGGTTCGTACAGGGATGCACTTCACCAAGTACGGCGAACCAGTCACCGGTCGCGAAGGCCTCGAGGCCGGTGGCTGCAAGCATCAGGTCCGGCGACTGGAAGCGCGCGCCCGACCAGCAGGGCGCATCGAGCGCGAACACCGCCTGCGCGCGCGCACCGACCTCAGCGGGATCGAAACACTGTTCGTGCGCGGCTTCGTCGATGTCGAGAATCTCGCGCCACTTCTCCTGCAGCTGATCGACGACATCGTCACCGATCGCGAGCGCGGTTTCGGTCTCCTGTTGCAGGGCGCCCCAGAGTTCCGCCAGCGGCACGGCGGCGCCGCCGCGCAGCTCGCGCCAGATCGACACGGCGAATGCCTGATACTGCTCGAGCAATTGCTGCGAGAACCACTGGGCGCCGTCGAGGATTGGCGCCAGCGCCGGCGCGAGTGTCGTGAAGATCGGCTCGGCCAGCGTCAGCTCCACATCGCGCAGCGCATCCGGATACAACGGCGTGCGGCCAGCGTAAGCGCTGCCGCCGAGGCGATGCGCCGGGGTTTCGGCGAGCGTGGTGAACGCCGCTTCGAACGCGGTGATGCGCGCCGGCAGTTCGGCCGCCGGCGCCGTGGCGATGCCGGCGCGCAGCGTCTCGAGTTCACGCCAGCGCGCCGCGAGATCGTCGATGCCGGGCAGGCGCGCCATGGCGGCCTCGAGTTCGCGCTCGGCATGCACCGTCACCGGCAGCGGCAGCTGCCAGTCGACGATGTCGTTCGCGGCGAGCTGGGCCAGCAGGGCATACACCGCGGCAGGTTCAGCAAGGCCCGTGTCCGGGCGACCGGCGAAGCGCTGCGCGATCTCGCGCGCGCTCAGTGTGCCGTCGAGCGCACCGAGAAATTCGCGTTGCACCGCATCCAGCGGCAGCTCGGTATCGGGCAATACCAGGCCTTCCGGCCCGATCCGCGCCGAAGCCGACAGGCGCGGCGCCAGCGCCGGGGCGGCGCGCCGGGCCACCCGCCGGGCAATGGCGTCGAGCGCCCAGTACTCGTAATAGGGCTGCACCGTGCGCACGACCTCGACGCCGGCCTTCAGCTGCGAGTGTGTGCCGGCGATCGACGCCCAGCCCACCGGCCCGAAGAACCCCACCTGCTCGTTCTTCGCGGCATAGCGCTGTGTGTAGCGCGCGACGAGTCGTCGGTACTTGCGCTCGCGACCATCGACGCCGGGGATGGGCACGTCGCGATAATGCTGGGTGAGGAGGGTCAGCGCGCGTGAGTTCTGCCAGGCGACAGCCGCACGGAACCGGTCTTCGCTCGCGACCTCGCGCGCGGCCTGCGACATCCGCAGATCGGTCACCGCAAATTGCCGCCGATAGGCGTCCTGTGCGGCCGCCACGGCCGCGAGCGCTGCGTGATAGTCGGCAAGCAGCGGCTGCGCCGCGGGATCCTCCGGCGGCACGGCGATCGGCCGCCGGCGCTGCAGATCCTGCAACGCATGACGATAGACCCGACGCGGATCGGTCGTGTCGCGCGGCCGCTGATCGGCGCAATGCGCCTGCAGTGCCTGGCGCGCGCGCGCGAGGCCGGCTTCCGCGTCGAGCACGGTGTCGATGGCTTTCGTCAGCGGCGCATCGGTGAACGCGGACAGCAGCGCCACCGGGAAGCCGGCGCCACGCAACGCGTACAGGCGCCACAGCGACCAGCCGCCGACGAGCGGCAAGGGCTGTCGCAGACATGCGGCCAGGGCGCTGGCGTCACTCACGGCAGGGTCGCGGCTCATGCGGGATTCGGCAGGGTCGTGCGTGGCGCAGCAGCATCAGCCGAACTTAGCACAGTCGCCGCCGGTCGCCCGGCATCGGGACGGGCCGGTGTGCAACGAGATGCAAACCCGGAAATAAAAACGGGGTGGACATGCCACCCCGTAAGCCTGGTCGTCGTTGTCGTTGTTCGATCAGACGGTCTTGCGCTGACGACGGCGATGGGCGAGCGCACCGAGGCCGAGGCCCAGCAGCGCGAGGCTGCCCGGTTCCGGGATGGCATTGCCGCGACCGCAGTTGTTCGAGGTGGCCGCGCAGGCCGCTTCGATCGTCGGGTTCGTGGCGCCGGCAAGCGGGAAGTCCGGGTCGCCCGTGCGCACCGGCAGTTCGAGCCACGACGCCTGGTACGGCGCGTTGAACGTGCCGAACGGGGATTCGAAGCTGAAGCCGTCGAGCGACTGGCCTTCGAAAATAGGGTTGTTCGCGAAGCAGAACAGGCCGCCCTCGAAACCGCCCTCGCAGCCGCCGGTGTAGAAGTGCAGCACGTGGGTGACGTCGTTGTACGGGTTGTTGTCGGCCCCTTCGAACAGCGTGTCGAAGAACGCCTTCCACGGATCGCCGTCCGTCTGCCACTCGGCGACGCCTTCCCAGCCGGTCTCTTCGTTGACGACGCCGATTTCCTCAATCGAGAAACTCCAGCCTTCGGGCGCGGTGATGTTGGAGATCTGCGAGGCATCGCTGCCAATGGCCGAGCCGAAGAACGGCAGTTCCCAGTCGCGGATGACATTCTGGATCTGACGCTCCGTTTCCGGATCGAACTGCTGCTCGGAGGTATTGCAGACCCGGAACTCGTACAGCTTGTTGCCGTTGCCGGCATCGCTGACGGCTGACGGCACCGCCGAGGTCTGGAAACCGGACTGCGGCGGGCAGGCGGTATCGGCCACGATGGCCAGCGCCGAATGGGTGAACCCGAGCGCCCCGAACAGCGCGGCAACCGAGACGTGTAGTGTTCTTTTCATGCGTGAAGCTCCGATAACCTGAACTGCTCTATCGATGGGTGGCCGCGTCCTGCGGTGTGTGGAGAGTGTGAGCAAGCTTCGCGCCACTCCCGCTTCGCAGGTATCTTTCCCTGTCAGTTCAGTCGCTTGGGCGCAAGCTGACGAAGGGGTCCGGCACCCGGTTGTAAAAAGCGTGGACAGATCCTCCGGTAATATTTCCGGAAACAGACCGGATTCACGCCAACCATCTGTTTTTCATAGATATTCATTCTGAAAAAGCTGTCAACGCGCTTGACAGGCCGTTTTCACGACGCGCGTCTGCGACTGATCTTCGGGGCTGCCAGCGTGTAGGCTGGCGCCACTCTCACCGGTCCCGCCCGTGCGGCGCCGACGCAACCCGACGGAGACTCGCAATGAAATGGCGGACCGGCAGACGCAGCAACAACGTGGAAGACCGGCGGGGGATGAGGACCGGCGGCATGGCGGTCAAGGGCGGTGGCCTCGGCATGGTGGTGATGGTGCTGATCGCCCTGTACTTCGGCGTGGACCCGTCGGTGATCCTGCAGACGGGTTTGCAGCAGGCCCCGCAGGAGCAGGGACCGGCCGGCGCACCGGCGGTGACCGCCGACGACCCGCTGGCCGAATTCGTGTCCGTGGTGCTCGGCGACACCGAGGACACCTGGCAGGCGCTGTTCCAGGCCGCGGGCGAACAGTACCAGCCGCCCCGCCTCGTCCTGTTCAGCGGTGCCGTGCAATCGGCCTGCGGCCACGCGCAGGCCGCGATGGGGCCGTTCTACTGCCCGGCAGATCGCAAGGTCTACATCGACCTCAGTTTCTACCAGGACCTGCGTGACCGTCACAATGCGCCCGGCGACTTCGCCCAGGCCTATGTGATCGCGCACGAGGTGGGGCATCACGTGCAGAACCTGCTCGGCATCGCCGACCAGGTGCACCGTCGCCGCGCACAGGTCGACGAAGCCACCGGCAACCGGCTGCAGGTCCGCATGGAACTGCAGGCCGATTGCCTCTCGGGCGTGTGGGCGCATCATGCCGAGCGTACGCGCGGCATCCTCGAGCCCGGCGACATCGAAGAGGCACTGAACGCCGCCACCGCGATTGGCGACGACCGGCTGCAGCGGCAGGCCCAGGGCTACGTGGTGCCCGAATCATTCACCCATGGCTCGTCGGCCCAGCGCGTCCGCTGGTTCACGCAGGGCTTCGAGAGCGGTGATTTCGCGGCCTGCGACACCTTCAAGGCGGCTCAGCTGTAGCAGAACGCGACACCTGACGATGCTCCGCGCCGCAGCAAAAATCCCGGCGGACGGCGCCGATGGACGCTGCTCGCAACCCCGTAGTACGCTCGCCGCCCTTGGTCAAATGTGCAAGCCCGGGCGGCTTTCCAAGCCCCACCGCGGCAAGAAAACTTGAGGAGACTGTCATGGAAGTAGGTGCTTTCTACCTGCCGTCGGTCGGCACGAAAGAAGAGATCGTCAAAGGCATGGCTGGCAAGCGGACTGATCTCTATCAGTCGATGCTGAAAAATCTGTCCGAACAGATTTGTTACATGGATGAAAACGGCTATTACGGTGCCGGCTTCACCGAGCATCATTTCCACATCGAAGGCGAAGAAGTCTCGACGAACCCCGTCATCCTGGACCTCTACTTCGGGATGCAGGCAAAGAACATGAAGTTCGGGCAGCTCGGCAACGTGCTGCCGTCCCAGAACCCGATCAACCTCGCGGAAAACATCGCGATGGTGTCGCAGATGCTCGAGGGTCGCGTGTTCGCCGGCTTTGCGCGAGGCTACCAGCCGCGCTGGGTCAACGTGCTGGGCCAGCAGGTCGGTCTGCAGGAACCGGGTGAAGGCGCCGACTACGAAGAACTGAAGCGCTCGCTGTTCGAAGAGCACTTCGAGATCATCATGAACGCGTGGACGAAGGACGTGTTCAGCTTCCAGGGCAAGCACTGGCAGATCCCCGGCAAGCCGATCAAGTGGATGGCGCACGAAGTCGCGCGCAAGTACGGCGCGGGCCTGAACGACAACGACGAGATCGTTGAAATCGGCATCGCACCGCCGACTTTCAACAAGCAGATCCCGGAACTGTTCATGCCGTTCGCGACCTCCGAACGGTCAATCGCGTGGGGCATGGAACGCGGCATCATTCCGGTGACGATCATGACGCACCCGGACATCGTCAAGGGCCACTTCGAAGCCGGCCAGAAGGCCGCGGCGAAAGCCGGTCGCAACCTGAAGTACGGTCAGGGCATGGCGATGAGCCGTGAAATCATCGTGGCCGACACCGATGCCGAAGCAGAAGCCATCGCGCGCGAAGCCGGCGCTTTCATCTGGAACAACTTCTTCGTGCCATTCGGCTTCAACGGCGCCATCGCGGGTCCGGGCGAAGGCCCGTTCGATCCGCCGGCGACGTTCGAAGCACTGTCGGAGCGCGGCCTCGTGATTCACGGCAGCCCGGACACCGTGAACCGGAAGCTCGAAAAGCTGCTGAAGGATCTGCCGGTCGACTATTTCTGGATGTTCATCTACAACCACATGCCGCAGGCCGACTGCATGAAGAGCCTGAAGCTGCTGACCGAAAAGGTGTGGCCGAACTTCAGCGACCGCATTGGCGGCAGCAACGTCGCCAGGCTCCGCGCGAAAGCCTGAGTGAGGCGATGACGAAAGGGGCGCCGAGAGGCGCCCTTTTTTTTGTCCGTGATGAACCCCGCCGACGGGCTTCAAGGCACGCCGCCACCGTCCGCGAGTTCGAGCGTCTGCGTCCACTGCCGACCTTTCGAGTCGGTGACTTCGGCCGTCAACGTGCCGCCATCGCGCGGTCGCACGAAGAAACGGAAACTTGGATCCTCGCTGACCGAGATGCCGGTCTCTGCGTGCAGGATTTCTTCGCCGTCGACCGCGATGCGCAACTGCTTCACGTAGTGCGCAGGCCGCACGGCGTATATCTTGTAATCCATCTGCATGCCCGTCACGTTCGGATGCCGAATCATCAGCTGCGTCGCGATGCCACCGTCGACCGGCGCGCCGAGTGTCCTCAACTGCATCTCGCCCGCGTGCTTCATCGCCGCGGTGTAGTCGGTCGCGAGCGGCGCGGCGCAGCCGCCCTGCGCTTTCACGAAAGTCGTCACCATGTGGTGCTCACCGGTGTTCAGCACCGCGATTGCACGCACATTCGTATAGCGATCGATGCGCACGCGCAGCGCCAGATCCGCGCGGCCCGCCGTGGGCGTGAACCGGAAGCGGCCGACCAGCGGCTCGGGATTCTGATCGACGAACAGGTATATCGTGTCGATGTAGCGTTCGGGTGTCTGTGCGATCGCGGCCTTGATGCGTACCGGCGTGACCGCTGCGTCCTCCGCGCGATACGGCGTGACGAGATCGAACACCGACTTGTCTTCGACCAGCACGACGTCCTTGAAGTAATGGGGTTTCAGCAGGCTGTTCCACTGATCGACGCCGGACTGCTGCGCCGGGCTCAGCGCAGGACACAGGGCTGACCACAGGCCGAGAACGGCCAGCAGTCGGAAAGACGGACGACGGTTGAGCATGACATGCAGTCTCCGGTGCACAGGCGTGACATGCTAATCCGGCACGCTGCAGGCGGCGAGTGCAGGCGCGTTGCAGCAGTGGCGGCTGAAGTGAATAATCGGACTCCTGCCCCTGCCCGCTGGAGGCGATCGATGCAGCCTGAAAGCTCCCCCGTGCTGCCGCCCCGCGCCCGCATTCGCCTGCCGACGACCTTTGCCGCGCGCATCGGCGGCCTTCGCACGCTGCACGTCAGCGCCGCCACGGTCGGTCAGGGTCTGGCAGCGGTCGTCGCCAGCCATCCGGTATTGACCTCGCTGATCTGGCTCAATGCGCGCGAACTGAATCCTGTGATCATGGTCTTCCACAATGAGACACTGGTGCGCGACGACACGCTCGACACCCCGCTGGCCGACGGCGACACCGTCGACGTGGTGCCGGCGGTCGAATCGGGTTGACGGCCGTGCGCACCGTAGACGGGAGCGCCCGATGAGCCAGCCTGACGCGAGCCTCAACGCCAAGCAGACCTTGCGTGCGCAACTGACCGCCGGCAGCCCCGCGATCACGGCGCCCCGCCGATGACGTCGCCCGATGTCGATGCACTGGAATCCCTGGTCAATGCAGTGGCGCAGCGCTTCCACGCGGAAGGCCTGACCACCGAACGCTTCGATACCCATATCTCCACGGTGCTGCTGGCCGGCGCCTACGCCTACAAATTCAAGAAGCCGGTCGACTTCGGCTTTCTCGACTTCTCGACGCTCGCGCGTCGCCGGCACTTCTGTGAACTCGAGCTGGCGCTGAACCGTCGCTACGCCCCCGATCTCTATCTCGACGTGCTGCCGGTCGCCGCCGGCGGCGTTCTCGCGGGCCCGGCGCCGGCGCTCGAGTACGCGCTGCGCATGCGACGCTTTGCAACCGACGATCGCCTCGATCGCGCGCTCGCGCGTGGCAGCGTGCGCAGTGAGGACATCACGGCGATTGCACAGCTGCTGGCGCACACGCACCAGCGGGCCGGCAGTGCACCAATTCCCGGCGACTTCGGTGCACCGCCGCTCGTGCGCAGTCAGTTGTTGACCGGCCTGGAGGTGCTGGCGGGCGCAGGCGCCGACCCCACCGGCCTGCGCGAGGTGCTTGCCGAGTGCTGTGCCGCGCGCGTGGCAGCGCTCGAGGACCGCGTGCAGAGCGGTCATATTCGCGACTGTCACGGCGATCTGCACCTGACGAACATCGTGCGTCACGGCGGCAGATGGCAGCCGTTCGACTGCATCGAATTCAGTGATGAACTGCGCTACATCGACACCGCGAGCGATCTCGCCTTTCTGCTGATGGATCTCGACGTCCACGAGCACGGCATCTTCGCCAACCAGCTGCTGAACGACTATCTCGTCGCCAGCGGCGACTACGGGCTGCTGTCGGTGCTGGATCTCTACCTCGTCTACCGCACGATCGTGCGCGCGAAAGTCGCCTGCCTCGGACCCGCTGATGCCGAGCAGACGAACAGGGCGTCAAGGCATCTCGAGCTCGCGCAGCGGTATCTCGCCGTGCGACCCGCGCCCGCGCTCTACATCACGCACGGGGTCTCGGGCAGTGGCAAATCCTGGATTGCGACGCGCATCGCCTGCGCCCGCGGCTTCGTCCATCTGCGCTCGGATCACGAACGTCGTCGCCTCGCCGGCCTCGCCGCCAACGCCGCCAGTCACAGCGCACACGACGCGGGCCTCTACGCCGCACAACAGACCGACGCCACCTACGAGCGGCTCGCACAGCTCGCCGGCGGCATCCTGCGCCAGGGCTACAGCGTGATAGTCGATGCGACCTTCCTGAAAGCCCGGCAACGCGATCGCTTTCGCGAACTCGCAAGTGCGAGCGGCGCGAGCTTTGCGATTCTCGACTGCGAAGCCCCGCGGGCAGTGCTCGAAGCGCGGATACTTGCACGCGCGCAGGAGGGCCGCGATCCGTCGGAAGCCACCCCGGCCGTGATGGCACGGCAGCTCGAGACCCGACAGGCCCTGTCCGGCTATGAGCGACGGCTGTCGATCCCCGGTGCGGATCTTGAAGCAGAGACGGCGGTGATGGGCCTTGCCGGCGGCGACCGTCTGCCGCGACGCCTCGCTTGAACGCGACGCCCCGGTCACGCGATCGCGGGTCGATGATCTGCGCTGCCACGACGGGCGGCGCGAGTCGATTCAAACGCGAATGAATTCGGCCCGTCGCGGATCGCGACGCAGTTCGGCGAGATCGGCTGCGCCCGGCAACTGCGGGCGGTCGCGATCGACGTTGACCAGGCACAGGAAGCCGAGCGGGCCGTCGGCCGGCGCGCGGAACTGATGCCAGGTCAGCGGCGGCACCTGCACCAGATCGTGCAGGTTGACGGCGAACACGTCGTCGCCGACCAGACACTCGCCGCGCCCGCGGACGATCATCACGGCATGCACGTGCTGGTGACGTTCGAGCGTCGTGTGGCCGTGCGCATCGACTTCGAAGTAACGCAGCTGGCAGGCCAGCGACGGATCTTCGAACAG
>LNEL01000036.1 GCA_001464935.1 Gammaproteobacteria bacterium Ga0077536
GGGGCTGCGCCGCCTGCCAGCCGACCTGCGCCGCCAGCAGGACGGCGAGCAGCGCGGGCAGCCCCCACGGCAGCTGCCGCCACGGGCGCTGCGCGCGGGCACTCACAGCGCGCGGCGCTCGAAGTCGATGAGGCCGAGCACGGCGAGCAGGCCGGTGTAGATCAGCGTCTGCCCGAGCAGCGACGCGATGCCGATGTCGGTTGCGCCGTACACCAGCCACGCGCTCTGCGTGTAGCGCGAGAAATCCGGTAGCAGGTGGGCGAGGGCCTGGATGCCCCAGGCCACCGCGCGGTCCAGCGGCTGCGCGAGGTCGACGGTCGCGCCCTCGCTCAGCAGCACGCACGCGGCGATCACGCGGCCTAGCGCATAGAAGCCGGCCACCGCGCCGAAGGCGAGCGGCACCTGGCCGAGGCTGCACGCGCAGGCCAGCGCGAGCGCGGCGACGATCGCGAGTTCGCAGGCGAGTGACAGCGTCCACAGCGCGAGATCGCCCGCCGCCACCAGCGGCACGAGCGGCAGGGCCGCCGCCAGCGCGAACGCCAGCGCCGCGAGCAGTTGGCCGGAGAGCTTGGCGAGGTACCAGGTGCGCCGCGCGACGGGGCGCGCGAGCAGCGTGTCGAGCAGGCGGTCGTCGAGGTCGCGCACGAGACTGACGATGATCGCGAGCGCGAACAGCAGCACCAGCAGCGGCCGCACGAGGCCGGCGTAGAACACGACCTGCTGCGCGGCAATCTCGGTGACGGCGAGTCCCGCGATGAACACCGCGATCACATGGCTTACGACTATGGCGAGCACGGCGGGCAGCGCGGCGCGCGCGCGCCACCATTCGCGGCCGTGCCAGCGCAGCAGCGCCGTGTATTGCGCGCGAACCGTCATCGGCAATCGGGAGCCCGTTCTGAGTCGATGGAAACGATAGTAACATCGGCCCCTGCGGCACGCAGTCGCTCACCCGCGGGATTCATCGTGTTTGACATTGCCGCCCTTCTCGACCGCCGCCGCGAACACTGGATCCTGGCGATGATGCTGCTGGCGCTGCACGGCGCGGTGGTGGCGGGCGCCGGTTCCGGCGTGGCCGCGTCGCTGATGACGACGCATCTCGGCCTGTTCTTCCTGTGGCAGCCGATCTGGCGGCGCGATGAAACGCTCGACTGGACGACCGCCCTCATCGTGGTGCTGTTCACGGCCTTCTGCGCGATTGCCCTCGACTGGCTGCTGCTGTTCGCATGGGTGATCGTGCTGATTGGCATCGTCGCCGGCCGCTCGCTCGACACGCGCAAGGAGCGCTACGCGTACATGCTGACGCTGGCGGTGCTGATCGCCGAACTGCTGGTGCTGATCGTGCCGCCGGCGTTCAAGATCATCACGCTGAACCCGACCGTCGCGAACGCGTTCAGGCTCGTGCTGACAGCCGCGCCGATGTGCCTGCTGCTGTTGCCGCCCGTCACGGCACCGCGCGCAACGTTTCCGATCGAGTTCTTCCGCGGCATCATCATTGCGCTGATCACCGCGCTGCTCGCACTCGGCAGCGTGGTGCTGTCGTTCCAGCGCGGGCTCGACTATCCGGCGGCGCTGTTCGTCGCCCTGCTCGCCGTCGCCGCGTTCCTGCTGTTCCTCGCCTGGCTGATCTCGCCCGATGCGCGCAGCGGGCTCGGCAGTCTGTGGGAGAAGTCGGTGTTGAACATCGGCACGCCGTTCGAAGCGTGGATTTCACGCCTCGCCGAACTCGCGGCACGCGAATCCTCGATGGCGGCGCTGTATGCCGCCGCGCTCGAGGATCTGCTCGGCATGCCGTGGGTGGCGGGGCTGCGCAGCGCAGACGGTGCGCTGCGTGGCCGCGAGACCAGTCACCATGTGCATCTCGCGAGCGGGCCGGTCGATCTCACCCTGTACGCGGAGCGTCCGATCGGCCCGGCGCTGCGCCATCACGCGCGCCTGTTGATCGAAATCCTCGGCCAGTTCTGCATCGCCAAGCGTCGCGAAGTCGAACAGGCGCACCAGGCACAGCTGAAAGCGATCTACGAAACGGGCGCGCGCGTGACGCACGACATCAAGAACCTGCTGCAGTCGCTGAAGATCATGGCTGCACCGGTGCCGCGCGGCGACACCGATCGCGAGACCGAGCAGGTCCTGCGCCTGCGGCGCCAGTTGCCGCAGGTCGTGCAGCGCCTGCAGGTGGCGCTCGACAAACTGCAGCAGCCGGCCACGCCGCCGACCGCCGGGCGCAGTCTCGCGGCGTGGTGGCAACAGCTCTGCGCGCGCTGCGAAGGCCAGGACATCGCGCTGACCGCGCGCATGTCCAATCCCGGTCTCGCCGTGCCCGATGAATGCCTCGACAGCGTGCTCGAGAACCTGCTCGACAATGCGCGCCAGAAGCGGCTGACCGAAGCCGGCATCGACGTCAGCGTCACGCTCGAGAACCGGGGCCAGGGCTTCACGCTCGATGTGCTCGACAGCGGGCGCGGCATTCCGGAGGAGATCCGTGCCGGCCTGTTCGTGCAGCCGGTGGCCTCCGCGAACGGGCTCGGCATCGGGCTGTACCAGGCACATCAGCTCGCGTCGCGCTCGGGGCTCGGCCTCGCGCTCGTCGAGAACCGGGACGGCGCGGTGCGCTTCAGGCTGAAGTGTGGCGACGCGGACGATGCGTCCGGCGCGCCCGATCCCGACGTCACGCTGCCGGCCTGAGCCGCGCCTGACGATGCTCCAGACGCTCGCCATCACGAACTATCGATCGCTGCGCGAACTCACGCTGCCGCTGACCCGCCTGAATGTGATCACCGGTGCCAACGGCAGCGGCAAGTCGAATCTGTATCGCGCGCTGCGCCTGCTCGGCGAGACGGCGCTCGGCGGCGCGGTCGCGAGCCTCGCGCGCGAAGGTGGTTTGCCGTCGGTGCTGTGGGCGGGGCCGGAAACGCTGCCGCGCGCCGTGCGGCGAGGCACCCAGCCCGTGCAGGGCGGGCCACGACGCGGCCCGGTGCACCTGCGCATGGGCTTTGCGGGTGACGAGGTCGGCTACGCGATCGATTTCGGGCTGCCGTCACCGCCCGCCGGCGCCTTCGATCGCGATCCGGAGATCAAAGTCGAATGCCTGTGGCACGGCGCGGTGCTGCGCGCGGCGAACGCCGTCGTCGAGCGCCGCGGCGGTGTCGTCAGCACACGTGAGGCGCGCGGCCAGTGGGCGGTCATCGCGCAGCATGTGCCGAGTTACGAGAGCATGCTGACCCATGTCGCGGACCCGCAGCGCGCACCGGAGGTGATGGCGCTGCGCGAGTCGATACGCTCGTGGCGCTTCTACGATCACTTCCGCACCGACGCCGCGGCGCCTGCACGCCAGGTGCAGGTCGGCACGCGCACCCCGGTGCTGAGCCATGACGGACATGACCTCGCGGCGGCGCTGCAGACCATCCGCGAAATCGGCGATCCGGTGGCGCTCGATGCGGCAGTCGAGGACGCGTTTCCGGGCGCGCACCTCGACATCACGAGCGTCGACGGTCGTTTCGCGCTCGGCTTCCGGCAGCACGGCCTGCTGCGCGCGCTGACGCAGGCCGAACTCTCCGACGGCACGCTGCGCTACCTGTTGTGGATCGCGGCGCTGTCGACGCCACGGCCGCCGGCGCTGATGGTGCTGAACGAGCCCGAAACGAGCCTGCATCCGGATCTGATGCCTGCCCTCGCGCGCCTGATCGAACAGGCCAGCCGACACACGCAGATCCTCGTCGTCTCACATTCGTCACGGCTGGTCAGCGCGCTCGAGGCGGGCGACGACGCCTCCTCCATCACGCTCGAGAAAACCCTCGGTGAAACCTGCGCGCGGGGCTTCGGGCCACTGGACGTGCCGCCGTGGCACTGGCCGTCGCGCTGAAAGCGCTGGGCGAAAATATCGATCGCCCGCCATGATCCCGGGCGGCAGCGCCGGATCTCCGCGCCGGTTGCCGTGAAAGTGCCTGTCCGGGGGTCGGGCTGCCGCGGCTCAACGTTGTGCAAACCCCCGATCCCGGATTCCGCGATGCTGCATCCGGGCTACGCCAGGCGATACCGGGCTTTCAGGATGGCGTGTGAGGCAGGCGCCCCATAAAAGCTCGGCGTAGCCCGGGTGCAACGCAGTGGAACCCGGGGAGCGGCATCTGACAGGCCGCTCCCCGGATTCCGCGCTCCGCGCTGCACCCGGGCTATACGAGGGCGCCGGACAGCTCAGTTGCTGTGACAGTGCTGTCCGGCGCTCTTTGGGTAGCCCGGCACCCGGGTTGCGCTCCGCTGCTTCTGGCCAAGGACAACGCTGCGCGCGCACGGCCTCTCGTCGCCCGGAAGAAGCGCAGCGCAATCCGGGATCGCGGCGGCGGCGACGTTCGTCCCCGGCACCTGCGCCACGCAGGCCGATTGCCGCGGTTCAACGGCAAGTCCCGATCCCGGATTCCGCGGGGCTGCATCCGGGCTACGTCAGGTGATACCGGGCTTTCTGGATGGCGGATGAGGCAGGCGCCTCGTGAAAGTTAGGTGTAGCCCGGGTGCAACGCAGTGAAACCCGGGAGCTGCGGCGTCTGACAGGCCGCTCCCGGGTTCTGCGCTCCGCGCTACACCCGGGCTACACGAGGGCGCCGGACAGGTCGGTTTCTCCGCAGCCAACGACAGGCCCGGAATGGCGACCGGTGGTTTAGCGGGCGCCTCAGCCGCGCCCGGCCAGCGCAAGCTCTTCACCGAGCGCTCGCGCCACAGCCGGCCGCGCGCGCAGCGCCGTCGCATAGCGTGCGAGCACCGGCCACTCCGCGAGATCGACGCCCGCCGGCTGCGCCCAGCCGAGCGTCGTCACGAGATAGGCGTCGGCCACCGTGAACCCGTCGAGCAGGTAATCGCGCTCGGCGAGGTGCTCGGACAGGAAGCGGTACTTCGCGGGCAGGGAGTCACGCGCGAACTGCTTGGCCTCGGCCGGCACCGCCGGATTGAACAGCAGAAAGAACACGCCCTTGTGAATCTCGGTCGCGATGTAGTTCAGCCATTGCTGCAGCAGCGAACGTTCGCGCGTGCCGGCCGGTGGCGCCAAGCCTGTGGCGGGCGCCTGATCGGCGACATACTGCAGCACTGCGGGGCCCTCGGTCAGGATGCCGTCCGCCGTCAGCAGCGCGGGCACCTGGCCTTTTGGATTGATCTTCAGGTAGTCGGCACCGTCGGTCGTCTGTTTCGTCGACAGCACGACCTGGTGAAAGCCGGCGTCGAGGCCCGCCTCGTAGAGCGCGATGCGCGTGGCCAGCGAACAGGACAGCGGGGCAAAATACAGTTCCATGCGAAGCTCCTCGATATGTGGCGGTTATTTTTGTACCGTTCCGCAAGAATTTGACCATTTCGTTTATTTTTATGCAAGACGGTACAAATAAAACGCCGCGCCCCCGCGGCCGGCCGCGCGCCTATGACCCGGCGGTCGTCGCCGGTCGCATCGTCGACACGTTCTGGACCTGCGGCTACGCCGCGACCAGCCTCGACCAGCTGGCGGCCGCGACCGGCATGAACCGCCCGAGTCTCTATGCCGCGTTCGGTGACAAGAAGTCGATGTATCGCGGCGCGCTGGACGCGTTCGCGACGCAGGTCAGGCGCGAGGTCGAGGCCGCGCTTGCCGCGCCCCGCATTGCCGTCGCGCTGCGCGAGTTCTATCGCGGCGCGATCGCGGTCTACCTGAGCGGGGAGTCGGGGCCGCGCGGCTGCCTGTTCGTGTGCACGGCAGCGGTCGAAGCGGTCAACGACGCGGACATCCGCGGTGACATCGGGCGCGTGCTGCAGGGAATCGACAGCGCGCTGGAGGCCCGCATCAAATCAGCCCAGCAGGCCGGCGAGATCGGCAGCGCGCAGCGCGCGGGCGACCTCGCGCGCGTCGCGGGCGCCGTGCTGCACAGTCTGGCCATTCGTGCCCGCACCGGCACGCCGAAACGCCAGCTCGAGCGTCTCGCCGACGCGCTCGTCCAGCTCATCACCACCGCCGGCTGACGCCGGAGTCATTCATCGAGGGGAGAGAAGTCCATGTCATTGCTGAGCGGAAAGCGCGTTCTCATCACCGGCTCGTCACGCGGTCTCGGCCGCGCGTTTGCGATCGCGATGGCGCAGGAAGGCGCCAGCGTCATGCTGAACGGCACGAACACCGCGGCACTCGCCGACGCCGAAGCCGCGGTGCGCGCAGTCGGCGGGCCGGTCGCCTCGCTCGCGGGCTCGGTCGCCGACAGTGCCGTCTGCGCGCGGCTGGTGCAGGGCTGCATCGAGTCCTTCGGCGGCATCGACATCCTGATCAACAACGCCGGCGTCGTGCGCGATCGCACGCTCGCGAAAATGACCGACGCCGAGTTCGATGAAGTGATTGCCGTCCATCTGCGCGGCAGCTTCGTCTGCGGCAGGCACGCAGCGGCGGCAATGCGCGAACAGGGCGGCGGGCAGATCATCAATGTCATTTCGAACTCGGGCCTGACCGGCGGCTTCGGCCAGAGCAACTATGCGGCCGCGAAGTCCGGCATGCTGGGCCTGCAACGCACGTGGGTGCTCGAACTTTCGCGCTACGGCATCCGCTGCAACGCGTTCTGGCCGATCGCCGATACCGACATGACGCACGTCGTGTTCGACAACGCCGCGCGCGATGCTGCCAGCAAAGGCCTGCCAGCGCCGACGCCGGCCGCGCTCGGCTTCGGCAGCCCAGCCGAAGTCGCGCAGGGCATGGTGTGGCTCGCGAGCGATGCGGCACAGCACTTCAACGGACAGATCGTGACCTTCAACGGGCGCAAGACCGCGCTGTGGACGCAGCCTCGCGAAATGCACGAGGCGTTTCGCGCGACGCCGTGGACGGCGGCCGACCTCGCGCAGCACTATGCCGCCATTGCACCCGAAGCGCTGTACCAGGCACGCTTCGTCGAATAGCCTGAGGCACCCGACGAGCGCGTCCCGCCGCCTTCAAACCAGGAGTTCTCCATGACCGACAACATCGCCGCCAAGGTCGTCATCATCACCGGCGCGAGCAGCGGCCTCGGTGCCGCGACCGCGCGCCTGCTCGCCGGCCACGGCGCATTGCTCGCGCTCGGCGCGCGTCGCCTCGACAGGCTCGACGCGCTCGCAAGCGAACTCCGCGCACGGGGTGCCCGGGTGCTCGTGCGGGCGACGGACGTCACCGATCGCGCGCAGGTGCAGGCACTGGCCGACGCCGCGCTCGCCGAGTTCGGCCGCATCGACGTCATCGTCAACAACGCGGGCCTGATGCCACATTCGCCGCTGGAGCGCCTGAAGGTCGACGACTGGGATCGCATGATCGACGTGAACCTCAAGGGCACGCTCTACGGCATCGCCGCCGTGCTGCCGCAGATGAAGGCACAGAAGAGCGGGCACGTGATCAACGTGTCGTCGGTCGCCGGCCACAAGGTGAGGCCCGGCAGCGCGGTCTACGCGGCGACCAAGCACGCCGTGCGCGTGATCGCCGAAGGCCTGCGCCAGGAAGTCAAACCGTACAACATCCGCTGCACGATCATTTCGCCCGGCGCGGTCGAATCCGAACTCGCCGACAGCATCACCGAGCCGGACATCGAGGCGGCCGTGCGCAAGATCTACGAGATCGCCGTGCCGGCCGAAACCTTCGCCAACATGGTGCTGTTCGCGATGAGCCAGCCGGAAGAAGTCGACGTGAACGAGATCCTGTTCAGGCCGACCCGCCAGGAAATCTGACCGGGGCGCCACAGCGGCGCCCACACTTGCCCTCACGCATTCACCGATTGCAGAAGGAGTTGACCGATGCGCCCGACACAAGCCCGCGTCACGCCGCTGGAAGCCGCCGACTGGAGCGAGGAGCAGCGCGCCCTGATGGCGCCGTTCGAGCAGAGCGGGACCGCGTGGAACGTGTTCAAGACGCTGTTGCGCCATCCCGGCCTGTTCAAGCGCTGGATGCCGTTCGCCACCCACGTGCTCGCCAAGCAGACCCTGTCACTGCGCGAGCGCGAGATGCTGATCCTGCGCATCGGCTGGTTGTGTCGCGCGCCCTACGAGTGGACCCAGCATGTGCAGATCGGCCTGCGGGCCGGCCTCAGTGCCGCCGAGATCGATCGGATTGCCGACGGTCCCGAGGCACCGGGCTGGAGCGCTCACGAGGCGGCGCTGCTGCGCGCAGCGGACGAACTGCATCGTGACTGCTGCATCTCGGACGCCACCTGGCAGACGCTGGCACAGACCTGCTCGACCGAACAACTGATGGATGTCGTGTTCACGGTTGGTCAGTACAACATGGTGTCGATGGCCTTGAACACGTTGGGCGTGCAGATCGACGACGCGCTGCCGCGCTGGCCCCGCACTCCCGGGTAAAAGCGCACCTTGCGCGTGCGCCTGCCGCGCGCGCGACCATTGCGACACGCTGACAGCGTCGCGCACCCTGTATTCCTCCCCCAAGCAGAGTAGACGCACGGCGACGCGCGGGCCCAGGCGCGTCGCGATTCCCCAGTCAATCACTTCTGCTCAAGCCGCGAATGGTGCGTTGCGACGCGCTGTTTTGTTGCCCATGCCTTGTCCGGGTGCCGTTTGCCTCTCAGGCGCCGCGAGCCGGACGCGCGCGTTGGTCGCACGTTCATGGACTTACGGAAAATCCGCACAAGGGCACGCTTGTTGCACAGCAACATGCGCAGCGATTCATCGCTTGCACGATCGTTCAAGACGGCCATCTGTCCCAGCTTCCGACAAGGAGGAAGTACCCATGCGCACTTTTCGACCCTCGCTTTGCGCACTGCTGCTGCTCGGCACGACGCAGCTCGCATTCGGCGAGAACCTCCCACCGTATGACTCTTCAACGTTCACCGAGGCTGATTTCGACGCCTGGATGAGCAAGTACAGAGACGCCGAACCGCAGTTCATCGATGGTGACGTGTTGACCGAAGCCGATCGCGAACGACTCGATCCGTTCGTGCCGCCGGGCCTTGCGATCGCCGACTTCTACGGCGTCGACATCACGATCAAGGACGCCGGCGATCTCAGCCCGCCACAGTCCTTCCTCGACGCCACGGCGAAGCACGCCGGCATGGCGACGATCGATGCGAACGGTGCGATCCAGAACTATGTCGCGGGCACGCCCTTCGACCGCACGAAGTTCACGCCCGGCAGCAAGGAGGACGGCTTCCGCGCGATGTGGAACTACAACTTCCGCTGGCATCATTACGGCCTGCGTCTCGAGCGCAACGACTGGGTGTGGGTCGACCGCGGTGGCAACCACGACTCGCACGAGATCATGAGCGATCCGATCAACAAGGCTGCCTATGGCGGCGGTGGCACCTTCAACCGGGTGCTCGGCATGAACTACCAGCGCATCAACTGCATGAATCTCGCGATGCATCCCGACACCGGCTACCGCTTTCCGGACAACTGGTGCGATGGCATTGAATGGCGCGAAGTGTCCGACTTCATGAGTCCGTTCGACATCTCGGGCACCGCGTTCATCATTTATCGCTCGGCCGATCCGTACAAGCCTGACGACGCGTGGGCCTACATCCCGTCGCTGCGCCGCGTGCGCCGCATCTCGGCGGAAGTGAAGTCGGACAGCCTGCTCGGCACCGAGGATACGCTCGAGGATTTCTACGGCTTCGCCGGCCGCATCGTCGAATGGGATTGGGAATACGTGGGCCAGAAGAAGATCCTGGCGATTGCGCGTTCGCGCTATGCGTCACCGCACTACGGCGGGCCGAACGGCATCTCGCAGGTCGACAACTGGGCGGTGCGCACCGTGGACGTCGTGAAGGGCAAGCCGAAGACCGCGGGCCATCCGTACTCGCTGAAGATCGTGATGTTCGATTCGCAGAACAACATCCCGTACTACTCCGAGGCCTATGATCGGGCCGGCAAGCTGTACAAGGTCTGGAAGATCCCGGCGCTGTGGACCGAGGACCCGCAGGCGGCGGAGCTGACGCCGAAGCACGGTGCGCATACGCCGCCCGGCACGCGGATGAGCGCCTTCCAGGGCATCGACGTGCTGAACGTGCAGAACGGCCGCGCGACGCTGATCCCGACCCGTCAGGGCATGTCGTATCCGTCGCTCGATCTGAAGCAGGCCAAGCGCGCGCTCGACCTCAACACCCTGACGCAGGGACGTTGAATCGCTGAGCGCAGATATCGATCACTTGCCGTGTGCTGATGCCGAAACCCCTGGGCACCACGCAGGTTGGGCTGACGAAGGAAGCCCAACCTGGGTGTCCGGGTTTGCATCCGATCGAGCCGGGCCACCGGTCCCGGTCGGCGGCATGTCAGAACACGTCCCGACAGTGCTGAGTGTTCGTACGCGTTGGGCTTCCTTCGTCAGCCCAGCCTGCGACTGGCGAGTCACGGTCTGAAGCCGGCGGGTGGCGCTTGCGCGCTGCCCGCCCCTGCCCCGTCATTCACGGCGCCGCGGCGCCGGCCAGCAACTCCCGCAGCATCGCCACGCTCACCAGCTTGCCGTGGACGACGCCGGTGCGCACTTCATGCAGGATGTCCTGCAACCGCAGCACATCGGCCGGCGCAGGCTCGAGCAGGTAGGTGCCGGACGCCGACGCCGGCTGACCGTGCGGGCCCTGGAACACCGCGACGAGCGGCGCTCCGCCCGCATCGAAGAAGCGCCAGATGCCGGCCTCCACATCGACGCCCTTGGCGTGCGCCACCGCGTCCCGCTCGCTGCCGAAGACATAGACGCAGCGTTCCCGGGTTTCGAGCAGATACATCATGAAGAGTCTCCTCGCCCCGCCTCAGGCACGCCGCGGCAGGATGAGCACGTTCAGCAGCCCGGTGCCCGCGTGATCTTCGACAGGCCTTCGTTGATGGCGAAGGTCTTCGCGCGAATGCCCGTGATGCCGAAGCCCGCCAGGCGCTCGCTGTGCTTCTGCGCGTAGGCCGCGGCGCTCTCCGCGGTGTCGAACAGGTAGATGCCGCCCGCCATCTGCTCGGCCGCATTCTCGGTCCAGATCTTCCACAGGAAGCCCGGCTCTGCGGCGATCGAATGCGCGAGGCCGTCGAGCGCCTGTGTCATCTCTTCGCCGAAAGGCCCCGGAAACGGGAAATCGAATTGCAGCAGGACAGCCATGGCACCAGCCCTCGGGATTTCAATCTGCCGCCATCATCGCCCGAAACACCCGGCCAACGGAATGCATCGCCCGTAGGCGGTCGGCTCAGCGGTTGTAGATGAGCCCGCCCGCAGCGCGATACTGCGCCAGCACCGCGCGCGCCTCTGCCGCCAGCAGCCCGTGCACGACCTCGATGCCGCGGTCCTCGACATAACTCCACGATTCCGCGAAGACCGGGCCTTCGTCGAAGCCGAGCGCGAGCGCATCTTCGCGCGTCGCGCCACACACGAGGCGGCCGACGCCGCTCCACAGCACGGCCCCGAGGCACATCGCGCACGGCGCGCAGGATGTGAACAGGGTGCGTGTGGAGATCCCGTCGTCGCGCAGCGTGAAACTGCCGACGCGGACCTGCGCCGCCATCAGCGCCACGACTTCGGCGTGCAGGCAGCTGTTGTTCAGCGCTTCGACACGGTTCACGCCGACGGCGAGGGGTTGCGCGTAGCCGGACTCGAACACGGCCGCGCCGAACGGGCCGCCGCTGCGGGCCACGACATTGCGGCGGGCGAGTTCGATCACGAACCGCATCCGCGCCTCGTCGGTTGGCGCGGTCACCGCCGCCGCCACGAAGTCGTCCGCCCAAGCCGGCAGCTCGATCACGACGGGCGGCTGCGTGACAGATCTCATGCGCCCGCCCGCGCGACGACCGGCCCTGGCCTCACGGCAATCGTCCCGACGACACGAGCTTGTCGTTCAGCACGGTCGGCGCGACCCACAGCACGATGTCGTCGTATTCGCACAGCGGCGCGCCTTCATCGGCATCGTCGCTGCAATCGCCCGCGCCGGGGGAATAGTTGCGCGACAGGAACACCGTGTCGCCGTTCGCGTTCTCGTCTTCGTCGGCCGCCACCGGGTCGGCGCGAACCACGCCGTCGACGCTGGTCGCGCCGAAGCCGTTGCGGCCGTGCGAGAACAGCACGGCGGGGATTTCGGTCGCCGCGTCATGGATGAACTTGCCTTCCTGGGTCCCGTTCGTGGTCGGGTTGTCGCCGCGGCTGCGGATCGTCAGGTTGCCGCGCGTGCACAGATCGAGCTCGGTGCCCCCGTTGCCGTTGCACAGGCCATCGCTGTCGGGCCAGGTGTAGGCCGGCGCGCGCACGCGGTAGCCGATGCGGTTGCCCCAGGCGTCGCCGGGCTTCAGACCGAGTTCGGCCCACGGCAGAAAACCTTCGGCCACCGCGCACTGGGCGCTCGTCACGTCGGCCGGATCGAACGCGGGATTCGGCAGGCCGTCGCCGTCGCTGTCCGGACACGGCAGGCGGCCGCGCGTGACCGCATAGCCGTTCAGGGTTTCGCGGCGATCGCGCGCTTCGAGCTGGGTGTCGAGCGGGCCGATCAGGCCGGCGACGATGAGGCCGAGGATCATCAGCACCACGGCCATCTCGATCAGCGTGAGGCCGCGCTGCGTGAGGCCGGCCGCGGCGGGCCGCACTGTCCACGCTGTCCTGGGTTCATTCATCTGGCATCAGCCTGCGCACGAGATCGTTGAAGTCGGGGGTCGTCGCACGTTCGGTGTAGCGGTCGTCGAAAGTGCTGTTTTCGTCTTCGAACACCTGCGCGGGATCGGCGCTCGGGCGCGTTTGCGTGGCCAGCGCGGCGCCGCCGGACAGCACCACGCCGCGCACGTCATCGAGCACATTCGCCGGCTCCTCGCGCAGCTGACGCTCGAGCCTGAGGCAGTCGACGCCTGCGGTGCAATCGGCCGCGACGTCGCCCGGCGCATACGCGGCAGCATAGGCGAGCGCGATGAACTGCTGCCAGTCGTTGGCGACGAACCAGTGCGGCAGTTCGCCCGGCGAGCGGCGCGTGGCCGGATCGATGCTGTCGTCGTCGTCGACTTCCAGGTGAAACGGCACGCCGGTCAGCGCGAAACTGTCGACGCTGACGCCCGGCGACACCAGGATACGCGCCAAGCCGAGTTCGGACTTCGGGGCGGCCGGCGGGATCAGCGTGTCGGTCGCCGTGATGAGTATCGACGCATTCGAGCCGAGGACCGTGTTGGCGAGCAGCACGTCTTCGAGGCGCGGCTGCGTGCCCGACGGTGGCGCGATCGTGCGCGGCAGATGGTGAATCTCGATCACGAACGCGCGGGACAGGCTGTGGCCGGTCCCGCCGGGATCGGTCACGGTGATCGTGGTCTCGCAGCGCAGGCCCTGGCCGCCGAGCCAGCGGCAGCTGCCGTCGCCATACGGCGCGCTGCCGGTGCCGAGGACCGCCCCGCCGATGGGCGCGGGCGACGCGAATCCCGTGGGCTGCACGCTGCAGACGGCGCTGGTGCTGCGCATGCAGGCGAGATCCGGCGGACTGCTGCCCGTCGTCAGGAACGAACTCGTGGTCGCGAACTGCCACACCGCGCGAAACGGCGCGGGGAAATCGGCATCCTTGATCCGCAACGGCAAGTGCCCGGCGCGCGTGCCGACGACACCGAGGTAGGCGCTCGTCGTCGGGTCGTCGTACGGACTCAGCCACGGCATGGCGTTGTCGCAGTCGTCGGGCAGACTGGCCGTGGTGCAGTCGGCATCGACGCCAGCCACGTCGTCGCCGTCCGGATCCTCGTAATAGCGCTCGAGCGCGCGCCCCACATCGGCGAGCACCCGGCGCTGCACGGCCGCGAGCAGCTGCGCGCGATCAATCACGCGCACGACGTCGTTCGCGGTCGCGCCGCGCGTCGATTCGAAGCAGCCGTCGCCACGGCTTGCGTTCTGCCCTTCGAGATAGTTCGCCGCGTCGTAGCGCGCGGCGGCGCTCGCGGTCGAGCGGTTCTGCGTGCCGAGCGCCGCCCCGGGCGCAATCAGCAGCGCGGCGATTTGACGCGCGCCGGCGGCGCAGTCGTCGAGACGCAGGCCCGCGAGCGTCGACGGATTGACCGTGCCGGCCGGATTGTTGCGAAACGCGTCGGCGACCGCATACCACAGCGGCGCGCCGTCGCTGTCGCGGGGTTCGGCGAGATCGAGCGTGCGCCACGGAAACAGTCCCGTCTCGGTCGAGGACGACTGCGCGCACGGCGGATCGGCCTGGCCCGGTCCGCTATCCGCGCTCGTATCGGGGCAGGGCAACAGGCCTGGGCCCGTAGTGTGACTTTCGATCGTAGGATCGTCGGGAAAGCGTGTCGCGTAACCCAGCAGCGCGCGCTCCGCCGCCGCGAGACTCGCCGCGGTGCCAGCCTGGGTGTCGCGATTGCGCTGCACGGCTTCGTTCAGCGAGCGCAGCAGGGCGTAGCTGCCCGCGGTCACCAGCAGCATCAGCACCAGCAGCACGACGACCCCCTGTTGCCGTCGGCGCATCGGCCGCCCACCGCGCACGTTCACGGCGCGGGCGGGGTCGGGCGCTGCGGCGGAGTCCGATGCTCGAAGGCCTCGACGACGCGGCCCTGCGCCGGATCGAAGATCTGCCCCGGTTTGACGCGGGCGCGGGTGTCGGCGCTGTCGGTCACCTCGACCGCATGGCGGCCGATGCGCACCTCCTTGCCCGCGGTAGGCGCGAGATCGGCCCGGGTGCCGGCGGCGCCGTTGATCCACGCGGTCGACGGCCCGCGTTCGCGGCGCACGAGGCCGTTGACCGCCACCGGCGCGGGCGGCGTCATCGGCAGCGCTGGCGGCAAGTCGGGCGTTGGAGTCTCGGGCGCCGGCGGATCCTCGGCCGGCGCCGCGCTGGCGCCGCGCGATGCATCGAGCCGCGCACGTTCGCCGGGCGTGAAGAACAGCCGGCCGAGGCTGTCGTCCGCCCCGCTCGCGGCACTCGCGGCGAGGCTGGCGACCAGCAACAGGACGCGCGGCGTCACAGCTCGATCCGGCTGCCGCGCAGCTCGAGTGTGTACCACTCGAGCGTGCACTGTGCGCTCAGGTTGCTGCCCGGCTGGCTCGCACCCGTGGTGCGCCTGAGTTCGCAGTCGCGCACGCTGTAGAGTCCGTCGGCGCGCTCGCGCAGCAGCACGAACAGACGCTCCAGATCGCCCTCGTGCAACAGGCCGAGACTCAGCGACATGCGGCTCGCGCGCAGGTCGAACGCGCCGGTATTCAGCGGAAACTCCGGCGTGTAGATCTGCTGCGGCTCGATGTCGAAGCTGAGCGCCGGCAGACCGAGCCCGGCCGCCGCACCGCGCAGCGCCTCGACCCACGACAGCCGATGCTCGTCGCCGATCACACCACGCTGGTAGAGCTCGACGAACTGCGGATAGTGCTCGGCAATCGTGCGCTCTTCCTCGTCGACGGACAGGTACTTGCGGCTCGCATCGCGGAAGCGGCCGTGATGGCTGCGGAACTCGCTCGCCATGCCTTCGGCGAAATAATGCGAGGCGCCGACCATGATCCCGGACAGCAGCGCACAGATCACGAACACACCCAGCGCACCGCGCAGCACCGTCCAGTCAGCTCTTGTGTAATGCATCGGGCACCCCCAGCACGAGCTTCAGCGCGAATCTCGCCTCCTGACCGGCCGGTGTCTCGAGCGCCGCGCCGCTGACCGAGGAACTCTGCTTCAGATCCAGCGGGTACTCGAGCACTTCGACCTGCACCGCGTGCGTGCCGGTGCGCAGCGCGGCGGCGAGTGCATCGACATGCGCAATCGCCGCGCGATAGTTGCCTTCGAACAGCGTGACCTCACCGCGCAGCACGCCTATCTCGTATTGCGCATAGCGCGGATCGGGCGCGAGCGCCGGCTGCTCGGGCGCGGTGGCGATTCCGGGCAGCCGGTTCGGATCGACCGCGACCAGCCACTTGATCTCGTCGAGCCGGATGCGCGGCGCCTGCGCGAGCTGCGCGCCGACCGCGCTGAGCCAGGCCAGCGGATCGCTGCGCCGGGCATTCAGCACCGCGACGAGATCAACCGCCTGCTTGATGTCGACCGGCTCGACCGGCGTCGGCGGCAGGCCGCGCCGCGCGAGCTCGAAGCGTTCCTGGTAGAAGTTCGCCTTCTGCGCCGCGTCGAGCGCCTGCTGTTTCAGATTGAGCGCCTCGACGAACTCGAGCGTGCTGTAGGCGGTCCCGCCAAGCAGCGCGAGCACGCTGGCGACGAGCAGGGCCAGTCGCGTCTGGTGCAGCTTGTAGTACCGCGTCTCGCTCGCCTGCGCGTAGTGTTCGCGCGGCGGTGCATCGAGCAGCAGCTGCGCGAACAGCATGTCGCTGTACGGCGTGCTGGCATCCACGCCGATCTTCAGCTTCTTCGCGAGCTGCGCGATGTCGACGAGCCGGTAGTGCTCGGTGTCCGTGTCGCGGCATTCCTGTTCGAGCTCGGCGAGCATGTCGCCGTGGCTCAGCAGGTAGACCTCGAGCGGCCCTTCGCGCGAGGACAGCGCGAGACTGTTCAGATAGCGTCGCAGCTTGTCGAGTTCGGAGGTCACGTAGCTCGCGTACGGCACGGTGCCCGGCCGCGGCATCGCGGCGAGGCGGCTGATCTTCAGGTGCCCGTCGCGAAAGAAGGTCTGCCGCAGACCGCTCGCCTGCTGCACGCTGATCAACAGCACGTTCTGGCCTTTCGCGCCGAGCTGCTTCAGCAGTTCGCCGCTGAGTACCGGCAGCGAATGAATGCCGGCAATCGGCACCCGGTGTGCCAGCAGTTCGGCGACCCACGGCGTGACGACTTCCGGCCGCGTGAGAGCGGCGAGCAGCACCCGATCGTCGCGCCGGCCGTCCTTCTCGCGCCCCTGCGACAGCGCCAGCCAGTACGGCGTGCCGCGAAACAGCCGCGCGAACTTGCGGCCCAGCACGGCGCGCCTGTCGCCGCCGAACACGTGCGGGATGGTGTCCTGGCGATATTCCTCCTCCACCACGTCGACCAGCAGCGTCATCGGCGCGAACGGCGCGGCCGCGAGATAGCGCGCAAAACTCGCGAGGCCCTCATCGCCGGCCGGGAACTGCAGCGCGTCAGCGATGCGGCCGCCGCGCGCGAGGTACAGCGTCGCGCGATCTGCCGTCAGCAGCAGCACGCGGCGGTCGTTGGCGTTAAATCTTGAGGTGGGTGAAGAGGTCATACAGCGGCCCGAACACGGACACCACGATCCAGACCATGAACAGCCCCAGCACGATGATCATCGCCGGCAGCAGCATGGCCTGCAGTTTGTTGACGGATTCCTGGACGTCGCGATTGAAGAAGTAGCTGACATTGTTCAGCGCTTCCTCGAGTGCACCGGTGTTCTCGCCGACACGCAGCATGCGCACGACGAGCGGTGGGAACAGCCCCGTCGCCGCGAAGCTCGCGCTGATGCCGCCGCCGTCCTGGATCATCCGGCCGGCGTCGCGCAGCGCGCGGCGAATCGCGCGATTGCCGGCGACGTCCTCCCCGGTGCGGATGCACTCGAGCACGGTGATGCCCGAGGTGTACATGATCGAGAACACGTTGCAGACGCGGGTGACGATGATTTTCTTCATGATCGGCCCGAGCAGCGGCAGGCGCAGTTTCCAGTCGTCGATACGCTGCGCGAATTCGGGATTCAGGCGCACACCCGCCCACACGCCGCCGGCGGCCAGCAGCGGCAGGCCGAGCACGAGGTACCAGTAGGTCGAGAAGAAGTGCGAGAAGGCGATCAGCATGCGGGTCTGCAGCGGCAAGGCCTGGCCCATGTTCGACAGGAAGCTCAGCAGCTGCGGCACGACGTAGAGCATCATGAAGAACAGCGTGAGCACCAGCACCACGCCGACCACGGCCGGGTACATCAGCAGCCGCTTGGTCAGCGAGGCCTGCTCGTCCTGCCATTTGAGGTTCTCGATGACTTTCTGCAGCACTTCGTTGAGCCGCCCGCTCTGCTCGCCCGCGCGGATCAGGCTCACGAGCACGGGATCGAACACGGCGGGGAAGTCCGCCATCGCCCCCGACAGGTTCTTGCCGCCCTCGATCGACTCGATCAGCGCCGCCGTCACCTCGCGCAGCCGGCGATGGCCAATCGAGTCGCGCAGATCGGCCAGCCCTTCGAGGATGGGGACGCCCGCGCGGATCAGCTGTTCGAGATGGAAGCAGAACGTGATGAGCTCCACGCGCCGGATTCCGCCGCGCCCCGCGCGCTGCTGCGCGGCTTTCAGTTCGCGGAAGTCGATCAGATCGAGCCCGAGCCGCGACAGCCGCGTTTCGAGATCGGCCGCGTTGATGGCGTCCGTGCGTCCGCGGCGCATGCGGCCGCGCTCGTCGATGGCCTTGTAGCGGAAGACTTCCATCGCAGGCTCAGGCGACGCGATCGGTGAGGTCGACGACGCGCGAGATTTCGTCGATCGTCGTCACGCCGCGCAGGACGCGCTGCACGGCGACGTCGGCCAGCGGAATGAAGCCTTTCGCATGCGCCGCCGCGAGCAGCTCGCGCGCGCTCGCGCCGCGCGCGATCAAATCGTCGAGATCGCGATCGAACTTCAGCAGTTCCATCAACGCCGTGCGGCCCTCGTAGCCCTGGTGCTCCGCGTGCCGGAACTCCTCGGCGACGCGACAAATCTGGATCGGCTGCTCGTCGCCGATGCGCAGGATGCGCCGCTCGATCGGCATCGGGTCGTACAGCTCGGCGCAGCCGTGCCGCAGGCGGCGCACGAGGCGCTGGGCGAGGATGCCGATCAGATTGCCCGCCATGATGTCGGGCCGCACGCCCATGTCGATCAGCCGCGGGATCGCGCCGATCGCCGAGTTCGCGTGCAGGGTCGAAAACACCTGGTGGCCGGTCATGGCCGCGCGGAAGGCCATCGCCGCGGTGTCTTCATCGCGGATTTCGCCGACCAGGATGATGTCTGGATCCTGCCGCAGCATCGAACGCACGCCGCTCGCGAAGTCGAGGCGCACGGCGTCGTTCAGCGAGGTCTGGCGAATCATGCCCATCGGATACTCGACCGGATCCTCGAGCGTCATGATGTTGACCGACTCGGTGTTCAGATGATTCAGCACGCTGTAGAGCGTGGTCGTCTTGCCGGAACCGGTCGGGCCGCTGACGAGCATCAGGCCTTCGGGCCGTGCGACCATCAGCTTCAGCAGGTGCAGGATGTCGTCGTCGAGGCCCAGTTCGTCGATCGGCACGATGCCCTTCTGGCGATCGAGCACGCGCAGCACGATGTTCTCACCGTGCACGGTCGGGATGGTCGACACGCGGAAGTCGATCTGGCGGCCCGACAGCGACAGCGTGATGCGGCCGTCCTGCGGCGCGCGCGTCTCGGCGATATCGAGCCCGGACATCACCTTCAGCCGCACCGCGAGCGCCGACCAGTAGTTCTTGTGCAGGCTGCGCACCTGGCGCAGCACGCCGTCGATGCGGTAGCGGAAGCGCAGAAAGCCCTCTTCCGGCTCGAAATGGATGTCCGACGCGCCGCGCTTCACGGCATCCGACAGCAGCGCATTGACGAGGCGCACCACCGGCTGGCTGTATTCCTGGCTGTCGGCGTCGAGACTTTCATAGTCGATTTCGCCGGTTTCGATTTCCTGCAGGATGCCGTCGACCGACAGCTCGAAACCGTAGAACTGGTCGATCGCCTTCTCGATCTCCGCTTCGCCGGCCATCAGCGGCACGACTTCGATGTCGGCGCCGATCAGCGCCGCGATCTGGTCGAGCGCGACGACGTTGAAGGTATCGGCCATGGCGATCGTGAGCCGCCGGCGATTGGCTTCGAAGGTCAGCGGCAGGATGTGAAAGCGCCGCGCGAGGTCCTTCGGGATCATCCGGATCGCTTCGCTGTCGACGACGACCTTGTTCAGATCGGCCTTCTGCTGCCCGAGTGCGCCGCCGAGCACATCGAGGATCACCGCCTCGGTCGCGAAGCCGAGACGCACGAGGATCTTGCCGAGGTGATCGCGGTTGCGCTTCTGTTCGGTCAGCGCGATGCGCACCTGGTCGGGACTGACGACGCCCTTCTGGACGAGCAGTTCGCCGATGCGCAGGTTCTTCTTCGCCATGCTCATGCCGGGGGCCGCGCGCCGTTCACGGTGCGCCGGCGAGCGCGGCCACCCGCGCCGTGGCCCGCGTCACGTCGAAACCGGCGGCGCCGGCCTGCCGCAGCGCCAGCGCCTTGCGGTAGTACTCGAGCGCTGCCTTGCGCTGACCGAGCTGATCGAGGCTCACGGCGAGATTGTAGGCATAGTCGCCATTCGCCGGCGCGCGCGAGAACGCCGCGAAATAGGCTTCCTGCGCATCGGCCCAGCGCTTCTGCCGCGCATACAGGTTGCCGAGCGCGAAGCGCAGATACGGACTGTCGGCGTCGTTGTCGGCGAGCAGCTTCAGGCGTGCCTCGGTGATCTCGTTGCCGGCGCCCCCTTCGATCATGAACAGCGCGGCGCTCGCGACGGGATGGCGCGGCTCCTGGCGCAGCACGTCGCGATACCAGCGGTGCGCCTCCGCCAGCCGGCCCTCCCGCATCGCGATCGCGGCGAGGCCCAGCCGCGCGTCGGTGCGCTCCGGATCGCGCGCGAGAACCTCCTGGTAGAGGCGGCGCGCAGTGTCGATCTGTCCGAGCTGGAAGGCGCCGTAGGCACGCGTCACCGTGTCCGGCGCGGCGCTGCCCTTCGCCTGCCGCGCGATGCGGACTTCGCCGCTCGTGATCTCGGCGTCCCTGGGGATGTCGCCGGCGAGCGCGCGCTCGAGCGGCGCGGCGCTGAGCATGGCGGGCGTTGGCGCCACCGCAGTGGCGGTCTCGATCGGCGAGGGCGTGGGGGCGGCCACTGGCGCCGGCGCGACGACCGGCGTGTTGTCGACAGGCTCGGCGGCCACCGGCGCGGGTTCCTCTGCGAGCGGCGTCGTGACGGCCGCTCCCTGCGGCAACGGAGGCGGCGACGACGCGACAGGCGCAGGCGTCGCTAACGCGGGCAGCGACGGCGGCGCTTCGAGCTGGGCGGCGAGCTTCGGCGAGGGAATCGGCCGCGTCTGCGGTGTCTGCCGGTAGGCATAGAGCCCGACGGCCGTCAGGCCCGCAGCGAGCAGACCGGTGCACACGATGACGGCGACGAGGCCCCGCGGCAGTCCGCCACCACGCGTTGCTTCGAACACCGTCTGCGCGCTGACGACCGTCGGCTGCGCCGCACTCCCGGGGCCGACCGGTGCGGTCAGGAACGGCGACGGGCTGACCCCGAGCTCGGGCAGCAAGCCGTCGCGCGTGGCCGCGCCGCGCGGCATCTGCTGGCGCGTCGGCGCCGCCTGCTGATCGTAGAGCGTGTCGTCGACGAGGCTGCGCAGCGGACGCTCGGTCGAGGTCTCCAGCGGCTCCAGGCGCAGTTCGCCGGTCGTCGCCTCGGGCTCGATCGGCAGGCCGCTGGCGCGCGCGGCGGCATTCTTCTTCTCCGCCTCGGCCCGGCGCAGGGCGTCCATCAGGAGGCTCATGCGGGCTGCCCGTGGCCGTTCAGGGTGCGGTGCCGGCCGGCGCCGCACCGAGGAACTGCCGGTATTCCCGCAGATCGCGCTCGAGACTCGGCTCCTCGACGACCACCGGTCGCAGGAAGATCACGAGCTCGGTCTTGCGGTTGTTGACCTCGTCAGTGTTGAACAGCAGGTCGCCGAGCACCGGCAGGCGCGCGAGACCAGGCACTTCGCGGTTGCCGGTGCTGCGCTCGTCCTGCATCAGGCCGCCGAGCACGCCGACCTGGCCGTTGATGAGTTTGAGCACGGACTCCATCTCGCGCGTGCGGATGACGGGCACGAGGTTCGTGACGTCGGCGCCGTCGCCGCCGTTCAGCTGCGTGATGAGCCGCGGGCCCGGATCGACGGCATCGCCCACTTTCTGCGAAATCGTCGGCCGCACCGTCAGCGTGACCTCCTGGTTCGCGGAGATCTGCGGCGTCACGGCCATCACTAGCCCGACCGGCACCGAGTGCACCTCGGTCTCGACGAAGGTGCGACCCTGCGCGTTCAGGGTCGAGTCGGTGTTGGTGACGTCGACGGTGAAGTACACCAGCTCTTCGACGACCTTCAGCAGCGCCGTCTGGTTGTTCAGCACCATCAGCCGCGGACTCGACAGGACCTTGGTGTCGCCGAACTCGCGCAGCAGGCGCACCGTGGTCTCGACGAGCCGGCCGCTCGCGTCCGGATCGCGATAGCCGAACACGAACGACGACACCGCGTTGTCGATCACACCGTCGGCGATTTCGCCGAGCAGCTGCTGGTTGACGCCGAAACCGGCCTTGTCGTCGTTGAGCAGGATCTGCCAGTCGACGCCGGCCTGGTACTGATCGTTGAGACTGATTTCGACGATCGTCGCCTCGATCATCACCTGGCGGCGCACGTTGGTGAGCACGCGATCGATGAATTCCTGGATCAGTTCGTGTTCGACGCTCGTCGCCTTGACCGTCAGCACGCCGGCCTCGGGATTGACGATCAGGCGATCGGACTGCAGGCGCTCGGCGTTCGCGGTCGAGGACTCGCCGATGATCGACAGCACGTTCGTCGTCAGCGTTTCCCAGAAGCGGTTGTACGCGCGCGAACTGACGCGCGTCGCGGAGCTGTTCGTGCCCTGCGCATTCTGCCCGCCCGCCCCGGCCCCGCCGCCGACCTGGTCGGCACCGCCCTCGCCCGTCGTCGCGACCTGGGTCGCGATGTTGACGGTGGTGTCGGTGTCCCGCGACAGGTTCACGTAGCCGACCTCGTAGGTGCGGAAGAACGGGTCGTCCGGCGACACGACGATGTTGTTGCCTTCGAGCTGGTAGCGCAGGTTCACCTGCCGCGCGACGCGGTCGAGGATCTGCGGCAGGGTCTGGTCGATCGCGTTCAGCGTGACCTTGCCGGGCAGGTCGCCCTTGATGTCGACGTTCATCTCGGCGTCGCGCGCGAGCGCGAACAGCAGTTCGCGCACCGGCACGTCGCTGACGACGACCGTGTAACGCTCGCCGTCCGGTGCCGGGGTCGGCGGCGGCAGGTAGCTCGTCTGCGCCACGACGTCGGGAATGTCGGCCGCCGGCCTGGCCGCTTCGGAGGCCTGGTTCAGATGGCCCTGCGAATCGGGCAAGGGCGGCGGCGTCATCTGCGCGCAGCTCGTCAGCAGCACACCCGCCAGCGCGGCACAGGCCCGCGCGAGGCGGGCCTTTCGGCGACCGTTCCCGGGTGCGGGCGGCGTAAGGTTCATAAGCCTTCGGCTCCGTTGACGTCGAGGGGACTGACCGGATCGATCGCGCGCACGGCGTCGAGCCCGTCGAGCCGCAACAGGTCCACGCGGGGATCGTCGGGCGGTAGTTCGCCGCTCGGCCCCTGCTGCTCGGACGCCGCGAGCAGCGTCGAGAACGTCGTGAAATCCTCGTAGGACGGCGCCGGCAGTGCGCCGCCGAGGAATGGCAGCCCGTCCTGCGCGACCAGTCGCGCCGACAGCAGGACGCCACCGAGCACCAGGACGCCGGCAGCGAACAGCGCCGGCCGCCACGCGAACCAGGCCCCGGCCGTCGCAAACGCACTGTCACGCGCCGCGAGACGCACGTGCGCCGCCTTCACCTGGCGCGCGTTCGCGGCGAACGCGGCGAGCAGGGCCTTGTCGGCGAGGATGTTGATTCTGCGCAGCAGGCCTTTCGAATGCCGCGCCAGCTCGCGGATCGCGGCGCCGGCGAACAGGTCCGGGCCGCGATACCCGCTCGTGCGCAGGCGCGTGTTCAGGTAATCGCGGATCTCGTCGACCTTCAGTGGCGCGAGATTGAAGCGGAAGGTGATGCGCTCGTTCAGCTGCCGGATCTCGTGCACCGCCAGTTTGGCGTCGAGCTCGGGCTGACCGAACAGCACGATCTGCAGCAATTTCTCTTCGGAGGTTTCGAGGTTCGACAGCAGCCGGATTTCCTCGAGCGTCGCGAGCGGCATGCCCTGCGCCTCCTCGACGAACATCACCACGCGCCGGTTCGCCGCATGACGGCCGACGAGATGCTCGTGCAGCGCGCGCATCACGTCGAGGCGGGTCGCGGTGGCGGCGACCGGCAGCTCGAGTTCGACGGCGATCGCGTGCAGGATTTCGTCCGGCGCCAGGCGGGGATTGGCGAGATAGATGATTTCGCAGTGCTCGGGCAGTTCGCGTTCGAGCATGCGGCAGAGCATGGTCTTGCCGCTGCCGACTTCGCCGACCACCTTCACGATGCCTTCGCCGCGCGAGATCGCGTAGATCAGGGCATCGAGCACCGCGCCGCGGTTGCCGCCCGGGAAAAAGAACGCCGGATCCGGCGTGATGCGGAACGGCGTGCGGTCGAGCCCGAAATGCTGGCTGTACATCGGCTACTCCTGTGGCGGATTCAGCCCCAGTCGGGCCAGTTTGCTGTAGAGCGTCGTGCGATTCACCCCGAGCAGGCGCGCGGCCCGGCTCAGGTTGCCATGCGCGAGTTCGAGGGCCAGCGTGACGTACTGCCGCTCGAGCGTCGCCAGTTCTTCATCGAGGCGGAAACCTTCGGTCAGCAGCCGTCCGCGCAACGCCGGGGCTGCCGCTGCGTCGGCGGGCTCCGCGGGCGCCCCGAGCTGCGATTCGAGTTCCTGCGCCATCGCCGCCGCGCTGACTTCGCTGCCCGGATAGCGGGTGCCGAGCCGGATCACGATGTTGCGCAGTTCGCGCACATTGCCCGGGAACGAGTACGCGGCGAGCAGCGCATCGGCCTGCGCGCTCAGCGTGAACGGACTCACCGTGTCTGCGTACTGGCGCTGGAAATGCGCCAGCAGTTCGCGCCAGTCATCGCCGCGGCTGCGCAGCGGCGGCACGCTGACGGTCAGCACCGACAGGCGGTGGAACAGGTCCGCCCGGAACTGGCCGCGCCGCACCGCATCGCGCAGATCGCGGTTCGTCGCCGCGAGGATCCGGGCCTCGGCCCGCCGCGCCTGGGTTTCGCCGAGCCGATAGTACTCGCCGTTCTCGAGCACGCGCAGGAAGCGGGTCTGCAGTTCGAGCGGCATCTCGCCGACCTCGTCGAGGAACAGCGTGCCGCTGCCCACTTCCTCGAAGAAGCCGCCGCGCGCCCGATCGGCGCCCGTGTAGGCGCCGCGTGCCGCGCCGAACAGCTGCGCTTCGAGCAGCGCCGGCGTGAACGCCGCGCAGTTCAGCGCCAGCAGCGGCGCGGCTGCCCGCCGGCTCTCGCGATGCAGGCACTGCGCGACGAGTTCCTTGCCGCCGCCCGATTCGCCTTCGATCAGCACCGGAAACGGCGAATTGGCGAACTGCTTGATCAGGGCGCGCAGCGTCGTCATGCCGGTGCTGCTGCCGATCAGCAGCTCTTCGGTGTGCTGGCCCGGCCGTTCGCTCGTCTGCTCCGCGTCGAGCAGCATCAGCTGGTGCCGCAGCCGCGCGAGCAGCAGGTCGCCGTCGCAGGGTTTCGGCAGGAAGTCGACCGCACCGAGAGTCAGCGCGTGCTGGATGTTGAGGCGGTTGTTCTGGCCGGACAGCACGAGGATCTTCATCGCGCGATTGAACGCGAGCAGCTCGGTGATCAGCGCAAAGCCCTCGTCCGGCGCGTGCGGCTTCGGCGGCAGACCGAGGTCGACCAGCGCCAGCGTCGGCGGCACCGCCAGCGACTGCAGCACGCCGCGCGCCTGGCTGCGCGAGTTCGCGCAGTGGACGTCGAATTGCGGGGCGAGCAGGAACGACAGCGAGTCGACGATCAACGGGTCGTCGTCGATCAGGATCAGCGAGGGCCGCGACGACTCGCGGCCAGGCTGCGCCTCACGCAAGTGCTTGAGTGCCGCGCCCGAGGCCATGGCCGTCAGTGATGTCGAGTCGCCGGAGGATCGCCTCCACTGCCTCGTGCTGGTTCATCGTGTAGAAATGCAGGCCCGGTGCACCGCGCTCGAGCAGCCGCGCGCAGAGCTCGGCCGTGACTTCGATGCCGAACGCGCGGATCGATGCGCGGTCGTCGCCGAAGCCCTGCAGGCGCCTGGCGATCCAGCGCGGGATCTCGGCGCCGCACATCTCGGAGAAGCGCGCGAGCTGGCTGTAATTCGTGATCGGCATGATGCCGGGCACGATCGGCGCCGTGATGCCGAGCTTCGCGCAGCTGTCGACGAAGCGGAAGTAGGCGTCGGCATTGTAGAAATACTGCGTGATCGCACTGTCCGCGCCGGCATCGATCTTGCGCTTGAAGTTCGCCAGGTCGGCGGCCGCCGACGGCGCCTGCGGATGGAATTCGGGGTACGCGGCGACTTCGATGTGGAAGGTGCTGCCGGTTTCGCGGCGGATGAACGCCACGAGTTCGTTCGCATAGCGCAGTTCGCCAAAGCCGGTCAGGCCCGACGGCATGTCGCCGCGCAGCGCGACAACGCGGCGGATGCCTTCGGCCACGTAGTGCTGGAGCACCTCGCGCAGTTCCGCGACCGGCGTGCCGATGCAGGAGATGTGCGGCGCGCATTCGATGCCCGTCGCCACGCGGGTGGCGAGCGAGGTTTCGAGCGTGAGTTCGCGCGTGCTGCCGCCGGCGCCGAAAGTGACCGAGAAGAAAGCCGGCCTGAACGCTGCCAGCCGTTCGCGGGTGATCGCGAGCCGGCCAACCGCCTCTGGCGTGCGCGGCGGAAAGAATTCGAAGCTTAAGGTGCTGCCCGTCATCGCATTGCTCTGCCTGTGATGCCGCCGGTGAGGGAGCGGCAAGACCTGGGCCGGCACTCGGGCAGTCCGACCCCGCGCCTGCACCGTGATGTCTTTTTTATGAGGCAGGCGAACGTGCCAAATATACCGGACTTATAAGGAGATGTAACCATATATTCACCTTGTACCTGAGTAATCGGCCGCGCCCTGCCACGCGTGCCGCAGGCGGTCGGTGGATGGTCCACGAGGCAGGGTCCGCTGTCTCGCGACCCTGTCGCGGCGCGAGCGATGCGGGACGATATCCCGGCGCGCAACGGGTCGTCTGTCCGCCTCCTGCAGCGCCGGACGCCGTGCCGTGGCAGCATTGGACGCCCGCCCGTCCGGAGAAATTCCATGCTCGAACTCGTGATCGGCAACAAGAACTACTCGTCGTGGTCGCTGCGACCCTGGTTCCTGCTGAAAACCCTCGGCCTGCCGTTCATCGAGACCCGTATTGCGCTGTTCGAACCCGCGTCGGCCACCGCGCTCGCCGGCGTCGCGCCGGCCGGCAAGGTGCCGGTGCTGCGCGACGGGCCGGTGACCGTGTGGGAGTCGCTCGCGATCTGCGAATACGTGGCCGAACGAGCGCCGCAGGCGTGGCCGGCCGATCCGGCGACGCGCGCCCATGCGCGCAGCATCGCGCACGAGATGCACGCGGGTTTCCAGGCCCTGCGCAGCGAGTTTCCGCTGAACTGCCGGGCACGCCGCGCCGGCGTGACGGCCTCGGCCGCGGCAGCGCGCGACATCGCCCGCGTGCAGGCCCTCTGGCAGGAATGCTGGTCCCGCTGGGGGAGCGCCGGCCCGTGGCTGTATGGCGGGTTTTCGATTGCGGACGCGATGTACGCCCCGGTCGTCAGCCGCTTCGCGACCTATGGCATCGTCAGCGCCGGCCTCGCCGGCGACTATGCCGCGCACGTGCTCGCGAGCCCGGCGCTGCGCGAGTGGCTGGCAGGGGCCGCAGCGGAGACCGAGGTCGTCGCGCGCGTCGAAATCGGCCCGCCACCCTTTCTTGCTTTTGCCGCAGCCGGCCAGGCGCTAGAATCCCGGGTCTCGCGCGGCCGCGCTGCCTGCCCTCCGGCAATCGACAGTGTCCGGCCCTCCGCATCACCGCCCGTTAGGCCGAGGATTTTTCATCATGAGCACCACCGCAGCGGCCAGTGCCACCGCTACCCCTTCGCGTCGCGATCTTGCCAATGCGATTCGCGCGCTCAGCATGGATGCGGTTCAGGCCGCGAATTCCGGTCACCCGGGCGCCCCGATGGGGATGGCCGACATCGTCGAAGTGCTGTGGCGGGACTTCCTGCAACACAATCCGGCGAACCCCGCATGGCCGAACCGCGATCGCTTCGTGCTCTCGAACGGCCACGGCTCGATGCTGCTGTATTCGCTGCTGCACCTGACGGGCTATGACCTGTCGCTCGACGAACTGAAGCGCTTCCGCCAGTTCGGCTCGAAAACGCCCGGCCATCCGGAGTTCGGCCACGCGCCAGGCGTCGAGACCACGACCGGCCCGCTCGGGCAGGGGCTCGCCAACGCCATCGGCATGGCCCTCGCCGAACGCATGCTGGCGGCGCAGTTCAACCGCGACGGCCATGCGATCGTCGACCACCATACCTACGTCTGCGCCGGCGACGGCTGCCTGATGGAAGGCATTTCGCACGAAGCCTGCTCACTGGCCGGCACGCTCGGACTCGGCAAGCTCGTCGTGCTGTACGACGACAACCGCATTTCGATCGACGGCGACGTCACCGGCTGGTTCACCGATGACACCGTCGCGCGCTTCCGCGCCTACGGCTGGCAGGTGATCGAGCGCGTCGACGGCCACGATGCGGCCGCCGTGGCCACGGCCCTCGAAGCGGCGCGCGCCGACACGGCACGCCCGACGCTGATCTGCTGCCGCACCGTGATCGGCTACGGCAGCCCGAACAAGGCAGGCAAATCCTCGGCCCACGGCGCGCCGCTCGGCGCCGATGAAATCACGAAAACCCGCGCACAGCTCGGCTGGACGCATGGGCCGTTCGACGTGCCGGCGCCGATCTATGCGGCGTGGAACGGGCGCGACCGCGGCGCGAGCGCCGAGGCGGCCTGGCAGCAGCGCTTCCAGGCGTATGCGGCCGCGCACCCCGAACTCGCGGCCGAGTTCGTGCGCCGCACCCAGGGCGCGCTGCCGGCGAACTGGCCGACCGTGGCGGCCAATACCGTCGGCGCGCTGCAGGCGCTCGACGCCGCGAACGCGACGCGCAAGTCCTCGCAGCTCACGCTCGAGCAGCTCGGCCCGGCGCTGCCGGAGTTCGTCGGCGGCTCGGCCGACCTGACCGAATCGAACCTCACGCACTGGAAGGGCAGCCGCGCGGTATCGCGCGAAGATGCCAGCGGCAACTACGTGAACTACGGCGTGCGCGAATTCGGCATGACCGCGCTGATGAACGGACTGGCGCTGCACGGCGGCTTCATCCCGTACGGTGGCACCTTCCTCGTGTTCTCGGACTATGCACGCAATGCGATCCGCATGGCCTCGCTGATGGGGCTGCGCACGATATACGTGCTGACGCACGACTCGATTGGCCTTGGCGAAGATGGCCCGACGCACCAGCCGATCGAACACGCGACGGCGCTGCGCATCATCCCGAACTGCTCGGTCTGGCGCCCCTGCGACGCCGCGGAAACGGCCGCCGCGTGGGTCGCGGCGATCGAGCGCGTCACCGGGCCGAGCTGCCTGCTGCTGACCCGCCAGGGCGTGCCGCCGCAGACGCGCGACGCGCAGCAGACCGCGAACATCCGGCGCGGGGGCTATGTCCTGCTCGAACCCGCCGGCGCGCCGGAAGCGATCGTGATCGCGACCGGCTCGGAAGTGAGCCTCGCCATCGCCGCCGCCACCGCCCTGAACGCCCGCGGGCGCAGCATCCGGGTGGTGTCGATGCCCTGCGCGGACGTCTTCCTCGCCCAGCCGGCCGACTACCGTGAAGCGGTGCTGCCGGCCGCCGTGCGCCGCCGTGTCGCGATCGAGGCCGGTGGCACCGATTTCTGGTACCGCTTCGTCGGCCTCGACGGCGACGTCATCGGCATCACCAGTTTCGGCGCGTCGGCGCCGGCCCCTGCGCTGTTCGAAGCCTACGGCCTGACGGCCCAGGCGGTGGAACTGCGAATCGAGTCCTACCTGCGGGGCTGAGCCGGGCGTTATCCTCCCCCGAATGAACCAAGTGCCTATCCAGACCAGGAGATTTCCGTCATGACCATTCGAGTCGGCATCAACGGCTACGGCCGCATCGGGCGCAACGTGCTGCGCGCACTGTACGAATCCGGCCGCACCGGCGAGATTCAGATCGTCGCGATCAACGACCTCGGCGACGCGCAGACCAACGCCCACCTGACCCGCTACGACACGGCCCACGGCCGCTTCCCGGGCAAGGTCGAGGTCGAAGGCGATTTCATGCTGGTCAATGGCGACAAGATCCGCGTGCTGGCCGAGAAAGACCCGGCGAAGCTGCCGTGGGGCGAACTGAAGGTCGACGTGGTCATGGAATGCACGGGCCTGTTCACCACGCGCGAGAAGGCTGGTCTGCACCTGAAGGGCGGCGCGAAGAAGGTCATCATCTCGGCGCCGGCGAGCGATGAGGTCGACGCGACGATCGTCTACGGCGTGAACCACAAGTCGCTGAAGGCCTCGCACCAGATCATCTCGAATGCCTCGTGCACGACGAACTGCCTCGCCCCGCTGGTCAAGCCGCTGCAGGAGAAGATCGGCATCGAGTCCGGCCTGATGACGACGATCCACGCCTACACCAACGACCAGGTGCTGACCGACGTTTTCCACAAGGACCTGCGCCGCGCCCGCTCGGCGACGATGTCGATGATCCCGACCAAGACCGGCGCCGCCGCCGCTGTCGGCCTCGTGCTGCCGGAACTGAACGGCAAGCTCGACGGCCTCGCGGTCCGCGTGCCGACGATCAACGTGTCGATGGTCGACCTCGTGTTCAAGGCGAAGCGCGCGACCGACAAGAAGGAAGTCCAGGCCATCCTGAAGGAAGCCGCGCAGGGCGAACTGAAGGGCATCCTGCAGTACAACGACGAACCGCTGGTGTCGATCGACTTCAACCACAACCCGGCCTCGTCGATCTTCGAAGCGTCCGAAACGAAGGTCATCGACGGCACGCTGGTCAAGGTGATGGCGTGGTACGACAACGAGTGGGGCTTCTCGAACCGCATGCTCGACACCAGCATCGCGCTGATGAAGGCCGGAGCGTAAGGTCATGCTCGCGATGAGCGATCTCGATCTGGCCGGCAAGCGCGTGCTGATCCGCGAGGATTTCAACGTGCCGCTGAAGAACGGGAAGATCACGGACGACACGCGCCTGCGCGCGGGTCTGCCGACGCTGCAGCAGGCCGTGAAGGCCGGCGCGCGCGTGATCGTGATGTCCCACCTCGGACGCCCGAAAGAGGGCGTGTTCGATGCCGCGGCGTCGATGGCGCCGGTGGCCGAGGCGCTGACGAAGATGCTGGGCCAGCCGGTGAAGCTCGTCGCCGACTGGATTGACGGCGTCGAGTGCGCGCCGGGCGAGGTCGTGCTGGTCGAGAACGTGCGCTTCCTCGTCGGCGAGGAAAAGGACGATGCGGCGCTGGCGAAGAAGATGGCGGCGCTGTGCGACATCTACGTCAATGACGCGTTTGCCACGGCGCACCGCGCGCAGGCCTCCACGCACGGCGTTGCGCGCTTCGCGCCCGTCGCCTGCGCGGGCCCGTTGATGAAGGCCGAGATCGACGCGCTGAAGCTCGCGCTGCACGCGCCGAAGCGGCCGCTGGTTGCGATCGTCGGCGGGTCGAAGGTGTCGACCAAACTCGACGTGCTGGAGTCGCTGCTCGCGAAGGTCGATCAGCTGATCGTCGGCGGCGGCATCGCGAACACCTTTCTGAAGGCGACGGGCGCAGAAATTGGCAAGTCGCTGTGCGAGCCGGACATGCTGGACACCGCGCAGCGCATCATGGCGGCGGCGAAGGCACGCGGCGCCGACGTGCCGCTGCTGACCGATGTAGTGTGCGGCAAGGAGTTCGCCGAAACCACGCCGGCGACGACCAAGCCGGTGGCGGCAATCACGCCCGACGACATGATCATGGACATCGGCCCGGACACCGCGCGCCGCTTCGCCGCGATCCTGAAGTCGGCCGGCACGATCGTGTGGAACGGCCCGCTCGGCGTGTTCGAGTTCGACGCGTTCGCGGGCGGCACCGAAGCACTGGCGACGGCGATCGCCGAATCGCCGGCCTTCTCGATCGCCGGTGGCGGCGACACACTGGCCGCGATCGCGAAGTTCGGCATCGCCGACCGCGTGTCGTACATCTCGACCGCGGGAGGCGCCTTCCTCGAGTACCTCGAGGGCAAGACGCTGCCTGCGGTGGCGGCGCTGGAGGATCGCGCGAAGGCCTGAGCCATCACCTCGACGTTGCGCCTGCCGCAGGCGAAACCGGGTTCGAACGCGTAACGTAGCGGGATACGTGCGCATTCGGACCCTTTTTTTTGCGCACGCCGGGGCGCACCGGGTGTGCGCAGGATCCCAACGGCCGCGCCCGCGGCAGCCAGGAGGCGGACAGTGAGACGCACCAAGATCGTGGCCACCCTCGGCCCGGCGACGGACAAGCCCAAAGTCCTCGATGCCCTGATTGAAGCAGGGCTCGACGCCGCCCGCCTGAACTACTCGCACGGCGATCGCGATGAACACGAAGCGCGTGCGCGCGCCGTGCGGCGGGGCGCCAAACGCGCCGGCCGCGAACTGGCGCTGATCGGCGATCTGCAGGGGCCGAAAATACGGCTGCAGCGCTTCCGCGATGGTCCGATCTTCCTGAAGGAGGACGCGCGCTTCGTGCTCGATACCGCGCTGGCCGCCGATGCCGGGGACGCACACCGCGTCGGCGTGACCTACAAGGCACTGCCGAAAGACGTCAAACGTGGCGACACGCTGCTGATCGACGACGGCCGCATCGCGCTGAAGGTCGAACGTGTCGCGGGCACCGCGATCACGACCACCGTCATCGCCGGCGGCGAACTGTCGAACAACAAGGGCCTCAATCGCGAAGGCGGCGGCCTGTCCGCGCGCGCGCTGACGGCCAAGGACAAGCGCGACATGGAGCACGCGGTGCTGCAGGGCTGCGACTACATCGCCCTGTCGTTTCCGCGCTCGGCCGAGGACGTCATCGCCGCACGCCGGCTGCTGAACAAGCTCGGCGGCGAGAGCATCGGCATCATTGCCAAGATCGAGCGCGCCGAAGCGGTCGCCGCGGCAGAGGAAATCATCGATGCATCGGACGGCATCATGGTCGCGCGTGGCGATCTGGGCGTGGAGATCGGCGACTCGCGGCTGCCGCCGGTGCAGAAACAGCTGATCAAGCGCGCGCGCCGCCATCACCGCTTCGTGATCACGGCGACCCAGATGATGAACTCGATGATCGATGCGCCGCTGCCGACCCGCGCCGAGGTGTTCGACGTCGCAAACGCGGTGCTCGACGGCACGGACGCCGTGATGCTGTCAGGCGAAACGAGCGTCGGGCGTTACCCGGATCGCGCGGTCGCCGCGATGGCGCGCGTGTGCATCGAGGCCGAAAAGCAGTGGACCGAATACGAGCCCGATTCGATGCTCGACGCGAGTTTCAACCGCGTCGACCAGGCCATCGCGATGTCGGCCATTTACTGCGCGAACAGAATCGGCGTGAAGGCCATCGTCGCGCTGACCGAGACCGGCGCCGTCACGCGCTGGATGTCGCGTATCGACACCGACATTCCGATCTTCGCGCTCGCGCGCAATCCGCAGACCCTGCGGCGCGTGACACTCTACCGCGGCGTCCAGCCGATGGCCTTCGATGTCACCGCGGTGCACTACTCGGAAGTCACGCGCGAAGTGCTGACGCAGCTGACTGCGGTCGGCGCAGTCAAACGCGGCGACCGTGTGATCCTGACCAAGGGTGACCTGCACGGCCACAGCGGCGGCACCAACGGCATGAAGATCGTCACCGTTGGGGATTTCGTCGATAACGTCGGCTGAAGCTGGGCGCAAGTTCGGGCGGGGGGGGGAGGGCTACTACGCCCGCCTCACCCGGCATCGTGGAAGCCTGGTATCGCCTGGCGTAGCCCGGATGCAGCATTGCGGAATCCGGGATCGGGGGGTAGCACGGCGTTGAACCGCGGCAGCCCACCCCCAAGTCAGGGGTGCCGGGAATGAGGGGCGGTGCCGCCGCGATCCCGGATTTCGCTACGCTTCATCCGGGCTACGAGAGGCCGTGCTCGCGCTGCGACCGGGCACCAAACGAGCGCCGGACGATGCCCTTTCAGAGCAACCTGCGGCCCCGCTGCGACGCGCTCAGCAGGATCAGGTCTTCGACGCCTGGCAGATGCTCTCGATGGCCGCATCGAGCGCGGCATTGAACTCGGCGTCGCTCTGCTGGGCGGTCAGGCCTTCGGTCAGCGCGCGCGAGAAGCTCGCGACCATGCCGTGCTGGCGGGCGAGCCGCTTGTTCGCTTCATCGCGCGAGTAGCCGCCGGACAGCGCGACGACCTTCAGCACGCGCGGGTGCTTCACGAAGTCCGCGTACAGATCGTCCTGATCGGGGATCGTCAGCTTCAGCATCACGAGCTGGCCTTCCGGCAGCTTGTCCAGACCCGCCTTCAGGGCGGTCTTGAGCAGATTTTCGGCGGCGGCCTTGTCGGGGCACTTGATGTCGACTTCGGGTTCGATGATCGGCACGAGCCCGGCGTTGATGATCTGCCGCGCCACTTCGAACTGCTGATCGACGACGGCCTGGATGCCGTCCTTGTTCGCCTGCTTGATCACCGAGCGCATCTTCGTGCCGAAGATGCCCTTGGCCTTGGCCCGCGCCAGCAGCGCGTCGAGTTCCGGCATCGGCTTCATCAGCTGCACGCCGTTCGCCTCGTCGGCGAGGCCCTTGTCGACCTTGAGAATCGGCACGACCTTCTTCACGTGCCAGAGATAGTCCGCGGTCGGCCGGCCTTCGACCTCACGATCCATCGTCATCTCGAACAGAATCGCGGCGAGGATGCGATCGCCGTTGAACGCGGGGCTCGTGATGATGCGCGCACGCATTGCATGCACGAGGTCGTACATTTCGCTTTCATTGGACCAGGCGCTTTCGGTGAGACCGTAAAGCTTCAGGGCCTTCGGGGTGCTGCCGCCGCTCTGGTCCAGGGCGGCGATGAAGCCGGTCTGTGTCCGGAATTTCTCTTTCTGCTGCTCGAAATTGCTCACGGCGGGCCTCGGTCTTTTAGGAATCAGACCGGGGATTCTAAACGCCGCAGACTGCCAGCCGCCAGCACATGCACGGGCCGCAGGCGTGCAGCGTTCACGGTTTGACCGATTGCACGCACGCCCCGGGGCCGGGGTGAATCGGCGCTGCCTATGTGCGCCAGCGAACATCGGCGAACCGGCACCGGCGCTACGCTACGCGCTGCCTGACTGACCAGCCGGATCGCGACAGTGCGGCCCGCTGCGCGCCACCGGCCGCCTCAGCGATGCCACCCCCAGGACGCCAACCAAGGACGATGCCCCCATGCGCTTTCCCGCCCGCTTCCCGGCCTGCCCCGGTCGATTCCCCCCGCGCGCGCCACGGGCCCGCGCCAGCCTGTTCGGCGCGCTGCTGGTGACGACCTGCGCCAGCGCCGCGCCGACCGACGACGCGTACCTCGCGGGTTACGCAGCCGGGATGCTGAAACGCGAACTGGCAACGGACGTCGCCGGCATCAAGGTCACGCGGGGCGTGATGACGGTGCCGGTTGGCGCCCTGTCCGCCGACGAGCGCGCGAGTGTGCTGCAGTCGCTGGCGGCGATACCCGGCGTGGTCGCCGTGGAGGCGGTCGAGCGCATGCCCGATTCGGGCGTGTCGGACTCCGCGACGCCCGACGCCCGCCGCATCAACAGCAATCGCGCCAGCGATGCCCCGGTGTTCAGCACCGGCGCGCTGCCCAGTGGCCACCTGTTCAAGCCCCTGATGGCCGACCCGCGCTGGGCGCATTTTTCGGCGGCCTATCGCAATTACGTGGGACGCGAACTCGACGGCAACAACAACGCGTCGGTCAGCTTTGGCGAGACGCTGCCGTTCTATCGCGGCAATGTCGGGCTGGGGTCGGCACAGTGGGAGACGGGGCTGCAGGCCGGCGTGTTCAGTGACTTCAATCTCGACGCGCGTTCGTCCGATCTGATCAACTCGGACTTCATCGCCTCCGTCTATGGCAGCCTGCGCGCCGGCCAGTTCTCCGCGTTCAGCCGTGTCTATCACCAGAGTTCACACCTCGGCGACGAGTTCCTGCTGCAGACGCGACTCGAACGGGTCAATCTCAGCTATGAAGGCGCCGACCTCCGCCTGTCCTACGAGCTGCCGTACGGGCTGCGGGTCTACGGCGGTGGCGGCGGCATCTTTTCGAAGGAGCCGGAGACCATCCAGACGTGGTCGGCGCAGTACGGCGCGGAGTTCCGCAGCCCCTGGCGTTTCGAAAGCACGGCCCTGCGGCCGGTGGCCGGCATCGACATCAAGCAGCACGAACAGAATGAATGGCGCCCGGACGTCTCGGTCAAGGCGGGGCTGCAACTCGACAACGTGATGGCCTTCGGCCGCAAGCTGCAGTTCCTCGCCGAATACTTCAGCGGTTACTCGCCGACCGGCCAGTTCTACCGGGAGAAGGTCGAGTACGTCGGCATTGGTGCCCACTATCATTACTGAGGGGCTGTTGCGGGGTGATCGCGGCGCAGCCGCGTAGGCCCGCCACAAAAAAGACAGGCCGCACGGGGCGGCCTGAACTCACTCTCTGATGAGAACGAGGAGCTTCGGTAGGCGGCCGGCGCGTGGCGCGCCGGCCGCAGTCAACGGTCAACGACCCTCGGTGAGATAGTTCACGTCGAGGATTTTCTTCACATCCTTAATCGTCGTATCCGGGTAGCTGTTGCCCCGGCAGGGCACGAGCGTGCCGCGGCTGTTCTGCACGTCGATCACGTTGATGCTCTGGAACGCGCTCATGCGCGTGCCGGGCGCGGTCGGCTGGGCCTTGAACTTCGCACCGCCCGCCTGGTACTGCGGGTCGTCGGTCCAGACCTTGGACAACTGCCACAGCTTCCACAGCTGGCCGCCCTTGTCGAAGGCGTTCGCGTAGTAGCACTCGCCCGACTGACGGTCGATGTACATGTACTTGCTGCTGTAGGGATGGTTCTCGCGCTTCGGCGTCATCTTCACGACGTCCGTCGTGCGGACCGCCCAGTCGTCGAGCGGAATCAGGCCGTTCGGACCGTAGAACACGGTGTCGGCATTGCGCGAACGCGCAACCGCGAGGATGTCCTTGGTACCGACGTATTCCCAGTTGTGCTCGAGCGGACGGCCCGAGAAGCAGTAGAAATCCTCGAGCGTATGGTCGGTGCCGAGCAGAGAGTCGGACTTCACCTCAACCGATATGCGGCGCACGCGACGCAGGCTCGGGATGTACGCCCAGGAGTCGTCGGACTTGCGCGGATCGTCGTAGCGCAGGATCAGGAAGGCCGTCCCCGAAATGTCGAACGGGGACGTGAATCCCGTGTACTCGCGGAACTCGGTGCCCTTCGCAAAGCCGTCGTCGATCTTGTAGCCGGTTTCGGCGAGATCCGCGCGGTGGCTGAAATACACGCGCTGGTACGGGCCCGTCAGCACGCGCTCAAAGGTGCCGCCGCCCTGGTAGTACTCTTTGTACTTCGCATCGGACATCACTTCGTGCGCGCTGTGCTCGCCCCCTTTGCGCACCCAGACCCAGTGGATGTCTTCGATGCGCAGGCCGTCGTTCTGCCAGCGATAGGCGAAGTTCCACGCCAGGCGGGTGCCGTCCTCGACGCTGCCGGGCTTGAAGGTCGCCGGCTCGAAGGGCTGACCGGCCGTGTAGTTCTCGATCGCGCCGTCGGCGGCGAGCGTGACCTTGGCCTGGAACTGGGCGGTGGCGGACTTGTAGATCTCCGGCGGCGACAGGTCGCCGGCGTCTTTGATTCGCATCTCCATGCCGTCGAAGATCACTTCCGGCTGGTATTCGAGCGGGATGAACGGCCGGATCAGGTCGGCCTTGTCCTGGGTGATCACGTCGCCGTCGATGAACTGCGGCTTCGCGGACTGGTTGTCCTTGAGCCAGGCGAAATGCTCTTCCGGCGTCACGGCGCCGGCGCACAGCGGGTGGGCAACGGCCAGTGCGGTCAGCAAGGCGTTGCGGAGTCCTGTCTTCGTCATGTGTGTCCTCTGGAAGCTTGAAACCATGTGTCAGGCCCTGCGCCGATCGCGCCCATGGCCAGCCCGCTGTAGCGGTCTCATGGGACGGCCGGGCAGGCCGCTCTTCTTCGATTTATGTATACAAAATATACATAGAATCATGGTGCGTTGCGACATAAAAATATTCAAATATTTGTTCTAGATCGTTTATTTTTTATTTCCTTAATTTTGAAGGTTGATTTTTCAATACAATCTGTGCCGCTTTGCAACACAACTGTCCCAAATCAGGCGGCCAGTGTTGCAATGCGATACAGGGACCTTCGAACGGCTCGCGGGCGCTCTGGCTGGCGCAGGGCCAGGCACCTGGCCGGGGCGCCGACGCGGGCGAAAAGGCTGGCGGGACACCCACCGGAAATCCCGGCAACCCGGGCGGCGGACGCGAGCGGCATTGCGGGCCGGCGGACGCCGTGGTTACGCTGGCGCCGGCACCCCAGAGGTCGTTCGCGCATGACGCTCTATCGCACCCGCCACCGCGATCCGCTGTTCCACGAAGTCACGACGCGGTGTCGCGTCCACCTGTTCGCCCGCGATCCGGCGCAGCGCTGGGGCGAGGCGCTGGCGCAGGAGCAGGACAGCTTTCGTGACGTCTGCCGGGTCATGCATCGGCTCGCGTTCGGCGGTGGTCGGGGCGCCCTCACGCTGCCGCTCGCGTCGCTCGCCTACCGTCTCGTGTACCGGCACTGGGGCCAGTACACCGCCGACAGCGACTGGCTGGCCGCGCAGTCCGGGGGGCTGCGGAGCCCGGCGCAGTGCGCATTCCTGCAGCGGCAGTATTCGTGGGCGCACGCGAGCCCCTACACCGGCGGCTGCAGCACCGTGACGGTGTGGGACGAGACCGCCGGGGAAATGGTGTGTTTTCGCAGCCTCGACTGGCCGGCGGCAGAGGCCATTGGCCGCACGACCCGCATCTTCGAGCTGATCGGTCCGGATGGCGCGGTGCACGGTCGTTCGGCCGGCATGATGGGGATGCTCGGCATCCTGACCGCCGTGCGCGACGGCGTCTCGGTGGTGCTGAACTACGCGCCATCGCCCGGGCTGGCGGGCCGCTTCAGGCCGGATCCGACCCTGATGCTGCGCCGCTTCCTCGAAGACCTGTCGGTGCAAGGCTATGCCGACGCGGTGGAATGGCTGCGCCGTGAACGGCCCGGAGCCCCATGTTTCGTTACCGTGTGCGGTACGGCGCGCGGTGACGCCTGCGTGCTGGCCTGGGACGTCGCCGGTCCGCCCGAAATCCGCCGGGCCGACGAGCGCACCGGCATCCTCGTGCAGACCAATCACTATCACGACGACAACGCGGCGGTCCGGCGCAACAAACGCCAGTTGCACGAGGCACCCGCCGACGGCTGGTTCCACACCCGGCTCCAGCGCAACAGCCGGCAACGGGCACGGACACTGCACGCGGCGCTCGACGCGCTCGTGCACAGCGGCCGCACCCCCGACAGCGCGGCCCTGTGCGAACTCTATCGACAGCCGCCGGTGTGGAATCACGAAACCGCGCACTGGGTCGAGCTGCGGCCACGACACAACCAGTTGCGGGTATGGGTGCATCGCGAAGATCTCGCCGCCTGATCCGCCCGCCGCTACCGTTTGCGCGCCGACTGATCCACCATGGGATCGGCGCTGCATGGCCGCCCGACCGCCATGCCCCGGTACCAGGAGAAGCCCGATGGTCAACACCGCCCCGATCACCGATCTGGATTTCACCGAAGCCGAAATGGAAGCGCATGTCGCACGCTTCGCCGACATTCCGAGCACCGCCAAGTCCTTCATCGATACGCGCCTGCCCGGCCACGAGCGCGACATCTACACCATCATCGGCGGCGGCGTGCTCGAGGATCCGGACATCCGCCCGCCGCTGGCGCCGCAGGATTTTCATCTCGCGATCATCCGCGCCGACCCGGGCAAGGGCGCCGCGCTGCATTCGCACCTGACCCAGGAAGTGTTCATGCCGCTGTCGGGCCGCTGGGCGATCTGCTGGGGCCCGACCGGCGAACGCGAAGTGATCCTCGGCCAGTACGACACGATTTCGGTCCCCGTGCAGGTGATGCGCGGCTTTCGCAACGTCGGCGACGACAGCGCGATGATGCTCGCGATCGTCGGCGGTCACGATCCGGGCCGCGTCGGCTGGCCGGAAGAAATGAAGGAGCGCGTGCGTGGCATCGGCTATGAACTGACCGCCGACGGCGTGCTGCGCGAAATCGCGCCGGCGCCGCGATGAGCGCCTACGCGGCGTTTCGCGAAACCGCGGCGCTGACGCCCGACGAAGTTGCGCGCTACCGGCAGCAGGGCCAGCTGACCCCGACGTGGCGATTGCCGACCGCGCTGCTGTCGCGGATGCAGGACGCGCTCGCGCGCCTGCTCGCCGCGCGCACCGATGTCCGGCCGGACTTCATCGCGTTGCCGCACGTGCCGTGGAACGACGATGAAGGCCTGGAAATCGCGCGAGAATTCTTCGATTTCGTCACCGATCCCGATCTGCTGGACATCGTCTCCGCCGTGATCGGTCCGGACATCGTGCTGTGGGCGTCGTCAGTGTTCTGCAAACCGCCCGGCGTCGGCCTCGAGGTGCCGTGGCACCAGGACGGCCAGTACTGGCCGATACGCCCGCGCGAAACGGTGACGGTGTGGATCGCCCTCGACGACGTCACGCGCGAAAACGGCTGCATGCGCGTCATCCCGGGCTCGCATCGCATGGGCGAGTTCAGCCACGAACAGAGCGATCGCGAGGACCTGGTCCTCAACAACGTGCTGAACGACCCACGCATCGACCTCGCAAGCGCCTATGATGTGATCCTGACGGCGGCGCTCAGGTCGCTTCGGTCTTCGTCTCGCCGCAACGGGAGCACTTGTAGATCGTGATCAGCTTGCCCTGTTTGACATCGAAGGGCTTGCGCAGCCTCCCGATGGGCAGCGCGTCGTCCACCGTGCCGGTCGAATTCGCGCAGCGGCCGATCTGGCTGGTGCGGGGCGTCGACCGCTGCGGGCACAATGATTTCGACATCGGCCATACATACTGGTGACTTCCATGCTCGTCCGTTTTCACAGTCCGGCCCACCACGACATCATCATGTTCGGCAATGTGGCCAAGGAACTGATCCACCTGATGGGCTTCTCCGGCCGCATCCCGAGCGCCGTGCAGGCAGCAGATCTCGCCGATGTGCGCACCAGGCTCCTCGACGGGCTCGCCTCGGCCCCGCCGCCGCCGCCCGCCGACGACGATGTCGAAGCGGACGCCGAGACCCAGGATCACGTGCCCCTGAAAACCCGCGCCCAGCCGCTCGTGGCGATGATCGACGCCGCGATCAAGAAAGAAGCCTACGTGATGTGGGAAGAGACTCGCTGACGCGCACATCATGGGCGACGTCATCCAGTTCAGGAAACGCAAACCCGGCGAGCAGGCGCGCGGCAAGACGATGTGCCGCGAAGGCTTTCACAAATGGGCGGTCTGGCAGCGCAAGCCCTTCGATGTCAAACAGGGCAAGCTGATCACGATCTACAAGTGCTCCCGTTGCGGCGAGACGAAGACCGAAGCGACCTGAGCGCCGCCGTCAGCTGAACAGCGCGCCGGCGCCGACGAGCGCGAGACTCCAGGTCGAGGCGGCATGCGACACCCCGGCCGCCAGCATCACCGAGAACAGAAACGGCGCCAGGGCCTTGGCGAAGAACGACGGTAGCGCCAGCCGCCCGAGCAGGGCGCCGTAATGCGTCCGACCGAACAGTTCCGCCGGCACCGTGCCACGCACGATCGTCAGGATGCCGTTGCTCGCGCCATAACAGGCGGCAAAGGCGAACGCCTGCGAGCGCTCGCCGTCGATCCCCGTCAGCAGCAACAGCGCAATGGTCATCAGCACGAAGGCCACCGATCCCACGCTGACCGCGCGCACCCGCGGCGCGACGCTGAATTCGATGATGCGCGCCGCGACCTGCATCGGGCCGAACAACGCGCCCACGAGAATGGCATCCTCGACGCCGATGCCCGCGTCGCCGAGCAGTTCGACGAGATGGGCCGACAGCACCGCGAAGGCGAACGACACTGCGGCGAAGGCCACCGCCAGCCACCAGAAGGCGGCCCCCGGCTTCGGCATCGCCGGGCGGGGCTGCCCGCTCGCGGCGTGATCGCGCGGCCGCGGCCCCGGGACCACGGCGCGATACAGCGGCAGGCAGACGACGAGATGGAGCACCGCGAACACGGCGCACGCCGTGCGCCAGTCCCAGTGCGTGACCAACCAGTGCGACAGCGGCCAGAACACCGTGCTGGCGAAGCCTGCGATCAGCGTCAGGGCGGTCACCGCGCGGCGGTAGTCCTGGCCGGGCACCATGATGTTCAGCGCCGCCATCGCCGCGTCGTAGAGTCCGCAGCCCATCGCGAGGCCGGCCAGCGCCCAGCCGACGAAAAAGCCCGGCGTGGAATCGGCCACGGCGAGCGTGGCGAAACTCGCCGCGCCGAGCAGCGCCGCCGCGCTGAGCACGTCGCGTCCACCGAGGCTGTCGACGCGCCGACCGACCCATGGCGCGACGGCACCGGATAGCAGCAGGGCCAGCGTGAATCCGCCGTACACGGCCGGACGCGAGAGTCCGAGACTCTCGCCCATCGGGCCAGCGAGCACCGCGATCGAGTAGTACAGCGAGCCCCAGGCAATGATCTGGGCGATGCCCAGCGGCGGGATGATTCGCCACAACGGTGTGGGGCTGGCGGGGAGCGTGTCGGTCACGGCGGAAAGGGCCTCGCTGATGGCCGATTGTCGCATGCCTGCCTGGCGGCGGGGTTTCGCCGAGGGGGGTTTCCTGCAAGAATTCGCGCTCCCCAATACGGCCTCACGGCGGGCATCACGCCGACTTCGCCATGCTCCTGATGATCGACAACTACGATTCCTTCACCTACAACCTCGTGCAGTACTGCGGCGAGCTCGGTGAAGAGGTCGAGGTCGTGCGCAATGACGCGATCACCGTCGCCGACATCCGTCGCCGGCAGCCCGATCACATCATTATTTCACCCGGCCCCTGCACGCCGAACGAGGCCGGCGTGTCGCTGGCCATCGTGCGCGAACTGGCCGGCGAGATCCCGCTGCTCGGTGTCTGCCTGGGCCACCAGAGCATCGGCCAGGCCTTCGGCGGGCGCATCATCCATGCGCGCGAAGTGATGCACGGCAAGACCTCCGCGATCCACCACCGCGGCACCGATGTCTTCAAAGGGCTCGCCAACCCGTTCACCGCCACGCGCTACCATTCGCTGGTGATCGAGAAGTCGACGTGCCCGCCGTGCCTCGAAGTGACCGCGTGGACCGAAATGCCGGACGGCAGCGTCGACGAGATCATGGGCGTGCGCCATCGCGAACTGCCGGTCTACGGCGTGCAGTTCCATCCCGAATCGATCCTGACCGATCACGGTCACGACCTGTTGCGCAATTTCTTCGAACTCAGCCGCGCGGCGCGCGCCTGACGCCATGCTGATCCGCGACGCCATCGCCACGGCCGTCGACGGCCGCGATCTGCCCTTCGAGGACATGCTCGAGGTCATGCGCCAGATCATGACCGGCGAAACGACGCCGGCGCAGATCGCGGGCTTTCTGGTCGCGCTGCGGATGAAGGGCGAAACCGTCGACGAAATCACCGCCGCGGCCACCGTGATGCGGGAACTGTCGCTGAAGGTCGACTGCGACTGCAGCCCGCTGATCGACACCTGCGGCACCGGCGGGGACTCGACCGGCACTTTCAATATCTCGACCGCTGCCGCGTTCGTCGTCGCGGCCGCGGGCGGCCATGTCGCGAAACACGGCAACCGCTCGGTGTCGAGTTCGAGCGGCTCGGCCGATCTGCTCGAAGCGGCTGGCGTGCGCATCACGCTGCCACCGGAGGAGATCGCCAACGCCGTGCGCGACACCGGCTTCGGCTTCATGTTCGCACAGGCCCATCACAGCGCGACGCGTCACGCCGCCGGCCCGCGACGCGAACTCGGCATCCGCACGATGTTCAACGTGCTGGGACCGCTGACGAACCCGGCCGCGGCGCCGCTGCAGCTCGTCGGACTCTACTCGCGCGACTGGGTGCGCAAAATCGCTGCCGTGCTGCGCCGGCTCGGCACGCGGCGCGCGCTCGTCGTTCACGCGCAGGACGGACTCGATGAAATCAGCATCGGCGCGCCGACCGACATCGCCGAACTGCGCAACGGCGAGATCACGCACTACGTGTTCGATCCGTCGACGCTCGGCATCGCGCCGTCTTCGTTGTCGCTGCTGCGCGTGACGAACGCGGCGGAAAGCCTCGCGCTGATCCGGCGCGTGTACGACGGCGAGCCGGGCCCGGCCCGCGACATCGTCGCGCTGAACGCCGGCGCGGCGCTGTACCTGTGCGATTTCGCCGACAGCATCGACCACGGTTACCGCCGAGCCTGCGAGCTGATCGCGAGCGGCGCGGCGGGCGCGGCCTTCGACCGGCACATCAAGTTCACCCAGGCGATCGAGAACCCGACCCCATGAGCAACGAGACTGCCCCGCTCGCCCCCGGCACCGACATCCTCGACGAGATCTTTGCGCACAAGCGCAGCGAAGTCGCGGCCCGCAAGGCCATGCGCCCGCTCGAGGAGATGCGGCGCCTTGCCGCCGCCTGTCCGCCGCCGCGCGGTTTCGAACGCGCACTGCGCGATCGCATCGCGCGTGGCGAACCCGCGGTGATCGCGGAATGCAAGAAGGCATCGCCGTCGAAAGGGATCATTCGCGAAGCCTATGCGCCGGCGGAGATCGCCGCGTCGTACGCGCAGCATGGGGCCTCCTGCCTGTCAGTGCTGACCGACGAACGCTACTTCCAGGGTCATGACACCGACCTCGCCGCCGCCCGCAACGCGTGCAGCCTGCCCGTGATCCGCAAGGACTTCATGTGCGATCCGTGGCAGATCTACGAGTCGCGCGTGCTCGGCGCCGACTGCGTGCTGCTGATCGTCGGCGGGCTCGACGACGCCACGCTGCAGGCGCTGGCCGACGCCGCGCGCGACTGCAGCCTCGACGTGCTGCTCGAAGTGCACGACCGCGAAGAACTCGAACGCGCGCTCAGGCTGCGGCTGCCGCTGATCGGCATCAACAACCGCGACCTGCGCCGCTTCGTCACCGACATCGAGACGACCATCGGCCTGCTGCGCGATGTCCCGGCCGATCGCCTGGTGATCAGTGAATCCGGCATCAATACCCGCGACCACGTCGCGCGCCTGCGCAGCCGGGAGGTCAACGCCTTCCTCGTCGGCGAAGCCTTCATGCGCGATCCGGATCCGGGCGCGAAACTGCGCGAGCTGTTCTTTTGAGGCTGGTATAGCCACCGAGAACACCGAGAACACAGAGGAAGAAAGTCGTAGGTTCTGGCGGCGCGTTAACACCGTGCCCACCGCAGGAGCCGGCGTTGCTGAACCTCAAATCAGGTTCTTCTTCCTCTGTGTTCTCGGTGTTCTCGGTGGCTAAATCTTCTTCACCCGCCACGCCGCAAAGCCCAGGCAGTTGCCGCTCGGATCGGCGATGCAGAATTCCGCGCGTTCGTCGGGGGTGCCGCGGGCGTCGAAGCGTGGGGCTTCGAGATAGCGCACGCCGATGTAGTTCAGGTGATCGACGGCGCGGTGCCAGTCTTCCCAGCCCATCACGAGACCGAACCGGGGCAGCAGATTCATCACCTGCGCGCCATCCCGGGCGACGAGGCGCGCATCGAGTTCGCAGCCGAAGAAATCGATCGTCAGGCCCGTCGCGCGTTCGTCGACGACGCGGCAGCCGAGCGTGTCTTCGTAGAAGCGGCGCGTGACCGCGAGATCGTGCGCGGCGATGGCGATGCAGGGTCGCGGCTGCGAGGTGAACTCCTCGAGCGGACCGCCCTTACCCGGTTTGTTGTCCATAGCCTTCGAACTGCCTCAGTGCGTCTGCGATTTCTTCCTCGGTGAGCAGCACCGGCCCACCGGCATCGAGCGCGAGCAGGTATTGCCGCGCCAGTTCCTCGACTTCGACGGTCAGCCGCCATGCCCGGGCCAGATCGGCGCCCGTCGCGACCAGGCCATGGTTGGCGAGCAGGCAGGCCCGGCGATCGGCGAGCCCGCGCACCACGTGCCGCGACAGCGCTTCGGTGCCGAACGTCGCATAGGGCACGCACGGAATGTTAGCACCGCCCGCGACGGCGACCATGTAGTGGAACGGCGGAATGTCGCGGCGCGCGCAGGCGAGCGCAGTCGCATAGGGGGAATGCACGTGAACGACGGCGCCGGCCTCGGGCCGCGCGTCGTAGATGCCCGCATGGAACCGCCATTCGCTGGAGGGCCGGTAGCGCGATTCGAGCGTGGTGCCGTCGACGCGCATGGCGACGATCATCGCGGGCTCGAGATCCGCCGGTAGCACGCCGGTCGGCGTGATCAGGAAATGATCGCCGCAACGCGCGCTCGCATTGCCGGCGGCGGCGCGGTTCAGGCCGTCGGCCGCGAGCTGCCGCATCACGCCGACGAGCGCCCCGCGCAACGCGTGCTCGTCGCTCAGATCACTTGAGGAAGAGCTCGTAGGCGGCATTCTGTTCTTCCTCGACGTAATCCATGTTGAGCGCACCGAGGAACTCGCGGAACGGCAGATTCTGTGCGGCGGGTACCTGAATGCCCATCAGCACGCGACCGTAGGCGGCGCCGTGGTTGCGGTAATGGAACAGGCTGATGTTCCAGCGATCGCCGACCTGGTTCAGGAAGTGCAACAGCGCGCCCGGTCGCTCGGGGAACTCGACGCGCAGCAGGCGCTCGTCGCGCAGCGCGCCGCCGTGACCGCCGACCATGTACCGCACGTGCATCTTCGCCAGATCGTTGTCGGAGATGTCGATCGCCTCGAAGCCCTTGTCACGCAGGCCTTCGAGCAGCAGCGACTTGTCGCCATCGATCGCGCGCAGCTGCACGCCGGCGAAGACCGTCGCGCGCTCGCTGTCGGCGTAGCGATAGTTGAATTCGGTGATCGCGCGCGGACCCAGCGCGTGGCAGAAGCGGCGGAAACTGCCGGGGCGCTCGGGAATGATCGCCCCGATCAGCACTTCGCGCTTCTCGCCCAGTTCCGCCAGTTCGGCAATGTGCCGCAGGCGGTCGAAATTGACGTTCGCGCCACTCAGGATAGCGACCAGCTCGTGATCGCGCAGCTGTTCGCGCGCGACGTACTGCTTCAAGCCGGCGAGCGCAAGCGCGCCGGCGGGCTCGGCAATCGAGCGGGTGTCCTCGAAAATATCCTTCACGGCAGCGCAGATCTCATCGATGCTGACCGTCAGCACCGCGTCGACGTGCTCGCGGGCGATGCGGAAATTCTCGACACCGACCTGCTTGACCGCGGCGCCGTCGGCGAAGATACCGATGCGATCGAGGATCACGCGTTCACCCGCCTCGAGCGCGCGGGCCATGCACGCCGCTTCGTCGGCTTCGACGCCAATGATCTTGATCGACGGCTCGAGCGCTTTCACATAGGCAGCGACGCCGGCGATCAGGCCACCACCGCCGACCGGCACGAAGATCGCGTGTGGCGGCCGGGGATGCTGGCGCATGATTTCCATCGCCACCGTGCCCTGCCCGGCGATGACCAGCGGATGGTCATAGGGCGGGACATAGGTCAGGCCCTGTGCTGCGGCGAGCTGGTGCGCGTGCTCGGCCGCTTCGTCGTAGGTGTTGCCGAACAGCACCGTTTCGGCGCCGAGGCGGCGCACGGCGGAGATCTTGATCTCGGGCGTCGTCTTCGGCATCACGATGCGCGCGGCGATGCCGAGCCGGCCGGCGGCCAGCGCGACGCCCTGCGCGTGATTGCCGGCCGACGCCGTGATCACCCCCCGCGCCCGCTCGTCCGCTGTCAGCGCCGCCATCATCGTGTAGGCCCCGCGCAGCTTGTACGAGAACACCGGCTGCATGTCTTCCCGCTTCAACCACACGGCATTGCCGAGCCGGCGGGTCATGCCCGGCAGCAGATCGAGGGGGGTTTCGCGCGCGACATCGTAGACGGGCGCGCGCAGGATCATCTTCAGATACTGGTCGAGCATCCGCATACGATAACATTGAAACTCGGGCGCCGCGGCGCCTCACGGCCGGAGGAAGGACATGGACCAGGATCAGAAAAAGCGGCTCGTCGCGGCCGCCGCGCTCGAATTCGTCGTCGACGACACCATCGTCGGCGTCGGCACCGGCAGCACCGCGAACTGCTTCATCGATGCACTCGCCGGCCGCCGCGAGCGCATCCGCGGCGCCGTCGCGAGTTCGGAGGCGAGCGCCGAACGGCTGCGCGCGGCGGGCATTCCGGTGTTCGATCTGAACGAGACCGGGGAACTCGGCGTCTACGTCGACGGCGCCGACGAGGCCACGCGCGAGCGCCACCTGGTCAAGGGCGGCGGCGGCGCGCTGACCCGCGAAAAGATCGTGGCCGCCGCCAGCGCGCGCTTCATCTGCGTGATCGACGACTCGAAGATCGTGACTCGTCTCGGCCACTTTCCGCTGCCGGTCGAGGTCATCCCGCTGGCCCGCCGGCAGGTGGCCCGCGCGCTGGCAGACCTCGGCGGCCGGCCGGTGTGGCGCGAAGGTTTCGTCACCGACAATGGCAACGTGATCCTCGACGTGCACGGCCTCGACATTGCCGATCCCGTCGGCCTCGAAGCGAGCCTCAACCAGATCACCGGTGTCGTCACCAACGGCCTGTTCGCACGGCGCCCGGCCGATCTGCTGCTGGTCGGCAGCGACGCCGGCGTGCAGCGGATCTGAGCGGCGGCATGGGACTCGGGCGCTGGCTGGTGTCGCTGGGCCTCGCGCTCGTGCTGGTCGGGCTCGCATGGCCGTGGCTGTCGAAGCTCGGTCTCGGCCGCCTGCCCGGTGACATCGTCATCGAGCGCGGGCAGTCGCGCTTCTATTTCCCTGTCGTCACCTGCCTGATTCTCAGCGCAGTCCTCAGCTTGGTGCTCGCCTGGTGGCGGCGCTGACGCGCCGACTCAGGGCTTGTCGGCGGGGCTCAGACTGGTCGCGGCTTCGGCTTCGGCCTCGCGCTCGTCTTCCTCACTGATGAAGAAGCGACAGAACAGCAGCCCGAGTTCGTAGAGGATGCAGATCGGAATGGCCATCAGCGTCTGCGACACCGGATCGGGCGGCGTCAGCACGGCAGCGAGCACGAAGGCACCGACGATGATGTACGGCCGCTTCCTCGCGAGGTCCTGCCGCGTCGAGATGCCCGTGCGCACGACGAGGAAAGTCGCCACCGGCACTTCGAAAGCGAGTCCGAACGCGAAGAACATCACGACGACGAAATCGAGATATTTCGAGATGTCCGTCATCACCTGCACGCCTTCCGGCGCCGCAGCGGTCAGAAAGCCGAAAATCAGCGGAAAAACGATGTAATAGGCAAACGCGCCGCCGAGATAGAACAGGCCGATGCTGGAGACGAGCAGTGGAAACGCCAGCCGTTTTTCGTGCCGGTACAGCCCCGGCGCGACAAAGGACCAGAGCTGATAAAAGATGTACGGCACGCTGATCACGACCGCCACGAAGCAGGTCAGCTTGAACGGCGCGAGGAAGGGTGACGCGACTTCGGTCGCGATCATCTGCGCGCCGACCGCCGCCATTTTCTCGAGCATCGGCGCCGACAGCCACGCATAGAGCTGGTTCGACAGCGGCATCAGCACCAGCAGCACGCCGAGCACGCACAGGATGGCGCGCATGAGGCGCGTGCGCAGTTCGGCCAGGTGCGAGACGAAAGTCTGCTCGGTGGGGTCGAGATCGTCGTGCGGGGCCGCGCCCTTGCCGGTCGCCATCGTGGTGTCAGGCCTGGCCAGGCCCCTTCGGTGCTGGCGGCGGCGCCGGCTCGTCGGTGATCGACTGGTTCAGGGTGTTGCTGGTGATGTCGCGCTGGAGCTGGGTCAGCTCGCGGGTACCGACATCGCGCTCGAGTTCGGAGCGGAGTTCGCGCGCGACGCGTTGCGCGCGCCCGATCCAGCGACCCGCCGTGCGCACGAGTTCGGGCAGGCGCTCAGGGCCCACCACGAGCAGCGCCACGAGCCCGATGAGCACCAGTTCGGTGAAACCGACGTCGAACACCCGACGCGACTCGTCAGCCGTTCTTCTTGTCGCCGGTGGCGACCGCTTCACCGTCGATGACGCGCTTGCTGTCGGCGATATCCGCCTGGCCGTCGTCGTTGCCGTCTTTCAGCGCCTTCTTGAAGTCCCGAATCCAGCCGCCGACGTCGGAGCCGATGCCGCGAATCTTCTTGGTGCCGAACATCAGCATCACGATCACGAGGATGACGATGAGTTCCTTGATACCTATGCCCATGTCGAATCTCCATCGGAGGAGCCGTCGTGGCGCCTCCGGGCAGGATGTGTGTGCGGTCTATTGCCCCGAACGCGAGGCCTTTTCCTCAATACCCGAGACGCCGAAACGCCGGCCAAGTTCAGCGAGCACTGCCGCATGATCGAGCCCGCGGGCCGCCAGCGCAACCAGCGTGTGAAACCAGAGGTCGGCGACTTCGTGAATCAGCGCGTTGTCGTCGGGCTGCCCGGCGGCGATCACGACCTCCGTCGCCTCTTCCCCAATCTTCTTGCGAATCAGGTCGATACCGCCGGCATACAGGCGCGCGACATAGGATTGCGCAGGGTCGGCGCTCTTCCTCTGTTCCAGGATGCGCGCCAATTGTTCCAAAACATCTGTGTCCATGCGGCCTCGGGCGGCGCTCAGGCGCCGTAAATGTCCTGCGGGTCCTTGAGCACCGGGTCCACCGTTTCCCATGCGCCGTCGGTGAGCCGCCGGTAGAAGCAGCTCGTGCGCCCAGTATGACAGGCGATGCCGCCGACCTGTTCGACCAGCAGCACGATGGCGTCGGCGTCACAGTCCAGGCGAATCTCCTTCAGGCGCTGCACGTGGCCCGACTCCTCGCCCTTGCGCCAAAGGCGTTGCCGCGAGCGCGACCAGTACACCGCGCGGCCCTCGGCGACGGTGGCGGCGAGGGCCTCCCGGTTCATCCAGGCGACCGTCAGCACGCGCAGGTTCGCGGCGTCCTGGGCGACCGCGGCGACCAGCCCGTTGCTGTCCCAGTGGACGTCATCGACCCAGCTCACTGGCGCACCTCGATGCCGGCCTGCGCCATGTGGCGCTTCGCGTCGCCGACCGTGTATTCGGCGAAATGGAAAATGCTCGCGGCCAGGACCGCATCGGCATGGCCCTTCACGACGCCGTCGACGAGGTGGTCGAGATTGCCGACACCGCCCGAGGCGATCACGGGAATGCTGACCGCGTCGGCGACCGCGCGCGTCAGCCCGAGGTCGAAACCGTCGCGCGTACCGTCACGATCCATGCTCGTCAGCAGGATTTCGCCGGCGCCCATCCCGGCCATGCGCGCGGCCCATTCGACGGCGTCGATGCCGGTCGGCTTGCGCCCGCCGTGGGTGAAGACTTCCCAGCGGTTGGCGGCTTCGACCCGCCGCGCGTCGATCGCGACGACGATGCACTGCGAGCCGTACTTGCTGGCCGCTTCGCCGACGAACGCCGGATTCGAGACTGCCGCGGTGTTGATGCCGACCTTGTCCGCGCCCGCCGTCAGCATGCGGCGGACATCGGCGAGCGTGCGGATGCCGCCGCCAACCGTCAGCGGAATGAACACTTCGGACGCCACGGACTCGACGACATGCACCATCGTCGCGCGTTCGTCGCTGCTCGCGGTGATGTCGAGAAACGTGATTTCGTCGGCGCCCTGCTGGTCGTAGCGGCGCGCAATCTCGATTGGATCGCCGGCATCGCGGATGTCGACGAAGCGCACGCCCTTGACGACCCGGCCGGCATCGACGTCGAGACAGGGAATGATGCGCTTGGCGAGGCCCATGTGATGTCTCTGCGCGGGGACGGACGGTCAGGGAAAACGGGAACGACGGCCTGGCTGCGCGGACGGCGCGCTCAACGCGCGCTGAGCTCGTCGGCGAGGGCCTGCGCAGCGTGGAGGTCGAGCGTTCCTTCGTAGATGGCGCGGCCCGTGACCGCGCCGGCGATGCCCTCGGCTTCGACAGCGCACAGCGCGCGGATGTCGTCGAGGTTCGTGACGCCGCCGGAGGCGATCACCGGAATCTTCAGATGACGCGCGAATTCGACGGTCGCGTCGAGATTCAGCCCGTTCATCATGCCGTCGCGCCGGATGTCGGTGAAGATGATGGCTTCGACGCCGTCTTCCTCGAACTGGCGCGCGAGATCGACCGCGTCGTGGCGCGAGAGCTTCGACCAGCCCTCGATCGCGACCTTGCCGTCGCGCACGTCGAGCCCGACCATCACGTGGCTCGGAAATTCGAGGCACATGTCCTGCACGAAGTGCGGCGCGGTCACGGCCTTGGTGCCGATGATCACGTAGCGCACGCCGGCATCGAGATATTTCTGGATCGTCTCTTCGTCGCGGATGCCGCCGCCGACCTGGATCGGGATGTGCGGAAAAGCCTGCGCGATGTCGTGAATCACGCCTGAATTCACCGGCTTGCCGACGGTGGCCCCGTTCAGATCCACGAGGTGCAGGCGACGCGCACCCTGCGCCACCCACTGCGAGGCCATCGCCAGCGGATCTTCGGAATACACGGTGTCGTCGTTCATCACGCCCTGGCGCAGGCGAACGCACTTGCCGTCCTTGATATCGATGGCGGGGATGATCAGCATACGGGCAGGGTAGCGGTAAGCACTCGGTGAATGGGGCTGTTTTGTTATTTAAGTCGCTGAATCCAATTTAATACTAGTCCACGAATTTGGGAAGGGCGCGCGCTCAGTGCGCTTCGTCCCAATTCGCGCCGACGCCGGTGTCCACGACCAGCGGCACGGCCAGGCTGGCCGCCGCGGCCATGCGTGCGCGCACCCCGGCCGCCACCTCCTCGACCGCACCGGCCGCGACCTCGAGCACCAGTTCGTCGTGCACCTGCATGATGATGGCAGCGGGCAGACCCGAAGTCCCGAGCCAGGCATCCACGGCGAGCATCGCGCGCTTGATGATGTCGGCGGCCGTCCCCTGCATCGGCGCATTGATCGCCGTGCGCTCGGCATACTGGCGGCGCTGCACGTTACGCGAATTGATCTCCGGCAGGTACAGGCGGCGACGGAACACCGTCTCGACGTAGCCGCGGTCGTGGGCCTCGGCGCGAATGCGGTCCATGTAGGCCTTCACCCCGGGATAGCGCGCGAAGTAGAGCTCGACATAGGCCTGGGCGGCGCCGCGATCGATGCCGAGCTGGCGGGCCAGGCCGAACGCGGACATGCCGTAGATCAGCCCGAAGTTGATCGCCTTGGCCGAGCGTCGCTGCTCGTCGCTGACGGCTTCGAGCGCCACGCCGAAGACCTCGGCGGCGGTCGCGCGATGGACATCGGCGCCCTGGGCGAAGGCCGCGAGCAGGCGCTCGTCGCCGGACAGGTGGGCCATGATGCGCAATTCGATCTGCGAATAGTCGGCCGCCAGCAGCACCATGCCCGGCGGCGCGATGAACGCCTGCCGGATGCGGCGGCCTTCCGGGGTTCGAATCGGGATGTTCTGCAGGTTTGGATCCGACGAGGACAGCCGGCCCGTCGCGGCGACGGCCTGGTGATAGCTCGTGTGCACGCGGCCGGTCGCGGGGTTGACCTCCTCGGGCAGGCGGTCGATGTAGGTCGACTTGAGCTTCGACAGTGCGCGGTGCTCGAGGATCAGCCGCGGCAACGGGTACTCGTCGGCGAGCTCCTGCAGCGCGGATTCGGCGGTCGACGGCTGCCCGGTCGGCGTTTTCGCCGTGACCGGCAGGCCCAGCTTGTCGAACAGGATCTGCTGGATCTGCTTCGGCGAGCCGATGTTGAAAGGCTCCCCGGCCGCGTCAAAGGCCGCGAGCTCGATATCGTGCAGCTTCGCGGCGAGTTCGCCCCCCTGGCCGCGCAGCATCGCGACATCGACGAGGACGCCGCGGCGCTCGATGCGCGAGAGGACGGGCACCAGCGGCACCTCGATCTCCGACACCAGCGCTTCCAGCCCGTCCTCGGCGCAGATCTTCGGCCACAGCAGGCCGTGCAGACGCAGGCAGACATCGGCGTCCTCGGCCGCATACGGGGCGGCGGTCTCGAGCGGCACCTGGTTGAAGGTCAGCTGTTTCGCGCCCTTGCCGGCGACGTCCTCGAAGTGGATCGTCGACAGCGACAGGTACTGCAGCGCGAGGGAATCGAGATCGTGGCGCGTCGCCGTGCTGTTCAGCACATAGGACTCGAGCATCGTGTCATAGCGGATGCCGCGCAGCTCGATGCCGTGATTGAGCAGCACATTGCGATCGTATTTCGCATGATGGCCGAGTTTCGCGACACGTTCGTCCTCGAGCAGCGGTTTCAGCAGCGCCAGCACTTCCTCGCGATCGAGCTGCGGCGGGGCATCCATGTAGTCGTGCGCGAGCGGCACATAGGCGGCGCTGCCGGGCTCGACGCAGAACGACACGCCGACGATGCGGGCGTCGATGTAGTTCAGGCTCGTCGTCTCGGTATCGAAGGCGATCAAGGGCGCTGCGCGCAGACGCGCGAGCCAGCGATCGAGATGCGCGCGATCGAGCACGGTTTCGTAGCCGTCACGCGTCGACTGGGTCGCGGCCGGCGCCGCGGCTTCGGGCGCGCCGTCCTGTTCGAGCTGGCGCAGCCAGCTCTTGAACTCGAGTTCGCGATAGAGATTCACCAACCGGCTGTTGTCCGGGGCGCGGCACTCGAGCGACTGGTAGGACCACGGCAGATCGAGGTCATCGATGATCGTCACGAGCCGTCGCGACAGCGGCAGTTGCGCGAGCGCGCCGCGCAGGTGCTCGCCGACCGCGCCCGGCATGTCGTTCGCGTGGCTGATGATGGCGTCGAGGCTGCCGTACTGCGCGAGCCATTTGACCGCGGTTTTCGGCCCGACCTTCGGCACCCCGGGGATGTTGTCGACGCTGTCGCCGACGAGCGTCAGGTAATCGATGATTTGGTCCGGCTTGACGCCGAATTTCCGGATCACGCCGTCGGTGTCGAGCACCGAATTGTCCATCGTGTTCACCAGCGTGATGGCCGGACCGACGAGTTGCGCGAGGTCTTTGTCGCCGGTCGAAATCACCACGTCCCAGCCGTCGCGGGCCGCGCGACGGGCCAGCGTGCCGATCACGTCGTCGGCTTCCATGCCGTCCTGCACGAGCCGTGGCATGCCGAGCGCATCGATGATCTCGAACAGCGGCGCGACCTGCGAGGCGAGTTCATCCGGCATCGACGGCCGGTTCGCCTTGTAGGCGGGAAACCACTCGTCGCGATGGGTCTTTCCGCGCGGATCGAAGACCACGGCGAAGGCCTGCGCCGGGTACTCGCTGTGCAGTTTTTTCAACATGGCGACCACACCGTGGATCGCGCCCGTCGGCTGGCCCTTGGAATTGGCGAGGCCCGGCAGGGCATGAAATGCCCGGTACAGATAAGACGATCCGTCGACCAGCACGAGTCTGAGTTTGTTCATGCGCGAGGTCCGGTGACTGAGGCCTGGGTCGAGCATGCGGGCATGTCGCTGGCCGGTCGGCTCACGAGGGATCTGCCTGCGCGCTGATGCTATGCTTACGCTGTTGAATTCATCATCGCACACGACCGAGAAAGCTCAAATGCGAACCCACAGAGCAGCCTTGCTCCCCGTCACGTTCCTCGTCGCGCAGTTCGCCCTGGCTGCCGATCCGTCCACCCTGCAGAACGTGCCGGAAGCGGCGCCCGAACCGCCGCCCCCGATGGAAGACGGCCAGGCCCTCGAACCCGAAGTCACGATCGTCCAGCGCAAGGATGCCGTCGTCGAGGAACACCGGATCAATGGCCGTCTGTACCGCGTGAAGATCACGCCCAAGTTCGGCAAGCCCTACTACCTGATCGACCAGGACGGCGATGGCCGGCTCGAATCGCGCATCGGCAACATGCTCTATCAGGAATACGTGATCCCGCAGTGGGTGATTTTCAGCTGGTGATGACAACCGGGCGCGGCTGAGCCGCCCCGACCCGCCGCCTGCCCCATGTCGGTGTACACCGCGGTCAGCACCGCCGAACTGGCGGTGTTCCTGACCGGTTACCCGCTCGGCACCGCCGTCGCCTGCGAGGGCATTCTGGAAGGCGTCGAGAACACCAACTATTTCCTGACGACCACGCGCGGGCGCTACGTGCTGACGCTCTTCGAGGCGACGCCGGCCGCGGATCTCCCGTTCTTTCTCGACCTGATGGCCCATCTCGCCGACCGCGGGCTGCCGGTGCCGCGCCCCGCGCGGCGGCACGACGGCGGCCAGGCAGCCCTCCTCTGCGGCAGACCGGCAGCCATCCTGCAGCGGCTGCCCGGCCGCAGTCCCGAGCGCCCCGACGCGGCCCGGTGTGCGGCCGTCGGCGATCTGCTCGGGCGGATGCACGTGGCCGTCGCCGATTTCGGCAGTACCCGGGCCAGCACCCGCGGCGCGGCGTGGCGCGCGGAAGTCGGCGCACGCCTGCTCACGCGCCTCGGGCCGGCAGACCAGGCATTGCTGCGCGAGGAACTCGCGCTGCAGGACACGCAGCCGCTCGCGGGCCTCCCCGGCGGGGTCGTGCATGGCGATCTGTTCCGGGACAACGTGTTGTTCGAGGACACGACGCTGACCGGCGTCATCGATTTCTACTACGCCGCGCACGACAGCCTGCTCTACGACCTGGCGGTCACCGTTGCCGACTGGTGCTTCGACCGTGGCGGCTGGTCGTCCGAACGCGTCACGGCGCTGCTGCACGCCTATCGGGCGCAGCGTGCGGTGACGCCGGCCGAAATCGCCGCGTGGCCCGTCGCCCTGCGCGCTGCCGGCCTGCGCTTCTGGCTGTCGCGGCTGCAGGATGCGCTGTTTCCGAAACCGGGCAGCCTCGTGCTGATCAAGGATCCGGCGCAGTGCCGGGCCCTCATGCTCACGGCACGCCGGGAGGCGGCGCGGCTGACCGCGTGCTGGGCACACGGGTGAACCAGGAGCCGCGGGCAGCGGGCTCGCCTGCTCTGCGCATCGCCACGAATCGACGCTGCGACTCGCCCCAGGCTCTGCCGGCCACGCCTTGGCGCCGCTTCAGCGAGCCTGCCACGGGCAAAAAAAAGCCCTCCTTGCGGAGGGCTTTTCAGGAAGGTCTGAGCGGTGAGGCTTAGTTGCTGATCACCACCAGGTCAACGCGGCGGTTCTGCGCGCGACCTTCAGCCGTGTCGTTCGACGCGGCGGGCTTGCTTTCGCCGTAGCCGCTCGGCTGCAGGCGGGACGCATCGACGCCCTTGCTGACCAGGTAGGCCACGGCGGACTGCGCGCGGCGCTCCGACAGGGCCTGGTTGTAGGCATCGCTGCCGACGCTGTCGGTATGACCTTCGACACCAACCACCAGGGTCGGGTTTTCAGCCATCACCGTCGCGGCGTGGTCGAGCTTCGCCATGCCGTCGGCCTTCAGCGTCGACTTGTTGAAGTCGAAGTGAGTGCCTTCGAGGCTCATGATCTTCGTACCGACTTCCGGCGCGGGCGGCGGCGGGGGCGGCGGGGGCGGCGCAGGAGCCGGGGCTGGCGCGGCGGCAGGGGCCGGCGTCGGGGCCGGCGGCACCGGCTTCTCGCGGCAGAACAGGTAGCCGACACCCGCGCCGAGCGCGGCACCGGCGACATAGGCTTCGGGTTCATCGGAGCCGGCGGCAGCGGCAGCCACACCGGCGCCGGTCACAGCGCCGACGATTGGGCAAAGGATCTCGCCCGGCTTGACGTTGCTGTTCGCGCAGCCCGCCAGGCTGACACACAGTGCCAGCGCGAGTCCTGTTTTGATTCGGTTCTCCATTGCGAACTTCCCCACGATTGATTTTGTCACTTGAGATTGCCCTTGTTGCAGTTCAACAACATCAGGGCGTTAGTTGGAAGAATAGCATAGCTTTCGCGAAAAGCCGCATAACTCGTTACGAGACTGGCCGAAACGGCGGTTATCGACGTGCCGGCGGGGTTCGGATTCGGCTCTCAGACCAGATAACAACAGGCAATGTGGTAAAAACCGCGCTGCCGGCGCGCGCTCAGGCGGTGCCGAGCGTCGCCATCAGCGACTTGAAGCGCTGCGGATCGGCGGTGCGCAGAGCGCGCGCGACGGTCGATTTCGCGTCTTCGAGCGTGGTCGCGGCAATGGCCTGTTTGACCTCGAGCAGCAGGGACGAATGCACGCTGAAAATGCGCAGGCCCAGCCCCAGCAGCAGCTTGGTGTAGCGCACGTCGCCCGCCATTTCGCCGCACATCGCGATCGGACAGTCGCCGGCGTCGGCCGCACGGATGGCCATCGAAATGAGCCGCAGCACGCCGGGATTCAGCGGGTCGTAGAGGTAGCTCACTTCTTCGTTGACGCGATCGATCGCCACCGCGTACTGGATGAGATCGTTGGTCCCGATCGACAGGAAATCGAGCGCACGCGCGAAGCCGTCGGCATAGGCGGCGGCGGCCGGCACCTCGATCATGCCGCCGATTGGCATCGACTCATCGAAATCGACGCCCTGCTGGCGACAGTCGGCCTGGATCCGGCGCACGAGTTCCGTGACCTGGGCCACCTCGTCCAGGTGCGACAGCATCGGGATCATCAGTCGCACCTGGCCGAGTGCCGAGACGCGCACGATCGCGCGCAGCTGCGGCAGGAACAGTTCGGGCTCCTTCAGCGCCAGCCGCACGGCGCGCAGGCCCAGCGCCGGGTTCGCGACGTTCACGCGCGTCGACAGGCTCGCCTCGATCTGCTTGTCGGCGCCGATGTCGAGCGTGCGGATCGTCACCGGCTGATTGCGAAAGGCCTCGACCAACCGTCGATAGGCGGCGAAATGCTCTTCCTCGGTCGGCACGTCGACGCGGTTCATGTACAGGAACTCGGTGCGGAACAGCCCGACGCCGCGCGCACCGGCGGCGCGTGCCGCGTCGTAGTCGAGCTCGAGTTCGACGTTGGCCTGCAGTTCGATAGCGACACCGTCGGCCGTGACCGTCGGCGCGCGCTTCAACCGCGCGAGGTTGCTGACGCGCTTGTTGCGTTCGTCGCGACGCAGCCGGTAATGCTCGGTGATGCGCTGATCCGCTTCGCCGATCACCAGCCCCTCGCCGCCGTCGACAATCAGCGTCTCCCCCTCGCGGATGAAACGTCGCGCGTGATGCACGCCGACCACGCCGGGGACGCCGAGGCTGCGCGCCAGGATCGCCGTATGCGACGTCGGTCCGCCGTACTCGGTGACGAAGGCGGCAATCCCGTGGTGCTGCATCAGCAGCGTGTCAGCCGGCGAAAGATCGTCGGCGACCAGCACCGCGCCATCGAGCGCCGTTTCAGTGTTCTCGTGCGCCATCGGCGCATGATTGAGCAGGATGCGCAGGATTCTGTTGATCACATGGTCGACGTCGTCGCGCCGCGTGCGCAGGTACGGGTCGTCCATCTGGTCGAAGGCGGCGACGAGCATGTCGCGCTGGAGCTTCAGCGCCCACTCGGCATTGCAGCGGCGCTCGCGGATGAGCCGTTTGGGCTCATCGGTCAGCATGGCGTCCTCGAGCATCAGCAGGTGCGTGTCGATGAACGCCGCGATGTCCGCCGGCGTATGCGCGGGAATCTTTTCACGCATGCCCGCCAGGTGCGCCTTGGCGTCGTCGATCGCGCGCTCCAGGCGCGCAATCTCCGCCGGCACTTCGGGTTCGGCAATGGTGTATTCGTAGAGTTCGAGCGCGTCACGCCGCACGATGTGGGCGACGCCGATCGCGATGCCGCGCGACACCCCCTTGCCGTGCAGTGACCAGGTCATTCGGACTCGCCGAAGCGATCGGCGATCAGCGCGACCAGCGCCTGCATCGCGCCTTCCTCATTTTCCCCGTTGGTGACGAGTTCGAGCAGCGTGCCCTGCGAAGCGGCCAGCATCATCAGGCCCATGATGCTCTTGCCGTTGACCTTGTTGCCGTTCTTGATGACGGAAATTTCGCACTTGAAGGCCGCCGCTGTCTGCACGAAGCGCGCGGCCGCGCGCGCATGCAGCCCGAGGCGATTGATGATCGTGACCTGCTGGTTGAGCACGGCGTTTCCTCAGGTATCCCGGTGCGTCACGACGACGTGGCGCCCCGCGCGAAACTCGGCGGCTATCCGCTCGGCGACATAGACCGAGCGATGGCGGCCGCCCGTGCAGCCGACGGCCACCGTCAGGTAACTGCGGTTGTCCGCTTCGAAGCGGGGCACCCAGGTGCGCAGGAATTCGATGATGTCGGCGACCATGCGCGGCGCGAGCTCGGTCGCATCGAGAAAAGCGCACACGGCCTCGTCGCGGCCGGTCTGGCTGCGCAGGGTCGGATCCCAGTGCGGGTTCGGCAGACAGCGCACGTCGAACACGAAGTCAGCATCCGGCGGCACGCCGTTCTTGTAGCCGAAGGAGCTGATCTGCAGCGCGAGCACGCTGCGCTCGCGGTTCATCACGCGATCGAGAATCAGCGCGCGGAACTGGTGGACGTGCGTATGCGAGGTGTCGATGCGCAGGTCCGCGCGCGCGATGATCGGCTCCAGCAACTCGCGTTCACGCGCGATGGCGGCACGCAGCGGCAGGCTGTCGCCCGACAGCGGATGGCGCCGGCGCGTTTCACTGAAACGGTTGATCAGCGCCTCGTCCGACGCATCGATGAACACGAGTTCGACCGAGGCTTCGCCCTGCGCGAGGCGGTCGAGGATCGCGGGCAGCTGCGCGAGGTCGTCCTCGCGGTTGCGGGCATCGATACCGACGGCGACCCGCCGATGAAGCGGGCGAAGTCGTCGAGGAAGCCGGCCGGCAGGTTGTCGACGCAGTAGAAGCCGGCGTCTTCCAGTGCGTGCAGCGCAATGGTCTTGCCGCCGCCCGAGACGCCCGAGACGATGATGAAACGGCGCGCAGCCATGTCCCTATCCGCCCAGCGGGCCGCGCCCGCGCGCCGTCCTGGCCAATGACCTCATGTCGGGCCCACGCTCAGACGCCGTCCTGACCGCGAACGCTGCCTTCGCGCGCGTGGTGGTCGGTGATCTTTTCCTTGTGCTTCTTCACCTGGCGGTCGAGCTTGTCGAGCATCAGATCGATGGCCGCGTACATGTCGTCGTGTTCGCTTTCGGCATGCAGCGTGTTGCCTGAGACGTGAATCGTGGCCTCCGCCTTGTGCAGCTGGCGGACGGCGCCGAGCACCACGTGGGCATCGACGACGTGATCGAAATGGCGCTGGATGCGCTGCAGCTTGGTCTTGACGTAGTCCCGGAGGGCCGGCGAGAGTTCGACGTGGTGACCGGAAATGTTCAGTTGCATGTTTGGGTTCCCTGATACGGAGCTGGACGTTGCAGTTTTATCCGTTCGATCTTCACTTGCATTGCAAGTATAGCCCCTGGCGATGGCCCCGACCCGGCCCCGGTCACGCCAGACGCTTGCGTTCATTGGACGGCGGAATTTGCATGGCTTCGCGGTACTTGGCGACCGTGCGTCGCGCCACGTTGATGCCCTGTTTCGACAGGATGGTCGCGATCTTGCTGTCGCTCAATGGTTTGTCGGTGTGTTCGGCGGCAATCAGCTTCTTGATCACCGCGCGGATGGCAGTCGACGACGCTTCGCCGCCCATGCTCGTGCTGACGTGGCTCGAGAAGAAATACTTCAGTTCATAGATGCCACGCGGCGTGTGCATGTACTTGCGGCTGGTCACGCGTGAAATCGTCGATTCGTGCATGCCGAGCGCCTCGGCGATGTCGTGCAGCACCAGCGGCTTCATCGCCTCGTCGCCGTGATCGAGAAACGCCTTCTGCCGCTCGACTATCGAGGTCGCCACCTTCAGCAGCGTTTCACTGCGGCTCTGCAGGCTCTTGATGAACCATTTCGCTTCCTGCAGGTGGGTTTTCAGCGAGCTGTTGCCCGGGCTGTTGTCGGCGCGCCGAATCATGCTCGCGTAATAGGGATTGATGCGCACATGGGGCACTGAATCCGGGTTCAGCTCGACTTTCCAGCGCCCGCGCAACTTGCGCACGAACACGTCGGGGACCAGGTATTCGGACGGCTCGTCGCCGTACTGGGAGCCCGGCCGCGGGTTCAGCGTCTGAATCAGCGCGATGACTTCCTTCAGCGCTTCCTGGTCGATCTTCAGCCGGCGCATGATCATCGCGTATTCGCGGCTGCCGAGCGCATCCAGGAATTCCTCGCAGACACGCTGGGCAATCGCCAGTGCCGGCGTCGAGGAGGGCAGCTGCCGGAACTGCAGGAGCAGACACTCCTTCAGGTCGCGCGCGCCGACGCCGGCCGGCTCGAGCGCCTGAATCTGCTTCAGCACGGCGCGCACTTCGTCGAGTTCGACCGGATCCTCGGCGTCGTCGCCGGCGTTCACGGCATCGCGGATTTCTTCGAGGGTCGCGTCGAGATAGCCGTCGTCGTTGATGGCGTCGACCAGCGCAATGGCGATCGCGCGATCGAGCTCACTCAACTGGAGCAGGTTGACCTGCCACAGCAGATGTTCGCGCAGCGAGCCGCTGCTGCTGCGGACGTTGTCGAACTCGCCGGCATCCTCATGCCCGCTGGTGGGTCCCGCGGCGGCAAGGGTGTTGTCGAAGATCTCGTCCCACTCGCTGTCGACCGGCAGATCCTCGGGGATGTCGTCGGAGGTCGGCACGCCGAGTTCTTCCGGCGCGTCGCCGTCGCCGCCTTCGAATTCGGTGCTCTCGCCCTTGTTCGCCGGCATCGCGCCTTCGGCGTTGAAGTCGAAGGTCTCGCGGACCTCTTCGTCCTCGAGCTCCAGCATCATGTTCGAATCCAGCACCTGCTGGACTTCGAGCTCGAGCTCCATGGACGACAGTTGCAACAGGCGGATGGCCTGCTGCAGCTGGGGCGTCATGGTCAGCTGCTGACCGAGCTTGAGCTGTAATGATTGCTTCATGGGCGGCGACGGACCGACGGACTGCTGTGCTGATGACGGTGGTTCAAAGTCTAGCCCACCGCCCCGCGGCGCCGGTGGCGCGGCGGGAATCTTTTACAATGGTGCGCGCGCCGATCGCGGCCTCACATCGCAAAATCTTCTCCGAGATAGACTTCCCGGACATGCTCGTCGTCGAGCACCTGGTCAGGCGTCCCTTCGGCAATGATGCGTCCATCGTTCACTATGTAGGCCCGGTCACAGATGCCCAGAGTTTCACGCACGTTATGGTCGGTGATCAACACGCCGATGCCGAGCCGGCTCAGGTGCTGGATGATGCGCCGGATGTCGCCGACCGAAATCGGGTCGACGCCAGCGAACGGCTCATCGAGCAGCACGAAACGCGGCTGGGACGCGAGCGCGCGCGCAATTTCGACACGCCGGCGCTCACCTCCGGATAGCGACATTCCGAGGTTTTTCTTGATGTGGCTGATGTGGAATTCACGCAGCAGGCCGTCGAGTCGCCGCGCGCGCTGCTCGGCGGTCAGTTCCGGGATGATTTCCAGCACCGCGGCGATGTTCTCCTCGACCGTCAGCTTGCGGAACACCGACGCTTCCTGCGGCAGGTAGCCGAGTCCTCGCCGCGCGCGCAGGTCCATCGGCAGCGCCGTCAGGTCTTCCTTGTCCAGGTGAATGCTGCCGCCGTCACCGTTCACGAGCCCGACGATCATGTAGAAGCTGGTGGTCTTGCCGGCACCGTTCGGCCCGAGCAGCCCGATGACTTCGCCGCTGCTGACCGTCAGGCTGACGTCGCGCACGACCTGGCGCGACTTGTAGGCCTTCGACAGGTGGCTGACGGTCAGGACAGGCATGTCGTTCCTTCGGCCGGCGTCACGGGGTGGCCGGCGTCTTGGGCGGAATGATGACCTTGATGCGCCCCGGCTTCCGTTCGCCGCCGCTGGCCGGGGTCTCGCTCTGCGGCGTGCCGCGGCCGGTGATCACGCTGTTCTTGGTGTCGTAATTGATGCGGTAGCCGGTGAACAGCCGCGCGCCCTGCGTGAGCCGGGCGTCCTTGATCAGGATGAGCTGGTTCTTCTTGGCCAGGTACTGGATCTGCGCACCCTCGCCCTCGATGTCTTCCTTGCCGCCGTCGGGCGTCTGTTTGAAGTACGCGGGCGCGCCGTCGAGGAACACTTCGGTCAGCTGGCGATTCTCGTCGAAGTTCGCGCGCATCTTCTCGCCCGTCATCCGGATCGAGCCCTGGGTCACGATTACGTTGCCGACGTAGGTGGTGCGGCCTTCGACGTCGTCCATCTCGGCGAAGTCCGCCTCGATTTCAACCGGCTGGCTGGTGTCCGTGGACAGCGCCGCGGCGCCGCCCGCCCACAGGGCGAGCACCAGCGGCAGGCTCCTCGACAATCGCTTACTTGCTTTCAATGCGGCTTCTGACCCGTTGCAGCAGTTCAAGGCGGTTATGGGAAAAATTGGCACGGAATCCCCTGGTCTTGGTGACCGACCCCGGCCCCTTGATGGTCGCGGCCTTGTCGGTCTCGGCGTATTGCACCTTCGGGAACACCCGCAATTCCGAGGTCAGGATTTCGAACTCGCGCTCGCCGGCGTCGTCGAGCCGCCAGATTTCGACCCGGCCGTGCAGCAGCACCAGATCGGTGTTCGCCTTCACCGTGCCACGTTCGGCGACGACCTGCCACGGGCTGGACGTGTCATTGTAAATCTCCATCCGCGGGCGGGCCAATTCGGTCGAGTCGTCATCCGGGTAATGGTAGACGCGGTCGGCGATCAGGACGTTCTGCAGTTCCCCCTGCTTGTTCATCGAATGGCGCACCATGTCGACGAGGTAATAGTCCGGCTCGTGCGGGCCCGCGGCGGACGGCCGCGTCTCGTCGTCGACCAGCAGCCGCCACAGCCAGAACGACCCGGCGCTGACGAGGACGGCGACCAGGGCTATCCATTGTGTCCTGCCCATCGTGTGCCGCGGCCCGCGCCGCGCCTAGACGCCGAAACGGGCGTATTGCGCAGCCAGCGTGCCACCCGCGGCCATCAGCAGTTCGCACACTTCGCGGGCGGCACCTGCGCCGCCGTTCGCCCCGGTGCGATAGCGGGCCACCGCCGCGCAGGCCGGATGGCCGTCGGCAACGGTCACGGGCAGGCCGACGCGCTTGAGCACCGGCACGTCGGGCAGGTCGTCGCCGACGTAGCAGATCTGCGCCGGCCCGATGCCGAGCCGCGCTTCGAGTTCGGCGAGCGCGGCCAGCTTGTCGTGCTGGCCCTGGTAGACGTACTCGATGCCGAGCTCGGCCATACGGGCGGCGACGACCGGCGAGCGACGGCCGGTGATGATCGCGATCGCCATGCCGCTCTCGCGCAGCATCACGAGACCCTGCCCGTCGCGGACGTTGAAGACCTTGTACTCCTCGCCCTGCGGGCCCAGGAACAGCTGGCCGTTGGTCAGCACGCCGTCGACATCGAACGCCGCGAGGCGGATGCCGGCCGCCGCCTGGAGCACCTCGGGCGGGAAGACCGTCACAGCACTCGGGCTTTCAGCAGATCGTGCATGTTCAACACGCCGACCAGCGTGTGCGCCGGGTCGACCACCAGCAACGCATTGATCTTGCTGTCCTGCATGATCCGCAGCGCTTCTGCGGCGAGCATCTCCACCTGCACCGTCTTGCACTGGCGGGTCATGACCTCGGCGACCGGCGTGTGGAGCACCTCGGCGCCGCGGTCGAGCGCGCGCCGCAGGTCGCCGTCGGTGAAGACGCCCTGCACGCGGCCGTCGTCGCCGGCGACCGCCGTCAGGCCGAGCCCCTTGCGCGTCATCTCGAGCAGCGCCTCGACGACCGGCGTGGCCGGCCTCACGACCGGCATCTGCGGGCCCTGATGCATCAGGTCGCGAATTCTCAGCAGCAGGCGGCGGCCGAGGGCGCCGCCGGGATGCGAGCGGGCAAAATCTTCCTGGGTGAAACCGCGCGCCTCGAGCAGCGCGACGGCCAGCGCATCGCCCATCGCAAGCGCCGCGGTGGTGCTCGACGTCGGCGCGAGGCCCAGCGGGCAGGCTTCCTGTTCGACGGGCACGTACAGGTGGACCGTCGCCGCCTCGGCCAGCGTCGAGCGCTGATTACCGGTCATCGCAATCAGCGGCACCCCAAGGCGCTTGATCAGCGGTACCAGGATCGTCAGCTCGTCGGTCTCGCCGGAATTCGACAGCGCGAAGACGACGTCCTGCGCGGTGATCATGCCCATGTCGCCATGGCTGGCTTCGCCGGGATGGACGAAGAACGCCGGCGTGCCGGTGCTCGCGAGGGTGGCGGCGAACTTGCTGCCGATGTGGCCCGACTTGCCCATGCCGAGGACCACGATCCGGCCGGGGCAGGCGAGCATGTGCCGCGCGGCGGCGACGAACGCGTCGTCGACGCGTTCGACGAGGGCGGCGAGGGCGCGCGTCTCGATTTCGATCACCGCACGGCCAAGCCGGATCAGCCGGGCAGCGTCGGCAACGGACAACGGTGGAGGCTCACGATCGGTCATGCGGGGCGATGTTCGGCTGGCGCCGGCGGCTCTTTGAAAACAGGCACAGGTGTTGCAGGTACGCGGCGCTATTCGACCGGATTACAGTAAGCAGCGCAAGCACGACGCTCGCTGCGCGCGGGCGACACCTGATGTCCTGACATGCCGGAGTCCGAATGAAAGCAATGCTACTGGCCGCCGGGCGCGGCGAACGGCTGCGGCCGCTGACCGACCACACGCCGAAGCCGCTGCTCGAGGTGGGTGGGCGCACGCTGATCGAATGGCAGATCGAACGCCTGCTGCGCGCCGGCGTGCGCGAGTTCGTGATCAATCTCGCGCATCTCGGCGCGCAGATCGAAGCGCACCTCGGCGATGGCAGCCGTTACGGCGCGCGCTTTCATTACAGCGCCGAACCGGCCGGCGCACTCGAAACCGGTGGCGGCATCCGCCAGGCCCTGCCCCTGCTCGGCGACGCGCCGTTCATCGTTGCCAATGCCGATGTCTGGATCGAGTTCGACTTCGCGCGTCTGCCGGCGCTGCATGCCGATCTCGGTCATCTCGTGCTGGTGCGAAATCCGTCACACAACACCCGCGGTGATTTCGCGTTGAACGGCGATCGCATCACGAACGACGGCGCCGAGCGCCACACCTACGCGGGTGTCGCGCTGTATTCGCGAGCGCTGTTCGAACACCTCCCCGCCGGTCGCTTTCCACTCGCGCCGCTGTTGCGCGCAGCGGCCGATCGCGGCGTGCTCGGCGGTCAGTTGCATGAGGGTTGCTGGATCGATGTCGGCACCCCAGAACGCCTCGCGGAGACGCAGCTACGGGTAGCATGCTTGACAAGCAAGGGGTGACTGGTTTAGGCCATTTCCATACGAATCAATAATTTAGTTGCTTTATGTGATTTTTCTTCTTATTATCGGACCTAAGGCCATGTCACCTAAACGGATGATGGCCCGGGTACGTCGGGTGTTGCGGATGCGCGATTGAACTGTGCTCCGGAGCGGCGTAAATAGACTGCACCAGACCTAAAAAAACGATACGCCTACGCTGGCATGTTTCGCGGAATCAAACTCAGCGCCGCCTGGCTAGGGTGCGCTGCGTGGCTGCTGTTGTTCGTCAACACCGCCCACGCAACGGCCCGTCCCCTTGCGCCGCGTGATACGTCTACGGCGGTGTCGACACCGTCGGCGCCGGGCGTGTTGCGCGTGCTCGCCGTGCCTGGCGACTCGGCCGTGCGCGATCGGGACGGCAGCGACCAGACCTACCGGATGCTCGAGGACTTTGCGCTGGCGCTGGGGCGGCGGCTCGAATGGTCCGAGGTGTCGCGGCCCGATCAGCTGTTCGAGAAACTCGCGACCGGGTCCACCGATGTCGTTGTCGGCCCGGGTCCGGACAAGCTTGAGGCACTGCCCGCCATCGCCGCGACCTCGCCGGTCGCCACCGAGCGCTATGTGGTCGTCGGCCGCACCGACAACCCGGCGCGCAACCCGCTGGAACTGAAAGGCATGAGCGTCGCGATGGCGCTGGCCTCACCGTACTGGGACTACTTCGAACGGGTGCGCGAGGTGGTGCCGGGCCTGAAACTGCACGCCCTGTCGAATGACCTCAAGCGTGACGCGCCGTTGCAGCTGGTCGCCGACGGCATGGTCGACATCGCGATCGTGGCCGTCACCGGCAGCCAGGACTGGTTTGCCGAGCACCCGCGGGTCAAACCGCTGTTCAATCTGACCAAAGAGCGCCCGCTGAGCTGGTATGTCCGGCGCGACGACGCGCTGCTCGCCAGCCTGAACCAGTTCATCGAGCGTTATCACACCGCCTACTTCGAGCCGTCGGTCTTCCTGCGCGATTTCGCGGCCATCAAGCAGCGCGGCGTGCTCCGGGTCATCACCCGCGTCGAAGACGGCAACTACTTCATTCGCGAGGGGAAACCTTCAGGCTTCGAGCTGGAACTCGCAAGCGCCTTCGCCGAACGGCACGGGCTGCGGCTCGAGGTACGCGTCGCGCAGGACGACGCGCAGATATTCGAATGGCTCGAAAAGGGTGCGGGCGACATCGTCACGTCCCGGGTGGTCAGTCGCGAAGCCCACCACAATCCGGGCTTCACGGCGTCGCGGATCTTCCGCTATGACGCCTTTGCGACCGTCAGCCGCCGCGACCTGCCACTGCGCTCGCCGGCGGACCTCGCCGGGCTGGTGTTCGCCGCGACCGAAGACTCTGCCGAATATCGCGCGCTGCTGTCGATGCGCGAAGAAGTCCCGGGCCTGACCGTCATCGCCGTGTCGCCGCAGGTCAGCGAACAGCTGCTGCTCGAACGCGTCGCGCACGGCATGGTCGACGCGACGGTGGTCACCGGCCAGCACGCGTCGGACATCGCCGCGCGGTACCCGGCACTCGTCGTCGGCACGTCGATCGCCCATCGTTACGACTATCGCTGGACCGTGCGCGGCAGTGACGATGCGCTGCTCGCTGCGGTCAATCGTTTTCTCGGTGAGGCCCAGTCCAGCGGCCTGACGCCGATGCTCGCGGCCCGCTACGGCGGCGAGCGACCGGCAGCGCGCTTCATCGCCGACGCCAGCGCGCTGCGCCTGTCGCCCTACGATCCGATCGTCCAGCATTACGCGAACCGCTATGGCTTCGACTGGCGCCTGATCGCCGCGCAGATGTATCAGGAAAGCCAGTTCGATCCGGGCGCCGTGTCGCCGAGTGGTGCGCGGGGCCTCATGCAACTGATGCCGAGCACCGCCCAATCGCTCGGTTTCGCCGATGTCTGGCGCCCGGACAGCGCGATCCACGCCGGCGTCAAATATCTCTACGAGTTGCGCAACGAGTTCGATGCCGAAGTGCCGGCGGGCGAACGCACCTGGTTCGCGCTCGCCGCTTACAACCTCGGGCCGGGCCGGCTCGAGCGGGCGCGCCGCATGGCAGTGCGGCTGAAGCTCGATCCGAATCGCTGGTCGGGCAATGTCGAGGTCGCGATGCTGAAGCTGGCGCACGCCGGCGGTGGCATCGACCGCCGCTACGGACAGGCGCTCATCTATGTGCGCGCAATCCAGTCGCTGTACGGCAGCTATCGCAGCCTGCAGGTCTCGTCGCTGCCCGGCGTGCCCCGCGCCTGACGGCCGGGCCAGATCAGCGCGGGCGGCTGCGGTAACGCGTCGGGTCCGCGAGTCCTGCCTCTGCAAAGCCCTGGGCCCGCAGACGACATGCGTCGCACAGGCCGCAGGCAGCGCCGGCCGCATCCGCCTGGTAGCAGGACACCGTCATCCCGTAATCGACGCCGAGCGACACGCCGAGGCGCACGATGTCCGCCTTTCCCAACTGCATCAGCGGCGCCACGACCACCGGCGCGCGGCCTTCGAGCCCCGCCCGCGTGGCCTGCGTCGCCAGCGCATTGAACGCGGCGATGAAGGGTGGGCGGCAGTCCGGGTATCCCGAATAGTCGATCGCGTTGGCGCCAATGTGGATTTCGGCAGCCTCGAGCACTTCGGCCCAGGCCAGTGCGAGCGCCAGCATCACGGTGTTGCGCGCGGGCACGTAGGTCACCGGGATGCCGCTCGAGGCGGTTTCGGGCACGGCGAGCGACGGATCGGTCAGCGCGGAGCCACCGAACTGGCCGAGATCGACGCTCGCCAGACGGTGCTCGAGCGCGCCGTGACGCGTGGCAAGGGCGCGCGCTGCCGCGATCTCCGCGGCGTGACGCTGGCCGTAGTTCACGGTCAGCGCGTAACAGTCATGGCCGGCTGCGCGTGCCGCGGCGAGCACGGTGGCCGAATCGAGGCCGCCGGACAGCAGGATGACGCTGCGCGTGCCGGCGCTCATCGGGCGGCGCCGGCGTGCGATCCGGCTACCACGAGGAAGCTCTCCCGCGATGAAGCTTCATCACGGGCGGGCACGCTAGGGCGCCGGCTTGATCTGGCTCAGCCGCTCTTCGGCGAGCCGCGCCGCGGCTGAACCCGGAAAGCGCTGCCGCAGATCCTCCAGCATCGCCCGCGCTTCGGCCGGCTGGCCGAGGGAGTCGTAGCTGTAGCCGATCTTCAGCATTGCGTGCGACAGCTTGCGGCTGGCGGGGTAGTGGCTGAGCATCTTCTCGTAGGCGGTGACGGCCGCCGCATAATCGCGTTGCGCATAATGCGCTTCGGCCAGCCAGTACTGGGCGTTGTCGCCGTACTGGCTCTGCGGGAAGTTCGTCTGGAAGTCGTTGAACGCGGTGACGGCGCGCTCGTACTCGCCCGCACGCAGCAGGCTGAACGCATCGCGATAGGCCGCCTCGGACGCGGCGTCGTCGAGCGTGGGGCCCTGCGCGAGCGGGGGCGCGGCCTCGCCCGGGTTGGTGACCCCGGCGACAGGCCGGCCCGGCAGCGGCGCAGGCGCGAGCGTCGGCTGAATCGGGGTCGACGGCGGCGTGCCGGCGCCGCCCACGGCGTCGGCGTCCAGCGCCGCCGCCTCGTCGGTGCCCGGCAGCGGCGCGTCGCCCGGCGCCATGAGGGGATCCTGTTCGAGCGCCGGCGGTGCGGCGGGCGGCTGGCCCTGCGTCTCGACCTGCAGCGCCGACTGTGGCGCGGGCGTCCCGGCGACGGCATCGCCCGGGGCTGGCGCCAGCATCGGCAACGGCGCGTCGCCGACGACCTGCGGGGCCGGGGCCCCGCCTTCCAGGGTCTGCAGCCGGCGATCGATGTCGCCGTAGACCGCGGCCTGGCCCTTTTTCAGCTGCTCGATTTCATAGCCCTGGTTTTCGATCTGGCCACGCAGCGCCTGATTTTCCTGCTTCAGGTTTTCAACCTGGTTCAGCAGATCGATCAGTCCGCGGTTGCTCAGGGCCTGTTCGAGCTTGCCCACGCGGCCCGCGAGGTCCGCATTCGCCGTCTGCGCGCCGGCCGCCAATGGCAGCAACAGCGCCCCGCACAGGGTCGTCACCAGCGTCGACGTGCGCCGCATGAAGTCACTCCTCGTCGTGTCGGCACCGCGCGTCGAACGCGCGGTGCCTGTTGCAGGCTTACTGGTAGCTGATTTCGGCGCGACGGTTCAGCGCGTAGGACTGCTCGTCGTGCCCTTCGGCAACCGGCCGCTCTTCACCGAGGCTGACGGTGCGAATCTGGCCGGCGGTGGCACCGAGCAGCACCAACTGACGGCGAACCGCCAGCGCACGACGCTCGCCGAGCGCCAGGTTGTATTCGCGCGAACCGCGTTCGTCGGCATGGCCTTCGAGCGTGATCGTCGTTTCGGGGTGTGCGGCAAGGTAGGCCGCATGCGCCTCGACGACGGACTGGAAGTCCTCGCGAATGTTGCTGCTGTCGTAGTCGAAATAGATCACGCGCACCGACAGCGGGCTGTTCGGGTCGTTCAGTTCCGACGCACCCGCACCGGTGCCGTCGCCGACGCCCTGGCTGCGCGCAGCATCGATGTCGCTCATCTCGCCGCTCGAAATCCCGCGATCCTCGACCGAGGCCCCGCCCGCCGTGGATTTCTTGTTCAGGTTCGAACAGCCGGCCGCCATGAACGCCACGAGCAGCAGCAGCATGCCATTCAGGATCGCCCTATTCATAAGTCACTCCTCTTCGCTTCACGCATTTGAATCAATTGTTCTGCCCGCCGTCACGGCGGGTTGCCGGGCCGTCCGCCTATTTGCGAAACGGTCCCCATGCCGGTTCACGCACCTGCCCCTGTTGCAGCGCCAGTCGTTGCTTCACGGTGCCGTCGATCGACACGGCGGCGAGTTCGGTGCCGCGGGCGCCCATTGTCGCATAGATGATCATGCTGCCATTGGGCGCGAAGCTCGGGGATTCGTCGAGGCTCGAGCCCGTCAGCGTGCGGCTGACGCCGGTTTTCAGATCGAGCGTCACGATCCGGAAGCCGGAGCCGCCGTTGACCATCACGAGATGGCGCCCGTCGGGCGAATAGCTCGCGCGCGAATTGTAGTTGCCGAGGTTGAAGGTCACGCGCTTCGCGTCTCCGCCGTTCGGCGACACCTGGTAGATCTGCGGCCCGCCACCACGGTCCGAGGTGAAGACGATCGCGCTGCCATCGGGCGCCCACGCCGCTTCGGTGTCGATGGCCTCGTGCGAGGTCAGCCGCCGCTGCTGCTTGCTCGCGATATCGACGACATAGATGTCCGGGTTGCCTTCGAGCGAGCGCGTGACGGCGAGCCGGCTGCCGTCCGGCGCGAAGGCCGGCGAACTGTTGATGCCGATGCCGGAGACGACTTTCTCGCGCTGCCCGCTGCGCACGTCCTGGACGTAGATCGCCGAGTTGCGGTCTTCGAAGGACACATAGGCCAGGCGATTGCCGTCCGGCGACCACGCCGGCGACATCAGCGGCTGCGGCGACTCGAGGATGGTCTTGGAGTCGTAACCGTCGGCGTCCGCGATCATCAGCCGGTAAGTGCTGTTCTTCGCGTCCTTGCGGTCGACGGTGACATAGGCAATCCGCGTGGAGAACGCGCCGTCGATGTTCAGCAGCGTCTTGAAGATGATGTCACTGATGTGGTGCGCGGTGAGCCTGAGGTTCGACACGTGTGATGGGATCTGGAAGCCGGCGAGCTGCTTGCCGGTGAACACGTCGAGCAGCCGGAACTCGACGAGATACCCGCCATCGGCGGTCGCGGTGATACGCCCGATCACGAGGTTGTCCATGCCGACGGTGCGCCAGTCCTTGAAGTTGACCTGGGCGACGTCTGCGGGCCGCGCCGGCAGATCTTCGCGATCCATCGTCCGGAAGCGGCCGCTGCGCGTGAGATCGGTCGAGATGACCTGCGCGATGTCCTGCGGCAGCGGCGGGCCGGCATATTCGAACGGCACGACTGCAATCGGCAACGCGCCTTCGACGCCCTGCGTGATGCGGATGGTCAGCGGCCCGCCGGTCTGCGCCGAGGCGACGCACGCGCACAGGCTCAATATCAGGGTGATCAGCAATTTCATTTACATCGCACTCGGGTCGAATTCGAAGTTGATTTCCCGGAACTTCTCGAACAGGCGCGGATCGTCCGGCACCGGCAGCGGCGAGGCTTTGCGCACAGCCACTTCCGCCTGGCGGTCGAAGCTCGGATCGCCGCTCGACTTCACCACTTTCGCATCGATCACCTGGCCGCCGGGGATCATGCGCACGAGCAGCGTGCACTTCAACCCGTCGTTGAACCTCGGATGCGAGAAATTGTTCGTCACCTGCTGTGCGATGGCGCCGACATACCGCGCCAGTTCCGACTGATCCTGTCTGGCCTGCGCGGCGGCCGCGAGTTCCGCTTCTTCCTCGGCCATCGCGTCGGCGAGTGCTTTGGCCTCGTCGGCCTTGCGCTTCTCTTCCGCGGCGGCCTTTTTCTTCGCTTCCTCGGCCTTCTTCGCTTCTTCGGCCTTGCGCTGCTTCTCGGCCTCGGCCTTCTTCGCCTCTTCGGCCTTGCGTTTCTTCTCGGCCTCGGCCTTCTTCGCCTCTTCGGCCTTGCGCTTCTGTTCCTCGACCTTTTTCTTCTCGGCGTCGAGCTTCTTCTTCTCGGCGGCCGCACGCTGCTTCTGTTCCTCGGCCTGCTTCGCTTCCTGTTCCAGTTGGCGCTTCTCGGTCGCGGCCTGTTCCTTTTCCTGCTCGAGACGCTGCTTCTCTTCGGCGAGCTTGCGGTTCTCGGCTTCCTGCTCCTGCTTCAGGGCCTCCTTCTGGGCCTTGAGCTGTTCGAGCTTCTTCTCTTCCTGCTGCCGGCGCTGTTCGGCCTCGGCGACCTTGCGGTCCGCTTCGCGCTGTTGGGCCTGCTCGGCGGCCTTCAGCTTCTTCATCTCCTGCGCGACGGCGTTCGGATCGACCGCCTTGGCGTTCATGACCTTCGACTCGCCCGTCGGCATCGGCGCCGGCGTGCTCTTCCAGTCGATGCCGACGATGAACACGAGCACCAGCGCCACGTGCAGCAGCACGGAGTAATAGAACGCCCGGCTGCGGCCGACGGCGGGCAGCTGGTAGCGGGCTTCGCGAGCCTTCTTCTTCACGTCTGGCGCCGGCCCCACCTATTCGGTCGACGGCTGGGTCAGCAGACCCACGCTGTCGAGACCGGCCCCCTGCATCAGGGCCATCACTTCGACGACCCGTCCATACGGCACGCCGGTGTCGCCGCGCACCAGGAATTCGGTCGTCGGCTTGTACTTCTTGATGCCGGCGACGCGCGTCACCAGCGTTTCCTCGTCAATCGGTTCCTCGGGGTTCTCGCCCAGGTCGACATAGATCTCGCCGGCCGCGTCGATGCTGACGATGACGGGCTCTTCCTGCTGCGGTTCGATCACTTCGGACGGGGCCTGCGGCAGTTCGACCTTCACCCCCTGGGTAATCAGGGGCGCGGTGATCATGAAGATGATCAGCAGCACGAGCGTGACGTCGATATAGGGCACGACGTTCATCTCCGCCATCAGCCGCTTGCCGCGCCGGCCGCCTCCCCGCTTCATCACGCTCGCCATGCCTGTGCTCCCCTGCCGGCCTAGACGTGAACCTGCCGCTGCAGGATCGCCGAGAATTCTTCGAGGAAGATGTCGTAGCGCGAAGCCAGCCGATCGATTTCGCTCGAGAACCGGTTGTAGAAAATGACGGCCGGAATCGCCGCGAACAGGCCCATCGCGGTCGCGATCAGGGCCTCGGAAATGCCCGGCGCCACCATCGCCAGCGTTGCCTGGTGCGTGTTCGACAGCCCGCGGAAGGAGTTCATGATGCCCCACACGGTGCCGAACAGGCCGATGTAGGGGCTCACCGAACCGACGGTGGCGAGCATCGGCAGGTTCGCTTCGAGCGCTTCGAGCTCACGCGACAACGCGATGCGCATCGAGCGCTGCGAACCTTCGAGCACCATTTCCGGCGGAATGCCTTCTTTCTTGCGCAGGCGCGCGAACTCCTTGAAGCCGGCCTCGAACATGCGCTGGGTGCCGTCCCCCGGGTGGCGCTGGTTCGACAGCCGGTTGAACAGCGCCGTCAGGTCCTCGGCGGCCCAGAACTGGTCTTCGAAGCCGGCGGCGGCGCGCTTGGCGTTGATCAGCTCGCGGCGCTTGCGGAACACCAGCGCCCACGAGGCGACCGACGCCATCATCAACAGCAGCATCACCACTTTGACGAGCAGGCTCGCGCCCAGTATCAGACTCGCAATCGACAGATCACTATGCATTCCGTATCCCCAGGTAAATCGGTTCGGGCATCGCCTGTGCGGCCATGCGCTTCAGCGCCACACTGCCGACGCGCACCTTGCCGCCGCACAGCAGCGTGCCGTCGGCGTGCAGGACATTCTGTGTCAGATCGACGCTGGCCCGCCCGCAGCGTTCGACGCGCACGGTGGCGAGGAGTTCGTCGTTGAAACGGGCCGGGCGCACGAACTCGAGCTCGGCACTGCGTACCACGAAGCCGATGCCGTGTTCGCGCGCGATCGCGTCCTGCTCGAAGCCGAGCGAGCGCAGCCACTCGGTGCGCGCGCGCTCCATGAACTTCAGGAAGTTCGCGTGGTAGACGATGCCCGCCGCGTCGGTGTCCTCGTAGTACACACGCAGGCTGAGGCTGAAGTCCGGTGCACGCCCGCTCATTTGAGCGTCTGGTCGTCGAACAGGTCGGGCGGCGGCGCGGCGGCCGTCATCGGCGGCGTCAGCCCGAAGTGCAGCCACGCGGTGCGGGTCGCCATCCGGCCGCGCGCGGTACGCAGCATGAAGCCCTGCTGGATCAGAAACGGCTCGACCACGTCTTCGATCGTGCCGCGCTCTTCGCCGATCGCCGCGGCCAGGCTGTCGACCCCGACCGGCCCCCCGTCGAACTTCTGCATGATCGTCAGCAGCAGCCGGCGGTCCATCGTGTCGAAGCCGTTCGAGTCCACGCTCAGCAGGTCGAGCGCGCGCGACGCGACCTCGCCGGTCAGCACGCCCTGCGCGCGGAACTCGGCATAGTCGCGCGCCCGGCGCAGCAGGCGGTTCGCGATGCGCGGCGTGCCACGCGCGCGGCTCGCGATCTCGCGCGCGCCGTCGGCGTCGATGGCTACGTTCAGAATCTGGCCCGCGCGGCGCACGATGCTCGCGAGATCGTCGATCGAATAGAACTCCAGGCGTTGCACGATCCCGAATCGATCGCGCAGCGGCGAGGTCAGGAGGCCCGCGCGCGTCGTCGCGCCGACCAGCGTGAACGGCGGCAGGTCGAGCTTCAGCGCGCGCGCCGCCGGGCCTTCGCCGATCATGATGTCGAGCTGGAAATCTTCCATCGCGGGGTAGAGGATTTCCTCGACGACGGGGCTCAGGCGATGGATTTCGTCGATGAACAGCACGTCGCGCGGCTCGAGGTTCGTCAGCAGCGCGGCGAGGTCGCCCGGCCGCTCGAGCACGGGACCTGAGGTCTGGCGCAGGTTGACCTGCATTTCGTTCGCGATGATGTGCGCGAGCGTGGTCTTGCCGAGGCCAGGCGGGCCGAAGATCAGCACGTGATCGAGCGCCTCGGCGCGTTTGCGCGCGGCGCCGATGAAGATTTCCATCTGCTCGTGCACGACCGGCTGGCCGATGTAGTCGGCGAGTTTCCGCGGGCGAATGGCACCGTCCAGCACGGCGTCTTCGGTGCTGGAGGAGGCTGAAATGAGGCGTTCGTCAGGCATGTTGAACTGTTGTCATCCAGTTTAACGGACGAACACTGAACCCGGGGTTAACTGCGTGCACGTCGTCAGCTCCGGGCCAGGCCGCGCAGCACTTCGCGGATGATCGCTTCGCTGCTCTTGCCGTCGGTGTCGAGTCCGTGCACCAGCTTGCTCGCTTCCTGCGGCTTGTAGCCGAGCGCAATCAGGCCGCTCATCGCGTCGGCGAGCGCATCGCCCGGCGTCGGCGCGCGCGCCGGACCGGCCGCGACGGGCACGTCGGAGAAATCCGTCACGCGGTCGCGCATCTCCACGATCAGGCGCTCGGCGGTCTTCTTGCCGATGCCGGGGAGCGTCGTCAGGCGCGTCGCGTCGTTGCGCTGGACGCAGGCGACGAATTCGTCGACCTGCATCCCCGACAGCACGGCAAGCGCCATCCGCGCCCCGATGCCACTGACTTTCAGCAGCCCCTGGAACAGCGCCCGTTCGGCGAGCGTCAGGAAGCCATAGAGGTTCTGCGCGTCCTCGCGCACCACGAGCTGGGTGTGCAGGATCACTTCCTGGTGCAGTTCGGGCAGCGCCCAGATTGTCGACATCGGCGCGTCGATCTCGTAGCCGACGCCATGGCAGTCGACGAGCACGCGCGGCGGCTGCTTCTCGATGAGGACGCCGCGGATGCGCCCGATCACAGGTAGCGCCCCGCGCGGCCACGGCGCGCACCGACCACGGCCGCGAGCCCCTGCCGGGTGTGGCCGTGACACAGCGCGACGGCCAGCGCGTCGGCCGCGTCGGCGGTCGGCGCCACCGGCAGCGCGAGCATCGCCTTGATCATGTGCTGCACCTGTTCCTTTGCCGCATGGCCGCGACCGACCACGGCGAGCTTGATCTCGTTCGGCGAATACTCGTGCACGGGCAGATCGCACATCGCCGCGGCACAGATCGCCGCTCCCCGGGCCTGCCCCAGCTTCAGCGCGGAATCTGCGTTGCGGTTCATGAACACTTTCTCGATGGCGACTTCGTCCGGCCGGTGTTCGCGGATGACATCGGTGAGGCCGACGAAAATCGCGCGCAGGCGGGCATCGAACGGCAGCTCGCCCATCGTCACGCAGCCGCTCGCGACGTGGCGGCTGCGGTTCTTTTCCATTTCAACGAGGCCATAGCCGGTGATGCGCGAGCCGGGGTCGATGCCGAGGATGAGCGTCACCTGCCTGCGATCCGCTCAGCCGCACTCAGGCGTCATTGTTGCCGTACACCACCCGCTGTCGCTGTGCCGAGAACTCGAGCAGGCGCTTGATCGGTATCACCGCACGCGCGCTGATGTCGGCCGGCACCAGCACTTCGTTCGCGCCCGTGCGCAGCGCCGCGGCGAGCTTGCGCAGGCCGTTCATCGCCATCCACGGACAGTGCGCGCAGCTGCGGCAGGTCGCACTGTTGCCGGCGGTCGGCGCCTCGATCAGGATCTTGTCCGGCGCCGCCTGCTGCATCTTGTAGAAGATGCCGCGATCGGTCGCGACGATGAAGCGCTGCGCCGGCATGGTCTTCACGGCCTTGATGAGCCCGGTGGTCGAACCGACGAAGTCCGCGAGTGCAATCACCGACGGCGGCGATTCCGGGTGCACCAGCACCTTGGCATCCGGATACTGCTGGCGCAGCTCGGCGAGTTCGCGGCCCTTGAACTCCTCGTGCACGATGCACGCACCGTTCCACAGCAGCATGTCGGCCCCGGTGTTCGCGCGGATGTAATCGCCGAGATACTTGTCCGGCGCCCACAGGATTTTCTGGCCCTGCGCGTGCAGATGGCTGACGACATCGAGTGCGCTGCCGGACGTCACCATCCAGTCGGCGCGCGCCTTCACGGCGGCGCTGGTGTTCGCATAGACGACGACGGTGCGATCCGGATGCGCGTCGCAGTAGGCGTTGAAAGCCTCCGGCTGGCAGCCGAGATCCAGCGAACACTCAGCCTTCAGTTCCGGCATCAGCACGCGCTTCTCGGGATTGAGAATCTTCGCCGTCTCGCCCATGAAGCGCACACCGGCCACGACCAGGGTGCTCGCCGCGTGTTCGTGGCCGAAACGCGCCATGTCGAGCGAATCCGACACGTAGCCGCCGGTTTCCTCGGCGAGCGACTGCAGTTCGGGATCGGTGTAGTAGTGCGCGACGAGCACGGCGTCCTCGCGCACGAGCAGCGTGCGGATTTCCGCGCGCAGCGCGTCGCGCTCGGCCGGCTCGAGCTGTTCGACCACCGTCGGCGGGACGGCGAACGGCGCCAGCGGCATCTGGGCGGTGCCGACGATGTGATCAGGATTCATCGATGCAGTTGCGGCATGGGTATCCGCCTCCGTGTGAACGACCCGGTCAGGCCGGCCCCGTCGGCGGCGTCTCGGAACGTCGCAGGCGGATGCCGAGTTCGCGCAACTGCAGTTCGCCGACGGCAGTAGGCGCCGAGGTCAGCGGACAGCTCGCGGTCTGCGTCTTCGGGAACGCGATCACTTCGCGGATCGAGCGCTCGCCGGTCATCAGCATCACGAGCCGGTCGAGGCCGAACGCGATGCCGCCGTGCGGCGGACAGCCGCACTGAAGCGCGTCGAGCAGGAAACCGAACTTTTCGCGCGCTTCCTCGTCGCCGATGCCGAGCAGCGTGAAGACCTGCGCCTGCAGATCCTGCTGGTGGATACGGATCGAACCGCCACCGATCTCGCTGCCATTGAGCACCATGTCATAGGCGCGCGACAGCGCTTCGCCCGGCGCGGCGGCGACGCTCGCCGCATCGGCATGCGGCGCGGTGAACGGATGATGCAGGGCCTGCCAGCGCTTGCTGTCGGCATCCCAGTCGAACATCGGGAAGTCGACGACCCACAGTGGGCGCCAGGCGTCGGCGACGAGATTCAGATCGGCCGCGACCTTGTCGCGAAGCGCGCCGAGTGCGGCGTTGACGACCCTGGCGTCATCGGCCCCGAAGAACACGACGTCGCCGGTCTCCGCGCCCGTGCGCGTGAGAATCGCCTCGATCACGCTGTCCGGCAGGAATTTCAGGATCGGCGACTGCAGGCCATCGCGGCCCGCGGCCTTGTCGTTGACCTTGATATAGGCCAGACCCTTGGCGCCGTAGATCGCGACGTAGTCCGTGTAGTCGTCGATCTGCTTGCGCGACAGCGCATTGCCGCCCGGCGCGCGCAGCGCGGCGATGCGGCCGGCGGGGTTGGTGGCCGCCGCGGCGAACACCTTGAATTCCACGCCCTGCATGACGTCCTTCAACTCGACGAGTTCGAGCGGATTGCGCAGGTCCGGGCGATCGCTGCCGTAGCGGTTCATCGCCTCCGCATAGGTGATGCGCGGGAACGGGTCCGGCAGTTCGACGTTCATCACTTCGCGGAACAGCAGGCGGATCATCTGCTCCATCAGGCCGGTGACCGCCACTTCGTCGATGAACGACATCTCGATGTCGAGCTGCGTGAATTCGGGCTGGCGATCGGCGCGCAGATCCTCGTCGCGGAAGCAGCGCACGATCTGGTAGTAGCGATCGAAGCCCGACATCATCAGCAGCTGCTTGAACAGCTGCGGTGACTGCGGCAGTGCGAAGAAGCGGCCGGGATGCGTGCGGCTCGGCACGAGATAGTCGCGCGCGCCTTCGGGTGTGGCCTTCGTCAGCACCGGCGTTTCGATGTCGAGAAAGCCCTGTTCGTCGAGAAAACGCCGGAAGAAACGCGCGACTTTCGCGCGCAGCATCAGGTTCTGCTGCATGCGGGTCGTGCGCAGATCGATATAGCGATAACGCAGGCGCGTCTCTTCCTGCACGTTCGGATCGTCGAGCTGGAACGGAGGCGTCTGCGCGGTGTTGAGGATTTCGATGTCCTGCACCAGTGCCTCGACCTGCCCGGTCGGCAGGTTCGGGTTCACGGTGCCCTCCGGCCGGCGCCGCACGCGGGCGCGGGCCTTCAGCACGAACTCGCTGCGCACGCGCTCGGCGAGGGCGAACGCGGCCGGCGTGTCGGGGTCGATCACAATCTGCAGCACGCCCGCGCGATCGCGCAGGTCGATGAAGATCACGCCGCCATGGTCGCGGCGATGGTGCACCCAGCCGCAGACGGTGACGGTCTCACCGACCAGTTGCTCGTTGACGTCGCCGCAGTAGTGAGTACGCATCGGGATATTCGTTCTTTATATGAGAGGGCAGCGGGGATGCTGCGCGTGATTCGCGCGTGCCTCGCGGGTGACTGGTGATGATAAGCGTTGCAGCTTGGTGCTGCAACGCCGCAGGCCATTGAATTGAGCGCGATTTAGTCCGCTCAGTCGCCGCTCGCAGCGGCCTTCGTGCCGCTGTCGGCAGGCTTGGTTTCGGCCGGCTTGGTCTCGGCCACGTCGGGCTTGGCCACGCTCGTCGTCTCGCCGGTTTTCGCGGCGGGCTTGCCCTTGTCGCGAAAATCCGTGACGTACCAGCCAGAACCCTTCAGGGCGAAACCGACCGCCGACACCTGGCGCACGAGCGCCGGCTTCTGGCACGCCGGGCAGTCCTGCAAGGGATCTTCCGACATCCGTTGAACCGTATCGAAGCGATGGCCGCAGTCGCTGCAGAGATATGAATAAGTAGGCATGGAAATCCGGCTTCCTCGTGATGCTTCTGGTCGTGAACTGTGCGTCGCGCGGGGCGCAAGCGGCGACCCGGCTGCGAACCCTGCGGAACATGCGGGCGCGCGTGGCCTTTTCAAGGCAGGCGCTATGATGCCGGAATCATCGCTCCGGTTGACCCCTATGCCCGAAAACCCGCCCCTGTGGTCGCAGATGTCAGTCTGGCTGGTGCTCGGTGGCGCGTTCGCCGCCGCCGTGCCGCTCGGCGCGCTGCTGGCCGGCACCCGCTACTGCAGCCTCGGCGCGGTCAGCGACTGGCTGCTGTTGCGGGACACCCACCGCGCGCGGATGTGGTTGGCAGCGGCTGGCGCAGGCGTGCTCGGCACGCAAGGGCTGGCGGGCTGGGCGGGCGTTGATCTGACCGACACCCTGGTGCCCTATGCAAGTCCCCACTTCACCCCGATGCGTTATATCGTTGGAGGATTGATGTTCGGGCTGGGCATGCATCTCGCGTCCGGCTGCGCCAGCCGCCAGCTGCTGCGCGCCGGCGGCGGCAGCCTCAAGGCGGTGCTGATCCTTGCTGCGGCGGCGGTGACGGCCGCGTGGCTGGTCGACGCCGGCGGCTACCCGCAGTTCGTCGCCCCGTGGCTGGCCCCGGGCACCCTGGCGCTAGAGCGCTGGGGCTTCGCCGATCAGCGGCTCGGAACCTTGTTCGCCGGGTGGTCCGGATCGCCGCTCGCCGGACACGCGGTCGGCATCTTCGTCGGCGCGGCCCTGCTGCTGCTCGCACGCGGCCGCGCCACCGACCGGCTCCGCGGGGCCGAATGGGCCGCTGGCCTCGGTCTCGGCGGGCTGGTCGTCGTCGGCTGGTGGTTGACGGGCGGGATGCCGGGCCGCGGCTGGCAGGAGGACATGGCTTTTCTGGCCGCGATGCCGCGCGGTGTCGGCACGCAGAGCTATACCTTCATCGCGCCGCTCGCCGATCTCCTCGCCTGCCTGCGCGGGCGCGGCGCCGTGACTTTCGGCCTGTGCGGCGCGAGCGGGCTCGCGCTCGGCAGCGCGCTGTGGCACTGGCGAGGACATCGCTGGCGTGTCGAGCGGCCGCGCGGGGCAGGTGACTGGAGCCGCTGCCTGGCCGGCGGCACGTTGCTGGGCCTCGGCGGCGTGACCGCACTCGGCTGCACGGTCGGCCAGGGCATCACCGGCTTGTCGACGCTGGCCCTGGGCTCGCTGCTCGCCACCCTCGCGACGGTCGCCGGTGCCGCGATGGCGATCAAAATTGAATACGCGCTGAGCGGCACTGACTGATGCCCGCGACGGGAGAAAATGCATCGCCCGCCACGACGGCGGGCGTGCTGCGTGCCGGCGAGGTGGCCGGCTCGGCTTGGTCTGACCGGGCGGATTCGCTATCATCCGCCGCTCGCTACGAACCTGCCCGCCCTGCGGCGTCTCCGGTCCGCAGCCTCCCGCGATGCGCCGTTAGCTCAGTTGGTAGAGCACCGGACTTTTAATCCGAGGGTCGTAGGTTCAAGTCCTACACGGCGCACCATTCTTTTCAAGAAGTTACGATTGAATATATGCCTCCCGGGCTCCCCGGGGGAACGTTTTTGGGGGAACAGCGGGGGAATTGGTCCTCGAAGAGCGCCGCTCACCCCGAATCTCGCCTTCCAAGCACGTAATCGGCACCGGTTTCCCCCGTGACTCCCCCTCCGACCTGCCAATAGACGAATTGTGCATTATCCTTCAGCTAGATACCGCTAAAGCACATCGGATTGATAGTCCGATGTTCGTAGGTTCAAGTCCTACAAGGCTCACCATCTTTTCAGACCGGAAGTCCGCGGCCGGCAAGCCCAGAACGTCTGCCAAGCGGCGAAGGGGGTAGTCCCCACGAGCAGACTCAGCCGTCGGGCGCATGCCGCAGATGAACTTCAACTTCTGTGGCCAATCTCACGGAGAGCTCGTGCGCAGCCGCTTCTGTGTAAACCTCGCGTTCCACCGGTGCCTTATTCAAGATACTTAGAGCGGCCTCGAACGCAGGCATCAGGTCATCCTGAGACGGGCTGCCCACGAGAAAATAGAGTTTGAAGCGCTCCTGTGCCGACGCAACGCTAGTGAGCTGACCCAACCAGCGATGGGCTTTCTCCCGAATCGATTCGGACGAGGCTAAATCGAAGGAGACCGGCGCAAGACAGTGCCACACGCCGTTCTTCCAGGCGTGTTCGAACGCCAACTCGTCATCTCGCACGGTGATGGTTTTCGGTCCCAAGTATTTCAGCACCTGCCGCTGTTGCAATTCGTGGCTGAAATGGCGCCATACATCTGCATCTTGGCGTCGCTGAGGCGCGTCTGCGGAACGGTCCTTGCTGGGGACGAAGCGCTGGAACAGGTGTTCGAGCGTCTTGGCAGGGTTCTCTGTCAGTCCCGATCCCATCGGTGCCCACTGGAGTGAACTGTCGTCGGCCCCAAGTACGGAATGGGCGTAGTGCATCACGCTCTTGGCTGCCGCTCGAAACTGAAACTCGCTGCTAAGTTCCTGCTGGAACTGCACAAACTCCTGGTTGACGTGACGCATCGCAGCACGAAGCGAATCGCTATCGAGGGTTGGAAACACGCTCTTCAACCGTTGCAGCCTGGTCTGGCAACGCGCAACGACGTAACGCCGCTCTGGCGCCAGTATTGCGACACCAACATTCAGGAACTCACCGCTGGCGATGTCGTGTACATAGCGCAGGACGGTGTACGTGTAAGGAGTCTTGTTGCTCATGCGAGTGTCCTCATGATCTCCTGCACGGCGGGACGCAGATTGTCGCGCAGGTCGCGCAGGAACCCTAGTGCTATATCGACAGTACGTGCCTCCTCGGTAGTCGGAAACCATGCATCCGGGAGGGCTGTCCGATAAGCGCTCAACCTGGTGTCATCAATGGACTCCCAGGCGTCGACCAGTTGCGAGTAATCCGGGTGGCTACCACGCAGGCCCGGCCAGAGGACGTGTCCTTGGGGCGCTCGCTGGGTTGCCAACGCACCTGATATCCAGGGTGGTTGCCAGAAAAGCACTCCCTCGGTCACCAGTGCCATTTCGTGGTCGAAAATTGCGAATTCGTGATCTCTCCACTGCAGATTCGGATTTTCCGGGCGACGGTCCGAGTTCTGAACCAGGAGGTCGAATGCATAGATTTGTGCCGCTGTCTGCTGCATAGGTTCGGGAATGCTGCGACCCGGCATCCACGCCGCAAATTGGGTCGGCAGTTTGGCGGAGCCAAAACCGACTGGCACTGCGGCACCCAGCATTGCCGCCTCCGTCGGGTACGCAACCGCCACGGCCGCGAGGAAATCCAGATGCAGTTCGACGCAGAAACATGCTGGTACTGGCAGGCCAAGATCTGCAGCGAGCATCGCGCACAGGGCCTCTCTAGCGAGGCCCGCGAGAGACAGTTGTGGGCCGGAAAACTTGGCGATGACTTCGACGGACTCACCACCAGCATCATCACACTCCAGAAGAACCGGCGTAGTTCGGCCTTTGGTCATACAGCGAATAAAGTGTGTAGCAACTAGACTTTCGAGCATTGCGAAGCGCTCACAGTTCTATGTCCGGTACGACGGGCCGCATGACGGCAAAGTCCAGGCCCCTTCGCGTCACGGCACACTGGCCCGCTCGGCGGTCGTCTCACCCATCGGCCCCGAATGCACTGCGCTCACCGAATGATGAGCAATAACATCATCGACTTTCGAGGGCTCGCCCTTCACCACGTCCCAGCACCAAGTGCCGAACCCACCGCGCTCATTAACGGCGCGGACCCAGCTGTTGAGCGCCATGCGCTTGTTGCGGTTCTGGTCGGAGTCCTCGCCTTTGATTTCGAGTACGAGGTGTTTGCCGTTCGCAAGCCGAATTAGAAAGTCGGGCACGTACTTGCGCTTGCTGCCGCGCCAGAGGTAGTAGACGTGGAAACCGAGATGGTCGTTCTTGGCATAAGCCGCTACGTCGTTGCGCTTCTCCAGCAGGGCCGCTGTGTAGTACTCCCAGGTGCCGTCGACTACTGCATGGCTGATCTGTGACTTGGTGGTCACGAGGCAAGGTCGAGTCGAATACCAGGTGCGCATCAGGCGCGTCGTGCCGATAGGAAACTCCGGATCGAACACCGGCTCGAAGCGGGCGCCGTTCTGCTGTTGAACATGCGCCACGACGTGCTGAACCACCGCATCGATGGACAGTGCAACGAGAATGCGCTTGCGCAGCGTTTCCTGATGAAACAGGGACGGGATGTCCAGGGCCGGCGAATGAAAGAACTGCTCGACCAGCCGCACCAGCTGCTGAATCAGCAGTTCGCGGCCACCGGAGAATCCATGCTCCATCGTCGCCAGCGCCTTGCGCGCGGCGAGAAAGAGCAGGCGCTGGAGCCGGAATTCTTCGGGCAAGGCTTCGAGATCGATCGAGACCGCCTTCGACATATCGGCCGCGTGGCCCAGCGCCGGCGCGAGATCCGCGGTAACGGGCACCAGCGCCGGGTCAATTTTCAGCGACGGTAGTCTTGCCCAATCCATCGTCAGTTCGGGCCGCACCACCACATCCACGCGCAGCACGTTGGGCCAGCTGATTTCCCGATCGGCGCGGTTTGCCAGGGCTTCGATCTGAATGCTCGCCTTCGGCGGCGGTGGCGGCTCGTTGGGACCAGTGTCGTCCTGGAAAATCGATAGTGGTACGCCGAAGACGTTGACGAACTCCGGACGAAAAAGCTCGCGGGTCCGCCCGTCCGGACACACCACCGGCTCGGTGTCATACGACACGCGGCGCAAACCTCGCCCGATGACTTGCTCGCACAGCAACTGGCTGGTGAACGCACGCAGCCCCATGATGTGCGTCACGTTCTTTGCGTCCCAGCCCTCCGACAACATCGCTACCGAAATGACGTTCTGCAGATCCTGCCCTGCCGTCCCGCGCTTACCGACGTTGTCGATGATGGCGCGCAGCAGTTCTTCTTTTTTCAGTTCGAGCAGCTGCTCTTTGAATGCCGCTGGAATTCGCGCGGCATCGACGATGGCCCTCAGCACGTCCTCGTAGGCCTTATCAGCGCTCGCCGTCTCGCCGCTTTCGGCCTTCTCCAATACTTTCGAATCTACACGCAGCGTGCGGGTCGGCGCCTTGAACTCGGGCCAGTGGGCATCGCCCTGCCGGAAGTAGTGTTCGACACGAGCCGCAGTCTCGGTCTTGTTGCAGACCGTCAGCATCACCGGCGGCGACAGGTGGCCTGCCTGCTGCCACGCGAGCAGCGTTTCACGCCAGTCGGCGCCCAACAGGGTGTAACCGTTCTGTACAAGTTGGGGCAAGGCTTCGTGCGGCTCGGCGCCGCGCCGGACCAGATCCTCCTGCACCTCGGGGTCGCGATACAGGTGATACAGCTTCGGGCGGAACGTCTGCGCATCTGGCAGCGCGCCGTCGCGAATGACCACCCGCGGTGTTTTGACGAGGCCCGCCTCGATGGCGTCGTTCAGCCCAAAGTCCGACACCACCCACTCGAACAGCGCGGATTCGGTGCTCGTCTTGCCGCTGGGGGCGAAAGGCGTCGCCGACAGATCGAAGCAGCGGCCAATCCGTCGCTGCTTGTGGATGCGGTCCAGCCCTTCTATCCAGCGCGTTGCCTCATCGAGGTCGATGCCGAGATCTTCTGCCTGCTTGCGGCTGACCTTGAGCTCTGCAGGTTTGCGATAGGCGTGGTGCGCTTCGTCGTTGATGACGACGAGATCTTTGTAGCCCGCCAGCCGCCCGAGCACGCGTCGCACATAGGCCTCGTCGCTCTCGGCGCCCTTTTTGACGACCGAGCGCTCCTGCACTTTCATGGGCATCAGGCTGTGCCAGTTCTCGATCAAGATCTCCGCCTGATTGAGCTTCTGCCGCATCGCCTCGTTGGGGCAAAGCGCAAACAGGTCGTAGTAGTTTTCCGGGTGACCGGGCAAGAGCACCTGCAGGCGCTCGCGCACCGTGAGGCCGGGTGCGACGATGAACACGGCACGCGAGAAATCCCGGTTGCGCTTCGTATAGGTCAGCGCGTTCAGCACCTGCCAGGTGATGATCATGGCCATCACGGTGGTCTTGCCGCTGCCGGTCGCCATTTTGTTGCACAGCCGCGGCCACGGCCCGCCGTCACCGGGAACGGCAATTCCCTGTTTGAATTCCTGCGGCGCCTCGACGTGCCAGATTAGGGTTTCGATGGCCTCCAGCTGACAGAAATAGAACGCCTGCCGGTTCGCTTCCGGATCGGCCCAGTGGGCCAGCAGCTGCCGCGTCACCGCCGTCACGCCAGGGTAATCGGCCGCTCGCCATTCGTTCACCCGTCCGCGGATGCGGTTCACCAGTTCGAGTTCGACACCGCGCACCGTGTTGTTGCGCGTGTCGAAGACTTCATAGCCGGCCGGGCGCCGTCCGTCGATCAGATCGAGCCGGTTGTCGGCGGTGCGACGCCAGTGATGCGTCGGCGGCTCGAACGGCGAGCTGATGATGAGAGAGGCAGGTTTCGTCATCGCAGGCGCTTCAGTCGAGAGCCATTACCTTCAGTGACTCGATGCCGCGGTCGTCGACGATTTTGACGGCAATCTTGCGGTTCTCGCCGGCCTCGAAGGGCAGGCTCACGCTGCCGTGGAACGCGGAGAGCAGCGCTTCGTCAAGTTCGGCACGAATATCCTTCTTGAGCTTTTCCCAGCCCTCGCCCTTGCCCGCCATCGGGAAGAACACCTGGCGGGGGAAGAGGCTGCGCTCGTCGTAATCCGTGTCCAGCGACCACATCGCGATCTTGCTCTTGCCGCCGGAGACGAGCTCGCCCTTGACCGTGTCGAAGTAGTCGAAGCCATGCACCTCGACTTCGTACTGCCCGTCCTTACGCCGGCGAATCTCGACTTCCGGCTGTCCCATCAGCCAGAAGCTCTGGTTGCTGGCGCGGGCCTTCTTGAGGTCCTCGGTCAGGAGATCGGTGTTCATCTGCGCCTTGAGCGCCGTGATACCCCTGATGCCGTCGATGTCCTTGGCGGCTTCGGGATCGAAAGTGAAGGCGCAGAACACGATCATCTTCGGTAATGGAAAGAGGCTGCCGGCCTCGTTCAGGGCGTTCGCCACCTGGCGCTGTTCGAGCGCCGCATGCTCCGGCCCAAAGCTAACGACCACGCGCTCGCCGCTATCGAGGTGACCGCTCGCATGCAGGTTGCGCAGGTTCACGTCCGTCGGCAGCGCCTCCAAGTCCGCGAACTTCAGCATCTGGCCGCCCTTGCCACGGATGCCGGTTTTCAGTAGCTCGTCGCGCCACTGGTGCTGCCGACCGCTCTCGCCGGTGCGCGCGATGCTGGCGTCCGCTTCCTGCGGGCCACTCGCTTCGTCCAGCGATTTCACGCTCGGAAAGGGCACCGCCTCGACCGTGAACGGCCCTGCGATCCGGAGCTTGGACTTGGCAATCGCGGGCTGGTCATAGAGCGTTTCCTGATCCGCATGCGCCGCGATTGAATCATCCATCTGCCGCTGCATGGCCTGTCGGGCGGCATGAAAGGAATCGAATGCGGGGCGCACGGCGGCGGCCCAGGCTGCCGGGAAGTCGAACGGTACTTCCCACTCGAGCAGCGCGACATCGTCTGCGCCGAGGGCCAGTGCCTCACCTTTGCGCACACCTTCGTAGACCGTGAACGCTTCTTCGGGCGGATGCTTCATCAGGGCGGCATTCAGATCCTGCAGCGCAGCCTCTATTGCCGGGTGCATGCGCGCTTGGATCGCATCAATCTCGGGGTTGTTCGCGATCGACTTCAGGGTCACGTGTGGCACGGTCTTGTAGATGAAGCCGCCCTTCAGGCCCTCGTGCGGATACTTCAGTTCGAAGTAGTCGTAGCTCGCCGTCATCAGCCGCTGCTTCGCGAGCGTCACGGCGACACGGGAGGTATCGCAGGTGATCCAGCGGCGGCCCCATTTTTCGGCGACGTAGGCTGTGGTGCCAGAGCCGCAGGTAGGATCAAGTACGAGGTCGCCAGGATCTGTCGTCATAAGGACGCATCTTTCAACGGCCTTAGCTCCAGTCTGTACAACATAAACCTTTTCGTCCGTAAAGCTTCCGGTACCGGTGTCTTGCCACACGTTCACTAGGGGGTATGCCGGGAAGTCATCAATGAACCTTACGTACCCTACTGTTGTGCCGGACGGTTCAATTCTTTTGCAAATCCCAAGTCGCGACATGCCAGCCAGGGTTGTTTTCCAGTGCTTATTCAGGCCGCAGGTGAATCGTGCGCCAGAAAGCTCGATATCAATGCATTGTCGATTCGAAAGATCCGCCCATCTACGGCGGCGCCACCTCGTTCCTCTTTGCTCATGCGGCGGCGTCTTCCGTCGGGCTCTTCTACTCTCACGTAGACGCCGGCTGCGTCGCTCTGCTGAGACTTCGGCAAATACAGCTGGCGATACTTCACTCTTTTGCGGTCCTTCGCATACCACAATAGAACGTCCGCCACCGTTGCAAGCACGTTAACGCGCGCGTCAGGGCTGCTTACTGCAGCGGTCTTTCTGTAAATAATCTCCGAACAGAAGTTAGCTGGACCGAAAATCTCATCCAAGATGACACGCGCCAAATGAACGTTTTCATCCGAAATTTGTACGAACACGCTACCTGATTCA